>NZ_CM145493.1:350000-1842724 GCF_055521635.1 Novosphingobium sp. BL-S-20 | reverse complement strand
CCAAAACACTTCCCCACCAGCACAAAGCTACCCAGCGCTGAATGTCGCCTTCACGGCGCACGCGTTGCGATTGAAACCAGGCTATGCCCAAGTTGAACAGTGCTGGCAGAACATGCGGGGAACGTCAGGCGTTAAGTAGCTGATTTTGCTGGTAGTGGATTTGGCGGCAAAATGGGGTGTGCTAACAACATTTCGCCTGTGACTGGTGGTTTGGTTTATCTTCACAGGTGCAGGTAGTAACAACCTGACCATGTATGTCGTCGAACGAGTCGCTCGCGGGCACCGCTATCTTTACCTGGTCGAGAGTGTGCGCGAGGGCAAAACCGTCCGTCAGCGCACGATCAAGGCTCTGGGCCGCAAGGATGTGCTGGCCGCGAGTGGTGAACTCGACAGGCTGGCCGCCTCGATTGCCCGCCACGCCGAACGCAGCGTCATTCTGTCCGATATCGATGCAGGCCGGATCGCAGCTCGCAGGATTGGCGGCCCGTTGCTGTTCGGGCGCCTGTGGCAGCGGCTTGGTGTCGATGCGGTACTGGAAGAGGTGCTGGAAGGCCGCCAGTTCGGCTTTGCCGTGGAGCGCGCCGTATTCGTCGCCACACTGCACCGCCTGTTCGTCTCCGGCTCGGACCGAGCCTGCCTGGACTGGATGGAGAGCTACGCCATCGACGGCAGCGAGGATCTTGCCCTCCATCACTTCTATCGCGCCATGGCCTGGCTCGGCGAGGAGATCGAGGAGAAGGCAGAAGGGGGATTGGCACCTCGCTGCGTGAAAGACGTGATCGAGGAGAAGCTGTTCGATCGCCGCCGAGACCTGTTCACCGACCTCAGTCTTGTATTCATGGATACGACGTCGCTCTCGTTCTACGGCGCCGGCGGCGACACGCTGGGACGGCGCGGTTATTCCAAGGACCACCGGCCCGAGCTTGCCCAGCTGATCCTGGCCGTCGTGATCGACGCCCAGGGGCGTCCGATCTGTACCGAGATGGTCCCGGGCAACACGGCTGACGTGAAGGTGCTCATGCCCATCGTCACGCGCCTGCGCACCCGCTTCGGCATCACCCGCTCGTGCGTTGTGGCCGATCGCGGCATGATCAGCGCCGATACGATCGCCGCCCTTGAAGAGCTGGGCATGGAATACATCCTGGGTGCGCGAGAGCGCACCAGCAGCGTCATCCGCGATGTCGTGCTGAACGACACGGCCCCGATGGTGCCCCTGGTTCTCGAGCGGCAGGCAGGAGACACTCAGCTGTGGATCAAGGAAGTGCGCGTTGGCAAAGGCGCAGATGCCCAGCGCTATGTCGTCACACTCAACGAAGCTGAGGCAAGGAAGGACAAAGCCGATCGGCAAGCGATCATCGATGGCCTCCAGACCCAGCTGAAGAAGGGTGACAAGGCCCTGGTTGGTAACTCAGCTTATCGCCGCTATCTCAAGGCCAGCGGCAAGACCTTCGAGATCGACATGGGCAAGCTTGCTGACGAGGCCCGCTACGATGGTATCAGCGTGCTGCGCACCAATGCCCGGATCACCCCGCTGCAGGCGGCCATCCGCTACCGTGACCTGCTTCAGGTCGAAGCCCTGTTCCGCGTCGCCAAGGCGAGCTTCGATACCCGTCCCATCTTCCATCAGTCCGATGCCGCTATCCGCGGCCATGTGTTTGTCTCGTTCCTCGCTCTGACGCTGGCCAAGGAACTCACCCGTCTTTGTCAGGAAAAGGGCTTCCAGCCCGAATGGCAGCCGCTCCTCAACGATCTCGATCGTCTTCAGGAAGCCACCATCGAAAAGGACGGCAAGGTCATTACCACCCGTACCCACGTCTCGGGCCAGGTGGGGAATGTCTTCAAGGCAACCGGCATCGCGCTGCCGGCCAATATCAGCGAGTTGCCACCGCAAACCTGAGCCTCTGCAAACTCAACCGACCCCAAAAATGTAGTGGTAACACTTGCGCCTGCGCGCGCATGTCATTGAACAAAAATACATTTTCGAAACGCACTGTTCAAGTTGGGCTATGCTTACGCGAGTCCGTCGTTGAGCACATGTGAGAGGCGGCTATGAAGCATCTCCACATCATTACGGGAGTAGGCATTCGGTGAAGACCGCGCGTTACTGGTGATCGCGTTTATGCTCGCCGAGCAAATCGCGAAGGCACTCGATGTCATCTTCGGACAGGGCCAGAGAGGTGGCCTGGAGAAACTGGACAGCGTGATAAGTGGATTTTCTGCCTGACGGGGGCCATGTTGGCCGCCAGACAGGAGCAGAGATGAGCAGACGTCCCCGCCGCAATCACAGCCCGGCGTTCAAGGCGAAGGTGGCTTTGGCTGCCTTGAAGGGCGAGAAGACGCTGGCCGAACTGGCGCAGCAGTTTGATGTCCATGCCAACCAGATAACCACGTGGCGCGCCCAGTTGCTGGAAGGGGCAGCGGGCGTGTTTGGTGGCGAGAGTGCCGCAGAGAACGCCGAGCCCACTGTCGATGTCAAAACGCTGCATGCCAAGATCGGTGAACTGACGCTGGCGAATGATTTTTTGGCAGGCGCGCTCGGCAAAGCGGGTCTGTTGCCGAGCGCAAAGCGATGATCGATCGGTCACACAGCCTGCCGGTGGCGCGTCAGGCTCGGGAGCTGGGGATCAGCCGGAGCAGCGTGTATTACCTGCCAGCGCCCGTGTCTGCCACCGACCTGGGCATCATGCGGCGTATGGATGAATTGCATCTGGAATACCCGTTTGCGGGCAGCCGGATGCTGCGCGACCTGCTGCGCCAAGAGGGCACCGCGATCGGCCGCTGCCACGTCGCCACCTTGATGAAGAGGATGGCGATCGAGGCGATCTATCGCCGGCCCAACACATCCAAGCCCGCGCCTGGGCACAAGGATCTATCCGTATTTGCTGCGGAAATTGCCGATCACGCGGCCCAATCAGGTGTGGGCAACTGACATTAGCTACATCCCCATGGCCAGAGGCTTCGTCTATCTAGTGGCCATTGTCGACTGGTTCAGCCGCAAGGTCCTGAGCCACCGCGTGTCGATCACGATGGAGGCTGACTTCTGCGTCGAGGCGCTGGTGGAAGCGATCGCCCGCTACGGCAGGCCCGAAATTTTTAACACGGATCAGGGCAGCCAATTTACCAGCATGGCCTTCACCAGCGTGCTGCTGCGCGAGAAGATCGCCATAAGCATGGACGGCAGGGGCGCCTGGCGCGACAATGTCGTGGTCGAGCGCCTATGGCGGTCGGTGAAATATGAGGAAGTCTATCTCAAGGCCTATGCCACGGTCAGCGAAGCGCGGGCGGGAATTGGCCGATATTTGCGCTTTTACAATGAGAAGCGACCACATTCCAGCCTGGCCGCCAGAACGCCCGACCAAACCTATTTTGACAATCTGCCCACGACAATGGCAGCATGACTTTGGCCGCCGGCGGTGGGCCTCATTCCAGTCGGGCTACGCCCTTCTTCCATGACACCCACCGCCGGCATATGAAAACGACAACCCGCAGACGACCCACTTATCCGTGGCCAAATGCTGTTCAGCCTAACTGGGCCACCTCTCTCGCGGGCACCGCTATCTTTACCTGGTCGAGAGTGTGCGCGAGGGCAAAACCGTCCGTCAGCGCACGATCAAGGCTCTGGGCCGCAAGGATGTGCTGGCCGCGAGTGGTGAACTCGACAGGCTGGCCGCCTCGATTGCCCGCCACGCCGAACGCAGCGTCATTCTGTCCGATATCGATGCAGGCCGGATCGCAGCTCGCAGGATTGGCGGCCCGTTGCTGTTCGGGCGCCTGTGGCAGCGGCTTGGTGTCGATGCGGTACTGGAAGAGGTGCTGGAAGGCCGCCAGTTCGGCTTTGCCGTGGAGCGCGCCGTATTCGTCGCCACACTGCACCGCCTGTTCGTCTCCGGCTCGGACCGAGCCTGCCTGGACTGGATGGAGAGCTACGCTGTTGATTGCCACTGAGAAGTGACCCGGGGTTTCCATTGAGAATTGACCCGGGTGGGTATGGGTTATGTGCTGCCGTATCCCGGCAGGTTCAAGATGCTGGCTTCTCCTTTCTGGCTTTTGGCGCAGCGGTGCTGGCACGGAAGCGGAAGCTGTCGTTTCCGGTTTCCAGGATGTGGCAGTGGTGGGTTAGCCGATCGAGCAACGCGGTGGTCATCTTGGCATCGCCGAACACGCCAGCCCATTCGCTGAAGCTTAGGTTGGTGGTGATGACGACGCTGGTGCGCTCGTACAGCTTGCTGAGCAGATGGAAGAGCATGGCTCCGCCCGATGGACTGAAGGGCAGATAACCCAGCTCGTCGAGGATGAGCAGGTCGAGACGTAGCAGGCGTTCTGCCAGCTGGCCGGATCGGTTCATGGTCTTTTCCTGCTCAAGCGCATTGACCAAATCGACCGTGGAGAAGAAGCGGACCTTCTTGCGGTGATGCTCGACGGCCTGGACGCCCAGCGCAGTTGCGATATGGCTCTTGCCGGTTCCGGGCCCGCCAATCAGCACGACATTGTCGGCGTTTTCCATGAAGTCGCCCTGATGAAGCTGGCGCACGAGGGCTTCGTTTATCTCACTGGCAGCAAAGTCGAAGCCAGCCAGATCCTTATAGGCCGGGAAGCGGGCCGCCTTGATTTGATAGGCGATGGACCTGACCTCGCGTTCGGCCATCTCTGCCTTCAGGAGTCCAGCGAGCATCGGCACGGCAGCATCGAAGGCAGGCGCGCCCTGCTCGATCAGTTCGTCGGCGGCCTGAGCCATGCCGAACATCTTGAGGCTGCGCAGCATGACGACGACCGCGGCGCTGGCGGGGTCATGACGCATGGCGGATATCCCTCAGCCTGTCATAGCGAACGACATTGGCCTCGGGCTCCTGCGTCAGGCGCAGGGCCTGAGGCGCATCGATCGGCGAAGCTGGAGGCGCCTTGCCGTCGATGAGGCGATGTAACACGTTGAGAACGTGGGTCTTGGTGGCGACACCGGCCTCCAAAGCCAACTCGACCGCGCTCAACACAGCCTGTTCGTCGTGATGCAGAACGAGAGAAAGTATCTCGACCATCTCCCTGTCGCCACCAGGGCGCTTGAGCAGATGGCCCTGTAACTGCCGGAAGGCTTCGGGCATCTCGAGGAAGGGGGCGCCATTACGCAAGGCGCCGGGCTTGCGCTGGATTACCGCCAGATAATGCCGCCAGTCATAGATTGTGCGTCCCGGCTTGTGATGAGAGCGCTCGATGAGCCGGGCATGTTCGCACACGATCTGGCCTTCGGCCGCTATGACCAGACGATCAGGGTAGATCCGCAGGCTGACCGGTCGGTTCGCGAAGGAGGCAGGTACCGAGTAGCGGTTGCGGTCAAAGGCGATGAGGCAGGTCGGCGACACGCGCTTGATCTGCTCGACAAAGCCATCGAAGGGCCGGCCCAGCGGCATCAGGCAGGAAACTTCCTCGGCATGCGCATCGGCCACCGTGCCGGGCATGACGCCATGCTGGATATCGCTCCATTGGACGATGCATTGCTCTTCCAGCCAGGCGTTCAGCTCAGCCAGGCCAGGGAAACTGGGCATCGGTTGCCACAACCGGCGCCGAGCGTCCTGGACGTTCTTCTCGACCTGACCCTTCTCCCAACCAGAAGCCGGATTGCAGAAATCCGTCTCGAACAGATAGTGGCTGGCCATGGCGGCAAATCTTGCGTTGACCTGCCGCGCCTTCCCGGTCCCGATCTTGTCGACAGCGGTCCTCATATTATCGAAGATCCCACGCTGGGGCACGCCGCCCAGCACTCGGAACGCCTGCGTCAGCGCGTCGAACAGCATCTCATGGGTCTGGAGCAGATAGGCGCGGACGATGAAGGCGCGGCTATGCGCCAGTTTGGTATGAGCGACCTGCAGCTTCGTGGGCTTGCCATCCAGCACGGCATAGTCCTCGCTCCAGTCGAACTGGAACGCCTCGCCAGGCTGGAAAACCAGGGGCACGAATGTTCCACGCCCGCTGGTCTGCTGCTCATATTGCAGCTCGGTCCGCCATCGTCGGGCAAAAGCGGCAACCCGGTTATAAGAGCCATCGTATCCCAGCTCGACCAGATCAGCATGCAACTGCTTGGCAGTCCGCCTTTGTTTACGGGACTTCTTGGATTCCACTCGCAACCAGGCCGTCAGCTTCTCGGCGTAAGGGTCGAGCTTGCTCGGCCGGATCGGAACCTTGAAGTTCGGCTCAATCGCGTCAGAACGCAGATATTTGCGGATGGCATTGCGGGACAGGCCGGTCCGCCTCTTGATCTCCCGAATGGAGATCTTCTGCCGGAAATGCCACCGGCGGATCACACTGAGTAAGTCCATGTTGATCACTCCACGACCCTCCGACTGGCAGCCGGAGGCGAGGGAAACATGGGTCAATTCTCAATGGTAATTTATACGCCCCCCGGGTCACTTCTCGGTGGCAATCAACACGAAGTAACCTTGCACCAACCATGGAATGATCTTGCGCGCGATTGTTCGATAAGGGGTATGTGGACTGGCCCCAGCTACTTCGGCGCCATGACCACCGCAAACAACCGATCAAGGTTCAACTGCTGCTCTTGAACGGCTGGGTTTTCGGCGTATTTCGGAAGCCCGAACGGCAGGCTCATACTTTCATATGTAGCCGAAGTCTCGGCGTCCGTCAGAAGGCCTCGATTCCGTAGGATGTTGGCAAGACTGACAATCCCATTGATCGCAGAAACATCCGACGCCTCGCGAGCCTCAATCAGGACCTTTTCGGTAAGATTGGGGCTTTCTGTCATTGCGAAGCACCGAGTCCTTGGCTCGCGACAGATCTTTCTTGCGCGGCGAGCTCGCGTTTGCGTGCGACGTCAAGGACCTGCTTGGCCATCGTCCGCCACGCCGTCTCCGAGCGCAAGGCGCGTTGCCGCACGTTTTCCAGCACGGAACCTGCTGCTTCCTGTGCCGCCTGTTCCGCACGTTCAGTGAGGAATTCATAAGAAAGCGCCATAAACATCCACTCCTAGTACGAGGTGCAGAGAAATCGGAGGCCCCGGTATCCCTCAACGGATTGCCGGTACCTCCGTCGATCAGTTGGCGCAGCTGAGATTGACTGCCGATTCCTTGCCGTTGCGGCCGGTTTCGACCTCGTAGGACACGCGCTGGTCCTTGCTCAGCGTGTCCAAGCCGGCTGCTTGCACGGCAGAAATGTGGACGAAGCTGTCCTTGCCGCCGTTATCAGGCTGAATGAAGCCATAGCCCTTGCCTTCGTCGAAGAATTTTACGGTTCCGATTGTCATGGTCGTTTCCTTTCAAGAAACGGAAGTGACCGTTAGCGATTGCTGACGGTGTCGTGCGTCAAGTCGTTACTTGAAAGGAAGCCGTCGTCGTGCAGGAACGGAAACTAAGTGCCCAGACCTGAAAACCAAACCGGCGATACCCGTCGAACTTCAACGAGAGCAGGATTAGGGCGCCAGCAGCATGGCGCGGTGCTGTCAGGCGCGTGCAGGCGCCGCAACGCGTGTCATGCTCCAGGCACAGGCTGCCGCGGCGCCCAGTTCGCGCTGAAAGGCGCTGATCTGGCCAGCGATGAACGAGGCCTCGGCGAGATGCGCCTGGCGATCATCCTTGCTGGCCGAATGATCGGCACGCATCAGCGCATGCTGGTGAGCGGCGTATTCCTTATTGATATCCATGGGAAATATTCTCCTTGGGGCGGTCATGCCGCGAGCCTCCCGCAGGGGCTTTTCTGATCAGTCGACCATCGCAGCGACCAGTCGTCGCAGTTCGAGGGGCGAAAGCATGGCGGCAAAAATCGGGTGCCGTTCCATGGATTCGTTCTGCGCCGCGCTTTTGCGCGGTGAGACGGTGTGGCGCCTGGTGGCACCGGCATTCATGCAATTCATTGTATCCTTGCGCGCAGCGGTTTTGCTGCGGTCTTTTGAAATCGGGTTAGCGCCTGATTATACGCCGCCGGACAAAGCCTGGCCCTGGGGCCGGGTGTCCGTTCGCGATAGATGATCCGACCTTTGGTCAGATCATAAGGCGTCATTTCCACGTGTACGTGGTCTCCAACGACCGAGCGGATCCGGCAACGGCGCATTTTACCTGCCGTGTAGGCGATGATCCGATGCTCATTCTCTAGCGTCACGCCGAAGCGGCCGTCAGGCAGGATCTCATCCATCGTGCCTTCCAAAATTATGAGCTCTTCTTCCGCCAAACCCGTTCCTTGCGTACAAATAACCGTCCGCGACCGGGCGTGTCCCGACGCAGAGCCATGCAGAATGAAAGGGAAGAGGCAGGCCGACGAAGCGGCTATCAAATTCCGTCGCAAACGACGTTAAGCAATTTCCATATAATGCAATGTTCAAAAATTGCAAGCTGTCTGTGACAACAGGTTTGAAAGAGCTTTCATAGCTTAACATTCATACCATCTTTTTCTGGTCGCATCGCACTCGCTACAACAACCAAATCAGGATGGCGATGAAGAGCTGAAACCGCGGCTCTGTGGCCGCTGCGGCCAAAACTCCGTAGGCTTTATATGCCGCCATGCCCAATCACCTGCCGACCGGTGTGTACGAACGCGTTGCCGCAATGACAATTGCCACCGCCTGCCAAAACAGGCCTTCCGCCGTGCTGCACTGCAACGGCGCAAATTGCTCGAGGCCAGCTGATGGCGCGCCCCGTCAAGGGCCGGCAGCTAGCTTGCCTCCGTCGCTCCGAACCCGACATTCAGGAACCGGCCAATGCAGGTCGTTCACGTTCGCTCACACTTCGGTTAACGGAGGGCGGCTTCCAGGATGATCGGACGGGGCATCGAGTGACCGCTCTGTCGGCTTTTGGTTTGAGAGCGCAGGGCAGGGGTTTGACTACTACGCTGCCCAATTCAGACAGCGCTGGCTACAAGGGCCCCGGACAGCTCAATGTCGACCTCGCGTATTCGGAGCAGAATCCGAGATTGCGAGGTTAAGGCGCGTGGGCCCCTTCAACTCTGATACAGGGTCATATGGCGGCCTACATTACCCACCGGGGCTGGCGCGCACTTTATCAGGCGAACTGCGGGACCGTTTTTAGGGGTTGCATCTTCCCAGAAAACGAGCCTTTATCTTATCTCTCATCTGCATCGAATTTGAGCCGCGGGACGCTGAGCAGATCGAAATGAGGTACATCCGCATGGCTAAGCCACCCAACGAGGTCCGCGTCAAATTGTCCGCCGAACTAATGGAGCGTGCAGCAATCTGGTTCGCCCGCATGCGAGGACCGAACTCGACGAGTTTCAGGTCCGAATTTGAACGTTGGAGGGGAAGCCATCCCTTCAATCAAGCCGCGTACGAGCGCGCCGGAGAGATATTTGCGGCGGCCCGCTTCCTAGCATCAGAGAAGCGTAATCCTTTGCGACCGGCCAATGCTGACATTGCGAATATCTAGCCATGAAGTCGCCCTAACAGGTTGCGGAAAAAGGCACTTTCCTTGGGCCGCTTGAGGTGATTCAGAGTAACCGTCCGATTGTTACCGCGGTGGTTGGGCCTTGAAGCGAGTGGCGAGTTCGTGATCGTCAACGAAGTCATCGAGGAAGCCGTGCCAGGTCTGGGTGGTGCGGCGTGCTTCTCGAAGCATATCTGACAATTCGTCGACGCCATCGTCGGTGAGCGCCGTAATGGTCTCATCGGGGCCAGTGTAAACGCTGATGATGCTGCCGTATGTCAGATTGTCGCCGCTCCAGATGATGGCTTGCAACAGCTCCACATCCTCGCCGAGCATTTCGGCAGCATAGGCCAGTGTGTGCACATGGGTGATCGTGGCCATCAGGCTACCTCTGCCAACGGTACCAAGGGCACCCATTTCCAAGGCAGCAATTCGTCGATCCGGTTGATCTTATGATCGTGGATACGGCCGAGCACGTCGGCGAGATAAGCCTGCGGGTCCAGACCGTTCATCTTGGCACTTTCAATAAGCGTCATGGCCCGTGCCAGGGTTTCAGCGCCTGCTTCGGAGCCGGCGAAGAGCCAGTTGCGTCTTCCCAGACCAATAGGTCTCACGGCTCGCTCAGCGGCATTGTTATCAATGGCGACACGCCCATCCTCGGTGAACAATGAGAAGGCTTGCCAGCGCCCCAAGCCATACCGAATGGCGTTGGCTAGGTCGCCCTTGACGGGGATTCGGGTGAGTTGCTGCTCGGCCCAGGCGCGCAACGCCTCGAGTTTGGGTTTGCTATGCTCCTGGCGGACGGCACGCCGAACATCGGCAGGTTTCCCGGCGATTTCGCGTTCGATGTCGTACAACTGGCCGATGCGATCGAGGGCTTCTCGCGCTATTGGGGATTTGTTCGCTTTCCAGATGTCGTGGAAGTCACGCCGCCAATGGGCGAAGCAGGCAGCTTCCCGGAAGCGCGGTTCGCCGTCTGCGCCGGGCTCATATAGCTTCGCATATCCCTTGTAGGCGTCGGCCTGGAGAATGCCGCTCGCATTGCAAAGGTGGTTTTGCACGTGCTCCGCCTTCCAGTTGGGGGCAAAGCGATAGACCACACCCGGCGGTGCCGGCCCGTTCCACGGGCGCTGATCGCAGACATAACCCCAGATCCTGCCTTGCTTCACGCCCTTACCGAGCCCCTTGGCCCGCCTTGTGTGATCCAGCACCTGGATCGGTGTATCATCGGCGTGGATGACGGTGCTGGCCAGGACCGATGCCTCAATACGCTCGATCAAGGGCTGCAGGCTTCGCATCGCCTTGCCGCACCAGTCAGCCAGCGTGCTGCGGGGAATGTCAGCGCCCATGCGGGCAAGGATTTCGTTCTGCCGGTACAGCGGCAAGTGATCGTCGAACTTTGAGACGAGCACGTAGGCAAGCAGGCTGCTTCCGGCCATGCTGCCGGGGATCGGGCGGCTCGGAGCCGGCACCTGCACCATTTTCTCACAGCAGCGGCAGGACTTCTTCGGCCGCGCGACCTCGATCACCTTCAGCTTAGCGGTAATCATTTCGATGATTTCGCTCACGTCCTCGCCGACGAGGCGTAACTCGCCCCCGCAATCGGGACAAGCGCTGCCCGGGTCGAGTTCTTTTCGCTCGCGCGGGGTGTCAGGCGCAACGCGCGGGCGCCGGGCCATGGCCCGTGCACTGTCTACGTGCGCAGTGGCCTCATCCTCTTCGACATCACTCGGTAACGCGACGGTTTGTGCCGCGGCGACCAGAATGTCCTCTAGGGCCAGTTCCAGCTGCTCGATCTCGCGTTCGATCTTTTCCGAGGATTTGCCGAAGGCCTGTTTCTTCAGTTTGGCAATGCGCAGACGCAGGGCCTGAACCACCAGATCATGTGCACGGACCGTTGCCGCCAGCTTCGCGTTTTCCGCCTGCAAGTCGGCGATTATCGCCTTCAGCAAAGCTGGGTCTTCGGGAAGATTTTGCGCCGCGCTCAGCATGATCCCGCTTACCAGCCAAGGGCAGGAATATCCATGAAAACAGGTAGATTCAGAAACAAAAATCAGCCCACCTGGGCAGGCGGCGCGCCCCAATTTGGACGCCTCCAGTCGATGCCTTCCCAAAGCATCGCGAGCTGGGCCGAGGTCAACCGCGCCGTCCCGTCTGCAGCGGAAGGCCAAGGAAAACGGCCACGCTGCAAGACCTTGTAGTACAGGCAAAATCCCTGCCCATCCCAGTACAGGAGTTTCACTCTGTCGCCGCGACGTCCTCGAAAAGCGAACACCGCCCCGCTTGTCGGTTTCTGTCGCAGTACCGTCTGGGCCAGCTGACCAAGGCCAGAGATGCCTTTGCGCATATCAGTGACGCCGCAGGCCAAATAAACCCGCACGCCAGTTCCCGGCCCGATCACGCCGCCTCCACGCAGCGGATGAGCCGTGCCAGGGAGATGACCTCGATGTCGCTTCCAAAGCGCAAAGTCCGGCCTTTCGTCAAGCGCAGCTCAACCATGGACGTCGCGCCTGGGCCAGGGTTGTAAGCAACTTCAGGGGCTTGAACGGCAGGCAAGTCCAGGGGAAGAAAGACAGGCTCGGGGGCGGCTCCCAAGAGCCCGCGCTTCTTCAAATCATACCGCCAAGTATAAATCTGTTGTCGGGTTACATCGTGGCGCTGCGCCACCTCTGTCAGTGTAGCGCCATTCACGCCAACGGCACCAATGATCTCCAGCCGCTGCTGATCCGTCCACCGGCGCCGACGTTCCTGACCCAGTATCTCCACCCTCATCGCAATCCCCGATCAAGAGACGTCGTTAGCGACGTCGCTATGACCGTCTCTTAAGAGATTATCGCTCCATCAGGCAGGCGGTCCCAATCGGACGGTTACGATTCAGACGCCTTCAACTGAGGTTGAAAGATTTAAGATGCGCGGCGGCGATTACCGGAGCGAAGGGCTGTTTTCTTACGTAAGCTGCGAGGCCCGGGTTCCGGCGGGCCATCCACTTCGGGCGATCCGTGCGATCGTCGACGAAGCTCTCGGGATGATGTCTGCTGATTTCGATGCGATGTATTCGCGCATCGGCCGGCCATCGATCCCGCCCGAGAAGCTGCTCCGCGCGTTGCTCCTGCAGGCTTTCTATACGATCCGCTCGGAACGCCAGCTCATGGAGCAGATGGATTACAACCTGCTTTTCCGCTGGTTCGTCGGCCTGGCGATGGATGCGCCCATCTGGGATGTGACGGTCTTCACCAAGAACCGCAAGAGGTTGCTGTCCGGGGACGTCGCCGCCAGGTTTCTGTCGTCCGTCGTCGGGCAGGAGCGCGTACAGGCTCTCCTGTCGGCCGATCATTTCTCTGTGGACGGCACGTTGATCGAAGCGTGGGCCAGCGTGAAGAGCTTCAGGCCCAAGGATGAAGGCGGCCCCGGCGATGACGGTGATGGCGGGGCGATATCCAGCCAGAACAAGCAGGGCACAGGGCCGACTGGCCGCAATGCCGAACGCAATTTCCGGGGCGAGAAGCGCAGCAATGCAACCCATGCATCGACCACCGATCCCGATGCCCGACTATTCAAGAAGGCCCGCGGCCAGGCAGCGAAACTGTGCCACATGGCCCATGTCCTCATGGAGAACCGCAATGGTCTCATTGTCGATGCGATCCTCACTCACGCCACCGGCACCGCCGAACGCGAGGCCGCACTGACCATGCTGGGCCGGATGGAAGGGCGCCATCGGATCACGCTGGGCGCGGACAAGAACTACGACACCGCCGCATTCGTCGAGGCATTGCGCGAGATGGACGTCACCCCGCATGTGGCCCAGAACAACACCAATCGCCGTTCTGCCATTGACGGGCGTACGACAAGACATCCCGGCTACGGCCTCTCCCAGAAAATCCGCAAGCGGATCGAGGAAGTGTTCGGATGGGCGAAAACCTGCGGCACCATGCGAAAAACCCGACACCGTGGGCAAGATCGCGTCGGATGGTCCTTCACGCTCACCGCTGCCGCCTACAACCTCATCAGACTGCCGAAACTGCTGGCTGCGGCCTAGCCTTGCCGGTCCTTCGCTAAGGACCGGCCGAACAAGGCAGGTCTCGCTGAATTTCACACTGAAATGGCCAAGGCCCTCGTCTCGCAACTTCGAGGTTAGGGGCGTTGGTGATTATGGGGCGCCTTTTTCCGCGACCTGATAAGCCAGCATCTCGCGCACCAAATCGCTATCAGCCCCTTGCTCAATCAGCTCAACAAGGGCCATTCTGTCCTCGGTCATCGTCTTCTTCTCCAGGTTCGAGTTCGCATCCGAACCCTACCAGAAGATCGACGGTGGCCACCCTCTCAGGGAAACCTTCCTACACCACCCCGCGGGACACGACCTATTTGCCCCCCTTGCCCAGTGATGCCATCAAGATCCGAACGATGACAAATACAGGGAGGCTCTACGTATGATCGGCAGGATCGGTGTCTTTGCACTTGCGGCTGGGCTTTTGTAGTATCCCAAGGCGTCGCGGCACAGCCTGCTGACTATCCGACCCCGGAGCCTGCAAGTGCGCCGGCCGAACCGACCGCCATGCCGCTCTATGGTGCGAAAACCCCCGGCAGGAGCGACACCGAAGTCTGGTCCCGCTATTTCGGCAAGGATTACTCGGTTCGAAACGTGACCGACCGACCCTTACCCCTGTCCTCCCCGATCCGGAGAAGGCGACAGGAGCTGCGGTCGTCGTCGCACCCGGCGGCGCTGTCATGGCCTTGTCCATGACTCACGAGGGGTGGGAAGTCGCCCATGCCCTCGCCCAGCGCGGGATTGCGGCATTTGTCCTGAAGTATCGGCTCCTGCCGACTCCGGCAGACGAAAAGGAAGCCGGTAAATACATCTGGGCCAAGATGGCGGACGGTTTGCCGGACCCCACGAAAATGCCGGTGCTTGCCAATCCCTTGGCGACGGAAGACGGCCTTGCCGCCTTGGCCATGGTCCGCGAGAACGCGGCCCGTGGAACATCGATCCATCGCGCGTCGGCATGATCGGGTTTTCGGCCGGAGCCATGACGTCGTTGCAGGCTGTTCCGGCGGCGAAGCCAGGCGCGCGACCGGCTTTCTTCGGTTATATCTATGGTCCGCAGGCGCGGATCGAGGTTCCTGCGGATGCGCCGCCGATGTTCGATGCCATTGCGTTGGACGACCCGCTTTTCCCATCAATGGGTTTCCCTATCGCCCAGGCCTGGCAGGCGGCAAAGCGACCGGTCGAAATACACGGCTACCAGCAAGGCAGCCATGGATTCGGTCTCGGCAAGCCGAACACGACCACGACTCTGCTGATCGATGAATTCACTGCATGGCTGAGCATGCAAGGCTTCATTCCTTCCAAAAAATAGACCGACCGATAGTGCGATTTACGAGTTTACGCTTTGGAGCAGTTTCCGAAGTGCATCGGGTCAACTGCTCCAGGCTTCCGATTTGGCGGATTTTCCGAGTCATCGGGTGATGTTACCCGATTGGGAAATACTCTAATCTCTCGCTCTCTTCGCGAAAAACCCTATCGCACAAAAGCACAGGAGCGGCAGGCTCATGGCCGCCTGCAAGTCGAGCAGTTCGCTCAGCAGGCCCATGAGCGGCGGGAATACGGCGCCGCCGATGATGGCCATGATGATGAGCGACGATCCCAGCGCCGTACCTTCGCCCAGATCGCGGATTCCCAGCGCGAAGATGGTTGGGAACATGATCGACATGAAGAGGCTGGTCAGCGCCAGCGCGGCTATGGCTCCATATCCGGGCAAAACCATGGCGAGCAGCGTGAGCACGACGTTGGCAGCGGCAAATGCTCCCAGTAGCCGCGTCGGCTTGATCCGCTGCATGATCGCGGCCCCGGCGAAGCGGCCGAGCATGAAGAGAAGCAAGCTGGCCGAAAGGAGGAAGGAGGCCGTCTTCTCCGGAGTTTGCGGGGCAAGATGCTTCACGAAATCGACGAAGTAGCTCCAGATTCCAACTTGCGCGCCAACGTAGAAAAACTGGGCGATTACCGCGCCGCGAAGCTGGCGATGGCGCAGGACGCCTGCGAGCGATCCCGAGGCGGCATCGACCTCGCGCGGAATGGTCGGCAGGCGCACGCGGGAGATGGCCAGGCCGAGAACCATCACGAACAGGGCCAGGCACAAGTAGGGCGCCTGCACCATGGCCGCTTCGGATAATCGGTAGCTTTGCAGTTCCGTCGCGGACATGCGGGCGATGTCCAGCGCGCTGTGCTCGATGCCCGAGAAGATGAAGAGGCCGCCGACGACCGGTGCGACGACTGCGCCGAGCCCGTTGAATGCCTGGGCCATGGTCAGCCGCTGCGATGCGCGGTCGGGATCGCCGAAGCGGGCGATGAAGGGGTTTGCGGCCGTTTCGAGGAATGCCGCGCCGGAGGCCAGCACGAACAGCGCGAGCAGGAAGCCGTCATAGCGGTGCAGTTCGGCGGCCGGGTAGAACAGCAGGGCGCCGGTCGCATAGAGTGCCAGGCCCAGCAGAAGGCCCATGCGATACCCGAAGCGGCGCAGAAGCAGCCCGGCGGGCAAGGCCCAGAAAAAGTAGGCCAGGTAGAACACGAACTGGATGAACCCGGCTTCCGCGCGCGAAAGCGCGAGAGCTTTCTGAAACTGGCGAATCAGAATGTCGTTGAGGTTATTCGCCAGCGCCCACGCAAAGAACACGCTCGTGACCAGAATGAACCCGGCCCTGAACCCCGGTGTCACGAAACGGCCGTTACCTTGCGGCAGGCTTTCCCGATCTTCGGCCGGAACGGCTTCGCCCAGCGACGCGGGCGGCATTGTCATGACCATACGCACCTCTCTCCCATGCGCATCCTGTTGCGGCAGAGAGACAAAGACAATGCTTTCGACATTATCGGTTGCACCACTGCCGATGACTTGATAACTTTCACATATCAAAAGTGCTGTCAAATACGATAGCTAGGGGAAGAGAGATGAACGGCCGGGTCGATGCGCATCAGCACTTCTGGCGATATTCGTCGGACGAGTTCGCGTGGATTCCATCCGCGTCCGTGTTGGCTCGAAGCTATGGGCCGCAGGACCTGATGCCGCGACTGGCGGCGGCGGATATCGCTGCAACCATCGCCGTCCAGGCGCGGGAGACCGACGAGGAAACGCGCTGGCTGCTGGATCTGGCCGAGGACAATCCCTGGATCATGGGGGTTGTCGGCTGGATCGATTTGCGCGCACCGGATCTGACAGTGCGGCTTGCCGACCTCTCTTCCAGGGCGAAGCTGCTCGGCTTTCGCCATATCGTGCAGGACGAGCCCGACCCATGCTTTCTGCTCGGCGGGGCATTTCAGCGCGGCGTTCGCGCGGTGCTGGCGGCGGGTCTGGTCTACGAAGTGCTCGTGAGGGCGCCGCAACTGGAGCATCTGCCTGCATTTCTCGATGAAGTGGCCCATGAACCGGAGGCCGGCGAGAGGATCGTGATCGATCATGGCGGGAAACCGGCCATCGCGGAAGGGGAATGGGAACCATGGGCGGGGCGCATCGCCGCGATTGCCCGAGACTATCCGGTCTTCTGCAAGCTGTCGGGCCTCGTGACCGAAGCGGACCACGGCGCGTGGCAGGAAGCCGAGGTCATGCGATACATGCAGCATCTTCTCGATTGCTTCGGTCCGGAACGGCTGATCTTCGGATCGGACTGGCCGGTCTGCCTGCTCGCCGGATCTTACGAGCGCGTTCATGCGCTGACGCAGAAATTTCTCGAACCCCTCGCGGAAAGTGAGCGGGAAGCGATCATGGGCGGCAATGCACGCCGCATTTACGCACACGTCGACAAGGCGGTGCAGGGAGAGGTAGCGAAGTGAACCTGGACGATTTATCCATTTCCCGCCGCGAACTGGTCGCGGGCGGTTCCACAATGGCTGCCCTTTCGCTGATCGGCGGACCGGCTGCCGAGGCTGCCGAGACTGCGGCGGCGCACGAGGGCGGCGACGATGTCCTGTGGTATCGCCAGCCTGCAAGCCAGTGGACCGAGGCCTTGCCCATCGGCAACGGCCGCATCGGAGCGATGGTCTTCGGCGGCATTGCCGAGGAACGGCTGCAACTCAATGAAGATACCCTGTGGGCGGGCGGTCCTTACGATCCGGTCAATCCGCAGGCCAAAGCGGCCCTGCCCGAAGTTCGCAGGCTGATCTTCGAAGGTCGCTACGACGAGGCGCAGCAACTGGCCAAGGACAAGGTCATGGCCGTGCCGCTGCGCCAGATGTCCTATCAGACGGTGGGCGACCTGCTGCTGTCGTTCCCCGGACTGGGTGAGCCCGATGCAGGCAGCTATCGGCGCGAACTGGATATTGATGCGGCGCGGGCCACGACCCGGTTCCGGGCAGGTGGCGTGGATTACACGCGCACCCTTGTCGCCTCTCCTGCCGAGCAGGTGATCGCGGTGCATCTTACCGCGTCGAAGCCTGGTGCGATCGGCTTCGATCTGAAGCTGACTTCGCCGCAGAAGCAGCATTCGGTGCAAGTGCTTGCCGGTGGTGAAATCCTGCTCGCGGGGAACAACAACGAAGGCTTCGGCATTCCCGGTGCGCTCCGGTTCCAGGCGCGCGCCCGCGTGATCGCCAGTGGCGGCAAGGTCGCCGCCGCGGGGGAAGTCCTGAGCCTACGCGGCGCCGACGAAGCGACCATCCTGATCGCGATGGCTACGAGTTATCGCAGTTATTCCGATGTCGGCGGCGACCCCGAAGCCACGACCAAGGCGCAGATCGTCGCTGCGGCGAGGCTGCCTTTCCGCACCATTGCCGAGAAGACGGCGCAGGATCACCGGGCGATCTATCGCCGGGTGTCGATCGACCTCGGCCGGACGGCGGAAGCGGACAAGTCCACCGACGAGCGCATCGCCCGGTCCGAGAGTGCGAACGATCCGGCCCTGGCCGCGCTCTATTTCAGATATGGGCGCTATCTGCTCATCACCTCTTCGCGTCCCGGCTCGCAGCCGGCGAACCTTCAGGGCATCTGGAACGATAGCGTCAATCCGCCCTGGGGATCGAAGTACACGATCAACATCAATACCCAGATGAACTACTGGCCCGCCGAGCCGACGGCCATGCCCGAGATGGTGGAGCCGCTGATCGCCATGGTGCGCGATATCGCCCGGACCGGCGCGCGCACCGCGCGGGACATGTACGGCGCGCGCGGCTGGGTCTGCCATCACAACACCGATTTGTGGCGCGCCACCGCGCCGATCGACGGGCCGCAGTTCGGGCTCTGGCCGATGGGCGGCGCGTGGCTTTGCCTGCACTTGTGGGATCGCTACGACTACGGCCGGGACGCGCAGTACCTCGCCGGCGTCTATCCGATTCTGAAGGGTGCCTGCGAATTCTTCCTGGATACCCTGGTGAAGGATCCGAAAACCGGCTGGATGGTCACCAATCCTTCGCTTTCGCCGGAAAACAACCATGGCCATGGGGAGGGCTCGCTCTGCGCCGGGCCGACGATGGACATGCAGATCATCCGTGCCCTGTTCACCGCCACGGCTTCCTCGGCGGCTGTGCTGAAGCGCGACGCTCCGTTCGTGACGGAACTGGAGACGATGCGCGCCAGGCTGGCTCCCAACCGCATCGGTGCGCAAGGCCAGTTGATGGAGTGGCAGGACGATTGGGACGCAGGCGCGAAGGACGTGCATCATCGCCATGTCTCGCATCTCTTCGGCCTGTTTCCCGACGCGCAGATCAACCCGGACGATACGCCGGACCTTGCCGCCGCGGTGAAGAAGTCGCTGGAAATTCGCGGCGACAAGGCGACCGGATGGGCAACCGCCTGGCGCATCAATCTCTGGGCGCGGCTGCGTGACGGCAACCATGCCCATTCGATCCTGCGCTTCCTGCTGGGGCCGGAGCGGACTTATCCCAATATGTTCGATGCCCATCCGCCGTTTCAGATCGACGGCAATTTCGGCGGGGCATCCGGCATTTCCGAGATGCTGATGCAGAGCATCGGGACCGGGATTCATCTGCTCCCCGCCCTGCCGGACGCATGGCCGGAGGGGGCGATCCGGGGCCTGCGCGCGCGCGGTGCCTGCATGGTCGACCTTGCATGGAAGGGCGGCGCCCTTGGGCAAGCCCGCGTCGTTTCCGCGATCGGCGGCCGCCACGAGATTCGCTGCGGCAAGGCGCGCCGCACCATCGATTTCAAGCCGGGCCAGGCGGTCGTGCTGGCCGGTCCGGATCTGCGCACCGTTTAAAGGAGCCATCATGAGACTTGCCGGAAAGAAGGCGGTGGTGACAGCCGCCGCCGCCGGGATCGGCCGCGCCGTGGCCGAACGATTCCTTGCCGAGGGCGCGGCGGTCCATGCCGTCGATCGCGACGGAGACGGCCTGGCGACGCTTCAGGGCGCGACGCCGCACGCGGTCGACCTGACGGACCCGAATGCCGCTGCCGGACTGGCCGCATCGACGGGTGAGGTGGATATATTGGTGAACTGCGCCGGGATCGTCTTTCCCGGCACTTTGCTGGATTGCAGCGAGGAGCAGTGGGCCGCCTCGTTCGACCTCAACGTTACGGCCATGTTCCGCCTGGCCAAGGCCTATCTCCCGGCAATGAAGGCGCAGAGAGCGGGGTCGATCGTCAACATATCCTCGGTAGCGTCCTCCCTGATCGGCGTGCGCAATCGCTTCGCCTATGGCGCGAGCAAGGCGGCGGTCATCGGCCTCACCAAATCGATCGCCGCCGATTTCGTCGCCGAGGGGGTGCGCTGCAACGCAATCTGTCCCGGCACCGTCGAAAGCCCTTCGCTGCGTGCCCGCATGCAGGCGCAGGCCGAAGCCGATGGCGCCAGTTTCGAGGATACCCGCGCGACGTTCGCCGGACGGCAGCCGATCGGCCGCCTGGGGCGCCCCGAAGAGATCGCGGCGCTCGCGCTCTATCTCGCTTCGGACGAGAGCGCCTTCACCACCGGCACCACGGCGGTGATCGACGGGGGATGGACGGTAGAATGACACGCATAACGGCCCTGCGCACCGCCGACATCCGTTTTCCGACCAGCCAGGCGCTGGACGGATCGGATGCGATGAATCCCGATCCCGACTATTCGGCCGCTTACGTCATCCTTGAAACCGACGCCGGTCTGGAAGGCCATGGCCTGACGTTCACGATCGGTCGTGGCAACGAGATCTGCGTCGCCGCCATCGAGGCCTTGGAGCCGCTCGTCGTCGGTCTCGATCTCGACTGGGTGCGCGCGAATCCGGCGCGCTTCTGGCGGCACGTTACCGGAGACAGCCAGTTGCGCTGGATCGGTCCCGACAAGGGCGCGATGCATCTGGCTACCGGCGCGGTCGTGAATGCCGTCTGGGACCTTTGGGCCAAGGCCGAAGCGAAGCCGGTCTGGCAGCTTGTTGCCGACATGAGCCCCGAGGAGATCGTCGGCTGTATCGATTTCCGCTACATCACGGACTGCATAACCCCCGAAGAAGCGCTCGATCTTCTGACCGCGCGCGCGCAAGGCCAGGCGCAGCGCCGGGAACGGCTGCTGGAGGCGGGCTATCCCTGCTACACCACGTCCGCCGGCTGGCTCGGCTATTCGGACGAAAAACTGCGGCGGCTGGCCCGCGAGGCGGTCGCGGCGGGGTTCCGCCACGTCAAGCTCAAGGTCGGTCGCGACCTAGAGGACGACATTCGCCGCCTGAGGATCGCGCGCGAGGCGGTAGGCGCGGACTGCCGCCTGATGATCGACGCCAACCAGATCTGGGAAACCGGGCAGGCGATCGATTGGGTCAAGGCTCTGGCCTTTGCGGAGCCCTGGTTCATCGAGGAGCCCACCAGCCCCGACGACGTCGAGGCGCACCGGGCGATCCGCGAAGCCATCCATCCGATCCGGGTCGCGACGGGCGAGATGTGCCAGAACAGGGTGCTCTTCAAGCAGTTCATCATGCGCGGTGCGATCGATGTCGTGCAGATCGACAGTTGCCGTATCGGCGGCGTCAACGAAATTCTTGCCGTATTGCTGATGGCGGCCAAGTATGACCTGCCGGTCTGTCCGCATGCGGGCGGCGTCGGCCTGTGCGAGTACGTCCAGCATCTGTCGATGATAGACTACTTGTGTTTTTCGGGCACGCTGGAGGATCGGGTCATCGAGTATGTGGATCATCTGCACGAGCATTTCGTCGATCCCTGCGTGATCCGGGACGCCGCATACATGCCGCCGCAACGGCCGGGCTTCTCGATCGAGATGAAGCCGCAATCCATAGCGCAATATCGGGTGGACTGATGGATCTGGAACTGGAAGGCAAAGTCGTCGTGGTCACGGGCGGCGGGGCGGGAATCGGCGGTGCGATTTCGCTGGGGCTGGCAGCGGAAGGCGCGATACCCGCAATTCTGGGACGCAGCGCGCTGAAGGCGGGTTTCGAAGCCGAAATCCGTGCCTTGCAGCCCGAGACGATCTTCGTGCAGGTTGATGTGAGCGACGACGGGGCTTGCCGCGACGCCGTGGCGCGGATCGCCGATGCGGGGCGGGGCATTCACGGTCTCGTCAACAATGCCGGGACCAACGACGGCGTCGACCTGGAAGCCGGCACCGCGGCGTTCATGGCCTCGGTCGAGTCCAACCTCGCGCATTACTATGCGATGGCGCACCATTGCCTGCCGCACTTGCGCGCGAGCCGGGGCGCGATCGTCAACATCTCGTCCAAGACGGCGGTGACGGGGCAGGGGGGCACCAGCGGCTACGTGGCAGCCAAGGCGGCTCAACTCGGCCTGACGCGGGAATGGGCGGCAGCCCTGCTTGCCGATGGCATACGCGTCAATGCAGTGCTGCCGGCCGAAGTGATGACTCCCCTCTATGCCCGCTGGATCGAAAGTTTCGACGATCCGCAGGCCAAGCTCGAGGAAATCTCCCGCCGCATCCCCCTGGGCCGCCGTATGACCACCGATCGGGAGATCGCCGATACGGTCCTGTTCCTGCTGTCCGGCCGGTCGAGCCACACGACCGGGCAATGGATATTCCCCGATGGCGGCTACACCCATCTCGATCGCCTGCTCGGGTGAAGGAAATGCCATGAATCCGACGCGGCGGGACTTTGCCCTGGGGCTGGCGGGCGTGCCGCTGGTCTGCTTTCCGGCCCATGCGAAAACGCGCCTCGATGCTGTAATCGGTCCCGGAGAACACGGCGACATGCCGCGGTTTCCAAGCTTGCGCGCGTTTCTCGACAGCGACATCGGCCGTGCCCACATGCCGGTGAGCGTGCGCATAGTTGCGGGCGAGCACTGGGGGCAGACGATCGTGGAACGGCCCAATCTGCGCCTGTTCGGCGATGGCCGGGACCGGACGTTCCTGCGTGCCGGCGCCTATGCAGGCGCTATCGCGCCGGACGGCAAGCCTTAACACGCCGCGGAAAAAGTCAGTTTCGGACCGTTTGAGCGCCTGATTTTGATTAGGTTTAGCGCCAACGGGGTGGTGTCATCGGTATCTGTTGACTGCCGCGCTTGCCAGGACCCTTCTTTCTGCGGATTTCGGGCACAGTTATGCTGCCACCAGCAGCTTTGGTAGCCTGATGAGATTGTAAGCCGCAGCGGTCAATGTGAAGTTCCACCCCACGCGGGCTTGCCCTCGATGTCGGGTCTTGCGCAGGTTTCCGCTGGTCTTGGCCCAGCCAAAGACCTCTTCGATCCGTTTCCTGATCCGCTGAGAAACGGCGTAACCAGGGTGGCGGGTGGTGCGCCCATCAATGGCGGAGCGCCTGCCATTGACGTTCTGTGCCACGTGCGGGGTAACTCCGATCTCGCGCAACGCGGCGACGAAGTGGACGGTATCGTAGGCTTTGTCTGCCGCCAGCGTGATGCGATGACGCCCCTTCATACGGCTAAGCATGGTCAGCGCGGCCTCCCGTTCGGCCGTGCCCGTGGCATGGGTGAGCGTTGCATCCACAACCAGACCGTGCCGGTTTTCCATGAGGACATGGGCCATGTGGCACAGCTTCGCGGCCTGACCGCGTGCCTTCTTGAATAGCCGGGCATCAGGATCGGTGGTTGAGGCGTGGGTGAGGTTGCTCCACTTCTCGCCATGGAAATCGCGCTCAGCATTGCGCCCCTTGGCCTTGGCGTGACCGTTTTGTCCGGTACCCGAAGCGCTGTCGTCGTCGTCACCGTCCGAGGCGGTGTCATCCTTGGGCCTGAAGCTCTTTATGCTCGCCCAGGCTTCGATCAGCGTACCGTCCACCGAGAAGTGGTCGTCTGACAGCAGCGCCTGCACGCGCGATTGCCCTACGATCGCGGACAGAAACTTGGCGGCGATATCGCCGCCAAGCAGCCTCTCGCGGTTCTTGGTGAAGACCGTCACATCCCAGATCGGCGCATCCATCGCCAGCCCTACGAACCAGCGGAAAAGCAGATTGTAATCCATCTGCTCCATCAGCTGGCGTTCCGAGCGGATCGTATAGAAGGCCTGCAGCAGCAGCGCACGCAGCAGCTTCTCGGGCGGGATCGACGGCCGGCCAATACGCGAGTACATCGCGTCGAAATCCCCCGACATCACCTCAAACGCCTCGTCGACAATTGCACGGATTGCCCGCAGCGGATGATCCGCCGGTACCCGAGCTTCGCAGCTCACGTAAGAAAACAGCCCTTCGCTCCGGTGATCGCCGCCGCGCATCTTCAATCCTTCAACCTCGGTCGAGGCGACTTGAATCACCTCAACGGCCTCAAGGGAAGTTCCTTTTTCCGCGACCTGTTAAGGCACCTTCCGCAGCGCCGTGCTCGACGTGCGCGCGCCGGGCTTCCACATGCAGGATCTTTCGATCGAGAATGCCTTCGATGCCTGGAGCGAGATGCGCAAGCCGGATGGCCTCAAGGCCGACGAAGGCGGAAGCCAACAGGCCATAGCCCTCACGCTCGGCGATACTTCCGACCGCGCGACGATCCTGCGGTGCGGTATGATCAGCCACCAGGACACGCTGTTCTGCGCAGGCGGACGGGCGCTTTTCGTGGATTGCCGCATGTCGGGAAGCTACGATTTCGTCTTCGGCGGCGCGGCAGCGCGTTTCGAGCGCTGCGAGATCGTCTCGCGCCCGCGAACCGAGCCGGTGGAAGGCTATATCGCCGCGCCCAGCACGATGCTCGATCGGCCTGCCGGGCTGGTCTTCGATCGATGTGCGCTGGTGGCGGAAGCGGGTGTACCGGACGGCAGCGTCTTCCTGGGCAGGCCATGGCGGGTCTCGCGCCGGGTGGCAGGCGAGTCGGTGCCCGACATGGATTCGGTAGGTATGGCAGCCTATTTGCGCTGCCTCATGGGCCGTCACATCGCCCCGAGCGGCTGGACGCGCATGTGGTTCGGCACGCCGCGCCGATGGTTCGAACCCGAAGACGCGCGCTTCGGGGAATATGCTAACAGCGGGCCGGGCGCCCTGGGCAAACGACGCGGCCTCGCCCTGACGGATCGGCAGGCGGAAGCGCTCTCCCGCAGCCGCATGTTCGGGGACTGGAGCCCGGAAATCTGACTTCGCCTTCATAGGGCGAAGCGCTGGTCCTCGAATGCGAGGTTAGGTGGGCGGTGCTGCCCCTTCGTGGCTCCGTCCGTGAATGAATTACCATATGCAAAAATAGTTTGCACATATGATAATAAACTCGGTATGGTTCCTTACCGATCCGGCGAGAATCGGCAACCTCGGAGAGACCCTTTGCAGAGCATCGTGAGGATCAGTTGCGTGGAACCGGGCAAGCTGGTCGTCGATGGCTGCGACATGCCGGTTGCCGGACCGGGCGAAGTGCTGGTGCGGATCCGACGGGTTGGTATCTGCGGTACGGATTTCCACATCGTGCGGGGCACGCAGCCCTATCTCACTTATCCTCGCGTGCCGGGACATGAACTTGCGGGAGAAGTCGTCGCGGCGGCCAGGGGGAGCCTGTGGCAGCCCGGAATGCAGGTCTGCATCATGCCCTATCATTCCTGCGGCACTTGCATTGCCTGCCGCGCGGGCAAGACGAATTGCTGCACCGACATCAGTGTCCTGGGTGTCCACAAGGACGGCGGCCTTGCCGAATACCTCGCGATCGACGAGCGCTATCTGATCGCGGCAGATGGCCTTTCTCTGGATGAGATCGCCATGGTCGAGTTCCTGTCGATCGGCCGCCACGCCGTCCGCAGGGCGGCACTGCGGGCAGGCGAGCGGGTTCTGGTCGTGGGGGCAGGGCCGATCGGCATGGCAACGGCGTTCTTCGCTGCCCGCGCCGGGGTGCTAGTGACCGTCGTGGATGGCAATGCCGCCCGTGTGGCGCTTTGTGTCGACAGGCTCGGCGCACATCATGGCGAAGTTGCGGGCATGGAGACGGCCCAGCGTCTCTCGGCGCTGACCGACGGCGATTTCTTCGACTGCGTGTTCGACGCCACGGGCAATGCCGCGGCGATCGAGACCGGATTCGCCTATGTCGCGCATGGCGGACGCTATGTGCTGGTTTCCATCGTCAGTGCTGACATCCGGTTCAGCGACCCCGAATTCCACAAGCGCGAAATGAGCCTGCTGGGCAGCCGCAATGCCACGCATGAGGACTTCGCCAATGTCATCGGCGTGCTGCGCGCAGGGGAATTCCCGTTGGATGCCGTTATCAGCCACAGGCTGCCCTTCGCCGAAGTTCCCGAGGCGATCGCGCGGTTGATGCTGCCGGATGCCGGCGTCATCAAGGCCCTGGTTGTTCTTTGAAGGAGAATATCGCGTGAAGTTGCTCAGGTTCGGCGAAGCAGGGCGGGAACGTCCGGGTGCCCTGGATGAAGAGGGGCGCATCCGCGACCTGTCCAGCCACATCGATGACATCGCGGGCGCGGTCCTGACCGCCGAGGGACTTGCCGGACTGCGCGCGCTCGACCTTTCGGCGTTGCCCGTGGTCGAGGACGGGGTTCGCCTCGGCGCCTGCGTCGGCCGGATCGGCAAATTCGTGTGCATCGGCCTCAACTACCGCGATCATGCGGTCGAGAGTGGTATGGCGATTCCTGCGGAACCCGTTGTTTTCAACAAGTGGACCAGTGCCGTCTGCGGCCCGAACGACGATGTGGTACAGCCACGCGGTTCCGACCGCCTCGACTGGGAAGTCGAACTCGGCGTGGTGATCGGCAAGGCCGGATCCTATATCGAGGAAGCCGACGCGCTCGACCATGTGGCGGGTTACTGCGTTGTCCACGATGTCAGCGAGCGCAGCTTCCAGTTCGATCGCGGCGGCACCTGGGACAAAGGCAAGGGTTGCGACACCTTCGGTCCGACCGGACCCTGGCTCGTCACCCCCGACGAAGTGCCCGATATCGCGGCGGCCCGTCTCTGGCTGGAAGTCGACGGCGAACGGCATCAGGACGGCACGACCGCCGACATGATCTTCACGGTGCCGCAGATCATCGCGCATCTTTCCCAGTTCATGAGCCTTCAACCGGGCGACGTGATCTCGACCGGAACGCCCGCCGGCGTGGGCCTCGGCCTGAAGCCGCCCCGTTACCTGCGTCCTGGCAACGAAGTCCGCCTCGGCATCGACGGGCTGGGCGAGCAGCGCCAGCGGGTAGTCGCTCCCATGTAATTTCCAAGAGGGCCGGCCCTGACAGAGATCGGTGGCGGCCGAGGAGAGGAAGACAAGAATGAGGTATTTGCACCAGACCGCCTCGCTGATCGCCCTGCTGGCGACGGGGGCCGGCGTTCCTGCCTTGGCGCAGGACGCCGCGCAGCCCAAAGGCGCTTCGACGTCGAAAATTGATAGCGCTACCGAACAGGAAATCATCGTTACCGGTATTCGCCGCAGCCTTGAGGATGCGGTGAACATCAAGCGCGCCGCGCCCAATCTGGTGGAAGCCATCTCGGCCGAGGACATCGGCAAGTTTCCCGATCGCAACCTGGCGGAATCGCTCCAGCGCGTGACCGGCGTGCAGATCACCCGCAACAAGGGCGAGGGCAGCGGCGTAAGTGTTCGCGGCCTGTCGGAAAACTTCACCCGCACGCTCTACAACGGGCGTGTGCTGACGTCTCCCAACGGCACGCGCGGGTTTTCCTTCACCTCGATGCCGACCGATTTCGTCAGTACGGTGGAAGTGAGCAAGACGCCCACGGCCGACATGATCGACGGCGGCCTTTCGGCAACGGTCAACGTCAAGATCAACCGGCCTGCGGACGTGGGCAAGAACATCGTCACGGTGGTTGCCGAAGGGCTTTACGAGACCAACCCGAAGAAAGTGACGCCGCATGTCTCCGCTTTCGTGAACCGCGTGTTCGGCGACGGCAGCTTCGGCGTGAATCTCGGCGTGAACTACGAGAAGCGCAAGGTCATCCAGGCGGGCTTCACCGGCTACGGCATCGAGCAGCGCAAGGAGAATGCAACCGGCGGCTACGACTACAACCTCGACGGCGTCAGGTCCGATACAGCCTATGGCTTCGACCACGCGACCACTTTCGTTTCCGACGAAGGCGACTTCGAGCGCAAGGCGATCGTCGGCGGCCTGCAGTGGAAGCCGGCGGACAACGTCAACCTCTACGCCGATGGTCTTGCCACCTGGTTTACCGATGGCTTCAATCGGTTCGAACATCAGTTGCGTTGGACCAACATCGGTGGCCTCAACGGCGCCGTGCGCGGCAGCACCGTCGGCGAGAACAACCTGCTCACGTTTCTCGACGCGGACGGGGTGGATCACCAGTCCAACAATCTGGACTGGGTGACGAAGGACCGTACCCTCAACTTCGCGCTGGGCGGCGACGTCGTTTTCGGCCAACTGACCGTTTCGGGCGAGGCCACTTACGGTCGTTCGGTGCGCAATGTCTCCGACCGCAATTCCTTCGCGCCGATCTCTCGCGCCTCGGCGTCCTACGACATCGGCGGCGATCTCGGCGGGGTGCCGGATATCGCGTATACGCGCGGTTACGATCCGCTCGATCCGAGTACGTTCTACTTCCGCAGCTTCTCCGCCATCCGTGGGCAGAAGACCACGGAGACGAACAAGAGCGGCCGCCTCGACCTGAAATACGATTTCGACGGCGGCTTCGTCCGCAGCATCAAGCTCGGCGGCTACTATGGCGAGGACGAGATCGAGTTCGGTGCCCGGCCCCGCTATTTCGTGAGCCCGCAGGTGCTCTCCGAAATCTACGGCACGCCTTATCTTGCGGGCGTCGAGGGTGGGGCGATCTCGGCGGCGAACCTGCTCAAGGTAGTCGATTACTCGCGCTTCATCGGTGACGGTCTGGGCGTCTTCCTGGTGCCGGACTATTCGAAGCTGTTCGCCGACGTCGATCTCGACGAGGTGCTGGCGAAAGGCACGCTCACCATCGACCGTACCAACCAGTTCACCGTGGGCGAAAAAGTGCTGGCCGGCTACGCCCGCGCCGATTTCGCCACTGCCGACGAGCGGCTTTCAGGCAATATCGGTCTGCGCTTTGTGCATACGCGGGTGACTTCGGACGGCTTCGGCGCGGACATCGCCAATGCGGAGCTGCAGAACGACAGCATCACCCTGATCGTGCCGGACAGCGGGCCGATCTCATTCAGGAACTCGTACTCGAACTGGCTGCCCAGTTTGAACTTGCGCTTTGCAGCAAGCGATAGTTTCGTCATCCGCGCGGGTCTGGCACGGGCCATGACGAGACCCGATCTCAATCGCCTTGCCCCGTCGGTGGCGATCAACGCCAACGTGCGTACGATCACCACGCAGAACCCGTTCCTCAAGCCCTATCTGGCCGATCAGGCGGACCTTTCGCTCGAATACTACTTCGGCAAGGCGGGCCTGCTTTCGGCAGCGGTGTTCTACAAGGACGTGAAGAACTTCATTGTCGACACCACCTCGGTCGAAACCCGTACGATCCGCTCGACCCTGACCGGCACCGTCACGTTGGACTTCCGGACCTTCCGGCCCGACAACGGCGACGGCGGCAAGATCAAGGGGCTTGAGCTGAACGCGCAAGTGCCGCTGGACATGCTGCCTTCACCGTTCGACGGGCTGGGCGTAACCTCCAACCTGACGCTGCTCGATGTGAGCGATGTGGCGACGACCGCGGGAGGTCCGAAAGTGCCGATCCCCGGCGTTTCCAAGCGCAGCTACAATCTCGGCGCCTATTACGAGAAGGCGGGCTTCGGTGTCCGTGCCAACTATTCCTACCGCAGCGCCGCGATCAACAACCTGTCCGGCACCTTCGGAGACGGCGACCGTCAGAAGCCTTACGGCCAGCTCGATATTTCGGCGAACTATGATGTCAGCGCGCTTCTGTCCCTGACCTTCAACGCCAGCAATGTCACCGGCGCGACGCTGAAGCGCGAAACCCTGCAGGGGGTTCTCCTCAGCGAATACGACTTCGGTCGGCGCTTCACCGGCGGTGTTCGCGTAAAATTCTAGATGCTTTCGAAAAACCCGATCGGTCTGATGGCCGATCGGGTTTTCCGGGCCTTGGGATCCTCCCCCTGTCGGCCGCGCGACTCCCTCCGCGGCCGACTTTTTTGTCGATGCAGCGCAGGGTCGATCGCAAGAATGGAGGATTCCGTCAGCGCGGGGCGTTCTTCGTGAAGCGCAAGGGAGCCGTGGTGAACCACGAATAGCCGGTACGGCGCTCCAGGCTGATCTCGTTGGGATCGTCGTGGATCGAACGGTCGCGATCGCCGAAGATCGGCTTGCCGGTGGTGATATCGTAGTAGCGAGCCCAGATCGGACCGGCGCCGGGCCGGGAAACCAGGCGCGGACCGTTCGGCGCCGTACCCTTGCGGTTCCACTCCACGTCCATAAGCGCGTGGGCCGCCAGCCACTGCGTCGCGTCGCGTACCGCCGCATCCACGGCGGGCGAAGGGGCGACGTGGCCTTGCAGGTAGACGAGCAGGTCGACCGTTTCGGCGGTGGAAAGCGCGGTCGGTTCGAAATTGCGGGCGCCGGCCGGTTCAAGGGTCAGCGGATCGTATTGCTGCGCCCAGATCGTGCGCGTCCCCTGGACGCTGACCTGGCTGCGCAGGATCACGGCGGTCGCCCGCCCGGCCGCCTGCCGCGCGAGCGTGGCCTGCGTCGGAGCAACGAAGGCGTAGACGTCCTTCCGTTCGCCCACCTCCTGAAGAAACACCGCGACTTGCGAGATCGCATTGTCGTTGAAGGTCAGGGCATCGTGATAGCCACCCTGAAGCGGATAGACCTGCGGCCAGCCGCCGTTGGGGAACTGGGCTTCCAGCAGATAGTCCACCCCCCGGACGAAAGCATCGCGATAGCGTGCACTGTCCTGGCCGGGCAGACCGCGCTGTACTTTCGCCAGGAAGCGCAGTTCCGTGGTCGTGGCGTCGTTGTCGATCGTCCCGACATAACGCCAGCCCCTGTCGCTCGACTGGATGTCGCCTTCGGCCATGGGGGGAAGGTGTTCGATTGGCACGAAGGACTGACCGCGCTGACGCATGGGCGCGGTTCGTTCCTGGTTCTTGCCCCAGCCCCCGGCGGGTGTCTGGAAGCTGACGATATTGTCGGCGATCGCGCGGGCCTCCCGACCGGCGTACCATGCGGACGGCCGATCGAGCGGCATGGAGTTCGCGCGTCCCTCCGCCGGGCCTTCCGGCACTGCGGCAAGGCCGCGCCGCTCGGCGGCGAGGACGGCCTTGTCCCGCGCCATCGCTGCCTGGGAGCGGGCGAGATAAGTGCGCCACGCCGCCTGCTCGGGCGTGGGCAGGGTAGCGATGCGCTCGGCGGTAATGGGCTGTGCGGGCGTCATCGTGCCGATCGCTTTGGCCAGGACCGGAGCGGATAGGGCGATGGGGGACAGCAGGCTCCCCGCAAGGAAGATCGCGATCCGGCGTCGGGTGGGCTTCATGCATGTTCTCCGGAAACGAGCCAGCGCACCGCGTTGGCAAGAAGGCGACGCTGCAAGGGAGCGACCATGTCGGGCAAGCGATGGACGAGAACGCGCATGTCGTCCTTCGTGGCGGTGAACGAGGCGGCGCCGTTATGCCGGTCATGGTCGCGGCTGTATCCGGCGATAATCGTAACGCCCTCGCCTTCGACGATCAGCCCGTTCGACGGCTGACCTTCGACCTGGTGGAGCACGCTGGTGGCCATGTCGGCTGGAATGCCTCCGAACAGCGGGTGTGTGCGCAGATAGTTCCAGTTGCCCATCCACGGCGCCCTGAGATTGCCGACTTGTCCGGAAAAAGCGAACAGGCCCAGTTCGGACAGCTGGCGGGCGACGCCTTCTGCCAGACCGTCTTCCGGCACCAGCGCGAAAAGCGGTGTACCCTCGCGCACGGCGGCAAGCACTTCGGGGGGTAGCGCACCGGGAACCACGCCGTCGGGCTTGCCCTTGCCGTCAGGCTGGGCTTCCAGTCCGGTTTCCTCGCCGATCTGGCGGCGCGCGATCTCCTCGGCCCGAAGGCCCGAGGCCACGATCCCGTCGTAGCGGCGTCCGGGCCGGAAATCCTCGAAAGTCGCGTCGGTCATGGCCGTCAAGGTGCGGCGCAGGGAGGTTGCCACGCCCGACAGGGCCACGCGCGGGCGGCGGTGAAGGGCGGGAGCGGGCGCCACAACCCAGTGCTCGCGCGTGAAAGTCGCCTCGGGGTGGGCCGAATGGGCGAGGTGCACCAGCCAGCGTCCGGGAGCGTCGAAGGGGGGCACGGCGACGTTTTCGGCAAGGAGATAGCGCAGGGTATCGGGCCTCTGCGCCGGTGCGGGGTAGCGTCCGAGAGTCCGACCCGTTCCATCGGGCGCGGTCAGCGAGAGGACGAGTTCGCCGGGCGCGGGCTGGCTGCTGTCGTTGAACAGCCAGAGGTCCAGTTGCGTCCCTTCGCCCAGATCGTGAACCAGGCGCTTCTGCTTCGCGCAAGGGCGCACCGGCTGGAGGCTGCGCCGCACGATCGCCGGATCGGCCTTGAAGCGGCGCAAGCTGTCGACGATGCCGGAATGGTTTTCGATCGCCGTACTTTCCCAGCCGCTGATCGCCGCGATATCCACTTCGTCGCCGATGCGGATGTTTTCGAGGTAGTTCTCCCAGGCTTCGTAGCACTTGCGGCCGATCGAGAGGAACAGGCTCTCGTCGGTCGGGAATGCCTCGCGAAATCCCCAACGGTCGAGGAAGGCTCCGGTCGCGTAGAGGATGTCCTGGTGGTCGGTAATGTCGTAGGAACCGCGTCCGCGCGCCTCCAGTTCCCGCACCATGCGGGCGTGATTGTCGGCGACGGCGCAGCCCTGCATCTCGCCGAACTCGACGATGAAGGGTTTGCCGATCTGGCGGTGGATATAGTCCTGGGGCGAGCGGTAGAAGCGGTCGTACCACTGGTCGCCCGCCCCCTGGTGGTTGACCCACCAGCCGCCCCATTGCTCGACGTCGGAGCGGTAGTAATGCGTGTCGTAGGGCAGGTACATCGCCTGGGCGGCGCCGCGCTGGACGAAGCCGTCGTTGAGGATCACCGCGCGGCTCGGATCGGCCTCATGGATTGCCGACAGGACGCGCTGGACATCGGGATTGCCGAGGTCGGCGCCGATCTCGTTCTGCAAGGTGTAGTGGACGAGGCTGGGGTGGGAGCGGAAAGTTCGCGCCATGGCCACGCATTTTGCCACCATGTAGTCGCGGCTGAAGGCTTCGGCGGGGGGCAGGCTCTCGCCCGGCTTGAGGTCGCGGGCGATCGCGTGGCGGCCGCCGCCCGGCTCCATGACCCGTAGCAGGCCCAGCCGGTCCTGGGCGGCCAGGACTTCCTCCTTGCCGACATTGCGGTGGAAATGGAGGCAGTTGAGCCCGAGCGCCTTGGCCGCATCGACTTCGCGCGCGGCCAGTTCGGGGTCGGGCCAAAGGCCGTTGTGCCCCCAGTAGCCCCAGGAAATAGCCGAATAGAGCCTGATGCGCCGGCCGTTCAGCCGCAGCAGGGCGTCGGTTCCGACACCTTCGATGCCGATCCACCGGAACCCGAACTCGACCGTGCGGCTGTCGTCGCCCCAGGCCAGTCGCATCCGGTGGAGATGCGGGGCTTCCAGGCTCCAGAGCGCGGCGCCGGGGGCGGCGATGCGCAGCACGGCGGTCGCGAGGTTTCCATCCAGGGTCAGGCGTTCGAGGATGGGCTGCACGGCGATCTCGTTGCCGTCCGGCCCCAGCAGGGTGGCCTGGACCTTCTTCCGCAGCGCTTCGATGCGGGGCGGCGGCTTGGCGAAAACGACTTCCATGTGCGCGGTCACGACGTGCGGATCGGGCGTGTTGAGCACCCAGGCGTCACGCAGATGGGCGTCTCCGGGATGCATGGTGAGCGTCATGCCCCGATCGAGCCCGCCGAAGCCGTGCGATGCGAAGAGCCGCACCGCGCCCCAGGTCATCGTGGTGGAATCCCGCCAGTCGTAGCGGCCGCCGGGATTGGTGATGCGGATCGCCAGCCGGTTCGAACCGCCCGGCCGCATGGCCTCGGTCAGGTCGCAGTGGATCGGCAGTTCCGAAAGGATCGAATAGCCGACCAGCGTTTCGTTGAGAAAGACTTCGGCGCGCAGCCGCGCCCCGCGAATATGCAGGAATACCCGTTTTCCGCGTGCTTCGGCGGGAATGGCGATCTCGCGATACCACCAGGAGACGCCGGGGCAGGCGCCGTTCCGGGGCGCCGGATCGTCGGCGGCGTAGCGATACTCGTCGCCGGTGTAGGGGCGCGAGCCAAAGGCGCCCCAGAAGTGCTCCTCGACCGTGGTGGGCAGCGTCACCGCGCGGGCATCGGCGCGCCAGAGCGCGGCCCAGCCGCCGCTGGGCACGTTTACGGGCAGCGCGCCGAGGTCTGCCTCGCTTGGCAGAAAGATACGGTCGTCCTCCCACTTGGCGGCGTGGTCGGGCCAGAGCTTCCAGCCTTCGTCCGGTACTTCGGCCAGGACCGGCGCCGCGTGGGTCGAGGGGATGAACGAGAGCCCCGCCGCCCCGACCATCCCGCTTCCCAACACCGCACGGCGACTGAGCGAAGGTCCTTTCACGGGATCAGGACCATGCGCATGTCCGGCACCGAGCGGGCGAGACCGGCCGTGACCATCGTCGCAAAATAGTCGGCGCCTTCACGACCGAGATGGGTGCGGTCGAACGAAAGGCGGGTCCGCCCCATCGGGCGATCGTTCACTTCGGTAGAAGCGGGCGGAGATTCGACGGGCGCCGAGCCCTTGGGCAACTGGGCGAAGCGATCCGCCGCCGCCTCCCCCATCTGCTGGACGGCTGCGCCGCTCAGGGCATTGAGGTCGACGAGGGGAACCTGCTTCTCCTGCGCGACTTTGCGGATTGCGGCCGACCAGGGTTCGAGGTCGTTTTCCAGACGCCCGTTCGCGAAGCTGCGCCGGGTAAGCGGCGTCAACAGCACCGGATGCGCGCCTGCGGCCCTGACATCATCGACGTAGCGGGCGATATTGCGGGGAAACTCGGTGGCAAGATCGGTGGATCGGCCGGGCTTTCCGGGCTGATCGTTGTGCCCGAACTGGATCAGGACCCAGGTATCGGTGTAGCCCTTTGTGCGCATCTCGGACTCCACCACGTCCCAGGAACCTTCGGCCCGGTAGCTGCCGGAACTGCGACCGCCGCGGGCAAGGTTCAGGCAGGTGGCGAAGGAGGTGACGTGGTAGGCGCAGAAGCTCGGCCCCCAGCCTCCGACGACTGCCGTGGTCGAATCTCCGACGAGAATGATCTTGGAAGGCCTGATCCTTGCAGGCGCTTCGGGCTCGGCGGCGCGCGCGGGCTGGAGGGCAGGCATCGTTGCGGCGAGGCCGAGGACGAGCGGCATCGCATGGCGTGCAAGATTACGCATCTTACGCATTCTCCGGTCTGTCAGGGGTGCCAATCGCCGAAAGCGAGAGGCGAGAGCATCGTGCGGGCCTGTCGGTCCGTCAGCAAGCGGCGGGTAGCGGAGCCAGACGCCGCTCCGGGGCCGTTGCTGGCATATTCGAACAGCCGGGCCTCCTCCGGTGTCAGTTGCCGACGTTGGCCCGAAGGATCGGTGAAGCCCATTGATGCCCAGCCTGCCGGAGCGACGTGTGCGTCCATCCAGCAATCGATGTAGGCGGCGGCACCGGTCAGATCCATGTTGTTGCCCGCGCGCCAGGGACGGCCGAGATAGACGGTTCCGCCGGGAAGACCGTCTTCGCGGGTCAGGCGGCACTCGTGGAAGACCAGTCCTGTCGGCTGCGACATGCGGGTGCTCGGCGCGGCGACATAGCCTTGCACTTCCATGCCCGGAACGAAGCGCGAGCGGATCTCGCAGCGGTCGAAACGGGCCAGGGCGCCGCCGAAGATGAAGTCGACATTCCCGCTGATCGTCGTGCCCCGGAACAGAGCACGGCAGCCCTCCTGAACGTAGAGCGTATCCTGATAGCCCTCGATCGCGCAGTCGGTCACGCGGATGCGGTCGGCGCCGCGCGACAGGGACAGGGCCACCGCCTGCGATCCGCCGCTGGCGCCGGTTCGCCGGTCCTCGATATAGTCGAACCCGTTGCGGATGGTGAGACGCGAGAGCGAGATGCCGGGGGCGGTCACCGTCATCGTCGCGGAACCGGAAGTGCCCCATTTGCGGCCCGCAGGATCGCTGAGCCCCGCCGCCGCCGCGAACGTCACCACGCTGTCCGGTCCGGAACCTGCGATCTCGAGGCCCTCAAGATCGATAAGCGGCTTCTCGGTGAAAGTGCCCGGTTCGAGGAATATCCGCGGCGCCTGCAGGCCCCGAAGTCGCTCGATCGCCTCGCCGATGGTTCGCAGAGTGCCGGGCCGACCGCTGGTGCTGATCGTGGCGTCCCAGCGCGGCCGGGGCCGGGCATGGAGCCGCGAGGGCATCGCCGCCGCGGCGACCGAGGCGATCAGCATGCGCCGATTGATCGCGAACGAAGTTTCCTTTCCCATGGGGGCCCCGCTTGTCGGTGTCTTTCACCCAAGGCTAGACACGCCGTTCCAAGTTTGCAACTAAATATCATATATAAAAATTAAGAGCGGGCGACGACGTCCGGTTCTTGGCCGTGGAGCGTTGAGGCAGTCCTGTTGCAGAGGAATTTATCGTGGTTTATGACCGATAGATGGTCCCGTCCGAAGTCAACGAGGAAGGCGGCGAAGCCTCCGGCAAGCGCGCCTATTCCGCTCCCGCACTCGAGAAAGGTATCGAGATTCTCGAACTTTTCGCGAAGGATCCGAGCGGGCTTACGATCAGTGAAATCGCCCAGCGGCTGGAACGCTCGATCAGCGAGGTGTTCCGCATCATCATCGTGATGGAACGCCTGGGGTGGCTGCGCAAGGATCCGGCAAACGATCGCTATACGGTTTCCTACCGCGTGCTCGATGTCGCTTTTCGCGCCACGCCTGCGCACACCTTGAGCAATGTCGCGGCGCCGGTCATGCACCAGTTGTCGAGCGACACCAACCAATCGTGCCATCTCGTCGTGCGCACGGGCGGCAACGCTACCGTGATTCACCGGCAGGAGAATATCGGGCCTGTCGGTTTCGGCATCCGGCTTGGAACGGTCGTCGATATCCTGACGAGCTGTTCCGGCCATGTCCTGCTTGCGTTCACGGCGGCCCAGCGGCGTGATGCGCTAGTGGCCGATCTTCGCGACGCAGGTGCCGCCGCGCTGAAGAAACTGGAAAAGCGGCTCGAAGCGGTACGCCTGCAAGGCTACGAGATGCAGCCCAGTGCCCGCGCCGCAGGCGTCACCGACATCAGCTTTCCGGTCTTCGGTTTCGACGGCCACGTCAGTGCCGCGCTGACGATACCTTTTCTTGTCACCATCGACGGCTCTCAGAAGACAGACCTCGACCGGACCCGGCAGATGTTGGGAGAGGCCGCCTTGCGGATTTCAGAAGGGCTCGGCTGGGTGCCTCCCCGCTTCCCGGACTGACGCTGCCCACATCCGTTTTCCATTCAGGCCAGCGACCGTTTCCGCACGAGGAGCCGGTCTTTCACGCATGCGACGCTGTTCTCGGATTTTCTATACGAATGTTTGTTGCAAATATAAAAGCAACAATGTAGAAACCGTTTCGATGATGCTGGCAAAGGATCGGCACGTCGGGGGAGGCTTAAAGGTCGAAGGTCGGAGAACTTGCGCTCGGTGTGGGCGCAATAGGCTCCAAGGCATGGCGGCTTTCCTCCATCGGTGCGGGTGCAGACGCAGATAGTGCGGCTGCTGGAGAGAGGAAGAGAGCGGTGGCGGAAAATCGGTCGAATACCAGAACCAATCTGCGTCTTACCGTTTCAGTCGGCGTCATAACTCTGGCAGGAACGGGCGTGCCGGCGTTTGCCCAGACGGAGACTGCATTGCCGGCAGAAGAGGCGCCTTCTGTATCTGCAAATGACACCGGTGTCTCAGTGGCCGAAATCATCGTTACAGGCTTTCGCGCCTCCTTGCGCAATTCGCTGGACGAGAAGCGCACCGAGAACGTGCAGATCGATGCCATCAATGCCGAGGACATCGCCGACTTCCCGGACTCGAACCTTGCAGAGTCGCTGCAACGTCTGCCGGGCGTCTCAATCGACAGGGACAACGGCGAAGGGCGGCAGATTTCCGTGCGCGGCCTGGGGGGAGACTTCAACCGCACGCGGCTGAACGGATTGGAAGCCCTGGCCACGGCCGGGTCGAACGATTCCGGCACGAGCCCCAACCGCAGCCGCGCTTTCGACTATAACACGTTCGCCTCCGAACTGTTCAGTTCGCTGAAAGTGCGCAAGACCTCGTCCGCCGAAACCGACGAGGGATCGCTGGGCGCTACCATCGATCTCGAGACCGGCAAGCCCTTCGACTACAACAAGCCGACTTTGGCCCTGTCGAGCGAGGCGAGCTATCAGGAGAATTCGAAGAAGTTCTCGCCCCGTATCGCCGGTCTTGCCTCCACCCGCTTTGCCGATAACACGATGGGGATCCTGATCTCGGGCGCCTACAGCAAGTCCTCGAACGAGATCGACCAGTATCGGCGCAGTGCCGGTTCTTCCGACTACCTCTATCGCGGTTCCGACTGGGCCGGGAACGAAAGCCCGCAGCGCGCGGGATTCGCTGCGCCGGTCGGCACCGACCTCGGAACCGCGATCACCAATCCCGATGCAATAGCGCAGCTGACCGGATCGGATCCCGAGGCTTATGCGAAGCTGTTTCCCGGCGCGCCTTACAACACGCCGGGCCGCTACGACGATTCTCTGGTCCGCATCCCGGCGCTTCCGAGCATCGAGCAGCAGAACGTGCGAAACCAGCGCCTCGGTCTTACCGCGGCCTATCAATGGCAGATGAGCGACCGGACCCTGCTGACGATCGACGGCGTCTACTCGCGCTTCAAGAACACCAGCGTCTACAACCAGATCGGTCCGGTCGGACTCAACCGCAACAACACCAATGCCGCCTACAATACGGCGGGCAACACCCTGACGCCCACCGCCGCGCGCAATCTCTACCCCGGCCTGTGTGCTCCGGCGGCGGGGGACGACCTGACCGCGCCGATGGACTGCGGGCAGCAGTCCTACGGAACGGTCCCGGCATTCTCGACTGCGCTCGACGCCAACGGCAACCTGGTCGACGCGGTGCTGGGAACCGGCGCGATCGTGCCGGGCGCGGTGAGCCCGGCCAATGCCAATATCTTCAGCACCAACCCCAACAATCTCGATCCCTACGACTATTACAACAATCCCAATTCGGTGGGATACATTCCCTCGTCGAACCGGCTCGCCTATCGCGGCAATCTGATCGGCCGACCGGCCGTGCGGGTGATGGATGCGAACGTGACGAACGGCGTCGCCGACTATCTCGTGCTGGAGAACGTAGACTTCCGCTCGGCCCAGGACATGAGCACCTACACCACCGAGTTCAAGCAGGGTTCAATCCGAATCGACCATGAATTTACCGATACCCTGAAAGTGCACGGTGTTTTCGGGCGCTCGGAATCGAGCAACGATTCCGAAGGGTTGCTGGTCGAGTTCAACCGCATGAACAGCCCCGGACAGTTCGTGTTCGACGAACGCGGCGGCGGCTCCATGCCTTCGATCGACCTCGGTTTCGACCCGGCCCACGCCAGCAACTGGGATACGGTCAAGGGCTTCTCCGCGATCCGCCGCTACGTTCGCAAGACCAACAACACCTACACGACCGGCAAAGTGGACGCCGAGTGGCAAATGAACAGTGAGTTCACGCTAAAGGCAGGGTTGGCCTGGCGCAAGTACACCTTCTCCACGGTCCAGTACGAGCGGGTGAACGACTTGCTCAATCCCACCCTGCTGGAAGCGGGCGTGAACATCGCCGACGTGGCGAAGACGATCGACTTCGGGCAGGGACTCAAAGTGCCGGAAGGTTCGGTTTCCAGCTTCGTGGTGCCGGATATCGAGGCTTTCGAAAAGCTCTACGACTTCCGTTGCAACTGCGTGAACGAATGGGGCGACTGGCGCGTCTCGAACAAGCGCAATCGCACGACCAGCTTCGGCGTGACGGAGAAAAATCTTTCCGGCTACGTCCAGGCCGATTTCGACACGCTGCTGTTCGGACGCGAGTTCCGCGGCAACGCAGGTGTGCGCGTCGCGGGCACGGATCTGACCTCTATCGGCGAAACGCAGGCAGGACGTCCGATCAAGGGGCGCAATCGCTACACCGATTTTCTGCCTTCGCTGAATCTGGTTTATGAGCCGGTCGACGATCTTCTCGTCCGTCTCGCGGCGGCCAAAGTCATTGCGAGGCCTCTGTTGGGCAACCTTTCGCCTTCGATCTCGTCGATCAGCGTGCCCAATACCGGCGACACCACCGGCGGTTCGCTGACGATCGGCAATCCGCAGCTCTCGCCTTTCCAGGCGACCAATCTCGACTTCAGCGCGGAGTGGTACTTCGCGCCCGGCGGCCTGATTTCCGTCGCCCTGTTCGACAAGGAAATCGCAAGCTTTCCCCAGACCGTGCTCTACGAAGCGCCCCTTTCGGCTTTCGCCGATGCCGAGACGATCGCCGCGATCCGCGCGCAATACACCAACCCGGCCCAGATCGCCTATATCGACGGCAACTATCCGTTTCTGGCCCGTCAGTACCGCGATGCGCCGGGCGGCTATGTCCGCGGTATCGAGGTCAACTTCCAGATGGATCTGACGTTCCTGCCGGGGCTGTTCAAGAACTTCGGCATCCTCATCAACGGCACCTATATCAAGTCCCAGCTCGAATACATTCTCGATCCCGGCACGGCGACGATGCCGCAGACCACTGCCAAGGCGCCGTTCCTGGGGGTTTCTCCCAAGGCCCTCAACGCGACGCTCTATTATGAAGGCAAGCGCTTTCGCGGGCGCGTCTCGGCGGCCTATCGGGCGGGCTACAGCACGACTTATCCGATCGCCTCCGGTTCGTGCTCGCCGGGGATTTCCACCTCGCCGGTGCCGACAAATCCAAATGCTTCGGTGTCCTACTGCGGGAGCCCACTGATCAACGACTTCCAGTCGAGCCGCTCGACCCTGAACGTCGATGCTTCCACCAGTTTCCAGATCAACGAGCGCTTCTCGATTTCGGCAGAGGCGTTGAACCTTACGAGCCAGCCCAGCGAGCGTTATGCCTATGCCAACCAGCCCGTCGTAACCCAATATTCCAATTCGGGACGCGTTTTCCGCGTCGGCGCGCGCGTCAAGTTCTAGGGCAGTTTCCGATCCGATTGCATCGGATCAACTGCCTTAGGGGTTTGGTTTTTCCGCATTTTCCCGGTCATCGGGCGATTACACCCGACGGGAAAATGCTCCGGGCGCGGCTTGATTATACTTGGCTGGCTTTCGGTGTCCGTGTGGCGCCGGTGAAAGTCACTCTGTCCGCCTCGTCGCGGCTGTCGGTAACGAACGTGCGATACGTGCCGTCCGGGCCGACGCGCACGACGACATGCCCTTCGGTGCTTTTAACTTTCGACAGGAAGCGGGCGTTGACGGCCTTGCTGGCGGGGTCGAGGCGGGTGAGAAAGACATCGCGGGTTTCCCTGCCGCGCCATGCGTTCAACAGGCGCTGCAGGGTGGCCATGGCCGGGTGGGTCGCATGCCAGGCCTGGATCACATAGGCGTCGGCATCGAGCGCGTCGGTGAAGCCCTGCCAGCCGGCATCGAAATAGCCGTGATGATCGGCTGCCGCGACATCGACGCGGCCTGCCGCGCGGGCGATCGGCGTTTCCACGTCGAGCCATGGAAAGGCGCCGTCATGGGTATCGCCGATCAGGTCGCCGCCGGTGAAATATCGGAACGATCCATAGGACAACACCAGGGCGATCGACATGTGGTTTTCTTCCGGCGTCGATTCCGCAGTCCAGATCGATCGCGGCGGCAGGAGGTCGCGCGATTGCTCGCCTTCGCCGGTCCAAACGCGGCCGTTGCCGCCCACGAAGCGGACTGAGAAGGCGCCCGTGCGCCGTGCATGAAGCTGTCGCTCCGATCCGACCTTGACCTGCTCGACCCGCTTGCCCGCCTTGCGGCGCGCCTGAAGCCACGCGAGATGATTGCTGGCGAAAGGGGCGTCGATCAGCGGCAGCGGCGCGTAATCGGGAAAACCGCGATCGACGACCAGATCGGCGGGCATGAGCGCATCGACCTGGCTGAGCCCGGTCAGCGTATAGCCCGCCGCAGCCCGCGGATCTCCATTCAGCGGCGAGCCGATGTGGTCGGGGTGAACGTGGGTGGCGACGATATAGTCCAGCGTCGTGCGGTTCGCCGCGCGCGCGTGCCGCAGCGCGTAGCGGGCGACCCATTCGCCAGCGGCACGGCTGTCGTCCGGCCGGAGCGCGGTGGAAGCGGGCGGTCCGCCGCGCGTCGCACCGCAATCGATCAGGATCGTGGTCCCGTCCGGCGCCAGAATGAACGTGGCGTTGCCGACGCCGGTATCGATATGATGGATGTCGAGAGTGCCGGGAGTCCACGGCGGAAGCCTGTCTGCTTCCGCCGCATGCCCCTTTGCCGGGCGAAACGCGGGGTGGCTGCCGATGGCAAGGCCGCCCAGGATGAAACTGCGTCTGCCCAGCGCCATGGTCAGAACTTCGCGCCGGCGGTGACGCCGATGACGCGGGGTTCGCCCAGGTATTCGGAGCGCACCACCTGTGTCGAGGGGATCAACAGGTATTCCTTGTTCAACAGGTCACGGGGGGCGGCGGAGGCCTTGCGCGGCTGATGTTGCGCGAATCTGGATGTGATTGCGCGAATCTCTGCTTAATTGCGCATTGACTCATTTAGTTGCGCGTTTCATGTTTTGCGCAACTAAGGAGCTTGTGTGGCACGACCCATTCCCGAAGGCGATCTGGCAGCGATTGAGGCAGCGGTAGCGCAATACCCAGGCGGTGCATCAGCTGCGCAGATTACTGAAGTTCTCGCCGCGCCTGGTGCCCGTCGTACTCTCCAATATCGCCTTCGCGCGCTGGTTGATGCAGGTCGCCTCAGGCTTGCCGGAGACGGGCGCGCCGCCCGTTACCATCTTGTTGGTGATACTGTTGCTGAACCGGACGCGGCCGACATCGTCCCGATGTCGGCCGAGGGCCACGCGGTCCTGGCCTATGTCCGCCAGCCTGTCGCGGCTCGACTGCCAGTCGGTTATGATCGCGGGTTCCTAGATGGCTACCGACCGAACGAAACATATTATCTCACCCAAGAGCATCGCGACCATCTGGCCGCTATCGGCAAACCGCAGATCGAGGCCGCAGCCGCCGGAACCTACGCGAAACAAATCATGAACAGGCTGCTGATCGACTTAGCGTGGAATTCCAGCCGGCTCGAAGGCAACACCTATTCGCTGCTCGACACTCGGCGGTTGCTCGATTTCGGGGAGGCTGCCAAGGGTCGCGGGCCACTCGAAGCGCAGATGATCCTTAACCACAAAGACGCGATTGAGTTTCTCGTCGCCAACGCCGACGATATCGGCTTCAATCGCTATACGATCCTCAATCTGCATGCCTTGCTCGCCAACAACCTGTTGCCCGACCCTACGGCGGTTGGTCGGCTACGTCACATTATCGTCGGCATCGACGGTTCGACATTCCATCCGCTGGAAGTGCCCGGGCTCATAGAGGAATGCTTTGATCAGCTCCTCGCTACTGCAGCAGCCATAACGGATCCGTTCGAGCAAGCCTTCTTCGTCATGGTTCAACTTCCCTACCTTCAGCCCTTCGACGATGTGAACAAGCGGGTCTCCAGACTGGCGGCCAACATTCCGATGATCAGGGCGAACCTTGCGCCGCTGTCGTTTACCGAGGTCCCAGGCGATCTCTACACTCGCGCTACGCTTGGCGTGTACGAACGCAACGATACGTCCCTGCTGCGTGACGTATTCCTCTGGGCCTATGAGCGATCAGCAGGACGCTATGCGGCCATTCGCCAATCGATGGGTGAACCGGACCCCTTCCGCTTGCGCTACCGCGAAAGATTGCGAGACATCATCCGGGATGTCGTGCGCGGCCCCATGAACCGAATGGCTGCGCGCGCGCACCTCGCTGAGATTGTGCGCGAGATCATTCCAGCGGCAGATCAGGAGCAGTTTATCGAGGTTGCAGAGACAGAGTTGCTTGGCCTGCACGAGGGCAATTTCGCGCGCTACCAAGTCCGCCCTTCGGAATTCGCTGCATGGCGTCTGATCTGGAGCCCGGCATGAGCGGTCCGACAAATCTTCGCCTAACGATCGACCGTGTTTGGGGGCCTCAAAAAGGGCGACTGGAGGCCAGACGCCGGACGGAATCTTATTCTTAGCCACGGCGACGTCGGCAAGACGATCAGCGCAAGCCACAAAGCCGGAAGCTTTGTGCGCCGGGGCATCATTCCGGTGTCTCACTTGGATCGGTGCATCGAGCGGTGTAAAAATCAGTCTCACTGGCAGCTTGACCGACCCATCAAGAGGCGACTGGAAACGGCGGGGGCTGATACCTGAGGCCGGGGATACGCGCCCCAGGTGTGCCGACCACAGTGCGGGCGTAGATTGCGCCTGCAATGGCGCTTCGGCCCAGGGTCTCGGTTGCCAGTTGCAACAGCAAGAGCGAACCCAAACCAAGCCACCAAGCCGGATGAACGCGGCCGGAGCGCAGCTTGTCCCGCACGATGCCTGCGACTGGAAAAGCGATCATACCAAAGAAGACTGCGGTCAGCATCGAATACATAAGCACGGGAGCTGGTAGCAGGCGCCCGAAAGACGGCCCCATGATTGCTGCCATTCCGCATATTATCAGGCGTGGATGCCATTCGCGATCACGGCGCTTGACCACAGCTCCAATCAATAGCACTGCGAACAAGATCACGCTCAGCGGATTCATCAGCACAAATTGCGCGGGTAAGAAAAAGAACGGCACTGCAGCTTTTTGGGCACTCCATATCGTCGACAAGGTGCCGACGATGACCATAGCCACAGCCCAACCCACCGCCAGCCACCCGAGTTTGCGATGAAGGGCGAGTGATCCGGTCGCTCCAAGCAATACCTGAGACACGAACAACAAGACCCATCCCATGAATAGTATCGCGTGAACATGAACCGAAACGGGCGCCTTGAACGACGATATGCCCATGGCTGCAAAGAACGAAAAAGCGCTAATGTTTATCAACGCCATAATGATTGCCGTAATCGCGAAGAACCGCGCGTCGGGTGCAAATACCGGTCGCTGCATGGTGGTCAACGCCATCTCGAAATTCCTGAGCTTCGCCTTGGCTTATGCTCCGGAATACACCAGTAATGGTTCACTTCATAGCTAGTAAAAGGGATTAGTAATGCATTGCCGTCGAAGGTACCGTGCGGATTGCCAGCCTGTTCGAAAATACCAGACTTGTACAAACTTCTCTTTTTGCTGCGTTTTTAACGGCGTGTTTCGGTGAGAAAATCCCGGTACGAGGAACTTCAAATTCTCGCACGGTCTCATCGTCGAACTCACTTAGGTAGCGAATAACGTCCGGAAGATGCCGACGCTCGATGACGAAACTGACATGGCCGAAATCGAGCGGCTTTGCACCCGCGTGCCGGAAATGTCAGAATAGCCAGCGGCGACTGGTGTGCTGCACCGGCATTCTTCGCGGACGCTGACGCCTTGCACAGCGTCATTGCCGGCGTACTGCCGGAGCCGGCAGTACGCCTAACCCGAGCTGCGATGGAAGTTGCACTGGTGAAACCGAAAGGCTGCAGGCAATCTGTGCACCGATGTGGGCGTCTTCGAGAGGCACGGAAGTGTGCGCACGGTCTATAGGATTGCAGAAATTCCTGGTCTTGATGCGGGAAAGGCTCCGTTGCCAATACATGGGTGCGTCGGTGTGGATCAATTGGATGAGCTACCGGCTGCATCGACAGCATGCTCTCGGTCCTGAGCTGAAGCCAATGCTCGAAAGGGAATCTGCAGCGTCAATCGTCTGGCCTCAAGCGATCGATGCAGGCATGGGCATTCAGGGCGCTGAAGCGGTCTTGACCGGTTGCCATTGTTCGCGCTCCGTGAAGATACGCGCCACCGCTTCCATATTGTCGCTACCCCAAGAGCATAGGGGTGCCAGCGCCTGCGCCAGGCTGTGGCCGAGCGGGGTCAGCGTGTAGTCAACGCGCGGAGGCACCTCGCGATAGTCCTTGCGCAAGATAATCCCGTCCGCTTCCAGCTCCTTCAACTGCTGTATCAGCATATTGTCGCTAACCCCGCGCACCGCGCGCTTGAGAGCGCCGTATCGGTTCGGTGTGGAGCGGCGTCGTCTAATAGCGGCTCTCATGGCAAGGCCTTTTTTGGTTTCAGCATCGATTGCCGGGATCACGGTCGTCTTCGCAGTCGATACAAGTCGCTGCATGATGGGTATTTCGCGGAGCGGCCTTTCCAATGTGCAAAACGCACGCGCCAATTCGGCTGACGGTGCAACGCCATCTCACGGAATGGGCCACCTCACGTCCCGGCAGGGACGCCTGGCCGCGCTTCGCTGTCGCGCCGCCAGAATAAACTGGTAGTTACGCTGCGGCGCGCTCGTTGAATTCCTTCCCGGACTTTAACATGGCGTGCATGATAACGGCCAGCTTGCGCGCGACGGCAACCGCAGCTCGTTTGAAGCCAAGTTTCTCGCGAAGCCTCAGACCCCACGTTCTCAGATCACTTTCCGCGCGAGTTCGAGTTAAGATTACAGAGGCTGCTTCGTAAAGCAGAGCTCTAACCCGCACTATTCATGAGGCCTCCGCTCCGGGTTGGTCCGAGCATGGTTTGTCGGTCGCCGGGTGATCAGAGCAAGCTCCTCCGGCGGGTTTTTTCACCGCGTCAGGATCGATGGGCTTTTCGAGGTTGAAGGACGAGGGCTCGGGCTTTCGGCGGCACTGCCGCGCTGGTTATGTGGGTGCCGGCCGGAGGCCGGTGGCAATGGTTCTGAACAGGCTGGCATCGGGGCAGGCTGACGCGAAGGCGACGCGGATGCGCGTAGCGGTTTCGATGACGCGGGCGGCGACCTTGAGCAACCGCAGGCGCAGCGTTGCGAACTCGGCGGTGGCGAGCGGGGCAGCCTTCGGGATTTCCTGCTGGATGCGCCACACGAGCCAGTAGGCGGCGGTGTGCAGGATGATGCGCATCTGGTTGGCGTTGGCAGATCGGCACGAGGTACGATCGCTGGCAAGCTGGGTCTTGTGGCGCTTGATCAGGTTCTCGGCGTTGCCGCGAGCGCAGTAGAGGGTGTCGTAGATATGCTCAGCCGAACCTTCGGCCAGCGAGGTGACGACATAGCGGATGTCCATGCCCAGCGTGCTGGCCTCGATCCGGGCGACGACGCGGCGCTGGCACTTCCAGCTCTTCGCGCCGTAGCGGGTCTCGGCATAGTTGCGCAGGACCGGATATTGGCGCTGAGCCCGCTTAACCGCGCAGGCATCGGCGGCAGCGACGATTTCGGGATCAGCACGCAGCGCGGCGTTGGTTGGCAGGCCGAACACGTAATCGACGCCGGCCGCCTCGCAGAAGGCCATGACCTCGGGCCGGCCATAGTGCCCGTCGCCGCGGATGGTGATGTGCGTTTCGGGCCAGTGCCGGCGCAGATGGCGCACCAGGCGCCGGATGTGGCCGGCAGCTTCGGCGCCCGACGGTGTCTTGCCGGTGCGCAGTAGCATCGCCACCGGTCGGCCGGTGGCAGTGTCGTAGACATGGATCGGCAGGAAGCAGCGCTCGCCATGATGCCCGTTCCAGAAGGAGAGCTGCTGATAGCCATGAACAACGTCACAGGTGTCATCGATATCCAGCGTCACCGCCGCCGGCGCGGCGGGGTAGCTGATGCAGTAGATGTCGATCATCGCGGCCATCATCCTGGCCAGCTCGCGTGTGGTCGGCGCATTTTCCCACCGGCTCATCGTCGGTTGGCTGGCCAGCCCCGCGCCCGATCCCGGCAGCTTGTCCAGCGCCAGGCGGAAGCCCGGATCGTCACGCAGAGCGTCGAGATCATCGGCGTCCTCGTAGCCGCACGCGATCGCGAACACGCGGGCACGCAGAATGTCATCAAGGCGATGGATCACCCGCACAGGGTCCCGCGGATCGGCAATGCAAGCCGCAAGCCGCCGGCAAAGCCCCATCGCGCGCTCGGCCTGTGCCAGCAGCAGAACACCGCCATCCGAGGTGAGCCGACCTCCGTCGAACGCGGCTGTGATTTTCTTGCGCCCGATCGCTGGAAACGAAAATCCCGGCGCGCTATCATCGCTCCCGGCGGGTGTGGCCCGTGGCATAAATTGCCTCGCTGCAGGACTGGTCTAGACACCCATTTTCCTACACCAAAGCAATCGCTTACACCACTCCCGCCAACCCTTCTGACCAAGCCCGATGAATAAGCCGGGTTAGGCGCCCGCCCGCGCAAAATGCCCCGTTGCAAATGCTCAGGGTCAGCTTGCATCTCACCCAAGCTAGCTGTCCCCTGGTGGTGTGCGGTAAAGCTCTTGACGATTCCGTATTATAAACGCAGTGTACGTACTGCACCGATGCAGCTTGAGCTTTGACGGAGAAGAACCATTCGTCGAACGCATCGGTATCATCGTTCGCAGGCTCGACATAGTCCAGGAAGCGCTCTCCGCCGGACGGCAGATCGCCTGCCCGCACTGCTTCGCGATACTGCACCGCAAGTCCCCAGTCATCATTTTGCGCTGCAACCGCGGCAAGGTCCCGGCCCATAACTGGTCGCCACCAGGGCTTCCGCTTGCGAGCAAGGTATCGAACAAATCTATTACGGCTTTGAGCCCATAACTCGGGATCATCCGCAGGCCAGATCGGCTCAATCCAACGCGGTGCAGTGACATCACCCGCCTGCTCAGTCATCGCCAGCGCAAACCTATCACTCAGTTCAGACCAGTCCAGCGCTTTAACAGCGGCAACCCCAAGTGACAGGTGTTCTGCATAGTTCTGACCGTACTGCGTGAAGCCCCCATTGCTGACTTGTCCAACGATGTCGGACCACATCACTTCCTGACATCCGCCAATCGTGTTCTCCTGGGATCCAACTGGTTTTCGACGGAAGAGGGGCGTGAGCTGGCGGCGTTAGTAGAGAGCAAGTTGTTGGATGTGTCTGTCTTCGAGCATCAGGGCCACCCGCTTGAGGAAGTCAACGACGCGATTTCCGGGATGACCGCCCGCAGGGGCGGATTTTCGAACTTCGTTATTTACCCCTGAAAAGTGGCGCGCGCAGCCGACTGCCAGATTTGTCTCTCGGTCCGCGCCGACCGCTCACCATGGCCACCTATTTGGTCTCAAACGATAAGGAAGGCAGATGGCAGGTACCGTTATCACTAATGTTGAGCGTGCGCCCGCGGACGTGATCGATGGTCTCGCTCGATGCGGTGTTTCCACGGTGCATGAGGTACAGGGGCGGATCGGGCTTACGGCACCTTAGCCCATCATATCCACCGGGCCGCTTTTAGTTCCTGACACGGAAGTTCCTCAACCGTAGCAATACCTTGCAGTTCTGCGGGTAAGCATGCGGATAGAGGCAATTGTCGCCCATGCCGTGGAGGATGCAATAGTGGTTTCCCAATCCTTGGCAAGGCGGCGGCATCTGCCAAGCCATGCGAAGGTGCGTTCGACGCCCCATCGCCGAGGGAGAACCTGAAAGCCCTTCGCCTTGTCCGAACTTTTGATGATTTCGATCGTCCAGGCACCCGATCCGGTGGGGGCGGCACGAAGCTTGTCGCCAGCAAAGCCTCCGTCTGCAAAGACATGGCGCAGCCAAGGGAAGCGTTTGCGCACGGCCTTGAGGACATCGACGGCACCGTCGCGGTCCTGAATGCCGGCGGTGTGGACGAGGATGAAGATGAGAAAGCCGCAGGTGTCCGTCAGGATGTGGCGCTTGCGGCCCTTGATCTTCTTTCCCGCATCATAGCCGCAAGGGTCGCCGCTTTCCGTTGTTTTCACCGGCTGGCTATCGATCACACCGGCGCTTGGCGAGGCTTCGCGCACCTCGATCTCCCGCAGGTTCAAGACCAGCACCGTGTTCATGGCTTCGAGCAGACCGGTGTTGCGCCAAACGTAGAAGTAGCGCTGGACCGTCGAGACCGGCACAAAGCACTTGGGCAGAGGCCTCCAGGCGCAGCCGCTTGCCGCAATGTACAGCAGAGCATTCACCACTTCGCGCATGTCCGTTGTGGGGCGTCGACCTGCGCGCCTGGGCGGTGGGATAAACGGCGCCGCCAATTCCCACTCCCTGTCCGGCATATCGCTGGAATAGCGCAACCCTTTCCGGCTATGCTCCTGCCGGGCAATACCAGTCCATGCCATTGATCACTCCATCTCTCGCAGGACGGCGTGAATCACAACATGCTGGTATTGCCTAACAACTTTCGGGGCGGGCTCACACACACTGTCGCTGGGCTTTGCCCGCGTGCAGCTTAATTTGGCAAGGTGGTTCCTAGGTAACAGTAAGCGCGAGGCAATCAGCCATGCTTCGCTGTGCCATACTCTGCTTTTCAAGCATTTTGTCGTGGGCAATATTGATAGCTTCCGACTAACTAAGTTGAATGTAGACTGCTTTATGTGATTGATGCGAAGCTGGACGTGCAAGTGTGACAAAATTTTAACACAGCAGCCGTGTACAGCTCGTTCACGGGAAGACACTGTGGTGCCTGCGGATTTGAGAGCAGCCAGACTCACTGGCTTCCGAATCCGCGTCTTTGACAACTTGGCGATGGGCTCACCTGGCGGTTTATCGAGCCTTGCGCGGTGCGATTTCCATGGACTAGATGCGAGATGACCGAGGATCCCTCTGATCCCCTAGATCCCCCCATTCCACTGAATTCAACAGCCGGCAGCGAAGCAGAGCCGCACTCCGGTGAATATCGCCCGGCAGCGCTGGCTCGTGTTTTTCTCATCATCTACAAGGAGATGCAGCGATACCTCGAGTTTGAGCTGGGTTCACGCGATGCCGCGCAAGATGCGTTGCAGGATACCTGGGAAAAACTGGCTGGCGGCCCGTCAGTCGGACTGGTTCGCAATCCCCAGTCCTATTTACGCAGAATGGCCCTGAACCTCGGGCGCAACCGGCTGAGGACAAGAACGCGCCTTGTCACACTCGATCAGCCCCTGATCGATGAATTGGCAGACACGTCTCCGGATCCGGAACGAACCGTGCTGGCCGCTGATGAGCTTGCAAAAGTGACGGAGGCGCTGAGTGAATTGCCGGAGCAGCGGCGCGCGATCTTCCTCGACAAGTTCAGGGACGGCCTTTCTCTCGATGAAACGGCGAGTTTGCGCGGGCTTCATCGGCGAACCGTCCAGAAGGAGCTCAATCGCGCGGTTCGCTTCTTTCGAATTCGACTCGGACGAGAGCCGTAATGCGGGGTTTTTCAGCAGTTAGAAAAAAATTTCGTGGGAAGGGGCGCATTTGCTCCTCGCCAGGTGTCTGGAGTTGGGAATTACAGGGTTTCCTCCGTTGCCGGTTGCAGGCGTTTGCCCGCGGCCTGCCGGTGGTGGCCGCTAAGTGGCGGGTCGATCCCACGGTGGGAAGATCGAGGCACTTGCATCCCGTTGGAGGTCGCGATGGCGACTGGGTACGCGTGAACGCGGGCCAATGCGGTGTTGCGTCTGGAGACGCTTTGACCGAGCCGGGTTTGTTCCGGCGTGGCCGCCCGCCGATGCGCAAGGGCAGCGGCATTTTCCGGCGTCGCCCGGTGCTCTCGGATTGGCAGGTGAAACTGGCCAAGACCTTTTTGCGATCAAGGTTATCCCAGCAGGTGAGCATAGCCGAGGTGGCGAGCCTTTGCGGACTTTCCACCTGCTATTTCATAAAGGCCTTCACTGAGACCGTCGGCGTGGCGCCTTATTCCTGGCTGATCGCACAGCGGATTGAGAGAGCCTGCTTGTTGATCGGAAGGGATCAGCCCTTGGCACAGGTCGCACTTGAATGCGGCTTCACCGATCAGAGTCATTTTACCAAGGCTTTCGCGAGACAGATCGGGATGACGCCGGCACGTTGGCGGCAACATTCCATGAGCAGGTATTCCGCAGCCTTGCCATCTCGGGAGATTTCAGCGGCTGCTGACCGTCATGACGAGGCGGGCATCATCGTTTGAGATTGTCGCTGCAGAAATAGCCGCAGATTACCGCGGCGCATGTCCGATGCCTTCAAAGGTCGGAAGGAGCGAGCGACGCCTATTACCAAAACCGCGCAACATGCGCTGAGTGAGTGGCTGACGGAACCCGCTCGCCTGAAGACATCAGTGCTGTTCCCGACGATCCAGGTGGCGCGGATGAACTCAGATTCCGTGCAATATCTTCTGGCAAAGTATGTTGGCCAGCCAGCAAAGGACTGCCCGTCCCTGCGAAGCAAGCGGGTTTCTCCTCATATCCTTCGCCATAGCGCAGCGATGGAATTGTTGGCGGCGGGTGCGGACACGACGGTCATTGCCCTGTGGCTCGGGCATGAGTCGACCCGATCGACCCAACCATATCTCCATGCACACATCACGATAAAGGACGCTGCCCTCGCTCGGCCTGAGTCCGTTTCCGGACAGGCCGATTCACGATTCAAAGCGGATGATCAACTCCTCGCGTTCTTGGATTCGCTATAGAGATTTAAACCGGTAATTTACGATGTATTGTTGACCTCGATGATTGCATCGGATAAAAGCGATGCATGGGCACCGGCGATGCACTCTCGATTCTCTCCGCGCTCGGCCATCCTACGCGGCTCGATGCGTTTCGCCTCCTGATCAGGCATGAGCCTGAAGGACTGTCGACCGGCGAACTGGTCGAGGCTTCAGGGCTGACCCAGAGCACGTTTTCGACGCATCTCGCCGTGATGGCGAAGGCCGGACTGGTGCTTTCCGAGAAGCGTGGCCGCCAACAAATCCAGCGCGCCAACCTCGACGCGCTGCGCGGACTGATGGTCTATCTGGCCAAGGATTGCTGCCAGGGGCGTGCCGAACTGTGCGAGCCGCTTCTGGCCGAACTTACCTGCTGCTGAAGAGGCAACAATGACCGATATCGTGATCTATCATAACCCGCTTTGCGGGACCTCTCGTAATGCCCTGGCCATGATCCGCAATGCGGGCATAGAGCCTCATGTCGTCGAATACCTGAAGACGCCGCCAAGTCGCGCATTGCTGATGGAACTCATCGCGCGGGCCGGCATCACCCCGCGCGCTCTGCTGCGCCAGAAGGGTACGCCTTATGCCGAACTGGCCCTCGGCGCCGACACCTTGACGGACGAGGCCTTGGTCGACGCGATGATGGAGCATCCCATCCTCATCAACCGGCCGCTTGTGGTGTCGCCGCTCGGTGTGAAGCTCTGCCGCCCTTCCGAAGAAGTGCTGGACCTCCTGCCTACCAAGCAGCGCGGCACTTTCGTCAAGGAAGACGGCGAAGTCGTGGAAGCGACCCGGCGATGACCCTTTCGGTTCGTAAGGCGACGGTCGACGATGCGCAGGCCATTGCGGCCATCTACGCCCATCATGTCTTGCATGGCACGGCGACCTACGAAGTCGTGCCGCCGACCGAGGAAGAGACCGTTGAGAAGATCTTGACGGTGTCCGGCCGGGGCTGGCCGTTCCTCGTCGCCTGCGATGGCGATCAAGTGGTCGGCTATGCCTACGCCACGCAGTTCCGGGATCGCCCCGCCTACGCCTATGCTTGCGAGAACAGCATCTACGTGGCGCACGACCGGCGGGGCGGGGGCATCGGCAAATTGCTGCTCAAGGCCCTGCTGGAAGCCGCCGAGGCTCACGGGTTCCGCCGCATGGTTGCAGTCATCGGCGGGGCGGAACCTGCCTCGGTAGCTCTCCACGGTTCCTGCGGTTTTGAGCACGCAGGGCGCTTGACCGGCATGGGCTGGAAGGCCGGCCGCTGGCTCGACACGGTTTACATGCAGATCGCCTTGGGCAGCGGTATTTCGACCGCGCCTATCGCTCCTGGGAAGGACTGACGACCATGTCGCTTTTCGAGCGCTATCTCTCGCTCTGGGTGGCTCTGTGCATCGTAGTCGGGATCGGTCTCGGCCACTTGCTGCCGGGCGCCTTCGAGGCGATCGCAGCGCTGGAGATCGCCAACGTCAACCTCGTGGTGGCGGGCCTGATCTGGCTGATGATCATCCCAATGCTGCTGCGGGTCGATTTCGGAGCGCTCCACAGCCTTCGGCAGCACTGGCGCGGCATCGGCGTCACCCTTGTGGTGAACTGGGCGATCAAGCCATTCTCGATGGCGCTGCTTGGCACGTTCTTTCTCGGCTATCTGTTCGCGCCGATGCTGCCTGAAGGCGCATCGGCGTCCTACATTGCCGGGCTGATCCTGCTGGCTGCAGCGCCTTGCACCGCGATGGTCTTCGTCTGGTCTAACCTCGTCGAGGGCGAGCCGAACTATACCCTGAGTCAGGTGGCGCTGAACGACCTGATCATGGTCTTTGCCTTTGCGCCGCTGGTAGGACTGTTGCTGGGTGTGGCATCGATCACCGTGCCGTGGAACACGCTGGCGCTGTCGGTGGGGCTCTACATCATCGTCCCGGTGGTCATCTCGCAACTGCTACGCCGCGTGCTCCTTCGCGGCGGTGAGAAGCGGCTCCAGCATTTCCTGTCAGCCATCGGCCCGATCAGCCTTGCCAGCCTGCTGTTGACGCTGGTGCTGCTGTTCGGCTTTCAGGGCGAGCAGATCATCCGGCAACCGCTGGTCATCGCGCTGATTGCCGTGCCGATCCTGTTTCAGGTCTATCTCAATGCCGGCATCGCCTATTGGCTCAGCCGCTGTTTCGGTGTGGCATGGTGCGTCGCCGGTCCTTCGGCTCTGATCGGCGCCTCCAATTTCTTCGAGCTGGCCGTGGCCGCCGCCATCAGCCTCTTTGGCCTCAGTTCCGGCGCCGCGCTGGCAACGGTCGTAGGCGTGCTGGTCGAAGTGCCGGTGATGCTGTCGATCGTCATTTTGGTGAAGCGGACCCGCCCCTGGTACGAGAAAGGTATCTCCGCATGAGACTGCGCGAACTCGCCGCCCCCGATCATCTTCCTGCCCTGGACAAGGCTTTCGCGCTGGCTCGTCCCGCCGCTGGCCTTGGCCCGGACCAACCGCCTCCGCGCATTCTGCTGCTCTATGGATCGTTGCGAGAGCGCTCGTTCTCACGCCTCGCCGTGGAAGAGGCGGCGCGCCTGCTGCAATTCTTCGGCGCCGAGACGCGGATCTTCGATCCCAGCGACCTTCCGCTGCCCGATCAAGTCGCGGGAGACGATCACCCTGCTGTGCATGAATTGCGAGAGCACGCGCTCTGGTCGGAAGGCATGGTCTGGTGCAGTCCGGAACGACACGGCCAGATCAGCGGCATCATGAAGACGCAAATCGATCATCTGCCGCTCCAGATGCGCGGTATGCGACCGACGCAAGGCCGCACGCTTGCAGTCATGCAGGTGTCCGGCGGCTCGCAATCGTTCAACGCCGTCAATTCACTGCGCCTGCTGGGCCGCTGGATGCGGATGTTCACGATCCCCAACCAGTCGTCGGTGGCGATGGCCTACAAGGAGTTCGACGAGGACGGCAGGATGCGGGCGTCGAGCTATTACGAGCGCATCGTCGATGTGATGGAAGAACTGGCCCGCTTCACCGTGCTGATGCGGCCGTACGCGGCGCGACTCGTGGACCGCTACTCGGAGCGGAAGGAGGTAGGTATCCCGGTCGATGCCACCACAGATCATTCGGCGATTGCCATCGCTCCACAGCGCTGAAAAGCTGGCTCCACACCGCGCAACTATGCCGAATGGTTGGCTGCGAGATCAGCGGAAATCCCGCGATTTTTGCAGAGGGTTTGGCATAACCTCGGGCTCGGCATAAATCCCCGACCTTCACATCGACACGTTCGGGAAGGGGCGGAATTTCAAATGAGAAACCGCCTGGCAGTCCCTGTCGCCTCGACCTGAGACTAACCGGGAACGAGGTACCTGCCGTTGATCAGTTCTCCCAGGCCGTGCTGTCGTAGATTTCGCTGTGCGCGCCGACCGGTACGCATTTGAAGCCTACGGATTCGAGAAACAGCAGATGGCCCTCTTGGGAGCTGTCGGTCGGATCGTTCCTGTAGACGTACCAGGCATCTTGCTGAAGCTCGGGGAACTTCGCGAAAAAGCGGGCCCGTTCGATGAGCAGCCAGCGCAGGAACACTTCGTCTTCCCTGAGCCCCAGCCCGAATACCAGAAGGGGCCGCTTGAGCATGATCTGCAGCCAGGTGTGACGTCCCGTCCAACTGGACAGGCCGTCAGGCTTGAAGATGCCGGTCTGGCGCTTTTGCATCCATCCCCGCGCGCGCTGCGCAAGGCCGACATAGTGGCTGAGCCCGAGACGGATGCTGCTGGGATGGCGGGCCATCCCGTTGATGTGCCAGATGCCGAAGCCCGCGCAGGGATCGTCGTGCAGCGTGTGCGCGAAGCGCGTGTCCCAAGGGTAGAAGGCAGTGAACCTTCGGTGCCTGGTCCGCAGCTCTCTTGCGCCCACGGCATCGGCAAGCACATTGTCGAAATTTGTGGTGAGTACAGGGACGTCATGTCGCTCTGCCCACCCCATGATCCGGCGGTGGTAATCGCTGATCTGCCAGTCGCCCATCGCCGTGCAGAACTGCCTGGCCATTTCGGCGCCCTGGTTTTGCCTGCGCAGGGCCAGGATATCGAAGAACTCGATGTTCGAAAGGCCGGCCGGCCAATCCTTCAGGCCAAGGCCGCTTTCGTTGGCGAGCTGGAGCAAAAGACCGCGCCAGGAATTACGGCTCGGGCCGCCGGCAAGGTGGATTCCGTTGCCGATAATAAGAGCAAGCTCTTCGCCGCGCCTGTGCAGGATATCTGAAAACTTCATCATGCCTCCAGCCGGCACTTAGCGTAAGCGTGAAGACGCTTTCCCGATTTGCATAAGCCGATATCCATCGCTGGCGAAATATCAATTGCTTGTGCCGTTTGTGCGCCCGCCGCCCCGCCCTCGCCCCTCCATAGTCTTGACGGATCGCGTGGGCACGCACTGTCTCCTTGCGATGAAAAACTGGTAACTTGCCATGGCCGATGTCCCTCGGCACCGCCCAATGGGGGGCGCCTGACCTTCCGGTTTGGCATGAGATCGATATGCTGCCTCGGCCTGACTTTCTGCGCGCCGACTTGTATCAGCGGCGGCGGCTAGGTGTCCTGCTAATGGGAAATGTAACGGAAATGCACCCAGCCGTGCATCATAAGGTTCGAGAATTGAATCGGAAGGAAGGGACATGACGAAATCCGGGGCGCATCCCTTCAGCCAGTTCGGTATCGCCGAGCTGGAGAAAATAGTTGCTGGAAACCTGACCGATCGCGCGACGCTGGAGGCTGTTCTGAGTGAACTGGGCTTTCGCCATACACAGCAGGCAGAGCGCCTGCGTCTGCGGCTGGAAAAGACGCTCCAGACGGCTTGCCCAAGTTCGAGGGAGGCCGAAGCTGTGACCGATCGCGCCGCTGAGGCCAATAGCGGCTCGCAGCCCAAACCGTCGCCCGAACTCCCGTTCTCGGCGCATCAGCATCGCAGGGCTGAAGCGCAGCCTCGCAAAGGTGAAGCGGCGCCGGTGGTCCCGGAACCGCTTCCCGGTCGCGCGCAGGAAAACCGAATGGAGGACATTCTTCGCGCCTGGACGGTGCTGGAGGTTCTCTCACCCGCGACCTTCCGGCGCCCGGCCGATCTTGCTGCCGGCGACAACCGGCGGATCGCACGGCTCGATCGCGGACTGCCCTGGGATGATGGCCCTGCAAGGGGAGCCATGGGCACCAGGGTCTATTTCCAGATCGTGCTCGGGACCGTCTCCATGAAGCCGGCGATGGACCAGCTTTTGGCCCGCTTCGCGGATAAACGGCCGGAAAAACCTCAGGCAAGGGGAGAGAACCCGCTCGCGATCGTCGTTGTCGACCGCTTCGGCAGGCCTGTTCCGGACGCCTGCGCGACCATTTCCAGCTTTGCCTGGGGACTGCCCCGGGCGCTGCGCGACGAGCCATCGACACTGGCAGCCTGGACCGCGCAGGAGGAGCGGCTGCAGGGTGAGCTCCATTCCCGCCTTTACTGCGAGGATGAAACAGACGGTGTGCGCCCGCTCACCCTTGCAACCCTGAACGCCGCTTTCGAATGGCTCGTCGATGAATGCGGGCTGGAGCGCGGCAGTGTCTCGCGCCCGTCCTTTGCGGTCCGTTCGCTGGTATCGTCGAGATCCAACGAACCGCCTGAGCCGATCCTGCTCAACAGTTTTTACCTGAAAGATCTGGCAAGAGCGGGCGAGCTCGTTCGCAAGGGCCAGTGCCCCGAGACCTTGCAGCGCTTCCTCGGTGCAAAGCCGCCCGCCGAGCGCCGCGACCTGCTGAGTGACAGGGACGCGGTAGAAAGCGCGCTCGCACCGGCGCGATTTCCTCTCGCCCGCTGGCCGGGGGCAGGGCGCCATCCGCTCGTCCTCATGCAGCAGGCCGCAGTCAACCTGGCAAGCGAGCAGCGCGCGGGCGAGATCCTTGCCGTCAACGGTCCGCCGGGTACGGGCAAGACAACGCTGCTGCGCGATGTCGTGGCGGCGCTGGTCAGCCAGCGGGCTGATGCGATGGCGCGGTTCGACGATCCGGAAACGGCGTTCACCGCATCGGGCCAGAAGCAGCGCTTCGGCAGCGCCTTCGTGCACCTCTACCGGCTGGACCCAAGCCTGAAAGGCTTCGAGATGCTGATTGCATCCTCGAACAACAAGGCGGTCGAGAACGTCAGCGCCGAGCTTCCGGCAATCGGGGCGGTGGCCGAGGATGCCGCGAGCCTTCGGTACTTCGAGCCTTTGGCCGACGAGCTGCTTGGTACCAAGGCATGGGGGGCGATTGCGGCGGTGCTCGGCAACGCCGGCAACCGTGCTGCGTTCCGTGACCGGTTCTGGTGGAACAAGGAAACCGGGCTTTTTGGGTATTTGAAGACGGTCTGCGGCACGCCTGCTGAAATCGATCTGCCCGGCGGCGCGACCCGGCCGCCGAAAATCGTCTCCGACATGCAGCCGCCGAAAGATCGCCGCGAGGCACTGCGCCGATGGCATGCCGCGCGTGCTCGTTACACGCAGCTTCGCGGGCGCGTCGAAGCGCAGCACGAGGCGGCTGAAACGCTTCGCCTTGCATCCGTGCATCTGCCCCGACTTGAACGTGCATTCGAGGCCTGCCGGGAGCACGCGGCGATGCGGCCCGGTCTTCTCGCGCGCCTGTTCGGTTCGGCCGCCTGGCGTCAGTGGAAGGCCGAGCACCTGGACCTCTCGGCTACACTGGCGAAATCCGGCCGGCCCCTCGCGAAAGGCGGGGCCTTGCCGTTATCCGAAGCCGTGCTGGCAGCTTCGCCGTGGCTGCGGTTCCGGCCCGGGCAAGCGGTGGAGGCAATCTCCGGCGCGCTTCGTCCAGCCCTCGCGGCTTTGCGCGGGCAGCAGACGATCCGAGGCGTGCCTGTGCTCGATGACGCGTTCTTCGATGGCCCGCGGGAGACCGTCCAGACGGCTGCCCCCTGGCTCACGCCCGCCGAGCACCGCGACCGGGATGCGTTGTTCGAAGCCGCGCTCGATCTGCACCGGGCCTTCATCGACGCCGCCGCCAAACCGCTGCGGCAGAACCTTGGCATGGCCATGCAGGTGCTCGACGGCAAAGGGCTCGATGCTCCCGAAAAGGACAGCCTGATACCGGACCTGTGGTCCAGCCTCTTTCTGGTGGTGCCTGCGGTGTCCACGACATTTGCCTCTGTTGGCAACATGCTGAAGATGGTCCCGCCCGAAGGGCTGGGCTGGCTCCTTGTCGACGAGGCAGGGCAGGCAAGCCCCCAGCAGGCCGTCGGCGCTCTCATGCGTGTGAAGGGGGCGATTGTTGTCGGCGATCCCGTCCAGGTCGAGCCCGTTGTCCTTCTCCCGGAAAGCCTCACGGGCGCTATCTGCCGAAGCTTCGGCGTCAATCCTGATCGGTTTTCCGCTCCGGCCGGATCGGTGCAGACGCTGGCGGATGGAGCAACGTCTTCCTTCGCCGAGTTTCCGGCAAGGTCTGGCACGCGCACCGTCGGCGTCCCGCTTCTCGTTCACCGGCGCTGCGCCGACCCCATGTTCAAGGTGGCCAACCGCGTAGCCTACGAAGGACTGATGGTGCAGGCGAAAGCTGCAAGGACTTCGCCGATCCGCGACCTCCTCGGCCCCGCGCGCTGGATCGATGTTCGGGGCAGCGGTGAAGACAAGTGGTGCGAGGCGGAAGGGCAGACGGTTGTCGGCTTGCTTGAAGAGATCGCTCGGGCAGGGCTGGAGTTTGATCTCTATATCGTTACGCCGTTTGTCATCGTCGCCGATGGCTTGAGGCGGATGATTGCGGAGAGCCCGGTGCTGGCGCAAGCAATCCCGGATATTGCGGCCTGGGCGCGTAGCCGGGTCGGAACTGTCCATACCGTCCAGGGCAGGGAGGCTGAAGCGGTTTTGTTCGTGCTGGGCGCGCCCGATGCTGCGCAGTCAGCGGCAAGGAACTGGGCGGGTAAGACGCCGAACTTGCTGAATGTCGCCATGACCCGCGCGAAGGAAGTCGCTTATGTGATCGGTAATCGGGAATTGTGGAAACGGGCGGGGGTGTTTGCCGATCTTGACGGGTTGGTGGGGTGATGGGCTGGCGTCGTTCATGTCAGTGAAGTCGGACAGTCCGGAACGGCGGCTTCGCAGGCATGAGAACGGGATAGCGGACATTCTATCGCCCCGGTGCCGACCCTGTGTGGACGGCTCTCCGTTGGCAAGTGGCATATTGAGCTTTTGCAGCGGTGGTTGGTGCGGCCATGTGTCCGGCCTTTTGATGCGGCACATATTACCGCTGGCCATAATGCCATTAGCGCGGCTCGGGTCCCAACCATTCTCGCGCACTCGAGGTGCTGGGTCGAAACATGGGTTTTCCCGATCCGGCGGTTTCAACCGACTTTGTGCATTAGCTCCTGTCCGCCCTTCCCAACATCGTCAGCGCTGAGCGCTATACTCTATGCAATCTGCGGCTCGCGGTACCGTTCACCGTTGGTCATCATCGCCCAGATCATGCGGGCATTCTTGTTGGCGAGCGCCACGGCGGCAACCTTGACCTTCTTACGCGCCAGCAACTGCACGAGCCAGGGCCGCTTCGACTTATGGCGCTCAGCAAAGCGAATGACCGCCACAGCACCGACGATGAGCATTTGCCGCAAATAGCGATGTCCTGCCTTCGTGATGGCACCAAGGCGCTCCTTCCCGCCGCTGGAGTTTTGTCGAGGCACCAGCCCGATCCAAGCCGCTAGGTCGCGGCCTGAGCGAAAGATTGAGGGATCAGGGACAGTCGCAACGATCGCGCTTGCCAATAATGGTCCCACGCCCGGTATCTCCATCAGCCGCCGGCCGATTTCCGTTTTCCGCGCACTTGCCATGATCCGGCGATCATTCTCGAGGATCTGCTCTTTCACAATGCGCAGTTGGGCTGCCAGCATGTCCAGGCAGGTCCGGACATCGGTGGGTAAACGAGCGTCTTCCGTGTCAGCCACAATATCGAGGAGCTGGTCGATTCCATTCCTGCCGATTGGCGCGACGATACCAAACTCTGCGATATGCGCTCGCAGGGCGTTGGATAGCTGTGTCCGCTGGCGGTTGAGAATAAGGCGAACACGATGCAACATCATCGCGCCTTGCTGTTCCGGTGACTTGATTCCGACGAACCGCATGGTCGGGCGCGTAACCGCTTCGCAGATCGCTTCGGCATCGGCAGCATCATTCTTGCCGCGTTTGACGTACGGCTTCACATACTGCGCCGGCATCAGCTTTATATCATGACCCAGCGCCATGAGCTGACGCGCCCAGAAATGTGATGAGGCGCAGGCCTCGATCCCGATCAAGCAAGGCGGCAGCTTCGCAAAGAACTTCAGCATGCGCCCGCGCGTCAATCGCTGGCGCAATACCGCCGCACCATCGGCATCCACACCGTGCACCTGGAACACGTTCTTCGCTAGGTCCAAACCAATCGTCGTGACTGTTCCCATCGTGGCTCTCCTTCCGGCTCATCCGCAGGTCATCCTGCGGGAGGGTTGGAGAGCCGTCCACGTCATCATTCTCGGAAGCCTGGCACCCAATTTCCCGTCGCTACGAACAGACTGTCCCCCTTTTCATCGGACTCGCAGGCTAGCTGCTAGCGATTTTCAGCGCATCTAACGTCTCCGGAGTTATCGTACCGGTCACAGTGAGTTTGTGGGTTGCTTGGAATTTGCGTAGGGCCTTGCGCATTGCAGGTCCAACATGACCATCGATTGTACCCGCATAATCACCGTGGCCAAGAAGTCCGATCTGGACGCGGCGGACCACGGCCTTGAACCTTTCCGTCCGTCCGTCCATCGTCGCCGACGGCCCTGACTGGGGAGGCGACGCTCTGTCGGGTCCCGCTGTGCTTGGCAGATCGGCGAGCGATCGCGGACGCAAGGTTGAATTCTGATCCGGGCTCGCTGTGGAAGTGTCCTCCGCCGTGCTATTTTCCGGAGCCGAGTAGACGGGACTTGATACAGGTGGAGAATAATAGGGTGAGCCATATCCTCCCGTGCTCGATCGGTGACTGGTATGGCTGTAATGGCCGCCCCCGCCCGAGCGATGGCTGCTGTGGCTCCTGTGACTGCTGTGGCTCCTGTGATCTGCAAAATGCATCGGATGGTCTTGGGTGAACCGTTGAAGCAGTTTTGCATCGTTCGGGTCGTCCACGGGGGTGGAGGCTGCATGCGCCAGCGCAACTTGAAGACTGTCAGGCCTGAACAGGCCAGCGGCGATGAGGCTGGGGATAAGGAATTTCTTAGGAATCATAGCGGCGTGACTTTCGTGCCAGCTTCATCATCTGGATGCCATTCGAAGAATCCAGAGCACATGTCCCGTTCCCTGCACGGTGCGCAAGCGGGTTGGTATTTGCGCTTCCAGTCGGAGATCGATGCCGGCGCAAGCTCTCGGTAGGGAGCGGGCACAGAACATCGCGGAAAGTTGAACAATCGGATGTCGATCCCATGGAGCAAAGCGTGGTCGACAGCGTTTCCGATCGGATCGAACTGTCCCGAATGGTCTACGAAGAGTTCCGACCACCGGTTTCTGGCAAAGCCGATGTTCTCAAGTTGCATGATCGACCACGTTTCAATGAAGCGCAGCCGTGCTGCAACATATTGCGATAGCGCAAGCAAATCATCGAGGTTGCTCGACGTGAGTACGGTGCGCAGCTCGATCCTCGAGCGCGCCTGCAGAAGAGCGCCCAGACTGGCGTGGAGGCGATGGAAGGCACCCTGCTTGCCAACGATGAAGTCATGCGTGGCTGGCACGTTCGAATATAAGGGAATGCCCCACGCCACGCGGTCGTAGAGCGGGGCGCGAAGCCTTGCGATGTCCTCGGGACCAAAATGCTGCGCGTTGGTCAATATGTGAAAGGTGAGATCAGGGCGCCGGGTAAGAACTGTCTCAACGAGATCGAGCAGTTGGGGCTTGTATAAAGTTGGTTCACCGCCGGAAATGCCGATCACGCTATCAGCCTCAGCCAGCAGGCAGGCGTCTTTGAAATGGTCGAAGCGATCGACGTGGGTCTTCTTCGGCGGCTGCGAGCACATCACACACAACTGGTCACAGCGTTCGGTGACGAGGAGGGTATTGTGCGCTGATTGACTGCGAAGAAGTCGCTCTGCACGCCCAATCGCTGGTTCCACGAGCAAGACGTCGCCTGCAAGCTGCTCACCGTTGAAACCATCGATGGAGATGAGGCCCTGCGCGCCGGCGAAGACTGTTCCACTTTCATCATCGGTCAGCAGGAGAGAATCCATTTCGTCCTGAAGCTGGGCCTTATCCGCGCGCAAACGGGTAACGAACGCCTTGTCCGCTTCGGCCGCTATCTGGAGAGTGAGTGGGATCATGACAGCCGCGGCCCCAGCTCATTGGGCACAGCGGGCAGGCGCAACCATTTTGCTAAGGAGAAACGCACGGCCGGATCATCTGAGTACGCAAGTTCAAATATGAAATCGTAGATGTGCATATGCCGGCGGCAGAATTCGGTATCCGTACGTTCGCGATCCACCCTCCCGTAGCGCGCAAGGTCATCTACAAGATCGCGGCCACAGTAGGGCTGATACGCGCACACGCTACAACTTGGGTCGAACTGGTTAGTCGACGCCTCGTTCAGGATCTGACGTTTCTCGGTGTTCCACCCGGTGGCCACGTCGCCAATGGAGAGGTCGATAATTCCCGAACGCGCCAACATGCGGGCTTCATCGGTCGGAAATACGGTTCCGTCGTAGTCGATCACCACGTAGTCGACCCCAATAGGGTTGGGATTCCTGAGATCCACATGTCGGTCGGATCCGGGCTGGAAAATCCTGCGGAGACAGATGCTGAAGTAAGTTTCTTCCAGGCACTGAGATTGGTCGAGCCAATTTCGTTCGATGATGCGCCGCACGAAACTTTCGTAATAGCCGCGCCAGGCCTGATCCTGCTCCTGCGATTCCTTGTGGCGCTTTCGGGCGAAACCCTGAAAGTTGATCGGGCGAAGGAAGACGCTCGAGAGACCAAAAGCTGTAAAGGTGTCGATGATCTCGTCGATTTCGGGAGGATTGCGTGGGTCCAGCGTCGGCAGTGCCGAGATCTTCCCAGGGCCGTAACGCGAGGCCAAGAACTGTAGATTATCGAGGAAAGTAGAAGTGGCCGGCCCCGTTCGGTGCGCTTCGTGCGAGGATATCGTGCCATCAAGGGAGGTGCTGATATACACGTCCTTGCGGTCGAAGATCGAGAGCACTTCGTCCGGGATTTGCTGCAGGTTGGTGCAGATCACGAATTGCTTATGCGAAAAGCGCTCGCAACGCTCCATGACGGCCCGAATGAGGTCGGGACGCAGCGTTGGCTCCCCACCCTGGAATTCGATCTTGATGCTGTCTGTCGCGAGTTCATCGATGATCTTGCAGACAGCAGCAAGGGTTTCATCGTTCCAGTCGAACCCCTGCTGGTTGAGACCTGCACGAGAGACCTGGCAATAGCTGCAATTCAAATTGCAGCGCAGCGTAGGAACGACAATCAGGTAATCTAGAGAATTTGCGTGATCGAGGCGTTCGGCAAGGGCATAGGCATGGCTGTGCACGCAGAATTCGTCATCGGGATCCACAGCATGGCCTAACGCGCGCAGCGCGGCGCCATCCGCTTCAGAGATACCGCTGGTGACCGCACGCTCCACAAAGGCATCGGAAGCCAGCAAAAAGCGTCCGGTATCGCTTACGAACAGACTGCCGGTCGACAGGGCACGCACTCTCGCAGGATGGACTATCATCGCAAGAGGCGCTCCCAGATGTCATGGCGGAAATCAGCAGTGCGCGCGGCAAATCGTACTGTGAGGGAGGCTGTAAGGAACGCTCGTCGCAGGTCCGCCTCAAGGCTGCCCGCGTGGCCGAGAGTCAGGGATCCTTCGCCTGCCTCCACCATGACATGGGGATGAAACTTGGCGAGATGAGACTGTATAGCTGGCAGATTGTCGGCGTCTTCCGGCACCGGCCGGCACACGATACTTGTCATCAGGTCCCCCACTAGCGCACGATTAATAGGAGTTTCCCATGATCAGGCAAGAGGCGTTTGATTAGGAAAGTGAAGATGGCCACGAAGCAACAAGTTGCTTGCAAAGGCTATTTGCTCCGCCGATAGCGTTAGTCTTTGCTGGGGAACGGACTGAATTGAAATGACGGGGGCAGGAATGTCAAAGCCAAACAATGGCGCCGCGGGATGTGGCATCTTGGTCGTCATCATTGTGATTGTGATTGCGATGGGGAAGTGCTCGTCAGCCCCAAAGAGTGAACAGCAACAGGCCGCCGCGAACTTCACCTCACAGACGAGCGAGGCAATCGCAAGTGCCGCCCCGCCGGCCGTCGAACCGCTGGAATCCCCGAGCATCAAGTCCGCCGCCAAAAATTTCAAAACGGTCTACACCGCTGAAGCGCTGGCTGGAGCGATGATATTCAGCCAGAATTGCTATGAGGGGCTGGCTCATGAGTTTTCATGGGCACGCTTGGATGAGTGCGGTGCGTTCGACGTGATGGCTGTTCAGAAACTTGATGCAGATCCGGGTAACACATCGAGCGAAGCAGCGTATTTTGAGCCTGAGACTACGGCGGGGCGCTATCTCGCGGCTGTTACTAGCGCAGGCGAGAACCCTGATTCTGCAGATCAACGGCTGGAAGAGCTGCAGTCGAAAAGTGTGGCGCTGGCTCCGCGCACGATCGTGCCACCTAGCGAACCTATCCAAGCCCCGGAGACCGAGACCAACCAAGAGGGTGACGCGGGTTGGGAGGCGCAAGCTTGAATGGAAATCCCTGCAGGCGATATTCCATAATTGGATCCAAAGGTGGAAGGTCATTGGCCCGGCATTGCCGAACGGCAAGGTTGCCATCCATTACCGTGGATTGATATCGACCCTTCTTTGCCGCTCAGCCGCCAATTTGCGCTCCTCAGCTGCGGAATGTCCGGTTTGGAGTTTGGCTCTGAGAATGCAATGCTGAACGTTTCAGCAGCCCTTCGTATTCCGCTGAGGCAATTCCAGTCTGGCTGGATGGTTATGAAAGACATCAGCAGCAATCCGGTGGGTGGGCGAATAAACCTCCGCGAGGACGGCGAAGAGCAGAAGTGGCTCGGTTTGTCTGAACAGCCTTTGACATTTGATAAGTGGATCGTCTGCGGGTTGGTTGTTCAAGCTGCCTCCTGCGGGGCGTCATGGAGGTCGGGCGTAGCCCGGCCGGAGTGACGCCCCGCAAGTCGCGGCCAATTCACGCTGCCACGGCCTGTGGCAGATTGTCAAAGTAGGTTTGATCGGGCGGACGCCCACCGAGGCTCGAGTGAGGTCTCCGGGCGTTATAGAAACCCAGATTCGGCCGATCGCGTTGCGCGCTTCGCTGACCGAAGCGTAGGCGTGCAGGTAGACTTCTTCGTACTTCACCGAGCGCCACAGCCGCTCGACCACGACATTGTCGCGCCAGGCGCCGCGGCCGTCCATGCTAATCGCGATACCCTCGCGTCGGAGCACGCCGGTGAAGGCCTGGCTCGTGAATTGGCTCCCCTGATCTGTATTGAAAATCTCCGGCTTGCCATAGCGCGCCAGGGCTTCCTCGAGCGCTTCCACGCAGAAGTCGGCCTCCAGCGTGATCGAAATCCGATGGCTGAGAACCTTGCGGCTGAACCAGTCGACGATAGCTACGAGATAAACGAAGCCCCGCGCCATGGGGATGTAACTGATGTCTGTCGCCCAGACTTGATTGGGCCTCACGATCGGAAGCTTGCGCAGGAGATAGGGGTAGATCTTGTGCCCTGGCGCCGGCTTCGAGGTGCTGGGGCGGCGATAGACCGCCTCGATCGCCATCTTCTTCATCATGCTCGCGACATGGCAGCGGCCAATCTCGATACCCTCCTGGCGCAGAAAATCACGTAGCATTCGGCTTCCCGCGAACGGAAACTCCAGGTGCAACGCGTCGATGCGCCGCATGATCGCGAGATTCTCCGACGAAACCGGCCGGGGCAGATAATAGACACTGCCCCGGCTGATCCCCAGTTCCTTCGCCTGACGCTTCACCGGTAAGGTGTGCGTTCGGTCAATCATCGCTTTGCGCTCGGCAACAGTCCTGCCTTGCCGAGCGCGCCTTCCAAAAAATCGTTCGCCAACGTCAGTTCGCCTATCTTGGCATGCAGCGTCTTCACGTCGACGGCGGGCTCGTCCGAGGACTTCTCCGACCCGAATACGCCGGCCGCTCCTTCGAGCAACTGCGTGCGCCACGTCGTGATCTGGTTGGGATGCAAGTCATAGTCCTGCGCCAGCTCTGCCAGCGTCTTCTCGCCCTTGATCGCGGCAAGTGCTACCTTCGCCTTGAATGCCGGGCTGTGATTGCGCCGGGGTCGTCTGCTCATTCTCTGCTCCTGTCTCGCAGCCTTCCTGGCTGCTCTAAGGCAGAAAATCCAATTATCTCAGTGTGCAGATTCTCCAGGCCACCTCTCTTTGCTGCGGATAGACGATCTTGAACTTGATCGGGTGAAGCGGACCGTGATGCGCGGCGGCCAGCGCATCGACCTGCAGCAGCAGGAACTCAAATTGCTGGAATACCTGATGCTCCACGCGGGCGCGGTGGTTACACGGGCGATGCTGCTGGAAAACGTCTGGTCATTTCACTTCGACCCCAAGACCAATGTCATCGAAAGCCACATGAGCCGATTGCGCGCGAAAGTGGATCGCCGGTTCGGCAAGGAACTGATCCAGACGGTGCGAGGTGCGGGGTATCGTATTGGTGACGCCTGAGCGCCGGGCATCTGGCCCGATTCGCAGCGCGGCTTTCCGTTTTACGCTGCTTCTTGCCGGCGTGTTCGCTATCGGTGCGGCCGCGCTGCTGATCGTCGTCGAACAGCAGATCGGGCGTTATGCCGCCGAAGCGACGAACGGCGGCCTCCAGGCAGAGATGATCGTGCTTAAGAGCGAATACGCGCAACTCGGGCAATCCGGGCTGACCGATGCGATGGCGCGACATGCAGGGGTTCGTCCCGAGGCGCCCTATCGCTACCTTTTGCTGGATGCCGAAGGCCGCCGCCTGTTCGGCGATCTTCCCGCGGAGGCAATGGAGGACGGCTGGAGTACGGTCAACGTAACGGAGCCCGCACCGGGCCAGCAAGGCACGCGCCAGGAAAGCATGACGACGCTAGGCGCGCAGCTGCCTGACGGACTGAGGCTTGTCGTGGCCAGCGACAATTACGATGTCCAGATGCTGCGCCACCGGCTCGGCCGATTTACGCTGTTCAGCGGGGTTGGCATCACCCTATTCGCGCTGCTGGGCGGATACCTTACCGGCAGGCTATTCCTGCGCCGTCTCGACCGGGTAAACCGCGCAGTCGATCGCATCGTCGAGGGCGACCGTGCTGAGCGCCTGCCGATGATCGGCCTCGGCCCGGAATTCGACGAGCTGGCGCGGAACCTGAACCGGATGCTCGATCGCAATGCGGCGGCGATGGAGGCCTTGCGACAGGTTTCGACCGACATTGCCCATGACTTGCGCACGCCGCTAAGCCGCCTGCACCAGCGGCTTGAACAGATGCAGGATAGCTCCGAGGTCGAACCGGCGATGATCGACGATGCCCTTGAGCAGACCTCGGGTATCCTCGCGACTTTCCAGGCCCTGCTGCGGATCGGCGCGCTGGAAGGCGGGGTTGGCCGCAGGCGCTTCACGCGGGTCGATCTCAGCGAACTGATGGACCGCGTTCAGCAGGCCTATGCCCCCGTGGCCGAGGATGCGGAGCATACCTATCTTGCCGACCATGCACCGGGCATCGTAGTGGACGGCGACTGTGAACTGCTGGCGCAGCTCTTCACCAATCTGGTGGAGAACGCCATCGTCCACACGCCCACCGGAACGATGATCACTTCGCGGCTCTTCGTGGACGATGGCGGCGTCGTGGCCGAGGTGTCCGATACCGGGCAGGGCATCCCGGCATTGGAGCGCGCCAAAGTCTTCCGGCGGTTCTATCGCCTCGATGCCAGTCGCCATACCGAAGGCTCGGGCCTTGGCCTGGCACTGGTGGCGGCGATCGCGGCCCTGCACGACGCGGCCTGGACCATACCGGAGCATTCTCACGGCCTTACGGTCCGGATCACGTTCCCGTCCGCTCCTTCCTGACGGGTCGGTCTTCGGCGCCGATCCCGTCACTCACTTTGCCCCTCACGGAATCTGCGTGGAGAGGCTGATCCTGACCGTGGCTGGAAGGCCTTGTGCGAGCAGGCTCGATCCGGTGGATGCCCAGTAGCGCTTGCCCGTGACATTCTCTCCGTAAATGCGCGCCGTGGTGCGGTTTCCAAGAAGATCGAACGTGTAGCTCGCGCCAAGGTCGAACGTCTCGTAGCCCGGGACGAAGCCCTGGTTGAGCGCATTCACGGCCCTGCGCCCGACATGGAACATGCCCGCAGAAACCCGCAAGTCCTGGACCATCGGCACGTGGTATTCGAGGAAGAGCGATCCGGAGTACTTGGACACGTTCTCGATCAGCTTGCCGACCACCGACGCGTTGCCGGACTTCTGCATGGCGTCGAGATACATGGCGCTCGCGGCGATCGACAGGTTGGGCACCACCTCGCCGACTAGGCTGAACTCGGCCCCTTCGTATGCGGCTTCGGCATCCTGGACGAAGAAGTTCGCGCTGTTGAGGTAGGCCGAAGGCCGCTTGATGTGGAAGTAGGCACCGGTTGCGAGCAGGCCCCGGATCGGTTCGATCTTGACGCCGACTTCTTTCTGCTTGCTGATCGCGGCAGGCAGGATTTCGCCTGCGTTGTTCGCGATCTGTTGGGCGATGGGGCCGGGCTCCAGCCCTTCGATGTAGTTGGCGTAGATGTTGGCCCAACTGATCGGCTTCACCATGACCCCGTAAGTCCAGGTGCCCGGCTTGATCTTGTAACTCGTGGTGCGACTGACGTCGCTGTAGTCGGTCTTGCGATAGCCGACGGTCGCTTGCAGCCAGTCGCCAAGCGATACCCGGTCGAAGATGTAGAGCCCGAGGTCTTCGACACGCGAGGGGTTGGCGATGATCCGGGGCGGGGTCGGCTGGCGCGGGATCACCACCGGATCATAGAGGTTCTGCGCGAAGCTATAGCGCACGGCGGTCGGCACATTGCTGGCGCGGGTATAGAACGACACGCCGAGCAGCAGGTTGTGCTCGATCGGTCCGGTGCGGAACTTGCCGGAAAGATCGCCGCGATAGATCACGTTCTTGTAGTCGTTGCCGTCCGTCATCGCGACCGTCACGGTGCCGTCACCGGTCGACAGATTGTAACCGCCGAACGAGGAATAGGCTCGGCTGCGGGACAGGTAGGATTGTCCGATCGCGGCGGAAATGCGCCAATCGGGCGTCAGGTCGTAGTTGACGCGGGCCAGCAGGTTGGTTTCCCAGCCGCGCCCTTGCATCCAGGCCGCGCCGAGGTTCTTCGACGGCGATTGCAGCGGCGGTATCGCGATGACGCCGTTCACCGCAGCCGGCAGGCTGAATTCGGTCGGCTCGGTGACGGACTTGTAATTGTATTCGGCGTCGAGGAGGATTTCGAGCCCGTCGGCTGGGCGCCAGTCGAACGACCCTGAGGCAAAGCGGCGAATGCCCTCGCTGCGCTTGAGGCCGGTCTCGATGATCGAGGTTCCGGCGTTCACGCGTAGGCCCGCCGAGCCGAAGCTGCGCCCGATGTCGAAGCCCGCGCCGACCGATCCGTTGCTGTCGCCCTGGACATCGAAGCGGGTCACAGGCGCGGCGGTCGGCCGCTCGGTCACCAGGTTGACGATGCCGGACGGCGTTGCGAACCCGTAGTAGAGCCCCGCTGCGCCCTTGAGCACTTCGATACGGTCCTTGCTCTCGATGGGCTGCTCGATCAGGTTGACGATCGGCAGCACGCCGTTCCAGCGCACGTTGGTGAAGTTGTTGAGGACGATCCCGCGAATGGCGAGGTTACTGTAGATCGCGGTATTGATCTGCGCCTGCGTGACGCCCGGCGTGTTGCGGACGGCGTCGATCAGTCCGCGCGCCTGCTGGGTTTCGAGCAGGTCCTTGGTCATGACCGCAATCGTCAGCGGCGTATCGCGCAGCAAAGAATCACGGAACGTGCCCGCCTGCACGTAGTCGGCGCTGAAGGTATCCCGCCGGTCCGCCGTCACCACAATCTCGTCGGCACGCACCCCTGGTTTCTCGTCGGCAGTCTGCGCTGCGGTTGTAATCGGGATTGAGGCCGTGATGGCCGCAGCGATGAGGCCCGCTCGGCAAAGAGCGTTCTTCGAAAGCACGTGAATGCGTGTTGCGGCCAAAGTGTTGCTCCCTACGATATTTGTCGCGGGGGGCATTGAAGTATTTGAGACGCATTTGCAATAAGTGGGAAACGTTTCGTTTGCTTGATGCGGGCCGGTTGCCGCTCCGGCTTTGGCCCATTGTGCCGCAGGGCCTGGAGGGCGCTGATGCGGACCAGCGGCGATGCCGATCATGCTCAAAAACTATATGCTGATCCACGGTTGTCCTCCGTATGATGCTGGGCCCGGTCCAAAATCGTGAGCCCGTTCTTCATCTTATCGGGGGGCAACCAACCTTCCAGTATCCCGTGCACCTGGCCAACGGCCACCGCTCCCGCAAATACGTCATGTTCGTACAAGTCCCATCGCCGGCCGTTCAGCGTATCTGATCCCTCGGTGAATGTACGGCCGCTTCGGGGGGCGCTCATATGAGGGGCTGAACGGGGGCTCTGTCGGCGGAATCTTGAGGTAAGCTGGGCAGGGCGCTTACGGCGGGTCGCGACCCTTCCCGGTCATTCAGCGCCAGACTTGCAATCTCCACCTGCGGAACGTCAGCTATTGAGAGGCGGCCGGCCGAAGTAGTCTATTGCCTGGCGCCAAAGATATCCCATCCCAACTGGAACCTGTTGATCAAGCTTCTTTGACAAAACCTTGCTCGGAATGTGCGCCAATTGAGAGAAAATGGTGGAAGAGCGGCTTGCCTCCCACCATTTAACTTCTCGCGTTTCGATTAATCTGCTGTCAGTCAATGCGAAGACCTGAACCTTCCTTCAGGATCAGGGCTTTGCGGCGACGGGAAGGCGAAACGGCGCGCCGAGCCGATTGAAGGCATTCATAGCGGCAATCACTAATGTAAGATCGACGAGATCCTTCGCCTCAAACACCTCCGCGACTGCTGCATAAGCCTCATCCGATGAATGGGTTTCACTGAGGTTGGTCACTTCCTCGGCCCACGCCAGTGCGGCTCGATACTGGTCGCTGAAGAGATGAGGAACCTCGTCCCACACCGGCACCAGCACCACTGTGTCGATCGGCATGGTCTTGAGCAGATCGCGGGTATGCAGATCGATGCAGTGGGCGCAGCCGTTGATCTGGGATACGCGCAGGAACACGAGGTGGATGAGCTCCTCCGGCAGGCTGGTGCCTTTGGTGATGTAGTGGTGGACGCCCATCAAGGCCTTTGCGCCGTCGGGAGCGATTTCAAACCAGTTCAGGCGGTTCATGACATATCCTTTCTATGTCTCGGTGTCGTGATGGTGGGAGTGCGGGTCAGTTCTGCTTTGCTGGTGTCGTCAGGACGGCATCGTCAGTGTCGACGATGAAGACCGCGAGCAGCTTGGCCGGCTCGGTCTTGCTGGCGTTGGCGCTGATGTTGTGGAAGTCGCCGGGCAGTTCGGTGAAGTTCTCGCCGGTCTTGAAGGTGCGGATCTCCCCGCCATTCACCTGACTGACGACGGCGCCCTGGATGACGGTGGCATAGATGAGCGCCGAGCGCGCGTGGACATGCGATCCGTTGGAGCCGCCCGGCTGATACTCGACGAGTACGCCCTTGACGCTCTTGCCGGGGACGTCCGGGATCGCATGCTGGTAGACGAGCGTCGCCTTGACGCCCGATGGTGAGGGAGCCGTCTCCCGGGCCGCCGCGTGATCGTGGGCGTGCGCCTGCGCGTGGGCGACTGGGGTAAGTGCCGCGAAGGCGGCGGCGATGGCGAGCGTGGAAATCAGGGTTTTCATGGGACTGTCCTTTCACGAGCGGATTGTGAAGAGTTCGGGCGGCATCAGGCGGTGGGTATGGCCTGCGCGCTCATCCAGGTGGTGAGATCCTGCTTGCCCTGCCGATGGAGACCGAGCGGGACGAGCGAGAGATCGTCGACGCGGCCTCCGAAATAGTCGGCATCGGGATCCCGTTCGACGCGGCGAGCATCGCCCCGCATCTTGAGATAGCGGCCGATGATGAGATCGAAGGGCCTGCGTTCCGGCCCGGCGATCTCGACGATGCCGTTTACAGGTGCCTCCAGCGCGATCGAGGCGAGGTTCGCGGCGACATCGTCGGCAGCGATCGGCTGAAACTGCGCGCCGCTCACCCTTACGACACCATCGGCGGTGTATCCGTCGGCGATGGCGGCCAGGAATTCGAAGAACTGGGCCGAGCGCACGATGGTGTAAGGCAGCCCGGAACCGGCGGCTATCCGCTCCTGGATGAGCTTGCCGTCGAAATAGCCGTTGCCGGGCATGCGGTCGGCACCGACAATGGATAGAACCACATGGTGCTTCACGCCGGCAGCAGCGGCCGCGCGGATGAGGTTCCGGCCCGAGGCGTCGAAGAAAGCGCGCACCTCGGCGGGATCGAACGACATGGCATTCGATACGTCCACGAGGATGTCGGCGCCGGCCAGCGCCTCGTCGAGCCCCAGGCCGGTGACGCTGTTGACCCCGGTGCCGGGTGAGGCCGCGACGACCTCGTGCCCTGCCACCCCGAGCAGCCGGGCCAGCTTCGCACCGACAAGGCCGGTGCCACCGATGATCGTGATCTTCTTCCTGTCCATCTTGTCCTCCTGTCGGGCGCAGCATGCGCCTCCTGTGAGAAGAGATGTACGGGATTGCCCGGTTCGCTTCTGTCGCGGGGTTGCGGCGACTGTCGCCAGATTGCGGTTGATGCAGAACGGCGTTCGGATAGTGTCAGGCGACACGCCGAGGATGAACGATGGCCGCTTCCCCGTCCGAGACAGCGAATGTTCCGTCAGCAGGCGAACGCGCGTCCACACGCGCGGAGATGGAGCATATCCTCGATACGCCGCCGGTGCTGGCCGACCAGGATTTGCGCGGCGGCACCCGGCTCACCCGGCCCTGGACCCACGGCGCGCTCCACGCAGCGCTTCCGGGCTTGGATACCCACGTTGTCATGACGTACTACGGCACTGCCCAGCAGGCGACCTGGCGGCAGGGCAGCAAGCGCGTGGAATCGCGCACGCGCCGAGGATCGATCACCCTCATTCCGGAGGGCGAGGACGGGCGCTGGGATGTCGAAGGGCCGATCCAGGTTTCGCACGTTTACCTGCCGGATTGGCGGCTTCAGTCGGCGGCGGAAGCGATGGCCGTGCCACACCGCGTCGAACTGATCGGCCGGAACTGCTTCGATGATCCGACGTCGGCGCAGATCATGGCGATCCTCGGCAAGGAAGCAGCCTCGTCCGATGCCGGGGCCTCGCTGTTCGTGGAGCAAGCGGTGGATCTTCTGTGCACCCAGCTGATCCGCGCGCACTCCAGCTTCGGCGCCGCACAGGCTGTCGCACCGCGACGGGGTTTGGCGGATTGGCAGGTCCGGCGGATCAACGATTACATGATCGCCCATCTCGACCACGCGATCAGCCTCGACGAACTAGCCGGGATCGTCGAACTGAGCCGCTTCCATTTTGCCACCTCGTTCCGGCTGGCGACCGGGATGACGCCGCATGAATGGCTCACGTCCTTGCGCATGAACCGCGCCCGGGAGCTGCTGGCCCACACCGGGTTACCGATCATCGCGATCGCGCTCGAGGTGGGGTTTGAGACCCCCTCGGCGTTTAGCACGCCGCGGAAAAAGTCAGTTTCGGACCGTTTGAGCGCCTGATTTTGATTAGGTTTAGCGCCAACGGGGTGGTGTCATCGGTATCTGTTGACTGCCGCGCTTGCCAGGACCCTTCTTTCTGCGGATTTCGGGCACAGTTATGCTGCCACCAGCAGCTTTGGTAGCCTGATGAGATTGTAAGCCGCAGCGGTCAATGTGAAGTTCCACCCCACGCGGGCTTGCCCTCGATGTCGGGTCTTGCGCAGGTTTCCGCTGGTCTTGGCCCAGCCAAAGACCTCTTCGATCCGTTTCCTGATCCGCTGAGAAACCGCGTAACCAGGGTGGCGGGTGGTGCGCCCATCAATGGCGGAGCGCCTGCCATTGACGTTCTGTGCCACGTGCGGGGTAACTCCGATCTCGCGCAACGCGGCGACGAAGTGGACGGTATCGTAGGCTTTGTCTGCCGCCAGCGTGATGCGATGACGCCCCTTCATACGGCTAAGCATGGTCAGCGCGGCCTCCCGTTCGGCCGTGCCCGTGGCATGGGTGAGCGTTGCATCCACAACCAGACCGTGCCGGTTTTCCATGAGGACATGGGCCATGTGGCACAGCTTCGCGGCCTGACCGCGTGCCTTCTTGAATAGCCGGGCATCAGGATCGGTGGTTGAGGCGTGGGTGAGGTTGCTCCACTTCTCGCCATGGAAATCGCGCTCAGCATTGCGCCCCTTGGCCTTGGCGTGACCGTTTTGTCCGGTACCCGAAGCGCTGTCGTCGTCGTCACCGTCCGAGGCGGTGTCATCCTTGGGCCTGAAGCTCTTTATGCTCGCCCAGGCTTCGATCAGCGTACCGTCCACCGAGAAGTGGTCGTCTGACAGCAGCGCCTGCACGCGCGATTGCCCTACGATCGCGGACAGAAACTTGGCGGCGATATCGCCGCCAAGCAGCCTCTCGCGGTTCTTGGTGAAGACCGTCACATCCCAGATCGGCGCATCCATCGCCAGCCCTACGAACCAGCGGAAAAGCAGATTGTAATCCATCTGCTCCATCAGCTGGCGTTCCGAGCGGATCGTATAGAAGGCCTGCAGCAGCAGCGCACGCAGCAGCTTCTCGGGCGGGATCGACGGCCGGCCAATACGCGAGTACATCGCGTCGAAATCCCCCGACATCACCTCAAACGCCTCGTCGACAATTGCACGGATTGCCCGCAGCGGATGATCCGCCGGTACCCGAGCTTCGCAGCTCACGTAAGAAAACAGCCCTTCGCTCCGGTGATCGCCGCCGCGCATCTTCAATCCTTCAACCTCGGTCGAGGCGACTTGAATCACCTCAACGGCCTCAAGGGAAGTTCCTTTTTCCGCGACCTGTTAGCGCCAGCTTCCGCAAGTCCGCCAAGATGACACCCAGCGCCTACCGCCGCGAGACGTCGACAAGATGATCGCGACGCGCGGCCCACGGCGAGAACGAGCCGTGGAAACGTGCGCAGCGAGCATGAGGAACAGATGATCCAGGTGCCAATGCTGGAGTGAGAGCCGCTGCGCGCGCCCGACGATACTACCATTCCTACGAATATCGCTTTGCGATTGTCTAGAAAGAACACCCCGTCCATCGCGAGGAGACTGACCAGAGACGCTCTGCGGCTTCATCGTCGATAGCCCAAGGCGCCACGCCTTTGCGGCCGGTTTCTTCGGCATTGATGCCAGCGATGTCGCAATCCTCGCAATAGACGCCGCCCATGCCCTCAAGAAGCGGGCTCGTAGCGCACCAAAGGGCCGTTGCCGCGCCTTGCTCAACGGTCTTCATGCCGCGTGCAGGGTCGATGATCGGCATGCCTTGCGCGTCGAATGCATCGAACCCTGCCATTTCCTCTTTCGAGAGATGCCGTGCCAGATCGGTAATGATCTGTCCGGGGTGCAGCGAGAAGGCGCGAACTCCCTGCTCCTCGCCCCTCTGGTCCAGAGCACGGGCGAACAGGACGTTAGCCGTCTTGGACTGTCCGTAGGCTGCCCATTTGTCATAGGCGCGGCGTTCGAAATCGATGTCCTCGAAATCGACACCCGCAATCTGGTGTCCGCGCGAGGATACGGCAACGACGCGGGCACCCTCGCGCGCCAAGGCCGGCCAGAGATGGCAGGTAAGTCGGAAATGGCCGAGATGGTTTGTCGCGAACTGCGCCTCATGGCCGGCCGCGTCGCGCCGCAAGGGTGTGGCCATGATGCCTGCGCTGTTGATCAGCAGGTGAAGCGGCTGCCTGCGAGCGATGAAGGCACTGGCAAAATCGGCAACCGATGCTGCGTCGATCAGGTCCATGGGCGCGATTTCCACCCGCTCGATACCCGCGAGCGCGGCTTCGGCCCGTTCAAGGTCGCGCGCAGGCACGATCACCTCTGCGCCCGCACTGCAGAGCGCTTTTGTCGTAACAAGGCCGAGGCCGGAATAGCCGCCGGTGACAATGGCGGTGCGGCCGGAAAGGTCGAGGCCGGCGAGTACATCGCCAGCGGTGGAGGCGGCGCCGAAGGGCGATCCGATGGGTTCTTGCAAGCTCGTCATGAGCCAATTTCTGAAGTAAGGCGATCGGATGATCGACCCTCATTCATCCGAAATCATGTCGTGATCGTCCAGGAAGCGCCGGCAGACCCCTTGTCCGATGTGCTTGGTCTGGTGCAAGCGCGCGCGGCATGCACCGTCCGTTTCACCGCGGGCGGTGCATGGGCGCTGCGGTTCTCGCCCACGCACGTCAAGTTCAACGTCGTTCGCTCCGGCACCTGCTGGATTTTGGCTGAAGGCTCCGTCCGGCAGTTGTCGGCCGGAAGTTGCTTCATGGTGGCGGCCACACCCTTTGTACTGGCCAGCGACCCGACATTGCAGCCGATCGATGCATCGCTAGTGTTCGAGGATGATGCCACTCGTGGCCAGGTAGGAGCGGCTGCGGAAACAGAGATCCTCGGCGGGAGCGTGAACTTTGACGACGCCCAGGCGGACTTGCTGCTGCCGCTGCTACCTGGCCTGTTGCTGATCGACGCGGAGCAGGCCTCCACAACGCCGATGGGATGGTTGATCGCCCAACTCGACGCCGAGTGGCGAAGCAATCTACCCGGCGCGCGAGCCGCGTGTAACGACATGATCCGCCTGCTCTTCGTGCAAGCCCTTCGCAGCCAGCTCGGTGCCAGGACGGAGGTCCCCAGCTGGCTCGGCGGCCTGTCGGACCCTCCGGTCGCAAAGGCGCTGCATGCCATCCATGCGGATCCGGCACGCCCTTGGCGGCTCGACGAACTCGCCTCGCTAGCAGGACTGTCACGATCTTCCTTTGCCGAGCGGTTTGCGCGCCGCGTCGGCATGCCGCCGGTCAGCTATGCCACCAATTGGCGAATGCGGGTGGCCGCGCGCCAGCTTGCCGCAAGCACGACGACCGTCAGCGCCGTGGCAGCACAGGCAGGCTACCTCAGCGACAGCGCCTTCCATGCCGCTTTCCGCCGCGAGATCGGCCTATCGCCTGTTGCATATCGACGAAAACTTCGTCGACCATAAAGCGTAGTTCATTTGCTCGCCCCTGTGATATCTTAGATTGAGGTGCCTTCTGTAGGTGCAGGCTCCATCATCCCGCATATCTTGACAAATCCGCAGGTTTGCATCGGGCGCGAAGGATGAATCGACCCTTACCGGGCGTTCAGAGGCAATTTTTGTTGCCCAGGTGCGGACGGGCAGCTTTCCCTCTCAGGGTTCCCAAGCTGCCTGCCAGAAGAGGAGGTCGACGAAGCCCTTGCTTGTCGATGGAATCAGAGACTCCTGGGCCGGCTGGTGCGCCGGCCCCGTCTAACGTCAATAATCCATCGCCGGCATCGGGGCGGATTTCTCCTCTTTCGGCAGTTCGGCCACGAGCGCCTCGGTGGTGATGAGCAGCGAAGCGACCGACGCTGCATCCTGGAGCGCAGTACGCACGACCTTTGCCGGATCGATGACGCCAGCCTTTACCAGATCCTCGTACGTGCCGGTGGCAGCGTTGAAACCCCAGTTGTAGTCCTCGCTCTCGAGCAGCTTGCCGACGATGAACGCGCCGTCCTCGCCGGCATTGTCAACGATCTGCCTAACGGGTGCCCGAAGAGCTCGGCGAACGATGTCGATGCCTGACTGCTGATCGTCATTCGCCACCTTGAGACCATCAAGTGCTTTCAATGCTCGCAGTAGTGCGATCCCGCCGCCCGGCAGGATGCCTTCCTCTACGGCAGCACGGGTCGCATGAAGTGCATCGTCGACGCGGTCCTTGCGCTCTTTGACCTCCACCTCGGTGGCACCACCGACGCGGATCACCGCCACACCGCCCGCGAGCTTGGCCACACGCTCCTGCAGTTTCTCACGGTCGTAATCGCTGGTCGTGTTTTCGATCTGTGAGCGGATCTGGGCGAGGCGGGCATCGATGTCGGAACGCGAGCCCGCGCCATCGACGACGGTCGTGTTATCCTTGTCGATGATGATCTTCTTGGCGCTACCCAGCATCGAGACGGCGACGGTCTCGAGCTTGATCCCGAGATCGTCGCTAACGACATTGCCGCCGGTGAGGACGGCGATGTCCTCGAGCATCGCCTTGCGCCGATCGCCGAAGCCCGGCGCCTTGACCGCCGCGACCTTGAGCCCGCCGCGCAGCCTGTTGACGACCAGCGTTGCCAAGGCCTCGCCTTCGACGTCCTCGGCGATGATGAGTAGCGGGCGCCCCGACTGCACCACCTTCTCGAGCAGCGGGACGAGCGCCTGCAGATTCGAGAGCTTCTTCTCGTGGATGAGGATATAGGGATCGTCGAACTCAACCTTGAGCTTCTCGGCATCGGTGACGAAGTAGGGCGAGAGATAGCCGCGGTCGAACTGCATGCCCTCGACCGTTTCGAGTTCGGTCGCGAGGCTCTTGGCCTCCTCGACGGTGATGACGCCTTCGTTGCCGACCTTATCCATCGCCTCGGCGAGAATACGGCCGACTTCCTCGTCGCCATTAGCCGAGATGGTCGCGACCTGCGCGATTTCGCTGTTGGCGCTTACCTTCCTGGCGTGGCTTTCGAGATCGTTGACGACGGCGTTCACGGCGAGATCGATACCCCGCTTGACGTCCATCGGGTTCATCCCCGCGGCGACCGCTTTTGCCCCCTCACGAACAATCGCCTGGGCTAGAACGGTGGCGGTGGTGGTGCCGTCACCGGCCTTGTCGTTCTGCTTGTTGGCGACTTCGCGCAGCATCTGCGCGCCCATGTTCTCGAACTTGTCCTTGAGTTCGATTTCCTTGGCGACGGTGACGCCGTCCTTGGTGATGCGCGGCGCACCGAACGACTTCTCGATCACGACGTTGCGGCCCTTGGGCCCAAGCGTCACCTTCACCGCGTTGGCCAGCGTATCCACGCCGCGCAGCATGCGATCACGCGCATCGGACGCAAACTTTACTTCCTTGGCAGCCATTGCCAAACTCCTTTCCGATTTTTCCTTCCTGAACGTTAGAGGGACGGCAGGCGTGCTCAGGCCGCCTGCTTCAGCTCAGCCTGGGTTTCGACTACGCCAAGGATATCGCTCTCCTTCATGATGAGCAGATCCTCGTCATCGATCTTGACCTCGGTCCCCGACCATTTGCCGAACAGGATCCGGTCACCGACCTTGACAGATAGTTCGGCGAGTTGCCCGCGATCGTCGCGCGTACCAGGACCGACGGCGAGGACTTCGCCTTCTTGCGGCTTTTCCTTGGCGGTGTCGGGGATAATGATGCCGCCTGAAGTCTTCTCTTCAGCTTCAATGCGGCGGACGACCACACGGTCGTGCAAGGGGCGGAAATGCATGGCAAAACCTCCAGATGCAAAACAAGATGTGATGGGCCTATCGCTCTTCTGCGCGACAGGTGCGGGCAAATTATGAAAACCCCTTTTGCGCTTCAAGAGGGTGCCAAAAAAATTTTGGCAGTCCCGCCCAACGAGTGCCAAAAGCGCGCGTTCGAGCGGCATGCAGCCACTGCATTGGCATCTTGACGCGACTCAATGAACCACCAAAATATCTCGTGTGCGGCATCACCGCGCACTTGATCACCGCGACTCAAGGAAAGGAGAGACGGCCATGTCGCAGCCATTCTCGCGTTTTCTTCACCCCTTCGATGTTGCACATCACCCGAGCCTGGAGCCGGAAGTGAAGCGTGCCATACTCGCATCGTGGGCTTCCGATCGGTCCGCGGTCCGAAATGAGCCCGCCTTGCGCAAACCGCCCGGTGCGAAACGCGCCGTACCGATCGACGACATCCTTGCCGCAATGCGCGATCTTGAACGAGGCGAGAATCCGATCCGCTCGCGCCAATGATGGACCGCAGCTTTCTGGCGCAGTTGGAAGGTTACGGGCTGACGACTGCGGAAATTCATTTCTACCTTCCGGATGCGCCCTCGATCTTGCAACCGTTCATCTGGCAGGAATACGATCTTGCGCCTGATTTTCCGGTGCTGTTCGACTTTCTCGACCACTGGCGGCGCGAGATCGAGGGCGCTCTCCATTCAGTCAGAATTGCCCATGACCGTCTGATCCGACCGACCGAATGGCGGCCGGTGAACCATGTCCTGCGGCTGGAATGATATTCTGTCGCGCCAGGGATGAGACGCCGTTGCCGCCGATGCATCCCGTTCTGCAAAAAATCTTCGAGCCCCATCTTGAAGCGGAATTCGACTACATTAGCTAGCGATTGCCGGGCGCCGCGTTCGGGCCCGGTGGGTCATGGAGAACGCCGGCTCTTTTGCTACCGGCGTAGCTCATGCCCAGATCGCTCAACAGAGGATTTGGAAAAATGAGAACCAACTTTGACTTTACGCCTTATCAGCGCTCGACGGTCGGTTTTGACCGGTTGTTCAATCTGCTCGAAGCAGGCGCGCGTGAGGAGGACGGCTATCCGCCCTTCGATATTTTGAAGCTCGGCGAGGATAGCTACCGCATTACGCTCGCGGTCGCTGGGTTTAGACCCGAAGATATCGAACTGGTCGCTCAACAGAACTTGCTCATTGTCACCGGCAAGCGCGCTGAAGGCGACAGCAAATGCGAGTATCTGCATCGCGGCATTGCGGCGCGCTCTTTTGAGCGGCGGTTCCAGCTTGCTGATTTCGTCGAAGCCGGAAATGCCACATTCGAAAACGGCCTGCTTTCCGTCGATCTCAAACGTGTCGTGCCCGAGGCGATGAAGCCGCGGCGCATCGAGATCCGCGGCGGCGAGCCGGTCACTGCTCGACTTGGCGAGACGAAGGATCAGGTTAGCGAAGCTGCCTGACCCTGGTTGCTGGCCTGTCGGTGTCGCGTCTTTCCCAATTTCCTTAGCGGCGGCGACAGGCCAGAGTGCCACTCGCGACCGATCCCGCCACGCCGGGGCGCAACGGCGTCCATGGGGGCAGCGAAGGACTTGCAGCTCTAATCCACCGAAACGGTGATCTCTGATACGGCAAAGGAGAAGCAGTCCTGGACGATGGTGCAAAGGATTTGTGATGCGAGGGGAAGAGCCGACCGGGACGGCTCCGTATGCTTTTCCGAGGCTTTGCGCGACAGAGTGGAGACAAAGAGGATGAGACAGATTGATCCCTCGGACCTGACTCTCTATGCGCTGACGAGCACCGAACTCACGCGGTTCTCACGCGGCGTCGCCCTTGGGCTGCTCGAACCGCCATGTTCCGTGATCCGTCGATCCGACACCGAAATTAGCGTCAGATTTCGCTCCCATCGCGAAGCGGAACGAACGAGAAAGTACATTTCCTAGCACTCGGATTGCTCGGCACTGGTAGCGCAAAGCGGTGCGAATGATCAGTCGGCGGGCCGCGCACCTTGATCAGCCGATATCTGAGGTGGTTGGCCACCCTTATAGGCCGGAAGTCGGGCTTGTGGATCGCAATCCGCCGGCCGTTGGATTATCGGGACTTGCAGAAGCGTTATTATTGGCATGCGTGCGAGACGCGTTCCCTGGTGCCAGGGCGTCAATGGCCAATCGATCTGTCGTTCTATATACGACGAAGTTTTACGCGGCTGACGAAGACGCGGGAGTAACCTCGCGCAGCCACAGTACCCTCAGTCACCAAGCTTCTTGGTTGATGAGCGTGGCAAGACGGAGGGGAGCCAAGCGGCTCCCCTCGCTGGCCTTATAGAGATTTGGCCATCAAGCGCTCAAGCCGCTCCACGAATCCCCGCGGGTCGGCCGGTGCTTCGCCCTCGGCGATCCGGGCTTCGTCGAGGAGAAGAAACGAAAGGTCGCGCCGTTCATCGTTCGTGGCACTGCTCTGCGCCAGCTTACCGATCAACGTGTGCCCGGCATTGACTTCCAGAACAGGCTTCGCCCGCTCCGGTGCACGGCCGGCGGACGCCAGCATCTTCTCGAGCTGGAGGTCCATCGCGTTGTCGGGGGCGACAATGCAAACCGCGCTCGTGGTCAGGCGGTCTGAAATCCGAACGTCGGAGACATGATCTGCCAGGGCTTCCTTTGCGAAATCAATGAACCCGGTCACATCCTCGGCGGCCTTGGCTGGCTCGCGACCTTCCGCCAGGGGAATGAGGCTGAGATCGGCCGCACCCTGTGTAACCGACTTGAACGGCTTGCCTTCGTATTCCGCGCCCATCGACGTCCAGAAGTTGTCGATCTGGTCGGGTAGCAGCAGTACTTCGATGCCGCGTGCCTTGAAACCCTCAAGCTGCGGGGAATCGGCGATCCGTTCGAGGTCGGTACCGGTCGCATAGTAGATTGCCGTCTGGTTTTCCTTCAGTGCGGAAACGTAATCCTTGAGCGAGCGCCACTCACTGTTCGAGGTCGTGGTCTTGAAGCGGGTAAGGCCGAGCAGGGTCTCGCGCCGTGCAAAGTCTTCGTAGAGACCTTCCTTCAGCACGGCCCCGAAGTTTTCCCAGATCGCCGCAAAGCGTTCGGGCTCGGCGTCGGCGAGCTTCTCCAGCTCGGAAAGAACGCGGTTACTCACGCCCTTCTGGATTGCCGAAAGGACGGGGCTGTCCTGGATCATCTCGCGCGACATATTGAGCGGCAGGTCCGCGGAATCGACGAGGCCGCGCACGAAGCGCAGATAGCGCGGCAGGATCTCCGCCTCATCGGTGATGAACACGCGCCGGACGTAAAGCTTAATGCGCCCGCTGCGATCGGGATCGAACAGATCGAATGGCTTGCTTTCCGGAATGAAAGTCAGCACCGAATACTCATGCCGCCCCTCTGCCCGGTAATGGAGCGTCAGGGTGGGCTTATCGAACTGGCCCGCCACGCTGCGATAGAAGTCGGTGTAATCTTCCTCGCTGATGTCCGACTTCGGCTTGGTCCACAGCGCCAAGCCGTCCGCGAGTTGCCGAGCTTCCTCGTCGGTTCCGGCTTCCTCGATGAAAATGGGGACCGGTACATGGCCCGATTGGGCCTTGACGATCCGCTCGAGGTTGTAGCGCTCCGCATAGCTTTTCGCGTCATCAAGAAGATGGAGAGTGACTTTGGTCCCGCGGGCAGGTGCTTGCGCTGGATCTACGGGCGCAATTGTGTACGTGCCAAGTCCATCGGACGACCAGCTGGATGCATCACTTTCACCCGCTCGCCGCGACACGACGTCGACTTTGCCCGCCACCATGAACGCCGAATAGAAACCGACGCCGAACTGACCGATTAGCTGCTGGCCTTCTCCGTTCTTGTCCGCGGAGAGCCTGTCCATGAAAGCCTTGGTCCCGGAACGGGCGATGGTGCCGAGCGTTTCGCCCATATCGGCAGCGGTCATGCCGATGCCGTTGTCCGCCACGGTCAGCGTGCCGGCATCCTTGTCCAGTGTGATGGTGATTTTCGGCTGCGGATCGTCGCCTAAAAGCGACGGATCGCCAATCGCTTCATAGCGCAGCTTCTCGCACGCATCGGCGGCATTCGAGATCAGCTCGCGCAGGAATACGTCCCGGTCCGAATAGACCGAATGGACCATCATGTGCAGCAGCTTGGAGACATCCGCCTCGAAGGCGCGGGTTTCAGAGGCGATAGCGGAATCTGTCGTCATCGTATCCTTGGCTCGCATGGTTCAGATTTGCCCCGGTCAGATGGAAAGCCCCTGGGCTCTCGTCAAGGCGTTGAGCGTGATAAGGGTTTATGCGGGAGCCACCGTTCTAAGGCCAACTTGCAGGCGTGTTGGGACCTTGTGAGGGTCAGTCTAGGAGCACCGCCGTTGGGATTTCGATTCTGCGCACTGCCTGGGCCAAAACAGCTGATCTTCGACCCTGGTCTTGGCACCGCCAAAGTAGGCGATGTTCTCCAGATTCAAAGCGGCTCCGAGTGGCTGGGATGTTGGACTGTCCAGAACGACAGTTTCGAAGACGCGGAACGAGATAGCTGGCATTCGATCGGGTCGGCGTGCGGTTTCGTGACCGACCCTTCCCGGTCGTTCAGCCGCCGATTTCGCGTTCCCAGGTCCGGACTGTCCGGTAACCGGCAGTCGCGACCAGCTCAAGCGATTCCGCGACCCACGCACGAATGACCGTTCCTTCCGGGATCTGCCGTTCCGACTCCATTGAGCGGCCCGGCGGCAGTGCGCCCTTTCAAAACATCCGGCGAAAGCCCCGGCGATCCTGGAAACTGACCGACCCTGTGCCTCATACCAAGTTTTGGAAAAGCGGCTCTCGTTAGCGCATTGGGTTTTCTACGAGTCGTGTGCTGAACTGCCTTCTCAGCTCATACAGAGATTTTCAAAACGCCTGTTTCAACAAAACCGGCTTCTTCTAGCCAATGTATTTTTGAAGATTGATCTGGCCTATTCCCATTGAAGGGCGTCACAACGCAAAGAGGGCGCAACTAAATTGGCAAATCAAAATAATCCCATCGATCAAATTTCGCGACGACGGAGATGGGGGCTAACCAAAATAATATGACCGTTAATCAGTAGCTTGCCGCATCGCCTCGGGTGACGCCTAACGCACCTAACCATACACTGAGAATAACTCTCATTCTTAAACCCGTTCGACACCCGGTATAGCTATCCATTTTGATTTAGTTTTTGCCTAATTTTCCGTCCAATTCCGGGACGAAATGAGCTCCGCAAGCGCTGAAACGTGGAACTTTTCCTGTTTTTGCCGAAATATTGCCAATGTTCCACCGGTTTACCTCTAGTAAGAATCTGAATTTAATCGGGAAAAATCAGGTTAGCTTTTCCGATTGACGTTGATCCGTTCAAAAAGGATCATTGGCTCGTCTCTGGGGAGAGGCAAAAGACGGTCGGGGCCAATCAGAACAAGTACGGCATTGATCGCACAGAACCGCAGTTGCGGCTCGAAACATCTCTCGTCGGGACACGAGACGCCGCAGCGATTGCTTCGGACAACTGTACACCAACTCGAACCGTAAACCCTGTCGGTTTGTTTCCGGCAGTGGAGGTCCTGTAACTGGGAGTCCGCCATGACCAAATTCATCCGCGATTTCGTTTCCGATCAGTCCGGCGCTTCGGCAGCCGAATATGCGCTCATCCTCGCCATTGTCGGGGCAGGTATCGGCACCGCCGCCTATGCGCTGGGCACCTCGATCAAGGGCGCCATGGACGGCGCGGCGACCAAGATCACGGCCTGCAGCAGCACCGCCGGCTGCCCCTGATCCTCTCCGCGTTCCCCGCCGCCCCGGCGGCGGGGTCTTCGCCATTCCTCTGGGGGCAACTTGGGAGAGGTGCCATGGCAAAAGGGCGCAATCTTTTACTCGTCGGCGCCGCAGTCACGATCGGCCTCGGAGCCACTTTTCTGGCCAATACCTACTTTTCCGGAGTAGAGCAACGTCAGACGCAAGTCGCACAGCAGCAACAACTGACCCGCATCGTCGTTGCCGCCACCGATCTTCCGTTCGGCACCGTGCTCAACGCGCAGAACCTGAAGCTGGTGGGCTGGCCCGCCATCTCGGTTCCCGCCGGAGCCTTCACGACCATCGCCGATGCCACACGAGGCGGACAGGCCACGATACGGGCCGTCGTCCGGGGTGAACCGGTGCTGGTCTCGAAACTGTCCGGTCGTCCGACCCTGTCCGCCAACTTGCCCAAGGGCCAGTTCGCCGTGGCCGTGCCGATCAGCGCCGCCACCGCCGCTGGCGGCTTCGTCCGGCCGGGCGACATCGTCGACGTCCTACTCACCCGGCAGATGCCCGGTGACGGGGCAGGCAACCAGGACAAGATGACCGACGTGGTGCTTGCCGCAGTCCCGGTCCTGGCCGTCGATATCGATGCCAACGACAAGAGCACCGACCCGGCCGTCGGTAAGACCGCGACGCTTCAGGTCGACACGCTCGGCGCGCAGAAGCTGGCGCTTTCGCAACAGCTGGGCATTCTCAGCCTGGCGCTGCGCAATGCTGCCGATGCGACCGTCACCTCGTCCTCGACGGTGATCCCGCCGCAGCTTTCCGCCCGCAACTATCGGATCGGCGCGCCCCGTGCGAGCGCGCCTGCCGTCCCCGCCGCCCGTATCGCCCCGATGCGCGTCAACCTGACGATGCCCCGGATCGACACGCCCGCGCCCCGCCGCGCCGGACTGCTGATGAGCGTGTTCCGCGGCAACGAACGCAGCGAATACGAGGTGCAAAGTGGTTATTGATCGCAACAGGGCCGCCGCCCGTGCCATGGCTTTCGCCATCGCCCTTGCCGCGCCCGCCTTCGCCGCTTCCGAAGCCAGTGCTCAGGCAGCCCGTCCTGCCGCGCTTGCTCCGTCCCTTCACGCCGGTACGCTCGCCGTGCCGCTCAACAAGAGTCAGGTCGTCAGCGCCGACCGTCCGATCGCCAAAGCCATGGTCGGCAGCGCGGATATTGCCGATATCCTGCCGGTCACCGATCGCTCGATCTACGTGCTCGGCAAGAAGATGGGCACGACCAGCCTGACGCTCTACGACGGCGGCGGGCGGGTGATCTCGATCCTCGACGTGGCCGTCGGCCCCGATGTCGAGGCACTGGGCGACCAGATCCGCCAGCTCGTTCCGGGCGACCCGATCGAGGCGAGGATCTCCAACGACTCCGTGGTCCTGACCGGCATGGTCAGCAGCCCCGGCAATGCCGACCGTGCCATGCAGTTGGCCCGCGCCTTCGCCGGCGACAAAGTGGTCAACCTGCTTTCGGTCGGCTCCAGCCAGCAGGTCATGCTCGAAGTCCGCTTCGCCGAAGTGAACCGCTCGACCGGCAAGGAGATCGGCGTCAGCGCCTTCTTCCAGTCGCGCGGCGGATCGTTCTCGGGCGCGATCGGCAAGGGCGCACAACTGGTTCCGGGCAATGCAACCACGACAACGACTGTTCCTTTACCGGGCGGCGGGTCGACGCAAGTAACCTCCACCAGCAATGCCGGCGTTCTTGGACTGGCTGCGATCACCGATACCTTCGGGATCTTCCGCAAGGTCTTTTCGTTGGGCGGGCTCGATATCGACGCGACGCTCAACGCGCTGGAATCGCGGGGCATGGCCAAGACCCTGGCCCAGCCCACGCTGATAGCCCTCTCGGGCGAGCGTGCCTCGTTCCTGGCGGGCGGCGAGTTTCCGGTGCCGGTGGCGCAGGCCAGCAGCAATTCCAGCAACGGCAACCAAGCGATCACGGTTGAGTTCAAGCCCTTCGGCGTCAGCCTGGGCTTCACGCCCACCGTGCTTAGCGACAAGACGATCAGCCTCGTCGTCGAGCCTGAAGTGAGCGCGCTCGACCCTTCCGCCTCGATCACCGTGGGCAATATCACGATCCCCGGCCTGCGTACGCGGAGGGCGAGCACGACGCTGGAACTGCGCGACGGTGAGAGTTTCGCCATTGCGGGCCTGCTCCAGAAGGACTTCCAGACGACAGTCAGCCAGGTGCCCATTCTCGGCTCGCTGCCGATCATCGGTTCGCTGTTCCGCTCCAGCGCTTTCCAGAAGGGCGAGACCGAGCTGCTGATCGTAGTGACGCCGCATCTGGTGGCGCCGATCAAGCCCTCGCAAGTGCGCCTGCCGACCGATCGCGTCGCCGATCCCGGCGAGCTGAACACCTTCCTTGCCGGGCAGGCCTATGCTCCGCAGCCGCTGGCGCCGACCGAGCCTTCAGGCGCCCAACCTTCCACCACCAAGCCGAAGGGAGATGGCTATGACTTCTGACCGCAGGCTTCCCGCGCTCCTGCTGGCACTGCTCGTCACCGGCTGCGCCACGCCGGACGGCAAGTTCTACATGGGCGGCAAGGACAACTTCGGTGAGGCCAACCGTCAGACGATGGCCGCGCAGATTATCGATCCCGATCCGCACTACGACACCGCCGTTCCGGAGGGCAGCGCCGCCCACGCCGCCGCTGCCGTCGAGCGCTATCGCACCGACAAGGTGAAGAAGCCCGAACGCGTCCGCACCAGCCGCGATCTTGCCGGTTCCGCCGCCGGCGGGTCCGGCCCCAACTGAGTGCCCCGGAGCCCCGGCCATGATCAGCCCCGCGCCTTTCCACCGCTTCATCGCCGACCAGAGCGGCGCCGTTGCGGCCACTTACGGACTGTCGCTTTTCGCGCTGATCATGGTCGGCGGCGTCGGCTTCGACTATGCCCGGCTTGCCGGGATGGACAGCGAGTTGCAGAACGGCGCCGATCAGGCCGCACTCGCCGGAGCGACCCAGCTCGACGGCAGGAGCGGTGCCTGCTCGCGGGCCGCCGCCTCTGCAATCGGGCTGGTGACGAACGCCACGGTCCTCGCCAGCACCCACACTATCTCGATCGCCAATGAAAGCGCCTGCGACGCCAGCGGCACGGTCCGCTTCTGGCAGGATCGCGCCGGTACTCAGGCCGCCACCAGCGATGCCAATGCCCGCTATATCGAGCTCGATGTCGCCGCGCGCAGTGTCGATTATGCGCTCACGCCAGTTGGCGGATTGCTCCACGGCACCGCGAAGGCCAGTGCGATGGCGGGCATCGGATCATCGATCTGCAAGGTGCCGCCGGTCTTCATGTGCAATCCCGCCGAAGCGAGCGATGCCGCCTTCACCACCGCCAACTACATCGGCAAAGGCATCCGCCTGATCGCCAACGACGGCGGCGGCAATTATGGGCCGGGGAACTTCGGATATCTCCAGTCCAACGCAGGCAACGGCGCCCAGGCCGTGGCCCAGACGCTCGGCCGCACCGAAATTCCCGGCGACTGCCTCGGCATCGACGGCGTCGATACCAAGCCCGGCGTGCAGGTCAGCGTGCTCGATGCGCTCAACACCCGTTTCGACGTCTATGCCAATGGTCTCAACCAGGCCTGCGGTAACGGCAACGGCCTTTGCCCGCCTTCCGCCAACACACGCAAGGATCTGATGCACAAGGGCGGAACCGGTAACTGCGCGTTCCAGACCGGCAACGGCAACGGCTGGCACGAAGCGCCGCACCCCTATGCGCCCAGTTCGGCCTCTACCCCGCTGACTGCGGCGCAGATCACCGGACTCTCGCCGATGGGCTATCCGCGCGACATGTGTCACGCGGTCAGCCTGACCGGCAGCTGCGCCAAGGGCCAGATCGGCGACGGCAACTGGGACCGCAACGCCTACTTCAAGACCAACAGCGCCAATTACGCCGCGACGTTCGACATCGCCGGTACTTTCGGCACCGCCACGCCGTCCCGCTACCAGGTCTATCAGTACGAGGCGGCCAATGCAGGCTCCCGGCTGCAGAACCAGGTCGACAGCGGCAATACCTCCCGCCCGCAGCCCTATTGCCAGGCCCCCGGCGTTCCGGTGGGCGGTACGGCAGCGGACCGGCGGGTGATCTCGGTGGCGGTGATCAACTGCCAGTCGCAGGGCATCGGCGGCGCTTCCTCGGGCGTGCAGGTACAGAAGTGGATCGACGTGTTCCTCGTCGAACCCTCGGTCGCCCGCAAGAACGGCTCCACCAAGCTGACCGAACAGAGCGACGTCTATGTCGAGGTGATCCGCGAAACCTCGCTCGGCAGCGGCGGTGGCAGCACTGCCGCGCAGATGATCCGGCGCGACGTGCCGTACCTGGTGAAGTGACGATGCGCCCGCGCCCTTCCTTCCGCCGGGACCGCTCCGGCGCCGCCGCCGCCGAGATGGCGCTGCTCCTGCCGCTGGCGCTTGTCCTGCTCTTTGCGGCGGTCGAGGGCGGCTGGTACATGGTCTGCGAGCACCGCGTAGTGAAGGGCGTGCGCGACGCCGCGCGCTATGCCTCGCGCCTCGATTTCAGCAACTATACCTGCCCCTCGACTTTCAGCGGCAACGGCACGGCGGTGAAGAACCTCGCGCGGACCGGGCAGCTTACCGGCGGCACGCCGACGGTGCCGGGCTGGACCGATGCGCAAGTGACGATCGCCGTGACATGCGCTTCGGGCACCGGCGGGCTCTATTCGGTGGTTTCCGGCAATGCGCCGCGGGTGAAGATCAGCGCGCAGGTGCCTTACCCCTCGCTGTTTGGGACGCTGGGCTTCAGCGCCACTTCGCGCACGCTCAACGCTTCGGCGCAAAGCCCGGTGGCGGGCCTGTGAGCCGGGTTAGCGCCTCGATACGCGCCTTCGCGCAGGACCGCAGGGCAGCGAGCGCGGCGGAATTCGCGCTGGTCCTGCCGCTGCTCGTGCTGCTGATCCTCGGCACGATCGATGCCGGTCTCTATGCCTGGCGCATCAACCAGGCCGAGAAGGCCACGCAGACCGGCGCGCGCTGGGCCGTGGCCACCGACATGATCGCCAGCGGCTTGCAGGGTTACAGCTTCGCCAGCTCGGGCGGCATCCCGCAAGGCACCACGGTGGGCGCGAGCGCCTTTCCCGGTGTCGTCTGCCAGAGCGGCGGCTCGAGCGTAAGCTGCACGTGCGCAGCGGGCGGCTCCTGCGCCTTCCCGCTGACCGCCAACAACACGGCTTTCACCACGCTGGTGAACCGCATGAAGCAGATCGACCCGCGCATCGCCGCCAGCAACGTCGTGGTGACTTACGGCTGGTCGGGCCTCGGCTTCGCGGGCGATCCCAACGGGCCGGACGTGGCGCCGCTCACCACCGTCAGCCTGCGCAACCTGAGCTACAAGCCGATCAGCACTGCGATCTTTGCGGTGCAGGTCCCCCTGCCAACCTTCGCCTACACGCTGACCATGGAAGATGGCAGCGGCACGGTCTCCAACTAGGCGCTTCTCATGGGCAAGAACGTGCATCTCGACCAAGCGGACAGCCGGAGCAGAGCCGGGCGCGCCGCGATCCTCGTCGTCGCCTCGCAACCCGCGATCGCGGCTTTCGAAGCCGACAGCAGGAATGAACGCATGCCGGGCCTGCACCTGCTGGCGATGGCGCCGCACGCTCTTATCCCGGCCCATGTCCTTTGCGATATGACGATGGCCGTGATCGAGGTGCGCCCCGACGATCAGCATTCGATGGCGCGGCTCACCCAGGTCTGCGAGGCCTTTCCCGACCTCCCGGTCGTCGCCGCGATCAGCGATGCCAGCGTGGCGCTGGTCCGGACGCTGGTGCGCGAGGGTATCCGCGATGTCGTGGCGCTCCCGCTCGATCTCGACGAGATACTCCAGATCTCGCTCGATACGGCGGCCCGCCAGCAGGTCCATGCCCCGCAGACGAGCACTTTGGCGCCGGTCGTCGCCGTGACCCGCGCCACCGGCGGCTGCGGCGCCACCTCAATTGCCACCCATCTCGCCGCCGATCTTGCCGCTCACAAGGCAAATGGCAGGGGTACCGTCATCGTCGATCTGGACCTCCAGTTCGGAGACGTCGGTCATTATCTGGGCGTTACCGCACGCGGCGATCTCAACGATCTCCTCGCCGCAGGCAATCGCCTCGACGAGGAACTGTTGGCATCGGTCCTCGCGTCGGCGAGCGAAGGTCTCTCGGTGATTGCCGCGCCCGAGGCGATCATGCCGCTGGAGGCCGTCGATACCGACCAGCTCCTGCGTGTCATCCACTTGCTGCGCCAGCGCTTCGACCATGTCGTGCTCGACCTGCCCGCGAACTGGACCAACTGGACCCTTTCCGCCGCCGCCGGTGCCGAAGCGATCGTGCTGATCGTCGAACTGTCGATCGCCAGCCTGCGCGAGGCGCGGCGGCGGCTGGACCTCTTCGCCTCGGTCGGGATCGATCCGGAGGCGATCGCCATTGTCGTCAACCGCGCCGAAAAGCGCCTGTTCCGCACGATCGACGTTGCCGATGCCGCCCGCACCCTGGGCCATGAGGTGCTCGCCACGGTTGCGCTGGATGCGCCCCAGGTCGCAGCGGCGCAGGGACAGGGACGGCTCGTCGGCCAGATCCAGCGCAAGAGCCGCTTTGCGGCCGACATCCGGGCGCTGGGCGAAGCGCTGAGGACGGAATTACTGCGAGGGGAGAACTGACATGTGGCAACTGCGTCGATCGCCCGGAGATCTCGATCATACCGCCGAGCTGCAGATTCCTGACACGGCGCCCGCAAAATCGCTCGGCGAGCCTTATGAGCAGGCGGCGGGACAAGTCTCGACGCTCAAGATCCACATCCACCGCCAGCTGCTGGATCGCATCAATCTCTCGGTGCTGGAGAAGATGCCGCGCGAGACGATCGCCGGCGAAGTCTCCGCGATCATCACCGAACTGCTGGAAGACAGCAGCGAGATGCTGAACCGCGCGGAGCGCCTGCTGCTCTGCGAGGAAGTGCTCGACGAACTGCTGGGGCTGGGGCCACTTGAACCGCTGCTCAAGGACGAGACGATCAACGACATTCTCGTCAACGGCCCCGATGCCGTCTTCGTCGAACGCTTCGGCGTGCTGGAGAAGGTAAGCACGCGCTTTCAGGACAGCCGCCACCTGCTGCGCATCATCCAGAAGATCGTCAGCGCCGTGGGCCGCCGTGTCGACGAATCCTCGCCCTTCGTCGATGCCCGCCTGCCGGACGGTTCGCGCGTCAATGCCATCGTGCCGCCGCTGGCGATCGACGGCGCGCTGCTCTCGATCCGCAAGTTTTCCAAGAAGCCGATCAGCATGGACCGGATGATCGACCTCGGCAGCATGCCGCCCGCCATGGCGCAAGTGCTGCAGGCGGTCGTGCTTGCCCGGCGCAATGTCATCATCTCGGGCGGCACCGGCTCGGGCAAAACGACCATGCTCAATGCCCTGTCCTGCTACATCGACACCCATGAGCGGATCGTCACCATCGAGGATTCCGCCGAGCTGCAATTGCAGCAGGAACATGTCGCCCGGCTGGAAACGCGGCCCGCCAACATCGAAGGCAAGGGCGAAGTCACCCAGCGCGAACTCGTCAAGAACGCGCTGCGCATGAGGCCGGACCGGATCATCCTCGGCGAATGCCGTGCCGGAGAGGCATTCGACATGCTCCAGGCCATGAACACCGGCCACGACGGCTCAATGACCACGATCCACGCCAATACCCCGCGCGACGCGCTTTCCCGCATCGAGCAGATGGTCGGCATGAGCGGCATCGACATCGCTCCGCGCTCGGTACGGGCGCAGATCGCCTCGGCCATCAATGTCGTGCTCCAGATCGGTCGCCTGCCCGACGGCAAGCGCAAGGTTCTCTCGCTCAGCGAGATCACCGGCATGGAAGGCGAGACGATTTCCATGCAGGAAATCTTCCGCTTCCACCGCACCGGCCGCGAGGACGGCGGAACCGTTACCGGCCACTTCGAGGCCACCGGCATCCGCCCGCGCTTCATGGCGGACCTCGCCGCCCACGGCATCCATCTCGACCCGGAACTGTTCCGCCCGACCACGAGGCTGGAAGCATGAGCGCCGTCCTCGTCCGGCTCGTGACCATGGTCGCGGTTTTCGCGGCGGTGTTCCTCATCGCCCAGGTACTGCTGCGCCTGAGCTGGCAATATCAGGCCGACCGCGCGGCGGTGAACGAGCGTCTGCGCATGCTCCATGCCGGGCACGACCGCGACCGCGTGGCCTATACCCTGCTCAAGAACGCGCCGCCGCGCCTCTCGCCCGATGCGGGATGGCTGGAAAAGGCCCATGTCGCCTTCGTGCGCACGCTGATGGTCGCGGCGATCCGCATCGATGCCCGGCAGATCCTGCTGCGCATGGGGCTGGCTTTCGCTGCCGTGGTGGTCCTGGCGTTGTTCCTCGTCTCGCTGTCGGGCCGGACGGTGACGCTGGGCGTGCTCCAGCTTGTCCTCGCCTTCGGGGCAGCCCTGGCCTTCGCCCTGCCGTTGCTGCTGATCAACCGCAAGGCACAGAAGCGGCGGCGGCGGATGGAGGAACTGTTCCCCGTCGCCCTCGACATCTTCTCGCGCTCGCTTCACGCCGGGCACCCGATCGCCTCGGCCATCGCCCTCGTCGCCGAGGAGATGGACGATCCGGTAGGCTCGGAATTCGGCCTCGTCTCCGACGAAGTTTCCTACGGCGCCGAACTCAACGATGCGCTGGCCGCCATGGCCGAGCGCTGGGACCTCGAAGACATCCGCATGTTCGTTGTCTCGGTCTCGGTCCAGAGCGAGACCGGCGGCAATCTCGCGGAAATCATCGAGAACCTGACCAAGGTGATCCGCGAGCGCGCCGCGCTGTTCCTCAAGGTCCGCGCGCTCAGTTCGGAAGGGCGCATGACCGGCTGGATGCTGACCGTGCTGCCGGTGTTCACCTTCGTCAGCATGTTCCTGATGAACCCCGCCTTCTACATCGAAGTCGCGCAGGACCGCATCTTCACGATCGGCTTCCCCTGCCTCTTCGCGCTCTACGCCATCGGCATCCTCGCCATCCGCCGCATCACGGACATCAAGGTGTGACATGTTGAACCTGCTCGTCGGCAACACTTTCGCCCGCTTTCTTGCACTGGGATTGGTCTTCGCGATCGTCGCGGGTCTCGTGCTCACGATCCTGCTGATGGTGAGCCAGCGCGCGACAGTCCGAAGGCAGCTCGATACCCTCGGCCGCCGCACGCTCGACGCGCGCATGCCGGTATCGCTGCGCCGTTCCAGCGACGATGCCTGGTCGCGGCTAGCGGACCGGATCGAGAAGGCGGGGCTCAACCTCGCCGACACCAAGGGCGACGCCTTGCGCGACCTGATGGTCTCCGCAGGGTTCGAATCCCCGGCGGCGCCGCGGGTCTATACGCTGTCGCGGCTGGTGCTGGTCGTTGCGCTGCCGCTCGCCGTGATCGCGCCGCTGCTGTTCGGCGGCAGCGAGATGGGCTATCTCAAGCTCTATCTGCTCGGCGCGATCCTCGCCCTTGCGGGGCTCTACCTGCCGAACATCTATATCCGCTCCCGCGCGGCCGGGCGGCGGCGCGACATCCTCAACGGCTTCCCCGACAGCCTGGACCTGATGCTTGTCTGCATCGAGGCGGGCCTCGGCCTGGAAGCGGCGATGGACCGGGTGGGTCGCGAAATGGTGGCATCGCATCCCGCCGTCTCGCAGCTTCTCGTCACCGCCACCCTGCACCTGCGGGCGGGCGCCTCGCGCGAGATGGCGCTGCGCAACATGGCCGAGCGCGCACGGCTGGACGAGATCGCCTCCTTCGCGACGATGCTGATCCAGTCCGACCGGCTCGGCACCAGCATCGGCTCAACCCTGCGCGTCTACGCCGCCGAAATGCGCGAGAAGCGCAGGCTCCGCGCCGAGGAGCGCGCACACCGGATTCCGGTGCTGATCTCGGTCCCGCTGGTCGCCTGCCTGCTGCCGACGATGATCGGCACGCTGATGCTCCCGGCGGCGATCCGGGTGGTGCGCATTCTCATTCCCCAGATGGCAGGAGGTTGACATGACGATGAAGCCCGTCGCTACGCTCTGCATCGCAATCGGAATCTTGGTGCCCTTGAGCGGATGCAGTGGCACGCTGAAATTTCTGGGTCTGCGGCATGACAACCGCTCAGAGATCGCGGTTCGCCCTATCGGCAGCCAGCCCTTGCCGGACGGCAATGCGACCCGCCAGGGCCGCGAGGACCTCGCCGCCGGACGGACCGGCGCCGCGATCGCCCGGTTCCAGATTGCGCTGGCGGCGGGCGAACCCGTCGGCGCGGCGGCCAACGGCCTCGGCGTCGCCTATGCGCGGCTGGGCCGGTTCGAGCAGGCCCACCGCTTCTTCTCCGAAGCAATCGCTGTCGAGCCGGACAATGCGAAATACCGCGCCAACCTGGCGCTCCTCATGCGCTCGCCGCTCATGGTCGAGCGCCATTCTGCCGATTTCGCTGCACAAGTGGCCCAAGCGGTCGCTCCACGGACGATGGCGCCCCCCGCCGCCGCGAGCGCGCTCACGCGCTTATCGCGCGGCGCAGTTGCCTTGCGCACGTCTGGCGGCGCAGTACCCGGACGCGGCCCCTTGCCGCGTACGGGAGCATCCGGCAGCAAGGGCTTCCAGCCGCTCGTCCGCATCGAGTTTTCGGACGTGGCGGAAGAAGCTCCGGCAGCGCCTCAAACCGCCGATGCTACGCCGGCACCGCAGCCCGCGCCGCAATCTGCCGGGACGACCGGCCACTCGGTTCATTTCACCGCCGATGCGCGCGGTTTCAAGCCGCTCATCCATATCGAACTCGGCGGTCCCGCCGCTTCCTCCAGCACGGAGCAACAGTGATGGCAGTGACATTCTGGGCCAGTCTGGCCCTGCTTCTCCCGGCCTGCCTCCATGCAGCATGGTCCGACCTGTTCCGGCGCCTGATCCCCAACATGCTCTGCCTCGCGACCACCCTTACCGGCCTCGCCTGCGCAGGCACGACCGGCGGTTTTGACGCACTTGCCAGCCACGCCGCGCATTTTCTGCTGGCGCTCGCCGGGGGGATGCTGCTGTTCCGTCTGGGCATGGTCGGCGGCGGAGATGCCAAGTTTTACGCGGCCTGCGCTGCCTGGTTCGCCTTGCCGCAGGCGGTAAGCCTGCTGGTCACTGTGACCCTGGCCGGTTTCCTGCTGTTTCTCGGCTGGTTCGTCATCCGCCGCATCCAGCGCCGCCCGATACGCGCCGCGTCAGACCGCCTCTTCGACCGCTTGCCTTACGGACTGGCGATAGCAGGCGGCACACTGCTGCTAGCGTTCCAGATCGTCTAAAAACAATCCGTCAGCGGCGAAAAGTCGCTGACGGATCAATCGGCTGTCCGAAGCGTCGCAGTTCATAATGGAGATGAGGTCCGGTAGAACGCCCGGTGGAACCGACAAGACCGATCAGTTCCCCCGCTTCAACAGCCTCTCCGGCAGCAACACCCAACCGGGACAGATGCGCATAGCGTGTTTCCAGTCCGCCGCCGTGATCGATCGTGACTACAAGGCCATAGCCGCCGCTCCATCCCGACTGTACGACCCGTCCGGCCGCCGTGGCGAAGACTTCATCGCCCTGCCGCGCGGCGAGATCGACACCGGCATGGAAGCGAAGGCCTCCAAGCAACGGGTGCAGGCGCATGCCGAACCCGCTGCTCAATCCACTGGTCCGCAAAGGGGAACCCGCAGGTGAATGCGTCGGTCCAGCGGCTGGAGCCATCGAATACATGGATAAGGGAGGAATTCGAAAGGCCTCGACCTTTTCTTGTCCGCCTGCCAGCACATACATCGTCCCAGCACCCTTGGATAACCGAACGAAATGAGGGGTGGCCTGACCGGAAAGGTCTTGTTCCCGTCCTATCCTGATGTGCGATGGGGCGATCATCTCGACTGAGCCAGAAGGTGCGCCTTCGTCTGCAAAAGCAGCGAGAGGAAGAAGGGAGCTAATTCCGACAGCAGCTCTTACGATAACGCGAACGAACATATGCAGATCTCACGTAATCTGGATATGCAGAATATGTTTGTAACAAATATTATTCAAATTAAATCGATCTTGAAAATGTATCAATATGACGCCACTGACATAAAAATCCGTCAAAATTATATTCAAATTAATATGAGAATTTTTCTAAAATTAACATCGAAAATTATGCAAAGTTAGGGAGATATTAATACTTAATATCCCTTGCAATTCCAGTCGAGCAGCAGACGGCCAGGGTTGCTCACTCTGGGGCCGATTGCCGTGGACCACGAACGTCCGCTTCGATAACCGAAACCTGCAGCTTCCCAGCCTGATCGCGAAGGACGGTATGTCCCAAGCGCCTTCCTTCCTGCTGGTCTATCTCGTCCCTCAGCGAGTGACAGCTCCTGGGGGTCGCGTCCGAGCAGTTAAGTGACCGGGATTGGGCGCAGAGCAGCCGCCAAGCTGTAGGCCCTGGGTCCTTGCAACGGCAAGGACCCAGGGCAGTTTCAGATTTCAGTGCCCTCTGCGAGCGTCAAAGCGTCCTCCACGTCCACGCCAAGGTATCTCACCGTGCTTTCGATCTTCGTGTGCCCAAGCAAAATCTGGACGGCTCGAAGATTTCCAGTCGCCTTGTAGATGATCGACGCCTTGGTTCGGCGCAGCGAGTGAGTCCCATAATCCTCGCTGGGCAAGCCAATCCCGGTGACCCATTCGTCAACAAGGCGAGCATATTGCCTAGTGCTTATGTGGGCTGCGTGATCGGTACGGCTCGGAAATACAAAATCCTCCAAGGATCCACCTCTCAGTTCCAGCCATTTGAGCAGGCTGGCGCGAGCATCGGTCATCAGTTCAAACTGAACCGGTCTGCCGGTCTTTTGCTGTACGACCGTGGCCCGTGTTCGAATTTTCCGATCACAAACGATATCGCTGATCCTGATCTTCACCAGATCGCATCCGCGAAGCTTGCTATCGATGGCCAAGTCAAAGAGGGCACGGTCCCGGATCCGCCCATGCTGGTCGAGAAAGAAACGGATCGCCCATATCTGACGGGGCTTTAGCGCCCGCTTCGCCCCAACCTTACGCCCGGCGTTCCAAGATACCCGCTCGCGAGCGGCGGGATCAAACTCTGATAATCCCATGACACATCTCCTATGGCCGTGACGGCCATAGGTAGAACGCTTCAAAGGAGGGCCGACCCTTGTCGGTCGTTCAGCCCGTGATTTTCCGTTTCTAATTGCGGCCCGTCCGCTTCTTCATTTCGGATGCCCAAGACCGGCCGGAATGTGTGCGCCGGTCGTCGCACGCCCTATTGGACCAACCCGCATCATGCGCTAGGCGACAGGAATGCGGGGGCTGAACATTGCGATTGCCGGCTGTGGGCCGTGCGGACTGGCGGCGGCCCTGTTGCTTCACCGTGCCGGGCATCACGTTACCCTGTTCGAACGGTTCGAGACACCCCGGCCTATCGGGTCCGGACTGATGATCCAACCTACGGGGATGGCGGTCCTTGACCGGCTCGGCCTGCTGGACGCGGTGCTGGCGCGCGGCGCGCGCGTTGACCGCCTGTTCGGCATGGCGGGCGAGCGGGTCGTGCTCGATGTGCATTACGCTGCGCTGCGCCGTCCAGACACCTTCGGCATTGGCATACACCGCGCCAGCCTGTTCGCGGTCCTGCACGAGGCCGTGCTGCAATCGGGCATTCCCCTCCACTCCGGATGTACCTTGGCCGCGAGTACGCTGCTGGGAAACAAACGCGCATTGCGCTTTGCCGATGGCCAGACGAGCGGCCCCTACGATCTCGTCGTCGATGCTCTGGGTACGCGGACCCCGCTTGCTCCACCGACAGGTCGGGAACTGGCCTACGGAGCACTGTGGGCCAGCCTGGACTGGCCTCAGGGTGCCGGATTTGATCCCCACGCCCTTGCCCAGCGTTACGACCGTGCGAGCATCATGGCGGGCGTTTTGCCCATCGGAACACCACCGGGCGCGACTGTGCCTAAGGTCGCTTTCTTCTGGTCGCTCCGGGCGGATCGGCTGGACGACTGGCGCGACGTTGGACTTGCCGCCTGGAAGGCGCAGGTCGCCGCGCTCTGGCCCGATTGCGCTGCGCTACTCGATCAGATCAACGATCCGGATCAACTGACTTTCGCGCGCTATGCGCATCGCACCCTGAACTCCCCGGCGGAACCGGCGCTGGTCCATATCGGTGATGCATGGCATTCCGCCAGTCCGCAACTGGGGCAAGGCGCCAACATGGCGCTGCTCGATGCCTGGGCGCTGGCGCGTGGTCTGGAGCATGCGGACACGGTCGACGAAGGCGTTCGGCACGGCATCCGGCTGCGTCGTCGCCACGTCCTGACGTATCAATGGCTTACTGCGCTGTTCACCCCTGTCTATCAATCCGACAGCCGGCTGCTGCCGTTGATCCGTGACCGTCTCGTCGGCCCCCTGTCGAAGCTGTGGCCGGCCACTGCCATACAGGCATCGATGGTGAGTGGACTGGTAGGCAATCCGCTCCGCCCGCTGGGTCTGGAAGGCGATCTTCAGATGGCCCGGCCCGTTGAGGAAGCGGCATGACCGCCACTTCGGACAACGGCGATCACCCGATCATCGTGTTCGATGCGATGTGCGTGCTGTGCTCCGCCAATGCCGCCTTCGTGCTGCGGCATGACAAGTTCGGGCGATTCCGGCTTGCCTCGATGCAGGGGGAGGTCGGAGCCGCGCTCTATCGACGGTTCGGCATCGATCCAGCCAACCCAGAAACATTGATCGTGGTGGAGGGCGACACGGCCTTGCGGAACAGCGATGCGGTGCTGGCCATATGGGCAGGCCTTGATCGTCCGTGGAACGTGCTGGCAATGTTGCGGATGGTGCCGCGCTGGCTGCGCGATCCGGTCTATCGCTGGATCGCACGGCATCGCTACCGGCTGTTTGGGCAGAGGTCGGCCTGCTGGATACCGACGCCAGAGCAGGCTGGCCGCATCCTGTGACCCGCATTCTGCTCCTCGGCGGCTATGGCGGCTTTGGCGGGCGCATCGCCCGGCGGCTTGCTGCTGCGGGGCATGAGGTGTTGGTCGCGGGCCGGTCCTTCGACAAGGCGCGGGCCTTCTGTGGGGAAACGCCGGGCATGGTCCCGCTGGCGCTGGACCGCAGCCGGATCGCTGAGGCTCTGGGCCAGCACCAGCCTGCCATGGTGGTGGATGCATCGGGTCCGTTCCAGGCGATGGACCATGCCATTCCGAAGGCCTGCATCGCCGCCGGGGTTCATTATATCGACATCGCCGACAGCCGCGATTTCGTGTGCGGTATCGCGGTACTCGACGCTGCGGCGAAAGACGCCGGGGTCGTCGTCCTTTCCGGCGCATCAAGTGTGCCAGCCTTGTCGGGCGCGGCCGTACGGCATCTCGCAAGGGGCATGGACAGGGTCCGTTCGGTCGAAATGGCGATCAGTGCCTCGAACAAGGCGGCGGCGGGCCCGGCCGTGTCCGCGGCGATACTGGGCCAAGTCGGGCAGCCCATGCACCTGTGGCGGGGGCAGCGCTGGACGCAAGCCTTTGGATGGCAGGAGATGCATACCGCGCGGTTCGAATGCGCGGGGGTCGAAACGATCGCGCGGCGCAGTGTTGCGCTCGTCGACGTGCCTGACCTTTCCCTCCTGCCCCTCAGGCTGGCAGGCCGTCCCGCCGTCGCTTTTCGCGCGGGCACGGAGCTGGGGTTTCAGAATTGGGCGCTGTGGTTCGCAAGCTGGCTAGTGCGCACGCGCCTCGTCGCATCTCTCGCGCCGTTCGCATGGCTCCTCAACCCGCTCCAGACACTAACCCGTTCGCTCGGCAGCGATCGCTCCGCTATGATCGTACGGCTGTTCGGCGATACGGCCGGACAACGAGTGGAGCGGCGATGGACACTGATTGCGGAACGGGGGGACGGGCCGGAAATACCGACCTTGTCCGTCGCGCCGATCGTCGCGCGCATCCTTTCGGGCAAGGCGGCGGCGGGCGCGCGCGATGCCGGCGAGGCGCTGACGCTCGACGACTATGCAGATGCGTTCAGGCAATTAACCATCCACTGCTGCACGCAGGAACTGACGGCATCGCCCTCTTTGTATGAGCGCGTGATGGGCGACCGCTTCGCGCAACTGCCGCTGGAACTCCGCACAATCCACGATGTGCATCGCGATGCGGGCGCGACCGGAGAAGCGCAGGTAACGGGCGCCGCGAACCCCATCGCCGCATTCGTCGCCCGGATCGTGTGAGAACGGCGGAGCAATATTCGGCCACGCTAGCGGCGGGATAGTCCCGCTGCGGACGGCGTAAAAGTCGTCCACCTTGAAGCCTTTCTGCCAAGTCAGGGAGGTGTGGGGATCTACAGCGTGGAACTTTATCTTCAGGTCCGTTTGGCTTGCGCGGAAGGTATGAGCCAGCGGGCGGCGGCGAAGCGTTTCAATGTGTCGCGCGATACGGTACGCAAGATGCTGTCGTTTTCATCGCCGCCGGGTTACCGGCGTCAGTCTGTACCGCAGCGCCCGAAGCTGGACGGGTTTGTGGCGATCATCGATGGATGGCTTGAAAGGGACCGCAGTGTCCCGCGCAAGCAGCGCCATACGGCGAAGCGGGTATTTGACCGTTTGCGCACCGAGCATGGTTTCACCGGCGGCTATACGATCATCAAGGATTACATCCGGGAGCGTGAGCAGCGCGGCCGGGAGATGTTCGTGCCGCTGGCGCACCCGGCGGGAGATGCGCAGGCCGATTTCGGGGAAGCGCTGGTGGAGATCGGCGGGGTGGAGCAGAAGGCCTACTTCTTCGCGCTCGATCTGCCGCACAGTGATGCCTGCTATGTGCGGGCCTATCCGGCGGCAGTGGCGGAGGCCTGGGTGGACGGGCACGTTCATGCCTTCGCGTTCTTCGGCGCGGTGCCGCGCTCGATCGTCTATGACAACGATCGCTGCCTTGTGGCGAAGATCCTGCCAGACGGCACGCGCAAGCGTGCTACGCTATTCAGCGCTTTCCTGTCACATTACGTGATCCGCGACCGCTATGCCCGCCCGGGCAAGGGGAACGAGAAAGGCAATGTGGAAGGGCTGGTTGGTTACTGCCGCCGCAATTTCATGGTGCCGATCCCGAAGTTCCCGACCTGGGAGGCCTTCAACCTGTGGCTGGAGGAGCAATGCCGCAAGCGCCAGCAGGACAAGGTGCGCGGGGAGAGCGAGACGATCGGTGAGCGCTTGCAGCGCGATCTCGCGGCCATGCGGCCTCTGCCCGCAACACCCTTCGAGGCCTGCGACCAGACCGGTGGGCGGGTCTCCTCGCAATCTCTGGTGCGCTACAAGACCAACGATTATTCGGTTCCGGTGGCCTGGGGCCATCAGGAGGTCTGGATCAGGGCCTATGTCGATGAAGTGGTGATCGGATGCCGCAGCGAAGTCATCGCCCGTCATCCTCGTTGCTATGCCCGCGAGGAGGTTATCTTCGACCCGCTCCACTATCTCCCGCTGATCGAGCAGAAGATCAACGCATTCGACCAGGCCGCCCCTTTGCAGGGGTGGGACCTGCCCGAAGCGTTCACGACACTGCAGCGGTTGATGGAAGGGCGCATGCACAAACATGGCAGGCGCGAATATGTACAGGTGCTGCGCCTGCTGGAAACGTTCGCCGTCGCCGATCTCCAGGCAGCGGTGGAACAGGCCATCGACCTTGGCGCCATCGGCTTCGATGCCGTCAAGCACCTCGTGCTGTGCCGGGTCGAACGCGTACCGCCCAGACTGGACCTGGACGTCTATCCCTTCCTGCCACGCACCACGGTCGAGAAGACCTTTGCCAGAGCCTATCTGAGCCTCCTGTCCGACCAGCAGGAGGCCGCATGAGCGATCAGGCCCCGGAGATTCTTCTCGCTCACCATCTCAAGGCACTCAAGCTGCCTACGTGCCTGCGAGAGCATCACAAGCTCGCGCGGCAATGTGCCGCTGAAGGCGTCGATCACATCCGCTTCCTCGCTCGTCTCGTCGAGATGGAGATGATCGACAGGGAGCGTCGTATGGTCGAGCGGCGCATCAAGGCTGCGCGCTTCCCCGCCGTCAAAAGCCTCGACAGCTTCGACTTCGCCGTCATCCCCAAGCTCAACAAGATGCAGGTGCTCGAGATGGCGCGCTGCGAGTGGATCGAGCGGCGTGAGAACGCCATCGCTCTGGGGCCATCGGGCACCGGAAAGACGCACGTAGCTTTGGGGCTCGGACTGGCTGCATGCCAGAAAGGACTGTCGGTGGGCTTCACCACTGCGGCGGCGCTGGTCAGCGAAATGATGGAGGCGCGCGACGAGCGGCGTCTCCTCCGCTTCCAGAAGCAGATGATCGGATACAAGCTGCTCATCATCGACGAACTGGGCTTCGTACCGCTCTCCAAGACCGGCGCCGAACTGTTGTTCGAGCTGATCTCCCAGCGTTACGAACGCGGCTCCACCTTGATCACCAGCAACCTGCCCTTCGACGAATGGACCGAAACCTTCGGATCCGAGCGGCTTACAGGCGCGCTCCTCGACCGCCTGACCCATCACGTCAGCATCCTCGAGATGAATGGCGAAAGCTATCGCCTCGCTCACAGCCGGGCCCGCAAGGCCAAAACCAGACCCTGAAAATTACGCCAATGCCGGGGGGAGTGCCCCTCGGGCTACGCCCTCACGCCACTCCCCCCGGCATGTAACACGATGGCCTGGTTTTACGCCGCCGCATGGCCGACTTTTGCTCCGCCGTTGACAGCGATGGGTGTCGTGTCCGGCCGGCGGCTATGCTGGACAGCTCCATGAGAGGCGCAGCCACCGGCATTCCCGGTCCCTCGGCGCCGCGCTCGCGTGCTGCGCCGAGGGTCCGCCAGATCTAAAAGGAAGGCTCAGGGGGCCTTCGCCGGCCTGGCGTAAGCAGCGTCCAGAAACGCCTGGAGTTCACCTTGCTGAAAGCCCGAGACAAGCTTGCCGTCCACAATCAGCGTCGGCGTGCCGGATATTCCCATCTTGCGGATGGCCTCCGCTTCGCGTGCGACGCGCTCGGCGCCTGTCTTGCACTTTCGCAGCGGAGCGGGGCGGGCGCCCGCGTAAATCGCCTTGAACTCCTTTTCCGGATCGGGCGAGCACAGGATGTGCTCGGCCTTGGCGGCAGCGGCCGGATGAATGCCGCTCACGAAGTAGACCTGCCTTTGAACCGGCTGTCCTTCGGCTATCCGCGATATCCAGAACCGCTCGAGCGCCTGGCAGTAAGGGCAGTCGGGATCAGTGAACTCGATAACCTTCGGCGCACCATCGGGTCCGATCAGCAGGGCATCGGCGGGATCGATTGCGTTTAACCGCTTCCTTGCGGCGGCATCCTGGGCGAGAGCCGTCAGATTCGCGCCGCCCCTGTCATAGACAGCTCCGAAGATCAGATGCTCTGTCTCGGGGGCGAAGTAGATCACCTTGCCTCCGGCGAGGGCTTGGTAGAGCGGGCCGTGAACCGGAGCGGGGCCGAATTCCTCGAAGGTCAGGTTCATGAAGGTCTGATGGAGCAGCTTCTCGGCCTCTTTCGCAGAGCTGCCCAGCATGACTGCAGTCTCGTTCCTGCCTGCATCTCCGGCATATGCGCTCGTGCTCAAGCCGAGCGCCATGAGTGCAGCGCCGGCGAGTGCGGAGCCGGCGGCGAATTTAGCGCTTGGTCGCATGGCGCATCTCCTCGCGAGATGAAAACAAGGCTCGATCGAGCTTCGTCGAGCCGCCGACACGAACGGACGGCTGCGGCCTTGAGGGACGGCTCGGCTCACTTGCCCGGATCGAGAAGACGCCGCCGGTCTCGACGATGTCCAGGACAGGCGCAATTTGGGTTGGTTCGACGGGCAGCGCGGGCTTATCCGGCATTGCTTGCGCTGCTACCGAGACAAGGGCGACAGTGGTATACAGGGCAGCAAATGTCATTCGACATGCCTCCTTCTCGCGGGATAGCCCGCGCAGTGAGATTGCGCTCGTTGATGTCAGGAACGCTGTGCTGGCTCGGTAACCACCGAATGCAGTTTGCGTCTGGAGCAAGAACATCACGGCGGCCCTCGGCCCGCAAGCACGAGGGCATTGAACAGCCGGTCCGGTGAAACAAAGCTCAGATGGTCCGTTTTATAGACCGCGGCGCGGAAATCTGGGCGACTTGGGCTGCAAATCAACAGAAGCGGCATTTCATTGCCGATTCCCGGACGATCCGGGTTTGTTTTTGAATGTCTGAATCGGTGAAAATGCTGTGCTCATTCCATTGGGGAGTAGGTCATGAGCCGAGCTACAAGGACTTTCAAACTGCGCCTCTCACCCGCGGGCCTTGACGTATTGATCGCATCGCATTGCCTGTTGATCCGGGAGACGCGCGCGCTCCTGGCCTGGGGAACTACCCTCCATGTCGCGGTCGAGCACCTGGACACATGTTCGGAAACCGTCCTTGCCGATTGTCTTTCGCAAGTTCGGCGTGCCGGACTGGCAGGATGCGAGGAGCACCATCTTGGAGCGCCGCACAGGATGGGGGAGATTGCCGGCGCAATAGCTGCTAGATACCGACTCGCCTACACGGATGGCCCTGCTCTCACGCTCGGAAATCTCTACCTAGCGGCGTTGCTGCAACTCGGTCAGGCGACGCGAGTGAGTTTGCTTGCTGCGTTCGTCCGTGTTCAGGCAGTTCCGACATCCGCCAGGTGAGTTGACGCTACGGTGTTCTGAGTATCTCGCGATGATACGGACAAGTTGTCTGCGGTTCTATTTGACACTGGTGGTATGCACACCTTAGCTAACCCCAATTGTATTGGCCTTGGCAGGCGGTTTCTCCCCTAAGGAGACATGGATATGTCGCTTTCGAACGCGGCTGCCGATGCCGAGAGTTCGCTCGACTACGTCAAGATGCAGTCGGGTCGGCAGATCGAACAGGCACGGAAGCGAAAACGCATTACTCAGGTTGAACTTGCCCGGGATCTTGGAATGGGTGTCAGATGGCTACGCGAGATCGAGGGCGGAAATCCGAAGTCGAAGCTCGATGATCACTTGCTCTGCACGTACAGGCTCGGGCTTTCGACCGGCCATATTCTGATTCCGCTGTTGTTCGCCGGTCAGCGAATGTGCTTTCCACGCCAGCTGGCGATCGGCGATCTCACCGAACGAGCGCACCTGCATAGAGATCATCGCCCGGCGCAATCTCGATCACCTCACCCAGGCGCTTACTCCAATCTGGCATTCCGGCCATGAACCCGCAAGGCACGGGTAAAATGTCGGCAATGGACCCCTACACCCAGGAGCGCGTCTATTGGACCCTCAAGGCGGATTACCTTGCCGGCGCCTTTGTTCCCGGAATTCGTTTTGATCTCCAGGCGTTTGCGGATCGGCATAGGGTGAGCAGAACACCTCTGCGCGAGGCAGTGTTCCGCCTGATGGGGGAACGCCTGTTCGAGCGCCATCCCGACGGCGGATTTATGGTCCTTTCCCCGCAGCCTGCACTGCTGGCGGATCTCTATGCCTGGAATGCATTGCTTGTTCTTGAGCCGATGCGCCATATCGACGCGGAAAAGCTCGCGAAGCTGTTGCGGTCTTTGGGGGATGCACCAGCGCCAGACAATGCCGTGGACCTCGCGCTACAGATAAGCCGGCTCTTCCTCACCTTGGTCTCGGAGATCGGCAATCAATCGGCGGTCGATACGATGAGGAATCTCAATGAACGGCTGCATTACGCAAGGATTGGCGAATGCGATTCGCTTCCTGATACCTTCAAGGAGCACAAGTTGCTCCTGACGACAGACGTTCGGGATCTGCAGCGCGTCTTTCGTCGTCGCTTGGAGAGCTATCACCAACGGCGCATTTCCCTCCATTTGCGGCCATAGGCGAGATGCTCCGTCAATTAACATGTCTACATCACTGTGGCGAACTGCCTGCATCTCTGAATTTTTTAAGTCACCGCTGTTGCGTTTTGAGTTCTGTATCGTATTCTTGGACATTTTGTCTGGATATACATGCTGAGCATAATCCCGATCAGCCGGTATTCCTTATCTGGTCACCAATGGAGGTGACCTAAACTGAGGAGTGCAACCATGTATCGCAATGACGAAACGCACGAGGACGAGGTGTTCGACCTGGGTTCGCTTTCCGAAGAAACCAAGGGCATCCCGCTCGGCGAGGTTCAGGACACGTTCGGCGAGTACTCGACCGGTCTCGGCCAGGACTGACCCCACGGTGGTGCGCGGCGATGCCGCGCACCATTGCTCAAGGAAATTCGATATGGATAAGGGACAATTGGCGCGGATGCGCGGATCGTGCGGCCCGGAAACCGGTTTCGTCGTCGACCTGGGAGAGGTGTCAGCGATTACTTTGGGTATCCCCGTGGGTCCGCTGACCGAAACCCTGGGAGACTACGTCTCAGCTGCTGCGCTGGCGCGGGATGTTGAGCGGCATACGGATGCGCGAGCACGTCGCCTCGTCTACGGAGCGATGTCCTGATGGGCTGCATGCTGCGATCGGGCGTGCATTTTTGCATCGTGGGCAGCAGGCCCATCTTTCTCGATCTCGTATCGGATCGGTATTTCTGCTTTGGGTCACCGGAAGAAAACCGGGCCTTCATGGCGCTACTGTCCCGGGGCAATGCCGATTTCGAGCCTCTGGAGCGGCACTACAAGACCGGGCTTCTCGTCCAGTCGGCAGGTGTCGAGGTTCCCCAAACGTGCGGTGAAAACAGCGACGGAGTTCATGAGGTCGCGCCGGTATCAGGCAATTGGCGACAGGCACTTGCCTTTGGCGCTGCATTTCTGAAATCACGCCGTGAGCTGAAGCGCAGAACCGCACGCGAACTTCTGGATCGGCGGCCGGAGTCCTTGGCATTGCCGATGAAGAGTGTCTTGCCGCCTGAGGTAGCAGCACGGATCAACGGCACTATCGCGCAAGCAGCGCTTATCTTCGGCACCTTCGATCGCTGTCTTCCAAAGGCACTCGCGCTTTCGAGACTGGTTCGTGCTCACGGTTATCAGCCGACCGTCGTTTTCGGTGTCACGGGCAGGCCGTTCTCCGCACATTGCTGGACCCGGGTCGGTAATGTGCTGCTGGCCGAGTCCGAAAGCCGCATCCGCAACTACACGCCCATCCTGGCAACCTGATGGGACGTTTTCTGCTCGCTATCGGCGCGCCGCCTGACAGAGCCAGCGATATGTGGAAACGGTTCGAGGAAAGCGGTGCAATGCGGCTCGCAGTCGAACTCGCAGGCGTGCAGCTCTGGTCGTCGATCGACCTGCCGCTGTCGATTGAACCGGGCGGCAGCCGGATGATCTTGGGTCAGGTCCATTCCCGTTCCTTGGGCGATGATGATCATTCATCGGGGATCCTTCCGCGGCATGAGCAGTGGCCCCCGTGGCCGAAGCTCATCGAGGCATTCTGGGGCCCCTGGCTCGGTATCGAATATAACCATCGCTTGCTTCAGCTCGAACTGGTCCGCAGCGCGGATATCGAGATGCCATGCTACTACGCGCTGGCATCCGGCGGCATTTATGCAGCAAGTGACGCAGATCTGCTTGTGGCCGCCGGGGCGTGCACGGGCGAGATCGATCGTGCCGCGCTTGCTTCGGCTCTGGTCTATCCCGCGCACCGCCCCTCGAGCACGGTACTCGCCGGTATCACGGAGCTCGAACCAGGGCGCTGCCTCGAATGGACACCGGGACGCCTGCGCGGGCACGCGCTCTGGAATCCGTGGGACTTCGCCTTGCCCCCCGCACAGATTCACGATCTGCAAATCGCCGCTGAGACAGTTCGCGATGCCGTGCTGATCGCGGTGCGAGGCTGCTCCGCCGGACAGCGGGTCATCCTCGGCATGTCGGGCGGGCTGGATTCGTCGATCGTGGCGGCAGCGCTCCGCGCAACCGGTGCGCAGTGGTCAGGGGTTACCACCGTCTCTGCCGAGCCCGCAGGCGACGAGCGATATTATGCGCGCTGCGTAGCAGAGCACTTGCAGGTCCAGTTGGCCGAGGTGCCGGACAACATCGAGCGGATAGATCTTCCGCAATGCCACGCGGCGCATCTGCCGCGACCAACTTCGCGATCGTTTTCCCAGTCTGCCGACAAGAGCATGCTCGAAATCGCCGCTGCGTCCGGGGCCAAGGCTTACCTTCATGGCGGGGGAGGCGACAATGTGTTTGCAATGCTGGATTCGGTCCGGCCAGTCCTCGATCGGGCGCTCGACACATCAGGTTGGGCCGCTTCTCAAACGGTCTGCGATATTGCCCGGATGACGGGGCGCAGCGTCGTCGACGTGGCGCTCAGGGCAGGACGATTGGCGCTACGGCGCGGGCGGGACGCACCCAGGATTGGAAACAGTGCCTTCCTGTCCCAAAGCGTCCTGGAGACCGCTGAATTTTCGCATCACCCCTGGCTTGATACTCCGCCCGGCGCCCGGCCCGGAAAGGTCCTGCATGTCGGTTGGCTGATCGGCATCCAGAACTTTCTGGAGGGGCACGCCGGGCAGGGCGATCTGCCGTATCGGGCACCGCTCATGGCGCAGCCCGTGATCGAGGCATGCCTGCGCGTGCCGACGTGGATGTGGTGCACCGGTGGTCGCAATCGTGCCGTTGCTCGCCTGGCGTTTGAGGCAATGCTGCCGGCGCAGATCATGACGCGCAGCGCCAAAGGGACGCCCACCAGCTTCCTCTATGACATTCTCGAAGCGAAGCGCGATGAGGCTCGCGAGATGTTGCTCGAGGGCAATCTGGCAAGCCTTGGCTGCCTCGACCGGGACAAAGTCGAGGCAGCGCTCGGCGCCGTGCAGAGGCTCATGAGCGGAGATGTACTTGCGCTCATGCGTCTCATCGACACGGAATCATGGATTCGCGCGCGCATCGCTCGGCAACGAGATTGATAGGAGCTGGCGGTCTCGCTGGGCCTGCCAGGCCGCCCATTGCTCGACTTCGTGTGTCATTTCCGGCGGCCCGCGGCGCTGGCCCTGGAGCCAGTAGGCAAACCAGTTCAGCGCGCGCAGCTGCCGCCAATAGGCATGCGCTGGTTCGCGGCCGAGCCAATGTCCTTCGTTCGGAAAAATGAACATGTCCGCGATGCCGCCTGTCCGGCGGATTTGGCGGTAGAGTTCCAGATTGTTCAGGTACTCGCTCTCGGGAAGCTCCATCAGCACCGGTGCCTCGATCCTGGCTGCGTTGAGCGAGGGAGAAATCCTGCTCCAGGTGCCGCCCGGATCCTGGTCGAGCGGCGGTAGATTGAGGAAGCTGCTCCACAAGCCGGATCGACGAGAATTCGGGGTCGCGGTTGTGAGCTGGTATACCCACGGATCGATGGTTATGGCTCCCCCGAGGACTGCAGCCTTGAACAGCCTGGTATGGCTGACGGCATAGGCGGTGACATTGGCGCTGAAACTGTGCCCGGCTATCCCCACTCTGTCCGGATCGATAATTCCCATGCGGGCGAGCAGGGCGATTGCGGCCTGATAGGATGCGAGGCTCGCTTTGTGCGGTGCCAGAACCGCCGTTTTTTCGCTGAATTGGGGCGCGAGTTCGTTGTCGCCGTTGGTGTTGATGCACAGCGCCGCGAAGCCGTGAGCGGCCAGAACGTGCTCGGAGATCAGATAGGAAGATCCGCCGCGCAGGAATCCCGAGCAGCTGTTCGTGGTGATGACCAAGGGCAGCCGGCCGGAGAATGCGCTCGGAAGTATGAGCTTGCCAGTACCTTCCCGGCCTTCTGCGTCCCGCCAGCTCAGGAACCGGGTTCTCCCGAAATCGCGTGCATCGAGCGCGGCGTTGGGATTGGCCAGCGTTGCGATCTTCGCTGTCTCGAGATTGATGGTAACCAAACGCGGCGGTGTGGACGGGCCGGAGTATGCGCAGGCAAGCAGTGCGCCGCTTTGAGCACAGGGCGTTCGCCGAAAACCTCCGCCATCGAGCAATCCGCCGGGATCGGCGATCTTGCGGACCGAGCCGCTATCGATGTCCCAACGATAGAGCACGGTTCGACCCGATGTCGCGCGCTCATAAGCGATGACGACCTCATTGCGACCAGGCACGAGAAATGCAGCCTTCAGGCTTCGCATGCTTCCGCTGCAAACCTCTGCGGAGCAGATGCGGCTCGCCCCTGACGCATCCGCGGCCTCGACGTAAAGCCGCCGCGAAGCTTGAAATCGTGTCAGCGCTCCGCGATCAGTGATGCGGACGGTCACCAGCGAGTTGCGTGATCCCGCGGTCCCATCGTCGCTTTTATAAGGACTTTTGCTGCCCTGCCGGGGCGGAGCTGGAGAACGCTCTGTCACGGAGAACAGGATCGACTTCGTTCTTGGCTGGCCTCCGAAAGCCTCCTCGGCGGCGCTGTCGCCGCTGAACCTCAAGGCCGTGACACGATCGCCGATGCTGAAGTTGTCGGTAATCCGCAGGCCTTCGGTCGAAAGTCCGGCATCGAAGTGGATGCCCATGGCCTTCTCTCGGGCCTGCCCGAGGGCGATGGTGCTGCGCGCATTGCGTACGACGTAGTCTATCCCATCCCCGTTTTTTCGCAGTGCGAAGGAAGTGACGTCGGCCTCATCGTGGGTCACTAGCCGCCGGGTACCATCCAGACCCAGCCGAAGCACCTGCACGCCCTCGGGGGTCAGACCGCGAACATAGATCGCATCGCTGGCAGGCGACCACACCTGGTCGGCTTCCTCGACGGAATCGAACATCGGAACCCAGGTGGGTTCCAACGGGCTGCCGAGGGGGATGGTCTGCTTCCCGTCGGTCGCTACGACATGCCATTGCAGCGCGGTGCGGTTAAGGTCGACCGAACGCGATACCGTGCGATAGGAAATCCAGCGCCCGTCAGGGGAGAACGAAACGCCGTCGATCGAGGCGGTCTCGATTACTTCCGTCAGCGACACTTGGGGGCTAGCCGATGTGGTGGTGGAATGGACTGCGCCTGGCGCTACGCCTGAGAGCAGAGATAGTCCGAGTGCCGACGCCAGCCATCGCCGATTGTGGCGCGGTGTTAGGCTTCTGGCAGGCACAGATCGGGCAGGCGTTACCATTGCTTGGAGACCCCCAAGCTCACGAACCGGCCGATCGCGGAATAGTTGGCCGAGTCGTAGGGCGGATCGGCAATGTAGGCCGAACGGCTGTAAGGCGGGGCCTTGTCGAAAAGGTTCTGCACCGAGAAGACTACGTCGACACCCTTGAGTATCCCGTGATCGACGTTCGTCTCATGTCGAATTGAAAGATCGACCGTCGTCTGGGCGTCGATCTGAGCGGCCGGTGTGGAGCGCGTATCGTCGAGTGCGCCGGTGTAGTTGACGCTTGCAGCAACGGTGGTTCCGGATTTCCCCCAGGACAAACCGCCCCGCAGACGCCAGTTTGGCGGATTGTAGATCGTTCCGGCAAGCTCGGTGTATTGAGATCCGGCTACGACCTGTTGCTTGCTTTCGAGATAGGTCCCGGCGAGATTTGCCTCGATCCTGCCTGCAGCGCCGATATCCCGGCCGTAGCGCAACGAAAGATCGATACCGCGAACCTGCTGGGCGGCGACGTTCGCAACGCGGTTGTCGATAATGGCGACGACTTTCGACGGGTCGTAGCTACCAACCGAATTGAACTGCAACTCCCGGCCTTCGATTGCGGCTGCAAGCTGCGCAGCGCTCGGATCGAGTGTGACCAGGCTGCCATAGGCCGGGTTTGAAAGCGATTGCCCGGGAACCGCGATGGGGGTCGCGATCCGATTCCTGTATCGAATTGAGAAAACGTCTGCCTCGAGGCGCAGTCCGGGCAATGCTGCCGGGGTAGCAGCAATGGTCGCCGTCCAGGTTTCGGCGCGCTCGGCTTTCAGATCGGGCTGACCCCCGGAGATGTCGAGCACTGTCGATCCGGAGGGATAGCCTGCGCCGCCCCTAGTCGTTGCCAGGCGAACTACGGCGATCTGGTTGTTGTAGCGCTGGTAGAGTGTCGCCGCCTTGAAGGCTTTGCCCCAGGTTGCCTTGATCTCCAGTCCATCGACAGGAACGTAATTGATCCCCAATTTGGGTGTCGCGAGGCTTTCCAGTCCGCTGTAGGATTCGTAGCGCACGGCCGCTGTCGCACTGAGCTTGCGGATGCCGGTCAATTGCATATCGGGCGAGATAAGCGGCACATTCACTTCGCCGAACGCATAGTAGACATCCTGCGTCACGTCGAAGTCGAGCGGCGAGGATAAGGTCCGCTTTGCCCTCAGGCTGTTGCTGCGGATACCTCCACCCAGCGCGACCTTCGCATCTCCGGCAGGCAGGGCAAATGCGCTGCCCTGCGCGTTGACTTCCGCACTCCAGGATGTGTTGCAGAAGCAGGCCTGAAGGGTAGGGGTGAATGCCCCGCCGGTACTGACTTGGGTAGAATAGCGCGTACGATCGATTCCGTAGGTACCGGCGAGCGTTACGGACCAATCCTTGCTGACGTCCCAGGTGAGTGATGGGGCGAAGGCGAGCATCCATGAAGCACCTCCGACGAGATACCTCGGTGAGTTTGCTGCGGCGGTAGCGGAAAACCCGCGTTCGTCGCGGCGCCAGCTATAGACCGCCGCCAGATCGAAATGGGCGGAATTGCCGATTTCCTGACTGGCATTCACGAGTGCATTGTGGCGCCTGAGGTAGGGGTAAAGCGTCAGGCCCGGATTCACATCGCGCGTGTAGGATCGCTCGCTTGCGTCGAGCCCCTCGCTCCGGGAGAACTGATAGGTAGCCATGACGGAGCCGGAATTCCATCGTGTACCCGCCGTGGCTCCCAGGATGACGGATTGCATTCCCCCTTCCGTCGAGTTGCCGAGCCGGGCGGAGGTCCTGAGCCCCTCGAAATCCTTGCGCAGGATGACGTTTGCTACGCCTGCAACCGCGTCGGAACCATAGAGAGCCGAAGCACCGTCGGTCAGAATCTCAAGGCGCTCCACGGCCTCCATCGGGATGGCGTCGATGTCGATGGCCTGGCGGTAGCCGCCATAGACGACCCTTTGCCCGTTGAGGAGCACGAGGGTGGAGTCGGCCCCCAGGCCGCGCAGGTTGATTGTGGAGCCGGAACCGACGTTTTCGCCGTTCGCCTGGGGAATGCCGAAGGCCAGGCCCGGATTCTGGCCCGCTCCGGAATTCTGCGGGATGCTTCGGATTACATCGCCGAGATCGGTGTGGCCGCCCATAATCATATCCTTCCGCGACAGGACCATGAGCGGAGAGGCAAGTTGAGCGCCCTTGATACGCGAACCTGTCACCAGGATCTCAGGGCTCTCTACCGATCGAGGAGTGTCCTCGACCGGTGCCTCGGATCGCCCCCCGATCAGGATTACATCCTTTCGGTATTGCACCTTCAGTCCGGAACCGGAAAGCAGTCGACGCACTGCCTCGTCCGCGCTGTACGTTCCCTCGAGATGAGGTGCACGTCGGCCGATGACCGCTTCCGAACTGAAGATGATTTCGCGACCCGAAAGGCGGCTAACGGCCTGGAGTGCGTCGCCAAGCGCGCCGGCTTCGAGATTGTAATGCTGCTTGCCTGCGGGATCTGCCGCTGCCGGAGAACTTAACAGTATCGATGCGAGTGCCGTTGCCGCAAGAAGGCCCCGCTTTGCCCTTTTACCCTTATGAACCACTTCGATCCCCCCTGTAGGGATCCAGTCATTTTGACTGGATTTTTCAGGAGGCATCGCTGTGGCTCGATGAACTACGGGGTCTGACGGAAAATTTTTTCAATTCTTCTGGCGCAAGGTCACTTGATCGGGAGCAGACTGCTCTACTTTCAGGTCGAACAGCGCGGCAAGGCGCTCGGCGACCTGCTGACCGTCATCGACACGGAAGCGGCCGCTGACTCGCATTTGCCCGAGAGCTGCGTCGGCAACGAAAATCGTCACCCCCGAGGCCGCGCGCGTTTCGGCCAGGACCGCCGTAAGCGGTGTTCGGTCAAATTCGCGTGGCCTAGCGTAATCGACGGGACCCGGAATTGAAGCTGGAATTCCAGCTGAAATTGCCTGGCCGATTGGCGTGCCATTTGAAAGGAAGGAAAGGCTTTCGCCGGCCGAGAGGCGCGAGAATGGCGAACTGCCACCGTCCGCCCGCTTCGGACGTTCCACGTCGATCGCCCCGCGCAGGAGTTTGACAATAACCTGGTGTCCTTCGGCTAAACGAACATCGAAGATCGTGCCGCGGGCCGTAACGATGCCGCCGCCGGCCTCGACTACGAAGGGGCGTCCTTCGTGAGCGACCTCGAAGCGGGCCTCTCCCTTTTCGAGACGCAATTCCCGCCGGTCGGCGCTGAAGTACTGGGAGACTATGCTTCCGGGCTGCAAAGTGACCAATGAGCCGTCCGAGAGGTGAACTGGCCCTGCCTGACCGTTTCCGCCGACGTGCTGCCGCTGCTCGCTGCTATCGCCAAACTGTGCGATCCCGTGGCTTTCAGCGCCGCCGCCAACGCCCATGGAGCGCTGCTGAATTCCCATGGCGACCAAGGCGATACCGAGCCCGAGGGCAGCGGCGACGGCAAGCCATTTCCATGTACCGGCCGCCGATCGAGCGTTGTCGTTCGCAATATGGGTTTGAGACTTGCGCTCGGCCGCCAGGAACCGCCCGGCGGCAAATATCTCGCCGGCCCGTTCGTAGGCGGCCTGGCGAAGCGAGCTAGCTGCCCGCCATTGCTCGAACTCTTCCTGGAAATCGCCGGCATCGGGGCCTCGCATGCGTGCAAACCAAATGGCGCCCTCCTCCAGGAGCGTGTCCGAGAGCTGCTGAGCGCTAAATGGGGGAACGTCAGTCATGACCGGCCACGCTCTTTCCAATGCGAACGACAGCTTGCGCCACGTGCCATTCCACCGTTCTTATGCTGATCCCCAAACGCTCCGCTATCTGGCGATAAGGCAAGTCCTCGGCCCGGTGCAACAGGAAAACCTCTCGGGTTTTTGCCGGAAGCGTATCGACTGCTATCCGATATTGTTCCTGCATTTGCGCCAGTTCGAGGGCTGCATCCGGCATCTCAGGTTGATGTGGCGGCGCCACCTCATCAGCGCGCGCCGCCTTCGATCGTGACCAGGCACGAGCGCGGTCAGCCAAAAGATGGCGAAGAATACCCTGCACATACGAACCGGGGTTCTCCTGGGCAGCGGATGACCGGGCCGCGACGAGGCGCGCAAAGGCCTCCTGGACGAGATCGGCCCGCTCTTCTTCGATCCAGATCCTGCGCTTCAGGAATTGAAGCAACTTCGGAGCCTCCCGACGGTAGAAACTGTCGAATGCCTTTCGGTCTTCGAACAGGGCTTTCGAAGCGCCTTGGCGCTCTTCCTCTTTAATCCGAAGCATTGCTTCTAGAATGCAATGCAATCGCCGGCGCGGACCATGCGCCTGGCCGAAAAACAATCAGAAACTCGCACGACAGAGCCACCACCGGCGGCGGGCATTAAGTTCCAGTGCCTGCGTGCGACCTACCCGGTCACGCGCCTGTTCATGCGTGGAAGGCTTTTCCTGCAGCCGGTTACCCGCCTCTCAACGCCAGCTGCAAAAGCAACTCTGCCTCCGAACTCGGATAAGTTCAAGCCTTCAGATCAACTCTCGCCTGCCAGTTCAGCCGGTGCCTGCGGCGCTGCCGTCTCGCGCTGGACCATCGCCCTGAATTCGGCACTGGAGGCCCAATCGTCCAGGAATGCCTCGATCGCCTGTCGCCCTGCATCGGTAAGCCTGACGACCGTTCTCCTGCCGTCCGTCGCGTCACGCACCGTTTCCACCAAGGTCAGTTCTTCCATGCGGTGAACGATTCTTTGCGAGTTCCGCTCGGATGTGGTCGTCACGGAGCTTAAACCGGTTAGCGAGTGAGTTTGATCGGCAGGCTTGCTGTACAGTTCGAACAGCATCTCGAGGGCTGGCTGACGAAAGAGGTCGAGACCAAGTTCTGTGATAAGAATTTGCAGCCCGCGGCGGGCCAGTTCCATCATCATCAGCCGGCGGTTGTCGAAGCCGTCATCGGCAGCCGGGATGCACATCACCGCGAACCGCCGCTGGAATCAATTTTGCGTCGGCATGACTCTGGAGGCCGCGGGGAATCCAGCCGGCCTTCTGATCCGTATACGCGGCCGGGCGAACTCTCTTGCCGGCAAGTTTGCCATTGCGAATTCGTGCTGTGAGCAAAATCGCGGGTCGCCCATTCCGGACCGTCGGCAGCGGTCATCGTCGCAATCAAGACGGAAGGTCGGTGAGGCATCGCGAAGGAACTTGGGTCAATTTGGTGGCTCGCCATCAAGAACTCCTTGAGGTGTGCGGGAGGGCTCAGAATGCCGCGTCGGTGCCGCCAATCTTGTAAGATACTGTCTTAAAAGTGTCATTAAAGGCAGTGCGTCTACGTATTCGCCAGGGAGTGGAGTGGGGGAGGAAAGAGGAAGCCCTGGCCGGGGAAACGGCCTTTCCTGAGCGAGGTTCTCTCTTGGCATCAACCCCGGAACTGGTCGCCGCTGGGCGAAGGATCGTGACAGCACTTTCCGGGACCTGGCATCGGGACCGAGGCGTATGCTGTTGTCCTGCCCACGAGGACAAGGTCGCGAGTTTGTCCGTGCGCGTGGGGGACCGGTCACTCCTGTTCAAGTGTTTCGCCGGCTGCGATACCGCATCTGTCCTCGCTGCCTTGCGGGCCAGGCGCTGCGACGTACCCCGGCTCAAGGAACGGGGGCCCGCGGATCACGAAATCGGCGGCGAGGTCCTGGCTCTCGGGCGGTTGCGCAGACTCTGGTTCGAAGCAAAGCCGCTGTCCGGCACGATCGGCGAGGCATACCTGCGCGATCGGGGGATCTGTGCGCTACCCTCCGCGCTTCGTTTCCACCCGCTCTGCCCGGTCCGGCAAGGCCGCTGGCTTCGTTTTCGGCCCGCCGTTATAGCAGCCGTCACCGGTCAAAGGGGAATGTCTGCCCTGCAGCGCATCTTTCTGGCGCCCGGCGGCAAGGGGCTTGCCTCGGATATCGGTGTTCCCAAGCTCAGTCTGGGACGGCTTCACGATGGCGCGGTCCGCCTCTCGCCCGCGGGACCGGAACTCGGCCTTGCCGAAGGTATAGAAACGGCGACGTCGGCCACAGCGCTATTGGGCATTCCGGTCTGGGCGGCCCTTGGCAGCAGCCGGCTTCATGCGGTCGGTATTCCGCCTTTCGTGAAGCGGCTCGTCCTTCTCCCCGACAATGACATGGCTGGTCATCTTGCGGCGAAAAAGGCTGCTCAAGCCTATTCCCGCTCCGACCTTGAACTGGACATCGAGTGGCCGCCGGACGGCCTCAACGATTGGAATGACGTCTTGAGGCGCCACACCCGCAGGGAGGGAAGAGGGGGGAGGTGAGGCGGATGGCAGGCTGGCTTTCAGCCGATCCGCAACAAGGAGTTTCCCATGCAATTGGTGAACATCATTTACGTCCGTGCGCTCGACTGCACGGTATCCAGCCATAATGTGCGCACTTCCAGCGATGAGGTCGCCGATGCCGAACTGGAAGCCAACATCGGTGAAACCGGCGTCATCCTGCAAAACCTGATCGGTGTGCCTGTTCCAAGAAAGAAGGGGCGGTACGAAATCGTCGGCGGGGGGCGGCGCCTTGAATGCGTACACCGCAACATTGCAAGCGGAAAGCTCGGCGAGGACTTCATGGTACCGGTCCTGGTGGTCAAGGGCACTCGCGATGCAATCGAAATGAGCTTCGCCGAGAATTACTACAATCTGCCCATGAATCCGGCCGATGAATGCCGGGCCTTCCAGGGCATGATCGAGCGTGAGAAAAAGACGCCCGAAGATCTAGCCAAGCGGTTCGGCAAGACCGAGCGGTTTGTACTTGGCCGCCTTCGCCTCGCCAATCTGGCCGAACCGATCTTCCAAGCCCTACGCAGCGGTGAGATCACGCTCGATGTGGCAAAGGCCTATGCCGCAACGGGCGATGCCGATCGGCAAGCCCAGGTTTTCGAGCAGATGGAGGCCAGCTACTATGGTCACACCGTCATCGAAATCAGGCGGCAACTGGCGACAGGATCCTACAAGGGTGGCGATCCCAAAGCGCTGCTTGTCGGCCGCGATGCCTACCTAGCCGCAGGCGGCCGCGTTGAAACCGATCTCTTCAGCGATTCCGCCACCGAGATCTGGTGCGATGGCGAACTGGTCGAACGCCTTGCCGCGGAAGAAATGACAGCAGCAGCAAGTGCACTGCGTGAGCGCGAGGGCTTCGCACAGGTCCGAACCGTGACGTCGTCCTCCATCCCCTATTCCGAGACTTTCCGGATGGCCCGCGTCGAGCCGGTTGCCACGCCCTTCGAGCCCAAGGCGCAAGCCAGGCACGATGAAATCGTGACCCGGCTCGAGGAAATCGAGACCGAAGCGAGCGTGGCTGGTGAATATACCAACGAGCAATTGGGCGAGCTGGATGCCCTCAATGAGGAAATGGAAGCTCTGGTCGGCGCCTCGCTCCAACTCACACCGGACCAAAGGGCCGGCGCGATTGCCTATCTGCTGATCGATGCCGAAGGCAAACCGCACCTCCACCATGAGTGCTTCGCGGTGGAACCCGAGATCGACGAGGATAGCGGGGACGGCGACGACGGCTGCGGCGAGGATGAAGCAGCCGATTTCGACGGCGCAAGAACCGTTGGAGGATCAGACGAAGCTGCTGAGCCCGAAGAAAGCTACAGCATGCGGCTGCTCGACGAATTGGCAACCATGAAGACCGAGTTGCTCGCGGTCCACGTCGCAAACGATCCGCGCTTCGCTCTCGATCTTGCCACCTTCATCGCAGCGGACCGGGCGACCTGCCGCGGTTGGAATGCGATGCCCAGCGAACTGCGTGCGGACGCCGCGGCTGCGCGGATCCAAGGTTTCGTCAGCGAAACTGTGGCGGCACATAAATGGGCCGACCTCGAAGATGCGCTCGACCGCAGCTGGTGCGAACATACCTATATGGCGGAGCGCTTCGATGCGTTCTGCGCGCTTGACGATGGACTGCGAGGCGCCTGGCTCGGTTGGGCCGTCGCACGCTCCCTGCATTCGGTGCCTTACGGTCAGGCCGGCGCCGACTTCCTCGACCATCTTGGCCGCGCGCTCGAAATCGATGTCTCGACCTGGTGGCGCCCAACCGCCCGCAACTTCTTCGATCGGCTGACCAAGCCGAAAATCCTCGATCTCTTCGAAGCGATCGGCGGCGTAGAACTGCGAAATCGCCATGCATCTGCGCGCAAATTCGATCTCGCGGTGTCGGCAGAACGGCTCTTTGCGGGTGAGGCGGTGATCGAGGCCGAACTCAAGGAGCGCGCGGCGGCGTGGCTTCCTGCGCCCATGAAGTTCAGCTCTGCTTCGGCGCCACCAGGCGAAGCGGCCGAGGGCGAAATCGAGAGCCCGGAGCCTGAGGAAGATTTGCCCGAAGCGGCATGAACCTGGACGGAGGCGCTTGGTAGCGGGCGTCTCCAGCTCCCCTTTTCGGTCGCAGAACATTGCGGGTCATCGCCGATGATCCGCGAGGCGGAGCCAACAAGCCGCAGGTGCGGCGCCGGTTCATCTCGGCAGAGAGGCCGGCGCCGCGCACCTGCGGTGTCTGCCTTCGACTGAGGCCCTCCCGAACCAGCACCAACATTCCGGCCGCGCGCTTCATGCCGCGCGGCTGCGCGGAGTCACGCCCATGGCACAGTTTCAGATCCTCTATTCGCCTGCCGAAACCGAATGGCGACAAATCACCACCGAATTCTGCATGGCACCGGTCAGTGACCAGCAATACGTCTGGCCTTCGTTCGAAGAAGCCGACGCCGTGCGCAAACGCCTTTCGCGTCGCTTTCCCGAAGCCCGGCTTCGCATCGCGATAGAGGGCATCGGCGCGGGCGATATCGACTGGCGAACCCGTGAAAAACTTCGGTTTGCCGATGGCACTTACACAGAGACGCCCTGGCACGACGAGCCCTGGTATCAGGCAGTGCACGGCGAGCATTTCTGCCACCTCTCGACCGACCAGGCAGGCAAGATCGCCTTCACTGAAAATTGCGGCAAGGGACAGCTCGATCGCCAGCTGGTCATGTCGCCAGGACGCTATCTCCATCGATACTTCCCGCAAATCCTCGACAACAACGCGATCGAGAGCTGGTGCGCCAGGCTTTCCGTTCTGCTTGCCGAACACGCCCTCAAGATCACCCAGGATGCGGACGAGATCGAGGAGGTTTACGTCGGAGGGCCGGCAAGCTGCATGGCGCGTGCTGCCGATGACTTCGAGAGTTGCTGCCATCCGGTACGGGTCTACGCCGGTCCCGATACGGCGCTTGCCTATATCGGTGCGCGGGATGACGCGCGGGCTCGCAGCGTGATCTGGCCGGATCGCAAGATCTACACGACCATTTACGGCGATGTCTCCAGGCTGAAACTTCTCCTGGAAGCGGCAGGGTTCTGCGAAGGCGGTCTGAACGGTGCCAGGATACAGCGCATCGAGGACGGCGAGGGATTTGTCGTTCCCTACATCGATGGCGGCGATGATCTCGGCGACAACGGCGAGTTTCTCGTTATCGGACAAGGTAGCATCTGTTCCGAAAGCACCAACGGCCTTGGGCGCGTTCCCTGGTACTGCCCGCGATGCGAGAACGACGCAACGGCCTATGACGAAGTCTGGTTCGCCGACGGCTCCTGTGAGGAATGGTGCCACGGCTGCTTCCACAACTGCACCACATTCTGCGAGCACAACGAGCGCCATTACAGCGATTCTGAAGATTTCATCGTCGTGTGCAGCACAGATGCATTCCATGACATCCTCGAGCAGTCTGCGGAAGCCTTCGGCGCTGTCTTTCTGGGCGACCGCAGCGAGTGGTGGACAGCGCCAAACTGCCGTAAATGCGATGGCTCCGGCGAAATGTTCCACATCAATGACCTCACCGAATACTTCGGTGAGTGGCTCTCCACCGACTATGTCCCGGAGCCCTTCGACGACAGCGCCGCGGATATCCCGAACGCGCATGTGATCGCGCAGCGCCGGTCCCAGGCAGGGCTCAGCGAAATTGCTTCCGACGCGCAAAGATTGAATTTCCAAGGCGAGGAAACAGACAGGGACACGTCTTCCAGGGGCTGCCCCGGCGCCGACCCGGCTGTTCTCGCTCCGCTGGCGGGCGCAATGTGGACTTCCGAACCACCGGCCGCCAGCCCGCCGCCGCTATCTGGAAATTTGTGCGAAGTCACGCCGCCTGCGCAGCATATTGCTGCGTCCTCCTCACCTGCGGGAGCCTGACCGATGAACCACGTATTGATGGGCAGGCAGGGCCTCCTCGAAATTCTCTCCTGGGCACGGCCCCATGACAGCAGCATCGAACGCGCATTCTGCCGCGAGTTTCTCGACAGCGTGCCGGGAATGAATGCCGATGGCTTCGGCAACAGGTGGCTCGCGATCGGTGACAAACCGCGTGTAATGTGGAGTTGCCATGTCGATACGGTGGCCGCGCGTTCGGGACCGCAGGAAGTCCTTGTCGATAAGCAGGGCATCGCCCGGCTGCGCAATGGCAAGCCCGGCATGTCGCTGGGGGCCGACGACGGAGCCGGCATCTGGATCATGCTGGGCATGATTGCTGCCGGACGCCCGGGTCTCTACGTCTTTCATCGCGGCGAAGAGGAGGGCTGTCTTGGCTCGGCATGGATCAGGCGCAGCAACCCCGGATTTCTGCGCGATATCGACGCCGCCATCGCATTCGACCGCGCGGGCTTCAGCGACGTCATCACCCACCAGGCCTTTGGACGCACATGTTCGGACGCCTTTGCGCTCGGTTTTGCCGCATCCCTGAACAGTCTCGACAAAGGCTTCAAGTACCGTCCGGACAACACCGGGGTCTTCACCGACACCAATGAATATGCAGGCATCGTTGCCGAATGCACAAACCTGTCGGTTGGTTATCACGGGCAGCACGGGCCTAGGGAAACGCTCGACGTCGGGCACTGCGAAAAGCTCCTTGCCGCGATGTTGGCTTTCGATGCTGCCGGTCTCCCGATCGCGCGCGATCCGGTTTCTTGCATCGGGGATAGTTGGGAATGCCTCTCCGGCTATCCGGGGGAGCTCGAAGACTTTGCTGACGCGGTTGCCCGCAGCCCCATGGCGGCCGCGCGCGTGCTCATGGAGTGCGGCATAACTCTCGACGATTTTGAGTTTGCGATGTGGGAGGCCGACAGGAGTAGCGCAACGGAACATCCTTCCTGGATCGCTCGGTAGGTCGCGGCCGGTGGCGGAGAGCTTGCTCGGCCATGGTCGTCACGGTTTGAGGGTATTGGCCGCGTTGCAAGGATCATGGCGGCGGCCGAGGGCCCATGATGGACCGTCATGGCCCGTTCCGCTTTGCGCTTTTCCCTGCCCGAAGGAGGAAAGCGGGGATGGGGGGAGGCCGCCGGGGAAAGTCGGCGGCCGCCAATCAGGAGATATGCCATGCCCCATTCGACTTCCGTCGCAGACCTCTTCGTGGCCACTTACAATGCCGATCTTGCCGAGCTGGGATCGCTTGCCCGGGTTTCGCTGCCCGACCAGAACAAGCATCCCGATACCCTGGAACTGCGGCGCGGCGACGGCGAGCTTCTCGACCTCATACCGGCAGAGACCGAGCCGGTCATGGCAGCGATCGCATGCCGGCTTTACGATCATGGATTCAATGAGGGATGCCGCGCGGGCGAAGCAGGCGCCTGGGCTGCCCTGCGCAGGTTGATCGGTGCGGCATCAGCCTGATGCTGCGAAATGGTTCATCCGCCCTGGGCGATCGCGGCCCTGCGCAAGGCTGCCTTCAGGTCGCTCTGGCTCGCGATTTCCCGGCGGCCGGTTCGGTACTGTGCGATCGGTATCGCCGGGTCAATGTCACGACAGGGATGCCGCGAGTTTCATGTCGCGGGCGGCGCAGTGCAGCCCTGTCGCCGCGCCGCGTTCCTCGCTTCATGGGCAGTGGTTCCGGCTTGCCGAAGGCATCGCGGCTCCCTGTCCTCCCGTTCGAACATGTGGTGCGTCGGCCCGGCAGGAGGAGAGGAAGGGAAAAGGGGCGACGCGGAATGGGTGTCTGCGTCTGCAACCTCATGAGGAGATTACGACATGACCAATTCCTCCAGTCTTCCGGCAGCGGCGCCCGGCGCGCCTTACCGCGTAGATATCAGCCGGGGCGAGAACGTATCGCGGGTATCATCCGAATGGTTCGCGCGGCCTGCCGACGAGCGCTTCCTTTCGCTCGGTGCGCTCTACGCCAGTGTACTTGCCCGGGCCGAAACGGCATCGACCCGAATCGTGGAGAGCAGATCGATCGAGGTTCGAGCTGAGCCGGGCAACGCCGACCGGCTGACGTTGCTGGCGCCCGGCTCAGCCGGACCTGTCGCTCCGACCAACTGGTCGTTTAGCCAACTTTGTAGTCTGGTGGGAGCCCCCGGGGCCTACTTGCGAGGCCTGCCTGCGACCTTGGCGGGGATCAATCTCCAGCACGGCCTGCTTCAGCACCGGGGCGAGCACATCAAATTGCTTGAGACAACGGACGGGCGGACCGAGCTACGCGCGGTGACCGGACCGGACTACGGCCGGATCTGGGATCACGAACTGGTCGCGGCCGTGATGGCAATCGCGGGCGACGGAACCGGAGATACCCGCTGGAAAGTACCCGGTGTGCTCGATTGGTCGACGATGACGTACAACCCTCACGTTGACGTGGCTGCCGACACGACCACGCTCTATGCCTCCGACCGGGATGTCTTTCTTTTCCTTGTCGATGATACCCATCCCATAGAGGCCGGGAAGCTGCCAAGCGGCGATCCTGATCTGTATTTTCGGGGGTTCTATTGCTGGAACAGCGAGGTCGGCTCGAAAACTCTGGGAATTGCGACCTTTTACCTCAGGGCCGTCTGCATGAACCGAAATCTCTGGGGCGTCGAGAATTTCCAGGAAATCAGCATTCGCCATTCGAAGTTTGCTCCCAGCCGGTTCACAGAACAGGCGGCTCCGGCGCTGGCGCATTTCGCCAACTCCTCGGCGCGGGGTTTTGTCGAAGGCATGCAAACGGCCAGGGCACGGATCGTTGCCCGAACTGACGAAGAGCGCACTTCTTTCCTACGCGGCCGGGGTTTCTCGAAGGCCGATACGGGCAGGATCATCGCATCTGTTCTGGAAGAAGAGGGACATCCGGCCACTTCGCTTTACGATTTCGTGCAGGGCATCACCGCCGTGGCACGTTCAAAGCCCCACCAGGATGACCGTCTCGATTACGAGAGCAAGGCGCGGCGACTGCTTGAACGCGTGAATTGAGGCTGGCCTTGCCGGTCGCAACAAGACGGAGGCTGCTGCGATAGACCTATATCGCGAGCCGCCGAAATCCTATCGGCTTGGCTGCGCAGAATTCTACAGCGCCGAGACGCTGTTTGCGGTGGAAACCTTTCTGATTGAGGCACCGAGTGCCGGAGAAGCTCTCGCCCTTGCGCGGCAATACGCGGAGCAAAGTGCTTACTTCAACCTCGCTGTCCCGGACCTTGTCTGTCTCGTGCGGGTGAAGAGGGGGGCTTCCGGTTAGCTTTGGTTTAAGACCTCCGGCGAGCCGATCGGTCGGTCGCCCGAAATTGAGATTGCGCGGCACGCAGGATCTTCCTAAGTGGAGTCCTGTGCGGTTTCCCTGAATTTGTTGGTCCGCTTGGCCGGACGATAGAGTGCTGCTCATGCAAAGCGGCACCGTGCCTTTGCTCCAAAGCGGTCATTCGTCCAGGTTGGGCCGGTCTGTCTGATGGAATAGCCGTCCCTTCCGCTCACGCCCCCTTTGCGGTCGGCCATCCGGCGATCCGCTCATCCTTAAAGCGGTTGTCGTCCGAGCCCCGCGCCGTAGAGCACTGGTGAAAACTTGCGTCGGCATTATAGAAAATGGGATAGGCCCGGCGCGGGCCGTTAATTAGGAGCCAGACATGTGATTTGGACGCGCTGGCGAGGGCAAGCTTGAGAGCCGAGGTCGAGGGATGAGCATGGATATATCTGTTGCGAACGACATATCCGCCATCGGGCGGATTGATTCCATCCCGTTTATTCTCGACCTGTGCTGCCGGAACACGGGCCTGCGGTTTGCTGCCGTTGCCCGGGTGACCGACACGTCCTGGACCGCCTGTGCGGTTCGCGATGAAATTCAATTTGGCCTCGTTGCTGGCGGCGAACTGGACCTGAAAACGACGATTTGCGATGAAATCCGCGCCAGCGGCACAGGTGTTATCATCGATCAGGTCAGCGACGACCCGATCTTCTGCGAGCATCACACGCCTCGGCAGTATGGCTTCCAGAGTTATATCTCGATCCCAATCGTTCGACCGAATGGAACGTTCTTCGGCACGCTCTGCGCGCTGGACCCTGAGCCCGCAAAGCTCAAGTCCCCAGAAGTGATCAGCATGTTCGAGGGATTCTCGCAGCTGATCGGCCTACATCTCGACGCGCAGGATCGGATTGCCGAAAGCACGGCCGCGCTTGAAGAGGCGGGCAAGGAAGGCGCCTATCGCGAGCAATTCATCGCAATCCTCGGCCATGATTTGCGCAACCCGCTGGCGTCAATCGAGGCGGGCGCGCGTATGCTTTCGAAAGCGGACATCAAGCCGCGTGAAAGCACCATAGTCTCGCGCATGTTGGAGAGTTGCAGCCGGATGTCGGGTCTCGTCAGCGATATGCTAGACTTGGCTCGAGGTCGCCTTGGCAAAGGTGTTCCATTGTCGTTTAGAGAGGGTCATGACCTCGAAGCCTCGCTCGGTCATGTCATAAACGAACTTCGGATGATCCATCCCGATCGCATGGTGGATGCGGCGATCGTACTGGGCGTGCCAGTGAAGTGCGACGTTCCCCGCATTGCCCAGTTGTTGTCCAACCTTCTGGGTAATGCACTTAGCCACGGAGATCCCCGCAAACCCGTCCGCGTAACCGCGCGATCCGACAGTGATGGTTTCGTGATCGACGTTGCCAATGGCGGCGATCCCATTCCGGCCGAGCGTCTCCCCACTCTGTTTGCGCCGTTCACTGACCGCAATACTGGAAGCGCGCACGACGGCTTGGGACTGGGCCTGTTCATAGCGGGCGAAATCGCATCGGCGCACAATGGCCGGATCAATGTCACCTCCACGAAGGACGAGACCCGGTTCACGCTTATCATGCCTTGCAGTGTGGGGGATGCATGCTCGGACGAAGCACTTCTTTCCCCGCCTGGTTAGAGGCTGCGGCAAGAAGTCGGACGGATCTCACGTCGGGCGGTACGCTGATGACCGGCGGCTTCTCTTCTTCGTCGTATGCACTCTGCTATTCCGCAGCCGGCCAACGCAACCCAAACAGCGACCGGTCAGCTGTGCGCCCAAGTCGGTCGCTAGGTGCCTGATTTGACGCAGCAGGGAGCGGACCGTCCGGTCTTCCCTTGCCGCGCCGATTCGTCAGCAGCGGAGAGAGATGAGAGCGGAATGGCCGTTTCGGCAAGGTGGATGGCGATAGCGTCATTCAGGGCTTGGTCGCTCGAAGCGGTACAACGCGCCTTCCGGCAAGATCACCTACTCAGCGGCACGCGTTCCCCTCAGCAGGACCAGCAGGACATGATCAACCAGGTCGCTCAGCCGCTCGCGCGTAATAGGCTCCCCGGCCGGTCCGCCGTAATGGGCCAGCAATGCAACGACGGTATCACGCATAAGATCGAGTTCGACACTCGAGAGAGGCTTGTATCCCTCCCGGAGGGCGCGAGCCGCGAAGCCTTCGAGTTCCTCACGCAGGAAGGCGCCAAAGCGACCGGAGACGGTACGATATAAGTCCGGGTGCGACCGTGCCATCTCATATGTCGCGGTCACTAATTCCGAATTGCCATCGCAACTGCCGGCTTGCTCTAAGAGCGCAAGCAGATCGTCGCGCATCGATGTGCCGGGGTAGCGCGGTGTCTTCATAGGACTCAGGGTAGCAACGGCATCGGCCACGAGGTCTGCCTTCGCGGTCCACCGTCTATACAGCGTCGCCTTCGACACGCCCGCCCGCGCTGCCACGTCCGTCATCGTGAGACCGTGATACCCATTGGCGCTGAGAAGATCGAGCGCCGCATTGATGATGAGGTCGTCGCGGCTGCTATCCTGTGCGCGACCGCGTTGCGCTGGGGGCAGGCGATGTTCGTGACTGCGAGGTTGATCGTTCATGACAAACATGTAGCAGCCCCTACACGAAAATCAATCGTACCGAAACTCTTGCGTTTCGTATATGGCAGCCCCATTCTTGGATCTTCAGGGCAACAGCGCACCCCGCGCCGTCCCTCATGAAAGGCTCAAGATGTTGAACACCGATACCCACCCGATCCTCGTGGCTGGCGCCACCGGAAAGCAGGGCGGCGCTGTCGCCCGCGCGTTGCTGCAGGCAGGACGCTCCGTCCGTGGTCTGGTTCGAGATCCCGCATCGGCCGCTGCGCAGGCGCTCGCGGCGCAGGGCGTCGAGATCGTGAAGGGTGATTACCACGATTCCGCTAGCCTTGATGCGGCGATGGAGGGTGCATGGGGCGCGTTCTCCGTCCAGATGGGATCGCATCCCGGCGACCCGGATACCGAGGTCGTGACCGGCAAGGCGTTCCTTGATGCGGCCAAGCGCGCCGGCGTCGCTATGGTCGTCCACACCTCCGTCGCGCGCGCGGGCGATCAGCATAATTTCGTTGGCTGGGACGGGGGTCGCTGGGAGCAGCTGTACTGGAACAACAAGTCGGCCGTGAACGACATGGTCAAAACGCAGGGCTTCCGAAATTGGACGATCCTCAAGCCAGCTATGATCATGGAAGACCTCGTGCCGCCAACGGCAGATTTTCAGTATCCGTCGCTGCGCGAGCGTGGTCAGTTCGAGACCGGGATTGAAGCGGGATCACGCGTCGACTGGATTACAGCCGACGATATCGGAGCATTCGCAGCGGCTGCCTTCGCTGATCCGCAGCGCTTCCACGGCCATGAGATCGATCTTGCTGCTGAGACCCTCACTATGCCCGACCTCGCGGCGAAGATCGCCGCTGGCACGGGGAAGTCCGTTTCAGCCGTGACCGTGTCGAAAGAAGAGGCGCTGAAAAAGCCGATGGGTGAGTTGGTTTACCAGCGTGAGACATGGGACAACGTCGAGGGCTACAAGGTCAACCTTGACGCCGTTCGCCGTTGGGGCTTGCCGCTGACGACCCTTGACGACTTCATCGCGCAAAACCGAGACAAGTTCGCCATCGGCTAATCGCTCGCACGTTTCATTCCACGGCCTGGCACGTCCCGTTGAAAGGGCGAGACGCGCCGGGCTGAATATCTGAAATGAGGGCGTGTGTTGCTTGCCCGCTTCGCGCCCATTCCGGTCGCTAATCTGAATGGGAGCCTTTCCCGAAAACCGCCATTCTAGCATGCCTCGGCAGCATGAAGGGTGGGCATCATGCCCACCCTTCTCGTATCAAGCCACGAGGTGCTGTTTGAAGAACGCGGTCAGTTTATCGAATGGAATGATGTCCACCTGGTCGTAAAGGTCGGTGTGCGTGGCGTCCGGAATGATCATCAATTCCTTGGGCTCTGCTGCCGCCGCATAGGCCGTCTCGCTGAAGTAGCGCGAATGGGCGTTTTCGCCGTGCACGAGCAAGACCGGCCGGGGCGATATTTCCGCGATATAAGTGAGGATCGGCAGGTTCATGAACGACAGCGGCGTGGTGAGCGACCATGCGGCGTTCGAGTTGATCGCACGCGGATGGAAGCCGCGCTTGGTCTTGTAGTAGGCCGCATATTGCACGACGAACTCCGGCTCGCCACCCTTCAGTTCCAGCGAGACCGGGCCGTAAGCAGGGCTGCCCTTCTCGGCGTCGGTCCAGCGCTGCCGGCTCATTTGCTCCAGCGCCTCGGTACGCTGTTGCGGGGTCGTACTGTCATTGTAGCCCTTCGACATGACCCGGGTCATGTCGTACATCGTGCTGGCGACGACGGCCTTGATCCGCTTATCAATTGCGGCGGTGCTGAGTGCCATGCCGCCCCAACCGCAGATGCCGATGACGCCGATCCGCTCGCGATCGATCTCCGGTCGCAGCCCGATGAAATCGACGGCCGCGCTGAAATCTTCCGTGTTGATGTCAGGCGATGCGACGTTACGCGGTTCACCGCCGCTCTCGCCGGTGTAGGAAGGGTCGAAGGCCAGCGTCGCGAAGCCGCGCGCAGCCATGGTCTGGGCATAGAGACCAGAGGACTGCTCCTTCACGGCACCGAAAGGCCCGCTGACCACGATTGCCGCGAGCTTGTCCGTCCCGCGCTCCTTGGGGAGATACAGATCCGCGGCGAGAGTGATACCGTAGCGGTTCTTGAACGAGACCTTCTGGTGATCGACCGCTTTGCTGCGTGGGAACGTCTTGTCCCAATCCTGTGTCATACTTGGTGCCTTTGCTGAGGAAATGTCGGGGATCGAAAGAGTGCCGAGGGTGACAAGGCCGGCAGCGCCGGCCTTCAGTACACCGCGGCGCTCGAATGAGAAGGATCGGTCGGTCATGGCGAGGCTCTCCCTGGTCAGGCGGGTTGTTCGGTGAAGCTCGGCGTGACGCCGATGCGTGATGTGACGATTGCCAGCAGCGAGGCGACCACGAGGAGACCGGCGGCGAGGCTGAATGGACCACGATAGCCCCAGGCGTCGAACAGCGTGCCGCCGACAATCGCGCCCAGCATGATCGCAAGCTGGATGATCGCGACCATCAGCCCGCCGCCGGCCTCCGCCTCGTGCGGCATGGTTTTGCTGAGCCAGGTCCACCATCCGACCGGCGCGGCGGTTGCCAGCAGGCCCCAGAGGGTCAGCAGCAGACCGACGTTCAGCGGGGTGCCGTCGATTTCGACGAGCGTTATGGCGATGACCGCCATTATGGCGGGAATGGTGATCAGCAGACTGTAGAGCTGCGACTTGAGCAGCCAGCCGATCACGATCGTGCCGACAAAGCCCGCAACGCCGAGCGCCAGCAACATGCCCGAGATCAGCGGTGCGTCGTTACCCGTCACCAGGTCCAGGAACGGGCGCAGATAGGTGAATAGGGTGAACTGGCCGAAGAAGAACAGCGACACCGCGACCATGCCAATGGCGAACTTGCGATGCTTCAGCAGAGCGAATACGTCGCGCGCGCGGATTGTCGCCTTTTCAGGTGGCAAGGCGGGAAGGCTGCGCCACTGCCACAGCAAAGCGATGACGGCGAGCGGCACTACGCAGAAGAAGGCGCCGCGCCAGCCGATCAGGCCGCCGAGCAGGCTGCCGATCGGCGCGCCCAATGTGGTCGCTACTGCATTGCCGCCATTGAGCAGGGCCAGCGCCTTGGGGACTGACTCCTCGGGCACAAGGCGCATGACGATCGCCGCCGATATCGACCAGAAGCCGCCAATCGCGACGCCGAGCAGGGCGCGTCCTGCCATTAGTAACGGGGCATTGGGCGCGAGTGCGACCATCACGCCCGACACGACCATCAGCGCAGTAAAGATTAGCACGACGCGGCGCCGGTCCGACACGCCGATAATCGCCGAGATGAACAGGCTGGTGACAAGCGCGAAGAAGCCGGAGATGGAGATCGACTGTCCGGCATGCCCCTCGGTGATCGCGAGATCGCGCGCGATCGGGGTCAACAGGCTGACCGGCATGAATTCCGATGCAATCAATATCGTGGCGCACAGCGTCATTGCGATCACCGCGCCCCAGGCGGGCGCAGTCGTGGCTTTGCCGGATGCCGGCATGGACTACCTCATTCTTCTCTGATGAATTCCTTCTCCGCTATCTAGCTCGCGCGCCGATCCATTATTAGAGGTATAAGTCTTCTGATAATCAGTAGGGATTGTAATCAATGGCGCGGGACACGCTGAGTGACATAACCGCTTTCGTGGCAGTGGCGCGCGAGCGCGGCTTCACCAAGGCAGCCGGTAAGCTCGGCCTTTCCCAGTCCGCGATAAGCCAGATCGTCAAGAAGCTGGAGGAGCGTCTCGGCGTTCAGTTGCTGGTTCGCACGACCCGTAGCGTGGCCCCGACCGAGATCGGCGAGCGGCTGCTCCAGAAGGTGAGCCCCTATCTGGACGGGATCGAGGCGGAACTGGCCGCCGTCAACGAAACGCGGGAACGGCCCGCGGGCAAGATCCGTATCAGCGCATCGGACCACGCGATCAACGAGCTTCTACTGCCGAAGCTGTCCGATTTCATGAGGGACTATCCCGATGTGAAGGTCGAGATGATCACCGATTACGGTCTGATCGACATCATCAGCGAACGCTACGATGCCGGTGTGCGCTACGGTGAAACTCTGGCCAAGGACATGATCGCCGTGCGCATCGGGCCGGACGCACGCATGGTGGCGGTCGGATCGCCGGCCTATTTCGAGCGCTATGGTCGACCCAAAAGCCCGTCCGATCTGCAATCACACAATTGCATCGGATTGCGCCAATCCTCCGGTCGCCTCTACGCGTGGGAATTGCAGCGGAAGGGCGAGGCGGAGATCAAGGTGCAGGTCAGCGGGCAATTGATCTTCAATAACAGCTATTCCTGCCTCAGCGCAGCCGTGGCGGGACTTGGCCTCGCCTTCATCCCACAGGATCTGGCCGAAGCGTATCTACAGGCTGGAAAGCTCGAAATCGTGTTGGACGAATGGAGCCTGCCGTTCCCAGGCTTCTACCTTTACTACCCGACTGTCACCCAGCCATCGCCCGCCTTCTCGCTGCTGGTTGAGGCACTCCGATATCATTGGCCAAAGCCCAAGGCACGATGACCTTGAACAGCTGAATGACTGACATTTGTCGAGGTCAGCAGGGGCAGCAACGCGCCTATTTGTCGCCGTTCAGGAGCGATATCCTCGCGCCTGGAAGCGGACATTCGTATCATGACGTGGGTCGGGACGAAGCTGTCATCCCCGTAGCTTCGCTTGCTCAAGCAGGGGAAGCCGAAAGGCGATGTCACAGGACTGGTCATCGCATTTCGACTTCTCGTGCTTCAACGAAACCGGATATTGCAAACCCTATGCTGACAGCTACCATTCCCGAGAACTGCAATGGCCACGTGGATAGCTCGGGATATGTAAAAGGTCCGGCCGGAGAAAAAGAAAGGGAGAGGTAGGTGAGCGGCAGGCAGCCCAAAGCTATCAGAGAGTTGCTTAACTTGCGACGCCCTAAAAGTAGGCTTCCCAAACCCCAAATCCAATAGTTGATGATAGCTATCAATATAGGTCGTTTCATCTTTCAAGCTCCGTATCGAGTTTTATGAATTAAGCCATGAAGGACAGCTTGATTGGGATAGTGAAGGTGATGGATTGAGCCGTGCGATGGTTTGAAGCGGCCAGGACACAATTGCCGCGACGGTCGCTGCAGTTCGCAAGACTAAACGGCGCTGCACCGCCTAGCGCGCGCTGTCGATTATCTGGCCGCCGTCAGGGGTTAGGCTGTAGCCGGTGATGAACTGGGCGTCCTTGCTGGCGAGGAACAGGGCCACGGGCGCAATATCCTCTTCCGGCGAACCGAAGCGGCCGAGCGGCGTAGTAGGAACCGGCGCGTTGGATTCGGCCGCGCCCCATGTGTCGGCTACCGGCAGCAGATTGTTGACCGTGATCTTGTCCGGGCCCCATTCGCGCGCGGCGGTGCGTGTCAGCGCCCGCACCGCCTCTTTCGCCATGTTGTAGGGCGCATAGGGCAGGAGGCCGGTGATACCGGCGAGGGAGCCGAAATTGATGATACGGCCCGCCCCGCTCGCCTTTAGGTGCGGATAGCAAGCTTGCATCGTGCGGAGGTAGGAGATTGGTCCCATATCGAAGTTGCGCTGCAACTGCTCGACGCTCAGCTCCATCAGCGAGGACGTGACCACGCTGGGGTCGAAGGCGACGTTGGCGAGAATGTCGATGCCACCCCACGTCGCCACGACCTTTTCCACGAACGCTATAATCTGTGCGGGATCGCTCACGTCCGCCGGCACGGCGAGCGCCGTCCCGCCAGCCGCCTCAATATCGGCGACGACGGCTTCGACATTGGCCGGGGTGAGTGAGACGACGGCGACCTTCGCGCCTTCCGCCGCGAACAGCTTGGCGGTGGCGCGGCCGATGCCTCGCCCCGCGCCGGTCACGACCGCGACCTTTCCTTTGAGACGATCCATATTCAACTCCGTCAGTTCGAGGGGATGGCAAACAATGCGAATGCCTCGCCGGGCGCGTAGGGCGACGGCATGGGGCGCGCGTCGTTTTGCATTAGAAAGGACGCGGCCAGCAGGACGAGCCCCACGGCGGCAGGGATAGCGCCCTTGACGCTCCGCACGCCAAGATGAGCGATGCCCGACAGGATTAGATGATAAAGGATGCCGGCATAGGCGAGGTCGCTCAGTGGCACGCTGACGCGCGTTAGGATCGCGAGCGGCCCCAGCACCTTCACGACGATCATGACCGGTACAAGGTGCGCGGCTTGATAGCCAAGATCGGCCTGCGCCTGACGGACGAAGGCGGGCTTTGCGACGTACAGCGCCGCCGACGACAGATAAAGCAACGACAACAAAGCCGTGCTGATCCAATAGGTGTAAGTCGCTGCCATGCTGCTTTCCTGATCATCCGAATCTCGGCCGAACGTCGGGCTCAACTGGCGCTTTGCGCGCTTGCCATTCCCAAAACTGCCGAATGCCTATATGGAAATTGAAGGCTTGCACGAATATCCGCAAGTAGGATGAATTGTAGGCAGTAAGTATGGAATACCAGACTAATGGCAGACACTGACTTCACAATGCAGGACGAGATGCGGCGTGCGTTCGCGATGCTCTCAGGCAAGTGGAAGCTCGAAATCATGTGGCTGCTCAATCAGCGGGTTTATCGCTTCGGGGAACTGCGTAAGGGCATCCCCGGTATCACCCAGCATATGTTGACCGCGCAGCTTCGCGAGCTGGAAGCGGACGGCCTGGTGTCGCGCACTGTCTATGCAGAAGTGCCACCCCGCGTCGAATATGAGATGACCGATCGCGCGCGCGGGCTCGCACCGACAATGGAGGCTTTAGCGGCCTGGTGGGCCGAACATGGTGCCTCTTTGCCACTGAAACCGGGGGGACGCGGCCGTAAGCTTGGACAGTGACAGGCTCAGCATCCGCTTTTCAGCAGAGATCGCCAATCAAACAAACATCAAATCGGTAGGCTTGGAACTGGACGGTAGGCAGCGAGCTTGAACGCAAATATCGCCGCATGCCGCTTTCAACCGGAAATTCTCTTGTCGGCCCTTGCCGACCAACAAACCGTCGTGCTGCTACGCGCCCATCCAAGCCGCTCAATTGGGAAATGAGCGCACCTAGGAGCGGTCAGCCCGCTTATGACCGGGGCTGGGACGAAGCTGTCGTTCGCAGATCCAGCGGCGAACGTCGGCTCTCGGCTGAAGCGGACAAGAGAGGCGCAACGGACCTTGATCGGGGAACGACAAGGGTTGAGCCGATTGCGGACTGTCCGTTTACGGGCGCAGTAGCGGGTCAAATTGCCGATCGGGGGGGCGGGCGGTACGCCGGTCGGTGGCTCCGACAAAGCGCGCTCAACGGCGCGCTTCACACGGATTCTTGTGTTGCCGATCCATTGGCTCGTGCTGGCGTCGGCTGCACAGCGGCCTGGGAACCTTGCGGCCACACCAGCAGGATCAGCATTGCCACCGCCAGCAGAGCCATCGTCAGCACGCTGCTTTCCGGCCCAGCGTTGCCGCCGGTCAGGAAATCCGGGCCAACAGGCTTCAGTTTCACAAGCAGGGCCGGCAGGTTCAGATCGAACCCGGTAATCGGCATGGCAAAGCCAACGCCTGTGATCCAGTTCCAGCCCGCATGCCATCCCATCAGACCCCAGATGCTGCCGGCGCGCCAGGCCCAAGTGCAAGCAAATAGCCCAAAGATGAACGCCAAGATAGTTATGCTAATCGGCTCGTGTGGCGAGAAGTGAAGGAATGCGAACGCTACCGAACTGGCGATGATCCCCGCCAGCAGGTTCCAGCGACGCGTCGCCGTCGAGAGCAGCCAGCCACGGAAGATGAATTCCTCCACGCCCGACTGAAACATGAACCCGAGCAGCAGGACCGCGATCCAGAACAGCGATACGGGAGAGGAAAAGACGGGAAGGACGTCGTTGCTGACATAGCCGCCGGCGAGCCAGATCGACACGACCGCTAGGACCATCATGCCAACCCCGATCGCCAGTCCCGCCATGTACTTTCGCAATCCTTGCGTGCCGGTCAAACCCAAAGTCGCGAGGCTGCGGCGTTCCACGAACCGCGACCATGCCCAGACCGCAGCCCCCATCCCCGCGAATGGCAGCGCCAGGTTCAGGCAAAATCCGGCGGCGGACCGTGGCTGCCCATTGGCATTCATTGCGCCTATCCATTCGAGGGCAAAATCGAGCGGGAGGCTGGAGAGTGCGACGAGCAGAATGCAGATCACTGGCGAAAGCCAGGCCCAGGGCAGCCAGCCGCGATGGGGTTCGGAAGAGAAGATCGTGTTGGTCATCCCGACCCCTTAGCCCACGGGCCGATCCGAATTATAGAACGATTGTGCGCGGCTGCCCGGACCGGTGCCAGGCCAATGGTGTCGTCCCGAAAGTCCGCTTGAAGACCCGACCAAAGTGGCTCTGGTCTGCGAATCCGGCCTCGTGGGCCGCTTCGGCCATGCCCAGCCCGGCACGCAGCAGCCGCCCAGCCCGCTCAAGCCTGCGGCATTGCAGATAGCGATAGGGACTGGTCCCCAGCAGTGTACGGAAGTCGCGAGAAAGCTGCCAGCGGTCATAACCGGCGAGTTCTTCGAGCTGAGCGAGATTCGTCCCCGGCGCCGGAACGCAGTCAAGGAACTCGCGCACCCGCATTACCGCTTCGCGATTGACATTCTTCCTGGCCGGCGGCGCGCGCCCCTCGCACCGCTGCATCGCGCACACGAACTGGTGGAGCGCATCCTGATAACCGAACAGATCACCCTCGGCGGTGCTCATCGCGATCAGGCCAAGCGCCGAGGCGACGAGATAGGCGTTGGTTGAAACACCTTCGGCCAGAAATGGCAGCGCCGCTCCCCCAATCACGTTCTGGATGTGAGCAGGTGGCACATAGGCCGCCCTATAGGAAAAGCCGGTCTGGTCGCAGCAATATCCATCGTGTACTTCGTCAGGGTGCAGGACCACCGCTTGCCCGGGCAGCGACTGCCAACGCTTCCCCAGATAATTGAACGATTGCACCCCGGCTGTGGTCAGCGCGATCGTATAGGTATCGTGGCGGTGCGGCGAAAACGCGCCCTCGCGAAGCTGCGCTTCTACCAGCTCGACCCCGGAACCATGCAGACAGGCTTCGTGATTCTCCGCATTGGACTGCATCGGTTGATATTGCCGCGGAACCGGGCGTTTGCAAGTGTCTGGGCTTGCCACCGGTGACGAGTTTATGTCCGCTTTCAGGCGGTCGCTAGCAGAGCAACAATGCCTGAAACTGTGGCGCAAAGCCGACCGGCCGGTTTGCGCGACCCGAATGGCGGGTTTCAGCAAAAGCCGACGCTCACATCAACGACACCGAATGTCTTGAGCTGGTCGGCAGGCGACGCAGCTGAGCGGCAACTATCTCTGTATCTGCGCTCCAAACGTGACAGTCGCCTACCGGCCATACCTGCGGTGGAGGGGGGCTTGGGACCGGACGTGACAATCGTGTAGAGAATAGCCGGGATCGAACCAGCGTCACTCGCAAATAGATTTAGCGCATCCTTCGATGCAAATTATAAAATAGGCAAATAAAGTATGTGATGTGTGGTAAGATGAAATCTCGGACGAGCTAAAAGGCCACGACATGATGTGACTTCTCGTTCCGATATGGAAAATTGGCCATGGACCTCAATGAGTTACTATACCAGCATCAGCTTGCGCTCATTCGCGCGCGAGCGTCTCAGCCCGGCGAAAATCGGGACGCGTATTCCAGGATTGCAGCCCATTACAAAGAAAGACTCCGCACCTACCGCAGTCGACGCAATATCCAGCAATATCATGGAAATGCGATCGAAGATGAATTGAGTTCACTTCTCCCTCAATTCGCCGCCCCTTCCGATGAGAAGGGATTCTCACTGGAGGAAGTTGAAATGATCAGCCTTGCCGCAACTCGACATGACGGAACCACAGAAGAGCGAAAAGTGCTGGCGTTGGAAATGATCGCCGATCAATTGCTTCTGATCCATGCCGACCTGCTTGCTATCGATGCCCACTCTCGATCCGATGTCACAGGGCAAACGGCGTCACTTGATCTCAGCGAGACAGATTTGGACGGCTGGGAAAATGAAGGCGGGCACTTGGATGTTCCTGCGGTTGGGCTGCCGCATGGAGTGACGAAAAAGACCGTAAGCGTCTACTCCGTCGGACCATACAACTATTCAGACCTCTCTTCTGCCTTGCGGGAGGCAGCGAGGCAGAGCCTTCACTGATGGGATCTGTAAGCCGAAGCTTTCTTTCTGATCCAGAGGCTTTGCCGTTGGGAGATAGCTGCAAATCTAGACCGGCGGCAGGGCTCAAGCCTGTGCCTTGCAGATATAGCTCCGGTTCATTCGACACAGGGCAAGCTGTGAAGCATGATGCTCTTTGGCTCGTTCCAGTGGCAATCGAAACGCGCAAACACTCGTCGGTAAAATGTCCGATTCGCCGGCGGCTCCGGAACGGCAGGTTCCAGATTAAAATCGTGAAAAGCTGCTATCTGACCGGTTCAGGCGCATGCCGCCCGACCGCTCGATAAAATGGGAATGGCGGGTTCCGGCATGGAGCGGCCCTTCGTGCGTGTGTCGCGGAACGGCTTAAGTTGGTCGGTTCCGGAAGCGAGCCGCCCGATAGTGGGACATTTTTGCGCGTCCCAAGCGGCATGTCGATTTATCGCCTTCGGTATACGCCCAGGGCAGCAGGCAGCCCTCAATGATCTTGGCGAGGCGGCAATGAGCTTCAGGTCTTGGCGACGAATTACGCCAGGTCATCATGAGTTCGCGCACCGAAGCCCCACGAACCAGTGGCAGGACGACGATGAGCTTTCCGCGAAGCTCGTCTGACCGAGCATGAAGGACAGGGATTAGCGACAAGCTCATTCTCGTTGTCACCATCAGCCGGAGCGTGTCGAGCGTCGTCCCTGCAAAATCCTGCGCTTGGATGGCTCCGAGATCATTGCATAAAGCAGCGATCTGATCGTGCAGCCGTTTTTGCCCCGTTTTCAGGTTTCGTAACTTCACGAAAATTCTAGGTCATTTGTGGGAAATCATTCTATGAATATTCTTGCGTTTTGACTATTATCTTTGAGAAACGTTACGGCGGCGAGGCATTCTTTCTCGGTCGAAAACCCAGAGCCCTTTGCAATCAACGCGCCGGTACTCGCGCGAAGTTTCCAACGCCAATCTCCTCCGGCGGGCCGGGTAGAGGTTAGCATGACGCGATCAGCTCGAAAAATACTGAAGCAGGCGTTTCTCGGTGGCGTTAAAGGAACTGCGAACGAGCCGCCCTCATTTTCCCACTCCTCGCGCTGGCCGCGATCCGACGCTACTTGTCGTGATCCTAGACCATCCAAAGGCCCGACCTTTTGTGGCTCGAAAGCTATAGCGATTTTAGGGTTCGTAACAGGGCGCGGGGAGTGTCGCTGCTCGACGCTCCCGAGAAAGTGTTCGCAGTAATGGCCTGTCGTCACGTAATCCTGCTCGTAAGACCCAAGATCGTGTCCCACCCCAAAGCGCACATTCAATCGCTCAAAAATTGCTGGATCGTCGTCGGCGAGATCGCAGATAAGCGCTTGTAGGATGCGTTGATGAGCAAGTACGCGCCGCTCCAGAGCAGTTTCCTCGCTCGGCTTGGCATTAGCGCCGTGCTCAGGCGAGTCCACTAAGCCAGTTTCCTTCTGGCGGGTAGCATATGCAAACTGTTCAGCCTCGTCGCTTGCCGATAAAAGGGCTGAAAATGTGCCGGCTCGGTTGTTAGATTTCCTGGTCATCGGAGTCACCGCTTGAGCGGGAGCACTTAACTCTCGGTCGCCCTTGCTCAAAAATAAAGATGGCGATTAATCTTATATGGAGGCGCCAAACGAAATTTCAACGTCGACGATAAATAATAATAAGGCAGTTACAAAGCCGCGTTATCACTCTACATCCTGCGATTTGCGTGTTTGAAGCGCTTTGATATGACACATTTTTTAACCAAAATTCACATTGTTGCGACGTCCAGCTGATCTGAAACCGACTTTATACAATAGCGCCCAGGAGGCCTCGTTACGAGGCCTGCATTCAGAAGTCATGTGCCTGGCTAGATAAGGGGCCCTCAGTCTGGAAATTACGCCGAAGGCGGATGGGCTGCTCGGTACACCCCGAACGGCAGCTTTGGACGCTCGCGGCCTTTGAGAGTATAAGGCAAGAATGTCTGGATCTGGTCGCGAGCTGCCGGGAACCGAACCGTCTGCATCTGGGCATCGGGATTGCCGTCTGAAGGGCAACAAAGGTTCGGGTTTCATCGGGGCGTAAGGCCGGATCGCGGACCGAGGCGTCATTTGCCCAGAATGCGGCCATGGCCGCTCTGGTTGGAAGCGTTCGCAGCGTAGGACCAGAGCGTTAGTGCGCCGAGGCTAAAGCAGAGGCCCGTCAGGCAAATCCCGCCCCAACTCCCGAGACTGTAGACGTATGTCGATAATGCGGTGCCGGCTGCGCTTCCGGCGAGTAGAAGACCATGTATCCGGTAATGATCCGGGCGGCGGCGTCCGGGTGCCTGTCGAAGATAAGTGTGGCCTTGGCCTGCAAGGCTTGGATAAATCCGCGCGGACCGGTTTGGGCAGTCCGCGCGGATTTGATCCATGGCTCCTGAGCGATGTCAGCCGGCGATCGGTTTCTTCACTTCGTCGGCGGGCGCCGTAACGGGAGCGGTATCGGCCGGAGCCTTGGGCTCAGTCTTCCCTTTCGCGGCAGCCGGCTTTGCGGCATTGCCCTTGGCCGGGCGAGCCTTGGCGGCAGAAGGCTTTACCGCGCTCTTTGCGGCGGGAGCCTTTGCAGCTTGCGCCTTGGGCTGCTGCGCGGATGCCGTCTCGGCCTCGACCGAAGGCACCTTGATACCAAGCTTCTTGCGGCTCTTCGCTGCGGCCGGGGCGGAAGCTGCCGCCGGTTCCGACGGCACGGCCTGGGCCGCGCTGGTCGCGGGACGTGCCATGCGCCGTCCGGCCGACTTGGCGGTGGTCTTGCCCGAAGACTTCGTCTTTGCCTCGGGCTTTGCCGAGACCTTGCCGGCATCCGTCTCGGCCGCAGCAGGCGGGGTCACGGGGGCTGCATTGGTGACCGGGGCGGCAACAGACTTTGCTGCCGACTTGGCCGATGCCGGTTTCGCCTTGGCGGCGGACTTGCCGGCCTTGGCAGGTGCCTTCGGGGAAACCGGCTTGGCTGCAGCCGCTTCCGGAGCCGGTACCGCGACTGCCGCCTTCGGCGCGGGGGAAGGCTTCGCAGCACCCGTCTTGGGGGCCGGTGCCGCGGTGGCAGTTGCTGCGGGCCTGCGTCCGCCCAGACCGCTTGCCTTGGCCACGTTACGGCGCTTCTCGGAATAACTCGGTGCGACCAGGGGGTAATCCGCCGGGAGCTTGTAGCGGGCGCGGTATTCTCCGGGGGTGAGGCCGTTGTTGGTAAGATGTCGCTTCAGGGCCTTGTAGGGCTTGCCGTCGATCAAGCTCAGGATGTGATCGCGCGAGGCAAGACTTTTCTCGATCGATACTGCCGGGGTGTACTCCAGGGCTTTTGCCTCGGCTTCTGCCAGTGCGGCCGCCTTTGCAGTACCTTCGCCTGCAAGCGCTGCGCGCGTGGACTCGATCAGCGCGGCAAGCGCATCGCTGGGAACAGAATTGTTGGCAACATAGGCGCTCAGCAATTCTACGGTGAGGCGTGCCAGTTCGGGCTGCTCGGTCTCGGACATGGGGGATTTCCCTTTTCTGGGCAGGATAGTGAAACGCTTCTCGGCTCAATGGATCGCCATGTAAAGCATCATATAGTTTCCAGTTCCCGGCCGCTTATCTTTATCACGCCCGCGCAGTCACCGAGGTACAACTCTGCCTGGACCTGCCATTTGCCGGGTTCCTCTGTTGTCGTCGCATCGCCGTTGAAAAGTGACAGGTGAAGAGCACGGGCGGATGCCCGCTGCGCGGGCACCGCGCTCGATCTGCGCGATGCATTCGCATCGCTTCGATCAAGCTTTGGCTGCGCCAAATCTTGGCCCTTCGGGTCACGATCGCTTCCGCAGGCGAGGTTGTCCGGCCGCTGCCGCGCGCACTCGCTCGATGTGTGGGCAACGGATGGGCAAGGCGCGGGGAATGGGCGCGATGCACGGGGCGCCCGGTCGGGGCGGCGAGGGCCGGGGCGGGAGAAGAGGGGGTCCTTTGAAGGTGTCGTTTCAAGCTTGTTTGAAGCGGCGGACAGTCAAAGGAGAATTGAGATGAATATTGGTGAATTCCAGCTGCGCGGCGGCCGTCTGATGGGTTCGATTGCCACCCGGACCATCGATCTGCCCCACCTCGGTCTTCGTCCCGTCGAAAGCCAGAACGAGCGCGCCCCGGTCTTCGAGATCGTCGCGCTCAATGTCGGCAATCGCTGGGTCCAGATCGGGGCACTGTGGGAAGCCGTCGCCCGCAATACGACCGGCGAAGCCTTCCTCCAGGGCTCGATCGACGATCCGAGCCTTCCCGAGCCGCTGCCGATCGCCCTGTTCGGCACCGAGCAGGAAGGTCTGCGCGTCGCATGGCGCCGCCCCCAGCGCCGCGACGACTTCGGTCCCGCGACGCGGACCGCGCGGCGCGACTACGAGGACGGCAGCGACGATGGTCGGATGGGGGCCGGAACCGGAGGTGACTTCGGCGACAGCACTGCCGATGAGGCGGGTTCGCTCTCGGGCGGATTGGCTGGCGAGCTCGATGACGAGATTGCTTTCTGAAGTCTCGTTCCACTGCCGGGGGGCGCGTGCTGCGCGTCCCCCGGTTTTACCCTGTTCAACGCGGGAGACGCATCATGTCCCATTCTTCCATCGATCGTTTTGCCGACCTCAAGACCCTCTATGCCGAAATGACCGCGACGCCTGAGTTCCGTGCGGCCTTCGGCGATCCCATGCCGCTTTCCATTTGCGAACCTGGCGAAGATGCCGGCGAGCACGAAATGCCCGAGCCTCTGGCAGCGCAGGCCGACTGCGGCGGGATCATCGCGGCGATCTTCGATCTCTTCACCGGCACCCGCCTCGAACCGCTCGCGCACGAGCTCGCCTGGGGCTTTGTGAACTCCTTTCACTTCGTTGCGGGGAAACTCGAAAGACGCGAGGACGCGCTTGCCGACGAAATCGGTGAAATGGCGCGCTCGCCCGATATGAGCGAAGTCTTCACCGGGAGCCTCGAGGAAAAGCAACTGCTGTGCCGGTCGACCGCCGAACAGCGCGAGGCCCTCGAATGCATGCGCGACTATGCCGCCGAAATGTACCGGGCCCTGTCGGGCTGGCCGTGGTCGCCGGCGCGCGGCAGTAAAGTCTCGCCCGCCTCCTCGGCAAGCCAGATCGCGGCGCAGGATTTCCTGCGCCAGCGTGCATTGGTGGCCCGGGAACGGCACCTGCCGCAGGGACCGATCGTGGTCTTTTCCGGCCCCGCGCAGTGGCATGACTGGGCGCCGATCTGGGAGCGGCTCGATCAGATTCGGATGCGGGTTCCAACCATGACGCTGGTGACGACCGGACAGCGCAAGGGTGCCGATGCGATCGCCGCGGCATGGGCGGCGCGGCCCGAGGTCGCGGTGCCGCTTGTCGCCTACGGGCTCTATGGATCGGGGCGCAAGGTTGCCTTCACGCGCAACCGCAAGCTCGTCGAACTGCAGCCCGTCGAGGCCGTCCTGTGCGAAGGATCGGGGCTTCAGGCGAACCTCTACCAGCTGCTGCGCAAAGCCGGAATCCCGATCCATGCCTTCCGCAAGGCGAAGCAGGCGGCCGACCCGGGTTCGCCGAGCGTTCCGCGCCCGCGTCTTCGCGTTGCTGCCTGAAGGAGGGAAGCCATGGCCATTCCGCGCCCCTTCCGCCGCAATTTCGAAACCCTGCGCCGCGCCGCACGTGAGGGCAATCTCGCGCTGCTTGAATGTACTTGCGTCCACACTGGTGAACGTCGCTACGTCATCTGCGCTGTGGGCCACGACGAGAAGGGCTTCGTATTTACGCCCTTTGGTCATCTCCACGACGGCAATCCGTTCGAGGCCTACATCCCGCCCGCGTCCTGATCCCTTGGGGCACTGGCGAGACCTGGCGCATCCGCTTCCAAAGGGAAGCGGATGCGCTGCTCCCTGTTGTGCTTGGCAGGACACTCTCGCCCTGCCGAAATGGCCCTCAGGGGGCATTGAACCCCCTTCGGTCCAGCTCTCCCATCTCTCTCAGGTCCTCCGAGTCTGGCACGGGGCCGCTGCGGCCTCAAGGACGACGGGGCCCCACCATTTTGCTTCGCAAAATCGTTGCCCCCATCGCCGCTGGCGCGGTCACGGGGCTAAAGCCCCGCGATCCTTGACCCCGCAGCTCGGAGCCCGTGCCGGTGAAGGGATCTCTTCAAGAAAAGGAGGTCACGATGACTGATGCTTTCCGGATTTCCCGCAGCTTCGCCGAGATTGCCGATCTGCTCGCTGAGGAGCGGCGCGAGCCCGCAGACAGTTTCGCCGCAGCATTCGCCGAGACGGCATGCGAGGTGCGGCTTGCGGCGACAGAGGATGCGGTCTCGGCAGACATGCCCGAGGCGCGCGAGGTACAGCTGGCGGTCGAGATGATGGTGACGACGCTCTTCGACGTGCTGCGCGATACCCGCCTCGAGCCCCTTGCCGAGCGCATTGGCTGGGGCGTCGTGCACAGCTTCCACAAGGTGGCGGAAGGGCTCGGGCGGGAAGCCGATCACGCGGCGCGCAAGCTCGGCGAGCGCGTGCGCGAGAACGACGGCAGCGAGATCGCGGCGGGCGAGATCGAGGAGGGACAGGCGCTCTGCAACGGGCTCGACGAAGCCTGCGAAGCGCTCGCCTGCATGCGCGACCATGCCGCGCAGATGTTCCATGCCGAGACCGGCCATCCGTGGTCTTCCCCACGCGCAACGCTTACCTCGGGCAAGCGTACGGCTTCGGTGATTGCGGCAGCCGATTTCCTTGCCGCCCGGCGGGCAAAGCGTATCGAGGCGCAGGCCCCGAGCGGGCCGATCGTGCTCTTTTCGGGAGGACAGGTCTGGGAAGATCATGCCCGGATCTGGCGAGAACTCGATGGCATCAAGATGCGCATTCCGGGGATGGTCCTGGCCACCAGCGCTCAGGACAGGGGCTGCGATGCGATAGCGGCAGCATGGGCGGCGCGCTCCGGCGTCAAGCTGGTGGCGTTCACGCTCGACCGGCGGCACGGCAAGCGCGCGGGCTTTGCGCGCAACGAGGCGATGATGCGTCTGAAGCCGGTGGAAGCGGTGGTCTGCGAAGGCTCAGGGCTCCAGTCACACCTCGCACGGCTGGTGCGTAGCGGCGGCGTGCCCGCGCACTTCATTGCCTGCGACGAGACGCGGACGCGGCATCTCGGCTGAATGCGCATGGCAGGGAGCCGGCGAGGGCGAGGCCTTCGCCGGCTCCCTTTTGTTGTGTCGTGAGGGAAGAGATCGCCGGGCTCAGGGACCCGTCAGAGGACGGGTCCGTCGCCTGGCGATGCGGCGACCTGGTCGGTCGCCGGCCTCCTGCGCGCGGCTCCGCCGTGCTCGTCGCCGGGACGCCGTTCCGGCGCAGTTTGGGTTTTGCCTGGCGGCGAGGCTTGTGCCTTGAGCGCGGAGATCGTCGCTGCGCCGCCAAGCCGGATGGCTTGGCTCACGACTTCCCTGAATTCGCGTTCGGACAGGCGCTCGACCGCAAGGTCGGTGCAAATCGCTCCGTAGCTCTGGCGCAAAGTGCGCCTGACAGTCTCGGCTTCTTCGGCAAGCTTCTTCTGGTCGTGCTCGATCTTGGCGAGGCGCTCTCGCTCTGACATCTTGGGCATCGTAGTCTCCTTGCATGAGGAGGCCTGCCCGCCGCACCAAGCATTGCGCGTCGAGTGAAGCCGCGCAAGGCAAGATTTGCTGCGGACCTTCGGTCCGCGAAGAACGAGTGGTCCCCTCCCGGGGAGCCCCGCGCCTTCCGGCACGAGGCGGCGCAGCGGGCAGGCCGCTGCGTAGAAGCGACGCACGCCGCAGGGGCGTTTGTAATGCACCGTACGCACGGGTGCTGCGGCGCGAATCGCTCATGTTTCCGGGGGCTTGCGCCGTCGCTTATGGTCTGACGGCGGGTCACAGAGTGTCGGGTGTGTCGGACACGCCGGTAGCCGATGCGGTCCAAGTGATTGATCTCGCTCGGCACCGATCGTCGCACGTGTCGGACAAGTCAAAACCTTGAGAAATCCTTGGTTTCCTGATACCAAGGAAAGGCTTCACCACGTGCCGGCGCAGCATGGACCTGCGCATGGCAAGAATTACCATCCGTCTCTCCGACGAGCTGTTCGAGCGCCTGCTCGATCAGGCAGCCACTCTTGGCACCACTCCATCGGGCTACATTCGCGATGTCCTCGAGCGCTTCGAGGGCAACGATCCCACCGGCTACCACGCCCGTTTCGACGAACTCCACGCAACCGCAATCCAGACGCTGGCGATCCTCGCCAAATCGGTCGGCGTCCGGGCGCCTGCTCTCCTTGAAGAGGGGCTGGGCGAGGCCCGCCGGCTCCTGCGCGAAAGGGGGCTGCTCGATCCCGAGCAGGACCGCTCGTGAGCATCTTCCGTCACGACACCCTCGGCTCCTGGACCCGGGGCGGACAGGCCACCGTCCACAACGTCCGAATGACGACGCAGGTCTTTTATCAGACCTGTCTTGCGGGTCTGGTCGTCTGGATCGGCGGGATCGTCTGGTATGCGCTTGAGCGCTCCAGTGCGTACGAACGCTTTGTCCTTGCCAAGATCGGCCAGGCTCTCGTGATGGGAGACACCGTCCCGGGTAATGCCACCCCCATCCTCTTCCATACCGAAAGCGGTGAGCCCTACTGGACGACACCGGCGCGGCTCATGGACGCCGAAGTTGCCAGGGATACCTTGCGGGCTTTCGAAGGGTATCTTCTCCATGGGGCCGCCATCTCCGGTGTCTTTGCCCTCGGGATGCTGCTTTGGGCTTGGTTCTACTTCACGCGAACGGGAAGGGGGTTGGGTTCCAACCAGTTCCTGCGTGGAGCCCGGTTCGGGACCATCAGGCAAGTACGCCGGGCGCTCTGGGCGCAGGCGCGCGGCAGCTTCGAAATCGGCGGTGTGCGGGTGCCCGATGCCTTCGAGCCGGAGCACATCCTGATCTGCGGAGCGCCCGGGACCGGCAAGACCAACATCATCGTCAAGATGCTGGCAGGGATCCGTTCAGCGGGGCGCCGCGCGATCGTCTACGACACGGCAGGCACATTCGTGGAGAAGTTCTACCGGCCCGGGATCGACGTCCTGCTGAACCCGCTAGACCTCCGTTCGGACCGATGGTCGCCCTGGGTCGATGTCCCGCGCGATTACCATTACGACCAGATCGCCGAGTCCACGATTCCCGATAAGTCCGGCGATCCGTTCTGGGCGAAGGCCGCTCGCGGCACTCTGGTTGCGGTCATGCGCAAGCTCGCGCGCCAGGAGCGAACACTCGTTTCGATCCTTCTCGATACCCTCCTGCGCTCGAAGCTGAAGGACCTTGCAGCCTTCGCCGCAGGCACCGATGCCGCCGCCTTCATTTCCATGGAAGGAGAGCGGACCTCGGCGGGCATCCAGGCCGAGCTGGCCTCCGTGCTGCGCAGCTTCTCCTATCTCGACGATACTGCCGACGGCCTCTCGATCCGCGATTGGGTAGCGAACGAGAAGGATGACAGCTGGCTCTTCATCAGCGTGAAGGCAGATCAGCTGCCCTCGCTGCGCCCCCTGATCACGGTCTGGCTCGACATTGCGATCAGCGCGATCATGAGCCTTACGCCAGATCGCAATCGCCGGCTTTATTGCGTCATCGACGAGCTGCCGTCGCTTCACAAGCTGCCCTCGCTATCCGACTTCCTTGCCCGTGCGCGGAAGTACGGCGGCTGCGGGGTGCTGGGGTACCAGAGCTACCCGCAGCTGGAGGCTACCTATGGCATCCAGGATGCTGCTGCGATCACCGGGTACTGCTCGACCTGGGTGGCGCTGAGGGCGAACGACACGCCGACCGCCAAGCATGTCAGCGAGAACCTCGGGCAGGTGGAACAGGTCGAAGCCAACGAGGGCATGTCCTACGGCGTCAACGACATGCGTGACGGCGTCAACCTGTCTCGCATGCAGGTGACCAGACCGCTCGTCATGCATACCGAAGTAACGAACCTGCCCAACCTGGTGGGTTACCTGCGCTTCGGACGTGATCTCCCGGTGGTACGCTTCGAGGACAGCTTTCACAAAGTGCCGTCCGTCGCCTATGCTTTCGAAGAGAAGCTCGATCCGCCGGTTCGACTGGCAGTTCACGAGCAACCTCGTGCTCCCGACATTGCGGATTCTGAAGTCCCAGTTCCCCCGAAACGAGGATCAGCGAAACGTCGCTCGTCTCCGACTGCCGATGCTGCGGCCTCACAGATGCTGCCTCTCGATCCGGTCGCGGCGACACAATCCGAGGAGGGCCTCCAAACTGACAACCGGGAGGTAGAATCCGCTCCTGCGGAGAGCGCAACGCAGCCCCTCATGCTTCTCGGCAAGCCCTCCGATTTTCGTCTTCATCAGCATGGTCGCCGCACCGGCACGCGTGACGCGGCGAGGCCGGCATGATCCATCCTCGCCGGCTCAAGGGCACACCGAAGAACCTCGCGCGGTATTATGCCGTCGGTGACTACTACACCAAAGGTGAGGGGGAACATTCGGCGTGGGGCGGGCTGATCGCCGATGAGCTGGGTCTCTCCGGCAAGGTGGATCCTGCCGTCATGCGGGATCTGCTGGCAGGCAAGATCGGCGATCTGCAGCTGGGGCGCCGAAAAAGCGACGGGACCGTCGAGCACCATCCCGGCTGGGACTTTGCGGTCAATGCGCCAAAATCGGTTTCGATCATGGCTCTCGTCATGGGGGACGAGAGGATCGTTGCCGCTCATGAGGCGGCGGTAAGCGAAGCCCTCGGGTATCTCGAGGAACACGCGACCCTGCGTCGCCGCAGCGACGGCGAAGTCGTCCACGAGAGCACGGGGCGGCTCGTTTACGCCCGTTTCACGGAGCACGCTTCGCGTGAGCTTGACCCTCATCTCCACACCCACGTGGTTATCATGAACGTGACCAACAGAGGGGAAGGTGAGCAGTTCGTGAGCCTCGAAACCCGGGCCATGTACGCCGAGCAGATGGTCGCCGGGCAGGTCTATCGAAACGAGCTTGCTCACCGGATCCGAGAGCTCGGCTATGAAGTCGATTTCGATCCTCGGCGGGGGCTGTTCGAGATCCGCGGCGTTCCCAAGGATCTGGTGAATGAAATGTCGCAGCGCGCCGAGCAGATCGACGCGCATGCGAAGGAGCATGGGCTCGAAGGCCAGGCAGCACGGCGCAAGTCGTTCTACGAAACCCGCGGGGCAAAGGCGCGCGCAACCCTCGAGGATCTTCGAGGGCAATGGGGCTCCCGTCTCGGACCACACCGGGAGGCGCTTGAAGGTGCCAGGGAGACAGCCGAAGAGCGTGGCCCACGCATTCTCGAGCCTGGCCATGCTGTCTCGGCGCGCGCCATGCTTTTCGGACTGCGTCATTCCGAAGGCAGGGAGGCGGTTAACAATCTAGGGCAGCTACTGAGGGCAGGGCTGGCTTCGCACCTGGGCGAAGTACGGCTTTCCGATATCCGGCCGTTTGTAGAGGAGCACGAAGCACGGCGCAAGCTGCTGGAAACCCGCCATCCGACTGGCGATCTGGTACTGACTCGTGGACGCACTACGCGCAGGACCGCCCGCCTTGAACTGGCCTTGTCCGATCACCTGGCTCCGGCCTTGAACGATGCCGCTCCGCTCGCACAGGACGCCCGGCTGGTTGAAACAAGCGTAGAACACGGCCTTACTCCGGCGCAGCAGGCAGGCCTGCTGCATCTTGGAACAAGCCCGGATCGCCTCGTCGGTGTCCATGGCGTCGCTGGCGCCGGCAAATCGACACTCGTGGGGGCGCTTCGCCGTGCTGCCGACGAGCGTTTCACCATGATCGCCCTAGCCCCTACCTCGTCCGCGGCAGCCGAACTTGGTGGGCGGGCCGGGATCGAAAGCCGTACAGTTGCCAGTCTTCTCGCGCGGGGAGGGCGGGGGCTGGACGAGAACTCGGTGCTGATTCTCGATGAGGCCGGGCAGCTTGGCAACCGGCAAGCCATACGCCTGCTGGAGCTGAGCCGGCTCTCGGGGGCGCGGCTCATCATGCTTGGCGACAACCGTCAGACCGGGGCCATCGAGCAGGGGAAACCCTTCTGGCTGATGCAGCAGCTGGGCTTGTCGCGGGTCGACCTCATGCAGTCCGTTCGTCAGGAAACCAAGGCGATGAAAGCCGCAGTCGCGCTCGCTCGAAGCGGCGACTATGCCGGTTCTCTTGCTAATCTCGATAAGGTCCTGACGCAGGAGAAACCCGAGGAGCTCGCGCAAAGTTTGGTTCGCGAATGGACGAGGCTCAAACCCGAAACTCGAACCACGACCAATATCCTGGTGCTGGATAACGCCACGCGGCTCATCGTGAATACGAAGGTACGCGAGGCGCTCCGAACCGAGGGAGCGATTGGTGCCGAGGACGCGCGTCTCTCGGTGCTGACGCCGGCCGGGCTTTCCGATGCCGAGAAGCGCTATGCAAGGTTCTACAGCCGTGGGCAGGTCCTGACCTTTTCGCGGGGCGATCACCGGCTCGGGATCGCGCGCGAGGGTGAATACCGTGTCGTGCGCATGGTTACGGATGATAACGATCGGCAGGTGCTCGAGCTTGCCGATGAACATGGCCGGACGGTCCGCTGGAATCCGCGGGTCGGCAAGGCGCAGCAGGTCAACGTGTTCAATGTGGAAGACCGGGATCTGACGCGCGGCGATCGCATCCAGTGGCGCTTGGTGAACCACGATCTCGACATCAAGAACGCCGAGCGGGGAACGGTCGAGGCGCTCGAAGGCAGCCGGGCAACAATTCGATGGGACCGGGATGGCCGGCGCCAGTCCATCGATCTGGATCATCACAAGACCTGGGACCACGGGTACGCGGAGACGATCTACGCGGCTCAGTCGAAGACGTACGACAGGGTCTATGTGCTGGCACCGCTTGGTTCGCCGCTGGTGAACGGAAAGAACTACTACACTGCGATCACCCGAGCTCGCTTCGGCGTAAAGCTATGGACCCAGGATGGGGGCAAGCTTGCCGAATTGCTGACCATGAGGTCGGGCGAAAAGACCTCCGCACTCGAGGGGCTGGGCCGCGTTGAGCGAGATAGCCTGAAGTCCAGGGCGGTGCGTCACTCGGCACGATGGGAGCGTATGAGGGACGAACAGGCAAACGAGCGGTACCAGCGCAAACTCCGGCTCGCTGCCGAAAGGAGTTCAGCGGGTCGGGGAGGGCGCGAGGGGCTTGCCGCAGGTCTCGCCGAGCGGGGGCGCTCCGCGGCGGCAATTCTCGATGCATGGATCCAGTCGATCTTCACCCATGGTCGTTCGGGCGATGTTGCACCCGAAATACAGGCCCGATCAACTGGCCCGAACGAAAGTGCGGCACCTCACAATGGAGGCGACCGTGATCGGTAAACCCTTAAAGCTAATCTTGAGCGTTGCCGTCCTTGCCGCGGCACTGGTTCCAAATGGAGCGGGTGCGCGTCCCACTCGGAACCTGGAGCAGGAAGCCCTGATCGGCCGGTGCATCCGCGAGGCCGCCTCTGGGCGAGAATGGCTGGAGCGAACTTTGTGGGGGCTGCGGGATCAGGAAGCCGGGTGGATCGGTGCCGAGGTTCCAAACACCAACGGGACGCATGACCTTGGGCCGATGCAGATCAACACCTGGTGGATCCCAAAGCTCTCTGCTCTCATCCACAAGCCTCCAGAGACAGTCAGGGCTTGGCTCATCCAGGATGCTTGCTTCAATGTCCAAATCGCGCGCTGGATATTTCTGACAGAGCTCAGCGCAAATCGCGACTATTGGAGGGCAATCGGCGCGTATCACAGTCCGACCGATTGGAGGCGCCGAGATTATGCACTCTCGGTCTCGAAAAAGCTGAGAGCACGGTTCGGCACGAATTGACGAGTGTTAACTCCCTTTCGTTCAGGTCGTTGCTATGGTCTCATGGCGGGCGGATGCGCATAGCGATTGGTAAAACATGCTGACTGATCTCGATCATCTCCCACAGGAAATTCGACCCGATCTTCAGCTCGTTCTCGAGGTTCTCTTTTCGGAATTCGCGAACTCGCTGGTACTCTCCACGCAGGAATGGAAACGACAGGGACGCATTTTGAAAGTCATCCTGTTCGGCGCCTATGCGTGCAGTGCCGGACCGCGGGAATTACCGGGTGGGCGCGCGCCAAAGTACTCCATCCTTGTGGTGGTTAGCGATGACCGGCTTGCGCAAAAATCCAACTTCCCATTGCATGCCGAAGATCGCCTCACGCGTGAACACGCCATCACGCGGCAACTTGCCGTACCGGTCAGCCTGTCGATCCGCGGTATCAAATCAGTCCACCGCGAACTGTCGCACGGTAAATCGTTTGTGTGTGGGGCGGTGGCTGACGGCACAGTCCTATACGAACTGCCAGGGCATCCCCTGTCATTGCCAATGTTGTCGGACCACGCTGCCGTGCTTCAGGAGCGCCTCGCGGATTTCGATTACTGGTTCTCCAGTGCGAGCGAATTCCTGGAGCTTGCCCGGATTTCGCTTGCCCGAAAATGGCTCAATCGTGCTGTCTTTCAATTTCATCAGGCGACGGAGGCCTTGTATCACACCGTACTGTATGTGCTGACGGGAGACAGTCCGCGATCGCACAACATTACCTGGCTTCGCGACCGAAGCGAGGACATTGTTCCTGGGTGGGCTAGGGTATGGCCTGGGGAGACGAAGTCAGAGCTACGCTGCTTCAAGCGACTGCACGTCTCCTACGTGAAGTCGCGATACGATCGGAAATACCGGATAGCTGAACATGAGTTGGCCTGGATTGCGGCGCGTGTAGAGACGCTGCATGGCGAGGTTCAGGCATTGGCTTGCGATCGATTGGGTGTTGATCTGACAGTGGCGTTGGCTGAGGTTCCCTGATCTTGACCTTCAAGCTGGGCTTTGGATGCAGACTCGCCCCGACGTCGCTGCTGCTGATCGGCGCCGGTAATGCTGCGGAATATTTTGTGGCTAATGAATATTCGAACGACGATTTTTTGGCCGATAGGCGAATGTCCGGTCTGTGACCGGGTTGCAGCGATAGCTGACACTAATTCGCTGTCGGCTGCCGACCAATTCACGGATTTTAGAGCGGAGCCGATAAATAGCAGGGCACATCGCAACTCGCCGGGGCCCTTTGCGATTAAAATTGAACACCGCCCGTTAGGCCGCCGTCAACCAGCAGGTTGGTACCTGTGGTGAATGCAGCCGCGGGGCTGGCGAGGAAAACCGCGGCGCTTGCTACTTCTCGTGGCGTGGCCATGCGACCTAGCACGCCGCGGAAAAAGTCAGTTTCGGACCGTTTGAGCGCCTGATTTTGATTAGGTTTAGCGCCAACGGGGTGGTGTCATCGGTATCTGTTGACTGCCGCGCTTGCCAGGACCCTTCTTTCTGCGGATTTCGGGCACAGTTATGCTGCCACCAGCAGCTTTGGTAGCCTGATGAGATTGTAAGCCGCAGCGGTCAATGTGAAGTTCCACCCCACGCGGGCTTGCCCTCGATGTCGGGTCTTGCGCAGGTTTCCGCTGGTCTTGGCCCAGCCAAAGACCTCTTCGATCCGTTTCCTGATCCGCTGAGAAACGGCGTAACCAGGGTGGCGGGTGGTGCGCCCATCAATGGCGGAGCGCCTGCCATTGACGTTCTGTGCCACGTGCGGGGTAACTCCGATCTCGCGCAACGCGGCGACGAAGTGGACGGTATCGTAGGCTTTGTCTGCCGCCAGCGTGATGCGATGACGCCCCTTCATACGGCTAAGCATGGTCAGCGCGGCCTCCCGTTCGGCCGTGCCCGTGGCATGGGTGAGCGTTGCATCCACAACCAGACCGTGCCGGTTTTCCATGAGGACATGGGCCATGTGGCACAGCTTCGCGGCCTGACCGCGTGCCTTCTTGAATAGCCGGGCATCAGGATCGGTGGTTGAGGCGTGGGTGAGGTTGCTCCACTTCTCGCCATGGAAATCGCGCTCAGCATTGCGCCCCTTGGCCTTGGCGTGACCGTTTTGTCCGGTACCCGAAGCGCTGTCGTCGTCGTCACCGTCCGAGGCGGTGTCATCCTTGGGCCTGAAGCTCTTTATGCTCGCCCAGGCTTCGATCAGCGTACCGTCCACCGAGAAGTGGTCGTCTGACAGCAGCGCCTGCACGCGCGATTGCCCTACGATCGCGGACAGAAACTTGGCGGCGATATCGCCGCCAAGCAGCCTCTCGCGGTTCTTGGTGAAGACCGTCACATCCCAGATCGGCGCATCCATCGCCAGCCCTACGAACCAGCGGAAAAGCAGATTGTAATCCATCTGCTCCATCAGCTGGCGTTCCGAGCGGATCGTATAGAAGGCCTGCAGCAGCAGCGCACGCAGCAGCTTCTCGGGCGGGATCGACGGCCGGCCAATACGCGAGTACATCGCGTCGAAATCCCCCGACATCACCTCAAACGCCTCGTCGACAATTGCACGGATTGCCCGCAGCGGATGATCCGCCGGTACCCGAGCTTCGCAGCTCACGTAAGAAAACAGCCCTTCGCTCCGGTGATCGCCGCCGCGCATCTTCAATCCTTCAACCTCGGTCGAGGCGACTTGAATCACCTCAACGGCCTCAAGGGAAGTTCCTTTTTCCGCGACCTGCTAGAGGATTTCGCTTCATGCACTGTGCAAAAACTCCGGGTGTTTCCCGTTCAATCTGACCCCACACCCCGTCGGAGAAATAGACGTTGCCTGGAGACACCGTGTTGACCCTGATACCGTCGGGCGCGTGGCGCACAGACAAGGTCTTGCCAAAATGCGTCAGTGCGGCCTTGAGTACGCCATAGGGTTCAGCGAACATGTCGATCTCGCGTCCTGAAACGCTGGAGATTAGCACTGCAGACGCCGCCTTGGACGCCTTCAGAAAGGGTAAGGCGGCGCTGACCATGCTGACGGTGCCAAGCAGATCCGTTTCGAAAGCGCGGCGCCACGTTTCCAGGTCGCTCCCGCTGGCTAGGGCGCTTACGTTCGGCACGACGATATCGATCCCGCCCATACGCTCCCCGGCGTCGGCGATCCAGGACTCTACCTGCGTGGGATTGGTGATATCGACGACGGAACCAAACGCCGAGCCGCCCAGCGCCTCTTCCGCACCACGCACCCCAGCTTCTCTGCGCGCGCAGAAGGCGACCTGCGCGCCTTCAGCCAGAAAGAGCTCGACAATCGCACGCCCGATCCCGCGCGACCCTCCGCTGACGATGACCTTCTTGCCTTTCAGACCAAGATCCATGTTTTATACTCCTTGTAAGATCCGGGGGCGGCTTCATTCAAAGCCGCCCCATTGATTGTCAGTTGCGAGGCAATGCGAAGGCGATTGTCTCGTCGCCGTAGCGGGTGCCAAGAGCACCATGGCCACCTGCGGTGATGACGACGTACTGGCGGCCATCAGCGCCGCGGTAGGTCATTGGCGTCGCGGTTGCCCCCGCCTTCATGCGGTGCTTCCACAGCTCCTTGCCCGACTTGGCGTCAAAGGCCCGGATATACTGGTCTGTCGTTGCCCCGATGAAGACAACTCCGCCTGCGGTCACGATCGAGCCGCCCAGGTTTGGAGTCCCCGTCGGCAGTGGCAGGTTGTGCTGCAGGCCGAACAGGTTGTTGTCGCGCGCGGTACCAAGCGTTTTCTTCCAGACAACCTTGCGCGTATCGAGGTCGATGCCGACCATCTCACCCCATGGCGGCGGCACGCAAGGCACCATGAAGGGGCTCAGCCAAGCCCGGAGCGTGGCAAGGTAGGGGGTCTTCTCCTGGACGCGCACATCGAGCTTCTTGGCATTCTCGCCGCCGCTGCTCTTGCGTTTTAGCAGTTCCTTGCCCCATTCGGACGTGCGATCCACCAGCTGAAAATAGAACGGCATGTTCATGGTGTTGATGAACATCATCCGCCTTTGCGGATCGATCGAGGCACCGCCCCAGTCGGTCACACCGTCAAACGCGGGGTTGCCGATCGATTTCGTCGGCCCGATGGGCGTGAAGATGCCGCTGTTGCGAGCACGGGCCAGATCGATGCGGCAGCTAAGCTGGTCGATCGGAGTGGCGCCCCACATATCCTGCGGCGTCAGCTTGGGAGGAGTGAGATCCGGCATGCCCACCGAGAAGGGCTGCGTTTTAGAGATGAAGGTGTTCGGCGTTGCCCCAACCTGATCTACAGGACGTTCTTCGATGCGCGCCAGCGGCTTACCGGTGGCACGGTTGAGCATGAAGATCTGCCCTTCCTTGGTGGTCTGGATCAGTGCCGGAGTGCCGTCCTTCAAGTTGAAGAGCGAAGGGCCGACAGGAACGTCGAAGTCCCACATGTCATCATGCACGAGCTGATAATGCCAGCGCAGCTTGCCCGTGGTGACGTCGAGAGCGACCAGGGAGGTGCCGAACTTGCGATCGAAAGGTCGGCGGAAGCCTGTGTAGTAGTCTGGCGCCGGATTGCCTGTGCCCAGATAGACCAGGCCCAGCTTGGGATCGCCCGTGATTGCGCCCCAGACGTTGGGCGTGCCGCGGGTATATTCCTGTCCTTCCGGCAGGCGCCCCGGCAGCGCGTCGTCAGAGCGGCCAACGTCCCATGCCCAGACCTGATGGCCATTGACGGGATCGAATGCGCGCACAACGCCCGAGGGTTCATCAGTCGACATGTTGTCGATCACGCGTGAGCCGATGACAAGGCGATCGTTCATGACCAGCGGGGTCGAGGTCGAGACCTGCCACCCGGCCGGCCACTTGCCGGTCTGGTCGCGCAGGTCTACCCCGCCATCCTTACCGAAGCTGCGGCACAGTTCGCCAGTGTCAGCATCGACCGCCATGATGCGGGCATCCATGGTGGGCAGGAAGATGCGGCGCTTGCAGCTCTGGGACTCCGGAGCCTCGTAGTAGCCCACGCCGCGGCACACCAGGTAGGGATTGGTGCGCGGAAGCTTGGGGTCGAACTTCCACTTGGTCTTCCCCGTCTGCGCGTCGATCGCCAGCGCCATCGAGTGGGGCGTGCAGGTGAAGAGGGTATTGCCGACCTTGATCGGCGTTGCTTCCGAGTGATATTCGCGGCCCTTGTGATTGATTTCGGTCTCGTCTGGACCGTCACCACTCTCGTTGGTCCAGGCAACCTGCAGCTTGCCGACATTCTGCGGCGTGATCTGCGCGACATCGGCAAAGCGTGAACCGCCCGCATCATTGCCGTAGAACTGCCAGTCGGTCGCACCTGCGCCATCGCGCGAGGTCACAAAGGTCGCTTCTCCCGGGGTTGGACCGAAGCTGGCATAGAGGATCAATCCCAGAAGGCCGACCGCGCCTGCTACTGTCGCGACTTGAAACGAGCGCCACAATGCCGGTATCTTTTCGCGTGCGGCGCCGCCAAGCGTCGGGACCAGGAAGAGCGCCAGCAGAACGCTGGGCGCAAACAGGCGCACTTCCAGCTTCCACGGATCCGCTCCCGATTCCCATATCGCCCACACACGGGTGAAGACCCACACGGCAAGGTAGATGAAAAAACCGGAAGACCGGCCACGAACTACCTGAACGCCGGCGAGCGCCATAGCGACACCGGTGATCAGGTAATAGACTGTGCCGCCCAGCGTCATCAGCCATCCGCCGAAACCGGCGAAATAAGCGCCGAGTGCAATCAGCACGGCACCAAAAATCCATTGCGCTATCTTCGCGCGGTCGAGCGATCCCAATTTTTAACTCCGCGGTAAGTGGCGGCGGATGCGCCGCCAGGCCGAGAAGGCACCCGCGCGCAAGGAACCGGCGCAGCATGCCAAATGACCGCTTATGTTGCTGGCAGAAGCACCTCAAGGCATTGGGATCTTGCGTGAGAAACTATCACGCTGAATGAATTTAGCTCATGTTCTTGATTCTGCATGACCCACGTTGATGATGAGGCGGTTGACATGGATAGGTAAGTCATGAAGCTCTATATCTACGAACACTGCCCCTTCTGCTGCCGAGCCCGCATGATCTTCGGCTTGAAGGGTCTTTCTGTCGACATTGAGGTCGTGATGGAAGGAGACGCCGAAACACCCCTTCGGCTTGTGGGCCGTAAGGTTTTGCCTATTCTCCAGAAGCCGGATGGCACGCATATGGCCGAGAGCATGGATATCGTCCGCTTCGTGGATGGACTGACAGGTTCGCCGATCATTGGGCAGGCAGGATCTTCCGATCTGGCACAATGGTACGAGGCTACTTGGCCGCTCGCCTTGAAGCTGTTCATCCCGCGGTTCACACTCGCGCAGTTTGTCGAGCTGTCCACGCCCGACGCCCGCGAAGCGTACCGGCTGCGTGAGGTCGAAGCGTTCGGCGATCTGGAGGAGCTTGTCAGCCAGACGCCTGCGCTGCTGCGCCAGATGAACGTTATGCTCGAAAAGCTCGAGCGGCTCCTTGCCGCGCACCGCTCCCTCAACACCGACGACTTCTTGATTTATCCGCTTTTGCGATCCTTGAGCATCGTTAAGGGCACCGGGTTCGGTCGCGAAGCCCGCGCCTATATGAAGCGCATGGAAGATGCCACCGGCGTGCCCCTGCTTTTTGCCCAAGCCGCCTGATCACAGCGTAAGGAAAGCACTGGCACCCAGCACCACGACCGTCGGTCGATCGCCTCGGCCGCCAGGATGCAGGTAGAGCTGGACGTTCGGTCTCACACTGAGAGCCGGATGGACGGCGATCGAGTAGGTCAGCTCGGCCACATATTCGGAACGTTGCGGCACTCGGCCGGTAAGCCCGCGGTCATACTCGATCTGCTGAATTTCAGCGAGACGACCATTGATGTGCGTTCTTGCAAAGGCGATGCCCGCCTCATCCTTTGGCCGCCCCGGGATCATGCCGGTCTTGGTTATCCCGGCGACGAAGATCGAGCGGATGAGGTTCGTGCGGCGGTCCGTTACGACACCACTGAAATTGACGCTTATGGCACCGACGCCTTCAGCATCGGGGCCATGCAGCTGCTGGCGAAGAACTACATAGCCGCCCCAGCGCCCGCGCTTTGTCGCTGCCGGCCGCCCGGTCAGTGCCGCGTAGTTGCCGTCCAAGTCGCGCACCAGATCGTTGCTGATCGACGTGTCATGCCAGACACCAATCTTGTAGATGCCTGACCGGGAGGGATCTCCGCCCAGATTAACGGTGAAAGCCCGCTCGACGGGGATGAGCGCTCCCTTCGCGCCCGAGATGCCGAGATTGAAGCCCTTCTTGGGATCAAGATTGTCGGGATTGAGCTCGTAGATCCCGACCTGCGTGTAGCCCAGCTTATCCGTGATCCTGGTGCGGGCGCCCCAGACGCTGACGGGCGGATTGTACCAATATTGCGGAGAGACATGGCCTGGCACGATGCCGCAGAAGGTCAGACTTTCAAAGAAGCACGGCGCGGTGCCGAAATCTTCGCCAACGCTCATCCGGCCCATTTTCAGCTCGGAGTTACCGAATTTCTGAAGGTAGAAGAGTTGCGAAAGGCGCCAGACCTGCCCTGCCCCCCAAACCGCTTGGGGGAATTGCAGCAAGCCGATGTTCGCCGTTTGATTGACGTTGGAGCCATGGCGATTGGTGATGAGGCCCTGGATGGAGCCGCCCTTGATTCCAGCGATTTTGCCTAGGTCGAACTTTGCTCCGAAGGTCAGCTGTGCCGTATAGGCCGTCTTCGAGCCGGTGCCACCATTCACGTTCCAGGCCGGCATGGCAATATACTGGATCGAGGGCGTGATACCGGCGCTTTCCAGCGCGGGACGCATGCCGCCCCAGTCTCCGAGCAGATGAGGTTGCCCGGCGGGAGTCGCGGAGCTGGTCGCAACGACCTTGGCGCGAGCGGAAGCCGGGCTCGCCTGCTGCTGGGTGGAGACCGGGGCGGTGGCCGCCGGTTGGGTGGCGGCGGCCGTATGAAGCCCATCCGGTGCCGGTGCGGTGATGGCTGGCGGCGGGGGAAGATCGATAGGCATAGGCAAGGCTTCGCCGGACGCTGCCGGCGCCTTTCTATTATTACCCGGTGGGAGGCGCACCTCTCCCGATGCGCTGGTTTCGGTCTGTGATTGTCAGCGGTTGACGCTCTTGGGCACGAGCAGCACCAGGGTAGCGCCCAGGAGAACCGAGCCAGCAATGGCATAGAGGCCGAGGCGCAGGTCGCCGGCAACCGAGACGAGGGAACCAATTACATAGGGCGACACGAAACCTGCGACGTTGCCGATGCTGTTGATGGCGCCGATCCCGGCAGCGGCCCACACCCCACCCAGGAACGCGGGCGGCAGGCTCCAGAACATCACTGTCGACGTGAGCATCCCTGCAGTCGCAATCGACAGGAGCACGATCGAGATCGCCAGGTTGTGCGGGAAGAACGATGCCAGGGTAAGGGCCAGTGCGCCGACTACCATCGGGATAATGAGGTGCCAGCGGCGCTCGCGGGTGCGATCCGCGCTGAAGCTGAAGAACAGCATCGCAGCCATCGCGGTCAGAAACGGCAGGCTGATCAGCATACCGTTGAGCAGCGGTGTGGTCGCGCCGGCGTTCTTGACGATAGTGGGCAACCAGAAGGTCATGGCATACTGGCCCATGACGACGCAGAAATAGACGGCGGTCAGCAGCCACAGGCGCTTGTCGGAGATGAACTGCTTCACCGACATGTGCTGGGTCGTGGTCCCCGCGTCTTCTGCCAAATCCGCCAGCACCACCTGCTTTTCGGCATTAGAGAGCCAATCGACGTCAGCGGGGCGATCGGGCAGAAAGCGCCAGGTTAGGAGACCGGCGGTCAGTGCCGGAAGAGCTTCCAGAACAAACATCCAGCGCCATCCTTCCCACCGCGCAACGCCGCTCATGTTCTCCATGATGAGGCCCGAGAGCGGGGCGCCGATTATCCCGGCGAGCGGAATGGCGAGAAACATGGCGCTGTTCGCGCGCGAGCGGCGGGCAGCCGGGAACCAGTACGTCAGGTAGAGCAGTGCGCCCGGCGCAAAGCCCGCTTCCGCCACGCCGAGCAGGAAGCGCAGCATATAGAAATGCGCCTCCGTCTGGACGAAACCGAAACATGCAGAAACCACGCTCCAACTGATCAAAATGCGCGCAATCCAACGGCGGGCGCCGACCTTGTGCAGCATCAGGTTACTCGGCACTTCGAAGATCGAATAGCCGATGAAGAAGATACCGGCGCCCAGCCCATAGGCGACCTCCGAAAATCCGAGGTCGGAAGCCATCTGCAGCTTGGCAAAGCCGATGTTCACACGATCGATGTACGCCGCGAGGTAGCACAGCAGCAGGAACGGCAGGATACGCCATGCGATCTTGCCGTAAGCCCCGCCTCGCATATCGACGTCGGTGCCGGAAATGATCATCGTAGTCATAGTCCTCTCCGGGATGATCCGGCCTGGAATTCCAGGTCCGCTCTTGTTGTGTTCACTGAGCCAGCCAGCTCTTGATCTTGTCGCAAATCGCCGTCGTCGAGATGCCATAGCGATCGTGCAGCGTCGGCAGCGCGCCGGCATCCAGGAAAGCGTCCGGCAGAGCAACCTGGCGGAACGGCGCATGGACCCCGGCACGCATCATCGCAGTGGCGACAGCTTCGCCCAGGCCACCGATGACCGAATGGTTCTCGGCGACAACCACCAAACGTCCCGGTTTCGCGCCGATGGCGGCCAGGATGCTGGCTTCGTCCAGAGGCTTGATGGTTGGCACGTGCATGACGGCCACATCGATCTTGTCCTTCTTCAGCGCATCGGCCGTTTCCAGCGCGCGCATAGACATGAGACCCGAGGAAACGACGAGAACATCGGCACCATCGCGCACCATCTTCGCCTTGCCGAGCTCGAACTTGTAGCCGTACTCGTCGAGCACCGCCGGAACCTTGCCGCGGAGCAGTCGCATATAGACAGGCCCGCGATGGTCTGTCAGCGCTGTCGTAGCCTGCTCGATCTCGATCGCATCGCAGGGATCGAGGATCGTGAGGTTGGGCATACCGCGGAAAATGGAGATGTCTTCCGTCGCCTGGTGCGACGGGCCGTATCCGGTCGTAAGCCCCGGAAGGGCGCAGCAGACCTTCACATCGAGGTCTTCTTCCGCGATCGCAAGGCACAGGAAGTCGTAAGCGCGCCGTGCCGCGAACACGGCATAAGTCGTCACCCACGGCTGGAAGCCTTCGCGCGCCATGCCGGCGGCCGACATGAGGAGCAACTGCTCGGCCATCCCCATCTGGTAAAAGCGATCCGGATTCGCCTGCTGGAAAATGTGCAGGTCGGTATACTTGCCGAGGTCGGCGGTCATGCCTACAATGCGGTCGCGGGTCTCGGCAGCCTTGGCAAGCGCGTTGCCAAAGGGGGCTGCGATCGTGCGCTGTCCTTCGGCGGCAATCGAGGCGATCATGGCGGAGGTCTTGAGGCGAACGGGGGCGTTCATGGTCTTGCTCTCTCCCGGATGGTTCAGATGGCGGTGTTGACGGTGCCGCCGCGAGCGACCCAGTCGGCATCGACGGCAGCGATCGCCTGATCCCATTCATCCTCGTCGACGCGGATGAAGTGGGTTTTCTCGCGCTTCTCGAGGAACGGCACGCGCTTGCCCATCAGCGTGTCGCAGATGATGATCCGGGGTTTAAGTTCGCGCAGTTCGCGCGCCGCATCGAAGGCGGCGACAAGCGCGGCCACGTCGTTGCCATCCACGCGTTGTGCATGCCACCCGAATGCCTCAAACTTGGCGACCAGTTCGGGATGGCCAAGCACATCCATCGACGGACCGTCAGCTTGCTGGTTGTTGAAATCCACGATGGCGATAAGGTTGTCGAGTTTCCAATGCGCGGCGGACATCGCAGCCTCCCACGTCGAACCTTCCCCAAGCTCGCCATCGGACAGCAGGTTGTAGACGAACCGATCGGACTTCTTGCGCTTGAGGCCGAGCGCCATGCCCACGGCGATACCCAGGCCTTGGCCCAGCGATCCGCCCGAAATCTCCATTCCGGGCGTATAAGACGCCATTCCCGACATCGGCAGACGGCTGTCATCGGAGCCATAAGTCTCGCGCTCTTCCAGCGGCACGATTCCCGCTTCGATCAGAGCAGCGTAGAGGGCGATGGCATAATGACCGATTGAAAGCAGGAAGCGGTCCCGTCCTTCCCATTCGGGCTCAGTCGGACGGTAATCAAGTGCGCGAAAATAGGACACGGCGAGCACATCCGCGACGCCCAGTGCCTGGCCAATATAGCCTTGGCCTTGCACAGCCCCCATGCGCAGCGCATGCTTGCGGATATGGTAAGCGCGCTCTTCCAGCTCGCGCAGCGGCATGTTCGCTGATGCAGTAGTCACTTTCAAACTCCTCTCACGCAGCTTTGTGCGGTTGCGCGTAACTGCTTCGCCTGCTTAAATTGCATCAAGCCAATTTCATCAAATGGTATGTTTACAACGAACATGAATCTAGTTCATGTAAGGCCATGGCTCTACACCTTCTCCTTGGTCCTCTGAAAATCTTTGAAGCAGCTGCGCGCCTGGGCTCGTTCAAGCTTGCTGCATCAGAACTCAATCTGTCGCCCAGTGCGGTGAGTCACGCGATCGCGAAGCTCGAACGTGAACTCAATGCGCGCCTTTTCGACAGGGATCGACGACAACTCGTGCTGACATATGACGGGCAAGTCCTGCATGGCCCCATCGAACAGGCATTCGCTCTGATACGAACAGGCATGCAGTCGGTTCAAAACCGGCATGCCCAGATTTTACGCCTGCACGCAGCTCCCAGTTTCGCAGCACAGTGGCTGACGCCGCGGTTGCAGAAATTCTTGAACGCGCACCCTGACATGGAAGTGCAAGTGGCAGCTGACACTGACTATACGCGCTTCGTCAACGATGACTTCGACGCTGATATCGTCTACGGGACACGTGATCAGTCAGGTCTTATGGTCCATCCTTTGGGGCAAGAACGGGTGGTTCCCCTCTGCTGCCCGGAGATTGCCGAAAAGATCACCACTCCGAAGGACGTGTTGGGTTTTACCTTGATCCGAAGTGCGCTGAAGACAAGCACCTGGGAACGGTGGCTTCATGCCAACGGTGTGGGTCTTTCTCCTCCGGCCGGAATGCGGTTTGATCGCAGTTTCATGGCCATCAGCGCCGCTGCTGATGGCCTGGGCATCTGCCTCGATTCAACCAGGCTTGCAGAGCGAGAGCTCAAGAGCGGGCGCCTGGTCGAACCCTTGGCGGGCCTCGCGAAGGCCCCTGCAGATACTCAGCATTTCCTTGTTTACCCCGAGCGAAACAAGGATCGGCCGGCGGTGTCGGCCTTTGCCAAATGGTTGCTCGCGGAACTCCATCAAGAGTCCAGCGAGCAACTGGGGGTCAGTGAATGAGCATGCCGCCATTCACATCGAGCGTGATCCCCGTAAGGTAGCTCGACAGATCGCTGGCAAGGAAGAGAGCGGCATTAGCAACATCGTTCGCAGCGCCCAGGCGTGCTAGCGGAATGCCGTCGATGATCGACTGTTCCTGCGCGTCGCTGAGCTTGCCGGCAGTGATGTCAGTAGCAATGAGACCGGGTGTGATCGAGTTGACGCGAACCTGCTTGCCTCCAAATTCACGGGCCATCGCCTTGGCCAAGCCGAGTACACCTGCCTTGGCGGCGCTATAATGAGGACCACCGAAGATGCCGCCCCCACGCTGCGCTGATACCGACGATAGGCAGACAATGCTTCCGCCGCCTGCGGCTACCATATGGGGGATGACTGCTTGCGAACAGATGAGCGCCCCGCGCAGGTTTACGTCGAGGATACGGTCGTAATCGTTACGGCCAATTTCAAGAGTTTTGACCGGCTGCGTGATCCCGGCATTGTTCACCAGAACATCGATTCGCCCGAACCGCTCTATGACTGCGGCGACTGCGGCAGCGACGGCAGCCTCATCGGCAACGTTCGCGCTCAGACCAAGATGGTTTTCGCCCAAGCCCGCGGCGGCTGCCTCTGCGGCCTCTTGATCCAGATCGAAGATGACGACCTTGCCGCCCTCTTCAGCAAAGCGCACCGCCGTAGCCCGGCCTATGCCCCGTGCTGACGCGGCACCAGTAACGATACAAATTTTGTCTTTCAAAAGCACGATTACCTCTCCGAACACCAAGCATGTCTTGTTTGTTTCGTGGGAGAACAGCAAACTGTTTGCAAACGCATTTACCTCACCGTTGATGAACCTAATTCACCTGATGAAATTTTGATGAAATTTCCAATCCGACTTAGTGTGAGGGCCGCTTCTGCGCCCAGGCGAGCCGATGCGCGCGCTGATTATGTCGCCCGAAGGTGTCACCCCACTTCAGTCATGAAGGCCGATTGCGCTGCTGTCTGAAAGGCGAACGGCGGCTTGGCCGTGTTCTCATCGATGACGGTTCGGTCTGGAGACCGCAGGCACAAACGAATGTGTTGATGACCGGAATGGGCGGTGGGTTCAACGGGTGGAGGCAACACATGCTTGGAACCGTTCTGCGGACGTTTGGTATTCGAGCGTTTTTCTAGGCCGTTGGTTAAGTTGCCGTGCAACGGCACTCAGCTTGGCCTGGCTGTATAGCGACAGATCGGTTCCTTTGGGGAAATACTGTCGCAGCAGGCGATTGGTGTTCTCGTTCGAGCCTCGCTGCCAAGGCGATTGCGGATCGCAGAAATAGACTTCGACATCGCTAGCCAGCGTGAGGCGGGGGTGATCGGCCAGTTCCTTGCCGCGGTCCCACGTAAGCGATTTGTAGAGTTCGCGCGGCAGGCGCTGCGTCTGCCTGATCAGCGCCGACACGACGCTCCTTGTGTCCTTGTTGGCGACCTTGACCAGCATCACATAGCGCGAATGCCGTTCGACCAGCGTGGCGATGTAGCTGTTCTTTGTGCCTCCGATCAGATCGCCTTCCCAGTGGCCGGGAATGGCGCGGTCCTCGACCGAGGCGGGGCGCTCACTGATCGACACGGCATCCTTGATCTGGCCATGTCCGTTACGCTTGAGGCTGGCGTGCCGCGACCTGCGGATCGTGCGCCGGGCGCGCAGATGCTCCAGCAGTTCCTTCTTCAGAACCCCGCGCGCCTGTATGTACAGGCTTCAGTAGATGGTCTCGTGCGACACCTGCTTATGCGGCTCCTCGGGAAAGCTGCGCCTGAGCCACCCCGCAATCTGTTCCGGAGACCATTTGCGGCGCAGCTTGGCCGATACTGCGCGGGCCAATGGCGGCGAGCAAGACAGCTTGCAGGGCTTGGGCCGCAAGGCACGGTCCCATGCCGCCTGATCGGACGCGGTCACACGATACCGTGCAGGGCCGCCATTGCGCCTGACTTCGCGACTGATCGTCGAGGACGAGCGGCCCAGTCGCCGTGCTATTGCACGCAAGGGGGTATATCATAGTTAATCTTGCACGGCTCAGAAGGCGGTCCGGCATGGGTAATTTAAGAAAAATTTTGATCAATTGAAGCGGCGAGCTCAATAGAGACGAGCGCGGTCGTTTGATGATCTGTCAAGATCCAACTACTGACGGATCACGCCCTTTGAACATTTCGCTGATAAGCCGTCGTAGCCAACTTACGGCCGGATCATCGTGAACCCGGCGATGCCAGAATTGCTGGATATCGATGCGCGGGGTCGACAAGGGTGGATCAATTACCCGTAGTTGGGCCATGGTGGCGAAGATCTCCCCTACTGCCGCAGGCACCGTGCTGATGAGATCGGATCCAGCGATCAACAGCGGCACGCTCATGAAATGAGGAGACTTCAGCTGAATGCGTCGAGAAAGCCCACGTTTCTCAAGGCTTTCTTCAAACAGTTCCTGGCTTCGCCCGGTTTGCGAGACGACGATATGACCCAGGCTCAGAAACGTATCAAGCGACCATCCCGGCGCCGCTTCGGGGTGGTCCGCTCGCGCGATGCAAGTAAAGGGATGATCGAAGAGCTTCTGGGTGAAAAAGCTGTTTCCTTCAATATCTGGGAAGAAACCCAGCGCGAGATCCACCGCCCCTTCTGCCATGGCGTTCCGGAGCTGCCCTGGCTGGAGTGATCGGGATTCCAACGTGACATGCGGCGCGCGCCGGGAAAGCTCCGTCATCAACTGGGGCAGGAATACGAGCTCGCCGATATCAGATAAGCTGAGGACAAACCGGCGATCGGATAGAAGCGGGTCAAAAAGCCGCTCGGCAAGAATCTCACCTTCAAGAAGACCAAGCATACGTTGCAAGGGTGCTTGCAGCGCCTCCCCCAGCATTGTGGGCTGCATGCTGTTGCCAGTTCGAACAAGCAGATCGTCTGCAAATTGGGTGCGCAACTTGCTCAAGGCGAAGCTAACGTTTGGCTGGCTTATGTTCAGCCGGCGAGCGGTTGCGCTGACGCCGCGCTCCTCGAGCAGGACGTTCAAAACAATCAGCAGGTTCAAGTCAAAGCGACGATAGTCCACGAGGTTATCCGACTCACTGATATGCCGTATCAACATTAACAGCGATGCGGATAGGCTGGCAGAACGCTATCTCTTTTGCAAACGAGTGAGAGGATGAGGCCTGTGGAACAACCACTTTATCTCAAGAACGTCTGGTACGTGGCGGGCTGGAGTAGCGATATCAAACGTGGCGATCGCATCGGCCGCACCTTCCTCGACCAGCCCGTCGTGCTCTGGCGCGATCAGCAAGGCACTGCGCATGCGCTTGCCGATCGATGTGCCCACCGCGCGATGCCACTTTCCGCAGGCGTCGTGGAAGGATCGGCCATCCGATGCCCTTATCACGGTCTGGAATTCGGAGGTGACGGCAGATGCACCCGGATCCCTGCTCAGGATCGGATTCCCGAAACTGCGCGCGTCAGAGCCTATCCGCTCGTCGAACAGCAGGGACTGCTCTGGATCTGGATGGGTGACATCGGACGTGCTGATGTGATGCTCGTGCCCAGCTATCCCATTCACGAAGATCCCGCCTACGCCTGGCGCTCGGCACACTTTCCCGTGAACGGAAGCTGGCAGCTGCTCGTGGACAATCTTATGGACCTCTCCCACCTGCCGTACATCCACGCAAAGACGATCGGCGGAAACCCGGACCTTCATTTCCGCACGAAGACGCAGTCCGAGAAGCTCACCAATGGTGTGCGGGTAATCCGCCACATGCCTGATTCCGAGCCGCCGCCCACTTATGTCGACGCCGCCGGATTCACCGGTCGTATCGACCGCTGGCAGGAAATCGAGTTTGAACCGGTGCTGATCCGCATCCACACGGGTGCATGCGATGCAGGCACCGGCGCGTATGAAGGCCGGCGCGATCACGGATTCTCGATGCGCGGCTTCCACGGCATTACTCCCGAAACCGCGACGACCACGCATTACTTCTGGTCGATGGCAACCAACATCCTGCGCGACGGAATTCCCGATGAAGTGTTCGAACAGACGGCCCGCACCTTCCGTGAGGACCAGGAGGTTCTGGAGTTGCAGCAGGCGCGTATATCGGCCGACCCGGATCAACCGATGATCGATATCGCAAGCGACGTGGGTGGCCGACATACGCGCCAGTTCATTTCTCGTCTGCTGCGCGAAGAGGCAACGGAGCGGTTGGCGGCTGCCTAAGGGGCGACTTCGGTTCAATAACTGAATCGGTGTCGTCCTGGCCCTGCTTCTTGTTCGCCGTCCGGGAGCGCCACGGTCGCGATGCAGTTCGCAGGCACCGACACGTCCAGCGATAGCTGCCCCGCGGAACGGGACCAATAAGTCTCGATGCGGCCACGAACGGTATCAAGGGTGGCTCCCGCAGACGGGATGCGTTCGTCGGGCAGAACTGCGACACGAAAGCGCGCGAACCCCGGCTCAATGGGCTCGATGCCCGCTACACGTTGGTACAGGAAAGCCGCTACCGCTCCCAGCGCATAATGGTTGAACGAATTCATCGCCACATCGCCCGTGTCGCCGTTCCAGCGTTCCCAAATCGTCGTGGCGCCTCGATCCACCATATAACCCCATGAAGGGTATTGATTGCGCAGAAGCAGGTCCCAGGCGAGCTTTTCCTCTCCCACCGCAGCAAGCGCATCAAGTGCAAGGGGGGTACCGAGAAAGCCCGTCGACAGCAGCGTACCGCGCCGCCTGATGTCCGCCGCCAGCAGCTTGCCTGCTGCCGCATGCTGCTTCGGCGCGAGCAAGCCCAGTGCAAGCGCCATAATGAAACTGCATTGACTGCCGTTCCCCACCGTCCCGTCCGCATCGACGAACTTTTGCTGGAACGCGCTACGAACCCGCTCATGGGCTTCCCGCCAATGCACGGCATCGACGTCTCGTCCTGTCCAGGCAGCCATCTTCGCGACCTGATTGATCGAGCGAGCAAGCATGGCGGTGGCGATGAGAGTTTTGGGCGTGGTTTCGTCCATCGGCGATTTGGCATCGAGGGCCAGCCAATCGCCCAGATCAGCGCCTCTATCCTTTTCCCAAAGACCGCCGGGATTGGTCGCAACTATGCCTTTAAGATAGGCGGTCATCGCTTCCCAGTTCTCCTCGACGACGGCCGTGTCACCGCTATGCAGGAACGACACATAAGGCAGCATGATCCCGGCGTCCGCCCAGCCGGGCGTGGCGCTTGTCGTGCCCCAGCCCAAGCCGGATGGACTAGGCGCCCAAAGCGGATAAGCGCCATTTTCGCTCTGCGCGTCCCGCAGGATGCGGCAGTAGGAGCGCGTGAAGGCCCCGACGTCCATGTTGAAGGCAGCCGCATCCCAGAACACCTGCGCATCGCCCGTCCACCCCAATCGTTCGTCGCGCTGGGGGCAGTCGGTGGGAATTCCGGCGAAGTTCGACCTCTGGCTCCAGAGGATATTCAGCCACAAGCGCTGCAGGCGCGGGTTGTCGATGCGGAAGGTGCCCGTCTCCTCCAGCGCGCTGGACAGCACGAGACCACTGATCGCGTCAGCTTTCAGATCGGTAATGCCCTCGACTTCGGCATAGCGAAATCCCTGATAGGTGAGCATTGGCTCCAACCGCTCGCCTACCGGGTCTCCTCGCAGAATATAACAGTCCTCGGCGCGGGCGGCGCGCAGGTTCCTGCGGTCGGGGAGTCCGGCCTTGTCCAGCACTTCGGAATGGCGAACCCTGATCTGGTGACCGCCCTTCCCTTTGAGATGGAGGCGCACCCTGCCGGCGAAGTTTTGGCCAAAGTCGATCAGAAAGCGATCCTCGGCAAGTTTGCGGATGGAGACGGGAGTCAACTTGCGCACGATGCGGATCGGCTCTGCGTGCGCAGGTGAACAGATGGCCGACGGCGCCGGCGCTTCCCAAACCTCGCTCCAGGCCGATGCGTCGAAGCTTGGATCGAGCCAGCCGTCCGGCCAGAGTCGCAAGTCCTGATCTTCGCCCGCGTAAAGCTCCGACATCAACAGAGGTGAGACTGCGTGTCGCCACTCCTTGTCGCTGACGAGACGCTGGATTTCACCACCGACACTCTCGATATCGAGGACCATGTGGATGCGGCGCGGCGCGGAGCCATAGGCAAAACGTCCTTCGGGAGCTTGGTAGCTTGCGAAAAAGCCGTCTCCCACAAGTGCGCCCAGGACGTTGTCTCCTTCACGCAGTAGATGGGTGACATCGTAGCAGCGGCTGGGTATCCGCCGGCTGTAATCGGCTGGCTCGGACTGGAGTTCGTCGTCGCCGATGCGCTTGCCGTTCAGCCATAGCCGATATCCTCCCAGCGAAGCGACGTGAAGGCGCGCGCGACGGACCGCCCCATGGCGGACGAAGCCGCGCCGCAGCAGCCGACCGGGGGTGGCCGGCCAAGGGAATACCGGCTGTCGCTCAGCTGCCATTGCCTTCACCCACTGCGCATCTGCGCCGAGCCTCGTCTCCCATCCGTCCGAGATGCGCCGCACCGCCGCCGTTTCCGACAGACGGAGTTGCGCGGCGAGCGCGACCGTCGGCTTGGTGAAGAAACCGGCGATGGGCGCGACGTCAAGTGCCAGCACATGCTCGCCCGGCTTCAGCTGCAACTCAAAGCGGGCTGCCGGTGCCCCCCCGAAGGCGTTGGGATCGCGCGCCGGAAGCTTCAAAGGCTCGCCGTCCAACCTGAGGGCGACAATCGCGCCATCCGCGACAAGAGTCAGCAGCCCTTGTCCCGCATCGCTCTGGAAAGACAACCGGAATGAGCGCGGCTGGCTGGGGGACGGTGACGACCCTTCGACCCATTGAGGTTCCGCCAGCCTGTCGCCGCGCTCTGCCTCGTTTTCGACGGCAAGCCACAGTCCGCTCCAGTCTGACGGCTGGAGGAGACCCATCTCCCACTGCGAAGGTTCGCTCCAGACGGAATGCCCATCGGCATCGATGACCTGGACTTTCCAGTAAAGCTGCTCGCCAGAGCGCAACTTACGGCCGGCAAAGGGCATGGAGGAGGATGGGCCGTCGATCCTGCCGCTGTCCCAGACGTCTCCTTGGTTCCGCTCTAGCATCCGCGGGTTCGACGAAACGAGGATGCGGCATGCGGACTGGTGTATCCGGGCTGCGCCTTCGATGCGCCAGGAGAGGGTCGGAGCGGCATCCCCCAGACCGATTGGTTCGTGGCGCCCGGCCGCCTTGAGGCTCACCACGGTAGCCTTGTTCGTTGCCGCTGCCGCGGCGGGCAAGATGTGCCCCACGCTCGCGCCCAAAACACCCGCGCCCGCGACAAATCCGCGCCGATCGACCTCTGGCAAATTCTTCCTCCCCTGGTTTTCCGCTGTTCAAAGACGGCTACAGGCTGTTTCGGCTTGCGTAGCGTCCAAGGTGAAGCCCGCTGGGCTTTATGGTGCGCGAGAACGTCTTGCGGTCGACCGCGACAAGCCCGAAAGGCGCTGTGTAGGCACGGTTCCACTCGAAATTGTCCAGCAGCGCCCAATGAATATATCCGCGCACATCAACGTCATCGATGATAGCGCGTCCCAGTCCGGCGAGCGCTCGGTCCATGTAGGCGATCCTGCGCCGGTCATCGGCCACTGCAACGCCGTTCTCGGTGACGATCACCGGCCGGCCAGTCGCCTTTGCAGCCCAGCGGACCGTCGCCTCAAGCGCTTCGGGATAGAACTCCATCTGCGTCAGGGTCTGTTCGGCGCCGATGGGTGGGGGCAAATCCGCGTCAGGCCCGACTATGGCACGGCCGTAGGTCTGGACCCCGACAAAGTCATCCTTGCGGACAGCCTCGAACCAGGGCGCGTAGACTTGCGCGATCTTGCGGTCCAGCGCGCTTTCGCCAGGCGCGGCCTGCTCGTCGGCCATGGACAGGCTAAGACCCAATTGAAGGTCTGGACGCACCGCTTTGATCGCCGCGACGGCGCGGTGATGGGCCGCGATCTGGTTGGGCACGGTTTTCGTGGTGTCCGAAGTCAGCGTGGCTGCAAAACGATCGGCCCCGATCAGGCGAGCGGCCGCCTTGTTGCCCAGAGCGAACATCGGCATCGCCTTACGGAAGTCCGGTTGCCAGGAAAGCTGCGGCGCAAGGTTGGGTTCGTTGAAGGTCAGGCCGTGAGTATAGTCCGGGCCCAGCCCACGGGCCGCCACTTCGCAGAAGCGCACGAAATGGTCGATGTTCGCCGCCTCCTCCCAGCCTCCGATTCCCGCGAACCACCGAGGGACGGTGAAATGGGAATAAGTGATGAAAGGCTGCAGACCGCAGGCATGGCAATAGTCGATCATCGCCCGATAGTGATCTAGCGCCGCCCGGGAATACTCGCCGGGCTCGGGTTCAATCCGGGACCACTCGATGCCGAAGCGATAGGTGTTGAGCCCGAGCCGGTGGACGATGTCGATGTCTTCACGCCAGCGGTTCCAGCTGTCGCATGCGTCTCCGGAAGGTTCAGCGAAGGCGCTCGGTCGCAGATGCTCGCTCACCCAGCTGTCGGAATTGACGTTTCCGCCCTCGACTTGGTGCCCGGCTGTTGCTGCGCCCCATAGAAAGTCGGAACGCAGCTTGCGGGGGGCAGTCGCGAGGAGCGGTGCGGCACTCGCCATCACCAGGCTCGCGGCGGTGCCGCGAAGAATCCCACGGCGTGAAACAGGATGTATCATAATGCTGCCCTTAGAACCGGAACTGGACGTTAGCGCCGATCGTGCGTGCTGAACCGAAGCCGAACTGCTGCTGGTAGCTCGCAATCCCGTTAGAGGCGTCGCCGGCGTCGAGGCCGATGAAGTTGGGGTTGTACTCGTTCGTGCAGTTCTTGCAGTAGATCGCGATCCGTATTCCGTTGTCGAACCGGACGCCTGCGCTTGCGCCTATGAGATCCGTCGTCGGCACGCGGGCGCCGGGCGCCCGGTTGATCAGGTAATTGATCGGGCTGCGGTGATACCAGTTCGCCTCGATGAAGGGGTGCGCGTTCTCCCCCACGTCGAGTTCGTACATCGCCTGCAACGACGAGGCGAATTTAGGCGCCGTCGGAGTGCGCAGCCCGCGGGCGTTAAACGATCCGTTTGTACAGCCCACTTGGCCTGGATAGCACTCGGCACCCTCGAAATTGCCGAATTTGGAATCGAGGAACGTCGCTGAGCCATTGATGGAGAAACCATGGAGCGGCGTGGCGCCGATGGTGATCTCGATACCCTTGCTCTTCACTGACGCTGCATTCTGCACGACGAAGGCCTGGAGCGCGGTGTCGAGCGACTGAGTCTGATAATTTGCGAACTTCGTGTGGAAGGCGGAGACGTTGAATATCAGCTTTCGATTGAACCAGCTTGTTTTCAGCCCGATCTCGGCTGTGTCGGACTTTTCGGCACGAACGAGCAGGTCCGCGTCGGCACTCGCTGCGGTGTCATTGAAGCCCGGTCCTTTGTAGCCTCGGCCATAGGAACCGTAGAACATCGCGTCCGGAGTGATCTGGTACTGGCCGCCGACCCGCCAGCTGAAATCCGTGTGACCGTAAGACTGCGCGAAGGTTCCCGGCACGCCGAGGGGAAGGAAATAGGCGTCCTCGATCTGCGTGAGGTCGATCGTTATCTCGTCCCGCGTGACGCGCCCGCCGCCGAAGATCTTGAGCGCGTCGGTCACCGCATAAGTCAGCTGACCGAAAGCGGCATAGCTGTCGGTCTTCATGCGATAGTCATTGTCCCGGCCCAGGAAGTAGCTGTTGCTGGTTGAGCATGCAGGCGGCGGAGCGCCGGGCGTCGCCACCGCGCCTACGCAGAAGGGGAAGTTCGGCAGCAGGAAACCGGGCAGATAATTGTTCCCCGCGATCTGGCCGGACTGGTCGATCGTCGAGTGGAAGTAATAGAGGCCGGCTTGTCCGGACAGACGGTTCTCCGAAGGCAGGGAAACCCTGAATTCGTTGGAGAACTGGTCATAATTGGCATGCGAGCGATTGATGTTCGCGCCGTTGCTGTTCGTGAAATCGACGTCCAGCTGGGAGTCGAAATTGTAGAACTTCCAGGCGGCGATGTTGCTGATCACCACGCCGCCAGGGCTCGTCCAGGCGAGCGAGGCCTGCGCGCCGCCCAGCTTCAGATCACGCCAGAAGCCGCCGTCGCCAGCATAAGTGAAATTGTCGTCGCCGGCTTCGATATTGGAAGATGCCAAGGGTGCAGCGTTAACGCTGCCCGCGCCGAGCTGGCGATAGGTGCGATCATAGATCCCTGCGACGCCGTGCGATTCGGCATATTCGCCGATCACGTAGAGCTCTAGAGAAGGCGTGAGGCGTTGCAGATACTTGGCGCGGACGCCGTATTGCTCGCGATCGAGATCGTTACGGACATCCCGGCGGCCGACGAAACTCGTCGAAGGCTCTTCATAGGAATAGGCGCCGTTCACGCGCAGCGCCCCATCCTCGCCAATAGGGATGTTGACTGTCGCACGGCCTATCATCGACCAGCTCTGGGCATCGCTTCCAGGCGTATCCCGGTTGCTGAGTTCCAGATTGCCTTCGATGCCGAAAACCCCAAGCTTGGGCCGCGTGGAGATGACGTTCAGCAGGCCGGCCGATGCGTTCTTGCCGAACAGGAGGCCTTGCGGACCATTGAGAACCTCCACCCGCTCGACGTCATTGAAAAGGCCCTGCGCAAGAAATGGCCGGCCCAGATTCACCTCGTCGAGCGAGGTGGCAACGCTGGAATCGATCGTCGTTGCGAAGGCCTGGGTGCCTACGCCGCGTACGGCAAATGTATTGTCGTTACCGACCTGAAGGCTCGGCGCCGCCAACGCCACCTGCGACAGATCGCTCACATTGCGCGATCGCAGCGTGTCTCCGCCCAGTGCAGTGACGCTCACCGGAACGTCCTGGAGGCGTTCCGTGCGGCGCTGGGCCGTGACCACGATTTCCGAAACCGCGTCCTCACGAGCGCTTTCCTGCGCATTCGCTGGATCGGCCATGGCAAGCAGGCTCACGCCTAGGAACAGTGCAACCCTCGTCATCTTTCAAGATCCTCCCCGCACCGATCAGTCGGTGTCACCAGGATCGAATAAGGTTGCTGAAAACATTCGGTCAAGCATGAATGTTAGTTGTTGATGGCTATCGATTCGGTCGCTACCTGAGTTTGGGCGGGGCGAGGTCCCTCATAGTAATGAGCTACGACGACAGGCCATGACCCAGAAACGACAGCGTCCAACCCAAGAAGAACGAACCGCCCGCACCCGACTTGCCCTCATCGAAGGCGCGATCTCTGCGATCAACGAGCGGGGTTATGCCGGTTCCAATACAGCTTTGATCTCCGAGCGCGCCGGCGTCTCACGCGGTGCCCTGCTTCATCAGTTCGGCACTCGCGCGGCGCTCATGGCCGAGGTGGTAAGGCACGTTTTCGAAGGGGAGATGGCGGAGTACGAGAAGGTTCGCCTGGCAACCGGCTTGGGCGATCAACTGTATGACTGGCCCCATCAGCTCTGGGCAGTACTGTCGCGGCCGGCAGGACTTGCCGTGCTGGAAATCCTTCAGGCGACGCGTAGCGACCCCGAGCTGGCCGAATTCGTGGTTCCGATGCAGGAGGAGGTCGAACGATCGGCGTTGGTCGTAATGCAACGTGCTTTCGGCGGTGACGAAGTGCTTGCGCGAACCGTCATGCGGCTGATGGTATGGTCCGTCCGCGGGCTATCGATTGCCGAACGCTACCTTCCCCATAGCGAGGAGAACACGGCGGCAGTCCGATTGCTCTCGCAGCTCCTCAAGGCAGCCGTTCCGGATGGAAAGATCACAGGATTTGCCAAGTTTGCGACAGGCGAAGTCTAAAGAGGCTCGCCTTACGCGGCGGACAGCAAGCGCTGCTTGAACCAGATTAGGCCGGCATCGGACGTCCGAGCCGTGTGATACTGTATCATCTCGCGCATCGCAGGCATCGGAAAAGGCACGTCGCGGATTTCCAGACCCAGCAAAGGCGAATAAGTGCGGGCCAGGCGTTCGTGCATCAAGGCAAGCAATCCTGTACCTGGCAAGAGCCATGGCACGAGGGAAAACGAGATCGTCGTGACCTCTATCCGCCGCTCGTCGCCTTGCTGGGCCATATGACGTTCCGCGAAAGAGGGAACGCCGCCGATCCGCACCGCGACATGGCCGCATCCGTGGAATGCCCTGCTGGTCATCTCGTTCCTGAAGACCGGGTTGGATCGGCAGCCGACAACAACGTGTCGTTCCTCGAAAAGGAGTTCGCTGGGATGGCCGGGACTTAGAAATTCTTCGGGCGTCACCTGGAAATCGAGCTTGCCGTCATCGAGAAGCAGAGCCGTATCGTGCGTGGGCAGTACCATGTTGATTTTGATATGCGGCGCTTCCTGCTTCAGCTTGGGCAGCAAGGGGCTAAGCAGGACCGTCGAGACGTAATCGGACGCGGCGATGTCGAAACGGCGATCGGACGTTGCCGGGTCGAAAGCGGTGGCGCCCGAAATCAGCGCGCGCAGATTGCCGATCGCCTCGGTTACCAGGGGGGCAAGCGCCAAGGCATGTGGGGTCGCCACCATCTTGCGGCCATGCGGCACCAGTAGTTCATCGTTGAGCGCAATCCGCAACCGTCCCAGCGCTGCACTCATTGCCGATTGCGTCAGATAGGCGCGCTGGGCAGCCCGGGTGACGTTCTTCTCCTCCAGCAGCAGCTCTAGCGCGATGAGCAGATTGAGGTCGAATTTGTCGAGCCGCATGATCTATCGATTCCGTTTGTGCTTAATCACAAAAACAAAAAGTTTGATCGTTGGCAAGCCGTCGCGCACTCCTCTTCCCAGAAGCTCATAGAAGCATCGGGGAGAGAAGAACGTGCGTACATCGTGGATGATCGGCAGCGCGGGGGCGCTGGCATTGGCAACGGGAACTGCTCACGCACAGGATGAAACGGGACAGGCAGGGGCCGGCGAACCGCCGGCGGGCCTCACCGAAATCGTGGTGACAGCGCAGCGCAAGGTGGAGAGCGCACAGCGGGCTGGTCTTGCAATCGACGTCGTCGGCGCAGACGAACTTGCGAGAGCCGGCGTCACCAGTTCCGCAGACATCGGTAAGCTGGTGCCGGCTCTGACTGTTCAGCAGAATGGCGGCGCGAACGCCGTGTTCTTCTTGCGCGGCGTCGGCAACTTCACGGTGAATGGATACAGCGATCCTGCGATCGCCTTCAACTATGACGGCGTCTATCTCGGACGACCGACCTCGACTTCAGGCATGTTCTACGACCTCGACCGCATCGAGGTTCTCAAAGGGCCGCAGGGAACTCTTTATGGCCGCAACGCCACTGGTGGCGCCATCAACGTCTTGCCCGCAAAGCCAAAGATCGGTGAATTTTCGGGCTTTGTCGATGCGAGCTATGGCAATTACGACGCGATAAGCCTCCAAGGCGCCGTCAACGTCCCGATTGGCGAAACCGGCGCCTTACGCGTCTCGGGCAACCTGACGCAGCACGACGGGTATCTCTCCGATGGGACTTCGGACGACCGCAGCCGCGCCTTCCGCGTTCAATACCTGGCGGAACTCACGCCCGATCTGACGATCCGGGTAAGCGGAGACTATTCGCAGACCGGCGGCAAGGGCGCCGGATCGACTTATCAGGGCCGTTATGTACCGAACGGTGCAGGCGGGCTTTCTTTCATACCGTCGGGCCTAGATGCCTCTGTCGGTCTGCTCGACCCTGCCTCGCAAGCATACCGTCAGACCCTGTTTCTTGGTCTTTCGGGACGCACAGCCGCGCCCCTCGATCCAGATGTTTATCTCAACAACAAATTCTACGGAACGAGCGCCGAGATCACCTGGAAAACCGGCGCGGGAACTCTGACAATTTTGCCAGCCTGGCGTTACTCGGACCTGGGCAATAAATTTGCAGCGCCCGGGTTCATTGGCTACATTCAGGAAAAAGATGAACAGTTCAGCCTCGAAGCGCGGTTTGCCGGCGAGCGTATCGGAATATTCGAATATATTCTTGGCGCCTACATGTTCGACGAGAACGTTGACGGCAACTACACCTTCGCGCAGCAGGCACTCAACGCTTACCAGGAATTCCAGTCCGACACTCGCTCTTATGCTGTATTCGGGCGCCTGACCGCTAATCTGAGCGACAGGTTGCGTCTGATCGGCGGCCTGCGCTGGACCCGCGATGAAAAGCAGTTCGACGGTCGGGCCGACGTCTTCCTCGTGCGCTGCACCAGGACGGTCAATTTCGTGCCGAGCTGTCCGACCACTCCGCTCCTTCCCGTGGGCGACAACTACACGCAGTTGCAGCCCCCCTTCATCGTCCCGCCCGTCGGCGGCGTCACGCCCATCGGCTCCAGCGGCGCGATCCTGATCCGGGCGGTGACGCCGGCTCAATCCGAACTTACTCGTTCCAAACTCACCTGGAGGGCGGGTTTAGAATTCGACGTCGCACCGCGCTCGCTCTTCTATGCCAGCGTCGAGACCGGCTATCGGTCGGGCGGCTTCTCGCTTTCCGCCGGTTACGAGACTTTCGATCCGGAATACATTACGGCCTATACCGTTGGGCTGAAGAACCGCTTCTTGGACAATCGCTTGCAGCTCAATTTGGAAGCGTTCCTGTGGAAGTACCGCGACCAGCAGATCAATCACACCGGGGTTGATGCGGCCGGCAACCAGGGCCAGTTCACCGAGAATGCAGGGCGCTCGACCAACAAGGGGTTCGAGGTCGAGGCGCAATTCCTGCTTACGCCTACGACGCTACTCAGCGCCCAGGTCCAGTATCTTGATGCCAAGTTCAAGGACTTCATCTACCGTGAGCCGATCGGCGCAACGCCGCCGCTCACGGGCTGCCCTTACGCACCGAGCGCAACCGCCGCTGGGCAGTACGATATCAACTGCTCGGGGAACCAAGCTTACCAGTCACCAAAGTGGACCGTCAATCTCGGCGCCCAGCAGACGCTTGAACTGGGCGACTACAAACTGATCTTTGCAGCCGACACGCAATATCGCACGAGCCGCTATGTTGCCTTCCAATATCTCTCTCAGCAACGGGTCGGAGACACCTGGGTCACCAATGCGAATCTCACCTTCACACCAGAAGGCGAAAGATGGTCGATCGGCGCGTTCGTGCGCAACATCGAGAACAATCGCGTGCCGGTTGCGGGTCTTACCTACAACGCCGCAAATGCTGCGACCATGGTGACTTCTCCGCCCCGGACCTATGGCCTGCGTGCCGGGGTAAAGTTCTGATGCAAGGCGATATCGTTGAACCGCTTACATGGCACGAACGCTGGGCGCCGACGATGCTGTCTTTGCTGCGTGTGGTCGCGGGCTTGCTTTTCCTCACACACGGTACTCAGAAGCTGTTCGGTTATCCCGTCCCTTCAGAATTTGGGATCGTGACGCACTTTGGCCTGATGGGATTCGCTGGGATCCTTGAACTCGTTGGCGGCATTTTGCTGACCGTGGGACTGTTCACCCGATCGGTGGCCTTCGTCCTCTCGGGGATGATGGCGGTCGCCTACTTCATGGTTCACGCGCCGATGAGTTTCTATCCGATCCTCAATCACGGCGAACTCGCGGTCCTCTTCTGCTTCGTTTTTCTGCTGCTCAGCGTCGTTGGTGCAGGAAAATGGAGCGTTGATCACTTCGTACTCGGCAGGCTCAAGCAGCAGGCGACCCGTCATGCATGATGCGGATCTAATCATTCACCGTGATGAAGCGGGAGCCAGTTCCACCTCGGCAAAGGTGAAGCGTTGGATGTGTCCGGGTCGGCTATCCCTGTCGGCCATCATGCTTGTCTGTGCAGCCGAGACTTTCGCAGCGCCAGTCCAGCAGCCTCTTGCTGGAACTCAGTCAAGCACAATGCGATGGTCGACGCTGGGTACGATGGGCGGGCCGATCGCTTCGGCTGATCGGAGCCAGCCCGCCAATGTTCTGGTCTTCGGATCGGATGCCTATCTCGTGGACTGCGGCGACGGTGCGGTGGAGCAACTGGCGAAAGCCGACATTCGCCTGCCCCAAGTGCGGGGTGTCGTGCTTAGCCATCTTCACTTCGACCATACTGCCGGGCTAGCTGCCGTGCTGGGTCTGCGGTTCCAGACCAGCGTCACCGACAAGCTGCTCGTCTATGGTCCTCCGGGAACGAAGCAACTCGTAGCGGGCTTGCTGGCGTCTATGAAACCGGCGGTCGAGGCTGGCTATGGTTTACCGGCAGAACAGTCTGGCGATCCAGTGAACAGTGTAGAGATTGTGGAACTCGACGATGGCGCAACATTCCAATTGGGTGCGGTTAAGGTTTCTTCGGTTCGGAACACCCATTACTCGTTCATTCCGGGTAGTGAGGCGGAAAGACGGTTCCAATCTTTTGCCTTTCGTTTCGAAGGTGCGGGTCGGACGATTGTCTATACGGGGGATACCGGCCCAAGCCCGGCAGTGGAGCGACTGGCACGGAACGCCGATCTGCTCGTCTCGGAAATGATTGATGTGCCGCGCACAGTCGCGAATGTGGAGCGCAATACCCCGCGAATGCCTAAGGCCGCTCTGGCTGGTCTCACGGATCATCTGACCCGTCATCACTTGGCGCCCGAGCAGGTTGGCGAGCTCGCCGCACATGCCAATGTGAAGGCGGTGGCGATCACCCACATAGTCGCGCCGGCCGCGAGTGCAGAAGAGCTTCAGGGCTATGTCGCGCGGATCAGAGCGGTCTTTCAGGGGACGGCGACAATCGCAGCCGATCTCGATACTTTTTAGAGGAACGTGAAGAGCGATGAAGGACCGCAATATTCTTATCATCGGCGGCGGTATCGGCGGTTTGTCCGCCGCGATAGCGCTGTGTCGCCAAGGCCACCGCGTCGCTGTGATCGAGCGTGATCCGACATGGTCGGTCTATGGCGTCGGCATCATCCAGCAGTCGAACGTGATCCGCGCGATGGACCAGTTGGGCGTGCTCGATACCTTCCTCGATGCCGCCTGCGGGTTCGACGCGGTGGAGATCTATATCCCCGACGGCACTCGCGTCGCGCGGATTCCCACGTCCGCGCTGGTGGAAGGCAAGCCCTCCAACGTCGGCATCGGCCGCCGCGCGCTTCAGAAGGTGCTGGGAGACAGCGCCAAGGCGCTCGGGGCCGAAATCCGTCTGGGTGTCACTGCAGAGACGCTCGACCAGGACGATACCGGCGTCTCCGCGCGCTTCTCCGACGGATCCGAGGGGCGGTACGACATCGTCATCGGCGCGGACGGCGTCTATTCGCAGACCCGCCGCGCGATCCTTCCGGACGCGGAAACGCCCGAGTTCACCGGGCAGGCGGTCTGGCGGTACAACTTCCCCCGGCCGGAAGAGCTGGATGCCCTCCACGTCTACAACGGCCCGACCGGCGTGGGGCTGGTGCCGATTTCCGCGGACACGATGTACATGTACGCGACGACGCCGGAACCGGACAATCCGCGCTATCCGTTGCAGGGGCTTGCCGCGACGATGCGCGCGAAGCTCTCCGCCACGGCGCCCGCGATCCGCGAACTGGCCGAGCAGATCACCGAGGATGCGGAGGTGGTCTATCGCCCGCTGGAAGGCATGATGGTCCACGGGCCGTGGCACAAGGGCCGGGTCGTGCTGCTGGGCGATGCCGTCCACGCCACCACGCCGCATCTGGGGCAGGGCGCGGGCATGGCGATCGAAGACGCCCTGGTGCTGGCCGAGGAGCTTTGCGCCCAAGCTGAGCCCGAAGCCGCTTTCGAGGCCTATCGCGCTCGCCGCTACGAGCGCTGCCGTTACATCGTCGAGGCCTCGCTGGCGATTTGCCACGGCCAGATCGGCAGGGGCCCGCCGGTCGACAACCACAAGGCCACCGCGGAGATGTTCGCGGTCGTCAGCCAGCCCATTTGATCTTTTCTTTCAAGGAATTGCCGTGATGACCCGAGTGACCGAGATCCGCTATGTCGGATATGGCGTCGAAGATTTCGACGCCGAGTGCAAGTTCTACGCCGAGGACTGGGGCCTTGTCGAAGTGGCGTCGCAGGACGGACTGGCGTGGTTCAAGACCCATGGCCATGACGAGCATCACGTCGTGCGTCTTCACAAGTCGGACGCCAACCATGTCGAGGTGATCGCTTTCGCCGCCGATACGCGCGAGGATGTGGACGGCCTGCATGACAAGGTCGTTGCGGCCGGTTGCAAGGTGATCTTCGGTCCCCGCGATCTCGATGCGCCGGGCGGCGGCTACGGCTTCCGCTTCTTCTCGCCCGATGGCCTGCCCTTCGAAATCTCCGCGGATGTGGAGAAGCTCGACAAGCGGGAGATGGCGCGCTGGGAAGGCGTGCCGGTGAAGATCAGCCATATCGTCATGCATTCGCCGAACCATCAGGCGCTGGTGACGTTCTTTACCGATGTGCTGGGCTTCAAGGTCAGCGACTGGCTGGGCGATTTCATGTGCTTCCTGCGCTGCAACGAGGCGCATCACCGCGTCGCCATCCTGCCCGGGCCGCCGTGCCTCAACCACGTCGCCTACGACATGCTGACGGTGGATGACATGATGCGCGGCGTGTATCGCCTCAAGCAGCGCGGCACCGACATCCGCTGGGGGCCGGGGCGCCACACGGCGGGCAACAACACCTTCAGCTACTTCACGACGCCGGGCGGCTTCGCGGTGGAATATACCTCGGAGCTGGAAGAGGTCGATTTCGAGACGCACCAGCACCAGATCCACATTCCCGGCCCGCAGGTAATGGACCAGTGGGGCACCGGCGTCGGCGGCCCGCAGACGATGCCGCATCCCGCTCCCGACGCGCGCCTGTTCCAGGCATCGGAGATCTGATCGATGGCCCTTTTCGAATACTTCCCGAACTACATCTGGAACCTCTCCGTTTCGATCGCGATGGAATCGGGCGCGCAGCTCGGTGAGATCATCGATATGTGCCAGCCGATCCGCGACGCGGCGGCGAACGGCGCCGATGCCGGCACGCCGCAGTTCATGATGGCCTGGGCCGCGATGGGCGACAAGCTGCTGGACCTCGCCGCCGAGGACGAGGCGAAGGGCCGCAAGTTCTCCGCCTCGAACAAGCTGGAGCGCGCCGCGCTCTACCTGATCACGGCAGAGCGAATGCAGGGCCACGGTCATCCCGGCCGTACCGAGACCTATGCCCGGGCGCGCGAGGCCTTCGACCGCTCGACCGAACTGGGCAAGCTCAACCGCGAACGGGTGGAAATCCCGCTGGAAGTGGGCACCATGCCCGTGCTGTTCACCCGCGCACCCGGTGAAGGGCGCAAGCCGGTGGTGGTGTTCTGCAACGGTCTCGATAGCTGCAAGGAACTGCTCTACTGGACGCGGCTGCCGCAGGAACTTGCGCGCCGGGGTATTTCCACGCTCTGCGTCGATCAGCCCGGATCGGGTGAGGCGCTGCGCTTGCAGGGCCTGCCGGTCGATCCACGCTCGGAAAACTGGGCGAGCAAGGCGGTGGACTGGCTGGAGCAGCAGCCGGGGGTCGACCCCAAGCGCATCGGCATGACCGGCATCTCGCTCGGCGGCCACTTCGCGCCGCGCGCGGTGGCCTATGAGCCGCGCTTTGCAAGCGGCGCGGTCTGGGGCGCCAACCACAACTGGCGCGAAGTGCAGGACAAGCGCATGGCCCGCGAGGGCGAGAACCCGGTGCCGCACTACTGGGCGCATGTCCACTGGGCCTTCGGTGCCAAGGACCAGAACGATTTCCTGGCGAAGTCCGAGGCGATGAACCTCAACGGCCACATGGACCGCATCCAGGTGCCGTTCCTCGTCACCCACGGCGCCGAGGATCGCCAGATCGGCGTCGGATACGCCGACGATCTCTACGACCAGCTTATCAACTCGCCGCGCCGCGAAAAGGTGATCTTTACTCCCCGCGAAGGCGGCGTCGAGCATGTCGGCGCGGACAACATGGCTTATGGCCGCGACCTCATCAGCGACTGGTTCGCGGAGACACTCGGAGGACGGGCTTCGTGAGCTCCGAAGCCATCATCCTGAGGGAGACAGCCCTCAGCGCTGTCATCAACGGCGTGCTGTCGGTCGTTTTCTTCCTTGCCGTCTTCGGCGTAAAGGAACCCGTAACGCTAGCCGCCTTGGCGCCGGACTTCTTTCCGCAGTCCTTCATGGTGGTGCTGATGGGGAGCTTGGTTCCATCGCTTCTCCTGCGACGCAGAGTCGGCGGCCCAGCAGCACCGATCGTTGGCCGCTGTATGACATTGGCTCTCGCGGCGTCAGTTCTCGGAGGAGGAAGTGCGTTTGCGCTCTGCGAAGTCGATCCGCTAGTAGCGCTACCCGCTTTCTTAGCGCTCGCGATCAAGGCCGCATACGGCGTATTCTTATCCGCCATCTTCACGCCGATCGCGATCGGCGCTCTCCTCAAGGGAAGGAGCACCCCGCAATGACTCGCCGCTTCGTCGATCTTTCCATCACGCTTTGCAACGACGTGGTGAGCGATCCACCCTTCCTGCGGCCAGAGATCACGTACCAGACGCATGCCGAGACGGTTAGCGAACTCGACATGTTCTTCCCGGGGGTTACCGCCGAGGACACCCCGGACGGCGCCGGTTTCGCGGCTGCGGAATGGGTGCGGCTGACCACGCACAACGGCACGCACCTCGATGCTCCCTATCACTATCATCCGACGATGGACGCGAAGGACGGCGAACCGAAGCGCGCGATCACCATCGACGAAGTGCCGCTGGAATGGTGCTTCCAGCCCGGCGTGAAGCTGGACTTCCGTCACTTTCCCGATGGCTATGTGGTAACCGCGAGGGACGTTGAGGACGAATTGGCACGCATCGGCCACGACTTGCAGCCGCTCGACATCGTCCTCGTCAACACGGCGGCGGGCAAGGCGCTGGGGCGGCCGGATTTCGTGAACGTGGGCTGCGGCATGGGCTATGAGGCGACCATGTACCTTACCGAGCGCGGCGTGCGCGTGACCGGCACCGATGCCTGGTCGTGGGATGCGCCGTTCAGCTATACCGCCGAGAAGGTCAAGGAAACCGGCGATACCTCGCTGATCTGGGAAGGTCACAAGGCAGGCCGGGACATCGGCTATTGCCACCTCGAAAAGCTGCATAATCTCGAAGTGCTGCCCGGCCACGGCTTCACGGTCTCGTGCTTCCCGCACAAGATCAAGGGCGCTTCCGCGGGCTGGACCCGCGCTGTCGCGATCATCGAGGCCTAAGCGCGAGATGCGGCTGGCTACGCTTGCGAACGGGAGCCCCGATGGTCGGCTCGTGGTCGTCTCGGCGGATGGAACGCGCGCGCTCGATGCAGACATCCCGAACCTGCTGACGGCGGTGACGGACTGGCGCGCGGCCGAGCCGCTGCTGAGGGCCGGGGCCGAGCGCGTGGCGGCAGGGCAGGGGCAGGTGCTCGATCCGGCCCTTCTGCTGGCGCCGCTGCCGCGCTCCTGGCAATGGCTCGATGGTTCCGCGTTCGGCAGCCACGGCGAACTGATGCAGATTGCCTTCAACCTGCCCCCGGTCGAAAGCGATCGCCCGCTCATGTACCAGGGAATGTCGGACCGTTTCCTGGCCCCGCGCGAGCTTGCGCTCTTTCCAAGCGAAGCGGACGGTATCGATTTTGAAGGCGAATTCGGCGTGATAGTCGATGCCGTGCCCATGGGCGTCACCCCCGAGCAGGCACTGAACCACATCAAACTGGTCGTGCAGATCAATGACTGGTCACTGCGTGCCATCGCCCCCGTCGAGATGAAGACAGGGTTCGGGTGGGTACAGGCCAAGCCCGCCTGTGCGATGGCGCCATTCGCCGTGTCCCCCGATGTTCTCGGCGATGCATGGCGCGACGGCCGGGTTTTCATGGATCTGCTGGTCGAATGGAACGGGCGATCGTTCGGCCGTGCTAGTGCCGCAGAGATGGACTTCGGCTTCCACGATCTGGTGGCCCACGCCGCGCGCACCCGCGATCTGGTCGCTGGCACGATCATCGGTTCGGGGACGGTTTCGAACTGGAACCATGCTGAGGTGGGCTCCAGCTGCATTTCCGAGGTACGTGCGGTGGAGATAATCCGCGATGGCAAGCCGAAGACGTCTTTCATGGCATTCGGCGATATGGTTCGGATGGAAGGGCGTATGACGTCCGGTTACGCTCCCTTCGGCGCGATCGAGCAGAGTGTCGCGCAGGCCACGGCTTCTTGGGCCTGAGACGAAAACTGCGCGCATCGTTGTGGTGACGATCAGCCAAGAAAATGCCTCAAGGTGTTCCATGGGGATGTGTGCTTGCGGGTTCGGGAGATCATCAGGCAGGTCTGGGCCAAGATGTGCGTGACGATAGTCAACAGGGTGCTGTCCAGCGATCATGTCTACATATTCATCGAAATCCCTCTGCATGGGCCATTCAGTAATTCAGCTGGCCGAGCTATGAATTTGGCAATTCCATTTTCGATTTGACGCCCGGGGAGAACGGCTGGGCGCAATTAATGGCAGGTGGGGGTATTTTTGGAGGTGTTCAAAATAAATAAATTCAAAATAAATCACGAAATCAGATGGATGCTTTGAAAGAAATATCCTACCCCCGCAACCATAGCAAATTGCAGAATATCGGCTGATTTTGAAGCCTTTGCAGAACCCGCCTTCCTGGCGGGCTTTGTGCGTTGGGCTGCGATCGTGAGAATCCCGGCCAAGTCGCCCTGCACATCGACCACGAGATCGCTACCCTCAGGCGTCAGAACGATCCGCTCGATCAAAGAACGGATGATCTCTGTCGCTTTGAGACGATTGCACTCGTCGCCGGCAGACAGTGCGAGGGTGAGGTTGTCCAACTGTTCTCGATAATGGTGGGCCATGCTCGGATGAAGCGTCGGTGGCGGCTCCTTTGCGACTGCAAGCTCCGCTTCCAGATCGCGCTTTCTCGCGCGCACCACGATTGATCGAAGAGTGAAGGGTGCTTCAAAACTGTAGAGAATCCAGCCAGCTTCGTCGATTTCAATGACATTGGCTGATTGCTCTCGATCAAGCAGCTTTTCTGGGTCCGTTATCGCCCAGCTAGTCGATATTTGAGCGGCTAATGAAGTCGCGCTCCAATGTTCCGGCGCTGGAAAAGCAAAGGTGGCGATGTCGCGATAATCGTCGAGATTTGTGGAGGGGCGTTCGAGACGCCCTACCAGCTGCAATGGACCGACTATCCGTTCCGAAGCCGTGAGGATTTGCGCGGATCGTTCCGGCGTCACCCAGGCGCCTCCTGCCGTTCCCCATCCGTCGCACATATTCATGGCGAGTTTCATGGCGAAGCCATCAGCCACGGCCGCCGCGAGCCTGATCATGTTCCACCATTCAGGACTTTGCGATTCGACCGGCGGATCGACGATCGTTGCCTCGTTTACACCTTTGATATTGAATATTATCGCACCGGCTATCCCTGCACTGTGCATGGCCGCAAGATCGGCCCTGATCCCTACGGCGGTGATGTTGGCGTCCATCCAATACCAATAGACCCATGGAGCATCTCCCTGATCACCACCACCAGACGATACTGGTGCAGGAATGGACCATGCCGTGCCCATGATGGTCAGGCTGGCCGCCAACAATGCCCCACCTGACATCACGGAGCGTCGGTCGAGCGGGAGGACGCTCTTCATAATGTCTCTACGCTTTCTTGCAGGGCATGACGGTAATGGTCCGCCTCATCCCGCGAGCCGATTGCCGTAGCCGATGATAATAGTGGCAAAGATGAGCAGACCGACACCGATCCAGACCAGACGGCGGACGGCGGGCGCTGCATCCTTCCATTCGCGAAAAGCGAAACCCCAGAGCGTGCCGAAGATGATGATGGAGGCCATGTGAAGGGTCCAGCTTGAGAAGCCGAACTGCCCCATCTGGCTTTCTCCCATGGTGTAGAAGAAGAACTGGAAATACCAAGCGGTGCCTGCGAGTGCACAAAGCAGAAAATTGGGGAGCAGTTTCGGGGCCTGCCCCGATGCATCGGGCGCGCCGATCCACTGTCCCGCCGATCTGTTCTTCACGATCAGCCAGGTGCACCACAGCGCGTTGGTGATCAGGCCGCCGAACATGACAAGGCACAAGGTTGGGAGGCCAACCCATAGCGGTCCGGTTCCTGCGGCGCGGCTGAGTTCATTCACTGGCTGGCCTGCAGCCAGGCCGAAGGCGAAGCACGATGACATTACGCCGGAAAAAATGGCGACCGCGATACCTTTTTTGAAATTGAACTCCGAAACAGCAGCAGCCTTCTGCTCTGCCGATAACGCCTGATCCTTGAGCGAGCCGGCACGAGCGACGACGACAATTCCCAGCACGGTCACTGCTAGCCCGAGCAGCACGATTTGCCCGTGAACCGTACCGGCGATGTCGGTCATGAACGTGCCATCGAAGATAGGAGGGATCAAAGTGCCGAACACCGTACACAGCCCCAGCACTATCGCCATGCCGAGAGATAGGCCCAGATAGCGCATGGTGAGGCCATAGGTCAGTCCGCCAAAGCCCCACAGGACTCCGAAGAAAACGCACCAGCCTACAATAGTGGATGGTACCTGCTGCATCACACCCATCAGATCGTTGGTTCGCAGCGATGCGAAAAACCAAGGAGCGATCACCCAGGAAAAGATGCCACCGGTCAGCCAGAAGATTTCCCAGTTCCACCGTTTAACGCCGCGGAAGGGCACATAGAAGCTGGCCGAGGCGAAACCGCCCAGCCAATGGAAGAGGACGCCAAGCAGTGGATTGGGGGTCATAGCTTCAGTCCCAGGCGATAGAGGCGGTTGGCGTTTCCGCCAAACAGGGCGCGACGGTCAGCTTCGGGAAAGTCAGCAACAATCCCGTGATAGGCTTCCATATATCGATCGATCGTGCCGAACAGCTTGTCTGTCGGCGTATCGCTGGCAAAGGCGCAGCGCTCGATGCCAAACCAGTCGATCGTGTCACGGATCAGAGGTTCGACATCCGCGCGCGTCCAGTCACGCCGGATGAAGCCCATGCCGGATAGCTTGACCGCGACATGAGGAATGGCTGCCAATGCCTTCATGCCGGCCCGCCAATCCTCCAAGCCATGCGGATCGGTAAGCACCGGCATGCCCATGTGGTTGATGATAACTGGAATGTCGGGATGCCGCTCGATCAAGGTGACAAGGCCCGGTACTTGTCCCGGATAGCACTGCAGGTCGAAGGAAAGGCCGTACTTGGCCAACAAGGCGTAGCCTTCCTGCCACTTCGGATCGAGGGTCAGGTCGACCGGACCATACGTGCGTTTGGGGCTGGGATGCCAGTTGACGATATGGCGAATGCCTTTGACGCGGGGGTGGGCCGCCTGTGCAGCAAGCACGACTTCAACATCGGGATCGTTGAGCGCAGCGAAGCCTACAAAGCCCGTTGGGAGACCATCGGCTTCAGCCAGATCGTCCAGCCATTGGGTTTCTCGCAGGGCGCTATCCGCCGCAGCACCGGCGTCGATATGGACGGCCCCTACGACATTCCATCGTGCCAGGTCCGCACGATATTGGGCGAGCCCGTAATCATGGGCAATTGCCTCGACGCTTCCGTTCGGCCCTTCGTTCGAAAAGGGAGGGCTGAGCCAGTCGTAGCGAATATGTTTGAGATCCCATAAATGGATATGGGCATCGACAAAAGGTATCATCGGCCTCTCCGGCAGAGCGCCCGTGGCGCTTATATTCTGGCTATTGGCCTTTGGAACGCCACCCATGAACCACGCGCAAGCCAGCCCGGAAAATCCGGTCAACAAAGTGCGGCGATCATGATTGCGCATCACCGGTATCGCTCTCCAGAAACAAACGGCGCTCCAGCTCTTGAATGGCCAGTCGCGCCGCGACAGGTTGTTAGAAGGTTGTGCGCCCTCCCGAGGTGTCGAAGGTCGACGCCGTAGTAAAGCTGCATTCGTCGCTGGCCATGAAGCACACCATCGCCACCGATTCCTCGACTAAGCCAAGGCGTCCCATCGGTATTTTGGATCGCATGTAGTCAACTTGGCTTTGAGGCAACTGCTCCAGGATCGGGCTTTCGAAAGTCGCCGGGGTTAGCGCATTGACGATGATCCCCTTGCCCGCCAGTTCCTTACCAAGAGACTTGGTGAAACCGATGACGCCGGCCTTACTAGCCGAATAGGCGCTAGCGTTCGGGTTGCCCTCTTTCCCAGCAACGGAGGCAAGATTGACGATCCGGCCATACCCATTTTCCAGCATGAATGGCACGACTTCACGGTTGCAGTAGAAGAGGCCATTGAGGTTGATGTCGATCACCTTTTCAAAGCTGTCGACCGGATAGTCCCAAGCCGGCGCCGTCGCGCCGGTGATTCCGGCAGAGCAGACAAGCACATCGACTTTCCCCAGTGCCTCTGCGCTTTCCTTTGCGGCAGCAGCGACTGCGTTATAGTCAGACACGTCGAGCGCAACCACATGGGTAGCGCCGACGTCCTGCTTGGCTGTCTCCAGCGTTTTGGCGTTCAGGTCCCAAAGCACCGCTTTGCCACCTTCGGCGACAATACGAGCGGCGACCTGTTTGCCCAGGCCAGATGCGCCACCAGTGATGATGGCGCAACGCCCTTCATAGCGTCCGGCAAAGACGCTCATCTGAGCACCTCATCGCCGAGATGGCGCCATTCCACGACATTCTGCTTCTGGGTGCCGAGCTTGGCGATGCCCAGTTCCATAATGTCGCCAGCCTTGAGGTAGATCGCTTCGGGCTTTTTGCCCTCACCCACGCCCGGGGGAGTGCCAGTGATCATCAGGTCGCCTGGATAGAGCGTGATGTATTCGCTGACATAGGAGATGAGCTGAGCGACGTTGAAGATCATCGTCTTCGTGTTGCCGGTCTGCATTCGCGCGCCATTGACGTCGAGATACATGTCGAGATCTTGCGGATTTCCGACCTCGTCGGAGGTCACCAGCCAAGGGCCGACCGGGCAGAAAGTGTCATGGCCCTTACCCTTCGACCACTGCGTGCCGCGCTGCTTCTGATTGAAGCGTTCCGACACATCGTTGACGAGGACATATCCGGCAACCTTCGACAGCGCATCGTCTTCGCTGACGAAGCGGCAAGTCTCGCCGATGACGACACCCAGTTCGACTTCCCAGTCACCATGGGTAGCACCCTTGGGGAGCATCACCTCATCGTTCGGACCGTTGAGCGACGACAGCGCCTTCATGAACATCATGGGTTCTGCGGGGATCGGAAGGTTGGACTCGATCGCATGGTCTTCATAGTTGAGGCCGATGGCGACGATCTTGCCGATGCCCTTTACGGGCACGCCATAGCGCGGGGTACCATCGACTACGGGGAGCGAGTCCACGTCGGTGTCCTTGGCGGCGGCGAGGCTCTCGATCGTCAGGTCGGCGACGACGCCGGAGAGATCGCGAATCCGGCCCTCGGCATCGATCACGCCGGGCTTTTCCTGGCCACGTTGGCCGAAACGACAGAATTTCATAGTATCAGTCTCTCTTCTGGGCAAATCAGTGGGTGTAAGGGCGGTGCATCGCGATGTCGGGATTGAGGTCGACGCCAAAGCCAGGTTTATCGAGCGCACTGACCTTCATGCGGCCATTCTCTGGCACCGGCTCGCCCAGTAATTGAGGGTGGAACATCGGTACGACTTCCGTCGGTCCAGGATGCATCATCAAGAACTCGGCGAAGGGTGAGTTGTGGCGGGTGATGACGAAATGATAGCTGTAGACAGATGAACCGTGCGGCACGACCATTTTGCCATGAGCGTCGGCTAGCGCGCTGATCTTGAGCAGTTCGGTTACGCCGCCGCACCAGCCAACATCGGGTTGGATGATGTCGCAACAGTCCATTTCCATCAGCATGCGGAAGCCCCAGCGGGTTGCCTCATGCTCGCCGGTCGTTACCAGCATGCCCTTCGGCACGTTGCGCTTGAGTTGTTGGTAACCCCAATAATCGTCCGGGCTGATTGCCTCCTCGATCCACTTGAGGCCAAGCTCATGAGCAGCGATGGCGAGCCTTGTGGCATAGTCCACGTCGAGCGCCATCCAGCAGTCCCACATCAGCCAGAAGTCGTCGCCCACCTTGGAGCGCATGTCGGCCAACTCGGCGATATTCTTCTTGAGCCCCTCGACGCCTTCGGCCGGGCCGTGGTGCAAAGCCATCTTGCCGCCGATGAAGCCGAATTCCTGCGCCTTGTCGGGGCGCGCACCGGTGGCGTAGAATTGTAGCTCATCACGGACCGCGCCGCCCAACAGGTGATAGACCGGTTCCTGGCGCAGCTTGCCGAGAAGGTCCCAGAGTGCGAGGTCGACGCCGGAGATGGCGTTAATGACCAGCCCCTTGCGGCCGTAATACTGGGTCGAGAAGTACATCTGGTCCCAGATTTTTTCATAGTCGATCGGCGAGCGGCCTTCGAGGAAGCGGGCGAGATGCTTTTCGACGATATAGGCCGCCGGTTCGCCGCCGGTGGTAACCGCGAAGCCGACGGTACCGTCTTCCGCCTCGATCTCCACGACCAGCGTGCCCAGCACGTTGATCCCGAAGCTCTGCCGTGACTGGCGATATTCGGGATATTTCGACATGGGCGTCGCGATGTGGTCGTCGATCCAGTGCCCTTCGCCCTGGTCATGATAATCGGCACCGCCGCCTCGCACGGTGAAGGCGCGGACATGCTTGATCTTTGGCAACGTCACGATCGGCACGCAAAAACTCCCCGACTGGTGCCCGGCGCCCAAAATATGGGACGATGTGGCAAATTCTTCCAACATATGGCCAAAATGGGCATAACGTCGGGTGTCAAAGAGGTTGGGTTGATCCGTACAATCACGTCCGGCCTCTCCTTGACCCTTGTTTTTCTCATTTTGTGGGATAGAGTGTTATTAGATGAGACGGAATGCGTCAAACCCAGAATCGACTGAACGAGATGAAAAGTCGAAGCCGCAGGGATCGCAGACTTTGCAACGAGGTCTCGACCTGATGGATCAAGTCATCGACGGCCCCATAAAGCTCGCCGATCTATCGGTACGTATGGGCCTGACACGCTCCACGACGCACCGCCTTGCGAATGCGTTGGTTGAGCGAGGCTTTCTGATATTCCTGCCGCGTGAAGGCTATCAGCTTGGCCCAAAGCTCTTGCAGTTGGGATTTCTGGCACAAAGTCAGGCGGATTTGGTTCAAATTGCCCGACCGCATCTGGAACAGCTCGCGGCGGCAACTGAAGATACGATTCACCTGGGTAGACTTGACGGCGAACAAGCCCTTTATCTCGATAAGATTTCCGGACGCAGGCGGGTCGATATATCCAGTCGTATCGGTGATCGTCACCCACTAAGCTCGACGGGACTTGGAAAGGCCCTGCTGATCGATGAGCCAGAAGCAGTGTGGCAGCGCGTGTTCGATACCGAACGTGAAGCTGGCCTCCACTCAGCCGTACTCGACGTTTGGATGTCACGCATGCGGGACTATGCAGCGCAGGGACGCTCCTTCGATCTGGAAGAGAATGAAGACCAGATCCGCTGCGTTGCCGCGCCGATCCGTGATGCATCCGGCGCTATTGTCGCAGCCATCAGTTTGTCGAGTGCGGCCCAGTACATGGACGATGACCGTATGGACGCACTGACCAGCGACGTACGCGGTACGGCTCAGAAGATTAGCGCCGACTTGGGCTGGACTCCGGCCATAAAACCATCCCGCCGGCCCGCACGGCGATAAGAAGAAGGAAGAGGGATTTCATGAAGTTGCTTAAAGGCAAGACCGTCCTGGTCACTGGCGCATCGACCGGCATTGGCCGTGCCGCTGCCATCGGCGCAGCGCAACATGGTGCCAATGTTGCTATCAATTATGCGCATAGCGATGGTCCGGCTCATAGCTGTGTCGCGGAAATCGAGGCGCTCGGTCAGCGTGCCATTTCCGTGAAAGGCGATGTGGCGGACCCGCAGACTGCGCAAGACTTCGTGGCGCAGGCGGTCGAGGCATTTGGCCAAGTCGACGTGATGGTGAGCAATGCCGGAATCTGCCCTTTCCACGCGTTCCTCGACATGCCAGTCGACGTGGTCGAGCGAACCTTCAAGGTCAATCTGCACGGTGCCTATTTCATGGTGCAGGCGGCAGCCCAGCAGATGGTGAAGCAGGGCCATGGTGGATCGATCGTCGCTGTTTCCTCCATCTCCGCATTGGTTGGCGGCGAATATCAGACCCACTATACTCCGACCAAGGCAGGGGTGCATTCGCTGATGCAGTCCACGGCGATCGCACTTGGCAAACATGGCATCCGTTGCAACAGCGTATTGCCCGGTACGATCTTGACCGAAATCAACAAAGACGACCTCGCCGACATCGAGAAGCGCCAGTATATGGAAGCTCGTACGCCGCTCGGCCGCCTAGGCCAGCCGGACGATTTGGCCGGGCCTATCGTCTTCCTTGCCTCGGATATGGCAGCTTATGTTACTGGCGCTGCATTGTTGGTTGACGGCGGCATGTACGTGAACCTTCAGTAATGCCTGCACAAGTCGCCCTGTTCGTCACTTGCTTGGTCGATATGATGCGCCCGCGCATCGGTTTCGCCGCGATCCGCGCGCTGGAAGCGGCGGGCTGCGACGTGGTGGTGCCGGAAGGCCAGACGTGCTGTGGCCAGCCGGCGCTCAACAGTGGCGACACCGATCACGCGATTGCGCTGGCTAGGCAAACGATTGTCGCGCTGGAACCTTATGAGGCGGTAGTTGTGCCTTCGGGATCTTGCGGCGGTACCATCCGTTGCCATTATCCTGAACTGTTCGAGCACGACCCCGAATGGCTTCCGCGCGCTCAGGCAGTCGCGGCCCGAACGTGGGAAATCATGGCTTATCTCGATGAACAGTGCGGCTGGAAGCCGGAGGGCGTGGTGCTGGACGCCAAGGCGACCTATCATGACAGCTGCTCGGGGCTGCGCGAGTTGGGTGTCAAGGCGCAGCCACGCCGACTCCTCAAGCCAATTGCCGGGCTGGAATTGACGCCGCTTCCCGGCGAGGAAACCTGCTGCGGCTTTGGTGGCACTTTTTGTGTCAAATATCCCGCCATTTCCAACGCGATCGTTGGTGAGAAGGCGGATGCGATCGACGCGACCGGAGCCGACCTGCTGCTGGCGGGCGATTTAGGGTGCCTAATGAACATAGCTGGCAAGCTCAATCGTCAAGGCAGCAAGGTCCGCGCCTTTCATGCGATCGAATTGGTCGCCGGCATGGGTGATGGCCCGGCCATCGGGGAAGAGGCGTGAGCGGCCCCCAAGCTCAAGCGGCCGGTTTCAAGGAACGTGCGAACGCCGCGCTGGCTGACCGCATTCTAAAGGTCGCAGTTGAACGAACGGCGGGCACGGCCGAGGCCAAACGCGCGGTTGCTGTGGAAGCGTTTCCCGATTTTCAGGCGGCGCGTAATCGTGCAGCGGCGATAAAGGACCATGTCGTCACCCATCTGGGCCACTACCTTGAGCGGTTCGAGGCAAAGGCAACTGCCGCAGGCGCGAAGGTCCATTGGGCGCGCACAGCAGATGAGGCTTGCGACATCGTTGTCGCCCTGTGCAAGACGGCCAAGGCGAAGAGCGTTGCCCGTTCCAAGTCGATGTTGGGGGAGGAGATCGGCTTGCCTCACGCGCTGGCCGAAGCCGGAATCCGCCGGGTCGAAACCGACCTAGCCGAACATATCATCCAACTGGCCGACGAGCGGCCGTCGCACATCATCTGGCCGGCTATGCATAAGACCCGCGAACAGGTGTCTGCCTTGTTCAAGGAAAGGCATCGCGCGCCGCATGAAGAAGAGACGATCGCGGCCATGGCGGAAAGTGCACGGCGTGAACTGCGCACCCAGATGCTGAGTGCCGATGTTGGTATTTCGGGCGCAAATTTTCTGATCGCAGACACTGGCGCGATCTGCACTGTCACCAATGAGGGTAATGCTGAGCTTTCGTTGGTTCCCCCACGCGTCCATATCGTGACTGCAGGGATCGAGAAGATCGTGCCGTCCATGCCTCATGCTGTCCATATGCTGCGGATGCTGGCACGTTCGGCGACCGGCGCGGCGCTAACCCAATACACGACCTTCTACACCGGGCCCAGGCGCTCCGTTGACCGGGATGGGCCGGAGGAGATGCACATCGTGCTGGTCGACAACGGTCGCACGCAGATGCGCGAGGAAGGGCTAGCCGAGATGCTGCGCTGCATCCGCTGCGGTGCCTGCATGAATCATTGCGTTGTGTTCCGTCAAATTGGCGGCCATGCCTATGGCGGCACCTATCCAGGGCCTATGGGGGCAGTGTTGACCCCGGTGTTCAATGGGCTGAAGGAAAGCCGTGATCTTCCCAATGCCTGCACTATGAACGGCAAGTGCCAGGAAGTGTGCCCGGTGCGCATCCCGCTGCCAACACTGCTGCGCGGCTGGCGCGAGAAGAGCTGGCGTGAGGGACTAGAACCGCAATCACTCCGTGCGGGGTTGGGCGTGTGGGCGTGGGTCGCTACTCGGCCATGGCTGTACCGGATGGGGACGCGCACGGCAGTGCGGATAATGCGTCTTCTGGGAGGCAGGGGCTGGATCAGCGCGCTGCCGCTAGCGAGCGGTTGGACCAAATATCGCGACATGCCCAAGCCGCCGGCGCGGACCTTCATGGAGCAATACCGCAAGGAGCACGGCCAATGAATGCGCGCGAGGCCATCCTCGGTCGCCTCAAGGGCGATACCAAATCCGATATAGAGACGGAAGCAGCCGGGCTGCTGAGCACACCGGAAAGACCGGCAGTCGACGTCGATCGTGTCGAGGCCGAATTCCTGGCTCGGCTGGCGCTGCCCAGCGTTAACGCCAGCCATGACTTTATTGAGAAGATCGAAGATCTACCTGTAGCAGTCGCACGGTATCTGGTTGGCCAAGGCGAGGCGCTTGCTCTTTATCTGCCGCCCGATCCGCGCCTGACTGGCTGTGATTGGAGCGGCTTCGTCCTGCACCATGATGCCGCACCTGACGAGGTGGCGGCGCTGGCGATCGCACGTAAGGGCATTGCCGAGACCGGGTCGCTGGTGTTCGAGACCGGCATGCAGGCGCCAATGCTGCCCAACTTCTTGACGCTGCATCACATCGTATTGCTGGCGGTCAAGGATATCGCTCCCTACCTAGAGGATGCGCCGCTCCATGGCGCGCAACCGCGCGCTCATTACTGGATCACCGGCGTATCGGGGACAACTGATATCGAAGGGACCTATGTTAGGGGAGCGCATGGACCGCGTTTCCTGCATGTCGTGCTTTTGAGGTAGACGGTCGTGTCCCACGGGGTGGTGTAGGAACCGTCGATCTACGGCAGGATCGGGTTCATGTCAGGCGGCCAGTGCTGGCAAGCTGACAATAGGATTATGGCTCACCGAGCCCAGCGTTTCCAGCGTCATGTATCGGCGCGATACGGCCCACTCATCATTCTGCTCCAGCATAAGCGCTCCGACGAGACGAACCACAGCGGCATCATTGGGGAAGATACCGATCACGTCGGACCTTCGCTTGATCTCCTTGTTGACCCTTTCCAGCGGGTTGGTGGACGCGATCTGCGCCCAATGATCTTTGGGGAAAGCCATGTAGGCGAGCACGTCCTCGCGTGATGCGTCCATCATGTCGGCCAGCTTTGGAAACTTCTCGCGCAGGGCATCGGCAACCTGCTCCCACTGCTGGTGCGCCGCCTCGGCCGTTTCCTGCGCGAAGATGGTTTTGATCATGGCAATGACAGCGGGTCGTTGTTTGGGCGCGGCATGGGCAAACGCGCCTCGCATCCAGTGTACTCGGCAGCGCTGCTGGGTCGCGGAAAATACCTTGCTAGCGGCGGCGCGCAGCCCTTTGTGATCGTCGGCGATGACCAACTTCACACCGCGCAAGCCTCGGTCGGCCAGAGAGCGCAGGAAGGCTTTCCAGAAAGGTTCCGCTTCCGACGGGCCGGTGGCTACGCCCAGAACCTCGCGCCTGCCATCGGTATTGACGCCCACTGCGATTATCGCCGCCGTTGAGACGATCCGTCCGCCCTCTCGCACTTTGAGATAGGTGGCGTCGATCCATAGGTAGGGCCACTCCCCCTCGATGGGCCGCGTGAGGAAGGCGTTCACCCGCTCGTCGATCTCGGCAACCAGGCGGCTAACCTGGCTCTTTGACACACCGCTGGCGCCCATCGCCTTGACCAGATCGTCGACCGAACGAGTCGAGACACCGTGGACGTAGGCTTCTTGGATCACTGCCGCCAAGGCCTTCTCCGCGGTGCGGCGCGGCTCGAGAAAGCTCGGAAAGTAGCTGCCCTTGCGCAGTTTCGGGATCGCCAGTTCGATCCGGCCAGCTCGGGTATCCCAACCCCGCGCGCGGTAGCCGTTGCGGTGGTTCAGCCGCTCCGGGCTGCGTGATCCGCAAGGCACTCCCGTCTTCGCCTCGATCTCCATATCCATCATGCGCTCCGCAGCATAAGCCAGCATCTCGCGCACCAAATCGCTATCAGCCCCTTGCTCAATCAGCTCAACAAGGGCCATTCTGTCCTCGGTCATCGTCTTCTTCTCCAGGTTCGAGTTCGCATCCGAACCCTACCAGAAGATCGACGGTGGCCACCCTCTCAGGGAAACCTTCCTACACCACCCCGCGGGACACGACCGAGGTAGACCACCAGTCCGCTCTAGGCATAGCCGTAAGGCCAGCGCTCACGCAGGCCTCACTTGGCGTATCCTTTTGACGATAAACGGTATGTTGGGATTCCGTGTGAGAATTCGCCTGATCGCGTATTCCCAACACGGACCACTATGTTACACTCGCTCTTCGTCGATCGCGAGCGGTGGGTCATCCAATTCAGCGGCAATTGCCCGGTCAATCATCATCCGAGAGCGGGCTCCGCCTGCATCGATGTTGAGCTTGAGCAGCTTTCGATCCGGTTGACGCCTGATATTGTCTTGCTGTCGCTCAAGCATGGCGAGATCTCAAGGCGCGGAAGCGCTTACCTTTGAACAGGGCATCGGACAGGAAGTCCATCGCCCAGACTTCGTTCCTGTGCGCTGGTAGCTGTCGCTCCACCCACCATGCGGCCATGGCGTGCCGGCAAGGCCTTTTTGCCCGTAAAATAAGGCCTTCCAGTCGGTAAAGGCGACGTACCTGCTTCACGTTGACCGGCCAGCCTTCGTGCTTGAGCAGTACATGGATACGGCGATAGCCATAACGCAAACGGGTCGCCGCGATCTCCGTGATCTTGTTTCTGAGCTGCGCCTGGTCGCTTCGGATCGACCTGTAGCGGTGCGTCTTGCGATCGAACCGGAGAACCGCGCAGCTACGCCGATCGCTCACCCGATAACGCCCTGCACCCAATGGACGATCTCACGAAGACGAACAGCGCTAAACTTCTTTTGCCAGAACCTTCTGGAGCATGGCTTTTATAGCTGCTTCCAGCGGTAGTACGTCGCTCCGAAACCCCCATATTCCGGCACACCTCGGCGACCGGCGTGCCGGCCGCCGTCTGGCGCAGCGCAAATACGATCTGCTCGCCCGTGAATTTCCACTTCTTCATGCAAAATCTCCAGCTCCACTCAGCTTCGATTTTGCCAGATTCCTCCCATTCTCGCTGAAGGCATTTTCCGGGACAGGGGTAACTCGTGCCCATCGATGTTGAGGATCGGCATGAAGACGAGATCGACTTTGTCGAGCAAGCCGCTCTTGCCGCGCATCGCGATGTCGCACAGCAGCATGAGGCCGGCATTCTTGCCGCCGATCTCGCCCGCATGGATACCCGCCTGCACCAGCACTACCGGCTTGCCTGCACCAGCACTACCGGCTTGCCTGCTCCGCCCTTGCTGGCGCGCACCATCAGCAGATCGCGGCCTTCGCCGGTCTTGCCGAAGCTCTCGACATGGATCAGCGGCGAGGATGAATTCAGTATCGATCGCTCCTTTTTCGTCAGAACCGCGCCCGCAGACCGATGGTGCCGGTACGCGGCGCACCGGGCTGCACCCAGAGCGGCGAGTAGCTGTTGGCGTACCAGTGCTCGTGTGCGCCGGGAAAAGCAGCGCCGCAACTATGCGGGGAAAAGGCCTCTCCTTCGCGTTGCCAGGCCGGGAAACGGCGCAGGTTTTCCGCGCCAAAGCCGGCTTTCCATGAATTACGCACCTTGCGTCCTGGGAAACCCAAAAATCAAACTGCTGTCGAAGTGGTGCCAAGAAAGCATCAAAAATCAGTAAGTTTGTAACAGCGGCGTCATAACTTTACCCCACCCGGCCCGTGCGACACAGAATAGGAACGGGGTCATCAATGCGTTCGATATCAGCGATTGCGCTGGTGATTGCGGCTGCCTGCCTGTTGGGCGGAGCAGCGCCGGCACCTGAGGGGTACCTTACGCCCGAGCAGCGCCCGGACCTTACGAAGATTCTGCCCGAACCTCCCGCGCCGGGTTCGGCTCGGGCTGAAGCGGATGCACGTATCTTCCGCGAGAGCCGCAGCCTGAAAGGCACACCGCGCTGGGAACTGGCGACGCGCGACGTTTCGGGCACGGCTTTCGAGCAGTTCGCCTGCGCCCTTGGCGCCAGCCTTGAAGAAAGCGAGGCCCCGGCGATCATGCATCTGCTGACACGCGCGGGCGAGGATCGCAGCGTGGTTTCCGACGCCAAGCGGCATTTCCACACGGTGCGTCCGTGGGTGGGCAACGACCTGCCGATCTGCGAGCCGCGTAGCGCGCATCTGGCCGGTAATGGCGACCATCCTTCCGGTCACACCGCCTATGGCCAGCATGTCGCGATGATCCTGGCGGCGATCACGCCCGACCGCGGGGCGCAGCTCCTGGCGCGCGGGCGCGAATATGGCGACAGTCGCTGGATCTGCGGTTCGCACAGCCAAAGCGCAGTGGATGCGGGGCGCCTCGCTGGCGCTTCGATCTTCGCTGCCGAGATGAATTCCCCCGAATTCCGGGCCGATCTCGAGGCCGCGCGCGCCGAAATGGCAGCCCTGCGCGCGAAAAGCCGACCAGAACCCACCGGCTGCGCCGGCTGAGCAAGACCTCTTTCCTACCGACCGCCATCGGCCCGACCGGCAATCCGCAGGTGGGCACCATCAATCTTGGGGGCAATTTGCGACATGAAGACTGAATTGAAAAGCCTGCGCCGCGCGGCGCCCTTCCTGATCGGCGGCGCCATCGCCGCTCTTGCCGCAGTGCCGGCTTCCGCCCAGACCGCGCCGAAACCCGCCGAAGAAGCAGCGGACGAAATCGTCGTCTCCGGGTACAGCGGCAGCCTTCAGAAGGCGATCGACATGAAGCGCGAGACGATCGGCTTCTCGGATTCGATCATCGCCACCGACATCGCCGACTTTCCCGACCAGAACCTGTCCGAAGCGCTCCAGCGTCTGCCGGGCGTCACCATCGAGCGCGACAAGGGCCTGGGCACCCGCGTCAACGTGCGCGGTCTGCCGAGCGAGTTCACCTTCGTGTCGATCAACAAGCTGGCGACGGCCTCTGGCTCTGGCGGCCGCGACGTGGAGTTCGACACCTTCGCGTCTGAGCTGATCCAGTCGGTCACCGTGCAGAAGTCCCCCACGGCTGCAGACGAGGAAGGCGGCATCGCAGGGTCGGTCGCCATCCGCACCGCACGTCCGTTCGATCAGGTGGGGCCGCGCCTCGTCGGTTCGGCGGAAGGGGCGTACAACTCGATCTCGCAGAAGGTCGATCCCAACTTCTCGTTCCTCGCCAGCGATACCTTCGGAGATTTCGGCGTGCTGCTCTCGGTTGCCAAGCAGCAGCGCACCAACCGGACCGATTCCAACTCGGGCATCAACTTCCGTCCGATCTCGCGCTGGACTGACAAGGGCAATGCGCAGACCACCCAGACGCTGAACGTGCTGGAGCGTGACGCGGGCATTACCTTCGACGACCTGAAGAACAAGGACGAGGTCAACCGCGTCGTCTTCATCGACAAGGTCGGCGATCGCCTATATCTCAACGATCAGGACCGCCTCGGCGTTTCCGGCTCGCTCCAGTACAAGCCGAGCGAACGGTTCAGCCTCAGCTTCGATGCCTTCCTGGGCTCGTACAAGACGCATGAGGACGAATACGACGCGGCGGGCTATTCGGCCTCCAGCACTTCCGCGCTGGACCGCATCTACGACTACGACGACACCACGCTGGCGGACGACGGCATCGTGGTGATCCGCGATGCCGCCTATACCCGCACCCAGCATGAGTTCCTGAGCAAGGAATACATCAACAAGACCGACTATCGCCAGTTCGGCGGCGAGATGAACTGGGATGCCGGTAGCTGGCACATCGATCTGCTCGGAGGTTATTCGGGCGCCAAGAAGACGCTCGACTATGCCAACCTCAAGCACGTGGCCTATGCGCCTTCGCGCACCCGCTTCACCGAAAACGGCGGGGAGACGATTCCAAGCGATGCCGCCGGTACGATCGACATGTACAATTCGCCGAATTCGTACCTGTTCGAAGCGTATGAAACCACGCGTGAGAAGATCAAGGACGACAAGTACGCAGCCCAGCTCGACGTCAGCCGCAAGTTCGAGATTGCCGGGTACGAGGCGCTGAAACGCATCAGCTTCGGCGGTCGCTACACCAACAAGACCAATGAGCGCTGGTACGGCGAGGAAAAGCTGCAAGGGCCGACCCGCGGCAGCGTCGAATGGGTCAATACCCGCAAGCTGTCCGACAGCCCGCTGGAGAACGTCACCGATATCGTCGGCGGCCAGTCCTATCAGGTCCGCGATCTCGACTGGCAGATGATCTCGAACGACTATGCCCGCAGCTTCTTCTGTCCGGACGGCTTCGTCACACCGTTCCAGGACAGCAACTACTACAAGGTGCGCGAGGAGACCTTTGCCGGTTACGGGATGATCGACTTCCGCTTCGATCTGGGCCCCGTGCCGCTGTTCGTGAATGCAGGCGCACGCTACATCAACACCAAGGTGAAGTCGGAGGGCTTCCACCAGATCCAGAACGCGGACGGTTCGACCGGCTACACGCCCGCGCCGATTTCCAGCACGGGCACGTACAGCAAGCTCCTGCCGGCCATCAACCTGCGGGCCGAGATCACCGACAACCTGCTGATCCGCGCGGCTGCCTCGCAAACGCTGATCCGCCCGGCGCTGACCGATCTTGCCTACAAGCGCACGGCCAGCTTCAACAACTTCCGTTTCACCGACGGCAACCCCGGCCTCAAGCCGACCTATGCCGACCAGTGGGAAGTGGGCGCCGAGCAGTACCTGGGCAACGGCGGGATCGTCTCGGCCTCGTACTTCTGGAAGAAGATCAAGGGCGTCATCCAGAACCAGATGACCGGCATCGTCGCCGACGTGACCAAGTACAACGCCAACGGCACGATCGATGGCGTCTACGATTTCGAGGTCTATCAGCCGGTCAATGCCGAAGGGTCCTACACCGTCAGCGGCGTCGAACTGGCGGCGGTGATCCCGTTCGGCATGATCGCTCCGGCGCTTGACGGGTTCGGCATCAATGCCAACTACACCTTCCTCGACAGTTCGCTGACGGGACAGTCCGACCTCGGCATCCCGACCTCACCCATCGGCCTTGCGGACAACGTCTACAATGTCACCGTCTACTACGACAAGGGTCCGATCGGTGCCCGCCTGTCGTTCAACCGCAAGGGAGCATATGTCGAGGCCGTCCAGAACAACATGTATCCGGTCTACCGCGACGCTTATGGTCAGCTCGACTTCGCAGCCAGCTACCAGTTGACCGACAACGTGCGCCTGGAAGTGCAGGGCATCAACATCACGAAGGAAGCAACGAAGGGATATACCATGGACCCCTCGTTCCCGACCATGCACGAAAAGTCGGGCAGCCGCTGGACGTTGGGTGTCCGCGCCCAGTTCTGACCGGGTGTCGGTTCCGGCATCACGGTAAATGGAAGGGGCGGTTCCGCGCGAGGCCGCCCTTTTCGTTATGACCGGCATTGTCGGCCGACTGCCATGAACCTGCCGCGAACCGCGATCCGAAGGCCTGAATTTCCGAGAAAAAGCTTTACCGACGTTTAGACCCCATGTTCGCCTGAGCTGACTGGGTAAGTGGCCTCTCCTGCTGCATTCTGCGTTCGAGGGTTGCACCAGGCTGGCTGGTGCCGAGCCTCAAGAATGGAGGAGAGACCGCATGCAGGATAGCATGTTTATCGGGCTTGATGTCCATAAAGCAACGATCTCCGTGGCGGTAGCCGACGGGAAGCGAGGAGGAGAAGTGCGCAGCTGGGGCGTGATACCCAACCGCGCCGACGAGGTTAAGAAGGTGGTCGAGAAGCTGGCAGGTAGGGCGAGGGAGCTTCATTTCTGTTATGAAGCAGGGCCTTGCGGCTACGGTCTACACCGACAGCTAGTAGAGCATGGCCACGATTGCATCGTCGTTGCTCCGTCTCTCATACCGGTGAAAACAGGGGATCGGGTAAAAACGGACCGTCGCGATGCGCTGATGCTGGCGAGGCTGCACCGTGCGGGCGAACTGACGGCGGTCTGGGTACCTGACGAAGCGCACGAAGCCATGCGGGATCTCATTCGTGCAAGAGCAACCGCTGTGCGGGTCGTAGGCAAAGCGCGGCAGCACCTTCAGGGATTTTTGCTCCGCCACGGTCGTATCTATTCCGGCAAAAGGGGCTGGACACAAGCCTATCGGCGCTGGCTGACAACGCTGCGTTTCCAACATCCCGCGCAGCAAATTGTCTTCCAGGATTATGTGCACGCCATAGCCGACGCGGAGGCGCGCATCGAGCGGCTGACCAAACAGATCAAGGACCTTGCTCCAAGCTGGAGTCTGTGGCCGGTAGTTGAAGCCGTGCAGGCGATGAGGGGTGTGGCATTCATTGTGGCAGTCACGGTGGTGGCCGAGGTTGGGGACTTCCAGCGGTTTGATAACCCGCGCAAATTGATGGCCTATCTCGGGCTGACTCCGTCGGAGCATTCCAGCGGCTCCTCCGTGCGCAAGGGCGGCATTACCAAGGCTGGCAGTGGGCTGGCCCGGCGGGCACTGATTGAAGGAGCATGGACCTATCGGATGCAGGCACGCGTCAGTCGCAAGTTGCACGACCGCATTGAAAATGTCCCCCAAGCGGTGCGCGACATTGCTTGGAAAGGGCAGCTTCGAATGTGCCAGCGGTATAGGCAACTTACAGCTGCCGGTAAGGCCAAGGTCGTTGTGACGACAGCGATTGCCCGTGAGATGGCCGGTTTCATCTGGGCCATCGCGCGAGCGACTGCGGGTACTCCGGCTTAGAAGGGCTAATTATCATTCCGATGCGCAAAGTTGGAGGCGGAACGCGGTGGGGAATCCTCGTGCGCTGTTATGAGCAGAAATAATCGACGCTCGTTATTTAGAGAGGCAGCCCCAGAACGAAACCACGGTCATGCGGTAACCAACCCGCGCATGAGAGCTTGCTCAACCGTCGTCTCAGTTCCGTCTCCATCCTTGCGCATCTATACAATTCAATCTCCGGCGTCGCCGGTGCCTTTACTGTGCAACAAAGGCTTGACGGCGAACATGAGAACAGGTTGCGGAAAAAGGCACTTTCCTTGAGCCGCTTGAGGTGATTCAGACGCCTTCAACTGAGGTTGAAGGATTTAAGATGCGCGGCGGCGATTACCGGAGCGAAGGGCTGTTTTCTTACGTGAGCTGCGAAGCTCGGGTACCGGCGGATCATCCGCTGCGGGCAATCCGTGCAATTGTCGACGAGGCGTTTGAGGTGATGTCGGGGGATTTCGACGCGATGTACTCGCGTATTGGCCGGCCGTCGATCCCGCCCGAGAAGCTGCTGCGTGCGCTGCTGCTGCAGGCCTTCTATACGATCCGCTCGGAACGCCAGCTGATGGAGCAGATGGATTACAATCTGCTTTTCCGCTGGTTCGTAGGGCTGGCGATGGATGCGCCGATCTGGGATGTGACGGTCTTCACCAAGAACCGCGAGAGGCTGCTTGGCGGCGATATCGCCGCCAAGTTTCTGTCCGCGATCGTAGGGCAATCGCGCGTGCAGGCGCTGCTGTCAGACGACCACTTCTCGGTGGACGGTACGCTGATCGAAGCCTGGGCGAGCATAAAGAGCTTCAGGCCCAAGGATGACACCGCCTCGGACGGTGACGACGACGACAGCGCTTCGGGTACCGGACAAAACGGTCACGCCAAGGCCAAGGGGCGCAATGCTGAGCGCGATTTCCATGGCGAGAAGTGGAGCAACCTCACCCACGCCTCAACCACCGATCCTGATGCCCGGCTATTCAAGAAGGCACGCGGTCAGGCCGCGAAGCTGTGCCACATGGCCCATGTCCTCATGGAAAACCGGCACGGTCTGGTTGTGGATGCAACGCTCACCCATGCCACGGGCACGGCCGAACGGGAGGCCGCGCTGACCATGCTTAGCCGTATGAAGGGGCGTCATCGCATCACGCTGGCGGCAGACAAAGCCTACGATACCGTCCACTTCGTCGCCGCGTTGCGCGAGATCGGAGTTACCCCGCACTTGGCACAGAACGTCAATGGCAGGCGCTCCGCCATTGATGGGCGCACCACCCGCCACCCTGGTTACGCCGTTTCTCAGCGGATCAGGAAACGGATCGAAGAGGTCTTTGGCTGGGCCAAGACCAGCGGAAACCTGCGCAAGACCCGACATCGAGGGCAAGCCCGCGTGGGGTGGAACTTCACATTGACCGCTGCGGCTTACAATCTCATCAGGCTACCAAAGCTGCTGGTGGCAGCATAACTGTGCCCGAAATCCGCAGAAAGAAAGGTCCTGGCAAGCGCGGCAGTCAACAGATACCGATGACACCACCCCGTTGGCGCTAAACCTAATCAAAATCAGGCGCTCAAACGGTCCGAAACTGACTTTTTCCGCGGCGTGTTAGGCCGGGTCTGGAGTGGGCCGTTCACCATTGTTAGCAGGCTGGTAACGCAAGGCGTCTTTCAGGGCGCGAATGCGGCACAGCACAATCTGCTCTGTCAGCGGAAATATCAGGCCCTCCCGGCTCAGCTCTCAGCGACAATCGACAGCTGGGCGTATTTGCGCGGGGCAGCAGGTATCTTTTGTCCGATCAGGCGCTTTCGCGGTGCAGGCCGGGCTTTCCGGCTTCCAGCGAAAAGCGGGCGATGTCGGAAATCGCCGAATCCTCGCGGCGGGCGTCGGCCAGTCCGCGATAGGTCACGCTGCCGCCTCTGGCGTCGATATCCAGCCGTCCGTAGCCGCGTATCTCGTGCTCGGCGAAGGCCAGCCCGTTGGTGGCGGCAAGCGTCTTGAAGTCGGGATCGGGGCGCAGCGAGGTGATCGAGCCGCCGACGAATTCGGAGGCGATCGGGGCATCGTCCGGACGGTCCGGATTCCGGATGTCGGCGGCGGCGAAGGCGTGGATGTCTCCGCCGAGTGCCAGCGGGTTGCTGGTTCCGGCCTCGGCCCAGCGGCGGAAGATCCTGTCGCGCGGGGCCGGATAGCCCGACCAGTTGTCGGCGGAATATTCCGCCTTGCCGTCGTCATAGTGCTGGACCGTCTGGCGCATCAGCGTCTGCTGGGTAAGCAGGTTCCACTGGGCGGTCGTCTTGCCGAGGCTTTCATCCAGCCACTTTTCCTGCGCCGCGCCCAGCATCGTGCGATAGGGGGCATAAAGGTCCGCGCAGTCGGAAATCTTGCTGAGGTAGGGCTTGTGCGCTTCGATCAGACCCGGCGGCTGGCAGGCATGCGGCCCGCGATACTGGCGGTCGTCGACGATCTGCAATTGCGCGAGACTGCCCCAGTCGAGAGTGCGATAGAGCCGCATGTCCGGGCCGCGCGGCGGGCGGGTGCGGATCGGCTGGTGCTCGTAATAGGTCTGGTAGGCGGCTGCCCGGCGGCGCAGGAAGGCGACAGGGTCGCCGTTCCCCTGGTCCAGCGCCCCCGCATAGTCGTTGGCGACCTCGTGGTCGTCCCAGGTCAAGGCCCAGGGCGCGGCATGGTGGGCGGACTGCAGCAATGGATCCAGCTTGTAGGTCGCATAGCGCACGCGGTAGCCCGCAAGGTCCATGGGTTCGGGATTGCGATGCAGGCGCACCGCGTCCTTCCGGTTCGGGCCGCCTTCGTAGATGTAGTCGCCGAGGAAGAGGATCAGGTCGGGATCTTCCTCCACGACATGGCGCCAGGCCACATAGAAGCCTGCTTCGTACTTTTGACAGGACGCGAAGCAGAGACGCAGGCGGTCGACCGCCGCGCCGCGCGCCGGGGCAGTCCGTGTGCGCCCGACCGCGCTGGCCTCGCCACCGGCGATGAAGCGGTAGAAATACGTGCGGCCCGGGCGCAGTCCGCGCGCATCGACGTGAACCGAATGGCCCCAATGGGGCCTGGCCTGCGCCAGGCCGGATCTGGCGATGCGGGAGAAGGCTTCATCCTCCGCGACTTCCCAGCGCACCGGAACCGGCACGGCCGGCATGCCGCCATCGGGCGCCATCGGTTGCGGCGCGAGCCGGGTCCAGAGAATGACGCCGTCGGCCACCGGATCTCCCGAAGCGACGCCCAGCGTAAACAGCCTTTGAGGTAGGCCAGCGGCGGCGTGGACGCCGATCGAGAACAGCGTTCCAGCTGCAAGCGCGCCTCCGATCGCGCCGCGCCTTGAATATGTGAGGAGGGGCTCGCGCTGGGATATCTCGGTCATGCCGGGCCTATCGGCACTCAATGTTACTGTCTCGTGACAGCGCTTCCCAGTCGGGCGTTACAGGTTTGGATCGGCTCCATATCCCGAAGGCGCTTAACCTTATGGAAATCTGCCCGCAGGAAGATAACTCGGTGTGACGCGATCCCGCGGCAATGCCTCTGAAGCGATTTTATAGGACCGGAAACTCGATGAACCCGACCATGGCTGCCAAAGACCCGGTAACCGTTGCCGTACCAGGCATGGACGTCGACCCTGCCGTATACAAGACCCTGCTGGAATCGACTTTGGCCATTCCATGGAAGATCGACTGGGCAACGATGAGGTTCGCATACATCGGGCCACAGATCGAACCGCTTCTTGGCTGGTCCCAGGATAGCTGGATGTCGGTGGACGACTGGGCCTCCCGTATCCATCCCGATGATCGCGAGCATGTCGTCAACTTCTGCGTCTCGCAGTCGGTTGCGGGCAAGGATCACGAAGCCGATTACCGGGCGTTGACCAAGGATGACGGCTATGTGTGGATTCGCGACGTCGTGCATGTGGTGCGAGGCGAGGATGGCGAGGTCGATAGCCTGGTCGGCTTCATGTTCGACATCAGCGAGCGGAAACGCATCGAGCATGAACTGATGAAGATGCAGAAGAAGCTCGAGGCTCTTTCGTTCGAGGATGGCCTGACGGGCACATCCAACCGGCGCCATTACGACGAACGGCTTCAGGCGGAGTGGAAAGGGGCGCAGACCGGTCAGCATCCCCTGTCGTTGATCCTGCTCGATATCGACCACTTCAAGGACTACAATGATTTCTATGGCCACATTCAGGGTGACGAATGTCTGGTCAGGATCGCCAGTGCGCTGAAGGAGATCGGAATCCGTCCTCGCGACATCGTCGCCCGTTATGGCGGCGAGGAGTTCGTCCTGCTGCTCCCGGAAACGAACGAAGCCGCGGCGGCTGTAGTGGCAGAGCGGTGCCGCGCGGTGATCGAAGGCCTGCATATCCGGCACGAACGGTCCAGTTGCAGCGCTTTCGTGACCGCGAGTGTTGGTGTCGGGACGGTCATTCCACCCTTTGAGGGTGACGCTCTGCATTTCTGTGCAGCGGTCGACAAGTTGCTCTACGCCGCCAAGCAGGAAGGGCGTAATCGGGTGAAATCCACATTCCCGGTGTAATGCCGCCCTGAAGCGGTGGCGATGGCCGGTTTGCCGAATTCCAGGCGATTGCGTTCCATCTGGCCGATGCATTCCGCGAAACCGGCTTTGCCCCGGCGGCGGATGACAGTCGCTGCGGCGGGTATCTGACCGACGCGATACGGGGCGACCATCCGGTCGCCCCGCTTTGGTTCAGTACGTGAAACCGAAGCTCAGGAAGAAGCTGCGGCCCGGCTCCGGGAAGCCATCGGCGAGCACGTAATAATCGTCGAACAGGTTGCGCACACCCGCGCCCACCTCGACGCCCTCGCCCAGCGTGTAGTTCATCGTGAGATTGGCCTGCACATAGCTGCCGGTGCGGTAATAGCGCGTGCCCGCCGTGTTCACAGTCCAGCGGTTCGAGGCAATGTCGGCATTAGGCAGCACGTGCAGCCCTTCGAGCGGCGACCAGTCGGCCCAGAGGAAGGCCTTGTGCCTTGGCACTCCGGTCGGCTGGAACGCGGTGTTGGTCGGATCGTCGAGATCGCGGTGGGTGTAGGTGTAGTTGCCGCCAAGGCTCAGCGTGCGGCCCAGCCGCGCGGTCAGCGCGATTTCGCCGCCGTAGTAGTTGCCGCTGCCAAGGTTGCGGCTCTGGGTCACCGACTGACCCTGATAGATCATCGGGAACGCCACGATCACGTTATCGAGGTGGGAGTAGAACGCCGCCGCCTCGGCATGGAGCGGGCCGAAGTCACGCGCGCCGCCGATCTCGTAATTGGTCGCCCGCTCGGCCTTGAGGTCCGGATTCGAAGTGGCACCGCCGAAGCGCGAACTGAACCGCTCGAAAATGGTGGGGAAGCGCGCGCGTGAGGAAATGCTGGCGTGCAGGCTGGTCTGCGCATCGGCGGTCCAGACCAGCTGCGCCTGTCCGTTCAGCGCCTGCCCGTTATGCAGCGCATATTCGATCAGCGCCCCGCTGGCATAATCCTCGGCCCGCGAGAGATCGCGCCAGTCGAAGCTGACACCGGCAGTAAAGGCCAGTGCCGAGGTCAGGTCGAGCTTGTTCTCGGCGGCGATGCTGTAGGTTTCCTCGACGCTGGTCTGCCTCGGCTCGGTCGCGCCGGAGGGGAAAGCCTGCTGCCATTCGACATGCTTGTCGCGCCGGTAATGCGCGGCGACGCTCAGCCGGTCGATATCGCTGACCGCAAGGTCGAGCTGCGCCGATCCGCCCCAGGCGGTGTCGGCATAATAGCTGTTGAACGCACGTCCCCTGGTCTGGGTGGTCTGGCTGGCATCGTCGAAGGCGCGCAGCAGGTTGTCGAAGCCGTTGCGGTAGACCCGGGTCTTGAGCGTCGCCCGGTCCCCCAACGCGGTCGTCGAGAGGAAATAGATGCTGTCGATGTTCCAGTAGGGCCACGACCAGTTGCGCTGCGAAGATGCCGTATCGGTCACATGCAGCGGCGCGTTCTTGGAGCCTTCCTGCCGGGTATAGCTGATCGAATATTCGTCGGTCGCATGGGGCGTGAAGCCCAGCTTTGCATTCACGCGCCAGTCGGCCGTGCGCGAGAAGCCGCGATGGCCGCCGTCCTCGGCCGATCCGGCAACCGGATCGTAACCGCCGGGAAGGTCCCAGTGATCGGTGAAATTGCGGGTGTAGCTGGCCTGCGCGTACCACATGTCCTGCTTCGTCCCGAGAAGGGCGAAGACGTTGTAGCCGGTGTATTCGCCTTTCCGGCCAAGGTTCAGGGTACCGCGCGCTTCGGCCTCGATCGGCCCGCTGGGCTTGCGGGTGACGAGGTTGATCGCGCCGCCCATCGCCCCCGGCCCGTCGAGCACCGAGGCATAGCCCTTGGCCACCTGCACTTGCGCGATATCGGACGTGAGGAAGCGGCCATAGTCGAGCCGCCCGTCGGCAGGCAGGTAGACGCGGATGCCGTCGATCGAGAGCGGAACCTGATAACGGTCGAAACCGCGCACGTTGATCAGCCGCTCATTGCGTGAACCGCCACTGTTCGACGAGGAAACACCCGGCATCAGGTTCACCGCATCGTCCAGGCTGTTGCGCTGGAACAGGGCAATCGCCTCGGCATCGAGCGTGGAGGAGGTGATCGAAGGGCCGCCCGGTGCCGGTGCCGTGACGATGATCTGGCCGAGCGTGAAAGCATTGCCACGCGCCGCGTCCTGATCGGCGGGTGCCTCGGACTGGGCAAAGGCGGGCGTTGCAAGAACGCAGGAAAGAGTAACCGCACAAGCGGATGCGAAACGCATGAAAAAAGCCCTCATGTTTGTGCTGTCGCCGTTCCGACGATTCACTATATCCATCCGTATATAGTTTTTGTGCACTGCAAAAGTGCCGCTAAATGAGGGCAAATGGTCGGACGCGAAATGACGGGTTCCAAAGGTAGGCTGGTTCTGGCCGCATTACTGATGCTGACGCCGACCGGCGGGGCGCTGGCGCAGGAGATGACGGGCATGGGCACAGCCTCGCCCGCCATCGTCCCCTCGCCCATTGCCTGCCCGGCCACGCCCGCCGCGCTGTCCGGCGAATTGTCCGGCTGGAACCGGCGCGTAGCTCTGACTGCCACGCAAGACGCAGGGGCACCTGCGCGGCTGACGCCCGGTACGGCAGTGGACGGCACGCTCAGCCCGACGCCCGAGGTCCGCTATGCGCTGCGGCCCGAAAAACCCGGTGGATCGGTAAGTTTCGGCGGTATCTACGCTTTCACCGTGCCCGCGGCGGGTCATTACCGCGTGGCGCTCGGCTCGGCGGCGTGGATCGATGTGATCAAAACCAGTGACACGGCAAAGGGCCTGACCTCGACCGCCCATGGCCATGGGCCTGATTGCTCGGGCATCCGCAAGATGGTCGATTTCGCGCTCGAACCGGGAGATTATCTCCTGCAGATATCGGGCAATGCCGCCGCGAAGCTGCCATTGCTCGTCACCCGCCTGCCCTGAGTGAGGCGTTTTCCGGGCTGATGGCAGTCTCGCGCGCGGCGACGCAACCCTCCGCAGAGGTGAAAGCGGCCCGGATCGAGTTAGGCAGGCGGCTGTTCTACGACGCCGATATCTCGATCAATGGCACCATGTCCTGCGCGACCTGCCACGAGCAGCACCACGGTTTTGCCGACGGCAACCGCACCCATCCCGGCGCGCTCGACGATCCGGGGCGGCGCAATGTGCCCACGCTTGCCAATCTCGGGGACTTTCCGCGCCTGACATGGGCCGATCCCCGCCTCACCAGCCTGGAAGCGCAAGTGGCCGTGCCGGTGTTCGGCGACCATCCGGTGGAAATGGCGATGAAGGGGCACGAGGCCGAAATCGCCCGGCGCCTCGGCCGCGATCCCTGCTACCGCACACAGTTCGCAGCCGCCTTTCCGGAGAGCAATGGCGCGATCGACTCTCCAAAGGTCGCCAGCGCCCTTGCGGCGTTCGAACGCGCGCTCGTCTCGCGCGGCAGCGATTGGGACAAGTCCGCGCTGAACGATCTGGCCCGGCAGGGGGAGAAAATTTTCCGGCGCGCGTGCGCAGGCTGCCACAGCGGCATGAACTTTACCGATGCGCGCTATCACCGCATCGGCGGGGTGCCGCCGCCGGACGCGGCCGACCCCGGCCTTGCCGAAGTCACCCGCCGCGACCATGACCGCGGCCGCTTTCGCACGCCCAGCCTGCGCAATGTCACCGTCAGCGCGCCGTACCTGCACGACGGCTCTGCCCCCACGCTGGACGCCGCGATCTCGGCCCACACCCAGATCGCGCCGCTCCCCGCCGAGCAGCGCGGCGCCGTGGCCGCCTTCCTCGCCAGCCTGACCGATCGGGCCTTCCTGACGAATCCGGCGTTCTCGCTGCCGCAGACCGCTTGCGGAAAACCGCTGTAGATTTCGCGGTCTCGTCGTAATCGACCGAGGCTGTCATGAACCAGCGGAGATGGCGGCAGCGTGATGACTTCGAGCGCCATGGCGCCTGGCCATCACGCTGGCGGGCCAGGCGGATCGGGTGACTTCCGCTCGCAGAGCAGGCGTGGTTCGGGCCTGGGTATGTATCTGCACCATCGCGAAACTTCGCCAGCAAGAACGGTAAAGCGCCAAACGTGGTCCACGATGGCGCCATGTATCATGTACCAGTGATGGGGCGCGACCAGACAGTCAGGACCGCGCAAATGCTGCGCGTCACCTTTGCATGAAGAACTCGACCGGGACGACCAGTTCGATGGTATCCCCTTTCACTTCCTCGGGCGGCCTGGGCAGGGGGGCGGCGCGTTTTGGAAGGTTGACGGCCTCGTCGTCCAGCGATCGGATGCCGGAGGAACGCTCCAGCCGCACCGACAGCACCTTGCCCTCACGGCTCATTACGAAGCGGATGTAGGGCACGCCCTGCTGATGGCGGAACGCAGCCTCGCGCGGATAGCGCTTCACCTTGTTGAGCGCGGCCAGCACCTGGCCCTCCCATGTGGGTCTGGTGTCGCTCACTTTCTGGGCGGGCGGCGCCGGTTTGCTTTCCGGTGCGGTGGTCTTTTCGAGCGGCGGGCGGGGATCGACGACAGGAGCGGGAGACTCCAGCGTCACCGGCAGGACGTCGGGCGCCCGAATCTGTGCGATTTCGATCTTCGGGCGATCGGGATGGGCCTTGTTCGTTTCCTTCTGAACCTGGCGGGGACCGGGCGGCATGTCGTTGACGGGTTCGGGCGGGGCCGCGGGCATGTCGACATCGAAAACGGCGAGGTGCGTCTGCGGCTGCAGGGCCGAATAGACCTGCCACGACAGCAGCGAACATGCCGCGATCATCGAGGCGATGAACGCCGTGCCGAACAGGCCGAAAAGCCGCGCTTTTGGGTCGGGCGGCAAGTCCCCGTAGCGCAGCGTCGCCGCTGCCGGAACGCGGTCGGCCGCATGGCTCGCTTTTATGGTCATGTGGCCTGCGCCCCGCCGTTCACTCTGGTCATGGATATGTCGATGCATCTGCTCGTGCCCGGACGATACGCGCCCGGGCACGGACCCATCACAGCCTGCCGCGCAAGGTCAGACGGAAATTCCGCGGTTCTCCGTAGATATTGTAGAAGATCGCGTAGCCGGGGATGCGCAGGTAGGTCTTGTCGAGCAGGTTGCTCACCACCAGCGAGGCATCCCAATTCTTGGAGATTTCATAGCCGAGCTTGGCATTCACGATCGCATAGGCGCCTTGCCGGATGAGGTCGGTGTACATGTTGCTCTGCCACTGGACGCCGCCGCCCACCTGCAACCCCGAAGCCCAGCCCTGCACGCCGGCCTTGGCGAGGTCGAACTGGGTCCATGCCTTGAGCATGTGCTCCGGGCTCTGGGCAGGGAGGAAGCGCTGGCCGACATTGGCGGGGTCGGAATCGCTCAGATACTTCTGCTGGTTGTAGGTATAGCCGGCGGTGATTTCCCAGCCCGGCAGCGGGCTGCCGTTGACTTCCAGTTCCACGCCCTGGCTGCGCACTTTGCCCGAAGCGCGGTAGCAAGTGCCGTCGATGGCGCCGCCGCAGCCGATGTTCTCCTCGTCGATGATCGCGCGGTTGGAATCGTGGATGCGGAACAGCGCGATCGAGGCATTGAGGGCGTCATCGAAGAAGCTGCCCTTGATACCCGATTCCAGCTGCCACCCGACGCGCGGCGCCAGCGTCCTGTTGTTCACGTCCTGCGAAGTCTGCGGCACGAACGTGGCGGTATAGCTGGCATAGAGGGTCAACTGGTCGGTCACGTCCAGCACGGCCCCGGCATAAGGCGTGAAGCGCCGCTTCGTCGTGGCGCTGCTGTCGATCCAGGGGGTGACTTCGGGAAAGACGTCGCTATCCTTGATCGTGAAGTTGGTCAGGCGGCCGCCGACGATCACCGTCAGCGGATCGGCCAGACGGATGCGCGCCGAGCCGTAGAAGCCGGTCTGCGCCGTCACCGTCTAATACCGATAGGTGATGTTCTCATCGATCACGGCGGACAGGTCGTGATCGTTCAGGGGATCCCACGGACCGGGGTTGATGAACTTGGTGCCGCCGATGAAATCGTAGCGCGAACGGTTGACGCCGAACGTCAGGTCATGCGTCCTGCCGAGCAGATGCACCGGCCCCGTCACGTGCGCGTCGAAGCTGTGCCACTTCGTTTCCTGCTCTACCCGGCCCGCCGACATGCCGCTGACCAGCCCGGTCTCGCGGTCGATGGCTTCCCAGGGAAAGACCGAATAGCCGCCGTAGTTCAGGCGGCGCAGGCTATAGGCACTCTTGAACGTCCAGCCGCCTCCGAAATCGTGGCTCAGGTCGACCACCATCTCGCGCGAACGGGTGCGCGAAGGCGCATCGGAGCCGGTGAACGACCCGCGCGCCGGAACCGTGCCATCGTCATAGAGCGGCAGGCCGAAGGAATTGATATAGGTGCGCTGCGAGTAGATACCGCTCACGCCCAGCGTGGTCCGGGGCGTGACGTCGTATTCCACCACGCCGTAGACCGAGCGGTCATGATTGTAGCCGACGTCGTAGAACTTGTCTTCGTCCTGATAGACGCCGACCGCGCGGGCGCGCAGGTTGCCCGATGCGGTGAGCGGGCCACTCACGTCGACTTCGCCGCGATAACGATCCCATGACCCCACCGAGGCAAGACCGGAAAGCGCGAACACGTCGGTCGGCCGCTTGCGCACGTAGTTGACGGTGCCGCCCGGCTCCCCGCTGCCGGTCAGCAGGCCCGAGGGACCGCGCAGCACCTCGATACGGTCGAAGAACGCGAGGTCGTCGGTGTTGGAACTCGCCTTGTCCGAGCCTTCCTGCTGCGGCACGCCGTTGTACTGCGCATTCGCCGCATAGCCGCGGATGATGTACTGCTCCTGCCGCTCGTAGCCGAAGCTGCGTACGCCGGTCACCTGATCCAGCGCCTCGCTGACGGTGGTGAGGTTCTGGTCGTCCATCCGCTGGCGCGTGATGACGCTGACGGACTGGGGAATCTCACGCAGCGACTGCGCGCTCTTTCCCACCGTTACCGTATGCGCGGCGTAGGAGCCGGTGCCTTCGGTCACGCCGGGGTCGGACGATGCGAGCGTGGCAGCTTCGCCCGCGCCCTCGACCTTGACCGGCCCGAGTTGCGCGGCATCGCCCGAGGCCTGCGGCGCGGGTTCGAGAACGGCGGTGGTCCGGCTCGTGAAGCGGAAAGTGAGGCCGGTGCCGCGCAGCAGGATGCTCAGAGCCTCTGCGGCGGAGTGCGTACCGGACAGGCCGGCACTGCTACGCCCTTCGACAAGCGTGGAATCGACCGTGACCTGCAGCCCGGATTGCCGTCCGAACTGCATGATTGCCTCGGTCAGCGGCTGGGCGGCGATATCGAAATTGCGCTGTCCCGCGGCCTGTGCCTGGGCAGGCGCCGCGTTCAGCACCAGCGGTGCGGACGTCATCAGCGAAATCGCCAGCGCCCTCAGGCCGATCGCCCTGACGCCGATCGTGCCGCGAAATGTCTTGCCCTCAGTCATGCATGCTCCTTCGAAAGCGATAATCCGGCGCGGATCATTTCGATAATGCGTCGCAACAGCCGTTATTAGCTCCACGCCGGGCTGGGCGGTTTTTTCAATCATGTGCCGAATTATTTTTTCAGCGGGGCGGGAAACAGCTGAACGACCGGGCTAATTTCCGGTGACGATCATCAGCCACGGGGTGATCTGCACGATCCCGCCGCCGTGCGGCTGGACCAGAGCGCGCAGCGCATCCTGAGGGTCCGAAAGGCGGAAGATTCCGGTCACGCGCTTGCGCCCGATTGCCTCGTCGGCCAGCACGATCCGGCCCTTGTACCAGGGGCGCAGTTCCTCGATCGCCTCGGCGACGGTGCGCCCCCGAATGACCACGGAGCCGGTCCGCCAGATTCCTGCCAGATCGCTCGCCTGATGACCGCTGACTGCCGCCCCGCCGGGCGCCGCGCTCACCCAGTCACCCGCCCCCAGCACGGACGACGCTGCGCCTTCCACGCGGACGCGCCCATGGCCCACCGCAACGCTGCGATCGCCGCCGATCATCCGCACGTCGAAGGCGGTGCCCAGCGCGGTGGCGGCGATGTCATCGGCCTCCACCCGGAACGGCCTCGAGGGATCGGGGTGAACCTCGAACCACGCCTGTCCGCGCAGCAGGCGGATATTGCGGTGGCCCGGCGTGTAGGCGACGGCAATCGCGCTGTCCGGGCCGAGCCTGACCCGGCTGCCGTCGTCCAGCGCGACATTCGCCATCGCGCCTGCCGGGGTCAGATGATCCGCCCGCAGCCGCAGAACGATCTCGGGGCCGCCAAGGACAGCGATACTGGCGATGGCCGCCGCCATCGCCGCCACGCGCCATTTCGGCCGCGCTCTGCGGACTTGCGACGGCGCGGACCGGCCATCGGCAGACGGCGCGAGGTATTCGGGGTGGCTCGGCTCCACACTGCCGATCATGTCGAACAGTGCCTGCAATTCGTCCCAGGCCCGGACGTGCGCGGCGTCGGCATCGCACCATGCCGCGAATGCGCCGGCCAGTTCCCGATCGCCGGGGCGTTCGCGCAGGCGCACGAGCCAGTCCGCAGCTTCCATGCTGATCCGTTCTGCGTCACCCGACATGGATATTCCCTCCGGCCGGATTGGAGCCGACATATCGGATACACGTTCGGCCCGTCCGATTTTTCAACGGCCAATTTTTCAACGACAGGAGCATCATCGTCCATCTCCCGCCGGATCGTCGGGGCGACAGAGGCGATGGCATTCGGCCAGCCCTTTCACGATCAGGAGATGCGCCAGCGATACCGAGATGTTCAATCGCTCAGCAATCTCGCGCAGCTTGAAGCCTCCGAGGCGATACATTTCAATGGCGATGCGCTGGCGCTCGGGCAGTGAGGCCAGCGCCTGTTCCACGCATCGCAGCTCGGCCTGCGCACTGACGACGGCGTCGGGGGAGGGCGCGTCGTCCGCGATTTCGGCGAGATCGGCTGCCGCTTCGTCCGACACGTGCCGCGCTTGCCTGCCGGCCTTGCGACGGCCGTCGATAGCCAGATTGCGGACGATCCGGTAAAGATAAGGCACCGGGTCACGGAGTTTGTCGCGATCGAGAGCCTGTCGCAGATGCAGCCATGCATCCTGCACGACATCCTCCGCCTCGGCACGACTGCCCGCGATGCGCTCCGCATAGGCGATCAGCGCGCTGCGGTGCGCGCCATAAATCTCGCCCCACAGGGTATCGGAAAGCAAAATCGATCCTTCGGTCCACCGGATGCCGCATCACCTGCCGTGCCGCGCGATGGCTTTGGCAAATGATAATCATTCGCAGCATCTATCGATAAGCAATTCTCGATGCAATGCTTCGCAGCAATCTCGGTATCGCTAGCCGGAAATGCCGATCGCAGCCTTCACCTTCTCAGGCGTCAAGGGCATGTCTCTAAGCCTCAGTCCCGTGGCATCCTTGATCGCGTTTGCAAGAGCGGCCGAGGCGGGGCCTTGCGAGGTTTCGCCCGCGCCCAGGAAAGGCTGGCCGGGCCGGTCCATGACATGGACGTCGATCATGCCGGGAATCTGATCGAAGCGCAGGATGGGGTATGTTCCCCAATCGAAGCTTGTGCGCTTGCCGGTATCATAAGTGACTTCCTCCAGGATCGCCCAGCTGAGGGACTGAATGATCCCGCCTTCGACCTGGTTCCTGATCCCGTCGGGGCTTGCCGGCTGGCCGGCATCGACGGCGGCAGTCACACGGTGTACCGTGATCGCCCCGGTCTCGCGTTCTACCTCGATTTCCATCGCCAGGGCGCAATAGGCTCCGATATTCTTGTAGCGGGCAAAAGCCATGCCGCAGCCCCTCCGGCCGTTGCCCTTGGGTCTCCTGCTCCAGCCGAAGCGGCGCGTGGCCTCGATCATGACCTCCCGCGCACGCTCGTCCTCCATATGGGCGAGACGAAAATCAAGCGGATCGACGCCCGCTTCGAAAGCAAGATCGTCGAGCATGCTTTCCAGGGTATAGATGTTGAGATGTGCCCCCAGCGAGCGCAGCGCGGATACGCGCAGCGGCATCTGCGGCACGAAGTGATAGCGCACGTCCATGTTGTTGAAGACATAGAGTGGATTGGCGTTTCGATCGCCGTCTCCCTCCGGCATCGGGATCGGCTTGGCCTCCTGCATCGGAAATGGCGGGACGACCTGCTGCGCGACAGCGTAACCACCCGCCTTTACCGGACGGTTGTTGTGGGAATTGCTCCAGACTTCGTAATTCCAGTGCGCGATCTTCTTGTCGGGACCGATCGAGGCCTCGACTTTCGTCACCATGCCGCATCCGCACGGCTCCCAGCCGAACTCCTGCTCTCGCATCCACTGCAGGCGGATTGGATGTCCGGGCAGGGCCATGGCGATGATACCGGCTTCGGCAGTCACGTCGTCTGCACCGTTCTGCCCGTAACAACCCGCCGAGGGCGAATGGATGCAACGCACCTTTTCCGGCGGCAGGCCGACGAGCTCCGCGACGGCCCTATGCATATCGAAAACGCCCTGGCTGTGCGACCATAGCGTCAGTTCGCCGTCCCTGGCCCAGGCGACCGAGCAGGATGGGCCGATCGATCCGTGACTGTACCAGGGACGGCTGAAAGAGCCGCTGACCGTCTTGACCGATGGCCTGGTGCCGTCATGCGTGTCGAGGACGGTGATTTCGCGGGTCGGCAGGGATTGCAACTTGTGCGGTCCCGCACCGACCGGAAGGGGGGCTATCTCCCGTATGAAATCGGATTGCTGGGCAACGCGCATGGCCTGGATCGCCTGCCATTCCTTGCGCGCAACGACGGCGATGAAGGTCCCCTTTTCGATGACGGCGACGACGCCGGGCATCGCGCGGGCCTTGTCGAGCTGCGGCGTTGCAAGACGAGTGCCATAGCTGGGGCCTCTGACCACGCGCGCATGGAGCATTCCCGGAAGCCGCAGATCCTGGACATAGGCTTCGCCTCCGGTAACTTTGGCGGGGATGTCGACCCGCGGATAATCCTTGCCCATCGTGCGATACTCGGCGGGCTTGCGCCGAGGTGCATCGGGAATGGCTTCGACGCTGAGCGAAAGCCTGCCGGCGAGCACGCCGTAAGGCAGGCTCTGCCCGCCGGGCCCCCGGACATGGCCGTCACCCGTCGTGCTCACCTGATCTTCCGCAACCTTCCAGATCCCGGCAGCTTGCCGCGAAAGCAACAGGCGAACATTGGCCGCTGCATTGGCGATCGCGGTACCGCCATCCATCATGGAGTGGCTGCCTGCCGTCAGGCCTTCGTCCGGCGTCCTTGCGGTGTCAGCGGTGATGAATTCGATTTGCTCGGGGCGCATGTCGAGCTCTTCGGCGGCGACCTGCAAAAGTGCGGTGCGAATTCCCTGGCCCAGTTCCGCTTTCCCCGAGAACACCGTCGTGTGGCCGTCGGGACGAATATGGATCCAGGAATCCAGATAGGGATTGGATTTGAGGCTGCCGGGCAGATCGGGACGCACGACCGTCGGGGCCGCACCGCCTTCGCCGCCGCCCGCAAGCTCGCTCAGGGCAGGAGACGCAAGCGAAAAGGCAACGAAAAGACCGCCCGCTCCGAGCATTTCGCGCCGGCTGAACAGGGGGGCGCTCATGCGTTATCCTCCTTCGCCATGATATCGGCGGCGCGGCGCACCGCGCGCAAGATCCGTTGGTGCGTGCCGCATCGGCAGAGGTTGGGTTTCAGGTGTGTACGAATGGCATCGTCGTCGGGGTTGGGATCGACATCGAGCAATGCCTGCGCGCGCATGATCATGCCGGCAATGCAATAGCCGCACTGAGCAGCCTGCTCTTCGGTGAACGCCCTCTGCAGCGGGTTCATGTTCTCGACCGTACCCAGCCCCTCCACGGTTCGCACTTCACGATCCTCGATGGCGGCAAGCGGCGTAATGCAGGAGAAGATGGCTTTCCCATCCAGCTGCACGGTACAGGCACCGCATTGGCCCAGTCCGCAGCCATATTTGGCGCCGTTGAGCTGGAGATCGTCGCGCAGCACGTAGAGCAGCGGCGTATCGGGCGTCGCATCGACCTGCCGCGGGATGCCATTGACGGTAAGGGTGATGCTCATTGCGATGCGCCTTCCTTGCGGGCGGTTGCGACCTTGCGAGGGAGGTGCGACCATGGCTTCTGATCGGTGAAGCGGGCTCGGGCATAGCCGACCACCTCGGCGATCTGATCGTCGGTCAGGTTCGAAGAGAAAGGCGGCATCTTGGGGCCTCGCCCCGCGACCGGCGGTTCAATGCCTTGAAGGATTGCTTGAACAGCACTTGTGGGATCGCTGTCGCGCAATGCAGTATCGAATGTCAGTGAGGGACGGCCCTGACCAAGCATCGGCGCGCCCGGTCCGTGACAGCCGGCGCAAGCACCGGCAAAGAGCGTAGCGCCCTCGGGAAAGCGCCTGGCGGCTCCTGCGGCATCGTCGCGTGCCTGTGTCTGCGATGGCGGCGGCGCGGCGCGGCCGGCCATCTTTGAAGCGATGTAGGTGGCAATGGCGCGCACATCTGCTTCCGGCGCATTCGCCAGTCCCTCGACGACCGGGCCCATCGGACCGGCAGCGGCGCCGTGATCGGGTGAGATTCCGGTCCGCAGGTAGGTGAAGAGCGCGTCGGACGTCCACTTGCGAGCGGCTGGATTGCTTGCATCGAGCGGCGGAGCCCGCCAGCCTTCGGCGACGCCGCCGGCGTATGCCTTGGAGCTGATTTCCCCACCGGCAAGATTACGCGGCGTATGACACCCACCGCAGTGGCCAAGGCCTTCCGCGATGTAAGCACCGCGGTTCCATTCCTCGGATCGAGAAGCGTCGCGAGGGGTGGGGCCTTTGTGCAGGAACATCATTTTCCAACCCGCCAGGATTGGACGGAAGCCGGTCGGAAAGATGAGATCGTTGGGCGGCGCTGACTGATGGACAGGCCGGCGCGTCATGAGGAAGGCATAGATCGCGTCGAGATCCCGATCGCTCACATGCGTGAAGTGCTCATAGGGAAGGGCAGGGTAGAGGTGGCTTCCGTCCCGCGCGACGCCGTCCTTCATGGCCCGCCGGAACGCTTCCTTGGACCAATTCCCGATCCCGGTTTCCACGTCCGGCGTCAGGTTGTCTGAATAGAGCGTACCAAAAGGCGTGGCGAGGGCACGGGCACCTGCAAGAGGGCGCTTGCCGGGGGCCGTATGGCAGACCGCACAGTCCCCAAGCGTGGCAAGGACCGCCCCGCGTGCGACCTCCTGCTGTGAAAAGGACGATGGGGCCGGGGGCGCAATCGGCGCAATGGGAGGGCGATAGGTCAGAGCCAGGGCGAAGACAGCGCCGATGCCGCAGAGTCCAATCGCGCGGAGAATGTTACGCTTGGTGATCGATCCCCGAATTCTGCCCATCATTCCCGCCATCCAGTGCAAGCTGTTCACCTTTGAGTTGCCGCGGTTCCGAGTGAACCAAGCGGCAACCGGGCTTGGAGGCCATCCGCTTGCCAGTCCCCTGCGGTGCTGCCTGTCTGCAACCTGGCGAGGGAGGATCATGGAAGCCCGCGTTCAGGTGCGGGCGTAAGCTTAGATCTGCGTGCTCGCTGCGGCTTGGATGATCCGAACCTGGTTTGCGCAATGATGATGCAAAATTCGCCTGAGTTAGGATCGTCCGGGTCCAATGGCCGGAACGGTTAAGGTTTTCTCGAGGGGCGGGTAATCGATATAGCCCTTGTCCGGGCCACCAAAGCGCTGTCATGGCGATAGCACCGCTTGAATAGTTGCGATCAATTCGCAACATCGATAGGGCGCGATACGCCATGTCGAGCAATTCCGCCTTGCTATCCCGTCTGCTGACCGCCGAGCGCGCTACATTGGTACGCTGGTTGGCGAAGATGGTGGGCAGCGTACCTGCGGCGGAAGATGTCGCGCAAAACCTCTATTTGCGCGTGCAGGGCGTGAAAGACGATCCGCCGATCGTCAACAAGCGCTCCTTCCTGTTCCGCCTCGCCTCGAACCTGGCGCTGGATCATCTGCGCACCGCGCGGCGACAGGAAGCCCTGTTTGCCGAGGAAGCCGATGGTCACGGCGTCGCTTCGCCCGATCCCGACGCTGAAACCCGTTTGCTGGATCAGGAGAAAGTTCGCCAGATCGCAGCCGTAGTCGATAGGATGCCGCTGCGCTGCCGGCAGGTCTTCGTGCTGGTCAAGATCGATGAATTGAGCGTCTCGGAGGCGGCGGAGCGCTTGTCGATCAGCCAGGACATGGTGCGCAAGCATATCCGTCATGCTTTGCTGCTGTGCCATCAGGCGTTGTCCGATGCGGCCGAAACATGAGCGGTCCCGTGACGACACCCTCTCGTTTTGCCGGCGCCGAACGTCATGGGATGAAAGCGACATGCAGATTGGCGGCATTCTCGCATGGGAAAATACTGTAATGCCGGGTGGTGTCGAGGATCCTTTGCCGAATTCGCTTGCCGATGAGGCGGCCTATTGGGTTTCCGCCGATTTCGACGGCGAATTACCGGCCGAAAAGCGCGCCGAGCGCGATGCCTGGCTTGCCCAGGCTCCGGAACATGCCCGCGCCTATGCCCGGATGCAGGACCTATGGATGCAGATGGGCGCCGTGCCGGAAACTCCGGCGCTGCGGGCTTCCCTGCCGCCAGCGCCCGTCCGCAAGACCCGAGGGCTGAATCGGGCAAAATCCCGCATGCGGCGACGTTGGGCGACTTCCGCTATCGCCGCGAGCCTCGCCTTTGTCCTGATTTGGTCGGCGCAGGACTGGATGACGATGCTGCAGGCCGACGCGATGACCGACACGGGCGAGCGGCGCACGATGCAGCTTGCCGATGGTTCCACGATGCAATTGGGAACCCACAGCGCGGTAGCTTTCGAATTCGCGGGCGACCACCGCGTTGTGCGCCTGCTGACGGGCGAGGCCGCTTTCACTGTCGCGCCCGATCCTTCGCGCCCGTTCCGCGTGGAAGCCGGGAGTGGATCGACGACGGCGCTCGGGACCCGCTTCCTCGTGCGCCGAAACGGCGCCGAAACGCGCGTGACCGTCACCGAGCACAAGGTCCGCATCCGCTATCCGGCCCAGAGCGGCGCCTCGGCCGTGCTCCCCGAAGGCAAGAGCCTTTCCTATGGACCGGCAGAGGGAATCGGTCCTGCTTCCATGGTCAACGCGGGGGATGCCATGGCGTGGACCGAAGGCGCGCTGGTGTTCAAGGATGCCCCGCTCAGCGAGGTCGTGTCCGAAATCGGGCGCTATCATCGAGGCTATCTGGGCGTGGTCGGCGCGGCGCGTGATTTGCGGGTCAGTGGAGTCTTTCATATCGACGATCCGGTGGCGACCATCGCGCAGCTCCAACGCTCTCTGGGGCTGCGGTCGGCCCAACTGACCGATCGCATGATCCTGATTTTCGGTTGATTCTGGCGAAATTCGGCTCCCGCCAAAAAAATCTTCCGCCCGGACCTCTCGTTTCGAATACCTCGATCGTCATAGGTGCAAGGCGTTCGCATTAGCAATAACGCCTCGGGTTCAACGACGTTCGGGGATGATCCAGAGTGACGATTTCGAAGAAGACGCGCGCCGGGCAGCGCGCGACCGGCCGCCTGATGGCTGCCGTAGTCCTTGCCGGTACGACCATGGGGCTGTCGGCCGGAATTGCCGCTCCCGCGCTGGCGCAGGAAGCCCGTAGCTATGATATTCCCGCCGGTGCACTCGCGGATGTTCTCAACACTTATGCCCGGCAGGCGGGGGTGCAACTGGCCTATCGCGCAGAATTGACAGCGGGCATTTCCAGCCCCGGCCTCAAAGGCAGCCTTGCCCCGGCGGAAGCTCTCGCGCATATCCTTGCCGGTAGCGGGATCACGTTCCGCCAGACCGGGCCGCGCGCCTTCACGCTGGAGGCCGCGCCCCGAACCGCTGAAGGCACCATCCAGCTCGGGCCGGTTCAGGTTCAGGGCAGTGAAGGCGGAAGCGGCGGCAGTCCGGCGGCATTGACCAGCGATCCTGCGGTCAGCGAGGGCACCCGTTCCTACACCGTGCGCAGCACCTCGACTGCCACCAAGCTGGCGCTCTCCCCGCGTGAGACGCCCCAGTCGGTCTCGGTCGTCACGCGCCAGAAGATGGACGACCAGAACGTCCAGTCGCTTGACGATATCGCCCGCACCACGACGGGCATCACGTATACCAAGCTCGGCACCGACCGCTCGACCTACTACGCGCGCGGATCGGAGATCACCGATATCCAGTTCGACGGAATTCCGAGTAATATTTCCGAGAACTACTCGATGGACGTGATGTCCACCGCGAACATGGCGATCTACGACCGGGTAGAGGTGGTTCGCGGCGCCAACGGGCTGCTGCAGGGCACCGGCAATCCTTCCGCGGCGATCAATCTCGTGCGCAAGCGGGCGACGCGCGACTTCCAGCTGGGTGTCGAGGCCGGCATTGGATCATGGTCCAACTATCGCGGGCAGGTGGACGTTTCCGGGCCGATCACCAAGGGGGGCGACGTAAGGGCGCGCGCCGTGGCTTTCTACAACTCGGCAGACAGTTACCGTGACGGCGCCAGCAGGGACAATCGCCTGCTTTACCTGACGGCGGAAGCCGATCTTGCACCCGGTACGCTGCTGCGCGTCGGCGGCACCGCGCAGCGGGACTACAACCACGGTTACGACTGGGGCGGGCTCAACACCGACGCTAGCGGCGCCTTCTACGATCTGCCGCGTTCGGCCTCGCTAGCGGGCAAGTGGGCCTATCTCAAGCGCCGCAATTATTCGGCTTTCGGCGAGCTGCAACAGCAGATCGGTAGCGACTGGAAGATCGTCGTCGCCCCCAGCGCGATCTGGTCGGACGCGGACTTTCGTTCGTCCTATCCCGCCCGCTCCTCTGGCGACATCTACCGCTTGGTTGTCTCCGACGTCGACTACCGCGACCGGCAGGTGGGGCTGGACGTCTATGCCACCGGCCATTACCGGCTGCTGGGCGGCGAGCATCAGCTTGTCCTCGGCGGCAGTCTGCGGCGCGACAAGTTCGATTTCACGATCCACACCGCATCCAATACGCCGACCGTCGACATCACCGACTATGACTATGCGTCGATCACGGCCCCGGTGCTCAACACCGCCAGCACTTATTACAAGTACAACCGCAAGGAGGGCGGCCTCTATGGTTCGACCCGTCTGGCTCTGGCCGATGGTCTTCATGCCATTCTCGGCGCACGCCTGAGCTGGTCGAGCTACACCGTCCTGAGCCCTTACGTGAACGACGAATACAGCGCGAAAGCCCGGTTCCTGCCCTACGCCGGGGTCGTCTACGATCTCGACAACCACCACTCGCTCTACGCCAGCTACACGGAAGTCTACAAGACGCAGAGCTACTACAGCGCGGGCAACACGCTGCTCGATCCGATCCAGGGGCAGAACTACGAGGCCGGGGTAAAGGGCGAATACTTCGGCGGACGCCTGAACGCATCGCTGGCGGTATTCCAGTCCAGCCTGCTCAACATGCCCGAGGCCACGACGGCGGACAGGACTTGCGGCGTAACCGGCACGTCGACGTGCTACGTCGAAGGCGGGCGCGTACGCAACCGCGGCTTCGAGGTCGAAGTTTCCGGCTCTCCGCTGCCGGACTGGAACGCGACGCTCGGCTTTACGTACAGCGATCCCGAATATGTGGCAGGCGTCAACAAGGGGACGGCCTACAACACCCGCATCCCGCGCAAGCTGTTCAAGTTTTCGACCGACTACCGCCTGCCGGGCAGCTTCAACCGCATGCGGCTGGGCGGCGACCTTTATGTCCAGAGCAAGATGTACACGCAGACTGCGAGCTATACGATCAAGCAGGGCGGTTACGCGCTGGTTGGACTGCACGCGCGCTATGATGTCAGCGAAGCGGTCGAACTGGGCCTCAACGTCAACAATCTGCTCGACAAGACTTACTACCAGTCGATCCCGACATCGAACAACTTCGGCGGGTTGTTCTACGGCGATCCACGCAGCGTGATGGCGACGGTGCGTGGACGTTTCTGAATGACGACCAATACGGTCCTGACGATCCTGCCGCCCTCCTCAGATGGCCCTGCGCCAGCCGAGGAGGGAGGGCGTGCGCGAAATGCGGCCGTCGACAGGCGATTTTCGAGCGATCGATCGCGGGCCGTTCGCTACGCGGATCAACCGGCTTCGCTGACCACGCGCCTGGTCGGATTGGGCGGGACAAGCGCGATCGGTCTGGCCATTCTCGCGGGGCTGTTCCTGACCTGGCAGACCTATAAGGCCGCGCCGCCGCCCGCGACGCTGGCGGCCTTCAATGTCGCGCCGCCGGCTGCTCCGCCCGAGCCCGTTCGCGAAGTGCCTCCAGGGCCGGAGCAGGTGAAGAAAGACAAGCCCGTCCCGAAACCTCGGGTCCCGGAGATCGAGGCGCCGAAGATCGCCATTTCGACCGCCAATGTCGTGGCGGCTGCACCGCCTGCCAAACTCGTGCCGCCCGATCCCGGCCCGCCGGTCAGGGAGACGACGGCCCCGGCCAGCAAGCCCGCGCCTCCGGCCCCGCAGGCTTCGAGTGGCAAACCGACCTGGCAAGGTCTTGTCCTTGGCGCTCTCGACAAAGTGAAGCGCTATCCCCGCGACGCCCATTTCGCACGGCAGCAGGGCGTTCCCTACATCCGCTTCGTCATGGACCGGCAGGGCAAGGTGCTGTCGGTCAGGTTGGAGCGCTCGTCAGGTGTCCGTTCGCTGGATAACGAGGCCTTGGCTCTTCCGAAGCGGGCGCAGCCGCTGCCGAAGCCGCCTGAAGATGTGAAAGGCGAGGCCATCGAGCTGGTCGTGCCGGTCGAGTTCTTCATGACCTGATGGGAACCATCCGATGATTGTCTCGATCCTTCCGATCCACCGCCGCACCCGCGCCGAACGGGCCGTGATCGCTTACCTTCGGGGAGACGCCTTTGCGGGCAAATCGAGGGACCTCGACGTACGTTTCCGCCGGCTTCGTCAGATTGCGGCGCGGGCCGGGATTGAAGTCATGCCTCCCGGCAGTTCTTATGTCAGTCAGAACGAATTGATGCTGCTTGGCTGGATCGCGGAAGCTCAGAGAGGGGCGGGGCCGGTTTCGATGCCAGGCAACCGCTGCCTGGCTGCAGTCGTTCGGCGCTGCGCGCTGGCGCTGAATGCGGACTCTTTGCGCCTGCCGCCGTTGACGCTCCATATCTCACGGTTCAGGAAGGAAGGCGGCGGGTAACCCGCCATCACAGGTTGCGGGAGCTGGGTTTGCTCCGAGGATGACCACTTTGGGCGTGCTGCAAAAACGCCGCGCCGTGCCTGGAATGTCCCGCAATCGTCATTCAGACCAACCTGCTGGCAAATGAATTTAGGGCAGCTCTGCAAGACCCGGATTGGGCCGCCAAGCATTCAGCCGGTCTAACATGATCTGGACACCCCAATTTACCGCCGGCGTTGACAGTGCGGAGATTGCCGTGAAGCCTTGTTCAGGCTGCTTGCGATCCTGCGCTATGCGACGGACCATCTGGAACAAGGAACCCGCCCGGAACAATAGCCGGACGGGTCAGTGGTTGCAGGCGCGGAAGGTTGATCTACGCCGGCAAGATCGTCAGAAGCGGAAGCGAGTACCCAGTCCGAAATAGCGGCCCTCGTAGCGGATATCCCGAGGGTAGGTCTGGGTCTGGTTGAAGTAACGATAGTTGTTGAACGGCTTGCCCAGGATATTGCTGACGTCGGCGGTGATCGTGATCGCCGGGATGACGGTGTAGGACAGCGAATAGTCCAGTCGCGCGATCGCCTTGGTCCCTTCGCCCACGTAAAGGTTGCCGTTGGCATCTGGCGAGTAGAAGTTGGTGAACTTCGATCGGTAGTTGTAGGAAAGTCGGGTCGAAAGCTTTCCGAGCTCGTAGAACAGTACCGCGTTGTAGCTCCAGTGCGAAACGCCGGGGATCGATACCATTTTCGTCGCCTGACCCAGGGCGTTGGGAAGCTGGTTCTTGCCGTCGAGGTAGGTGACGTTCCCCTGCACGCCGAAGCCGGAAAGCATGCCTGGCAGGAAATCGAAGAAGCTGTGGAAGCCTGCTTCCACGCCCTTGATACGGCCCGAGCCTGCATTTTCGGGGCGCACCACCTGGATCAGGCCGTAGATCGGGTCCTGCACGTCGCGGGTATAGTCGCTGATGAAACCGTCGAGATCGCGGTAGAACAGCGATACGCCTGCAGCCGCCCGCGGCGAGAAGTAGTATTCGAACGTGGCGTCGTAGTTGCGCGAGGTCAGCGGCGCGAGGTCGCGGTTGCCCGCCCGGCCGAAAGCGTCGTAGCGGCCCGGCGAACCGCCGGTGTTCTGCGCGCGGGTGATGTTCACGGCCGGGTTGAGCTGTCCGAACGTCGGCCGGGTACGCGTCTTGGTATAGGCCAGGCGCATCTGGAACTTGTCGGTGAAGCGAATGCGCGTGCTGAAGTTGGGGAGCACGTCGACGTAGTTCTGCCGTGTTTCCTCGGGGGTCTGCACGCCGTCCACCAGCGACGTCCCGGAATAGACACCGTCGGTGTTGACGATCCGCACGCCGATGAGGCCGCCGATCTCGACGCCGCCGATCTCGAAAGCGTACTTGCCCTGGGCGTAGGCGGCATAGGTCTTTTCGCTGGCGTCCCACGAGGCGAGGGGATCGAGCGGCACTTCGGCGCTGGACCAGCGCTCGATATTGTCGCGAATACCGGCGTCGTCCGGGTACATCTGCGCCAGTTGCTGCAACCCCGCGAGCGAGATCGCGCGCAGCCCGTCGATATTGCCGCGCACGCCCGAGCGGCTCGGTGCAAGCCACTGGGTGAAGCCCTGCACGCCGCCCCGGAAAGTATTGTCGATCAGCGACATCTCGCCGAGACCGAGGTCCGTCATCGGGATGCCGAGGTCCATCAGGTAGGCATAGCGCGATCCCGAACGGACCGAGGACTTGCGGGTGGTGATGCGGCTGCCGACCTGGAGCAGCGGCAGGAAGGGAATGTCGGTTTCCAGCGAGATATCGCCGCGCCACTGGATGCCATTGCCCTTGCCGATGTAAGTCCGGTCGAAGAAGCCGCGGAACTGGTAGTGGCTGGGATCGGTCGCGTCGAAACCGGGCAGCGAGAAGGCCGCCGAGCCCTTTTCATCGAAGGCGGCATCCACGGTCGGCGCCGAAGTCAGCGCGGAATCGAGGCTCCATTCGGTCTGCTTGAAGGTGCTGTCGGTATAGGCGAAATCGGTGGAGATGGTGGCCTTTCCGGTCGTCCAGATCGCGCCGATCGCGCCCTGATAGGTATTGGTGTCGCCGTTGACGGTCGAACGGTAGATATCGGGGCGCCAGCCACCGGTCTTTGTCAGGCTGAGAACCTTGTTCGGCTCGTCGGGATCGAGAACGACATTGCTGAGCTGGGCACCGGCAAACCGCAGCGACGTGGCGAAGAAGTCGTTCGCATCGCGCCCGCGATAGGCCTGCCACAGGCCGTCCACATAGATTTCGAGGTTGGGCGCGGGCTTCCACTGGAGCGAGGCGTTGATCGAAGGCCGCTTGCGGATGCCGCTGTTGTAGAACACGCCCACGGCTTCCGGGAACACGAAGTCGCGACCCACCGATTCCGGCTCCACGGTGTTGGCCGCGTCCGGTGCCAGCACGTCGGCGCTGTTCCAGCGCGCGGCATTGCGGAACTGCTGCTGGGTATAGGCGAAGTTGATAAGGGCGCCGATCTCGCCGATGCCGGTCTGCCAACGGTCGGTGATCTGGAGATTCGCGTTGGCCGGGTCGTATTTCTTCGACTGGTCGTTATAAGTACCGCGCACGGCACCGGCGATCTCGAAGCCCTTGAAGTCGAACGGACGCCAGGTGCGCACGTTGATGAGGCCGGCAAGTCCCGGTTCGATAAGGTCCGCCGTGCCGGACTTGTAGACCTCAAGCGCGCGCAGGGCGCCGGGAGGAAAGTCCCAGAGGGCGACACCGCGCGATTCCGCCGTGAAGATGTCGCGTCCGTTGAAAGTCGTGGTCAGGTCGGGCAGGCCGCGGACGAGAACCTGGTTGGCTTCGTCCCCGGAACGGCTGACCTGGATGCCCGACACGCGCGCCAGCGATTCCGCCGCGTTGTTATCCGGCAATTTGCCGATGTCCTCTGCCACCACGGCATCGACGATGGCGTCGGAATCGCGCTTGATCTGGGCGGCATTGAAAAGGCTGGCCCGGAAGCCCGTGACGATGATGTCTTCCGCCGAGACCTTATCGGCAGCCGTCGTTTCACTTGCCTCGCCTGTATTCTCGGTAATGTCCTGGGCCCATGCAGGCGTTGCTAGCGCGGCGCACGCGCACGACAGATACAGTCTGACTTTAAGCACCGATACCTCCCCCTTGAGATCACTGCGCAGACCAGGCCATCATTATAAGCCTCGAATCTGCGGTGATTATTCATTCGTATGCTTGCAATTTATCGCCACCATGTGCGCTCTGCAACCATAAATTAGTCTGAGTAAATCCAAAGGGGCATAATGTTGCGTAAGACGGGGTTTTCGGAGCCTTTCTTATGCGAAAGGCTCCGGAACGACCGGGATTTCACCAGCTGGATTTGGGAGCAGGGGATGCGCGATGGCGGTTCTGGGGTGCTCGGAAAGCGAAAGCCGCGCCGCAGAAAGCGGTCCGCATACGCCAATTCAGTGACCACCCGGCAATGCAATGGCCATAACCGGGCAGTCATGCTCTCTTTCATATTTGTGTATTGCTATGTTTCGTTGATTTCGGCGACCTGCGTTCGATGGCCAATTGACACCATGCCTCTCCCAAAACCAAAGCGCCTCCGTTTTTCGCGAGTGCACTTAACGCGATAGCATCGCGTGGCCTTAGACAGAGTTACCTTCCACGGCGTCCGGAAAGCGGAGCCAGACCGGGGTGATCCCAGCTGATTGACAGGATGGTCTAGCGCGCAGGTTCCCATTGATAGGCCGGGACCGTCTCGCCGCGCGGCTGGTAGCGCAATTTGAGCGTTTCACCGCCGCGCTTCACTTCCAGCGAGAGGAAGGCCTGCTGGTCGCCCTGGAGGCCGTCCTGCGAGAAGGTATTGAGAATCTCGTCGCCATTGCGCAGACCGGCGGTCTCGGCATTCGAGCCGGGGATGAGGCCCTGCACGATCTTCGTCCGCGCCAGCAGAGAGGCGGGATCGAAGCCGAGGTCGAAGCGTCTGAGCGGCTTTTCCACGCGGCGGAACTGCGGGCCGAAGGCATCCGAGGGCGGCAGCACGGTGCCGCCCTGCAGCATCGTCTCGAAGGCCGCGATGCCCTCGTCACCGAGGTCGGCTTTCAACAGGCGGCGGTAGAGCGCTTCGTCCATCCGTCGTCCGGCCCGGCGTTCGGTCAGCATCGTGCGCACGAGATCGTCGAGCGAGCGCTTGCCGCCCGATGCCTTGCGAATGGCTGCATCGGTGGCCGCGAAGTAGAGCGAGCCGCGATCGTAAGGCAGAACGCGGATGCGGGTGTCGCGCCAGAACCCGGCCGGGATATCCGCATTGGGCACGCCGATCTTGATGTTGGTGTAGTAGCGGCCTGCGGTCTCGTTCAGGTCGGCCAGGAAATCCTCGGCGGAGATCAGCCCGGCGCGATAGGGCAGCAGGCGCTGGTAGTGGACCGCCAGCCCTTCTCCGAACCACGAACGGTCCAGCCCGCCCGCCGCGTCCATCGAGGAATCGAGCGAGTTGACCCATGCATGGAGCATTTCGTGCGCGAGCAGCGAGCGCAGTTCGGCAGGCTTGGAGGTATGGTTGAACGTGAAGGCGAAGCTGTCGGTCAGGCCGATGCCGCTGCCGGGATTGCGCTGGTTGGTCCGTCCGAACACGCCGAAGCTGGGCGGTGCATAGCCGAAGAAGGTGCCGTAATAGCGGTGGAGATCGGAAGCCCAGTTCATCAGCGGGGCCATCGGGAAGGGCGGCTCGCCCTGCCATGCGGCGAAGAAGCCGTCCTTGTCCGGTGGATAGATGCCCGGCCGCCCGCCCATGTAGTACATCTGGGCAAGGTCGCCCGCTGCAATGGGCTTGCGGCTGGCTGCGTCGCCCGTGCCGAGGCTGGAGATGCCCTTGCCGCCTTGGCCATAGGCGGAAAAGTCCCATGTGACGCTGGCCCGGCGCGGGGTTTCGTCGTCGGGCAGGATCAGGAAGGCATTGCCCGCTGCCGAGAAGCCGCCGCCTTCGGTGCGCATCTCGTATTGCGGCAGCGCGAGAGGGGGCGCTGCCGCGTCGATGGGAACGCGGTAGTGCAGTGTCAGGGTGCCGTTCACGGCGCGCGGCGCTCGCCAGAAGCGGGTGCGGTTGGAGCCGTCTTCCTCCACGTCCTCGATGCGCGGGGTGAGGGCGCCTTGCCGGTCGCGGACGGTCAGGCCGGTGATCTGCGCGCCGCTGGTGACCACGGTATTGGCGACGAGGGGCAGGCGGAGCAGGGAGGCGCCCTCGCTGCGGGACATGGCATCCGCGGTCACCGTCACGTCGACATACGGGACGTTCTGCTCGGCATCGGGCTTGGCGGGTGCGAGCGTGATGCGCAGCGAGGGGGCCGGCGCTGCGCTCGCCACAGGAGCGAAAGTCAGCGCAGGCAGGACTGCGAACAGGGACAGGACTATACGGCGATCCGGCATGGCGAGGCTCCTCTTGTCCGTCATTCTATCGGCGCGGCGAAGCGAAGGTGTCGCGTTGGTAGGGGCGAGATCGCAATGCGGAGCATCATTTATGCACGTGACTGCTTTTCTCGGGCGAAGCGTGTCGGCAGCGCGGTGGTGCTCTTGAGGTTTTCGAGGACGATGCTCGACCGTGCCGTCGCCACTTCCGGCGCGGCGAGGAGTTCGCGCACCAGCAGCGTGTTGAAGCTCGCCAGATCGCGGGTGGCGACTTTCAGGATGATGTCCGCCTCGCCGGTCAGCGACTGGCATTCGAGCACTTCGTCGAGCGCGTCGATGCGGCGGTTGAAGGCCTCAAGCCAGCCCGGTTCGTGCGATCGCAGCGTGACCAGGACATAGGCGCTGACGCCGACGCCCAGCTTCTCCGGTTCCAGCACGGCGGAAATTCGGGAAACGTGCCCCGCCGCGCGCAGGCTCTGCATGCGGCGCGAGCACTGGGACGGGGACAGGTGGACGAGTTCGCTCATCTCCACCGGCCCCAGGTCGCCGCGCTGCTGCCAGCATTCGAGGATACGGAGGTCGAAACTGTCGAGTTCGCGTGGCATCGCAGCATTATGCAAGGATTGTGCGGATTGATCCATAAAAATGAACGATATGTGCGATTAATCTGCAAGATGGCGACGATCTGCACGGACTTTGTGTGCGATGCAGCATAGAATGACGGCATCCCTCGAATAGAGAGCCATCCATGCCGGTCGACACGCTCCGGTTGCAAGCCCATGCGCAGGCGAACGCCGCGCCGGGGCTCTGGAACCGTCCCTATCTGCTGCTCACGCTCGCCGCATCGCTCTGGGCGAGCAACTTCGTTCTGGGCCGTGCGCTGCCCCCCGGAATGGCGCCGGTAAGCCTGTCGTTCTGGCGCTGGACGCTGGCCCTGCCGATCGCGCTGCCTTTCGCCTGGCCGCATCTGAAGGCGGACCTTCCGGCGCTGCGCCGGGGTTGGCCGGTGCTGGTGCTGCTCGCCGCGCTGGGCCTCGCGGGGAGCAATACGCTGGCCTATATGGCGCTGCGGCTGACCGATGCGACATCGGCGCTGCTCGTCCAGTCGGCAATGCCCACCGCGATCGTCGCCTGTGGTGTCCTGCTGTTCCGCGACCGCGTGGGCCGGCAGCAACTCGGCGCGATGGCCTTTGCGCTTGTCGGCGTGCTCTTCGTGGTGCTGGCAAGGCCGGGGGCGGGCGGGGCGCTCAATGCGGGGACCTTGCTGGCCGGAGCCGCGATGCTGTCGCAGTCCTGCTACGCGACCCTGCTGCGCCGCCGCCCGCCGATCCATCCGGCGAGTTTCCTGTTCTTGACGTTCGCAGCGGCGGCGGTGCTGATGCTGCCGTTCCAGATCGAGGCGGGAACGCCGCTGCCGCTCGGCAATGCGCAGGGCATGGCGGCGCTCGCCTACCTTGCGCTCGGGCCGTCGGTACTGGCGTTCTTCCTGTTCAACCGGGGCGTCGCGCTGGTCGGTTCGGGACGGGCGGGGCTGTTCTTCTACCTCATGCCGGTGTTCGGCACCGTCTTCGCCGCCGTGCTGCTGGGCGAGCGGATAAGCCTGGCCGGACTGGGCGGGTTCATGCTCGTCGGCGTGGGCTTCGCGCTGTCAGGGCGCGGAAGGTAGCGGCAGCCGGTGCGTGCACTTCATTTCCGAAAGCGTCGCGGTGGAGCGGATGTCCTCCACCCCGGGCAGGCGTAGCAGGCGGCGGAACGTGAAGTTCTGATACCAGCCCATGCTGGGGGCCAGCACTTTCAGCATCACGTCCATTTCGCCGAACAGGGTATAGGCCTCGGTGATCTCCGGAATGTCCTCGATCGCGCGGATGAAGCTCTCGCGCGCCTCGTCGCTGAGGCGGCCCATCTTGAGCTGGGCGAAGATATACATGCTTTCGCCGAACTTCTCGCGGTCGAGCACGGCGACCTGGCCCTTGATGTAGCCTTCCTCCTTCAGCCGCTGGATGCGCCGCCAGCAGGGGGACTGCGAGAGGCCGACGCGCTCGGCGATCTCGCTCGACGATTCAGAGGCGTCGATCTGCAGCCGGTCGAGAATCTTGAGGTCGAGCCGGTCGAGTGCTTCCGCCATGATTATGCGCCATCCCTGTTATCGCTGCATTGAATTGCCATCGAGCCTAGGCAAATGCGCGAAGTCGGGCAAGCATTACGCGGCATGCCCGGCTAGCTTGTGCGCACAGGGCAGGAAAGGACATACCGATGAAGCGCGACGAGCTGACGATCTTCGACAGCGAGGACGTGCGGGAGCGACTGTCCTATCCTGACTGCATCCGTGTCGTGCGCGAGGCGATGATGGCGCTTTCCTCCGGGGAGACGCGGCAGCTTCTGCGCACGATGCTTTCGCTGGGCCCGGGTCGCACCTTCGCTCAGATGCCCGGAGCGCTCGGGGAGCGCGAGATGTTCGGCACGAAGACGATCAGCGTCTTTGCCGATCCGCGTTCTCCGGGCCTCCGGCGTCACCGCGGCCTCGTCGTGCTGTTCGAGCCGGAGGAAGGCCGCCCGGTCTGCGTGGTCGACGCCGAGGAGATCACCCATATCCGCACCGCCGCCGCGACTGCGGTGGCGACGGATGCGCTGGCGCGCGAGGACGCGCGAACCTTGCTGATCGTCGGCACCGGCGGGCAGGCGCATACGCATCTGAAGGCACTGCCGCTGGTGCGCGATTTCGACCGCGTGCTGATCTGGGGCCGCTCGCTGGAGAAGGCCGAGGCGCTGGCCGCGCAATATCCGCACCTGAATGCCGAGGCGGCGGCGGATCTGCGCGTGGCGACGGGTGAGGCCGATGTGATCTGCACCCTCACCACGGCATCGCAGCCGGTGCTGCTCGGCGAATGGGTAAAGCCCGGCACCCACGTCAATCTCGTCGGTTCCAGCGGGCCGGGGCCGGTGGAAGTGGACAGCGCGCTTGTCGCGGCCAGTCGCTACATCGCCGACAGCCGCGCCTCGGCGCTCGATGCCGCTGCGGAGTTCCTCGTCGCGAAGGAGCAGGGCCTGATCGACGATATCCACATCGTCGCCGAGATCGGTGAAGTGCTGCTCGGCCGGGTGCCGGGGCGCCGGTCCGCTGCGGAAATCACCGTTTACAAGTCGCTTGGCCATGCGGTGCAGGATCTTGCCGCCGCCGCCCATCTCTACCGGAGTTCGCTCGCTTGATCCTGCGTCATCCTATCCGCGCCGCGCTGTTCGCCTCGACCCTGCTCGCGGCCATGCCTGCCCACGCGGAGCATCTGCGCTACAGCGTCGTCTCCAACGGCGAGAAGGTCGGCTTCGTCGATGCCGATGTGCAGGGCACGCGCGTCACCATCGCTTACGACGTCAAGAACAACGGCCGCGGTCCGACCATGCGCGAGAGCATCGAGCTTGGCCGCGACGGCTTGCCGCTGCGCTGGGAACTCGACGGCAAGGCGAGTTTCGGCGGCGAAGTCCACGAACGCTTCCTGCGCGAGGGCGCGACCGTGCGCTGGACCGATTCCATGGGCGAGAAGCAGGCCTCGGCCAGCGGTTCGGCGCTCTATGTCGGCCAGAACGCCAGCCCCTGGGCGCTGGGCCTCTATGCCCGCGCGCTGCTGAAGGATGCGGACGGACGGATGGCCGCGTTCCCCGGCGGCGAACTCGCCATCGAGAAGCTCGGCCCGGCGACGATCGGCAAGGCCAAATATCAGGCCTATTCGATCAGCGGCATCGACCTCTCGCCCGAGATGTTCCTGCTCGACGCCCGGGGCGAACTCTTCGCCACGCTGGACAGCGGCGGAGCGACCGTGCGCGAGGGGCACGAGGGCGACGTGCCCGCGCTGAGCGAACTCGGCACCCGCCTCACCGCCGCGCGCTATGCCGCCTTGCAGAAGCGCTTCGCCCACACTCTCGATGCGCCGGTGCGCATCCGCAACGTGCGGGTGTTCGATCCGGTCGCCGGAAAGCTCGGCGATCCGGTCTCGGTGGTCTTCGCGCAGGGGCGCATCACCGGCATCCAGCCGCTCGATGAACCCGCCACGCCCGGAGAGGCAGAGATCGACGGCAAGGGCGGCACGCTGCTGGCGGGCCTGCACGACATGCATGCGCATATCGGGCTGGAATCGGCGATGCTCTACATCGCGGCGGGCGTGACCTCGGTGCGCGACATGGGCAACCACAACGATTTCCTGCCCGGTCTGATCGAGCGCATCGGCAAGGGCGAGGTGGCCGGGCCGCGCATCACCCCCAACGGCTTCCTCGAAGGCCGCAGTCCCTATTCGGCGCGCCACGGCATCGTGGTGGACAGCGAGGCGGCGGCGCTGGAGGCGGTGCGTTGGTACGCCGCGCGCGGCTATTGGCAGATCAAGATCTACAACAGCATGAACCCCGTCTGGGTGCCCGCCATCGCGAAAGAGGCGAAGCGGCTGGGCATGGGGCTGACGGGGCACATTCCCGCCTTCACCAATGCCGATGCGATGATCGCGGCGGGCTATGACGAGATCACCCACGTCAACCAGCTGATGCTGGGCTGGGTGCTCGATATCAAGGAAGACACCCGCACGCCGCTGCGCCTGACGGCCATGCGGCGCACGGCGGGGCTGGACCTCGATACGCCGCGCGTGAAGGCGACGCTGGACACGATGGCGGAAAGGCACATCGCGCTCGATCCCACGGCGGTGACACTCGAACTGCTGATGCTGAGCCGCGACGGCAAGCCTTCACCGGCGGTGGCGAGCTATATCGACCATCTGCCGATCGGCCTCCAGCGCCGCCGCCGCCAGGCCATCGCGCCGCTGAGCGAGCCGGGCGACGATGCCGCCTATCTGGGGGCGTTCGATGCGGTGAAGCGCGTGGTCAAGCGGCTGCACGATCGCGGCGTCACGCTGCTGCCGGGCACCGATGACGGCACTGGCCTGTCGGTCCACCGCGAACTGGAAATATACGGCGAGGCGGGCATTCCCGCCGCCGACGTCCTGCGCATCGGCACGATCGGGCCGGAGCGCTACATGGGCAACGATCAGGAACTCGGATCGATCGCGCGGGGCAAGCGCGCGGATTTCCTGCTGCTGCCGGGCAATCCTCTGAACGACCTCACCGAACTGCACCGGATCGCCATGGTGGTGAAGGAAGGGACGATCTACTTCCCTTCCGAGATATATCCGGCGTTCGGGGTCACGCCCTTTGCCGAAGCGCCGGAGATCGCCCTCCCGGCCCGGCCGTCCGCACCCGCCACGAGCGGCGGCGGCAGCCACGACGCGGCCGACGAATTTCTGTGAGGTGTCCCGCCGCCCTGTCCGCCTGAGCGGGGAGGGCGGTTCGCGTGTCGGTGCGGGTTCTCAGAGGCCCGCACCGGCATTGGCGGTTTTCCTACAGGGATGCAGTTGCGGTACAGTCCCCGCATGACGCGATGCGGCTCTCACAAGGTTACACATTTCCAGCGCAAGGTGACACGCGCGCTATCCAATGTGTCACCTTGGCGCTGCAAGGTGACACCTCGAGGGCGCAAGGTGACGCATTTCACCCCCAAGGTGACACTTTTTCCCTCTGGACCGTGTAAACCGTGTCAACCTTCAGGCGCTGGTGCGGCCATGCAGCCAGCGAAACGCCGCGCCCGCCATGATCCAGCCGCCGAGCAGGGCGTAAGGGCGCCAGTCGGCCTCCAGTCCCACCAGCGCGAGAGCCAGCGCGCAGGCGGCACCGGCATAGGCGAAGGCGCGCATCGTCGGGCGGGCGAACTTGAAGGCGGCGGCTTCGTAGAGATCGTCGTGCCGCTTCACCACCCGCGCAGCGGAGAGGCAGATGCTGGCGTATTTGAGCAGGTTGGGGATGTTGACGGCGAGGAACAGGAAGGTCAGCTCCATCGGCAGCAGCAGACCCGCGCAGCCGATGGCGAAGACGGCCAGCAGTGCGATATGCGGCGTCTGCCAGCGCGGATGGACCCGGCCCAGCGCCGCGGGCAGCATGCCCGCCGTGCCCATCGCATAGAGGCTGCGGCTGAACATCGCGAACATGGCATTCAGCGACTTGCCGATCGACAGCACTGCCGCCAGCACGATCAGCGGCGTCGCCACCGGCCCCATGAAGGCCTTGGCCGCATCGAGGATCGGCGCCTCGCTGGCCCCGAGCGCGGGCGCGCCCAGCACGCCGAGCGCAACGAAGCCGACCGCGAGATAGAGCAGGGTCGCCGAGCCGATCGACAGGGCGATGCCGAGCGGGATGGCGCGGCGGCTGTCGGCCACTTCCGCGCCTGCTTCGGTCGCCGCCTCGATGCCGAAGAACAGGCCCATCAGCAGCGGCATCGCCGCGACCATGCCGTGGACTCCGTTCGGGAACAGCGGCTGGAGGCGCGACAGGTCGACTGCCGTGCTTCCGCCCCAGGCGATGAACACCGCGAACAGTACCAGCATCGCGGAGAGCAGCCATTTCTGGACCGTCGCGGCAATGTGGACGCCGAACAGGTTGGCCAGCAGTGCCAGCACCAGCACCGCGAACATCGTCGGCTTGACCGGCAGCGGCAGGATCATCGAACCATAACGGACAAGGACGAGCGCCAGCACCACCATCGCCCCCATGTTGGCGATGATCCGCGCCCAGGCGATGAAGAAGCCGAGCGCAGGATGCAGGAACCGCGCGGGCCAGGCGAAGGAGGCGCCCGACACCGGCAGGGCGGAGCCGAGGAAGGCATAACTCACCGCGATCAGGTACATCGGCAGCGCCGCGACCAGAACCGAGAGCAGCATCGCCGGTCCCGCGATGGCGGTGGCGGGTGCGATGGCCGAGAAGATCGAGACGCCTACCGCCGTGCCGAGGCCCAGCGCGACGACGCCCCAGAGATCGATGCCCTTGGCCAGCTTCTGCTCGTCACTCACGGGCGGGCGCCCGCGATCACGAAGGCGCGGATGTCGGCGACGAACTTGCGCCAGCTTGCATCGTCGGAGTAGGCGACGTGACCGGCGGGATAGCGATGGTTCACATAGCGGTCCTCGGTCAGACCGGATTGCGCGAAGAGGTAGTCCGCCGCGCCGACCGTGGTGGTCAGGTCGTAAAGGCCGGTGCCGACGAACAGGCGCAGTTTCGGATCGGCGGCCATCGCCGCTTCGAGGCGGGCCATGAACGGCCAGTCGTTGAACGGGCTGTCGCCCGCGCCGTAGGACCATTCGCCGGGGAAGCGGGCGATCACCTTGTAGCGCTCGGGGTTCTGGACGCCGATGCTCGCAAGCTGGCCGATCACCGCCTTGCCGTAGAGGTCGGAGACGGCGGAAAAGGCGTCGGGGCCGACCATCTCGCCCGCATTTTCGGGGAGCGGCGCGGTGTATCGCGCGTCGTAGCGGCCCAGCACCTTGCCCTCGGCGCGCAGCAGTTCGACGCGGAAGCGTTCCTTGGAAATGCGCAGGTCATGCGCGAGGTAGAAGGCGGCCGGGATGCCGGTGAGGTCCGCCAGCTTCGTGGCGACATCACGCCGGGCGGCATCGTCCAGCGCGCGGCCCTTGTAGAGGGCGTCGAGATAGGCCGGGCTGAAGGCAGCGGCCTCGGCGGCGCTGGTGGCGGGATCGCAGGGCGCCGGGCGCTTGTGGTGATAGCAGGCGAGCGCGGCCAGCGTGGGCAGCGAGACCGGGTAGGTCACGACGTTGTCCGGCCGCTGCGAGGTCTCGATCATGTTGAGCGCCTGCCCGAACAACAGCACGCCGCGCACCTTGAGGGCGGCGTCCTGCGCCCGCAGCGCATCGACCATCGCGGCGGCGCGGATCGTGCCGTAACTCTCGCCGAGGATGAACAGCGGCGAGGCGGTGCGGTGGTTCTCGGCCAGCCAGGCGCGGGTGAGTTGCGCCACCGCATCGGCATCGCCCTTCACCGACTGGTAGAAGGCGGTATCGGCGTCCTTGCCGATCTCGGAAAAGCCGGTGCCGGGCGGGTCGAGGAACACCAGATCGGCTACGTCCAGCAGCGAGGCGGGATTGGCGGCGACCTCGGCCTCGGTCGGCAAGGGCGCGGCGGGGTCCTGCGGCACATGCGCGCGCATCGGGCCGAGCGCGCCCATCTGGAGATAGGCCGAAGCCGCGCCGGGGCCGCCGTTGAACACGAACAGCACAGGGCGATCCGCCGCCGCGCCCTTGCGGACATAGCCGACATAGCCCGCGCTGGCGTCGCTGCGGCCAGGGCCGCTCGATACCGGGAAAGTGCCCGCCTCCGCCGTATAGGCGAGGCGTCTGCCGCCGACCTTGAAGCTCTGCTCGGCGCGGCCTTCGATCCGGGCCGCGACGGTCGGCGCTTCCTGCGCGCTGACCGCAGCGGTGATCGGCATAGTGGCCAGCATTGCCGCCAGCGACAGGCTCCCCCAGATGCGCATGTTCAGTTCGTCCCCCTGGCTGCGAGCAGGTCGCGATAGCGGACCAGCCCGTCGGTCAATGCCTGCAATCCATAGTCCACATCCGCCGGAGCGCGGGCGAAGCCGATGCGGATGTGTCCCGAGGCGCCGAAGTACTCCCCCGGCGCGACCACCACGCCGCAGCGGTCGGCCAGCCATTCGGAGAAGGCGATCGTGTCGTCAATCCCGGTCAGGCGCGGGAAGGCGATGCAGCCGAAGCGCGGCAACTCGCCCGAGACCAGCCCTTCGGCGCGCCAGTGGGCATGGTAGCTCTCGATGATGGGGCGGGCCTTGCGCATGATCTCGTCGCGGTAGCCGTCGAACGGCTCGGGCCGCTCCAGCACCAGCGCGGCGGCGGCGTGGGCGAGGTTGGAGACGCCGAACTCGGTTTCTTCCGCCAGCGCGCGGATGCGCCGCATCGGGGCCTCGTCGGCGACGATCCAGCCGCAGCGCAGGGTGCTGAGGCCGTAGGACTTGGTCAGGCTGTCGATCCCGATGATCGCGGGCGAGAGTGAGACTGCGGAGGGGGGGCGCTCGGCGGCATCGACATAGGCGGCGTAGACTTCGTCGACGACGACATGGATGCCGTGCGCCTCGGCGATACGGGCCACGGCGAGCAGGGTGTCCGGCGCGACCGCCATTCCCGAGGGGTTGTGCAGGTTCGACAGCACGATCAGCCGCGTCTTCGCGGTGATGCGCGCGGCGATCTCGTCCGGGTCGATCGTGAACCCGTCACCCCGGCGGGTGAACTGGCCCACTTCGAGGCCGTTGGTCTGCGCGATGGTATGAAACAGGTCGAAGCCGGGCGTCTCGACGAGCACGGATTCGCCGGGACCCACCAGTGCACGATAGATCAGCGAAAGCGCCCCGGTCGCCCCGGTGGCACAGAGCACTCTGTCCTGCCCCACCCCGTAGCGCCGGGCGAGTTGCTCGACGACATAGGGGTTGCCGTTGAACGCGCTGGTATAGCGTGAGGTGACAGGCTCGGAAAATCCTTCGAGCATGATCTGCCGCAGCAGGTCGACGGGTTCGGGCACGGAACTGTCGAACAGGCTGACGAGCAGGTTCCGCTCGGACCGGACCGACCGGATCACCTTGCGGACCCATTGCGAATAGGAACCGATCCCGGAATTTCCGAGCGTCGGGGCAGAAGAAGAGGGCATCGGCGGGTTCATCGGGGAGGTCGTTCGTTTTTCCGTTCGATGCGGGAAAGATGGTCCGCCGCCCGGCGCGGGTGCCGGGCGGCGGATCGCGTCACTTCAGCTTGATGCGGGCGCCGAGGAAGAAGCGGCGGCCGAGAATGTCGCCATAGGCGATCTGCGGATAGGAGGGGGCCTTGTCGGTCAGGTTGTCGATACCGGCCCGGAAGGTCATGCCGCCCGCCTCGACCTGGGCCGAGATGGAGTGGACGATGTTCGACTTGAGGACCGGGTTCGGCGTCGTCTCGATCGTCGCGTCATAGGCGGCGCGGGTGCGGCCGAGGTAGTCGAGCTGATAGCTCAGGCGCAGCGGCCCCTTGTCCCAGGTGGCGTTGAAGCGGCCGACCCATTCGGGGCTGCGATAGGTGTCGTCGGTGCGGATGAAAGTGGTGCCCGTCACCGAGGTGGTGAGCAGGGTATTGTGCGTGGCATTGGCGGTAAGGCGCAGATTGCCGAGATCGCCGCCGAGCACATCTCCGGGGGCAAAGGCGTAGTCGACGGTATAGGTCTCGCCGCGATACTTCATCACACCCGCGTTGAAGGTGGTTGTGGTGCCGGTGACGATCGTGCCGCCGATAGTGGTGGCGTCGGGACCGGCCAGGCGCGTGAAGGCGCTGCATACCGCGTCGGCAGGGTTGGGATCGTCGAAGCAGGCTGCCGCGAAGTCCTCGGTGGTGAAGGCCGAAAGCCCGTTCTTGAGGTCGATCTCGATCCGGTCCACGCTGATCGAGAGGCCCGGCACGAAGCGCGGCTGGAGCACGATGCCGTAAGTCAGCGTGTCCGAAATCTCGTTGCGCAGGTTCGGGTTGCCGCCGCTGGTAATCGTGGTGCGGTTGAAGTTTTCGGCCGGGCTCTGGAACCGGGCCAGGCGTTCGGCGGCGCTGAGGCCCGATCCGGTGCCGTCCGGATCGACGCCATAACCGGGATTGGCGGTGAACAGCGCGAGGCAGTTGGCGCGGCGCGCGGCGGGGTTGGCGCCGGCGTTGATGCGGTCGGCGTCGCAGGGATCGTAGCCGGCGGCTTCGATCGTGGTGCTGGTTGGGGCAAGCAGCTGGGTCAGCGTCGGCGCGCGGAAGTTGCGGCTGCGCGATCCGCGCAGGGTCACGCCGTCGGTCACTTCCCAGCGCAGCCCGGCGTCCCAGACGTTCTCGGTGCCCGCGAACGAGTTGTCGACGTAGCGGAACGCGCCCTTGAATTCGAGCAGCTTGACCAGCGGCAGGGTGAAGTCGCGGCCGATCAGCGGCACGATCAGCTCGGCGGAAAGCTCGTCGGTATTGTAACCGCCGGACTGGGCGACCTGCTGCGACCCGTCACCGAACACGCCGTCGCGGTTGGCCTGTAGCGGGTTGAACGATGCCTGCTCGTCGCGGTGTTCGTAGGCGGCGCTGAACTGGACGTCGCCCATCGGCAGCGTAAGCAGCGTGCCGCCGAGCGTGGCGAGCAGGTCGATCTGCTCGTTGGTCCAGTCGAGACCCGCACGGGTGCTGACGTAGTTGCGGGCGGCATCGCTGACGGTCCCGGTCCCGAACGGATTGATCGGTGCGCAGTTCGGATCGTCGTTGGTCGTGCTGGCGTCCGCATTGATGGCGCAGACTGCCTGCCCGTTCGACAGGATCGAGTTGATCGCATTGTTGTAGCGGCTGTTGATGACCTGCCAACTGCGCTGTCTGCCCTCGACGCGGGCGTAGCTGCCTGAGACCGACCAGTAGAAGTTGCGGCTGCCGACGTCGAAATCGCCGTCGAGCGTCAGAGCGCCGCGCCAGGTATCGGTGGTATAGGTCTGCACCGGGTCGGGAACGAGGTCGTAGAAATACTTCGACAGGAACAGCGGTGCGCCGTTCGCGAAGCTCGGGCGGGCGGCGATCAGTGCGGCCTTGGCCTCGTCGGTCAGGAAGGCGTTGTTGATCGTGAACGAGATCGGCCCGGCGTAAGTGCCGCCGTTCAGCACGGTGCGGCTGTTGCCCTGCGGAATCTCGCGGCCCCTGGTATTGGCGTAGAGAAACTCTGCCGAGAGGGTGACGCGGTCGGTCAGGTCGTAATGGCCTATGGCGTTGGCGGTAAGGCGCTCGACGCCCGTGCGCAGGCCTGCCAGTTCCTGATAGGGGAAGCCTTCGCCGTTCGAGGCGAAGGGAATGCCCTGGATGGTGCCAGGGTTGTACGGGATGACGCTGCCGTCGCTGCCGAACTGGAGCGCGCTGCCAGCGCCGTTGCGCAGCAGGAAGCTGGGCGGCGGCGCCGGAGCGGTGAAGATCACGCCGTTGCCGTTGAAAGGCCAGAAGCCTGCGTTGAAGATTTCGCCGACGGAAGGAATGCCGTCGTTCGGGCCGGTGTCGGCGGGGTTGGTGACGGTCAGGCGGCCGAGGTTCGACAGCGGCCGGTCGGCGAAGCGCAGCGAGGGCGTCTTCGACCAGCCCACATCCACCGCGAAGTTGCCGCGGCCTTCGGCGAAGTTGAACCCGGCCGTGCCGCGCAGCGAATACGTGCCGTAGTCGCCGCGGCTGGAAATACCGGTCTGCCCGTCCAGCTCGATGCCGGTGAAGTCCTTCTTGAGGATGTAGTTCACCGTGCCCGCGATTGCGTCCGAACCGTAGACCGCCGCGCCGCCGCCTTGGTAGACTTCGACGCGTTCGAGCAGGCCGAGCGGCAGGATGTTGGAATCGACTTGCGCGTCGCCCACGCCGTCGGTGCCGCCGATGCCCGAACTGCTGGTGACCATGCGGCGGCCGTTCAGCAGCGACAGGGTACGCCCGGCGCCGAGGCCGAAGAGGTTGGGAGACTGGATGCCCGAGCCGCTGGCCGCGCCCGAACCGTCCGCCTGGTTGAGCGTGGGCACGTTGGAGGGCAGGTCGTTCAGGGCCTCGGCAACGCTGACGTAACCGCGGTCGAGAATCTGCTGCTGGCCGACTTCGAGAACGGGCGCGGCATCGGAATTGGCGGCGCGGCGGATGCGCGATCCGGTGACGATGATGGAATCGCCGCTCTCGGCTTCCGCGGAGGGGACAATATCCTGCGCGAGGACGGGCGAGCCGGTCACGGCGCCGACCATGCCGACGGAAAGCGCGGTGGTTGCCAGAAGCCTGCGTGTCTGCGTGCGAAGTGTCATGCCCGAAATTCCCCGTTTTGTCCCTGAAGGCCGCCGCATTGGCGCGGCGTTTCCCTGTCCGTCAGGATAGCGGTGCGGGCGGGAATAGTTTTGCGTTCGCGGCGGTCAGCGGTATGTTGGCAGGTGGATTTTCGTTGCATCGGCTGCCGATGGCGCAAGATTTATGCGCCCTGTTGGAGAAACGCGGAAAGCTCACGCGCGAAGCGCCGGGTTTCGCGATCATCCTCATACATCATGTGGCCGCCTTCGTAGCAGCGCAGCACGAAGCGCGCGGCGACGGTTTGCGGCAAGGCGGCGACAGTGGCCTCGTTGCCTGCGCAGCTGTTGAGGGAGTCGAACCGGCCCGCTGCCACCCAGGTCCGCAGCACAGGCGCCTTTTCCATCGCGCGCAGCGTCCAGGGCTGCGAGGGGCTGGGCGGGCCTTCCCCGGCCATGGCGCGGGCAAGCGATTCCGGGGTGATCGGCGACTGGTCGTACTTCCACCGGCTGCCGACATCCGGGGCAGGCGTGTCGATCCCGGCATAGCTGCCGTCCCGACAGCCCAGCGTCTGCCGGTAGTAACCAAGCACCAGGGCGTTGTCCGCCGTTTCGTCCGGATCGGGATCGGTGCGGCGCATGTCGAAAATGCCGAGGGTCTTCTTCTCGCTCGCCAGCAATGTGGTGCGGAACTGGCGCGGTGAAACCCAGAGGGTCTTGCCGTCGACGACAGCGGGATCGAGGCTCTGATAGCGGGCCAGCGCGGCGATGACCTCTGCGCGTCGCTGCGGCGAAAGCGCGTCCGGGGCGGCGAGGGCGGGCGCATAGACTTGCCTTGCCCATGTGCGCGCCTCGGCCAGCAGGCGTGCCCGGTCGGTGCCTGGCGCAAGGCGTCCGAGCGCATGGGCGGCGGCGATCCGGCTGTCGAGCGAGAGCGCCCGCATCAGGTTGCGATCAGGCATGTCGCCCAGGGGAATGCCGCCTGAGATCAGGGCGATGCCGGAGACCGTGGTGCCTCCATCCACCAGCGCCTCGGCGACGCCGGCTGCGCGCCATGTGCCGAAGCTCTCCCCGGCGAGGTAGAGCGGTGCGGCGATGCGGCCATAGGCCGTGCGCCAATCGGAAACGAACCCTGCGACCGAGGCGATGTCGGCGCGCGTGCCGTAGAAATCGGCGGCGTCGTCCGGCTTATCGGCACGGCTGAATGCGGTGCCGACGGGATCGACGAAGACGAGGTCGCTGACCGCGAGCGGGCTTGACGGATTGTCGGCAAGGCGCCCCTTGGCGATCGTGCGCGGGCCGAGGGCATGGAAGTGCAGCAGCCGCGAATCCGCGCCGGGGCCGCCGTTCCAGACGAACGTCAGCGGACGAGGCTTGCTGTCCCGGACGATATAGGCGGTGTAGAACATGTGCCCGCGCAGTTCGCCCTTGAGGTTCCGCACCGGCAGGGTTCCCGCGCAGGCCGTGTAGTCCACCCGCTTTCCGGCGATCACGGCATGGTGCCGCGTCTCGACCGCATCGCCCTGACACAGGGCAGCGGCATGGCCGGGTGTGGGCAGGGCCATCATCAGGGCAGGAATTGTAGCCAGTCGCAGCATCGTCGGGTCTCCGGATCTTGCGCGAACGATAGCTTTGGCCTTGAGGCATTTTTATGCGCAGTTCGGGTAGGATGGAGGGGGTGGCGTCCACTCTGGGGGCCTCTACAGCGCCGAACATCGGCGAAATCTATTCGCCGCTGCCGGGCTAGTGTGCATGACTATGAAGACAGGGGCGGGCATGGCAGGGATTGGAGTGACACGACGCGGCGTTCTGGCGGGAGCAGGCGCTATGCCGATCATGCCGATCGCCGCACGTTCGGCGGGCAAGCCGGCTCAGTTGCCCGACCGCGCCGCCTTTTCTCCCTCGGTGACGGGCTACCTCGACAGCGGAACGATGCACCCGATCCCGCTCGGCGCGCGCGCCGCCGTGCAGGGCTATCTCGACCAGCGCACCGGCATGGAGGGGCACTACCCCACCGACGAAGTCGAGAAGCGCGTGAAGGCCAATTTCGCCCGGCTTATCAATGCCGCACCGGAAGAACTCGCCTTCGTGCAGAGCACCACGGCGGGCGAGCAACTGGTGATCGAGGCGCTGGACTTTCCGCGCGCGGGCGGGCGCATCGTCACCGACACGCTGCACTTCTTCGGCTCGTTCTATCTCTACGAGGAACTGGCGAAGCAGGGTGTCGATGTCGCCTGGCTGCGCCCCGAGGGCGGGCGCATCTCTGTCGAGGCCTATGAGCGGGCGATCACGCCGGGCACGCGGCTGGTCGCGCTCTCGCTCGTATCGACCTACAACGGTTTCGAACACGACCTCAAGGCGATCTGCGAGATCGCCCATGCGCGCGGCGCGCTCGTCTATGCCGACATCATCCATGCCGCCGGGACGATCCCGATCGACGTGCGCGCCAGCGGCGTCGATTTCGCGGCGAGCGCCAGCTACAAGTGGCTGATGGGCGATTTCGGGCTGGGCTTCCTCTATGCCCGCGCCGATCTGCGCGAGAGACTGAAACGCACCCGTTTCGGATACTACCAGCTCTCCGGGTTCGCCCCCCATGTCTATCCCTTCGACCCGCCGGGAGCGACCATCGCGGACACCACGCCGCGCGATGACATGGAGGGGCTGTTCGCTGGCGGCACCCGCTCGCATACGGTCCTGGCGCAGCTCGACTGGTCGCTGGACTACATCCTCGGCCTCGGCATCGAGCGGATGGTGGCGCACCGCCTGCCGCTCCTTGGGCGCCTGCGCAAGGGGCTGGTGGACAAGGGCTATGCCGTCGTCACACGGGAAGGGTCGCGCACGCCGCTGCTCACTTGCGCGCTGGAAGGGGCTTACGCGAAGCTGTCCGATCCGCTCAAGGCGGCGAACTTGCGCATTACCCTGTCGCGCAACCGTTTCCGGGTCTGTCCCTCGGTGTTCACCGATGAACAGGACATCGACCGTCTCCTGGCCGCCTTGCCGCCCGCCTGACCCTTCATTCTCGATCTTACTTAGCAGGACATACCCATGCGCACTTTCTCCGCCATCGCTGCCATGCTTCTTGCGACCACCGCTGCCGCCGCTCAAGCGCAGGACGGCGATGCGCCGATGTCGCCTGCGTTCCTGCGGGCGATGGACCCGATGGTGCCGCGCGACAGTGCGAGCAGCCGGGTCGTCGTGACCCGACATTTGGCTAAAGTCGCCGGGCGCAAGCTGGCCTACAAGGCGATCGTCACCGAACTGCCTATGCCGGGAGCGGACGGCGCGCCGGTCGCGGTGGGGGTGAGCTACGCCTATGTCGCCGAGACCGGCGGCGATCCGGCTCGTCGCCCGATCCTCTTCGTGTTCAACGGTGGGCCGGGGGCCTCGTCCTCGCCGCTCCATATGCAGGCGCTGGGGCCGCGCCGGATCGTCGGCAAGGGCGATGCCGCGCATCTGGAAGACAATCCGCACAGCCTGCTCGACATCGCGGACCTTGTGTTCATCGATCCGGTCGGCACCGGCGCCAGCATGCCGGTGAAGGACCGCGACGCCAGTGGATATTGGGGTGTCGGCGGCGACGCGCGCGGCGTCTCGACGATGATCGAGGCGTGGGTCAAGGCCAATGGCCGCACCACTTCTCCGCGCGTGCTGGTGGGCGAGAGCTACGGAACCTCGCGGGCGCTGGCGATCCTGAACGAGGACATGAAGGCGAAGAAGCCGCTGCCCTCGGGCGTCGTGCTGCTTTCGCTGGCGATCGGCGATGCTGATGGCCCGGTCCTGTCCGAAGCGATGCACCTGCCGACTTTTGCCGCCGTCGCCTGGTATCACGATGCGATCGACCGGGGTGGGCGCACGGTGGAGCAGCACTATGCCGAGGCGCTGCACTTCGCCCAGACCGACTATGCCTCGGCGCTGATGCGCGGTCCCGCCTTGCCCGCAGCCGAGCGCAGGCAGGTCGCCGCGCGGATGTCCGCGCTGATCGGCATTCCCGCCGCGACGATAGAGGCGAAGAACCTGCGGCTGGGCAACTACGATTTCATGCTGACGCTGCTGGCAGACAAGGGGTTGCGTACCGGCCAGCTCGACGGCCGGGCGACGCGCGCCATCGCGGAATCGAAGCTGCGTCCGCCGTTCGACGATCCGTCGATGTCGCTGGGTTCGGGCACCAGTGCCGGGATCGAGCGCTATCTCGGGGAGGAACTCGGCTACAGGGTGGCCAGCCCTTATCGCAGTCTCAATCTCGGCATCAATTTCAAGTGGAACTGGGACAAGGACTATGGCGGGAGCTATCGTGCCATGTCGTTTGCCCCCTATCTCAAGGCGGCAATGGACGCGCAGCCGGGTCTGAAGGTCTTTGCAGGAGGCGGGCTCTATGACATCACCACGCCCGTCTATGCCGGACAGTTCGCGCTGGAGCAGGCTGGCGTGCCGGCGGATCGGATAACCTATGCCCGCTATGCTGCGGGTCACTCCGTGTTCGAGGACGAGGCCGGGCTGATCAGATTGAGTGCCGACCTGCATCGATATTTGAGGAATCTATGATTTATTGATTGCCATTGATTGGTAGTTTTAAAAACACCGTGCAAGTATTTGGTTGGGCAAGTCTGAGGTGAAGTGCGTGCGCCTATCCTGAAGAATACGGCGTTCTTCGGCATGCTTTTCGGTCAACGGCGTTTTACGCCTGTCAGACTACAGCGTCGCGGTATCGATTACGACCTGAAAGCTGGGTGGCAAATTGGCATCGATTTCCGACGCCTGCTTCCACTCCATTGCGATCGAACAAGGGGCGATGTGTCGCTGGATTGGAAGAAACGGGATGTCAACGATCCGCGCCTGATTGCCCGTGAACGCTGGGCTGCGGCAAGATTGTCGCGATGGCTGACGCCGGATATGGGAACAGCCGGGAACGAGGAATGGGCTGAAGGTCATCTATCCGCGATAGGGATAGGCCTCATGCAGGATCGTGGCGCTGGACGTTCCCGACGATGGCAACGCGCCATTTGCGGCATTGAGTTCGCTTCCGACCCGCGATAGGCGCGCGCCATGATGAACATTCCCTGGGACCAGCCCGCAACGCTGATCGATCTGGATGGCAAGACGCCGGTGATCGGCGTGATGCTTGAATGCGTAATGCACTTCTCGATCTTCAAGCCTTTCGCAAAAGAGCAGGCGCGCATCCTGCTGACGCGGCCCGTGTTCCGCGAAGGCCGCAAGACCCGCACCTGGATTTTGAACCCCGACGAGATCGAAAGACTTGTCGAGCGACTCAATACCGAGAGGAAGGCGGCCCAGTAAGCCGTCGCAATCAGGCGGTATCTCTTGCGTTAATTGTGGCGGAAAGGGTGAGGATCGTGCGCGCGTGCCGCAAGGCCACGGCTTCGCGGTCGGCGCCATAACCGCCGCCCAGTGTGCTCGCCAAGGGAATGCCGCGCCGTTTCGCCTCTGTCGCCACAAATCGATCGCGGTCCGCGAGGCCTTCGTCGGTCAAGGACAGCCGGCCAAGCTTGTCGTCTGTATGGGCATCGACGCCTGCCTGCAGCAGGATCAGGTCCGGCGCGAAATGGTCGAGGGCCATGGGCAGCGATCCGGCTAGAGCTTCCAGATAACTCGCATCGCCCATACCATCGGGCAGTCCGATATCCATTGAAGAGCGCGCCTTGCGAGTAGGGAAGTTCTTCTCGGCATGAATGGAAAGCGTGAAGGTGTCGCTGCGCCCTGCGGTCAGGGCCGCAGTGCCATCGCCCTGGTGCACATCGAGATCGAGGATCAGGATGCGTGAGACGTCACCTTCCTCGATCAGCCTGTTGGCGGCAAGCGCCAGATCGTTGAATACGCAATAGCCCGCGCCGGTATCGGCCAGGGCATGATGGCTGCCGCCGGCGGAATTTGCGGCATAGCCGTACTCCAGCGCCAGTTTTGCCGCCAGCCATGTTCCACCGGGGGAGAGCTGCGATCGCCGGGATATCCGCTCGTCGATCGCAAAACCGATCCGGCGCTGCTTGGTCGCCGGAACCGAGCACCCGATGACTTCCTCCACATAGGCGGGATCGTGGACAGCCTCGAGCCATTCCCGCGGCATGACTTCGGGCGAATGGACCATCATTGCTACGCCACTTTCGCCTAGTGCGCGCATTACCAGCGCGTACTTGTCATGAGGAAACGTGCCCGTGCGCTCGGTTTCGACAACGTAACCTGGATGATGGACAACATGCAGCATGGCCTTGCAGGTAGAGCGCCTTGGTCCATAGGTCGAGCAAGCATTGCCGGGCACATGACCTGCCGGCGAGTCCGCTCGACCTCGATGCCTGGGCGGCGGATGTGGGCATGAGGCGCAGAAACTTTACCCGTGCTTTTCGCGAGGAAACCGGGCTGTCGTCGGGGAAATGGCACCAGCAGCTGCGCATGCATCATGTCGGCGGGCTGCTGTCTCAAGGGCTGACTCTGCAACAAGCCTCTTTCCGACTGGGGTACAGCGGCGTTGCGAGTCTTGGGCGGGTTTACAAGCGCGTCTTCGAGGCATTCCGGATGGTCCAGCCTCCCTTGCAATCAGATACGATTGAGCGCCTCATCTACCACCGCCGCGATCGCGCGAAGCAGATGGTTCGCTGGTCCCGAGCCTGAAAGTCGTGCGACATGTTCCTCCAGATCGGGCGACAGGCCTGGGTGATCTGGAGGAGCGCATGCAGGTGGTACCACCAAAAAAGCGAAGTCCGTACAGGCCTGCTTTCCGTTCGAGATCATGCAGCCTGGGTGGTATCGAACTGAACGGCTGACGGCTCGCAAGGCGAGCCGTCGTATCGAATTTCTTACGTCACCAGTTTGCGGCGAGCTTGAGCGTGAAGGCACGCGGACTTCCGAAGTAATTCTGCCGCTCGGAATAACCGACTGATGCAAAGTACGTCCGGTCGAAGATATTGGTGACATTGCCGGTCAGCTTGATGCCCTGCCCAAAATCATAGCCGATCTGCGCATCGGCGACGGCATAGGCGCCTTGCGAAAACCGGGCGCCGTCGTCGATCCGGTAGTAGGCGCCATATAGTTTCAGTCCGCCGCCCAACGAGAGGCCTTCAAGCGGTCCATCCTCCACGTCATAATGTGTCCAGAGACGGAACGAGTGCCGCGGCGTGCGCGGATCGAAAGGCAATCCGGCATTGGCTGGATCGTCGCGATAGCGTGACTTGGCATAGGTGTATCCCGTTATCAGCTGCCAGCCTGAGGCGATTTCCCCGGCCAGTTCGGCTTAGAAACCCTCGCTGCGCATCTTGCCCGCCGCGATCGAGAATTCCTGATCGTCTGGATCAGTGATCGCGCGGTTGCGCTCGTCGATGCGGAACAGCGCGGCATGCCCGTTCAGCATGCCGTCGAGAAACTCGCCCTTGATGCCGATTTCATACTGGCTGCCGGTGCGCGGCCGCAGCGCTTGGTTCTCGGCTGTCACCTCTTCCTGCGGAACGAAGATCGAGGCATAGGACAGATAGACCGAGAGGTGGCTGTCGATATCCGCGATGGCTGCGGCATAGGGCGTCGCCTTGCCGGTCACCCGATAGGCGGAATCTTCCTCGCCGGTTCGTCGATCCCATGAACGGGTTTGCCACCAGCTCAGGCGGCCACCCACGACAAGGGTACCCCAGTCATTCGGCTTCAACCGTGCCTGCCCGTAGACGCCGTACTGCTCCGTGTTCGTGCCATCGAAACGGTTGAACACCAGATCCTGTCGCGGCACGTCATGGTCGGGAGCGAAGACATTCTGCACGATCGTCCGCCCCTGCGCCCTGTCGAAGGCCTCCTCGCTTCGGCGATAGTCTGCGCCGACCAGAAGCTTCTGTTCCTGGCCGCCGAAATCAAACGGCGCGAGCAGGTGGACGTCGAGGTTGTAGGTGCGCTCCGATTCGATGCGATGTTCGGGGATAAGCTGGGTATCGCCCGTCACCGGATCGATCGGAGCATCGGCGAAGGCGATCCAGCCGTCGCGCTTGCGATCCACGAAGCTGCTGGTCGCGTTCAGGACTGCTCCGCCGTCGAACCGATGCTCAAGATTGGCGAAGAGATCGGCCGACCGCGTTTCGCTATGGTCCCATTCGGTCCCGATATAGGTCGATCGCGGAACGTCTGGCATGGTCCCGTCGGCATAGGCGGGGAGCCCGCGCGCATTGCGGCCGTGCCCCTGCTGCCAGGTCCCGCCTACGGTCAGGGTGGTGGTGTCGGCAATGTCGAAATCCAGGGTGCCGAACAGCAGCCAGCGCTGCGTATTGATGAGGTCGACGAAGGAATTCGCATCGTTGATCATGGCGACCGCGCGGCCCCGGACCGATTCCGAAGCGTTCAGCGGCGCCCCGATATCGACTTGCGCCCGCTTCTGCTGCCAGGAACCGAGCAGGGCCTCGGCGCCTATGGTCAGGACCGGCGGCGCCCGCTTGCGCACCAGATTGACCGTACCGCCGGGTTCACCGACGCCCTGGAATAGGCCGGAAGGGCCGCGCATGATTTCGACCCGGTCGTAAATGGCCGTGTCAAACGCCATGACGTTGTAATTGCCCGATACGGCAGCCCCATCCACGCGAACCGAGTCCGCCGGCAAGCCCCGGAAATAGATTTGCGAGCGCTCCCCGACATCGTCGTTCTGCACCACAACTGCTCCGGTCGAAACGGCAATTGCCTCGTTGAAGGTGTTGAGATTGCGATCGTTCATCTGGCTGCGGGTGATGACGGACACCGCTTGAGGAATCTCGCGCAGGCTTTCGCCCATGCGGCCGATATTGACCTGCCGCGTGGTGTAGGATCCGGTCCCTTCGGTCGTCCCATCGTCGTCGATTGCCGTCGCACTGACCTGCACTGAACCCAGCACGATAGCGCCGGCCGGTGCGGCTGCAGCGTTGAAGGGGGCAGGATATAGCGTTACCGTGGTTGGCGTGATGAAGCGGAACGACAGACCGGTTCCGGAAAGGAGTCTGCTCAAGGCTTCGGCCGAGGCCAGATCGCCTTCGACAGCTGATGAGATGCGCCCCTCGATGAGGCTGCTCTTGTAGCTGATCTGGGTGCCGGACTGTTGCATGTAGCGGCGCAAGGCTATCGCCAGCGGCTGCGCCGGGATCGAGAAGCGGCGCTTCTCGGGAGTGCTGTCCTGGGCAAGAGCGATCGCCGGCATGGACAGTGCCATGCCGGTCGTGGCCAGCATGGCGACATGGAACGTCAGGCGCATGGGCGATTGTATGCGCAGCAGCAAATTCATCAAATTGTCCCCCGAACGATATGGCCGTCCAAGGACGACAAAGATCACTATCGCGACGCAATAGCGCCAACGACTTGACCTTAGACCGATCGAGCGCCTGCTTTGGTAAACCCCGCCCGCGAATTTTTTAGAGAGAACGTCGCGCCGTGAGAATTGCAATGCCGCCCGGCAGCCATTTGATCGATAGTCCGGCCTCGCTGGCAAGCGCCTTCAAGGCATCGTCCGCCCGGTCCGTCCTGAATGCGCCGCTGACCGGGACGGTGCCGGAAAGGTCGGCCCATATCCATGTCGGTCCGTTCCGATAGCGGGATACCGCCGCGATGGCATCACCGATGGATGCGCTATCTATAAGCAGTTCGCCCTCGCGCCAGGCGGCGATGTCGGTGGGAATGATCGCTCGGTCGCTGCCCGACATCTATGCCATCGGCGACTGCGCCGCTTTCGCCTGCGACTTTGCGGGCGGCACGGTGATGCGGGTGGAATCGGTGCAGAACGCCAACGACATGGGCACGTGCGTCGCCAAGGCGATCTGCGGCGACGAGAAGCCCTACAAGGCCTTCCCGTGGTTCTGGTCCAACCAGTACGACCTCAAGCTCCAGACCGCAGGCATCAACCTCGGCTTCGACCAGACGGTGATCCGCGGCAATCCCGAAGACCGCAGCTTCTCGGTGATTTATCTCAAGGAAGGCAAAGTCCTCGCGCTCGACTGCGTGAACATGGTCAAGGACTACGTTCAGGGCCGCAAGCTGGTCGAGGCAGGTGCCAGGCCCGATCTTGCCGCGCTGGCGGACAAGGACAAGCCGCTCAAGGAACTGCTGGTAGCGCAATCGCCTACCTGACAAGCTTCCGTTTCAGGAAACATTGCGGTCACCCGGTTGGACGGCCGCTTCTTTTATCAGAACCGGAAATTCGAATAGGATTCTGCGTAGAAATAATTGCGGCCTAGCTTGAATTTTTCCGAAAGCCTCCCTTGAGTGATGTATAAAATGAAACATTAGTCCCTAAGGAGGCCTATTTTAAGGCCTAATGGCTTTCCTCGATTGTGGCGGTGACGGGATGGAGGCGGCATTATCTCACATCCGGACAATAAATCGCCAAGCAAGCATTCCAGGGTTACTCAGCTTAACACTCAAGAGCTGCGAAGCGGCTCCACGATCGAGGCAATGTCCTCACGGCCATGGCCAGCCTTTTCCGCCTCACAAAAACGCTGCCGCGCTGCATCTGCGATCGAGGAGATTATGCCCGCTTCGGCCAGTGCGCGCTCAGCGTAGCCAAGGTCCTTGGCCATCAGCGGCACCAGGAAATGCGGTTCGTAGACGCGGTCGAGCATGCGGCGGGACACGGCTTTGAGCAGCGGGCTGGCTGGTGCTCCGTCTGTCAGGATCGACATCGCCTGCTCGACGTCCAGTCCCTGCTTCTCGAACAGCGTCACCGCCTCGGCGAGGCTGGCGGCCTGGACTCCGCACAGGAAATTGTTGGCGAGCTTCACCGTCGCGCCGCTGCCGACAGGACCAAGATGCACTACGGCACTGCCCATCGCGTCGAACACGGGACGGGCCGCCGCCAGGACTTCCGCTTCGCCGCCCACCAGGAAACGCAGAGCGCCTTGCGCTGCCTGGTCGCGGCTGCCGGTGACCGGGGCTTCAAGGAAAGAGATCCCGCGCGCTTCGGCCAGGCCCGCGAGTTCGGCGACCCAAGTGCCCGTCAAGGTGCTGGAATCGATGGCTATGGCACCTTGCTCCATCGCCGCGAGGGCACCGTCGTTGCCTGTCCAAACCGCGCGGGAGACGGTGTCGTCTGCCAACATGGCGACGACCACCGACGCGCCTCGCGCGGCATCACCCGGCGTTACTCCGATGCGCGCACCGGCATCGCCGAGCGCAGCCGCCTTGTCGGCACTGCGGTTCCACACACTGACCTCGAAGCCGGCCGCCAACAGCTGCCGCGCCATTCCGGAACCCATGATCCCGAGTCCGAGCACAGCCACTTTCATATTCGTCATCCGATCACCTTGAAGCGCGAGAGGGCGTCCTCGTCGATTTCGAGGCCAAGCCCCGGAAGGTTGTCGTCAAGGTCGATATACCCGTCCACAGCCTGCGGTTCTCCCTTGAAAATATACCAGAAAAGCTCGTTGCCGACTTCTACGTCCACCATCGGGAAGTATTCCGCAATAGGCGAATTCAGGCTGGCCATGACTACGTGGTAGTTGTGCATCTGCCCGGCGTGAGGGACGACCGGGATGGAGTAGGCCTCGGCCAATGCCTGGATCTTGCGCGCGGCGGTGATGCCGCCGACGCGGTTGGTGTCGAACTGGAAGTAGTCGAGCGACTTCGCCTCGATCATCTGGCGGAAGCCGTAACTAGTGAATTCATGCTCGCCAGCTGCGATCGGAGTGGTGCCGAAGCGGCGCAACTCGTGATAGCCGTTGATGTCGTCGGGGATGATCGCCTCTTCCAGCCAGCGCAAGTTGAACGGCTCGATCAGCCGCATCATGCGCTTGGCGTAGTCGAGGCTCCAGCCCATGTACGCATCGGCCATGATGTCGATCTCGTCGCCCACGGTTTCGCGCACGGTGCGAATCAGTTCGACGTTGCGGGCCATGCCTTCGGCGCCGTCGATCGGTCCCCAGCCGAAACGCAGCTTCATCGCCTTGTAGCCCTGCTCCTTGTAGCGGGCGGCCTCCTCGGCCAGTTCGTCCAGCGGGATAGAATAGAGGCGGCTGGCATAGACCGGGATTTTCGCCTTGGTACGTCCGCCCAGCAGGCGGAATACCGGCTGCTTCGCCGACTTGCCCATCAGGTCCCAGATCGCGATGTCGAGCGCGGAGATGGCCACCAGCGCTACGCCCTTGCGCCCGAACGCCATGGTTTTTCGGTACATGTGCTGCCACAGGAATTCGCTGTCCCACGGGTCTTGGCCGATCAGCAGGGGCGCGAGGTACTGGTCGATGAGCTGCTTGGTGACGAGCGGCGCCAGTGCGGCGTTGCCGATACCGACGAGACCCTGATCGGTGAAAATCTCGACGATCAGCCAGCCATGGAAGGTGAACGTGCCCATCGTCTCGGGCGAGAGCATGGGAGACACGAGGTCCATCGGGTTGGTGCAGAAATGCGGCGGCAGCGGCACGGTATCGCCTTGCCACTGGACGACGCGGGTGCGGACTTCGGTGATCTTCAAGGCAGGACCTTTCCGGAAAAATCGAGTTGTGAAATGCGGGGAATGCAAAGGCAGAGCAGAGCGAAAGCGATCAGGTGGAGCAGGGCCGCAACGGTCAGGACCGGCGTGTAGCCAAGCCCCAGGTCGAGTACCCAGCCCGCCGCCTGCCCCATGACGATGCCGCCGAATGCTCCGCCGAGGCCGACGAGACCCGCCAGTCTTCCCAGCGCGCTGCGGGGTACGAGGTCGGTTGGCAGGGTCATGATCAGCGTCGACCAGCTTTGCTGGCCGAAGAAGGCGAGGCTGAAGATCGCGATAACGGCGGCAACCGAGGCAGCCTGCGGGGCCAGCATCACCCAAGGCATGCAGGCAGCGCTCAGCCCCAGCGCTGTCTTGCGCGCGGCGTTGATCGAACGGCCCGAGGAGAGCAGTCTGCTCGACAGCCATCCGCCCCACAGGCTCCCCACGCCAGAGGCGGCATAGGGAATCCAGCCGATCGTGGCGGCCTGTTTGAGGTCGAAGCCGTGCGCCTCGAACAGGTATTTGGGCAGCCAGAACAGATAGAAATACCAGGCGCCGTCGCTGAGGAACTTGGCGCCCACCACGCCGCGCACTTCGCGGCGGGAAAGCAGCATGGCGATCGTCGGTGCAGGGCCGGGCGCCACTTCCTCATCCAGGTTTCCCGGCGGCGTGCGATAAGTCAGGAACCACCAGAGCGCCCAGGCAAGACCCAGGCCTCCGGTCAGGAAGAACACCCAGCGCCAGCTCGCAAGTCCAAACCAGTTGCCATAGGCGAGCACGCCGGCGATCAGCGGCGGGGCGATCACCGCGCCTACCGCCGTGCCCGCATTGACGAGGCCCATGGCAGCGGCGCGGCGCTCGGGCGGGAACCACTCTGCGACGGCGCGGGTGGCGGCGGGGAATCCTCCGCCTTCGCCCATGCCCAGCAGCAGGCGGCTCACCACCAGCGCGGCGATCCCTCCTGCGACGCCGTGGCTGGCACAGGCGAGCGACCAGAACACCATGATCGCAAGGAATCCGGCCCGCGTACCGATCCGGTCGAGCAGCCATCCGCCGCCCAGGTACATCAGCCCATAAGTGGCGAGGAAAGCGCTGTCGAGAAACGCCTTGGTCTGGTTTCCGATCGGGATATCGGCTTCGATATGCTTGATCGCCCAGGGCAGGGTCTGACGGTCGAGATAGCTGATGGCGATCGCGACGGCGATCATCGCCGCGATTGCCCAGCGCCCCGCCACCGGCCTCGCCTTCACCGCCGCCTCATCCAGAACTGGCATGCTCGCCATCGTTACTTCGCGTCGATCACGAGCAAGGCCACGCCCTGGCGGGGAAGGCGCAATGAGGCGCTGATGCCCTTTCCGCTGCGGGCCACCGCGACATCTTCCGCCTGCATCTTCGAAGCCGCTTCCAGCTTCACGTACTGGTCCTGATCGGGCGACTGGGGCGAGCCCATCTTCTGCCACGCGGCAAAAGCATTGGCATGATCGCGGTCGACCCGCCACAGGCTGGCCTTGGCCGGCACGCCCTTCAGGCCCTTGAGGTCGATCGTGACTTGCGCATCCGGCCCCGCCACGTCGTCGTCGTGGTAATGCCAGAGCAGCAGCGCCACCTTGCCGTCCGCAGTGCGGGTGGCGATCGAGCCGACATCCGCGGCCCCTTGCACACCTTCCGCCATCACCCGCTCAAGCGGAATCTGCGCGGCGTTGGTGGCGGCGAGCTTCGTCTCGCCAAGCTGGGCGAACATGCGGAACACGTTGAGCACGGGCAGGTCCACGCCGTTCGTCGAAAGCTGGCGATAGCCTGCGAACCACGGCTGGTCCTCGAATTCGAACGACCAGGACAGCACGCCCTCAAGGTTCACCTTGCGCTTGCTCGCCAGCTCCCAGATGCGGGCGAAACTGGCAGCGGTGTAGCTGGAGTACATCGTGCCGTTTCGGTAGTTGTTCTGCGGGCCGGGGCAGGCGGCGCAGCCTTCCGGATCGCTCTCGCCGATCACGACCGGCTTGCCGGCCAGCGCGGGGATCGAGAGCACTTTGGTGAAGCCGCCGTTCGTCTCGCGCAGATGCGTTGCCAGACCCATGCGCACATGGCCGTCGACGAAGGTGGGTCTGCCCTTGGCGTGGAACGAGAGGAAGTCGGTCGGCGTGCCCGTCTGCCCGGTCGCATAGTTCTTGCCCGAGGACACGTGCTTCAGGAACCCATCCATGAAGGTTCCGCCCGGCCCCGCCACATCCGGCCCGCCGACCCGCGCGGTCGGCAGCGCCTTGCGGATGGCGGCGATGGCGTAGTCGTGGACCTTGTAGAACTCCTCGGGGCTTGCGGACCAGTAGAAGTCGGAATTGGGCTCGTTCCAGACCTCGAAGTACCAGCGCTCCACTTCGGCCCGGCCATAGCGCTCGATGTTGTGGAGCGTCCACTGGTGGACGAGTTCCGCCCACTTTTCGTAGTCCTTGGGCGGATAGGTCCAGCCGGTGGCGATCAGCTTGTAATCGAAGCCCGGACGCCAGAGATGCTGGTAGGGTGTGCCTTTGGGCGCGCTCGACAGGGCCTCGGGCATGAAGCCGATCTGGAGATAGGGCCGCACGCCTCGGGCGAGGTAGGTGTCGATGATCCCGTCGACGACCTTCCAGTCGTAGACCGGCTTGCCGTCCTTGTCCTCGGTATAGGCATTGGTGCTGCCCCACTTGAAGGCGGGCGTGCCGTCGCCGCTGCTCAGCAGGTTGTGCGCGCGGAAGTAGACCTGGCCCGATTTCAGCTCGCCCAGTTCGACCAGCAGCTTGCGGCCGTCCTTCATGGTTGCATAGTTTGGCTCGTCGGCACCGAAGAAGCGCCAGACCGGCGGCAACTTGCCATCGGTCCGGGTTGCATCGACGCTCACCGTCACCGAACGCGGCGCCTGCGCATCTTGCGCGAAGGCGAACTGGGGCAGCGCCGTGAACATGGCCATGGTCGCGATAGCCCTGGAAATCGTCATCGGGTCATCCTCTTGAATGGAAGCGGTACGGCCACGGTCACATCTTGGCCCGGAAGCCGAGCGCGATCGTACGGGTGTAGAGAACCGTGTCGCGGGAAAAGAGCGTCGGATCGTTGAACGAGGTCTGGTAGAGATTCTTCAGCACATTGGTCGCATCCAGCACGACCGTGAAGTCTGGATTGATCTCATAGGAGAACGACAGGTCAAGGTTGCTGATCGGGCCGTTCGTGATGAAATTGGGGTTGACCCCGGTGAAGTGCAGCCCGGCATTGTAGTCGTCACGCCAGACGTAGGACGCGCGGCCGGAGAAACCGCTTTTCTCGTAGATCAGCGTCGCGGTGGCCGAATACTTCGAGACGTTCTGGAATGGGATATCGAGATACCCCGTGACACCCGGCAGGGGGGAGAGCGCCTTGTTCTTGCCGTCGATATAGGTGCCGTTGGCGCTGAGGCCGATACCGTCTAGCCAGGCGGGCAATCCCTTGGGGAACAGCGTGATGCCGCCTTCGATGCCCTGGATCTTGCCGGAACCCGAGTTCTCCGGCCGGGTGATCTGGTAGACGCCGTTGTCGGGGCCGAGGTAGTCGATGTCGAAATTGCTGGTGACCGACTGGATGAAGCCTGTCACGTCGCGGCGGAACAGCGTGGCGGTGATCGAGCTGGAGCGGTCGATGTACCATTCGAACGAGAGGTCGTAGTTGTCCGAACGGATCGGCTTGAGATCGGCGTTGCCGCTGGTGCCGCGCCCGAACGGCTGCTGTCCGGGGATCGGCGGGGTCAGCGTGACCGCCGGGTTGAGCTGAGCGAAGCTGGGCCGGGTGATCGTCTTGCTTGCAGCAAAGCGCAGGAACAGGTTGTCCTTCAGCTTGTAACGCAGCGCCAGACTGGGCAGCACGTCGGTGCTCTTGTTGCGGATCGTCACGGGCGAAGTTGCACCGCGCAGCACCAGGAAGGCGTTCGAGGTGATATCCGTTTCGATTACCCTCACGCCGATCTGGCCGTCGAGGCGACCGACCTCGACGTTGGCCTGCAGATAGCCCGCGTAGTTCTTCTCGGTTATGTCGAAGTGCTGCGTATCCTGGAAGGCAGGGTCGCCCGCCGGGAGACCGAAGGTCTGTCGCAGCACATCGATGTTGTTGAGCAGATAGCTGGTCGAAGGCGTTGCCCATTGCCGCACGTAAGGCCGTGTGCCTTCCATGAAGTCCCCCGGCGTCTGCGTCATCAGGCCCGGGAGGCTGTTTGCCTTGATCGCGTAGCAGCGGACCGCGCCGGTCGGCGAGCAATTGACCGTCTGGGTGAAACTGTCCGACTTCGCGTCGCGCTTGCTGACGCGCGCGCCCGCGTCGATGCCGGAGAAGATCAGGAACGGCGAGCGGTACGAGACGTCGCCGCGCCATGCCAGTTCCTTGCCGTCGCCCACCGTGCGCGTGGTCGAAAGGCGGGAGAGGTAGTAGCGTGAAGGGTCGGCGATATCGTCGTTCGGCAGCACGAAGGTCGGCGTGCCCGATCCATTGTTGAACACCGCATCCGTGCGCGAGGCTATGAAATCAACGTCGAGGTTGTTGGCGATGTCTGTCGCCTTCGAGCGGGTGTAGGAAAATTCGCTCGAAGCCTCCCAGTCGCCGCTTTTCCAGTCCGCGCTGAGCGCGCCCTGATAGCGGTCGGCAGTGCTGTCGTAAGCTTGGCCGAACTGGGCGACGCGCCCGCCCGTGATGCTGAGCGATCGGACCAGCTTGGTATCGCCTACGAACTGCAGCGGCGAAAGCAGCGTGCCGTTCATCGAGGTGAAGTTCTGGTTGCCGTTGCCTTCGTCACGGAAGCCGTAGAACAGGCCGTCGGCGCGAATGGTCAGCCGGTCGTCGGGCGCCCATTGCAGTGTCGCATTTGCAGCCGGGCGTTTGCGCGTGCCGATGCGGTCGAAGGCGCCGATCACGTCGGTGCGGAAGACGCGCGGTTCGACCGGATTGGTGCCGCGCGGATCGAGTGGAACGCCGGGCGTATAGGGCGCGCGGCTATTGTCGAGGTTGTAGCCGAAATAGCCGCCCCCGAAGATCGTCTCGTCACGGTAGCGCGTTTGGTGGAACGACACGCTGACCAGCGCCCCGATCTCACCGATGCCGGTGGACCAGCGATCGGTGAGCAGCGCGCTGACGTAGGGATCGATCTTGTCGGGCTGCTCGCTGTAGACTTCACGCCCGGCCAGTGCGAGCTGGAAGCCCTTGAAGTCGAACGGACGGCGCGTGCGCACATCGATGAGGCCGGCGATGCCGCCTTCCAGTTGCTGCGCCGAGCGAGATTTGTAGACATCTACTCCGGCGACGAGATCGGCGGGTACGTCGGCCAGCGAAAGCGAGCGGCCGGTCGTGGTGAAGATGTTCCGCCCGTTGACTAGGGTGACCACATCGGGAAGCCCGCGGATCAGCACGGTGGCGGATTCGCCGCGCGCGCGGGGGGCAACCTGGATGCCGGGCACTCGTTGGAGGGCTTCGACGACGTTGTTGTCGGGCAGTTTGCCGATATCCTCGGCCACGACCGAATCGACGAGCTGCTGCGCATTGCGCTTGATGTTCTGCGCCGAGGAAAGGCTCGCCCGCATCCCGGTGACGATGATGTCTGCGGTCGATGCTGTCGCGGAATCTGTTGCCTCTTCGGTGCCCGGAGCGCTCTGATTTTTATCTGGTTCGCTCAAGGACGGGCTGGGTGCGTCTTGGGCCGCGTGGGCGGCACCGGCCTGGGCAAATAGCATTGCGACGGCGGATAATCCGCTCAGCTTCGATCCGCTTCTCATGATCGTTCCTCTCCGGCTATATTTTTATTTCTCGTACTAGATTGCGCAAAATTATGCGACTCACAAGCGTATAATTGTGATATCTGCATAATTGACGATGGTGATGCGATTTTTCCTCATACAAGATGCGGCAATTGCCGGGTCGAAGGGCTTGACGTGAGCATGCGGACAGCAGACGAGGAGGCATGACTCTGGAAGACGATCACCCCCTGTCACGCCGCGCGGCCTCACCCTCGCGGGCGGTTCACGACCGGATCGCGCACGATCTGGCGATCGCGATCGTCGGAGGTCGTTATCAGCCGGGAGATATCCTGCCTGGGGAGGAGCGTTACAGCGCCGAGCAAGGTGTCTCGCGCACCGCCTATCGCGAGGCGGTGCGCGTCCTTTCCGCCAAGGGTCTCGTCTACAGTCGCACCAAAAGCGGCACGCGCATCAACGAGCGGCTACGCTGGAACATCCTCGATCTCGACGTCTTGGCCTGGATGTTCGAGGCTGGCCCGACGGCGGAATTCCTGAATGATATCTTCGAACTGCGCACCGTGGTGGAGCCGGCCGCTGCGCAGTTCGCTGCCATGCGTCGTGACGGTCAGGACATTTCGCGCATGGGCCACGCGCTGGAGGAAATGCGCCGGTTCGGGTTGCAGGCGCCCGAAGGCCGTGCGGCCGACCAGAACTTTCACAGCCTGATACTCATGGCCACCCGCAATGAGGCCCTGATTACCCTTGCCACCTCGGTTACGGCAGTCGTCGCCTGGACCACGCGCTTTGCGCGCGACGAGCGCAAGGAATCGCGCGACCCCATGCCGGATCATGACGCCGTGTTCGACGCCATCATGCGCGGCGACCCGGAAGAAGCGCGGATAAAGATGCTGGCACTGATTGGCAACGCCTCCCGTGACGCGGGAATGTCTGGATCTTCCATCGGTTGATATATTTCTCGTACTAGATTAGAGCGGCGCTGATACACCCGTTCGGCAAGAACGGATCGCAAGGGCTGATACCTCCATGATGCGTCGCTCAATTCCCTGCCTCCTGGCTTTTGGTGCTGTTTCCGCCTTGTCCGCATGCGGTCAAGGCTCGCAAAGCCGCGATTCCCTTGCAACCGAACAATGCGATACTGCGGGGCTGGCGCTCCCTCCCGGATTTTGTGCTACCGTTTTCGCAGACAAGATTGGGCACGTTCGTCATATCGTCGCAGCGGCTGATGGTATCGTTTATGCCAACAGTGCTCCCGATCCCGAGGACAAGACGGTGCCTTCGGGGCTGGTGGTTCTCCAGGATGCCGACGCTGACGGAAAAGCCGAACGCATTGACAGGCCTTTCGTCGGGCAAATTGGCGGCACCGGTCTCGCGCTGTTCCGTAACCGGGTCTATCTGGAGAGCGGAAACCGCATCGTGAGCTATGCGCTGGCTGGCGACAGCCACGCTCCGACCGGCATCGAACAGACCGTCGTTGGCGACTTGCCGACCCAGGGCGACCATTTCTCGCATAGCATCGCCATTCGGGCGGATGGCGCGCTGTTTGTCACCAGCGGCAGCGCGACCAATGCCTGCCAAACGGAAAACCGCAAGGCGGGCGTCTCCGGCCAGACCCCTTGCGCGGAAAAGGCGCTGCGGGCTGGTATCTGGCGCTTCGACGCTGCGAAGACCGACCAGCACTTCTCTCCCTCCAGCCGGTTTGCATCCGGCATCCGCAATGCTGTCGGCATCGCACTCGACAGCACGGGGCGAATCTTCGCCACCCAGCATGGCCGCGATCAGCTGCATGAGAATTGGGGCGCTCTCTATTCGGCCAAGCAGGGGCAGGAACTGCCTGCCGAGGAATTGCTGGACGTTACGCAGGGTAAGGATTTCGGTTGGCCCGAATGCTATTACGATCCTGTCCAGCGCAAGCTGGTCCTCGCCCCAGAATATGGCGGTGACGGCGGAAAGGCGGTTGGTCTTTGCGCAAACCGGGCCGGGCCGGTTGCGGCGTTCCCGGCGCATTGGGCGCCGAACGCCATAGCCGTTTACGAGGGCGCGCAGTTCCCATCGGCCTATCGTGGCGGCATCTTCATCGCCTTCCACGGATCGTGGAACCGCGCGCCGGGTCCGCAGCAAGGCTTCAATGTGGTCTTCCAGCCTATGAACGGCGGTAAGCCCAGCGGCGCCTACATCGTTTTCGCGGATGGCTTTGCCGGGCCGGAGAAGGCATCCGGCAAGGCGAATTATCGTCCTTCCGGCCTGACCGTAGGACCTGATGGCGCGCTCTATGTCGGTGATGACAAGCAAGGGCGCATCTGGCGCATCACTTATAGCGGCAGCCGAACGGTAGCCCTGACCGCCGCTACAACCGCCGCCGCACCCGCCACCGGCGTGCGCCCGGCACCTACTGCCACGTCCGCGACAAAGCCGGCCGCAGGCGGCGATGCCACGAAGATCGCGCTTGGCCGGCGTCTCTACAGCGGCGAGATCGCCGGAGCCAGTTGCGCTGGATGCCACGGCGCCGACGGTGAAGGCACGCCGGTCGGCCCGAGCCTGGTCGATGCCGAATGGCTGTGGAGCAAGGGCGATCTTCCAGGCATCCGGCGCGCTATCAAGGATGGTATTCCTAAGCCGAAGCGCTTCCCCGCGCCGATGCCCCCGATGGGAGGCGTCGAACTCTCTCAGCCGCAAATCGACGCCATTGCGGCTTATATCGAATCCGCCGCCAAACCATCAAAGCAATGACAGGATCGTTCCTATCTAAGGATGTTCTCCCTGATCGGGCGAATGCCGACTGGCGCCGGGCCGCTGTGAGACCCAGGATGGAGTGCATCCGGAAATCTGGTGGCTATTCACCCGAAAGAATGGCTGCGTAGAGATCCGGGTCAACGTTTCCGCCCGATATGACCACGACCGTCGCCCCGTTTCCTCGCGGTGCCAGGCCTGCCAGCGCGGCCGCCAGAGCGGCCGCCAGAGCCACCGCGCCGCCGGGTTCGACGACGAGCTTCATCGACTGGAAGGCAAAGCGCATCGCGGCGCGGACTTGCTCGTCGATCACGGATAGGCCGCCCGAAAGCAGGGCCTGGTTGATCGGGAAAGTCAGTTCGCCGGGGCGCGGCGCCAGCAGGGCGTCGCAGATCGAATGGGCATCGGCGCGCACCGTCTCGCGCCGACCGCTGGTCAGCGACCGCGCGGTGTCATCGAAAGCCGCAGGTTCGACGCTGTAGATATCGGTCCGAGGGGATGCATCCTTGATGGCGGTTGCGATACCGGCAACCAGGCCGCCTCCGCCGCAGCAAACGAGAACGCGGCCGATTTCGGCGCCTGCCTCTACAGCCTGTTCGAGGATTTCGAGACCGGCGGTGCCCTGTCCGGCAATGACGTGGGGGTCGTCGAAAGAGGGGACCAGTACGGCACTGCGTTCGTCGGCAAGGCGGGTGGCGATGTCCTCGCGTGATTGCGTGGCGCGGTCGTAGAGTACCACTTCGGCGCCCAGCGCGCGGGTATTGGCGAGTTTGACGGCGGGGGCATCGGCAGGCATCACGATCGTTGCAGGCATGCCGAGTATTTGCGCGGCGGCGGCGACGCCCTGTGCGTGATTGCCGGAAGACCAAGCGACCACACCGGACGCCTTCCGGCTGTCGGGTATGCGGCAAAGCCGGTTGTAGGCGCCGCGAAACTTGAATGCGCCGGTATGTTGGGCACCCTCGAGCTTGACGAGCACCCGGTGTCCGGCCCGGTCGTTGAGCGCAGCATATTCCAGTAGGGGCGTGCGGACCGCAGCGCCCTCGATATGATGCGCGGCGTCACGTACGTCGGCGGCGGAAATGGCGAGACGGGTCATGGCTTGCTCCTGAATGTCAGCCTTCGAAGGCGGCGACGAGATGGCGGGCGACGTAGAGGTCCTGAAGTGCGATGCCCGAGCTGTCGAAGACGGTGATCTCGCCGTCCGAAGAGCGTCCCGGACTGCGCCCGGCGAGCACGTCTCCAAGGGCGATGATCCGGGCCCGGTTACCTTCGAAATGCTGAAAATCGCCGATTGCGCTCGACTGGGAGGGCAAGTCGCAGAACAGGCTTGCCTTGTCGAACAGGGCGGGCGGGAGTTCCTGTTTTCCGGCAGCATCTGAACCCATGCTGGCGACATGGGTGCCGGGGGTGATCCAGTCGGCGTCGAACAGGGGCGTGCGTGCGGACGTCGCCGTGACGACGATATCCGCCCGTTCGCAGGCGCTGCGGGCATCGCTGGGGCGGGCTTCCAATCCGGCTTCGCGCAAGGCTGCCGCAAGTGCTTCGCCCCGCGCCGCGTCGCGCGCCACCACGAGAATCTCGCGGATGGGGCGAATGCGCGCGACGGCACGGCATTCGTAGAAGGCCTGATGGCCTGCACCGAAGATCGTCAGCACCGAAGCGTCGGGGCGGGCGAGGGCATCGGCGGCCACGGCGTCTGCCGCTGCCGTGCGGAAGGCGTTCACCTTGCCGGCTTCGATGACCCAGTCGATCCGCCCGACCTGCTGATCGAACAGCAGGATCGCCGAATTGTGCCGGGGGAGGCCCAGGGCATCATTGCCGGGCCAAAAGGAGCCGACCTTGAGGCCGGCGAGATCGGCGGTCGCCCCCGACTTGACGGAGAAGCGATTGGCCGGGTGCGAGCCATGGGCAAGGACCGCGGGAAACACCGTAGCATCCTTGGTTACGGCGGCGGTCAGGGCTTCATGTGCCGCGGCAAAGGCGAGTTCGGGGGTGATGAGCGCGGCCGATTGCGCTTCGGACATGAACTTCATGACAGGCTCCGATCTTTGGTTTCGCCAATCGCAGAATGGCTTGCAATCCGTAAATCGAGAGAAGCTGAGCAACTCCGGTTGCAAATCTGTATATACAGCTTTGATGCATATGTCTATCCGCTGTGGAAGCTGCTAAGGCGATCGCATGACCGACGAGCCTGCCATCAGCCTGCGCGCGCGCATTGCGGCCCATGTCGCCGGCCGGATTTCGACCGGCGAGTGGAAGCCGGGAGAGCGGATTCCCTCGGAACATGCGCTTACCCAGTTATTCGGAGTTAGCCGGATGACTGTGCACCATGCGCTGCGCGATCTCACGACGCGCGGTTTTCTGGTGCGGCGAAGCGGATCGGGGACATTCGTGGCCGAGCCGAGTTCCTACGTGGCAGAGTACGACCACCTGGATATCATCAAGGAAATAACGGCGCGGGGCGGGCGGCATCGGGCTTTGGTCCTGCAGCGCGAACTGAGGCCGATGATCGCCTCGGAGGCGGCTGCATTCGGCGCTGCGGACAATGCGCAGGTGTTCCATGCGCTCATTCTGCATCATGAGGATGACCGGCCCCTGGAAATCGAGGATCGTCTGATCGCGCCGCAATTCCTGCCCGATGCCATGGCGATTGACCTCTCGGGCCAGACCCTGTTTTCGCATCTGATGCTGGTGCGGCCTTATAGGGAGGGAAGCGAAACCATTCGGGCGGTGATCCCGGTTTCCGAAGAGCGTGACCTGCTGGGCATCGATGCGGCTACGCCTTGCCTGGAAGTGACGCGGCGGACCTGGTCCTCGGACGGTATGGTTACCGTCGCCCGGATGCTTCGCACCGGCATTCACGCCCAGATGCAGGGACGGATCAGGCGATCGGAGCCCGGCTGACCGATTTCTCCGAGATCGATCGTTCCGCTCTATAATTGGTATGGAAACCAATTACGCATAACGGGGCTTATGATTTTCCTCGGTTTACGTAAAATATTTCCTGCGGTTTTCCTGGTCATCGTGACACTGGCCTATTGCAGCATCGGTGTCGCCGATGCGCCGGATCGCGAGGATATTCGCAGTTCCTGTTGGGCGGCCAGAGGGCTTTCCGAAGCGATTGCAGCTGTCGCGGGAAGTCCAGAACGATGGTCTTGCGGGGGCGGACGGCCCTCTATCGAGGCGAGTCGGGTCATGCTGCGATTCGAGATCGCCGCTGCCCATCCCATTCCGCGATATTTTCTTTCGAGAAGAAGTGCGCTCAAGGCGCTGCATGTCTTGGCGATTGATCGGGACAATACAATCAGGAGGATTTCCGTTCCGGGGAGCGCCCTGGCGAGCTCGATCGCGGGCGGGTACTTCAAGGCGCCGTTGCCGGAGGTAACCCGGGCAACCCGATGGGTTGTCGTCGCCATCGACATGCCCAGCCATCGCATGACCCTGGAGCGGGCCTATCTTGCGCCGACGGATGCGGTCGGCGGCACCGGCGGGATGCGCTTCCTGCTTCTCCTGGCCAGCCTTGGCGGCATGCTCCTGATGCCGCTCCTGTTCAACGCGGCGTTCTACCGCGTTTTGCGCCAGCCGTTCGTCCTTTGGCATTCGGCGCTTGCCTTCTCGTTGCTCATGACGATCCTCGTCTCGTCCGGGCTATCGGTCGTGCTTTTCGATCCTCGGCGATGACGCTGAACTGGCTGACGGCGGTGATCTTCGGGATGACGATCGCATCGGGTATCATGTTCACACATAGCTTTATCGAGCCGGGGGGGATGCATCCGGGCCTGCGACGTCTGCTGCCTTATTGTGCGGCATGGGCGATGCTTCTGAGCCTGTGTCATGCCGCGTTTCCCTTCGTCGCCCGCGCGGTGCAGTCGAGCATCTACACGGCGGCATTCGCGCCCGTCCTCGCGGTCTTCATGATAGCCATGATCGATTCCCTGCGGCGGGGAAGCCGGGCGGCAAGGTTTCAGGCCATCGGTTACCTGCCCATGATTCTGGTGGCCTCGATCCGGCTGGTGACGGGGATCATTCCCTGGGCGCACAGCGCCGATGCAATGATCCTGTTCTACCTGGGCTGCGTCAGCGAAGTGCTTTTCACCACACTCGGCATGGCGGACCGCTTCGTGACGATTAGGCGCGAGCGGGACCGCGCTCGCGATGAGGCCAATCTGCTCGAACGGTTGTCGGAGACCGACCCCTTGACGGGCCTGCTCAACCGGCGGGCGTTCGAGCGCCAGTTCGAACGGCTCAGGGCCAAGGGTTTCGCGACATTGGCCGTGCTCGATCTCGATAATTTCAAGGCGATCAACGATGTGAACGGGCACGCAGCCGGCGACGCCGTGCTGAAGGCGGTCGCAGAGGCGCTTCAGGCGGGCCCGGACCTCTACGCCTATCGTTTTGGCGGCGAAGAGTTCGTGCTTTTCCTTCGCGGCAAGGAGGCCGCTATCGAGGCCGAACGACGGCGCGAGGCGATCTCTGCAGTCGTCTCCAAGGCGTTTCCCGCGCTTGGTCGTCCGGTCACTGCCAGCATGGGGGTGACCGGACTTTCCCGTAGCGAAGGCTTCGCCGCGGCTTACGAGCGCGCCGACAAGCTGCTTTATGCGGCGAAGAGCGCAGGAAAAAACCGTAGCCGAAGCGCGAATATGCCGGCTTCCAGCCAAGCCTCTATCTCGCGTCTGCGAGAAGGCCCCATCGAAGCCGCTGCACGTCCGGCTCTTCCTTGCGCCGGTGGAGAAGGCCGCTACCCACGAAGCGTGTCGGCGGATCGTTGTCGCTAAGGAGGCCTGAGGCACAGGACGGGCCGAAGTTCCGCATTACGCTTCGCCCTGCTCCTCGATCCGGCGGCGCAGGGCTGCATTCGCCGCTTCCAGTTCGGCCATGCGCTCATGCAGCGGGCGGACTGCATACTCGATCTCGCGCTCGGTGAAGCGCGGCGTGATGTGCTGCGGGCAATTCCAGTCGAACGCTTCCAGTCGCAGCCGGAATATCCGCTCGGGCCGCGCCTTGTATCCGGGATCGAGAACAAGTTCGGTCAGGGCCTTGTCCGCATCCAGTGACAGCTTTTCGACGCGGGCATAGATCTTGAGCCGCATACGGCGGGGATAGTCCATCAGGATCAGACAGGCCCGGTCGTTGGCGGCCAGGTTACCGGTGCTGATGTACTGGCGGTTGCCGCGATAGTCGGCGAAGGCGAGGGTGCGCTCGTCCACCATCTTGAGGAACCCCGCCGGGCCGCCGCGATGCTGGACATAGGGCCAGCCGTCTTCCGACACCGACCCCATGTAGAAGCTGTCGCGAGCGGCGATGAAGGCGGCCTCGTTCCTGGTGAAGCGGTCGAATTCACGATCACCCTCGAAGTGGGCCCATTGCCGGTCAGCGCCCATTTCCGCCTGGGCCGCGCGGACGCTGGGCGTCATGGCGATATCCAGAAATCCGTAAGGCATGATGTATCTCCGATATGGCGTTCGCCGTCAGGCCGGGGGCGTTTCGCGCGCCACCCGGCCAGTCGGTCAGCCGGTCAGCGGGGCGCGACCTTGCGATCGAGGAAATCGCGGATCAGCGGGCCCATCTCGTCCAGCTTGTCTTCGAGGGCGAAATGCCCGGTGTCGAAAAGGTGGAGTTCCGCCTCTGGCAGGTCGCGCAAGTAGGGATGGGCACCCGGCTCGGGGAAGATCTTGTCGTTCTTGCCCCAGACGATCAGCGTCGGCGGCTTGCGCTCGCGGAAGAACTGCTGGAACTGCGGGTAGAGCGGCAAGTTGGTGCGATAGTCGTAGAACAGGTCGAGCTGGATATCCTTGTTGCCCGGCCGGTCGAGCAGGGCCTGGTCCTGGACCCAGTTGTCCGGGCTGATGCGCGACAGATCGCTGACCCCGTCGGTGTACTGGAATATCGTCGCCTTCTGCGTCACCAGCCAGGCCTGCGCCTCGCGGTCCCTGGCCGATCCGCTCTTCCAGTAGGTCTTGATCGGGTCCCAGAAGGCGCCGAGCCCTTCGTCATAGGCATTGCCGTTCTGGACGATCAGGCCGCTCACCCGTTCGGGATGCTTGATCGCCAGCCGGTAGCCGACCGGGGCGCCGTAATCCATCACGTACATGGCATAGCGCTGCGCACCGAGTTGGCCCATCAGCGTGTCCACCATATCGGCATAATGGCCGAAGCTGTAGGTGAACTGCTTGTGGTCCGGCGCATCGCTCTGGCCGAAGCCGGGATAGTCCGGGGCGATCACATGGTAGCGATCGGCCAGCAGCGGGATCAGGTTGCGGAACATGTGCGAGCTGGTGGGGAAACCGTGGAGCAGCAGCACGACCGGGCCATCGGCAGGGCCGGCTTCGCGGTAGGCCATCTTCACGCCGTCGATGGTCGCCGTGCGATAGTGGACGGTTACCGGCGCATTGCGCGTCGCCGTGATGTCCTGCGAGGGGGCTGCCATCGCGTTTGCCGGTGCAGCGATCGCCGCGGTCGCCAGCATCAGGGAGAGGATCAGTTGCTTGGTCATGTCTTCCACCTTGTTCAGTACCGCTGCGCGCTCTGCGTCAGCCTCTGATGGAAGATGTAATTCCTGTTCGGTCCTGCGTTAATTCGCTCAATCTGGAAGTCATTATTCCTTATTTTGGAATAAATGACTTATTGCAGCGAGGCGTTGTTCCGCAGCCGCTCGACGGCAAGGTCTACGAATGCCCGCACTTTGGCTGTCGCGTGTCGTCCCTCGACATGAACGACGTGAACAGGGATCGGGCTGTCCGCATAGTCTTCAAGTACCGATTGCAGACGGCGCTCCGCCAGCGCCGGAGCGACCTGATAGGACAGCACGCGGGCAATGCCCCAGCCTTGTTCTGCGGCTGAAATCGCGGCTTCGTTGGTATTGCAGAGCAGGCGCGGATGAACGGTGACGCTGGTGCGACCGTCCGAGCCGAAGTGCCATTCGGGCGATACCCAGGCGCCGGTGGGCATGATGACCCGGTGCTGCGCAAGCTCGGCAGGGCTGCGGGGAACGCCGTGTTTCTCGAAATAGGACGGCGCGCCGCAGATCGTCCGGTGGACCCAGCCGACCCTTGTGGCACTGAGACCCGATGCCGCAAGGTTGCCGATCCGGATGGCGACATCGATGCCTTCCTCGACGATGTTCACCGGGCGATCGACGAACAGGGTCTGTCCGGTCACGCTGGGAAAACGATCGAGATATTCGAGCAGGATCGGCAGGACATGCATCCGCCCGAACATGACCGGCCCGGTGACGGTGAGGGTGCCGGTGGGGTTGCCGTGCGACCCGGCTGCGGAGGCTTCGGCTTCGGCAATGTCGGCCAGGATGCGGCGGCAATCCTCGAAGTAGCGTTGACCGGCTTCGGTCATCTTCACCGAGCGCGTCGTCCGGGTGAGGAGCCTGACGCCGATCTGTTCCTCCAGCGCGGATATGGCCCTGGTGACGGCAGGAGGGCTGAGGTGCATCTGCCGGGCTGCTGCGGCAAAGCTGGCAGTTTCGGCCACCCGGACAAAGATCCTCATGGATTGCCAGCGGTCCAACCTTATCCCTTTCAAACCATGCAGATATGGGCGCGACATTGTGCGGAAAGGTGCCCTGTGGTCAATGCCGCGGCGGGTTCCGGATATGTCGTTCTCGCTGTGCGCTGGCACCAGGACCCAAGGTCTTGGTCCCCTCGACTTCCCGAAAGTGGATGTTCCCCTGGGCCGGGCTTGCGCCTCTTACTTCCCGCGCCGCGAGGCAAGGCCAGATCGCTCCCGAGGGCGACAGCAAGATCAGGGATAAAAATGATGGAACAGCTTTTCCGGGCGCGCCGCCGGTCGATTCTGGCGAGCACCGCTCTTTTCGCACTGAGCGTGCCGGCATCGCCGGTGTATGCGCAATCCGGCGCGGAGGATTCCGCCGCCCCCGCACAGGGCGACATCGTCGTCACCGGATCGCGCATCGACCGCCCCGGCTATGAATCGCCCACGCCGCTGCTGCACATGACGCAGGATGACCTGCAGGTCGTCAGCCGCCCCAATATCGGTGCGGCGCTCGCCGACCTGCCGATGTTCAAGGCCTCGCAGTCGCCGCAGACCTCCGGCACCAACGCGCAGGCGGGCCGTTTCCCGATCAACATCCGCGGCCTGGGCGAGACGCGCTCGCTGGTCCTCGTCGACGGACGCCGTCTCGTCAGCGACAACGACCTCAACACCGTGCCTTCGATCATGATCAAGAGCGTGGACATCGTCACCGGCGGCGCCTCGGCGGCCTGGGGCTCGGATGCGGTCGCGGGCGTGGTCAACATGATCGTCGACGGTGAATACGAAGGCCTGCGCCTGGGCGCCGAAGGCGGCATCTCCTCGCGCGGCGATGCCGGGCAGGTCCGCTTCGAGGGCAAGTACGGCACCAGCTTCGCCGGCGGTCGCGGCCACTTCGTGATCGGCGGCGAATTCATCGACAACAAGGGCATCCTCAAGAAGACCGACCGCAAGAACACCGGCCGCTTCGCCACCGTCAACAATGCGCTGACCCCCGATGTCGGCCATGCCACTCGCCTGATCGGCGGCTATATCACTTCGGGCGTGCTGCGCGGCTATGGCTTCAATCCCGACGGCACCCTGCGCGTGCCCGACATCGGCACCGTGGTCGGCACCAACATGATCGGCGGCGAAGGCCCCTCGGATGATGAGCGCAGCCCGCTCATCACGCCGCAGAAGCGCTATGCCGCGATGGCCAAGGCCTCCTACGAACTGACCGACACGCTGAAGATCAGCGCCGACTTGCGCTATTCGCGGTACTGGAACAACTACACCTGGTTCGGCGACCACACGAACAGCGTCACCATCCGTTCGGACAACGCCTTCCTGAACGATGGCATCCGGCAGGCGATGGCTGCGGCCGGGCAGACCAGCTTCACGATGGCTCGCTACAATGCCGACCTGTCGTACAGCACCATCGATCTCGACCGCCGCAGCGTGCAGGGCACGCTGGCGCTGGACGGCAGCTTCGGTGACGGACGCTGGCGCTATTCGGCCTATTACAGCCACGGCCAGTACCGCAACAAGATCGATACGCCCGGCTTCCTGATCTCCGCGAACTTCGCCAATGCGGTCGATGCGGTGATCGATCCGGCGACTGGCCAGGCGGTATGCCGCTCGCGCGCGGCGGGCTGCGTGCCGCTCGACCTGTTCGGCGAAGGCGCGCCCTCGCAGGCGGCGATCGACTACGTCACCGGCACCCCGCACTTCAACAGCCTGAACAAGATCGACACTTACGGCGTTTCGCTGCGCGGCGAGCCGGTCGAACTGCCCGCAGGCGCGGTCTCGATCGCTGTCGGTGCGGAAGGACGCAACCTGTCGACCAACGCGAAGATTGGCGAACTGGACGCGGCCAAGGCCTTCTCCACATTCTACTTCAGCTCGCTGAAGGGCAAGTACGACGTGAAGGAAGCCTTCGCCGAAGTCGTCATCCCCGTCGTCAAGGACGTGCCGGTGCTGCGCAAGCTGGAACTGAACGGCGCCGTGCGTGCATCGGACTACAGCACCAGCGGCACCGTCTGGTCGTGGAAGCTGGGCGCCACCAACGAGTTCCTGCCCGGCGTGATCGGCCGCGTCACCCGCTCGCGCGATATTCGCGCGCCCAACATCAGCGAACTCTACTCGAACCAGACGGTCAGCTATGTCGGTGTCGTCGATCCGCAGTTCAGCAGCGAAGGCAGCCGCAGCGTGCTGATCTACGGCGGCGGCAATGCCGCGCTCAAGCCCGAGAAGTCGGACACCTGGACGGCGGGCATCACCACCGCCCCGCTGCGCGGCCTGATCGCCTCGATCGATTACTTCAACATCAAGATCAAGGACGTCATCACCAGCATCGGCGCGCAGGTTCTGGTGGATCGTTGCAACGGCGGCAATGCCAGCCTGTGCAACTACATCACCCGCGATTCCACCGGCCGCATCGCCAGTATCGCCTCGTCGCAGGTCAACCTGTCGGAATTCAAGACCGACGGCGTGGACGCCGAACTGGCCTATACCCTGCCGGTCCAGAACGACGCCAACGGCCGCGTGATCTTCCGTCTCGTCGGCACCTGGGTGAACCACTTCACGACCGACGACGGCACGGCAGAGATCGAGTACGTAAAGTCGCAAGGCTATGCCTTCGTCAACGGCGTGCCGCGCATCCGCGCCAATGCCTCTGTCGGCTATGCCAGCGACGGCTTCAGCGGCCTGATCCGCGCGCGCTACACCTCGTCCGGCTACTGGAACCGCACCAGCGCCGCGCCGATCACCAACAACCGCATTCCGGCCTATACCTACATCGATCTCCAACTGAGCCAGAAGGTGCCCTTCGGCAAAGACGGCAAGTATTTCGAGATTTACGGCAATGTCTCGAACCTGTTCGACAAGGACCCGCCGCTCTACTCGAACTTCTCGCCCTACTACGACGTGATCGGTCGCTACATGACGGCGGGCGTGCGCCTGGAGTTCTGACGCTCCGGCCTTTGCATATAAACGAAAGGCGGCGGGTGCGAACCTGCCGCCTTTTTTCGTGAAGCGTGACGTCAGATGGGAAGGGGGACTTGCCTCCTTGCCGAGTTCCAGCGCCACCCGCTCAGGCTGAGCTTGTCGAAGCCTTTGGCGGAACCGAAAATTGATGCTTGTCGAATATTTCAACAATCGGCCAGCTATCTCCCTCGTTCCATATCGACACCCAATTGTCTGGGTGCACATCAAGGGAATGAGGGTGTCCATCGTCAAGGGTGACAACGGCTTCCCCACCGGGCGGGACTTCATATTGGTCGCAGATTGGTTCGATAAAAATCGTGAGTGACGTCTCAAGATAGTTTCGGATCGGCAAGCGCATCGGGTGGCATCTTCTTCAGTGTGAAACCCACCTTATCGTTCCGAGCTACCGTCTGCCATGGGGCGTGTCCCGTCAGGCCGCTTTTCTTCGCTACCCGTGGGCACCGGACAGGCAGCGATGGAATGCGGCTCACAGCGTCGTGAGGGGCCGAAATGCGTGGGAAGCAGGCACTACTCGCTGCCAAGATCTGCCTTTATTAGCTGAGTGGTTTCGCCGCGATAGCAGTAAGCAGGACTCGGCCCAATGCTGCCTGAGCTCAGCTTTAGCTGAACACAGACCTGATCGGAAAAGGCCATCACTACTGGAGACCGGTCGAGATCAACTGTGTTTGCAGCGCGGTTGTTTGTCTTGTTCCAGCGAAGCTTGGCGTCCCGGATTTGCGCGGAAAACGCTGGATTACCGTCGCTTTTGCTCCACTCCTTGTCAAAGCGGTTTTCGCCTGCCTGCCACCCCTCAGCTTGCCCCAAAAGGAAGCCGGACTTGTAGCCCGCCTTATGTCCTGCGAAGCTTGCGAGCAGGGTGATAGCCAGACTTGTTGCACAAAGGATCACAGCGAAGCGAGTTACTCTCATAGTGAGATACTGACCATCCCAGCGAACGTCGGCAATGGGGCGATGTCGTTGAAAAAGTCGGTCTTGCAGTCGCGGTGAGCGTCTGATTCAGCATCTTGATGCTGAAGGATATCAAGCAATGATGGGCGAGCGCCGAATGGCGCAGGAGGCGTTGTTCTACGAGTTCAGCCTGGATCGGCACGTTCCTGCCGATCATCTGCTTCGGGCGATCGACCGGTTCGTGGACTTGTTAGGCATGCGCGAGCACCTGCGAGGGTTCTACAGCGCGATAGGTCGCCCCTCGATCGACCCTGAACTGATGCTCCGGATGCTGATCGTGGGCTACTGTTTCGGCATCAGGTCGGAGCGCCGCCTGTGCGAGGAGGTACACCTCAATCTGGCTTATCGCTGGTTTTGCCGCCTGGGTCTCGAGGGCGACGTACCGGATCACTCCACCTTCTCAAAGAACCGCCATGGCCGCTTTCGTGAGAGTGATCTGTTCCGCCAGCTGTTCGAGGCCACCGTGCGGCGCTGCATCGATGAAGGACTGGTCGGAGGCGACGGTTTCGCTGTCGATGCCAGCCTGATCCGGGCCGAAGCCAATCGGCAGACCTATGTCGAAGGAACGCAGGGCCTTCCCGCCGATCTGCGGAGGCGTGCCGTCGAGGAGTACCTCGCCGTTCTCGATGATGCAGTCTTTGGTGGCGCAACTCCGGTCGAGCCCAAGCGCGTCTCGCCTGTCGATCCAGCGGCGCGCTATACCTCGGCGCACGGCGGGCGCGCCGATTTCTGCTACTCCACCAATTACCTGATCGACGTCGACAATGCGGTGATCGTGGATGTTGAGGCGAGCACGGCAGTGCGCCAGGCGGAGGTTACTGCAGCCAAGAGGATGATCGAGCGAACGGCCGACCGCCATGGCTTATGGCCACGCAAGCTGATCGGCGACACCGGCTACGGCTCTGCGGGTATGCTCGCCTGGCTCGTGCACGAGCGTGGCATCGAGCCGCACGTGCCCGTCTTCGACAAGTCCGCCAGGAGCGATGGCGCTTTCGAGCGCAGCGACTTCACCTTCGATCACGAGGATGACAGCTATATCTGCCCGGCCGGCAAGCGCCTGCGTCCACGCAACCGCAACTTTGCCTCGCCACGACCAGATGCCGACAAGGATGGCTTCATCCGCTACCGAGCCCGGCAGCAGGACTGCAGCAGTTGCGCTCTCAAGCTGCAATGCACACCCATCCTGCCGGCTCGCAAGGTGACCCGTTCGATCCACGAAGGCGCACGCGATCTGGCTCGGGTACTATCGCAGGAAGATGAATGGATCGCCTCGCGCCGCGAGCGCAAGAAGGTCGAAATGCTTTTCGCTCACCTGAAGCGGATCATGCGGCTCGACCGGCTGCGATTACGCGGCCCCAACGGTGCCCGAGACGAATTCCACCTCGCTGCCGCTGCCCAGAACCTGCGCAAGCTGGCCAAGATCAGCCTTGCCAGGCAGTCGGCGATGACATGAGGTCAGGCAACTCCGTTCGCTCGCTTCAATCTAACCCCTCCACCTCACCCAAGAAGCGACTTTTTCAACGACATCGGGCGTAAGCTGCCATTGTCCCGGCTACCACAATATAATCCAACCCCGCTCAGGCTGAGCCTGTCGAAGCGAGCCCGCAACGCTGGAGCACCTGCGTGATCTCCCTCATGCAGCGCCCTGCCGCTGGGGGCTTCGACAAGCTCAGCCTGAGCGGGTTGGGAGGTCGGTTACGGGGCGACCGAACAGCCCAACCGAACGCCCGGCCTCAGTACTCGAACGAGGCGGCGTTGCCCTGTTTTTCCTCGAAGTCGGCGGCGGTGCGGATGGCCACGGCGACTTCCCGCTTCGACATCCCCTCGAACCACTGCGCATCGTGCTTGCGCTGGCGCGGCCATTGTTCGTCGAGGGTGGCGGCGTCGTAGAGGCGGCCGTTCTGCATCACCAGCGACAGCGAGCGGGTGTTGCGGATATCTGCCGCCGGGTCGCGGTCCAGCACCAGCAGGTCGGCCAGTTTGCCCGGTTCGATCGAGCCGAGGTCGAGTGCCCGCCCGATGACTTGCGCCGAGCCGATGGTCGCCGCCTGCAGTATCTGCATGGCGCTGGCTCCGCCGGATGCCATGGCTTCCAGTTCCCAATGATAGGACAGTCCCTGCACGATGCTGTGCGAGCCGACGCCGAGCAGGCCGCCTGCGTTGCCTATATCGCTGGCCTGCTTTGCGAACAGCGAGAATCCCTGTCCGTCGGCCCGGTTCCAGGTAACGGAATCGCGCTTGGCGGCGAAAGCGAATTCGGGAACGAAGCGGCCCAGCTTGGCGTCGAAATCCTGCTGGTGTCCGGCGGCCATGGCGCCCATCGCGCTCGGTGCGCCGTAGAGCACCAGCATCGTCGGCACCGTGGATATGCGCGAGCGAACCAGCATCTGCACCATGTCGTCATGCAAAGGCGCGATCGGCAGGCTATGCTCGTTGCCCGCATAGCCGTCCAGCATTTGCGTCACGTCCAGCCGGTAGTCGCTGGCGCCTTCGGTCGTGGGCATCAGGCCCAGCGCCTGCGCGCCTTCGATCAGGTGACGCCGTTCGGCGCGGTCGCCGACCATGTACTGCTTGATGTTGGGCGTGCGGTAGTAGTCGGAATAGCGCCGCAGGGTGGCGATGGCTTCCTCGCGGCTGGCCATCGGGCTGTTGCGGAACACGCCCTCGCCGGTGGAGAAGGCGCGCAGGCCCGTCATCAGTCCGGCGTCGATCATGTCGGCATAGGCGAATACGTCGGGATCGAACGTCTGCACGTCCAGCCCCGCGGTCACCCCGTAGGCGAGGTTTGCGGAGAAATCCCAGTGGCCGATATCGAGGATGCGGCGGCGCGTCTCGAACCAGTGGGCATGGGCGTCGATGAAGCCGGGCACGATGAACTTGCCGGTCACGTCGCGCACTTGCGTACAGCCGGGAATCTTCACGGTCCCGCGCGGCCCGACCCCGGCGATGCGGTTGTCGACGATCAGCACGTCGGCATCGTCGATCACCTCGTCCGCTTTCATCGTGATGACCCGCGCGCCGCGCAGCAGCAGCCTGCCGCTCGGCACGTCGCGCGGCAGGACCACGTCCATGACGATGCCGCCTGCCCGCTTCTCGATGGCGGCAGGGGGGCCGTCCTGCGCGGCAGCCAGAGGCAGCTGCCGCACCGTCGCGCCGACCGACCACAGGAGCGAGCGCATGTCCGGTGCCCAGTCCATGGCGTCGGCGCCGATGGCGGTGATCCGCCGCGCCTTCGACGCCGGTTCGCTGACGTTGACGGTGGGCGCCACGCCGTCCCCAGCTTCCGGCACGGGAACGAGGTAGAGCTGCGAGGCGAGGCGCACCAGCGCGGTGCGGCCGTCGGCGCTCAACTGCGCGTTCCGCAGCGGCGCGGGCGTGTCGAAATACTGGCTGTCGGGCCGGGCAACGAGTTTCACCAGACGCTTCGCTGGACCATCGCCGGAAACCGCGTGGGAGGAAATCCAGCCGTCCGCGTAGTAACGCACTCGCGCCGGATCGGCATCGCGCCGCAAGTCCATGGCCGCGCCGACCTCGCCCAGTGCCGTCACCGCGCCGCCGTCCACCGGCACCCGCACCAGTGTCGTGGGCATCGGGCCGAGGCTCTCCGCCGTGCGGTAGAGCCGGTCGTGCTGGCTGGCGGAAAAGGCCACCATGTCCTTGCCGCCTGCCAGGAACAGCGGTTCGGAATAGAACGCCGCCTGCGTCGTGATCTGCCGTGCCGGGGTCTTGCCGTCCGCCGCCGCGACCCAGATCTGGCCGCCTTCCTTGGCGGTCCAGGTCACGTATGTGATGAAGCGCCCGTCGTCCGACCAGCTCGGCTGCCAGGCGGCTCCGGGCACGTTGAGGCGCCGCGGCTTCGCACCCTTGCGGTTGGCGGCCAGATAGATCCGGCCCACGGCACCGAACACCACCTGTCTGCCATCGGGCGAGAGACGCGGCGTCTGGATCACGCGGACGTGGACGGGGCCGGTCTCCACCCGGTGCTGGCGGCGGAGCGGCAGCGGCATCTCGCGGCGCACATGCGCCTCGAACGGAATGTTGGCGAGCGTGCCGGTTGTCACGTCGAGCCGCTTCAACCCGCCGCCGAGGCCCAGATAGATGCTGCGGTCATCGGCGGAAAAGACCATCCGCGGCATCAGGTCGACATAGTACCCGCCGGACTGGGCATCCGGGTCTAGCGGGGCATGCAGAAGCCGGTCGGTACCGGAGGAGAGATCGTGCAGGCGCAGCACGGTCCGCTCGTTCTCGCGCGTGGTGTAAGCCAGCAGGCGGCCATCGTGCGAGAGTACCGGGCGCATTCCGCCGCCTGGCGTCGTCACCACGGTGTGTTGCGTTCGGGTGGCAAGGTCGAAGCGCGCGATCGTCCAGTGGGGCAGGGCGCCGCTGGTCCAGGTCGTTCCCGCCTTGGTGGCATAGTACAGGCTCTTGCCATCGGGCGAAGCGACCACGCCCATGGCGTTGCGCCGCTGCGGATGGGGATCGTCGCCGTTAGGCTGGGCCTTTACCAGCACCTCATGGCTGCCGCTCGCGACGTCGAAGGACCACAACTCGAATGCAAGCACACCCCAGATCATGCGCGAGACGTAAAGCGTCCTGCCGTCCGGCGACCATGCGGGTGAGCTGTAGTGCGGCACGCCGCCGGTTTCCTCTGAGACGCGGCGGGCATGGCTGCCGTCGGCATCGGCGATCCACAGGTTCTCGCGCCCGTCGCGGTCGCTGACGAAGGCGATGTGACGACCGTCGGGCGAGAAGACCGGCTGCGTATCGAATGCATCGCTGATCATAACCGGGCGGGCCTTTCCGCCTTGCGGGGAAAGCGCATAGATATCGCCCAGCAGGTCGAACAGGATGGTGCCGCCGTCGGGCGATATGTCGAGTGCGGGCCAGGTGACCTGCCGGGTGTCATATTCGATCACGCGCCCGGACAGTGGCGGGAGAGTGTCCGCATGCGCCGTCTCTCCGCCGAACAATGCCATGCTCGCCAGAAGCGCCGTACCTGCCAGCCATGAGTTCACTGCGTCACCTTTTTGCCTGATCTAGGGACTTTCCATCGCTGCGCAGCAGCGAGTGGGAAACATCCAGTTCGGAAGCGGAGAGGGGGCCAGTCGCGGAGGGGCACGGTTTCCCTCAGACGGTACTCAGCAGCAGGCTGGTCTCGCTGTTCAGTACCCCGTCGATCATGCGAACCTGCCGCAGTACCCGGTCGAATTCCGACAGGCTGGATGTGCGGATATCCGCCACCAGATCCCATTTTCCGTTGGTGGTATGCAGCGTCTGGATTTCGACCATGCCCCGCAGTTTCTGGATGACCTGGGTGGTGGACTTGCCGGTGATCTCGATCATCATAACGGCGCGCACCGACAGATCCTCGTAATCGTCGCGCACGCGGATGGTGAAACCGAGCAGCGTTCCGGTGTCGATCAGCCGGTCGAGCCGGTTCTGCACGGTACCGCGCGCGACGCCCAGCGCATCGGCCAGCTTCGACAGCGAGGCGCGGCCATCCGCCCGCAGATGCCCGATGATGCGGCGATCGAGATCGTCGGGAATGAACTTTGCCAAGGATGACACGCGAAAACCGCTCTCTATGCAAATTGTACAATAACGCTGCAATGTTCGTACAAAGATGAGCACCTTGCAAGGCGGTCTTGCGATTTTTACCAGCAGAGCGCCGACCTAGGATCGTCCCCAGCCCATTCCAGTAAAGGACATCTCCATGGCTCCGCCGCCTTCCTCGCTTGCCTTCGTCCCGTTCGTCAGCGTCGAGAACATGATGCGTCTCGTCCATCATTTCGGGATCGAGGACGTGCTGCGTGAACTGACCGATGCGATCGAGGCCGACTACTTGCGCTGGTCGCTGTTCGAAAAGGCGCCCCGGCTCGCCTCGCATTCGCAGGAGGGCGTCATCGAACTGATGCCGACTTCTGATGGCGATGCCTATGCGTTCAAATACGTCAATGGCCACCCCAGCAACACCGCAAAGGGGTTGCAGACGGTCGCGGCCTTCGGGCTGCTGGCGCGCGTCGATACCGGCTATCCGCTGCTGCTGACCGAGATGACCCTGCTGACGGCGCTGCGCACCGCCGCGACGTCCGCCATGGTGGCACGCCGCCTTGCCCCGGAGAACGCCCGCGTGATGGCGATGATCGGCAACGGCGCGCAGGCGGAATTCCAGGCCATCGCCATGAAAGCGATCGTCGGCATCGAGGAAGTACGCCTTTACGATATCGATCCCGCAGGCACCCGCAAGGCCACCCGCAATCTGGCCGGCTCGGGTCTGAAGGTTGTGGCCTGCGAAACCTCGCAGGAGGCGATCGAAGGGGCGCAGATCGTCACGACCTGCACCGCGGACAAGTCCTATGCCACGATCCTGTCCGACAACATGGTCGGCGCAGGCATCCACATCAACGCCATCGGCGGCGACTGCCCAGGCAAGACCGAACTGCACAAGGACATCCTTGGCCGCGCATCCACGTTTGTCGAATTCGAGCCGCAGACCCGCATCGAAGGCGAAATTCAACAGATGGAAGCGTCCTACCCGGTCACCGAATTCTGGAAGGTGCTGGCCGGTGAAGCGCAGGGACGTAGCGACGCCCGCCAGATCACCCTGTTCGACAGCGTCGGCTTCGCGATCGAGGATTTCTCGGCCCTGCGCTATCTGCTGGGCAAGCTGGAAGGCACGGACTTCTTCCAGCAGCTCGACATCATCGCCGATCCCGACGACCCGCGCGATCTGTTCGGCATGTTGCAGCGGGCGGCCTGAGCGGCGCGAACCCGATGGGCGGTGCGGGCATGGTCCCGCGTCGCAAGGCGAAATTGGTCCTTTACCGCGCTACCGCCGGGGTGAAGAAGCGGCCACCCAAGGCTGGAGATGAATACAATGGGCGAAACGATCCTCGACCGCGTCACCGCGAACCGCCGCATGGTTCTGGCTGCCGCGCCCATTGCCCTGACGACTGCCGCCGCACCTGCCTTTGCGAAGGCCGCTGCCCAGGGCGGCGGGAACGAAATCGTCATGATGACCGCGACCGACCTGTCCGCCGCGATCCATCGCAAGGACCTGTCCAGTCGCGAGGTGATGCGCGCCCATCTGGCCCAGATCGACAGTCTGAACCGGCGCTTCAATGCAATCGTCTCGCGCGTGGACGGCGATACGCTCCTGCAGCAGGCCGCCGCCATGGATGAGGATGCCGCCGCCGGCCGCTTCCATGGCCCGCTCCATGGTTTTCCCCATGCGGTGAAGGACACCGCCCCGGTCAAGGGCATCTCCAGCACTCAGGGATCGCCGATCCTGCGCAACAACATTCCCGCCGCCGACAGCCTTGTCGTTTCGCGGATGCGCCGGGCTGGCGCGCTGTTCATCGGCAAGACCAACGTCCCGGAATTCGCGCTGGGGTCGCACAGCTATAACCCGGTGTTCGGCACCACCCACAATGCCTATGCCCATGGCAAGGCTGCGGGCGGCAGCACCGGGGGCGGCGCGGTGGCGCTGGCGTTGCGCATGGTGCCGGTGGCGGACGGCAGCGACTTCGGCGGATCGCTGCGCAACCCGCCCGGCTGGAACAACGTCTTCGGCCTGCGCCCCTCGTTCGGCCGCGTCCCCTCCGTACCCAACAGCGACCTGTTCTGGCAGAACTTCGCGACATCGGGGCCGCTCGGCCGCACGGTCAAGGACCTTGCGATGCTGTTTTCGGTACAGGCGGGCGGCGACGCACGCGCGCCCTTCTCGCTAGGTGACGATCCGGCGGTGTTCGCGGGCTCGCTCGATCGCGACTGGAAGGGCGGCAGGATCGGATGGCTGGGCGATCTGGACGGCGCGCTGCCGATGGAAGCCGGCATCATGGAGACCTGCACCAGCGCACTCAAGGCGTTCGAGGCCGCCGGCATGCAAGTGGAGGCCGCGAAACTGGCAGAGCCTGCGGCGGACATGTGGCAGACCGCCAAGACCTTGCGTCATTGGTCGGTCGGCGCCGATCTTCAGGCGTTCTACAACGATCCCGCCAAACGCGCCCTGATGAAACCGGAGGCGATCTGGGAAGTCGAAGGCGGGATGAAGCTGACCGGGCCGCAACTCGCTGCGGCCTCGGAAGGGCGGACCCGGATCTACAACGCGTTCGAGGCCGCGTTCGAGCATTTCGACTTCCTGGTGCTCCCCACGGCGCAGGTCTTCCCCTTCGATGTCAGCGAGCACTGGCCGACCGAGATCGCGGGCAAGCCGATGGACAGCTACCATCGCTGGATGGAAGTGACCCTGCCGGCCACGATGGCGGGCTTGCCCACGCTGGCGGTTCCGGCAGGTTTCGGCGGCGCACTGAAGCTGCCCATAGGCCTTCAGATCATTGGCAGGCGCCATGCGGATCTGGCCGTTCTGCAGGTGGGCCACGCTTACGAAAAGGCCTCGCCGTGGATCGCGGCCAGCCTGCCCTCGGCGCTGAAGGGCAAGGGGTAAGGTCAGGCCTCTGCGACACCTCTGGCACTGCCGGAGCATCATGGACAGGTGCTGTACGGCAGGCGAGCGTCCGAGATGGTGCTGGGGATGGTCCAGACCATTCCGAGATGGGTCGCGGTGGCTTCGGTTTCGCGAAAACCCAGATCGTCATAGAGTTTGCGGGCGCGAGGGTTGTTGTGGGCGACGCTCAACCGCAACTGTTTTGCCTCTGCGGCGATGACGGATTGTTGCATCCAGCGGATCACCGCAGTGCCGATGCCCTGGCTGCGCCCGTCCGCTGTCAGCAGGATGTCGATCAGGGCCCAGCCCCGGTCATTGCGATCGAAGGAAAGGCGCCCGACAAGGCGGCCTGTCTGGCGGATCAAATGAAAATCGCCTTTGCGGTACAGCTTCAGAAAATGATTGTGCTGGAGAGTGAACTGATCGTCGAGAAAGGCCAGTTTCTGATCGGTGCTCCATGGTGTCATGAGCAGTTCCGGCAAGCGGCAGGCTCGGTATAGCGCGCGAAGGAAGGGAATATCCGCAGCGGTCGCCGGGATGAATTCGATCTTCAATGCTCTGAGCGCTTCTGTCGGATCAGGAAGCGGGGTCGGTGCGGGGAAGCGTTTTAGGGAAGAAGAACTCATTGCCGTCTCCTTCATGGTCTTGTTCGGTGCAAATATGTACAGGCTTCACGACCGGTTGTGTTCGTGGCACGTTCCGACGCCGGACAAGGATTCGTTCGTCGAAGGGGAAGTCGACAAGTCATGATGCTGCTTACACCGGAAGATTTTGAGCCATGGGTCGGCCGCAAGGTTCGTGTTGGTACAGTGCCGGAACTTGTGGAGATTACGCTTGAGCGTATTCACCGGCGGAACGTCATTCCGGGTTTCGATGTCCGCGTTCCATTTTCGCTTTACTTCGAATCCGGGCTGGACACTTACCTGATCGACGGAACTTATGAGTTCGATTGCGGAAAGGGCGGACCGCACGCCATTTGTGTCACGCAATTGCAGCCCAAGCCCGATCGTCGGATTTACGAGGCCGTTTTTGCCTGATCGGCACCTATTGGCAGAGGCGGCTCCGTAAGGTGCGGGGCCGCCTGCCGTCTGGCGGTAATTTCAGCCTCGGGACGGGTAGATGCCCACCAGTGCGATGTTGGTCTGTACCGCGAGATAGGGGTTCATGATCGAGAACGGGATATTGCTGCCGCTGACGCCCACCGCAACGGAACCCTGCGGTGTGAAGCTGCCGCCGGTTATCGCGACGCCGCCGAGGTTGACGACGGGTCCAGTCGTTCCTGCCGGAGCATAGACCTTCACCTGATTGGGGCCGGCATTCGCGGCATTGGCCAGCAGCGATCCCTCTGCAGGACTGTTCGTCTGATTGGTGGTGCCCGTGACCGCCTGGATCGAGCCGCTTGCCGTAGTATTTCCCGCCGTACCGATGAAGGTCGCCTGATGGGTATGGGCCGGCATATTGGCCGTCGTGAGCGTGATGCTCTCCGTTCCCGATACTTCGCCCCAATCATAAGTCTGTCCGCTGGCCGTGCTTTGCCCGAGGCCCAGAAGGCTGCGTCCTCCGGCATTGGGCAGTGCAAACGTCGTCATGCCGTTCCCGCCGAATGTCGTGCCGAGCAGGGCGAACAATGCATTGTTCTGACTGATGCTCATGATCTGGCCGTTGCAGGATGCCCAGCCTACCGGCGCGAAATTAAATCCGACCTGCATGATTTGACCGAAAAATGGATCACTCATCCTGCTCTCCATGTGGGTGCACGAATCATCGCGAAAGAGATGATCGAGAATTTCAGGCGAACATGCAGTCGAGAACCATTGTTGCCAATGTGCATAGTATCCGCAGTTTCAGAATTTTAATTTTGACATGACTGCATCTAGATGGGCTGTATTATTAGTGAATTGTAAACATAATTGACTTCAAATATTCACGAATCAAGATTTACACTCCAGGGCTGGAGTGTTTCATTGCGCTGCGTTCGGATGCCGATGGGCATGGTATCCAGGGGCTTCGCGGCGCTGGGGGAATTAATATGTGGGGGCTCGGGACCTTGTTCCGTTCACGCGGCGTGCGACTTGCTGACGTTCGGATGTGTCGTGGATTCCGCGATTGTGGGAGCGAGCAGGCATCGCAACGTGTTTCGCTTGGTCGTGCAGCCAGAGCTTTCTTTCGAGTTTTCCTGGGCGCCATTCTGGTGCTTCTGCCGACGGGCGCCTGGGCTGCGTCGACCGGTTGTGACGAGATCAACAATCTCGGCGGCATATTCACGGTCGATTCGAACGGCGTCGGAACCGACAAATTCACGACCCCCGGTCCGCACACTTTCGCCAATGGAGAGAGAGTCTTCTACTCCTGGTCGGGAAACACCAAGGGCGCCTATATATACGTCCTCTGGACTCAGAACGACGGAACTGCATGGTCATCCAGTTCAGTATTGGATTCGACGGCGGTTTCAGGTTCGGGAAGTTTCATTATTTCCGGACCGAGTCCCAATGACTACTTCCAGGTCGGCATCGCCGATACAAATTATCTGACCCCTCCGAGCACACCCAAGCCTTCCTCACGCGATAGCGTGGTCGCCATCAGCCTGAGCTGCTCGTCCAACCCTGTGCTGGGCGTCGCGATGAGCCACGCAGGCAATGCGGCCCAAGGCGGCCTGATGAGCTACACGATCACGCCGAGTGTGACCAGCACCCCCACGACGAGCGCGCCGTTGACGGCCACGCTGAACCTTCCGGTGGGCATGAGCATTTCGAGCCTGTCCGGCACGGGCTGGACCTGCTCGGCGGCGGGCCAGACCGGCTCGTGCACGCGGACCGGCAGTTTCGGCCCCGGCACGGGCCCCGTCATCAACCTGATCGCAACGTTTGCGGCCAATGCGGGCACACCGCTTGTGCCTTCGGTGACCTTGTCGGGAGGCGGCGCGAGTGCTTCCGCTTCGGCCAGCGATTCGACCACCGTGATCCAGGCTCCGACCGTCACCGGCATTTCACCGACGACAGGTCCAATCGGCGGCGGCACGACGGTGACGATCACCGGCACCAACCTCTCCAATCCCACCGGTGTCTCGTTCGGCGGGATTTCCTCGGGCTCGTTCGTGGGAGGCAGTGCGACCCAGATAACCGCAGTCGCTCCGGCCGGTAGCGGCACCGTGGACGTGCGGGTCACGACAGCGGCGGGAACCAGCGCAACTTCGGCCTCGGACCAGTATACTTACGTGGCCGCGCCGATCGCCGCCAACCTCGATGCGGGGACGGTTGCTTTCGGTGCCGGGACCCCGATCACGCTGACCGGGTCCATTACCGGTAGCCATACGAGCATCGCCGTTCCCGGCGGACCGGCCAACGGCACCGTCGCCATTGCGGGCGATGTCGTCACTTATACACCCACCACTGGCTATGCCGGACCCGACAGCTTCACCTATACCGCTACCGGTGTGGGCGGCACCTCCGCGCCGGCGACGGTCAGCCTGATCGTGGCGCAAGGCACCCAGACGATCACTTTCGGCGCCTTGCCCAACGTCTCGATCGCGGCCTCGCCGCTGTCCCTTTCGGCGACCGCGAGCTCGGGCCTTGCCGTCAGCTTCACCTCGCAGACCACGCCGGTCTGCACTGTGTCCGGCACGGCGCTCACCCTGCTGCAGCCGGGAACCTGCTCGGTCCAGGCCGATCAGGTAGGGAGCAGCAGCTACAGCGCTGCCCCCAGCGTGATCCGCAGCTTCGCCGTCACCCCGGCTCCGCTCGCTGTCACTTCGGCTGCGGCGACCGGCCTGATCGTGGGCGGCACGTTCAGCCAGACCAACGCGGCTTCCGGCGGCATCGCACCTTATTCGTATGCGCTCAATGCGGGCGCGCTGCCGCCAGGCACTTCGCTCAATACGGCAACCGGCATCGTGACCGGCACGCCGACGGTAGCTGGCAGCTTCAGTTACCAGATCTCCGCCAGCGACAGTCAGCCGATCACGGCTCTTGGCCCGATCGTCACCGTCGCGATCGCAAAGGGCAACCAGTCGGTCAGCTTCACGTCGAGCGCACCGTCCTCGGCGGCAGTCGGCGGCAGCTATACGGTCGCGGCGAGTGCCACTTCAGGGCTCGGCGTGACCTATTCGCTGGATGCGGGCAGCACCGGCTGCGCGCTTGCCGGAACCACGCTCACGTTCGCCGGCCCCGGCACCTGCCGGATCAATGCCAACCAGGCGGGCGACGCCAACTGGAACGCCGCCGCGCAGGCCCAGCAGACTTTCACCATCGCCCCTGCCGGTGCGGTGAGTGTCGCACTCAGCTATGCGCCTTCGCCCGCCACGGTGGGAACCAGCGGCCAGCTCACCGTCACCTTCATCAATCCCAATGCCGGAACGACGCCTGGTTTCACCACCTCGCTCCATTCCAACGGCAGCGTGTTCACGCGCCTTCCGGGTGTGGGCGGCAGCTGCGGCATTTCCGCAGGAAACACCTCGGCGCCGAGCGGCACCCAGCTCGACTTCATCAATATCCAGATCCCTACAGGCGTATGCACCGTGACCGTGCCCTACCAGGCCTCGGGTGCCGGGCTGGCCAGCTTCAGCGTCGCCAGTTTCACCCCGGCAGGCTATCCCTCGTCCCCCGGTGCGGTCTCGGCAGCCATCGCCGTGACCCCCACGGTCACCGCGATCTCACCGAGCAGCGGACCGCCCAGCCAGGTGGTGACCTTGTCCGGTACCGGCTTCAGCAGCACGCCCGGCAACAATATCGTCCAGTTCGGATCGGTCGCCGGTAACGTGACCGGCGCCAGTGCCACCTCGCTCACCGTCACCGCACCCGCCACCGGCTCGGGCAATGTCACCGTGACGGTTTCCGTCAACGGCCAGGCCAGCCCGACCGGCGCAAGCTTCACGTTCATCGACCGGCCCATCGCGGCAGACAAGCCGGGAGTGACGGTCGCCTACAACACCGGCACCGCGATCGACCTCTCTGCTTCGATCAGCGGAGGCCCGCATAGCACCATCGCCATCGCCTCGACCGCGTCGCACGGCACGCTCACCATTGCCGGTGACGTGGTGACCTATACGCCGACGAGCGGCTATTTCGGCCCCGACAGCTTCACCTACACCGCCAGCGGCCCCGGCGGCCTCTCGAACGTCGCCACCGTCAGCCTGACGGTCGCCACCCCGGCCGCCCCGGTCGCTGCCGACAGGTCGGACCTTGCCGTGGCTTACGGCAGCACCGGCACCGCGATCGACCTCTCCGGCGCGATCACCGGCACCTATTCAAGCATGGCGATCGCCACGGCGCCGACGCACGGCACCGTGAGCGTGGCCGGGACCGTCGTCACCTACACCCCGGCCGCGGGCTACTTCGGTGCCGACAGCTTCACTTATACCGCCACCGGCCCCGGCGGAACTTCGGCACCGGGAACCGTGAGCCTGACCGTCGCCACGCCCGGCACGCCGACCGTCGCCGACCGGACGGGGGTTGCCGTCGCCTATGGCAGCAGCGGCCAGGCCATCGACCTCTCGGGCGCGGTGAGCGGCGTCCACACCGTGCTCGCCGTGGCCACGCCGCCCGCGCATGGCACCGCCAGCGTCAGCGGCGATACGATCACCTACGTTCCTGCGGCCACGTATTTCGGCCCGGACAGCTTCACGTATACCGCGACCGGCCCAGGCGGCACTTCGGCGCCGGGAACCGTCACCCTGACGGTTGCCACGCCCGGCACGCCGACCGTCGCCGACCGAACGGGGGTTGCCGTCGCCTATGGCAGCAGTGGCACCGCGATCGATCTGTCGGGCGCGGTGAGCGGCGTCCACAGCGCACTCGCGATTGCCACGCCGCCTGCTCACGGCACCGCCAGCGTCAGCGGCGATACGATCACTTACGTTCCCGCCGCCGCCTACTTCGGTGCCGACAGCTTCACGTATACCGCGACCGGCCCGGGCGGTACTTCGGCGCCGGGAACCGTCACGGTCGTCGTCGCCACTCCGGCCGCGCCGACCGCTGCGAACCGCAGCGGGATCGCCGTACCCTATGGCAGCAGCAGCACCGCTATCGACCTCGCCGGTTCGATCACGGGTGTCCATTCGGGCATTGCGATTGCCACGGCGCCGACGCATGGCACGGCCAGCATTGCCGGAGATGTGGTGACGTATACTCCGGCCGCGGGTTACTTCGGCGCCGACAGCTTCACTTACACTGCGACCGGCCCCGGCGGCACTTCGGCGCCTGCCACCGTCACGATGACCATCGCCACTCCGGCGGCGCCGACGGCCGCGAACCGCAGCGGCGTGGTCGTCCCCTATGACAGCGCGGGCCTCGCCATCGACCTCTCGGCCTCGGTGAGCGGCGTCCACACGGCGCTCGCCATCGCCACGCCGCCTGCCCACGGCACCGCCAGCATCAGCGGCGATACGATCACGTATGTCCCTGCGGCAGGCTACTTCGGCCCGGACAGCTTCACCTATACCGCGAGTGGACCCGGCGGAACCTCTGCACCTGCCAGCGTGAGCCTGACCATCGCCACGCCCGGCGCCCCAACCGTCGCCGACCGGACCGGGGTTGCCGTGGCTTACGGCAGCAGCGGCCAGGCCATCGACCTCTCGGGGGCGGTGAGCGGGGTCCACACCGCGATCGCCATCGCCACGCCGCCTGCCCACGGCACCGCCAGCGTCAGCGGCGATACGATCACGTATGTCCCTGCGGTAGGCTACTTCGGGGCCGACAGCTTCACCTTCACGGCGAGCGGCCCCGGCGGCACTTCGGCCCCGGCCAGCGTGACCCTGAGCGTGGCGGTGCCCGCACCGCCGGTGGCGGCGAACCGCGACGGCGTAGCCGTGGCTTACGGCAGCAGCGGTACCGCGATCGACCTCTCGGGTGCGGTGAGCGGGGTCCACACCGCGCTCGCCGTCGCCAGCCCGCCCGCGCATGGTACCGCCAGCGTCAGCGGCGATACGATCACGTATGTCCCCGCCGCCGCCTACTTCGGAGCAGACAGCTTCACGTATACCGCGAGCGGGCCGGGCGGCACTTCGGCCCCGGCCAGCGTGACCCTGAACGTGGCGGTGCCCGCACCGCCGGTGGCTGCAAACCGCGACGGCGTAGCCGTGGCTTACGGCAGCAGCGGCCAGGCCATCGATCTCTCGGCCTCGGTGAGCGGCGTCTACACGGCACTTGCCATTGCCACGCCGCCTGCCCACGGCACCGCCAGCGTCAGCGGCGATACGATCACGTATGTCCCCGCCGCCGCCTACTTCGGAGCCGACAGCTTCACGTATACCGCGAGCGGGCCGGGCGGCACTTCGGCTCCGGCAACCGTCGGCCTGGTGGTGGCAACGCCGCCGGCACCGACCGTGCACGACAAGAGCGGCGTCGCCGTTCCCTATGACAGCCCCGGCACCGCGATCGATCTCTCGCCTTCGGTAAGCGGCATCAGCACCGGCCTTGCGGTCGCGGCGGCCCCGGCCCATGGGATCGTGACGATCGCCGGTAATACCGCGACTTACGTGCCGAACACCGGCTACTTCGGCGCCGACAGCTTCACCTTCACCGCCACCGGACCCGGCGGTACCTCCGGCACGGCAAGTGTCAGCCTCGACGTCGCGGTGCCCCCGGCGCCGACCGCCAAGGCGGGTACGGGATCGGTGGTCTCCTCCACCCAGGCGCAGAAGTCGGTGGACATCGACCTCGCCGCTCTGGTGGCGGGCGAATATACCGCCGTCGAACTGGCCGGAACCTCCACGCACGGCACTGTCGCGCTGCGCGGCACGCGCAATGCGATCGCGACTTATACGCCCAATCCCGGGTTCTCCGGCACCGACACCTTCGGGTTTGTCGCGGTGGGGCCGGGCGGGCGTTCGGCGCCGGCCACCGTCACCATCACTGTGACCGGAACCGTGCCGACCGCGGCGGCCAAGACCGCCGAGGCGATCGACAACCAGCCCGTCTCGATCGAACTGACCGAGGGGGCCACCGAAGGACCCTTCACCGGCGCCGCGATCGTCAGCATCGCGCCTGCCGACAAGGCCACCGCGAAGATCGTCGAGGAGGGGCCGGCAGGCGCGCATACCTACCGGCTGGAAGTGACGCCCGCGCCGCACTACGGCGGCACGATCCTCGTCACCTACACTCTGTCGAACCTGTTCGGCACTTCGGCCCCGGCGACCGTGACGATCACCGTCACCGCGCGCCCGGATCCCTCGCTCGATCCGAACATCCGTGCGCTGAGCGATGCCCAGGTCGAATCGACCCGGCGCTTCGCCCAGACCCAGAGCCGCAACTTCCTGCAACGCACCGAGCAGCTGCATAACGGCGGCGGTTCCGGCAAGGCCCGCATGGGTGTCTCGCTGGGCATTCTCGACATGCGGCGATCGGTATCGGGCGCTTTCGGCATGGGCACTCCGGCCGACGAACTCGAACTGGTCGACCGGATGCGCGGACGGCCCGGCAACTATGCGACCGGCTTCGATCCGCGCGCACCGATGAATGCCCGCACTGCGAATGCAGGGGCCGCAGGTCCGGAAGGCAGCGGGCAGGGCGAGGGGCCGAGCAGCGGCACGGAACGTCAGGTCGGTTCGGTCGCCGTCTGGACCGGAGGCCAGCTTGCCCTCGGCACCCGCAACCGCACCAACGACCGCGACAAGATCTCCATCGCCACCAGCGGGCTGAGCGCGGGCGCGGATATCAAGCTCTCGCCCGACGTCACCGTGGGGCTGGGCGGCGGCATGGGCTTCGACGACAGCGAGATCGGCGACAATGCCGCCCGGCTCCATGGCCGCAGCAGCGTGGCCGCCGCCTATGGCAGCACGGCGCCGTTCCCGGGCATGTTCGTGGACTTCGTGATCGGCTACGGGGACTTGCGCTTCAAGACCCGGCGGATCGTCGACGGCGCGCTGACGCGCGGATCGCGCGACGGCTCCATGTGGTTCGGCGCCGCCTCGACCGGCCTCGACCGCATCAGCGGCAACTTGCGCTGGTCGCTCTACGGCCGCGGCGAGTGGCTGAGCGGCACGCTCGATGCCTACCGGGAGAACGGCGCCGGGATCATGGACCTGCGCTTCGACAAGCGCGACGCCAATTCTCTGGCGGGCGTGCTGGGCGGACGCTTCGAACTCGACAAGCGCCTGCTGATCGGCAGCTTCCGGCCCCGTGTGCGCCTCGAATGGTCGCATGAGTTCCAGGACTCGAGCGCCCAGTTCCTCGACTACGCCGACATTCCGGGCCAGGCGTTCTACGGCATCCGCACCGATGGCTGGACCCGAGACCAGTACGAGGTGGCCCTCGGCGGCGGTCTCTACACCCTCTCGGCCTGGGTCTTCGACATGGAACTCGGCCTGCGCGGCGCATCAAACCAACGCGACGGAAGACTCACCGTCAGAGTCTCAAAGGACTTCTGATACGAAAACGGCCGGGCCAACCAATGGAAAGCCCGGCCGGCGCAAGGTTCAGGCGGGCTGATAGGCCGGATAGTCCACGAAACCTTCGGTTCCGCCGCCGTAATAGGTTTCGCGGTCCGGCGGGGTCAGTGCCCAATTGTTCCGAAGGCGCGCGACAAGATCGGGATTGGAAATGAACGGCTGCCCGAATGCCGCCAGATCGATCGTGCCGTCGGCGATGAGGGCCTCGGCCCGCTCGCGGGTCATGCCGCCGGCAAGGATCAGGGCCGTTTCCGGAAGCTTCTTTCGGAAGTCTCGCAGCAGCGCGTAAATTCGTTCCGTTACAGGTACGGCGGAACCTTCATCGTAGAAGAATCCCGATTGGTCCATGAGATGGAGATAGGCGATCCCTCGTTCGCCGAGTGCTGCGACCAATGCGCTGTAGGTTTCCTCTATGGCGTCGTAATGGGCCATGTCGAACAGCTTGCCGAATGGCGACAGCCGAATGCCGACGCGTTGATGTCCGATCCGCGCGATCACCGCATCGACGACCTCCAGGGCAAAGCGCAAGCGGTTTTCCATGTTGTCCGAAGCATAGCGGTCCGTTCGGTCGTTGACGGTCGGATTCAGAAACTGTTCGAACAGATATCCGTTCGCGCCATGGATTTCGACGCCGTCAAATCCTGCTTCCACTGCATTGGCGGCGGCGTCGGCGAAGTCCATCACGACGCGGCCGACCTCTTCGGTGCCCAGAGGGCGCGGTGCCGTCGTCGGGACAAAACCGGGCTTGCCCTCGGCGTCGTAGCCAAAGGCGGTTGCTCCGTTCGCGACTTTCGTACTCGGGCTGACCGGCGATGCGCCATCCTGCTGGATGGAGGGATGCGATACGCGGCCGACGTGCCAGAGTTGGGCGAAGATGCGGCCGCCCAGGCTATGGACGGATTGGGTGGTGCGTTTCCATCCCGCGATCTGCTCGGGCGTGAAGATGCCGGGGTTGAACAGATAGCCTTGGCCTTCGCGGGAAATCGGCGTTCCTTCGCTGACGATCAGCCCAGCCGTCGCGCGCTGGGCATAATAGAGGGCGATCGTGTCGGTCGCGATGTCTTCCGGTGCCCGCGAGCGCGTCATCGGTGCCATCACGATACGGTTGGAGAGCGTGGTACCGGCAAGATCGAACGGAGAGAACAGGTCGGTCATGGTAGTCCTTGGATAGGGAAAGCGATTACCCTCCAGATAGGCGCAAGGGCTTTGCCGATTAAGTGACGTGCAATTCCGATCATTGCGGATCATAAGTTCGTAATGATCGATCCTGTAGACAGCCTCTCGGGCCTGCGCGCTTTCGTCGGTGCGGCCGAGACACGAAGCTTCAAGATGGCCGGGCAGTCGCTGGGCATCTCCTCCTCGGCGGTCGGCAAGGCGATCGCACGATTGGAGGCCCAGTTATCGACGACCCTGTTCCAGCGCACGACCCGGTCCATCGTCCTGACCGAACCGGGCGAACTATTTCTGGTGCGCGCGCGTCGTATCCTGGGGGAACTGCGGGCGGGCGAAGCGGAACTGGCCGAACTGGCCGGCGATCCGCTCGGACGTCTGCGGATCAGCCTGCCGGTGTCCGGTACCCTGTTCAGCCGAGCGATTGCCGCATTCGCGGAGGCTCATCCTCAGGTCGAACTGGAGATCGATTATAGCGATCGATTGGTGAATGTTGTCGATGAAGGTTTCGACGTCGTTGCGCGGACCGGGGAAACTGGCGATTCCCGTCTGTTGCGCCGGGTTCTCGGCACTATTGAATGGCAACTTGCGGCGGCGCCCGCTTATCTCAAGCGCAGCGGCATACCCACAGTACCGCATGATCTGCACCACCACATCTGTCTGCGCCAGAAATCGGCGGCGGGCCGAATTACCCCCTGGGCGATGCGCTCGGCCCCGGATTACCAGGCTCCGGTCAGCCTGACGGCGAGCGTCATCGACCCGCTGTATCGACTTGCACTCGATGGGGCCGGTATCGGTTGTTTCCCCCGCTTCATGGTGCGCGACGCGATTGCAGAGGGGGCGCTCCAAGCCGTTCTGGACGGCGAAATCCGACAGGTGGGGACACTGACGATGCTGTGGCCCGCTGCGCGATTTCGCGTACCCAAGGTGCGCGCCTTCATCGATATCGCGGCGCGACATGTCCGTCCGTAGAAAGGTTCTCGGGCGCATATGCAGGCCGCTCACCACTGCCGACCGGCATGTGTCTGCATAACCGATGGCCGAGAGGTGTGGTGCAAGCGTGCCTTTCGGCTTGGCCTCGCGCTTTCTCAGCCGCTCGATCATGGCGCGATGTCGACGGCCGCACACTTGCCGTTTCGTCGATTTCGGGGGTGCGTAGTCGGCCTCGAAACTGCCGGTGATGGGCTGGATGAACTCATTGACGTCACGGCGTAAAATGCTTGCGCTGATCGGTATTACGTCGTGCGGCGCAGACATGGAGGGCAGGTGTGTGGAGATGGAAAATCCGTGCGCGGCGCATTGCAATCTTGTGTTTGCGAGTGAATCGCAATAGTGGCGGGTGCCGATCGTTCCGGAATCAGCGGGCACGAAAGGATGCCCATTGAACAGCAGGAAATCGCAAGCATCGCCAGACGAGACACCGACGATGAATGCCTATCTGGCGCATCGCCCGGCACTCGTCGATTATGCTGCCAAAGTTGTCGGCAATCGCGAGCAGGCCGAAGATATCGTCCAGGAAGCCTGGCTGGCGCTGTCGTTGCGGAGCAGTGGCAAGGATGTGCGCGAGCCGCTCGGCTATCTGCGCACGACGGTCCGAAATCTGGCGATCGATGCGCTGCGGCAGCGCGTCCGCGAAACCAGGCTGATGGGCGGCGATATGGAAAGCGCTACCCGCACGGCGGTCGATGGGCAGGCAACTCCGGAAAAGACGGCATTCGTCAGGCGCGACCTGGCATGCGTCATGGGCGTGCTGCGCAATTTGCCGGAGCGGCAGCGCGTAGCGATTGAGATGTATCGGTTCGGCGATTACAAGCTGCGCGAAATCGCTGATTCTTTGGGAATTTCCGTATCGCTTGCGCATTTGCTGATCGCGGACGGCCTGGCGACCTGCTCCACGCGATGCGGGATCGACCGGCGCGATCTCTCATGAAAAAATTCTTTTTGGAAAAGCGATGCGTCGGAGCGTCTTGCTTTCATGAGGTTCGCGCGCCCCTTTCCTGCGAAACGCATCGGACGGTTCTGGCCGCGCTCCGAGGCAGATTCGAGCCTGTCCATGAGCGATAGCGAACGCACCGCCAGCCAGCAGGCTGCCGACTGGCTGATCCGTCTTCGCGAGGAACCGGACAGCGCCTCGCTGCGCCTGGGTTTCGAGGCCTGGCTGGATGTTGATCCCGCCCATGCCTGCGCGTGGGTCGCGGTTTCGGAAACCTTCGAGGCGATCGCCGCGGTCGGTCCCGAACTGGAAGGACAATGGCGCGGCGGTGATCTTGCTCCGCTGCGCGTTTCTCGGTGGCCCTGGCGGCACCGGGATACCGGACGCACCGGGCCGGTCCGATATGGCCGGATGGTCGCGGGGGCCGTTGCCGCTGCATTGGCGCTCTGGTTCGCCCCTGCCGCCTTGCTGCGCGTCCAGTCCGACTATGTGACCGGCCCCGGCGAACTGCGCCGCCTGACACTAGCGGATGGCAGCACCGTGCGCATGGGGCCGGACAGCGCCCTTGCCGTGGACTACAGTGCCGATGCCCGCTCCGTTCGCCTGCTGGCGGGAGAGGCCTGGTTCGATGTCGAGCATGACCCGGCAGCCCCGTTCCGCGTCACGGCCGGAGATGTGCGGATGACCGTGCTGGGAACGAGTTTCGATGTCCGGCGCGTCGGCGATGCGACTGCGGTTTCACTCAAGCGTGGGCGCGTGCGCGTGGCGGCGGAAGGTGTTTCGCGCGAACTGTCGCCAGGCCAATGGGTCCGGGTCGGTGCAGCGCATCGGATCGAGAGCGGCGCGGAGGACCCAAACCTGCTCGGCGCATGGCAGGATGGCGCGATCATCGCCCACAATCGCCCGATCGGAGAGGTCATCGACGAACTGCGGCCCTGGTATCGCGGACGTATCGTCGTGCTGAACCGCGCGCTCGGTCGCAGCCGGGTCGATGGGGTCTACAACGCGCACGAGCCTGAAAATGCGCTGGCGGCCATCGTCGAGCACGCCGGCGGCAAAGTGCGGCGGATCACGCCGTGGATGATCGTTATCTCGTAACCAGGGTTTCCGGTGCGCCCATGGGAATTCGTTTCCCGGCGTGAAATTTTTTTTTGGAAAATCGAACATGGCGGTCGTCTCACTCTGACCAACCGGCTTGTGCAGTTGCCTCGCAATAGCATCAGGTCCGTTTTTCAGGAGATTCGATCGATGGATGGGGCAGTGAGCTACAGGAGAACGAAGCGGGCCGTGTTGGCTGCGGCGCTCCTGGCGACTTCGGCATTGGCCACGACGGCGACTGTCGCCCCTGCTGCGGCGCAGAACGAAACGGTGCGCCGTTTCGATATCCCGGCACAGTCGCTGCTGCGCGCCATCGCCCAGTTCAATCGCCAGTCCGGTATCCAGATCACCGCCGAGGGCGGGCTCGTATCGGACCGCGCCACTGCCGCGGTCAGGGGCGATTTCGAGACATCGGAGGCGCTCGGCGTCATGCTGTCGGGGACCGGCCTTGCCTGGCGCTGGGTCGACGATCGCACGGTGGCGTTGGAACCCCTGGCCCAGCTTGCCAGCGGCAATGCTCTGTTCGCTTCGTTCCCCTCGGGCAGCGCACAGGAAGCAGCGGGCGGCAGCGATCCTTCCGCCCAGGTGCTTCCCGAAGTCGTGGCCGACGGCGACAGTGCAGATGAAGTCTATGCGATGGGAACCGGCAGTGCCTCCGGCGAGAGCACCATCGGCGAAAAGGACATCCGTGCCCGCGCGCCCGGTTCGGGCGATGCGAACCAGTTGCTGAAGATCCTGCCGACCGTCCAGTTCTCGAACGACGAGGGGCTGGCCACGCGCGAGGACATCCTCGATCTGCGTCCTGCCGATATCTCGATCTCCGGCGGACGCTATTACGACAATCTCATCACGCTCGATGGCATCGACGTGAATTCGCGTGTGGATACCACGCAGGGCACGCCCCAGAGCACATACGAGCTGGCGGGCGCCAGCGCGGAATCGATCTGGGTGGACAGCAATCTCATCGGCGAGATGACGGTGCGCGATTCCAACGTTTCGGCGCAGTATGGCCGTTTCACCGGCGGTGCGCTGGATATCAGGACCCGCGCGCCCAGGCGGGAATGGGGCGTCACGAGTTCGGTTTCCTACAGCTCCGATGCGCTCACCAACTACAAGATTTCCGATGCTTCTCGCGAAGCGCTGGCGGGGCAGGAAATGCCCGAGAAGCCGTCGTTCGAGAAGTGGCGCTACGGCGTTACCCTGGACGTTCCCGTTTCGGCCGATGTCGGCCTGCTGCTGGCCTACAACCGGTCGCGCGCGGATGTCATCTATCAGCGCGCCGCCACCTACGGCAGCACCCGCTTCGGCCAGACCAGCGTCAGCGATAATGTGCTGGCCAAGTTCGATGCCGATCTTCGACCCGATCTGAAGCTCACCGGCCAGTTCGTCTATTCGCCCTACAGCAGCGAATATACCGATGACGGTGCGGTCGATAACACGATCACCTCGAAGGGGGGCGGGATAACCGGCAAGATGGAACTCGCCCATTCGGGCAGTTCGGACTGGAACGTGACGGCGACGTTCTCGCACAACGATACGGGGCGCGACACCGCACCGACGCGCTACGTGATCCCCTCGTGGACGACGAATGGCGGCATCTGCTCCTCGACCAACTGCACGTTCGGCAGCTTCGGCGATCTCGACCAGTCGCAGGATACTTATGGGCTGACCGGCCGATGGTCGCGCGATATCGGCCCCGGCAAGCTCTCGGCGGGCTTCGACTACCAGCACATCGACGCCATGCGCAGCCGTCCGGAGGAGAACTGGTCCTACACCACCAGCACCTCGCGCACGCTGGCCGGCACGATCGTCTGCGCGGACGGCGACAGCATGACCTGCGTGAGCGGCGAATACGCGCTGACTGCAGCCAACCGTTATGCCGCCTATACCGCGCGGGTGCGCCTCGACAGTATCGGCAGCTGGGCCGAATATGCCGCGAGCTTCGGCCGCTTCTCCGCCCGCGTGGGGCTGCGCCACGATTACGAGAGCTTCCTCGGCAATCACAATTTCGCGCCGCGTCTTTCCGCGACTTACGATTTGCCCTGGGCCGGGTGGAGCGTGACGCTCGGCGCCAATCGCTATTACGGCCGCTCGATGCTGTCCTATGCATTGCGCTCGCAATATCCGGACAACTACGCCTATCGGCGCACTGCGACGGTGAGCGGCGGCATGAACGTCTATTCCGACAGCGGCTGGTACCTCAACTCCACCAACCGTTCGGCCAGTTATTCGGACGGCAATATGAAGACGCCCTATTCCGACGAACTGTCGGCGGCGCTGTCGGCCAAGGTACTGGGCGGAAGCTTGCGCGTGAAGGGCATCTACCGCGAGGCTAAGGACGAGTTCACGCGCTCGGCGGGCGAGACTCTGACGACCCTGCTCGATAACGGGAAGACCGGCACTTACACCAATTACGTCATTATCAATGACGGCTCCAGTTCCTACAAGGGCGTTTCGATCGAATGGAATCGCAGCTTCGGCAAGCATTCGATCGCGGTGAACGCCAACTTCTCGAAGACGGTATCGAGCAACTGGGACTATTTCGACAGCGCCGAGGACGCCCTCGATGCCACCATGGTCGCGCTTGACGGCAACCTCCTGTCGCTTTCTGCCGTCGACGAGATGAACCAGCGCGCCAGCATGGCGGCGCCGCTCATCATCAACGCTTCCTGGACGGCCTGGTGGCTGGACGACCGCCTGACGACCAACCTCAACTTGCGCTATCGCAACAGCTACACACGTATCGAATCCACCGATGACAGCACGACGATCGGCGGCGTGACATACGAACTCTACGACTATGTGCTCTATCCCAAGTCGATCGACGCCAATCTCAACGCCCAGTTCGAGGTGATCCGCTCGCCGCTCGGCGGGCTGACGCTGGAAGCGCGCGTCGCCAACCTGTTCGACCGGACTCCGTCGCCCAACAGTTCGACGACATCGCAGCCCTATCAGTACGGCCGGTCGGTGTGGCTGGGAATGACGTATCGCTACTGATGGGATTCGAGTTCGGAAATCTGGTCAGCCGGGCGCTGATCTGCGCCGCCGTCTGCGTTATCGCGGTTCAGGCGTCGGGGCAGATGGCTAAGCCGCCCGCGCGCCCCATCTCACCTGCCCCGGTGCAGAACGGCGAAGCCATGCCGAGCGCGGCGGAGCTTCGCCGCCTCTACGATGGTCTGCCGGAAACCTGGCCCCGTCCCGTGCTCAGGGACGGGGCCAGGTTCCGGGAGTTCGCGCCGCTGCCCGCGCTGCCGTCCGGCGGAGCGAAGGAGGCGGCCTTGGCGGCCATCGGCAAGCGGCTGTTCGACGACCCTGCCTTGTCGGGCAGCGGCCAGATCGCCTGCTCGTCCTGCCACAATCCGGAACTCGGCCTTGGCGACGGCTTGCGCACGTCCTTCGGTGACAGGCGGCAGCGCGGACGCCGCAATGCCCCGACATTGTACGCCGTTGCCTGGATGACGCCGCTGTTCTGGGACGGCCGCAGCCCGACCTTGGAGGACCAGGCGCTGCATCCGATCATGGACGGCAAGGAAATGGCGGGCGACACGCGCATCGTGGCGGCCCGCGTGCGCCGCCGCGCCGACTATCGCGAAGCCTTCGAGGCCGCCGACGGCACCCGGCGGATTGGGATCGGGGATGTGGCCCGCGCGCTGGCCGCCTATGAGCGAACGCTGGCACCGCCGCGCACGCGCTGGAGCCGGGTGGTGTCGAAAGGCGGGCGCTTCCTGGACGATCGGGAAGTGCAGGGCCTTCACCTGTTTCGCACTAAAGCGGGATGCGTCTCGTGCCACAGCGGTCCGCTGCTGTCGGACGGGGCGTTCCACAACCTCGGCATCAGCTTCTATGGACGCAGCAGGGAAGATCCGGGGCGCTACGAAGTGACAGGCGATCCGGGCGATGTCGGGCGCTTCCGCACCGCCTCGCTGCTCGGGCTGAGCCGGACAGCGCCGTATATGCACAGCGGCCTGTTCCCGACGCTCGAAGACGTCGTGGCGCTCTACAACGCCGGAGGGGGCAAGGATCGACCCCGGCGCGACGGCGATGGGCCTGCGCCGGTCCAAGATCCCTTGCTCATGCCGCTGAAACTCACGCGGGAGGAACGCGATGCGCTCGCGGCGTTCCTGAAGGTCCTGTGAGCGTGCAGGAAGGATCGGCTCGATGACTCCTCGTCTTACATCGGCCTTGCTCACGGCTTCGGTGCACGGGCTGGTTCTGGTCCTGCTGCTGGCGGCTTGGCGTGTGCCGCAGACCGGCGAGGAGGGTGCCGCTGCAGGCCAACGGCTCACGACGATCTCCCTCACCGATGCACGGGACGAGGACAGCGAAGCGAAATCTCGCAGCCAGTCTGCGCCGAGCAAGGCAGCGAGCCCTGCCGAGGCGGCTGCGGCTGATGGGCCTGCCGTCTTGCCTCCGCCGGTTCGCCCCATCGTTCCCGAAGTGACGAGGCCAGTAGCCATCGCGCCGGGCGAAGGGCCGCAGGAGGGCGAGCGCGCAGGGCTTGCCGTGGTTCGGCCAACGTCCGCACCGGCGGTTCAGGTTTCCACCCATGCTCCGGCGCAGGCGCAGGCTTCGGCGTCCGATGGCGGGCGTCCCGGCGCTGCGCCTGCCGTTTCCGATGCCTCCGCACCGGCAAGGGGCAGCGCAGGAAGCAATGCCTATGCCGTCAAGGTTTTCCGGCACATCCTGCGGCGGAAGGCATTTCCGGCGAGCCTCGCGCAGGCCGGAATTCGCGGTCGGGTGCTGGTCCGGTTCAATCTCACGGGAAGCGGCGAGATAACCGACATCGCCGTCGCCAGAAGCAGCGGCGTCGCCGCGCTCGACGGACTGGCGCTGGCGCAGATCCGCGACGCGGTCCCCTATCCGCGGCCACCCAAGGAACTGAGCGCCGCGCAGCTCCATTTCATCGTGCCGATGACCTATCGGCCGCTCTCATGAGGCATGCGACATGAAGGCTGTCGCTTGCAATCCCCGCGGCCTGCACCCTTTCCGGCGCTAGCGATAATCGCCACGCGCTCGTCCGCCACGCGCCCGTCGCTGCCCATTCGAACCATTCCAGAAATCCACCGGCGAGCGGGGACAAGCCTTCCGGCTTTCATGACTCCCGCTCGCCGCCGCTTCCACGGAGCTTCGCACCAGACCATGAAGACCTCGCTTGTCCCGATCGCTTTCCTTCTTGCTGCAACGCCTCTCGCGGCAAGCGAACCCGTCCGCGTGGACGATACCTCATGGGCGTTCGAAAGCAGCGACATTCCCATGGACGAGGGCTTCCGTGTCGGCCGTCTCGCCAACGGCATGCGTTATGTGCTGCGTCACAATGACACGCCGGCCGGCACCGTGGTCGTCCGCATGGATGTGAATGCCGGGTCGCTCGACGAAGCTCCGGAGGAGCGCGGCTATGCGCACTTCCTCGAACACATGGCGTTCAACGGTTCGCACCGGGTGCCCGAGGGGCAAATGGTGCCTCTGCTGGAACGGGCCGGGCTGGCGTTCGGATCGGACACCAATGCCTCCACCAATTTCACGCGCACGCTCTACAAGCTCGACCTGCCGCGCGCGGACCGCGAACTGCTCGACACGGCGCTGATGCTGATGCGCGAGACCGCGAGCAACCTGACGATTGCGCAGGATGCCGTGGCGCGCGAACGCGGCGTGGTGCTCGCGGAAATGCGCGATCGCGATTCCCCGGCGCTGCGAAGCACGGTGGATGGAATGGCGTTCTTCTATCCCGGCGCGCTTTACACGCAGCGCCTGCCGATCGGCACGAGGGAGACGCTGGAGGCCGCGACTGCCGCGTCGCTTCGTGCCTTCTACGAGCGTGAATACGTGCCTGCCCATACGACGCTGGTCGTCGTGGGAGATATCGATGTCGACGCGGTGGAAGCGGACATCCGCCGGCGCTTCGGCGACTGGCAGCCGCGCCCTGTCGAAGCGCAGCCGGACGCGGGGCCGGTCGATCCCGCCGACGCCGGACGCATCCGCATCTATACCGCGCCCGCACTGTCGGAACACGTCACGATCCAGCGCAGCGGCGCCTATATCGACGAGACCGACACGCTCGAAAACCGCGAGCAGGCCATTCTCCGCGCAATCGGATATGCCATCGTCAACCGGCGCCTGAGCCGTCTTGCCCATGGCGCGACACCGCCTTTCCGCAGCGCCAGTTTCGGAACCGGCGATCTTTTCGAGACGGCGCGCTCGACGGCTCTGACCGTCAGCACCGTCGACGGGCAGTGGCGGGCGGGCATTATCGCGGCCGGTCTCGAATACAGGCGAGCGCTGGAGTATGGTTTCACGGCGGATGAAGTGGCCGAGCAAGTCGCACGGTTGCTGACCGGAGCGCGGAATGCTGCCGCTTCGGCCGCGACCCGCAGCAACAACGGCCTCGCGCAGCTGGCACTGGGTCTGGTGGACGACCGCGTGATACCTTCGACGCCGCAATCCGCGCTGGAGCGCATCGACGAACTGGCACCCCGGATCACCGCCGACGACGTGCTGCAGGCGATGCTCCGGGAAGCCGTTCCCCTGGAGCAGCCGATGATCCGCTTTACCGGACGAAAGGCACCCGAAGGCGGTGAGGATGCACTGCGGTCTGCCTGGGCCTCGATCCAGCAGTCGAGCATCGGCAAAGGGAAGGAAACCAGGCCCCGGCCATTTGCCTATACCGCGTTCGGTGCGCCGGGACGGGTTGTCCGTGATGTCCGGTCGGACCTGGGTATCCGCGAGATACGCTTTGCCAACGGGGTCATGGTCAATCTACGCAGAACCGAACTCGAGAAGGATCGTGTCCGGGTCAGTCTTGCGGTCGACGGCGGAAGCAGACTGAACACGACTGAAAACCCTCGCGCCACTCAGCTCGTGCCCAGTCTTGCCAGCGGCGGTCTCGGCAGGCACGGCGCCGACGAATTGAAGTCCATCCTTGCGGGGCACAGTGTCGGCATGGGCCTTGGCATTGGGGAAGATTCCTTCGATGCCGGCGCCGTCAGCACCCCGCGCGACCTGGAACTGCAATTGCAGCTGCTGGCCGCGCTGATCACCGATCCGGGCTATCGGCCCGAAGGCGAGGTTCGCTATCGCCAATCGATCGACAACCAGTTCGCAAAGCTCGACGCGACGCCCAAATCGGCCTTGCAGGCGCGGCTTGGCAGTCTGACGAGCGGGGGCGATCCGCGTTTCTCGCTGGGAGCCGCGGACGACTACCGCCAGCTCTCTTTCGCCCGGCTGAAGGCTGATATCGGTGATCGCCTTGCGCATGGCGCGATCGAGATTGGTCTGGTCGGAGATTTTGACGAAGAGGTCGCCATCGCGCTGGTCGGGCGCACTTTCGGCGCGTTGTCGCAGCGCGAACCGGCCTTCGGTTCGCATGAAGGGCAGCCGCCTCGCGTCTTTCCGAAGACCGCGGCGCGGCATGTCGTCCGGCACGATGGACCGGCGAACCAGGCGATCCTGCGCATGCTCTGGCCCACCCGCGACGATGCCGACCCACTCGAAACCGCCAAGCTCGAACTGCTTCACGAAATCATGGACATCAGGCTGACCGAGGAACTGCGCGAAACGCTCGGCAAGGCCTATTCGCCCGGTTCTGCAAGTTTGATGTCGCATGTCTGGAAGGGCTACGGCTACTTCCAGGTCAATGCATCCATTGATGCCGTGGAGATTCCGGCGACCCGCCGTGCGATCGAGGACGTCGTTGCCGGCTTGCGGAACGGGCCTGTCGAAGCGGACGTGCTGCAACGTGCGCGCGAACCGATGCTTCAACGGCTGGGTAATGCACTCAAGGGCAATGGCGGCTGGATGGGTCTGGTGTCGCGATCGCAATCGCAGCCGGAGCGCATTGCACGTTTCGAAAGCGCGACCGATCGTTTGCGCGCCATAACGGCGGCGGACCTACAGGAAACGGCAGTCCGCTATCTTGGCGCGGAAGGGCGCATGGAAATCCTGTCGATCGCGCGGACCGCCACAGATACGGAACCCGTTTTCCTCTCGCAGTCCATGCGAGCCGATGGGGCAGGGAAATAATTCATCGGGAAATAGCAATAAAGAGATATTGAGAACGACTTGCATTAGCGAAATTCGGTTCTATGGCACCCCCATAGTTCAACAGGGGAATCCACATGTCCATCACGCTCGCGCTGCTCGCGGCCACTGCCGCGCAGGGAGCCGCATCCGAAGTTTCGACCTCGGCCGGAGAGATCATCGTCACCGGCCAGCGGACCGAGGGGCAGGACGACTACGCGGTCAGGAAGCAGACCACGACCTACCGCTTCCCGCTCAGCCAGCGCGAGACGCCGCAATCGGTCAGCGTGGTGACCCGCGCCCAGATCGACGACTTTCAGCTCAACGACATCAACGATGTGCTGAAGACGGCGCCGGGCGTGCAGGTGCAGGCCCAGGAAACCGACCGCATCTATTACTCGGCGCGCGGCTTCGACATCCAGACCTTCCAGATCGACGGCATCGGCCTGCCCTTCGCCTTCCAGGTCCAGACCGGCTCGATCGATACCGCCATCTACGACCACATCGACGTGGTGCGCGGCGCCCCCGGCCTGCTCTCCTCCACCGGCAATCCCTCGGCCGTGGTCAACTTCATCCGCAAGCGCCCGACCCGGGAACTGCAGGCCTCCGCCAACGCGCAATACGGGTCGTTCGATCACGTGCGCCTCGACGGCGATGTTTCGGTGCCGCTCACCAAGGGCGGCGCGGTCCGTGCCCGCGCGGTCGGCGTCTATGACGACGGGGACAGCTACCTGGATCGCTACCACCTGCGCCGCTGGACCGGCTACGGCATCGTCGAGGCTGATCTCGGCCCGCAGACCACGCTGACCGTCGGCTACGCTCACCAGGACCACAAGAGCAACGGCGCCATGTGGGGCGCGCTGCCGATCTACTACACCGACGGCACCCGTATCGACCTGCCCCGCTCCGCCAATACCGGCCCCAGCTGGGCGGGCTGGCATGTCATCGACCGGCAGGTCTTCGGCGATGTCGTGCATCACTTCAACGACGACTGGCACGCCAAGCTGACGGTCAACCGCCGCGCCATCAGCGAGACGGACAAGCTGTTCTACGCGCTTGGCACGCCGGACCGGGAAACCGGAGAGGGCGTCTACGCCTTCCCCGGCGCCTACCAGGGCGAGACGCGCAACCTGACTCTCGATGCCTACGTCGCAGGCAAGGTCGCACTGTTCGGTCGCCAGCATGAGGTGATGTTCGGCGTCAACCGCAGCGCCCAGCGCTATGAGCAGGGATCGAGCGCGGGCGCGGGCCGCATGATCTCCTTCGACGAGATCTACGACGGCAGCTTCGCCTATCCCAACTTCTCGGAAACCTACACGAACACCTTCACGCTGGGTCTGGACACCAAGACCAAGCGCGAAACCGTCTACGGCCTCGTGCGCCTGAACATTGCCGATCCGCTGAAGGTCATGGTCGGCGGCAACTACACGCACGCCACCAGCGAAGGCTATTCCTACGGCGTCGTGATGAACTACGATCGCAACCGCTTCCTGCCGTTCGTGGGAGCGACTTACGATCTGACCGGAAATGTCAGCGCCTATGCGAGCTACTCGACGATCTTCAAGCCGCAGACGGAAACCAGCACTACCCGCGAGATCATCGCGCCGATCACCGGCGACAACCTCGAAGCCGGTTTCAAGGGCGAGTGGTACGGCGGCCGTCTCAACGCCAGCGTCGCGGTCTTCCAGGCCCGCCAGAAGAACACGGCGGAATCCGCGGGCGCGCTGCTCATCGACGGCAGCCTCGTCACCGTCTACCGCGGCGTCGATGCGAAGTCTCAGGGCATCGAGCTGGAATTCGGCGGCCAGCTCCTGCCGGGCGTACAGGCGACCGGCAGCTATACCCTGATGCGCATTCGCGGCGAGCAGGACCAAGCGGTGCGCACTTTCGTGCCGCGCAATTTCGCCAAGCTCAATATCACCTGGACGCCCGCCGCGCTCGATCAGCTGAAGCTCGGCGCCTCGGGCCAGTACCAGAGCCGGATCTATCTCGATCCGCTGGGCGTGGTGTCGAGCACGACCGGGGAGCAGGTCCGTCTCGAACAGAAGGGCTATGCCCTGGTGGACCTGTTCGCCCGGTACGAACTGACCGACAATCTCTCGGTCAGCGCGAACCTCAAGAACGTCACCAAAAAGAAGTACATCCAGGCGCTCAACTTCAACCAGGGTTATTACGGCGCCCCGCGCACGATCCTGGGCACGATCAGCCTGAAGTATTGATCGCATGCCCTGCTGCCGGGCCTGCCTTGTAAGGCGGGACCGGCAGCAGGGTGTAGATCGCCGCAGCGACAGGATCGGCCTCCTGTCATGCGGACTGACCGGATAGGGGTTATGGCATGGATTCGATGATGACGCGCCGCGCCATGGTGGCGCTTTCCGGCGGCGCTCTGCTGGCTCCCGGGCAGGCGGGAGCTTCGGATCGGGCGGAAGGTACGGGTTCCATCGGCACCACGCTGCGCCCAGCCGGGTTCGACTATGGGACCGGAAGCGTCGATGCCTTCACGGTGCAGGGCCCTTCCGGTGCCTATAATCTTTTCGTCGCCCATCCCAAGGCGCCGCCGCCGCCTTCCGGCTATCCGGTGCTCTGGATGCTGGACGGCGACGCCTATTTCGGAACCGCGCTCGACGCCCTGCGGCTCCAGGCCGAGTATCCCGGCGTCAGCGGCGTCAAGCCGATGCTGGTCGTGGCCATCGGTTATCCCGGCGCCCGGCCGTTCGACATGCGGCGGCGGAGCCTCGACTTCCTCCCGCTTCCCAAGTCCGCCTCGCCCAAAGTTCGCGAGAGCCTTCCCGATCCCGAAGCGCGCGGCAAGTACCTGCCGACGGGCGGTGCCGACGACTTCGCGCGGTGGCTCTCGATCGACCTGCGCAAGGCTCTGTCCGAGCGCTATCCGATCGATCCGGCGGCGCAGGACCTGACCGGCCATTCGCTCGGCGGCGCCTTCTGTGCCTATGTGCTCGCCAACCATGGCGGGATGTTCCGCCGCTATGCACCGCAAAGCCCGTCGTTCTGGTGGGATGAGCAGCGCTTGGTCCGCGATCTGGCGGAACTGGACCAGACGCGCCTCTCGCGCGATTTTCGGGCGCTGTTCGGCGTGGCCAAAGTCGAGATTCCGGGCAATGCCGAAATCAGCACCCTGATGCTGGAGGGCGCCCGTTCGGCCTGCGAGGCCCTGTCGGCCAAGCCCGGCCTGTCCGGGAAAGTGCAACTGGTCGAACTGGACGGTGAGAGCCATCAGTCCTCGCAGATCGTCATGACCTCGGCGATATTCAGGATGGTCTCAGCCTGACTTTTGCAATGTAGGATCAGTCCTCCAGGATCAGGCTATGGTGCTTGGTGTCGCGCATGCGGATGTAGACCACCAGCGAGATCGCGATCATCACCGAGACGTAGATATAGAACGCCTGCTCGATTCCGGACTGCTTGAACCATAGCGCCACGAATTCAGCAGTGCCCCCGAACAGCGTGTTGGCGAGGGCATAGGGCAGGGCGACGCCCAGCGCGCGGATATGGGCGGGGAACAGCTCCGCCTTCACCACCGCATTGATCGAGGTATAGCCGGTCACGATCACCAGCCCCGCCATGACCAGCGCTCCGGCCACCAGCGGATCGCGGGTCGTCGCCAGGGTAGCGAATATCGGGTACGTGCAGAGCACGCCGAACAGGCCGAAGCCGATCATTAGCGGCTTGCGACCCACCCGGTCGGACAGTGCTCCCGCCAGCGGCTGGAGCAGCATGAACAGGAACAGCGTGACGCCGTTGATCTCGGAGGCGGTCTCGCGGCTCAGTCCGCTGGTGTTGACCAGGAACTTCTGCATGTAGATCGAATAGGCATAGAAGGCGATCGTGCCGCCCGCGGTCAGCAGCATGACCGTCAGCGTCTCGCGTGGGTGGCGGCGGATCAGTTCGAGGAAGCCCGATTGCGGCGCGCCTTCGGCGCGGGCTTTCTCGAAGCTGTGGGTCTCGGCCATGCCGCGGCGCAGGCGGAACACCAGGATCGCCAGAGCGCCGCCGATCACGAAGGGAATGCGCCAGCCCCAGGCGTCGAGCTGGGCCTCGGTCAGCAGCGCCTGGAGCACCAGCAGCACGCAGATCGCCACCAGTTGCCCGGCGATCAGGGTGACGTACTGGAAGCTGGAATAGAAGCCGCGCCGGTCGCGTCCCGCCATTTCCGACAGATAGGTGGCGCTGGCGCCGTACTCGCCGCCGATCGACAGGCCCTGCATCAGCCGTGCCAGCACCAGCAGCAGCGGGGCGCCGATGCCGATCGACTGGTAGGAAGGCGTCACCGCGATCAGCAGCGACCCCGCGCACATCAGCGCCACCGAGAGCGTCAGCCCGCTCTTGCGCCCCTTGCGGTCGGCATAGATGCCCATGAGCCAGGCGCCGACCGGGCGCATCAGGAAGCCCACCGCGAAGATCGCCGCCGCGCTCAGCAACTGGGCGGTGCGGTCCTCGTCCGGGAAGAAGTGCGGCGCGAAGTAGAGCGTGAAGGCGGAATAGGCATACCAGTCGTACCATTCGACGAGATTGCCGGTGGAGCCTGCGACGATGGCCTTGAGGCGCTGGCGCCGGTCGGGCGGGGCCGGAACGGACAGAGGCGCCGGGATTGTCGACATCGCAGATACGCTTTCTCTTGGCCGTCGGAACTTGCGGAGAGGTATGGGAATTCCGAGGCGAGGTCCAGTGAGGGGCGGTCCGCCGATCGCAAATCGGTGGAGTCTGACAAATCCATTCCCCGTCGTCCCCGCGAAGGCGGGGACCCCGCTTTTCTTGCGGCGGGACGATTGCTTGAAGAAGAAAGCGGGGTCCCCGCCTTCGCGGGGACGACGGAAAAGGTGGGCGTTATTATTGAAGGGGGCGGGTGGTTTGCTTACCGCGCGGATCGTGCCGATTATCCCCGCGCTTGCTCCAGAGCTTTCACCGCCTCGGCGAGCTGGGCGAAAGTATAGGGCTTGTTCAGCAGGAACGCGGGCGGGTGCGGCAGGTCCCAGTTGCCTCCGCTGGCGATCGCGAAAGGCACCGCCCGTGCGCCGAGTTCGGCCAGGACCGGATCGGCGCGCTCGCCCGCCAGGTTCATGTCGATCACCGCGACGTCGAAGGCACCCTCGCGGCTGGCCTCCAGCGCATCGGCCAGCGTGGCGTGGGGGCCGACGACCCGGCAGCCAAGATCGCCGAGCATTTCCTCCAGCAGCATCGCCACCAGCACTTCGTCCTCCGCGACCAGAACGCGCAGCCCCGCCACGGAATTTCCTTCGGTCATGCGCTCAACCCTCGATGCTTTCGCGTATCCGCTTCGCCAGCGCATCCATGGCGAAAGGCTTGGTTATCATCGCCATGCCCGGTTCGAGAAATCCCGAGGCGAGCGCGGCATTCTCGGCATAGCCGGTCATGAACAGGATTTTGAGGCCGGGCCGGGCCGAGCGTCCGCCGTCCGCCATTTGCCTGCCGTTCAGCCCCGGCAGGCCGATATCGGTGATGAGCAGGTCGATGCGCTGCCCCGATTGCAGGATTTCGAGGCCTGAAGGTCCGTCCACCGCCTCGATCGCGGTGTAGCCCAGTTCGTCCAGCACTTCGATGATGAGGCCGCGCACCACGGATTCGTCCTCGACCACCAGCACCACTTCGCCAGCGACCGCTTCCGGCAGGTGGCCGCCTTCGTCTTCGCCCGCATCGCGGTCCTCGGCGCCGCGATGGCGGGGCAGGAAGATCTTGACGCTGGTGCCCAGGCCTTCCTCGGAATAGATCCGGGCATAGCCTTCCGACTGGCGAGCGAAGCCGTAGATCATCGAGAGGCCGAGGCCGGTGCCCTGTCCGGTCGGCTTGGTGGTGAAGAAGGGTTCGAAGGCCCGGCTCGCCACCTCGCGGCTCATGCCGACGCCGGTGTCGCTGATGGCGATGCAGACATAGTGGCCGGGCCGCAAGTCGCGTTGCTGAGCGACATAGTGATCGTCGAGATGGGCGTTGCAGGTCTCGATCGTCAGCTTGCCGCCGTCCGGCATGGAATCGCGGGCATTGATGACGAGGTTGAGGATCGCGTTTTCCAGCTGGTTGGGATCGCACCGGGTCTGCCAGAGGCCGCCGGAGAGCACGAACTCGAGGTCGATATGCTCGCCCAAAGTGCGCCGCAGCAGGTCTTCCATCGAGGCGATCAGCGGATTGGCGCGGACCGGGCGCGGGTCGAGCGGCTGGCGGCGGGAGAAGGCCAGCAGGCGGTGGGTGAGCGAGGCGGCGCGCTCGGCCGAAGTGCGGGCGCCCTGAAGCCAGCGTTCGAGATCGGCGGTGCGGCCCTGCTCCAGGCGGTTGTGCATCACGTCGAGGCTGCCGGTGATCCCTTGCAGCAGGTTGTTGAAATCGTGAGCGATGCCGCCGGTTAGCTGGCCGACCGCTTCCATCTTCTGGCTCTGGCGCAGGGCCTCTTCGACCGCGCGCTGCTCGGTCACGTCGCGCCCCACGGCGTGGATGCGGTCGCCGTCGGGCACGGCGGTCCAGGCAATCAGGCGATAGTCGCCGCCGCGCGTGCGGTGGCGGTTTTCGAAGGCGACGGTCTCGGCTTCGATCTCGGGAGCGACGCTGCCCGCCATGCGCGCGAGTGCCGAGGCTGTCACCGCGCGGTCGTCGGGGTGGATGAAGGCGGCGATGCGGCGGCCCAGCATCTCGCCCTCGTGCCAGCCGAGCAGGCGTTCGGCTGAGGGATTGACGGCGGTGATCATGCCGGAATGGTCGCAGACCAGCATGAGATCGCGGCTGATCGACCAGAGCCGGTCGCGGTCCTGGGCATAGGCGGCTTCGGCCTGCTTCTGCGCCTCGATCTCGGTATTGGTGCCGATCCAGGCACTGATCTCGCCGTTCAGATCGACCAGCGGCAGCGCGCGGGAAAGGTGCCAGCGATAGCCGCCATGGGCATCGAGCAGGCGGAATTCGGTTTCGAAGACATGGCCGGTGGCCACCGAGCGCGCCCACTTTTCCTGCGTCTCGGCGCGGTCGTCGGGGTGGAGCGCCTCGGTCCAGCCTTCACTGCCCAGGCTCTGCCGAGAGCGGCCGGTGTAGATGTAGACGCGGTCGTTGATCCAGTCGATCCGGCCGTCGGCGCGGGCGGTCCAGACCTGGTTGGGCATGTTCTGGGCGAGGGTGCTGAACTGCGCCTCGCTCTTTTCCAGCGCGCGCTGGATGCGGCGGCGGTCGGTCACGTCCTGCACCACGCCGATCATCCGGGCGGGGCGGCCATCGGCGTCGTATTCGAAATCGGCCTTGCGGGCGATCACCCGCTCCTCACCGCTGTCTGCGCGGTGGATGCGATACTCGACGTCGAGCTGCGTCTCGCCCTGTTTTCGCCGCGAGCGCGTGGAGATCAGGTGGTGATCTTCCTGGATGACCAATTGTTCGATCCGCTCGGTGGCAGGCGCGCCGCCTGGTTCCTGGGCGGGGTCGATGCCGAAGATGCGCCAGAACTCCTCGGTGCCGTCGATGCTGTTGGCTGGAATGTCGATCGAGAACAGTCCGACGCCGCCTGCCCGCTGGGCGCGGCGGAGGCGTTCCTCGCTCTGGTTTAGCGCTTCCTGCGCGCGGTGCTCGGGCGTGCGGTCGCGCATGAGCTTGACGAAGCCGATCGCCTCGCCCGCCGCGTCGCGCAGCGGGGTCATTTCGCTGAGGCCCCAGAAACGCTCGCCCGACTTGCGCAAGTGCCAGCGGGCATCGTGGGCGCGGCCGCTATCGAGCGCCTCGCGGCGCTTGGCAGCGGGGCGGCCGAGGTCGCGGTCCTCGGGCGTGAAGAACGTGGCCATCGGCTGGCCGAGCATTTCCGCCTCGCTCCACCCCAGCATCGCGGCGGCGCCCGCGTTCCAGAGCGTGATCCGCCCCTCGGGATCGGTGGCGACGATGCCGTAGTCGATCGCGCTGTCGAGAATCTGGCGGTTGAACGCCTCGCGCTCGCGAAGCTGCCCTTCGGCGCCGACCCGCTGGACATGGGCCCAGGAGCGCTCGGTCACCTCGCGGATCACGCCGAGTTCGTAGTCGCTCCATTCATGGGCGTCGCGGTCGTGGATCGCCATTAGCGCGGTGAGGTGGCCGTCCTTGACCAGCGGCATGCAGATCGTGGCAATCACGCCGATGTTCTGGAAGGTCCGCGCCTCTTCCGGCGGTAGTTCGCGGCGGTTGTCGCCAATGATGAGTGGCCGACCGGCATTGAGCTCGCTTACCGCCCGCGCGCCGAAATCGGCGAGACGGTAGTGGCCCATGATCGAGGAGAGGTCCGGTGCGTGCCAGTCGCCCCGGATCGTGAAGCCGTCGCCATCGGCGTCCATGTCGGCATAGGCGCAGTGCGAGACCCCGAGGTGCCCGGCGGTCATGCGCGCGGTGATCGCCAGGATCTGGTCGGCACCGGGACAGTCGCGTACTGCGCTGCCCAGAGCGTCGAGGAAGCGCAGGCGGGTCTCGCTCTGCAACAGGGCCTGGCGGGCGGCATGGGCTTCGGTCGTCTCGACGACCACGGCGATCACGCCTGCTGGCTTGCCGTCGTCGCCGGGTACGGGCGAATAGTCGAGGTTCAGGCGCACCTGCTCGGGATGGCCTTCGCGGTGCAGCGTGAGCACATGGTCGCGGTAGCTGAGGGTGTCGCCTGCCAGCCCGACTTTCATGACATTGTCGTTGAAGTCCGCCACTTCGTCCCAGCCGTCGCGGACGTTCGAGCCGAGCAGGCGGCTGTCGCGTGCGCCTGCGAAGCGGGAATAGGCGTCGTTGTAGAGCATTACGCCCTGCTCGCCCCAGAGCAGGACCAGCGGCACAGGCGAAGGCAGCATGAAGCCCAGCGTCTGCTTGAGGCTGACGGGCCAGTTGGAGATCGGGCCGAGCGGGGTTGCCGACCAGTCGAACACGGCAATGCGGCGCGCAAGGGCTCCGCCGCGGGACAGGAACCCTTCGGCACTGGCCGCCATGCCGTTCATCGAAACCATCTCCTGTGCCCCACCGCCGAAATCCAGCCCCAATCTCACTTAGCGGGAGCAATCGCGAAGGGCAAAACACGCTCGCCGCTTTCCGGTTCCCGCTTCGAAATCAGGTCGGTTCAAAATCAGGCTTGAGGGCGGGACTGCTCCAGCAGCCACGTCGAAAAGGCGGCCATGGCACTTGTGACAGGGCGTGAGGCAAGGCGCGTCAACCAGTAGCCGCCGCGATCGACGGCGAGATCGAAAGGACGGACGAGCTGCTCGGCGGACAGCTCGCGCGCGAACATCGCCTCAGGGAGCAGGGCCACGCCGAGGCCGCGCATCGCGGCGACGGCCATCAGGTGGGAGGCGTCGAAGACCGGACCGCTTGCGGTGATGCCCTTTACACCGGCCGCTTCGAACCAGACGGGCCAGTCCTGCAACCGATAAGAGCGCAGCAGCGGAAGGTGCCCGAGATCGGCAGGGGCTGCGATCCGGCTGGCCAGGGCGGGGCTGCACATCGGCGTCATCGGCGCTGCCATCAGCCGTTCGGCGGCGACGCCGTGCCAGGACCCGTCGCCGAAGCGGATCGCGAGGTCGAGGCTCTCGGTCCAGAGGTCCACGGCATTGTTGTTGGTCAGCAGCCGCACGTCGATGCCGGGATGGCTCATACGGAAGTCGGGCAGGCGCTCCATCAGGAAACCGAGCGCGAAAGTGCCGACGACGCCCACCGTCAGCACCTCGCGCACGCCGGCGCCGCTGACCGCCGCGAGCGCCGCGCTCATCCGTCCGAGCGCCTCGGAGACCACTGGCGCGAGCAGGGTCCCCTCGTCGCTGAGCACCAGACCGCGCGTGGTGCGGCGGAACAGGGCCTTGCCGATATGGCTCTCCAGCATCTTCACCTGCTGGCTCACCGCGGCCTGGGTCACGCAGAGTTCGTCCGCCGCGCGCGTGAAGTTCAGATGCCGGGCGGCGGCTTCGAACGCCCGCAGGGTGTTCAGCGACAGTGCCTTCAGATCCATGCAAGCTCCCCGGTCTCCCATCCCTAGAAAAGCTGGGGACGAGACCCAGAAACCATGGTTTGCCGATCCGCTGCTGTCGAGCCCAGAATGAAGCGGCAAAGCGAGCGATTTACGGGGAGATTTCCATGTTCGACAGACGAAGCATGATGATCGGTACGGGCCTTGCCCTGCTGGCCGGTTGCAGCCGGGGACAGAGCGCCGTTCCAGACAGAACCGGGGAACCGGACAAGACCGCCATTGCCGCGCTGCGCGGGATCGAGGCGCGGGCGAAAGGCCGCCTGGGGGCTTATGTCTACGATCCCGCCCGCGATCAGGGCTTCGGCTGGCGCGAGAACGAGCGCTTTGCCCATTGCAGTTCGTTCAAACTCTCGCTCGCGGCGATGATGCTGGCCAAGGGGCAGCGCGGCGAGATCGATCTGGACGAAGTGCTGCACTGGACCAAGGCCGATCTGCTGTCGCACAGCCCGATCACGTCGCAGCACGTAGCGAGTGGCCTTTCGGTGCGGGAGCTTGCCCATGGGACGCTGGTGACCAGCGACAATACCGCCGCCAATGTCCTGCTATACAAGTTCGGCGGCCCGGCGGAAGTGACCCGCTTCTGGCGCGGGCTGGGCGACAATGTGAGCCGTCTCGATCGGCTGGAGCCCGAACTCAACGCCATACCGGCGGGCACCGAACTGGATACCACGACTCCGGCGGCCATGGCGCGGACGGTGGCGAAACTCGTGCTGGGCGAAACGCTCGATCCGCAGAACCGGCAAAGGCTGAAGGACTGGATGAGCGAAGTCGAGACCGGCCGCGAGCGCCTTCGCGCCGGGTTTCCGGCGGGCTGGATTTCGGGAGACAAGACGGGAACCGGTATAGGCAAGGCGCGGCACACCTATGTCGATCTGGCCTTCGGCGGTCCTGCGGGGCGGACGCCGCTTTTCGTTGCCGCCTATTTCGAGCCGACCAACCTCGTCGAGCCGATGGACCCGGCCTCGCTGGCGGCGCTGGCCGATGTCGGACGACTGGCGGCGGCGAGGGGGTTCGGAGAACTGTCCGAGCAGCCGCGTGCGGAGCGGCGGCATGGCGAAGGCCTCGCCTGAACTGCGGTCCCGGCGGCAGGAAGCAGCGGCTGGAGTGTTGCGACGCGGGGGAAACCCCGCTAGCAGCGGTGTCATTCGCAAGGACCCGGTGAAACTCCGGGTGGCTATTCCGGCCGCCGATCCGCCGGACAACGCATTTCGCAGCGCCCCGAACCAGCGTTCTGACCCTCAGCCGTTCGACACGACGCCGGCCTGCGATCTTCGCGGACTATCGATACCCATGACTTCAGCCTCCTTCGCCCGCTACCGCGCCGAATGGTTCGAAAACGTCGGCGGCGCCCGCCGTGACATTCTGGCCGGGATGGTCGGCACTTTCGCGCTCATTCCCGAAGTGATCGCATTCTCCTTCGTGGCGGGCGTCGATCCCGAGGTCGGCCTGTTCGCCTCCTTCGTGATCGGGATCGTCATCGCGTTCGCGGGCGGGCGTCCGGCGATGATCTCGGGCGCGGCGGGGTCGGTCGCGCTGGTGGTGGGCGCGCTCGTCCATGCCCATGGCCTGCAATACCTGCTGGCGGCGACCGTGCTGGGCGGCGCGCTCCAGATCCTGTTCGGTCTGCTGCGGCTCGACGTGCTGCTGCGCTTCGTCTCGCGCTCGGTCCGCACCGGCTTCGTCAATGCGCTGGCGATCCTGATCTTCTCGGCACAAGTCCCGCAGATGCTGGGCGTGACCTGGCACACTTACGCGCTGATCGCGCTCGGGCTGGCGATCATTTACCTCGTGCCGCGCGTGAGCCGGGCGATCCCCTCGCCGCTGATCTGCATCGTCGTGCTGACGGCGGTGAGCATGGCCTTCCCGATGCCCGTCCATACGGTCTCCGACCTCGGCAGGTTGCCTGCCTCGCTGCCGGTCTTCGCCTGGCCGCAGGTCCCGCTGGACTGGCAGACCCTGCGCGTGATCGCGCCCTATTCGCTGGCGATTGCGGCGGTGGGCCTGCTGGAATCGATGATGACCGCCAGTGTCGTCGACGACCTGACCGAGACGACCAGCTCCAAGGCGCGCGAATGCACCGGCCTCGGCCTTGCCAACATGGCGGCGGGGCTGTTCGGCGGCATCGCCGGTTGCGGCATGATCGGCCAGACGGTCGGCAATGTGCGCTATGGCGGACGCGGACGGCTCTCGACGCTGGTGGCGGGGGTGTTCCTGCTGGTGGTCCTCGTGCCGCTACGCCCGTGGGTGGAGCAGGTGCCGGTCGCCGCGCTGGTGGCGATCATGATCATGGTCTCGGTCAGCACGTTCTCGTGGGGATCGCTGGGAGACCTCGTGCGCCACCCCAAGGTTTCGGGCGCGGTGATGCTGGCCACCGTCGCGGTGACGGTGACGACGCACGACCTCTCGGCAGGCGTCATGGTGGGCGTGCTGCTGAGCGGGGTGTTCTTCGCCTTCAAGGTCACGCGGATGATGGACGTTGCCGTCAGTTACGATGCCGGGGCCGATACCCGCACGTACAAGGTCTCCGGCCAGATATTCTTCGCGAGCGCGGATATCTTCGCCGATCGCTTCGACTTGCGCGACAGTGTCCGGAAGGTGCGGATCGATCTCACCGCCGCGCATCTCTGGGACGTGACCGCCGTGGGCGCGCTGGAAACCGTCGTCGACAAGTTGCGGCGTCACGGCATCGATGTCGAGATCGACGGGCTGAACGAGGCCAGCGCGATCCTAGTCGACCGTTACGCGCCGCTTGTCCGCAGCGGTCCCTCGCGGGCCTGAGGAAGGCGCGCGCGCAGGCACCCGGCGAGCAGCAGGCCGATGCCGATCGCGGCGGTAAGCACGCAGGCCGCGACGAAGGCGGCGCAAGTCGCCCCGATCAGGGCAGGTGAGGCGCCCGTGCCCGCATTCATGATGTCGAGCGCGCCGATCATAGCGCGGAAGGCATAGGAGCCGGGCACCAGCGAGACGACGCCGGGAAACGCGAAAGCCGTCCACGGCGCCGCGAGCCGCTTGCCGAGCACGGTTGCGATCGCCGCCGCAAGGAAAGCGCCGATGAGGGTCGCGAGGACGAGATTGCCGCCCAGCGCCATAACTGCGGTTCGCACGCCGTGTGAACAGGCGCCGCAGATGACGATCGCAGCGATGGCGCGTTTGGGGGCATCGAAAAGGATCGCGAACCCGAAGGCGGCAAGTCCGGCGAACAGGAAATCCCAGCGAACCGGCAGGCTCTCCGTCTGCAGGGCTACGGGAAAGCGGACGCCCCAGATCGTGCTGGCGACCGCAAGCCCGGTCGCGATCGCGAGGACGACCACGAAGCCGTTGGCGAGGCGGTCGACCCCGATGGCCGAATGGCCCTGGACTAGATCGCGTACGCCGTTGATCAGGGGGACGCCGGGCACCAGGATCATGCCCGCGGCCACCAGCGCCAAAGTCGGGTCCTGAAGCGCGAAGTGCAAGGGGAGCACGGCCACGGCGCCGCTGATCGCTGCCGTCAGCGCGGCAGCGGCGGCGGGCAGGACGCCCAGCCTCGGTAGCCAACGCCGCAGCAGCGTGTTGACCACACCGCCGAGGAAGGCGGCGCCGACCACCGGCCAGACCGCGCCGAACAGACGGGCCAGCGCGGCGGCGGTCATCGCCACCGCGAGGACAACGAGCCAGGCCGGATAGCCGGGCTTGCGGCTCTCTATCGCTTCCAGTTTCGCATCCGCCGCCGTGACCTCGAGGCTGCCGAAAGCCAGCGACTGTGCAACCTGTTCGAGCGAGAACAACCGTCCCGCGTCGATCCCCATGGCGCCGACGGCATGGCCGATCCGGGTGCGGAAAACTCCGTCCGAACCGACCATCAGCAGCAGGCGCTCGCTGCCTGCGAACAGCTGGGCGGTAAAGCCCAGCCGCGCCGCCAGTTCCTCGATGCGCAGCCGGACATGCTCGCTGTCCGCCCCGGCCGCCAGCAGGAGGCGGGCGAGGCGAAGCAGGACATGTCCGGAGGTGTCGAGATCGGGCCGTGGCCTGTCCTTAGCCATCGATGTTTTCGATCCCGAGGATCGGCGCCGTCGCCGCGCGCGTCGCCCGGCAGGCCTCGGCATCCTGGCTCAGATCGATGCCGTAAGTGGGGAAGATACGCCGCAGCGCCGGTAGCCAGTCGTGCTCGGTCAGCCGCTCCGCAAAGCAGGTCTGGAGCACCTGCACGGCGATGGCCGCCGCCGTCGATGCCCCCGGCGAGGCGCCGAGCAACGCGACCAGCGACTTGTCCGCCGAAGGCACCAGCTCTGTCCCGAATTCCAGCCGCCCGCTGTGATCCTCACCGTCCGGCTTGATGATCTGGACGCGCTGCCCGGCAATTGCCTCTTTCCATTCCACGCGCTTCGCCTTGGGGAAGAACTGCCTGAGCGTCTCGAACTGGTGATGCGCGGTCTGGAACACTTGGCCGACGAGATATTCCTCCAGCGCGGCATTGTCCTTGGCCACTTCGAGTAGCGGCAGGAGATTGGCGGAAGTGATCGATCCGAACAGGTCGGTGAACGAGCCATGCTTCAGGAACTTGGTCGAGAACCCGGCATAGGGACCGAACAGCAGCGAGGTCTTGCCGTCGATCACGCGGGTATCGAGGTGCGGCACCGACATCGGCGGAGAGCCGCTGGCCGCCTTGCCGTAGACTTTGGCATGGTGGCGGGCGGCGACTTCCTCCACCTCGCAGCGCAGCCAGATACCGCTCACCGGGAAACCGCCATAGCCCTTCCCTTCGGGAATGCCCGACTTCTGGAGCAGGTCGATGGCAGCACCGCCCGCGCCGATGAAGACGAAGCGCGGCGACAGGGTCTGGCGGGTGCCGTCGAACGTGTCCTCGAAGGTCACCGTCCAGCGCTCGTCCATCGTCCGTTCGATGGCGACGACCTCGCGGTTGTAGCGCAAGTCGATGCCCCGGTCCCCGAGATGGCCGAACAGCAGGTGGGTGAGCGCGCCGTAATCGACGTCCGTGCCGGTCACCATGCGCGTGGCGGCGACTTTCTGACCGGGATCGCGACCGTCCATGACAAGCGGCGCCCATTCGGCGATCGTCGCATGATCCTCGGTATACTCCATGCCGTGATAGCAGTGGTGCGCGCTCATGGCGGCATGGCGGGCCTTGAGGAAGGCGACGTTCTCCTCGCCCCAGACGAAGCTCATGTGCGGGCAGGGATGGAGGAAGGCGCGCGGATCGGGGATCGCGCCCGTGGTCACCAGATGCGCCCAGAGCTGGCGGGAGATGTCGAACTGGGTATTGACCTTCAGCGCGGCGCTGATGTCGATACTGCCGTCCTCGCGCTGCGGGGTATAGTTGAGTTCGCAGTTGGCGGCATGGCCGGTCCCGGCGTTGTTCCAGGCCATCGAGCTTTCCTGCGCGCAGTCGCCCAGCCGCTCCAGCACCGCGATCTTCAGCGCGGGATCGAGAGTATGGAGCAGCGTGCCCATTGTCGCGCTCATGATGCCCGCGCCGATCAGGAGGACGTCCACGTTCGGATCGTGCGAGATGCTCATGCCGCTTCTCCCTTCGGCTGGAAGTGCAGGTCTGCACCCTCGTCGTAGACGGCATAGGCGCGGCGCCATGGCTCGTCGCCGATCAGGCGCCAGCGATGGCCGCTGCCGGTATCGTCCTGCGCGATCAGCACGTCGCCGGGATGGATGGTGAACGTCGCGCCGGACTTGACCTCGAATTCGAGCGTGCCCGAAAGCGTGAGGACGAACTGTGGCTGCGGGTCCTGGTGCCATTCGAAGGAGCCTCCGGTCGAGGTCTCCTGGAACGACAGCTCGTTCACCGCGATCGGCAGACCGGAGGCGCGGCCGTGGAGGCCGGTGCCGATTTCGAGCGAGCCTTCCTCGAAGCTAGAATGGCCGTCGGGGCCGGTCCACATTCTGATGCAGCGGATCATGTCTTCAATCTCCTTCAGGCACCGGCGAGGCCGTGGCCGACCATGTCGAGCGGGCGTATGGTCCTGTCGAACAGCGCCTCGTCGACCTTGCCCGAAGCCAGCGCCGCTTCCTTGAGCGTGGTACCCTGGGCGATGGCCTGTTCCGCGATATGCGCGGCGTTCTGGTAGCCGATCACCGGCGAGAGCGCGGTGACCAACATGACGCTGCCCGCGACATAGGCCTCGATCTTCTCGGGGATGATCTCGGTGCCCTCGACCGAGAATTCGCGGAAGCGGTCGCAGCCGTCGGCCAGGATGCGGATCGAATGGAGCACGTTGTTGATGATGACCGGGCGCATCGCATTGAGTTCGAAATTGCCCTGGCTCCCGGCGAAGGCCACGGCGCTGTCGTTGCCGAGGACCTGGATGGCGATCATCACGATGGCCTCGCATTGGGTCGGGTTGACCTTGCCGGGCATGATCGAGGAGCCGGGTTCGTTATCCGGCAATTTCAGCTCGCCGAAGCCGCAGCGCGGGCCGGAGGCCAGCCAGCGCATGTCGTTGGCGATCTTCATCAGTGCCACGGCCAGCCCGCGCAGGGCCGCCGAGGCGCGAACCATCGCGTCAAGAGAGCCTTGCGCGGTGAACTTGTTGGGCGCGGTGACGAAGGGACGGCCGGTCAGTTCGGCGATCTTCGCCGCCACATCCTTTGAAAAGCCCGGCGGGGCATTGAGGCCGGTGCCTACCGCCGTTCCGCCGACAGCCAGTTCGTAGAGGCCGCTTCGGCTGGCTTCGATATCGGCGATGCAGGCGCGGACCTGTCCTGCCCAGCCATGCCACTCCTGCCCGACGGTCAACGGAACCGCGTCCTCCAGATGGGTGCGGCCGATCTTGACCACGTCCATCCAGCCGTCCGCCTTCTTCTCGATAACCTCGACCAGCCGTGTCACCGCCGGAACCAGCAGGTCGTCGATCGCCAGCACGCTCGCCACGTGCATGGCGGTGGGGAAGGTGTCGTTCGACGACTGGCCCATGTTCACGTCGTCGTTGGGGCCGACCGGATACTGGGTGCCGAGCGTGCCGCCGAGCAGCTGGATCGCGCGGTTGGACAGCACTTCGTTCACGTTCATGTTCGATTGCGTGCCCGATCCGGTCTGCCAGACGTAGAGCGGGAAATGATCGTCGAGCTTGCCCGCGATCGCCTCGTCTGCCGCCTGGACGATGGCGTCGCGCTTCCACTCCGGCAGGCGACCGGCGGCGGCGTTCACCAGGGCGCAGGCCTTCTTGACGTAGCCGTAGGCGTGGTAGACCGCCTTGGGCATGCGGTCGCCGCCGATGTCGAAGTGGTGGAGCGAGCGCTCTGTCTGGGCGCCCCAATAGCGGTTCGCCGGAACCGGGACCGTGCCCATGCTGTCGAATTCCTCCCGCTTGCCGGATGCGTCCAGGCCGATCGGGACGGGTTGCAGTCTGGGGGTATCGCTCAACGATCTTCTCCTTGATGGTGCGCTATTCGCGTCGAGGAAAGAGGTCGGCAACGGCGCCGCGTCCGACCACTATCCTGTGGTATGGGGCCGGTGGTATGGGCCTGGAATTTAACGGCCTTGCAGGATGCGGGCAGCGTCGGAGAGGCTGCCCGGCAGGCCGACGATGTCGAAGGCGGTGATGACCAGCGCCGTCACCCAGCCCAGCACCAGCAGGACTTTCGGCGTGGGCCATCCTTGTGCGAAGCGGCGTGCCGACACGAAGTGGAGCAGCGGAAACATCGCGAAGGGAAGCTGCATCGCTAGCACCACCTGGCTCAGCACGAGCAGGTCGTTGATACTGCCGTCCCCGCGCAGGCCGATCACGAATATGGCCGGTACGATCGCCATGACGCGGGTGACGACCCGGCGTTTCCACGGTGTGACCTTCCAGTGCATGAAGCCTTCCATCACCACCTGTCCGGCGATGGTGCCGGTGATCGTGCTGGACTGCCCGGAGGCCAGCAGCGCCACGGCGAAGATCACGCTGGCAAGCGCCGAACCCACCGCAGGAGCGAAAGTCAGGTAGGCGACGTGAATCCAGTCGGTATCGTCGCCCAGCACGTAGTGTCGTCCGTCCAGCACCAGGTCGCTGCGGCCATGGAAGACCACGGCGGCCAGCACCAGGATCGCCGCGTTGACGAAGAAGGCGAGAGTGAGCGAGACCCCGGTATCGACCGCATTGCAGTGGAGTGCGACTTTCCGGGATTCCTCATCGTCCTTCCCGAGGTCGTCGATTTCTGGGCGACCCTGGACGAGGGCGGAATGGAGGTAGAGATTGTGCGGCATCACCGTGGCGCCGATGATCCCGACTGCCACGCTCGCCATGCCCACCGTCGCGAGCGTCGGGTGGATCATGGCGGTGCCGATTTCGTGGAAATCCGGCTGGGTGCTCGGCAGGATGAACAGTTCGACGAAGAACGAACCGGCGATCGTCAGCACCAGCACCAGCACGACGCGCTCGATCGTGCGCATGCCGTGGTGCTGAAGCAGCAATAGCAGGAACACGTCGCCCGCCGTCATGATGACCGCCCAGAACACCGGCACCCCGAACAACAGGTTGATCGCCACTGCGGAGCCGAGCACTTCGGCAAGATCGCAGGCCCCGATCGCGATCTCGCACATGATCCAGAGCGGCAGGCGGCACCAGGGCGGATACCAGTCCCGGCAGGCTTCGGCGAGGTTCTTGCCGGTGACGATGCCGAGCCGGGCGGAAAGCAGTTGCAGCACGATCGCCATGGAGCTGGCCAGCGCGACGACCCAGAGCAAACCGTAGCGGTACATCGCCCCCGCCTGAAGGTCGGTGCCCCAGTTTCCGGGGTCCATGTATCCCACGCTGACCAGCAGCGCCGGTCCCAGGTAGGCGCGGTACTGCTGCAGGCCGGGCAGCGTCCAGTGCGGCATCCGGATCGACGGCGTGACCCGGTGCAGCAGCCAGGTGGACGATTTCCGGGCGGCAATGGCGGGCTGGGCGAGCGTTCTCAGGTTCATGGCCGGGCTATTGCCATCCCGGCGGGCATTGTTCGGGCTGCGAGGGCGCTGAGCGTGCGGCGGCGATTGGGTGCGGCTGCGGCGGGATCGTTGCGATAGGCGGCGGCGACCGGGTTTATCATCATCTCGTCGATGCCCAGCCGGTCGGCCAGTGCGGCCACGCGGTCGGCGGCGCCTTCGGGCGTATCGATGATCCAGGTGCGCCGGAACATTGCGAGCAGGTCCTCGTAGCGCTCCGGAAATTCGGTTTCGGCAGCTTCCTCGGCCAGCATCTGCCGGTCCCTGGCCTCGCCCGAGCGGAAGGCGCTGAGAAAGTTGAGCTGTGCGCGGGCCAGTCGTTCGGCTTCCTCCAGTGTATCGCCGGTGACGACGATTGCGGAGAGTAGCGCGGTCGGCTCGGCGCAGTGGGCGCTGGGTTCGAAGCTGCGGCGATATTCGGCAAAGGCCTCGTCCACGCCTTCGCCGGTGATGTGATAGCCGAAGGCGTAAGGCAGGCCCATCTGCCCGGCGAGGCGGGCGGAATAAGCCGAAGTGCCGAGTATCCATAGCGGCGGGGTCGAACCCGGATTGGACGTGGCGTTCAGCCGGTATTCCTCGCCCGAAACCTCGAAGCGGGCACCGGCAGGATCGAGCATGGCCTGCAGTCCGGAAAGGGCCTGGGTGTGTTCCATGGCCGGGCCGCGTCCGCCGCGCAGCATCGCGCTGGCGATCCGGTCGGCGCCGGTCGAGCGGCCGATGCCGAGGTCGAAGCGGCCGGGGAAGCAGGCCTCGACCATGGCGGCCTGCTCGGCGACCAGGAACGGCGAATAGTGCGACAGCAGGAAGCAGCCGCCGACCCGGATCGATTGCGTCCTCGCGGCGATCACCGAGGCGAGCACGGCGGTCTGGCTGGCGGCGACGGCGGCGACGTTGTGATGCTCGCCCAGCCAGTAGCGATGGAAGCCGAGGCTCTCGGCATGGCGGGCGAGATCGACGATCGAGGCCATGCAATCGGCCGCCGTCTGGTTGCTGCGGATCGGGCCGATGTCGAGGACGGAAAGGCGAAGCGGGGTTTTCGGCATCGCGACCTCCTCAGGCGGCGGCGAGGGGGGGCATCGCGAAGGCTTCCGCAATCAGACGGAACCCCTCGATCTTGTCCGTGAGCGAATAGGCCATCGCCGCGAGCATCACTTCGTCGGCCTGGTAGCGTTCGGCGCGCTCGACGATCTGGCGGCGGACTTCGCCGGGCGTGCCGACGACTTCCCGGTTGGCGATCTGGTCGAGGTAGGCGCGTTCGCGTTCGCGGACTTCGAGCGCGGCAAGGCTGCCTGGGCTGGGCAGGACGCTGGGATAGCGGCCAGAATCGCGCATCAGCCGGAAGTAGTCGGACGTCTTGCGCATTTCCGCGACCTTTTCCGGGGTCGCGGCGCAAACGAGGTTCAGCGCCAGGATCACGCGCGGTTCGGGCATTTCCGCGGAAGGTACGAAGCGGCGGCGATATTCGGTGACGGCAGCTTCGTCGGCATCGGGGTTGATGAAGAGGGCGATGGCCAGTCCCATGCCCTTTTCGGCGGCCAGTGCGCCGCTCTGGGGGCCGCTCCCCGCCGAGAGCAGCCAGAGCGGCGGGGCGCTGGCGACGAGAGGGGTGGCCAGGGCGCGCTTGCATTCGTCGTGGAAGAAATGGTCGAGCTGTTCGACCTGTTCGGGAAAGTCGACGCCGCCGCCCGGAACCGGCGCCAGCAGCGAGCGCGAATAGGCGTCGCCCCCGCTCGCGCGGCCCAGCCCGCAGTCGACCCGTCCGGGGTAGAGCGCTTCGAGCATGCGGAATATCTCGGCGACGTGATAGGCGCTGTGGTTGGGGAGCATGACCCCGCCCGAGCCGATCCGAAGCCGTTTCGTCTGGGCGCCGATGGACGAAAGCAGCACTTCCGGCGCGGAACCCTGGAGGACGGGCATGTTGTGGTGTTCGGAAAGCCAGAGCCGCTCATAGCCCATCGTGTCGAGGGCGCGGGCGAGCGTGACGGTGGCATTGATCGCCTCACCGGCGGTCGCGCCTTCGGAGAGCGTCGATTGTTCGAGAACGGAAAGCTTCACGGCATTTTCCTCGAAAGAGTCCGGGTCGTTTGGGCAGGGGACGAAGCCAATCAGCGACGTGGCCAGCGACCACGAAAGGCTCGGAAAACCCTGTCTTGCGGGTCCCGGCGATTGTTTCGGAGGATGCGGGCGGACGATACTTATATGATGGTATGGGCCCGGCTGGGCCTTTGCATCCCATCCTGCAAACCCCTGGATAATGCCCTCTTGGCTGCTCTGCGTCCTAAGGTCGGGGCGGGCGGCAACAGTGCTGCCAGGAGATGCAGGAATGCCGTTCATTACCCATGACGGACCGGCGCAGGACCGCGCGGTGCGCGGTTCGGCCAATATGTCGATCGTGCTGCTGGGTCTGGCGGCCGACACGATGATCGCGCTGCTCAAGTTCGCGGCGGCGCGCGAGAGCGGCGGCACGGCGCTGTTCACCGAAGGCGTGCACAGCCTGCTGGACGTGCTGACCGAAGTGATCCTGCTCTATGGTCTGGCTTCGGCCCGGCGTCCGTCCGATCGCAATTTCCAGCTCGGCTACGGGCGTTCGGCGTTCTTCTGGAACCTGATCGCGGCGATGCTGATCCTCTCGCTCGGGGCGGGCTTCGCCTTCCGCGAGGGCTGGCGGCAATATATTGCGCCCGAACCGCTCGGCCCGACGACCGCAAGCTACATGGTCCTGCTGGTGTCGTTCCTGATCGACGGAGCCTTCGCCTGGTTCACCTGCCGCAAGATCGTGCGGGAATCGAACGACCACAGCCTCGTGCAATATCTGCGCAAGTCGCGGGACGGGGCCACGCTGACGGTGCTGTTCACCAGCTTCGCGTCGCTGGCCGGGATCGTCATCGCGGCGCTCGGCATGCTCATCAGCACGCGCCTTGTCTTTCCTGCGGCAGACGGCGCGGCTTCGCTCGTCATCGCGCTGATGATGGCCGCCACCGCGCTGCTTCTGGCCAACGAAAGCCGCAGCCTCATCATCGGCGCCTCGGCCTCGCCCGAGATCGAGAGCAAGATCCTGAATCTCGCCAGCAGCGTTCCCGAAGTGGCGAATGCCAACGGCACCATTTCCGTGCGCACCGGCCCGGATCGCCTGCTGGTTTCGATCAGCATCGCCTTCCGCCCGGAATGCCGGACGGAAGACGTCGAGCGTGCCGTCATCAAGATCGAGGAGCAGGTCAAGCACGGCTGCCCGCAAGTCGCGCTGCTGCTCGTCAAGCCGCAGAGCGTCGAGAAATACCGCAGCGTCCAGTCCAAGCGCGGTTGGTGACGGAACGGAGAGCCTATATCAGGGCAAGCGCATCAGGGCAGCCATTGCGGCGGCGAGCCGATCAGGCTGCGCAGCGCTTCGGTGAAGGCGCGGACTTTCGCGGGCGGTTCGGGCAGCGCGCGCAGGAGAAATATTCCGCTCGTCTGCGCGTTCCAGGGCTCGTCCTCCAGCGTCACGCGCACGAGGTTTCCGGCGCGGACATCCGGCCCCACGACCCAGTCGGCCAGCAGGGCGAGGCCCAGCCCTGAAAGCGCGGCGATCCGCATCGCCTCGAAATCGTCGCTGCGGAAGGAGACCTCGCCGTCCGGCCAGCCGCCGCAAGGCTCGCCCAGAATGTCGCGCCAGCCCAGCAGGTCGGCGCCGTGCAGCTTGTCGATCAGGCGATGGCCGCAGAGGTCCGCCGCGCAGAGCGGCGTTCCCGCCCTTTCGAGATAGGCAGGCGATGCCACCAGCAGCCGGCGCTGCTCCGCGAGCTTGCTGGCTATCAGGCTGCTGTCGGGAAGCGTGCCGATCCGGATCACCGCGTCCAGCCGCTCGATTACGGGGTCGGCCAACCGTTCCGTCAGGTCGAGTTCCACGGTGAGGCGCGGGTGCTGCGCCATGAGCGTCTCGACCGCCGGGATCACGTAGCGTTTGCCGAAGGTCGGGAAGCAGGCGATGCGCAGCACGCCCGCCACGGTGCCGTCGAAGGCGGAGACGGCGGCGCGGGTATCGGCGAGATCGTCGAGCAGGCGCTGCGCGCGCGCGAAGAGGTGCTGTCCGGCATCGGTCAGCGCCAGGGCGCGGGTTGAGCGGACCAGCAGCGAAACCCCCAGATCGTGCTCCAGCGCATCCACCTGGCGCACGACGGCGGAAGGGGTGACGGAGCGCCTGCGGGCCGCGCTGGAAAAGCTGCCGCCGCGCACCACGTCGACGAAGACGGCGAGATGCTCGGCAAACCGGGGGTCCTTCATTCTTGCCATTCTCGCAAAACCGTTTCGATCAGATGCTGCGTTATCATCACCGGCGCGGACGCGCATCTCCCTCCTGGCCGCGACATGCGGCGATTTCAGCAAAAAGAGGGAACATCATGGTACAGGTTCTGGATCGCATCCTTTCGCAATCGGCCTATTTCGCCGAGATCGACGTGCCGATCGGGCAGATCGACATCGGCGAATGGCTGTTCTCGCTGCCCGAGGCGGAATATCTGCGCTGCTGCGAGCCGGATCATATCGCAGCGGGCACCACGACCACCGACGACGGCCGCCGCATGTCGATCAATGTCGAGATGATCGGCACCGGTCTGGTCGTCCAGCACTACGTGGCCGAGGAAGTCACCCCCACCTATTGCCGGATGAATTCGATTTCCGACGTGTTCACCGTCAATGGCCGGACCCAGGTCAACGTGATCTGGGAACTCAAGGCCGAGGCGATCGAGGGCAACCGCACGCGCTACACCAACAGCGTGACCGCGCGGCCGACCGATGCCTTCATGACCTTCCTCGAAGCCCATGGCGTCGCCTTCGAGGATGCCGCCAGGGCGCGGCAGGACGCGGGCGGCGACCACAACCGCCGCGAAACCCCGCTGTTCGCCGCCAGCATTGCGCGCCGCGCACAAGCGAGAGCGGAAGGAAGCGCACAGTGAAAGCGGTCACCTACAGCCTGTTCGGCCCGCCCGACGTTCTCGAACTGAGCGACGTCGCCATGCCGGAACTGCGCCCGAATGATCTTCTCGTCCGGGTCGGCGCGGCAGGCGTCAACCGCGCCGATATCCTGCAACGCACCGGCTTCTACGGCGACCAAAGCTTCGGCGAGAGTGCGCTGCTGGGACTGGAACTCGCGGGCGAGGTCGTCGATGTCGGTGCCAATGTCGCAGGCGTGAAGCCGGGAGACCGGGTCATGGCGATCGCCGGAGGCGGGGCTTATGCCGAATATGCCCGCGTCGACCGGGACATGGCCGTGCCCGTTCCCGCCGGAATGTCGCTGGTGGAGGCCGGTGCGGTGATGGAATCGTTCGTCACCGCGTTCGAGGCAGTATCCCACCTCGCCTGGGTGGAGCGGGGGGGCAGCGTGCTGATCCATGCCGCTGCCGGGGGCATCGGGTCGGCGGCGGTCCAGGTTGCCAAGGCCCTTGGCGCCACCGTCTATGCAACCGCTTCGGCGGAGCGCAGGCGCGATGTCGAGAGCCTCGGCGCGGATGTCGTGATCGATTATGCGCGGGAGGATTTCGAGGCGGAAATCAAGGCGCGGACAGGGGGCAGGGGCGTCGATGCCATCGTCGATTTCGTCGGCGGCGACTATCTCGGCCGCAATCTGCGTAGCCTCGCGCCGGGCGGGACTCTGGTGCAGGTCGGCATCCTGAGCGGACAGTCGTCCTGCGAGATTCCGCTCGATCTCGTGCTGCACAATCATCTCCGGCTGGTCGGCACGGTGATGAAATCGCGCGATATCGAGGAAAAGCGGGCGATGGTCCGGCGTTTCGCCGAGAACGTGCTGCCGCTTTTCGAGCGTGGCAGGCTCCATGCGGTGCTGGATTCGGTCTATCCGCTGGACCGGGCCGAGGAAGCGCATCGCCGGATGGAAGCGGGCGGTGTCTTCGGCAAGATCGTGCTGGCCGATGCGGGCGCGGTTTCGGCTGGTGCATCCCCCTCAACCGAAGAGTGGCGCAGGTAAACCATGGCATAGCTAGGCCCCGCGCCTCCTGTCGGGGAAAACGGGAGGCGAGGGGCAGCGGCTTGAGCGCGAGGCTCCCGATCCATTTGAAGAGCGCGGAGCGATGGTCCACAGCGGCTACACTTTTTCGGACGAAGAGAGGCCGTTGTTTCCCGGCGCGCCCTATTCGCCGCGCCTCGCGCCCCGAACCCGCGCTTTCTATGCAGTGACGGCCTTCATCATGGCGATGGCCAGCGGCCTCGCCAACGGTATCCTCACCTCGAACATCATGAATATCGCCGGAGACATGGGTCTCTACGTGGCCGAGGCGAATATCCTGCTCGGCGTCTATGTAGCCTTCAATGCAGCGGCGAACCTCCTGCTCGTGAAGGCGCGCATGCAGTTCGGCATCCCGGCGACCATGCGCGTGGTGCTGGGTTCCCTGATCCTGGCCGAAGCGATCGCGATCTGCTTCCCCTCGTTCGGCACCGCGCTGCTGGCGCGGGCGGTGAGCGGCATCGCCAACGGCGGGCTGACCACGCTCGGCCTCTACAGCCTGTTCCAGGTCTTCCCGCTGAAGCACCGGCCGACCGCCGCGATCATTGGCTTCAGCCTGCCCCAGCTTGCCATTCCCCTGGCGCGTATGGTCTCCATCGATGCCGTCGGTTTCGACGACTGGCTGGGTTTCCACCTGATCGAACTCGCCTCGGTGCTGACGGCGCTGGCGATGCTCAATCTTCTGCCCTTGCCACCGACCGATTGCAGCAAGGCGTTCGAACCGCTCGATGCCGTGACTATCGTGATGACGATCGTCGGCATGCTGGCGGGCTGCACGGCCCTGGCGCTCGGGCGGTTCTACTGGTGGACCGAGGCGCCGTGGATCGGCTGGGCGCTGGCCGCTGCGCTCCTGCTGGGCGGCGCGGTGTTCTGGCTGGAGCTGCGCCGGAAGCGGCCATTGCTGCAGATCCGCTGGTACGGCACCGGCGACATCCTGCTTTTCACGCTGATCGCCGTGGTGATCCGTGTCGCCCTGACCGAGCAGACTTATGCCGCCGTCGGTCTCCTCTCGATGGGCGGGCTGACCAACGACCAGCTCCACGGCCTGTTCGCGGCGGTCTTCGCGGCCATGGCGGCAGGGATCGCCACCGCGGCGCTGGTCTCGCGGCCCGAGCGTCTGCTGGCGATGATGATGTGCTCGGCCCTGGTGATCGCCTTCGCCGCCTGGCTGGACACCCATTCGACCAGCGATACGCGGGCGACGCAGCTCTATCTCAGCCAGTCGCTGCTGGGCTTCGGCACGACGCTGTTTCTCGGACCCGCTCTGCTTTTCGGCCTTGCCCGTGTCATCCAGCGCGGGCCGACCCACCTCGTGAGCTTCGTGGTGCTGTTCAGCACCACGCAGAATGTCGGCGGGCTGGGCGGTGCGGCACTGCTGGCCTCCATCCAGACCATTCGCCAGCGTGTCCATGCCGAGGCTATCGCGGACAGTCTCTCGCTCGGTGATCCGGCCGTGCTCCAGCGCCTCGGCGCCACGGCGGCGCGGCTCGGGGCCTATATCGGCGATCCTTCCGCCGCTTCGGCGCTGGCGAGCGCGCAGCTTGGCCAGGCCTTGCAGGCACAGGCCGCGGTGCTGGCGTTCAACGACACCTTCTGGGTGGTCTCGCTGCTGGCGCTGGCGCTCGCGGCCTTTCTGGCAATCGTAATTCTTAAGGGTGAGGTCGGCCGTTTGCGCGCGCGCCCGCCGGCAGAGGCAATGACATGACCGATAGTACACCGCCCGCCGCACCGGCTCCCGCTCCCGAAACTGCTGTCTGGCACCCGCCCAAGGCGCGGCCCTGGGTTACGGGCCTGTGCATCCTTGCCCTGCTGCTTGCCGTTGCGGCGATCCTCCAGGTCTGGGGCATCGGGCCTTTTGCGGACCATATCGAGAAGACCGAGAATGCGCTCGTGCGCGGCCGGACGACGGTGATTGCGCCGCAAGTCAGCGGCTATGTCGCCAAAGTCATGGTGCGGGACTACGAGGAGGTCGCAGCGGGCCAGCTTCTCGCCCTGATCGATGACAGCATCTATCGCGCCAAAGTCGCGCAGGCGCAGGCCAATCTCGACGTCCAGATTGCCGGGCTGGCCAACAGCCGGCAGGCCCGTTCGGCGCGCGCCGCCGCCATCACCGGAGAGGACGCGGCGGCGAGCGATGCCGTCGCCCAGCTGCTCAAGGCGCGCGCGGATATGGCCCGCGCCGCCGATCTCGTGGCCGACGGATCGATCTCGAAGCGCGAGCGCGATGCGGCGTCTGCGGCTCTCGCTCAGGCGGAAGCGGGCGTGCGGCGTGCGACGGCGAATACCCAGATCGCGCAGGAGGACCTCAGGACCGTCGATGTCGCGCGCGGCGGCTTGCAGGCTCAGGTCGAAGTGGCCCGCGCGGCGCTGCGGCTGGCGCAGATCGACCTTCTGCACACGGTGATCCGCGCGCCGGAGGCGGGGCAACTGGGCGAAGTCCATGTCCGGCTCGGGCAGTTCGTCACCAACGGCAATGCCCTGATGGAACTGGTGCCGCCCGACCGCTACGTGATCGCGCAGTACAAGGAAGCCCAGACCAGCCGCATGCGCGTGGGGCAGCCGGTCAGTTTCTCCGTCGATGCGCTCGACGGCGAGACCCTGCACGGGCACATTTCCCGGATCGCTCCCGCTTCGGGCTGGGAGTTCGCGGTGCTCAAGCCGGACAATGCGACGGGCAACTTCGTCAAGGTGCCGCAGCGGATCGGCATCCTGATCGCGATCGACAAGGGCCAGCCGAGCGCCGCGCGCCTGCGCCCGGGCATGTCGGTGGAAACCCATGTCGATACGGCAGGTGAGCGATGAGGCGCGGCACGGCATCGCTTCTGGCGCTTCTGGCGCTCCAGGCCTGCGCGGGTCCCTATCGCCCGGCGCCGGGCGATGCGCAGATCGCGCCGCCGCCGCAATGGCGCGACGGCCAAGGCCCGGTTCGGCCAATTTCGGACGGCTGGTGGCGCGCCTTCGGCGATCCCGCGCTCGACCGGCTGGTTGCGCAGGCGCTTGCCGGTAACGACGACCTCAAGATCGCGGTTGCCCGGATCGAGGAGGCGAGGGCGCAGCTGCGCCTGACCGATGCCCGGCGCCTGCCGACGCTCGGTCTCGGCCTCTCCGGGGCATCGTCGCGGACGGTCAATGCCTTCGGCGTCGGGGTCGATCAGGAGCAGGGGCAGGCCGCCGTCTCCAGCGCTTACGAAGTCGATCTGTTCGGACGCCTGCGCCAATCGAGCGAGGCGGCGCGGGCCGACCTGCTGGCGACCGACCAGGCGCGCGACGTGCTGCGCCTCTCGCTGATCGCCACCGTGGTGGACGGCTATATCGGCCTGCGGGCGCTCGATTCCCGTCTTGCTATCGTCAACGAGACGGTCGCCACGCGCGGCAAGGAGCGCGATCTCATTCATCGGCGCTATGTGGCGGGCTATGCCTCGCTGTTGGACGAGCGGCAGGCGGCTGCCGCCTACGAGGCCGCCGCAAGGCTCCAGCCCGCGACGCAGCGGGCGATCAGTGCGCGGGAGAATGCTTTGAGCGTTCTGGCAGGCGCGACACCGGGGCCGATTGCCCGCGACGATACCGTCGCCTTCGCCGCCGATATCGCGATCCCCGCTTCGCTCCCCTCGCAGTTGCTGCGCCAGCGCCCAGACATCGCCGAGGCCGAGAGCCGGGTGGCGGCGGCGGACCATCGGCTGGGCGCGGCCCGCGCCGCCTTCATGCCGCAATTGCAACTTTCCGCGAGCGGCGGTGCGGCGGTGTCGACCCTGCTTTCGAACCCGATCACGGTCTTCAGTCTCGGAGGCTCGCTGCTGGCGCCGCTGTTCGAGGGGGGCAGGCTCCATGCCCAGCAGGACGAAGCGGCTTCCCGGCGCGATCAGGCCGCCTATGCCTACCGTGCGGCCGTGCTCCAGGCTTTCCGCGAGGTCGAGGATGCCATGGCGGGCGTGGCTTTCGTCTCCGCAGAGGCCGAGACCGCGCGGCGTGAGGTCGCGGCGGATCAGGCTGCCTATGCGGCGGCCAAGCGGCGCTACGATGCCGGTTACGCATCCTATCTCGAACAGCTCGACAGCGAACGGGCGCTGCTCGGCGCCCATATCGACGAGGACGACCTGCGCTTTCAGCGTCTTTCGGCGATCGTGGCGCTCTATCGCAGTCTCGGCGGCGGCTGGTCGGCCGATACGGCTGCGGATCAGGGGTTAAGCTCGGCCCCGAGGCGCTGACCGTAGCGCACGATATTCCGGCCGACTTGCGATCTCACGAGATTGTAGGCGCTTAGCGCTTCACCGAGCGGGGCACTGCGCAGGGCATCGGCCAGCGCCATGCTGTCCCCCGCCGCCTTGGCGACGCCCATGGCTGTGTGGGGACGGGCGATAAAGGCTGCGTCGCCCAGCAGCACGAGCCGCTGCGAGACCATGGTGGCGCTTTGCAGGTCGAAAATGGCCTGGACGAACGGCAGTGGCTCGGCCTCCATCACTTCGCTGAAGGCAGGCGGCAGGCTGCGGCGCGCATCCTCGATCAGTGCCTTGCGCACGGTGTCCGGCACCGCGCCGGGGGCAAGCGAATAGGGATGGCGCCGCCCCTGACGATCCGTCAGCAGCGCGGCGAGGTCGCTTACCTGCCGATACCATACGCAGTTGTAGCGCCGTGATCCCGCGTCCGTTTCTCCCGCAGGCCCGGCGACGAGATAGCCGAGCACTTGCGTTTTCGGCCCGTGATAGAAGGCGAAACGCCCGGCCAGGGTCTGCGCGGAAAGCGCGGAGAGCCGGTCTTCCGGAATCAGGAAGCGCCAGGCGACATAGCCCGAATAGCGCGGACTGGCAGAGGCATTGGCAGGCATGGCGGCGCGGATCGTAGATCCGATGCCGTCGGCCCCGATCACCAGATCGGCAAATTCGCGGCTGCCGTCTGCGAACTCGACCCAGGCCTGGGTATCGTCGCTGCCCGCGGAGACGACCGAACGGCCGAGCCGGTAGGACGAAGGCGCGACTTCGGCGTGGAGTGCAAGGTAAAGCCGGTCCCACGATATCTGGACCTGCGGATGATCGAGACGGGACAGGATTCGGCCGCTGCGGTCCAGCACGATACGGGCCTCGGCAAGGACGCCGCTGCGGGCGACATCCTCGCGCCCGAGGCGTGCCAGGAACTCGAAGACCTCCTCCTGCGCGACGAGACCGGCTCCGCGCCCGGCCAGCCCGTGGACGGAGCGCTCGTGGATCATGACGTCATGCCCTGCCCGCGAAAGCAGCGAAGCGGCGAAGAGGCCGCCAACCGAACCTCCGGAAATGATGATGCGCATGGGATCAGGCCTTCGTGGTTGAGCGGAGGAGCAAAACAGGCCGGCAGGAGCCGTCCCGGTTCTATCTGGGTGCACGCAACGACGAAAAGCAGCCGTGCTTTGGTTTAGCAGGGTGCGAAAATAGGCGTAGGAGAGGTCGCCATCGCCTGTTTTCAAAAGTCAGGGCGAGGGGCTCGGTCATACTCGTGCGAAATTCGACGCGTTTTGCCCTGAATGGGGGCATGAAAGCGTGAACTCGCGGCTGAAGGGCATTCGATGCTTTCCGGTTGATGAAAGCACTTGATTGCGGCGTTCATCGACCGGCAGCAGCCCAAGCCGATGCGCCCCTGATGCAGTAAATGTCGGCTCGCCGTCCTGCGAAGGCGAGCCGACATCCCGGTCGTTTCGAATCTGTCAGTACTTGACGTTGAGCGTCAGGATTGCGGTGCGCCCTGCTGCCTGGTTGGCGTAGTGCGCCGTATAGGCCTTGTCGTAGTACAGCTTGTCGAAGACGTTCTGGACGTTGACCTGAACCTGGGCGAAGTCGTTGATCTTGTACGAGGCGTTGGCATCGAAGCGCCAGTAGCTCGGCACCATGCGGGCCAGGGTCCGCGGCAGTACCAACTGACCGTTGGTGATCGTGCGGGTGCCCACTTCCTGAATGCCGCCGTAGACCTTGCTCATGTAGATCGCGCCGCCACCGACGGTGAACTGTGACGTTACGTTGTAGTTCGTGAAAGCGGTGAAGCTATGCTTCGGCGTGTTCGGGAACCGGGTGCCGGTGCTGACGGAGGGGCCGAAGATCGTGACGCTCTGACCGGTTACGGTGTCGATCGCTGTCGTCGTGGTGATGCCGCCGTCGACAATCTTCGCATCCATGTAGGTATAGCCGCCGAAGACGTTCCACTCCGGCGTGATATTGCCGTTGAAGCCGAATTCGAACCCGCGGATACGGCGATCGCCGATGAAGGCCACGGTGCCGTTTTCGCCCGTGGTGCGCGCGTTCTTGGTGCGCGTCTGGAAAGCAGCCAGCGTCAGCGCGAGGGTATTGTCCAGCAGGTTCCACTTGGTGCCGACTTCGTAGGACTTGGTCTTCTCGACCTTGAGCGCATCGGTAAGGGCCTGTGTCGTCGTGTTGAGCGCGTTGCCCTCGCTGCCCTGCGCCAGATAGGAACCGGGCGGCGTCGCGGAGCTGGAAGTCGAGATGTAGATGCTGCTGTCGGCGGTCGGCTTGAAGACGAGGCCTGCCTGATAGTTCCACAAGTCGTCGGTGCGGCTGACCCAGGTACGGTTCGCCGTCGAGGTAGCGGTGAGGCCGGGGCTTACTTCGGTCTTGTAGTGATCATAGCGACCGCCGAGGTTGAGCAGCAGGTTGTCGGTGATCGTGATCGTGTCGAACAGCGAGACGCCCCAGCTGTCGACGCGCGAGAGCGTCCATGTCTTGGGCAGGCTGCGCTGGATCGAGGCGAGAGCCGAAGAGGTGTCGCTGGCATAGCTCACCCAGGGGTCGTTCGGGTTCGGATTGTCCACCGAGGTGCAGTTGTAGCGTGCCAGCATGCTGACATTGCAGCGCGGGCTTTGCGAGGACGCGGTCGCGATCGCGGCGCCGGTCGCCGCGTTGGAGACGAAAGTGCCGTTTGCGGCCTTTTCACGCGCCCACTCGAAGCTGGCGGCGAAGCTGTTCTTGAGGCCGAAGGGGCTGACTTCGCCGAACAGGTCGGTCTGGTTGATGAGGCCTTCGGAGTAGCTGTAACGGGTGTTGGCGCGGCGCCAGACTTGCCCGCCTGGAGCGGTGATGACGCCGCTTGTCGCATTGCGAACGCCGTAGCCATTGCCCTGCTGGTCGTCGGGCTGGGTCCAGACGTAGCTCTGCTCGCTGCGCCCGTAGCGCGAGGTGTTGCGCAGGATGATGCCGTTGTCGAATTCGTGCTGCGCGCGGACCGTGAAGTTGTTGACGTTGGTCTTGCGGAAGTCGCGGTCCTTGAGGCCGTAGAAGGCGCCGCGCGGACGATCGACCTCGACGCCGCTGATCGTGGTGTAGCGGTCTGCCGGGGCGGTTTCGGTCACGCCCACAGGGGCGTTGGCGGAAGTGTAGAGATAGGGAATGCCCGAATCCGGCAGTTCGTCGGTTTCGAGGTGGTAGTAGCTGATCGTCAGGCTGGTCGGCGCGTTCAGGCCCAGCTTGACCGAAGGCGCGACGCCCCACCGCTTCGACCAGATCGCGTCGCGACCGGCAACGTCCTGATCGTGCCACATGGCGGCGACGCGCAGGCCGACGAAGTCGTTCAGCGGCTGGTTCACGTCGATCGTGGCGCGCTTGTAGTCATCGGTGCCGAGGCTCCCGCTCGCAGCGATGAAGCGGTCCGCGGTGGGTACTTTCGAAATCAGGTTGAGGCTGCCCCCGGCGCTGCCGCGGCCGCCCATCGAACTGTCCGAACCCTTCACGACCTCGATCTGTTCGACCGCGAAGACTTCGCGGCTCTGGGCGCCGACATCGCGCACGCCGTCGAGATAAGTGCTGGCCTGGCTGTCGAAGCCGCGGATGAACGGACGGTCGCCGAGCGGGTTGCCGCCTTCGCCGGCGCCCAGGGTGATGCCGGGAACGGTGCGCAGGGCTTCGGTCAGCGAGGCCGAAGCGGTGTCGCGGATCACTTGCGCCGGAATGACCGTGATCGAGCGCGGCGTGTCGACGAGCGGGGCGGTGTACTTGGGCGAGTCTGCCGTGTCCGCTTTGTAGCTGCCCTCATCGATGGCGGTGTCGGAAACGGTCACGCCGCCCAGTCGCGGCGCGGCGGACTGGTTCGCTTCCTGTGCGAGGGCAGGGCTGGCGGCGAGGCCCAGGCTCATGGCGAGGTAGGCGGGCGCGGAAGCATGTGATGACCGCAGGCGTGAAAGAGACATGAAACCCCCTGAAGCGTGTTGCTATGGATCAATTCAGGGACGCTAATGAGAATGAATTGCGATTCTGGCAAGAAAAAATATCGTAAATGGAAATAATGTGTAATAATATCCTGATTTATAAATTGCATACACAAAGGACACCAACAGCTGTTACTATTGGTGCGATGAATTTATTTTCAATTATAGGGTATTTTAATTGTCTCTTTTTATGGAACTGCCTTCTTCATGAGCCTGCTGGGGAAGCTGTAGACTCCCTGCCCGATGCGCTCCACGAACCCGTCGTGATGAAGGGCGCTCAGATATTGATGCGTGATTCCAGCTGCGAGAAACTGCGCGGTGGTTGCGACCGGATGGCGCCGGACGATTTCGACGGCCTTGGCTTTCAGCGTTCCGGGGGGCGGTTCGGAACGGCCGTCCCACAGTTTCGCGCGCCGCAGGGCATATGTGTTGAGGTCGCGCGTCACGCTGCCCTTGCCGGCGCACTCGATCCTTAACGACGGGTTCCGCGATGTATCGCGCTCCTGCAATATCGCGCGGGCAGGCAGGCGCCGGGCGTCTTGCGCCAAAGTATCCGCACAGGCCTTCATCGCCTGTTGCAGGGCGTTGACGAGGCGCCAGTTGCCCGAGATCGAAGGCCGTTGCAGGGCGGCGATACGGTGCAGGATCGTGTTCTCGTCAAGACTGAGAACGGGCGCCCCCGGCAGCAGGACCTGAATTCCGCATGCTTTCGCCTCGCGGGCCAGTCGTTCGAACGCCTCGTGGAGCGGGGCGGAAAGGTTGGCGACAATGCGGCCGCTCTCGGTCGCTTGCGGGTGGCGTAGCCCTCTCAGGATCAGGACGAGGCGGCGTTCGCGAAAGGCAAGCGATGCGAGCGAGATCAACGACCCGTCGGCGACCGTGCGAGGAGACTGCAATCCACCCTCAGGCGCAAATCCCGAAGCATCCTTGACGCATCCCGACAGGCTCAGCGACCGGACATTGTAACGAAGCATTCGCATGGAACTTTTCTAGCGAAGTGCTTCCAGACCGAACGTGAACTGGATCGTTCATGTTCGGTTTAAGGAGGTCTGCGCGCTGTACGCGGAAAGGCCACCGCCTTTGACAATTCCCGGTTCCCGGCGCTATCCGCAAGGCCTGTTTCGGAACCGCTTCATGTCGATAGCAACATACCGGGCGGCCGCCGCATCGGCGCTGGCCAGGATTTCCATCAAGGGGCGTCTGCTTCTTGCCGGCACGGTGCTGACAGTGACAGCCCTGATCGCCGCGAGCCTTTCCGTGGAGGCGGTGCTCGACCTTTACGTTCAGCGCAGCATCAACCAGAGCCTGGACGGTCAGATCGGGCTATTGGCACGCAGCGTCCGTCCGGACGGCTCGGTCGATCGGGCCATGCTGGTGGAGATCGGCCCGTTCACCCAGTATAGGCGCGGATGGTCCTGGAGGATCGAGACGCCTCGGGTTCTGGTGAACTCCACCGAGGCCATCGGTAAACTCGATTTTCGCGAAGAAGGGCCGCGCGGCCGGGAAGGTCACTTCCGGGCGCCTCCCGAACTGCTGCGGACCGGAAGGTCGGGCGATCTCTATGTGCGGGTGCTGGAGAGGGACACGCCGGGAGGACGGGTTCGCATTGCCGCAACAGCGCCCCGCGCGGTCTACGAGCGGTTGCGAACCGCGGCGGTGCGTCCCGTCCTGCTGATCCTCGGCGGGCTGAGCATCGTCCTGCTGGCAACGTCGCTCTTGCAGTTGCGGATCGGTTTGAAGCCGCTGGCGCGGCTCAGGCGAGCGCTTGAAGATGTGCGCGGCGGACGGCTTGCCCGCATCCCTGGCGACCAGCCCGCCGAATTGCGGGCCGTCGTCCGGGAGGCGAACGACCTGCTGGACGAGAACGAGGCCTCGCTGGCGCGGGCGCGTTCGCATGTCGCGAACCTTGCCCATAGCCTGAAGACGCCGCTGGCGACCCTCAAGGTCAAGCTGAGCGATACCGACAGGGACCCGGAAGGCGACCTTGCGGAACTGGTGGCGCAGATCGATCGCGCCATCCGCCATCATCTGGGGCGGGCGCGGGCCTCCTCTCCCGGAGCGCCGGGGCGCCTCTCCGCTCCTTTGGCGCCCGTCGTGGCCGATCTCGTCAATGCCCTGATGCGGATTCACATGGATCGCAACATCGCGTTCCGCGTCGTGATTCCAGAGGACATGCCGGTCAAGTGCGATCCCCAGGATCTCAGCGAAATGCTCGGCAACCTTCTCGACAATGCGGCGAAGTGGGCGGGCGCCCATGTCTGCATTACCGCGACCGAGCAGGACAGGATGCTGGAAATCATCGTGGAAGACGATGGGCCGGGGCTGAGCGAGGAGGCATTGGAACAAGTCCTGCTGCCGGGCCTGCGGCTTGACGAGCGCGGGGACGGCCATGGGTTCGGGCTGCCCATTGCCCGGGAACTCGCCGAATTGCACGGCGGCACCCTGGCGCTGCAAGGATCGGCTTCGGGAGGCCTGAGGGCCGTGCTGTTGCTGCCCCGTTGATCGTCCCTGGAAACCGGGTCGGGGTCAGGCCGGGCCGAGGCGATAGCCGCGCCCGCGAACGGTCTCGATCATGTCCGCGCCGATCTTGCGCCGCAGCCTGCCGATGATCACGTCCAGCGAATTGGAATCGGAATCGGCGTCGTATTCATAGACGCGCTCCAGCAGTTCACGGCGTTCCACCACGATGCCCTTGCGCAACATCAGCGCGGAGAGGACGCGCCATTCGAAAGCCGTGAGCCGCAGGGCCAGCCCGTCCAGTTCGAAATGACCAAGCTGGGCATCGTAAGTCAGCCGCCCGCAGACAAGCCGCGTTCCGGCATGACCATTGGCCCGGCGGACCAGTGCGCGCAGCCGCATCGTCAGTTCCTGGGGGAGAAACGGCTTGGTCATGTAGTCGTCTGCGCCGGCGCGAAAACCGGCGACCTTGTCGGCCCAGGAATCGCGGGCGGTGAGGATCAGGACGGGAAGGGTCAGTTCCTTCTCTCGGCAATCCCGCAAGAGCGTGATACCGTCCATCTTGGCCAGCCCAAGGTCCAGGACCATTGCGTCGTAGTGCTCGGTTGTCGCCAGATGCAGCCCCTCCTCGCCATCGACCGCGAGATCTACGGCGAAGTTCTCGCTCCGCAGCGTCCGGGAGAGTTCCGCCGCGAGGGCGCTATCGTCTTCGACAACGAGAATGCGCATGGCCTACCCGCTTCAGTCCCTTTCGCAGCCACCCAGGCCCGGTTCGATGAAATATCCCGCCCCTGTCGCTTGGCTGCGAATCATTTGCAACGCATTCTTTGCCCGATCCTAAGGCGGGGGCGATGAAACCGGCTGCGCAATTCCGATTGTCTTTTGTTGGTTTGACGATCGCGGCGAGATGCGCCGGTGCTCAGGCTCTCAGTATGAGTCCCTTGCGGTCCAGCGCCCAGCCCATGGCCCAGCAGACCATGGTATAGGCCAGGGCACATAGCAGCGAGCCGGTTGCGCCGGGAGCGATCGACTGGAACAGGGCTATTCCGATCCAGTCGTAAAGGCCGCCGTAGCCGGGAATCTGTACAAGGTTCATCGTGATGACGAGCATTTCGGAGAACAGGTAGATCGCCAGAGGGTTGCGCCCGAGGATCGTGAAGAAGCGCCTGCCGGCCTGCACTTCCCTGACTTCGAACAGCCAACTGGCTGCAGCCAGCAGCAGCAGCGCCAGTCCCACGGTCAGCAGGACGAAGGAGCCGGTCCACAGCTTCTTGGAGATCGGGAACCACGGGCTCCACGCAAGCGCCGCGATCACGAGCGCCAGCCCTGCAAGCGCCAGTGACCGCAAGGTCCTTTCGAGCGATCCCGCGCGCAGGATCGCGAGGCCGGCGAGATAGCCGGCGATCACGTTTACGGTGGCGGGCAGGGTGCCGAGGAAACCTTCCGGATCGAACCCGCCGTCCTTCTTGTAGAGGTGCTCCTTGGGCAGCAGGTAGAGGTCCAGCAGGGTCCCGGCGCTGCCGGTCTTGGAATAGGCCTCGCCTGGCAGGCTGAACGCCAGCAGGATCGCCCAATATCCCAAAAGCAGTGCGGCGCAGGCCAGCGCCAGCTTCTTCCAGTCGAGCCAGCGCATTAGCAGTCCGGCCAGAACGTAGCACAGGGCCAGGCGCTGGAGCACGCCAGGTATCCGGGTGAGGGCGAAGGGCGCCATGCTCCAGCCCTCGGCATCGTGTCGGACGAAGGGATACCAGTACATCAGGAAGCCGAGCGCGAATATGATCGCGCCGCGACGGAAGAGACGGGCGAGGTAAGGGCCAGTCGCGACCGGCTTGCGCAAGGCGAAGCTCATCGCGTTGCCCATCGCGAAGAGGAAGCAGGGGAACACGAGGTCGGCCAGCGTGAAGCCGATCCATTTGGCATGGGTGAGCTGCGCGAACGGGCGCGCGCCGGGGCCTGCCGTGTTGACCAGGATCATCAGGAAGATCGTGGCGCCCCGGAACACGTCCAGCGAGGCAAAACGCTGCGGCTTGGGTGCGTAGGCGGAAGCGGGAACGGCAGCGTCGGTCATGGGCGGGTCTCGTCCAGGATCGCATGCACCAGCTTGATCGGGTCCTTGGGCTTCCGGCGCTTCCACTTTTGCCCGTCCGCGATCCACTGCTTCTCGCGGTCGAGGATCGCGCCGAGCGCTGCGGCTTCGTCCAGCGGCTTGCCGCTGGCGGCCGCCGCGCGCCGGGCAGTGAGGAAGCTGTCCCAGCGCGGCAGGTAATAGCCCGCATAAAGCCCCTGCCATGCGCGCGAGGCATAGTCGGACAAATGGCCTTTTCCGCCCCAGACGGTGACGATCGCCTTGGCTTCCTCCTCGAAGCGGTCCTTCTCGGCAGGCGTATCGCCATAGGCCCGCGCATCCGCGATCCATGAGCCGAGAGTCTCCTGCTGGTTGCCCGCCAGCAGGTCGATCCGCCGCGCCAGGGCATTCATGCGCAGGCGGTCGCGGTCGCCCTGCTCCAGCTTGCCGTCGCGGTACGCGGCCAGGACCGCCTTGAGCAGACGATCGAGTTCGAGGCTGGCGTAATGCCGGGTGAGATCGACGATATCGTAAGTGAGTAGCGGCGAGGGCCGCGCGGGTGCGGCCGCCAGCAGCGCGGAGATACCCTCCCGCAGCTTCGCCGGATCGACGGGGGCATCGGGATAATCGGCCCCGTCCGCCATCGGTCGCTTGAAGAACAAGTAGGCGCCCGCGTGCTGCTCCCACCAGCGCGGCTCCCAGTACTTCGTGCGATAGGCGCCCGCCGCCGCCAGTTCCCAGGCCTTGGTCAGCGCCGGAGAGGCCTCCCCATAGCGCGCCTTGAGGTGCTCGCCGAGCCAGTCGGCCATGGGGCGGTCAGGCTCGCCCCAGGCCAGGTCGTAGGCATAGTCGTAGACGATCGAGTTGCTGTGCAGCCCTTCGGGGAACATGCCGAAGCCGGTCAGCCGCCCCTTGCGCGGATCGGCGTGAAGCGCGGCCATGTCGCGGCGATAGAACTCCAGATCGCCGTAGACCGGATTGCTGCCGCCGTAATTATGGACATAGCCGTATGTCCAGGCCTTGCCGTCGAAGGCCTGGGTCTTCTGCCAGATGCCGGGATAGCGGTCGTTGCCGATGTCGAGGATCAGCATGCGCTCGTCCGGCACGCGGCTGAGGAAGGCGGCGATCGCCTCGGGGGTCCAGAACGTCTTGTCCGCGCCGAACAGCCAGCCCTGCATGACCCAGGTGGCCTTGGGCGCGGCGGCGGTGATCGACTGGTAGAGCCGCTCGCCATAGGCCGCGAGGCGCGCGTCGCGCACGGCGGGCGGCAGCGCCGCCGCGCGGGTGGCAGCGGTATTGGCGATGGAATCCCCGTATTCGGCGGCGGCGGCATCGCTGCCGTCCTCGGCGATCGGCGGGATCATCTCGTTGAAGGCATCGGCGAGGTAGTATTCGCCTTCACTGTAAGTGCGGTTGTAGAGCGTGACGAACCGCGCCGCGAGCTGCGCGAACAGCGGGTCGGACGGGTCGAGCCAGTAGGTCGGCGCGAAGCCTTCCCAGGCGCGCATCTTGTAGATCCGCGCATCAGGATGCGCCTTGGCGAAAGCTTCGGGCACATAGCCCGCGAAAGCCGGAAGCACCGGCTTCATGCCCAGCGAACGCATGCGCTGGAGGATGCGCAGTTGCAGCTGGTGCTTCTTCTCGATCCAGCTGGAGGACAGCGGCGCGCGGTAGCCCGCAAGGTTGCCCATGCGCTGCCATGGCAGGAAGGGCGCGGCGGAGAGGCCCTCGGAGATTGCGGTCTCGCTCAGGCCGGATTCGCGCCAGAGTTCGCGCCAGACATATTCCTGGCCCTCCATCGCCAGCGGCGTATCGACGCCGTGCGCAGCCATCCAGTCGATCTCCTGCTCCCAGCGGTCCCAGCCCCACCAGGGCGTGGTGTAGCCGTAAGTGCAGGTGTTGAGGTATGCGCGCAGGGCGAAGGGCGAGGCGACTTCACCGGTGTCCATGTCCGGCAGGTCGGCCAGCGAACCCAGGCGGCGGCCTTCCCAGCTCACATGCAGGCGTCCCAGCTTCTCCAGCGTGGCGGCGACGCCGCGAACCAGCGCGACGGATGAGGTGCCCTCCGCGGCAATGCGTCCGCCTTGGATGCGCACGCGGTAATGCGCCGCTCCGGCATCGGGCTTCAGGGTGAGCGCGAGCCGGTCGGCGGGAATACCGAAACGGGCCAGTGCCTCGGCGGCGGAGGTGACGCCGGTTTCCCCGGTCGTCTCGGCAAGCTCCGGGGAGACCGGCGCCGGGGTATCTTTCGCTGCGACCGCGAAAGGCTGCATGACCGTGGCCAGAAGCAGGGCGGTGCTCGCCCATCGCAGCGGCCCGTGCTTGAACGGGTGCTGCATGCGGATCTCGGTCATCGGGGGACTTCCTTCGAGAACTGTCTTGAACAGGAGGGGCATGTCCGAAAGACCCGGACACGCCCCTTTCATACGATCGATGTCAGAGTTTCAGCGTCGCCGAAAGGTAGAAGCTGCGGCCGTAGAAGCTGCTTTCCTGCCAGATCGAGGAGTCTGTGTAGTAGGCTTCCTCGCGCGTGTTGTTGACGTTGATGATACCGGCCGAGAAGCTCAGCCAGTCGTTGGGCGAATAGCCGCCGCTGAGGTCGATCTGGGTGCGCGCGCGCACCGTATGCTCCGGATAGGCGAAGAAGCTGTCCGCGCTATTCTGCTGGTAGCCGCTGCGGTGATTGATCGCCGCGCGGATGTTAAAATGCTCGTTCTCCCAGTAGGGAACCAGGTTCCACGTGACCTTCGACAGATTGCGGATAGTATAGCCGGTACCGATCGCTACCTTTTCCGGGTAGACGCGCGTGTAGTTCGCCATGATGCCGAAGCCATCGACTGGCAGGAAGCGGTCGAACGACTGCGTCCAGCTGACTTCGAACCCTTTTACGCGGATCGTGCTGGGATCGTTTAGCGTCTGGGTGATGTCGTAGATATTACCGGAGGCATCGACGCATTCACCCGACGAATTGCCCGACAGTGTGGTTCCGTTGAAGGAATTCGGGCAGATCAGCGCCGAATAGGTGCCGTTCTTGATCCACTTGTAGAACCCGTTGATCGAAAGCGCGTTGCCATGGTCGTAATACCACTCGACGCCGAGATCGAGTTGCTTGGCGGTGAGCGGCTTCAGACCCGACTGGCCAAGATCGACCGTGACGGTATTGGTGCCGACAGGGAAGGTGTTGGCGACCGTAGAGGATGTCTGGGCCATGGACGTGCTGGAGTCCATGAAGGGGCGTACCAGAACCTTGGCCGCCGCAAAGCGAACCTGCAGGTTGCCGGTCGGCTCCGCCACGAGGCTCAGGCTCGGCAGGACGTTGCCGTATTTCTGGGTGACCGTGTATTCGCCGACCTTCTGCTGCACTTCCTCGTAACCGTCGTCGCGCGGTTCGGTCACGTTGCCGAGAACCTTCTGCCGGGTATGCTCGTAACGCACGCCGACATTGCCGCGAAGCGGCATGCCCGCGATCGTCGTGTCGATATCGGCCATTGCATAGACCGAGGGCATGTAGCGATCGACGTTGTAGCTGGCTTCCGGCGCGAAGATATCGGGGACCGTGATTCCCGCCGCCGCGAGGGCCTCTTCATAGGCGGCAAGATCGGGTCCCACCCAGGCGGAAGGAATGCCGGAACTGTTGTTGAGGAAGCCCGAGACCTGGTAATACTTCGTGGTCATGTCGGGGAAGATGCTGCTGGTCACGTCCGGCGCATCGGCCAGCGCGACCATGTCATGACGCGAGACATAGCGGCTGAAGGTCTCGTGACGATACTTCGCACCCGCGCTCAGCTTCGAGATCGGGCCGAAGGTCACTTCACGGCTGAGATCGAATTGTGCGGACTTCTCCGTCGACTTCATGCGACGCGTGGCGCCGTTCGGGTATTCGTTGCGAAGCAGGGTGCTGCGCTCGTAAAGGCTCGGGTCAGAGAGGTCGGTACCGACGGAGAACTTCACATTCTTCGGATCGGTGAAGTCGATCGTGGCCGTCGGTATGTTTACGCCGATGATCGCGGCCTTCTCGTCCTGATAGGTCGAGCCTTTGGTGTAGTTGAGCGTGGTGCTGGCGAGCCAGCCGGTGCCGTCGTTCCATTTCGCGCCAAGAGTATAGCCCTGGCTGGTGAGGTCACGGTCCTCGTGCTGGCGGTTGTTTTCCAGCGTGAAGTCGGTTGCCGTTGCGCTGGTGGCAAAGCCGTTGTTCACGGCGATCACGGTAATGCGCGAGGGGTCGAACAGGAAGACCTGCTGGTTGAGATCGTAATCGGTCTTGTCGCGGGCGTAGATCGCGGTCGCGTTCATCTCGAAGCGGTCCGAGGGTTTCCACTGCAGGCCGCCGCTCGCCATCAGGCGTTCGGTATCGCGGTCGATGCGGCGATAGCGCGGACGGCGCGGCGCCTGAACGGTTTCGCCGTCGACGGTCGCGGTGGTCCAGCGATTCATCCAGAAGTAGTCGGCGCGGTCGCGCAGCTTCTGGTAGCCGAGGTTCGCATAGACGCCGATCGTGCCGTCCGCGAACTGGTCGAGATAGCTGCCGCTGATCTTCGGGGTGATCTTGCCGCCCGCGTACTCGGAGTTCTGTCCCTTTGCCGACAGGACGATCTGGCGGTCCTTGTAGTCGAGCGGCTTGGGCGTGCTGATGTTGACCGTGCCGGAAAGGCCGCCGGTATCCATCGCCGCCGTGGGCGACTTGATGACTTCGATCGCATTGGCGAGTTCGGTCTGGATGATGTCGTAGCGGAAGCCGTCGGTAAAGTCGGCGCTCTTGAAAGTCTGGCCGTTGATCGTCGTCAGTGCATATTGCGGGCCGAGGCCGCGGATGCTGATAGTCGCGCCGCGACCGTTGATGTTGGACATCTGGACGCCCGAGATGCGTTGGATCGCCTCGGTGATGTTTTCGGCCGGGAACTTGCCGATGTCCTCGGCGGAGATGCCATCGGTGACGCGCACGTCGTTGCGCTTGGCGTCAAGCGCATTGGCAAGACTGTTGCGGAAGCCGGTCACCACGATGTCGGCGGCAGGCTCGGTGTCAGCCGTAGCGACCGTTTGGGCAAACGCCGGGCCGGATGCGAGTAGTGCCGGTGCGCAACCGGAAAGCAGCAGGGCGGCCTTTGCGAGGCGCCGTGTCATCGGACGGAAAACGCGTTCTGAACTTGTCATGGCTACCCCCTGAGGCATGCGTTTTTGAACGGAGAAGTGCGGTGGCTTCCCGTGTTTCCTGCAAACGATTTTTATGATTTGTTACCCGAATGTGTCACAAAGGCCTTCAAACATGTCAAGGCCATTTAGATACAAGAAAGATTATTTTGTATTGCCTGCTCAGGCGATCGTTGGCACCTTTTCCTGAGCCTGTCGGATCGCCTGTCGCCTTATCGATAAGTGACAGAATATATTGAAATATATCTATAAAAAGTTTCGAATACCAATGAAATTTCCGGTGAGAAATCGGACCGTTGTTGCCACGTTTTTGCCATTGAAAATGAAGTCAGGCGTCTGAGTGGCAGAGGGATGAAAGACCATTTCAATACGAATTTTGCGAGATCGTAGGTAAGGTCCTTGCGCAATTTCTTCGGGGTTTCCGATTCGTATTGTCCCGATTCCGGTCTCAGCGTATCGCAGGTGTAGAGGAGAACTATGGTAGCCGTAGACAAGATTGGCTCACTTCGCGACGGCGAGACCGGCCCCCGCTACATGCGCCTCCAGCGGCTCATCCGTGACGCCATCGACAGGCAGCGCATCGCGGCAGGTTCGGCCTTGCCGACCGAGCGCGAACTTGTGGAGGAGTATGGCGTCTCGCGTGTCACCGTCCGCAAGGCGGTGGACGGCCTGGTCGACGAGGGCCTGCTCGAACGACGGCAGGGCGCAGGCACTTTCGTTGCGGTGCAGCCGCGGCCCGAGCAGGGAGAACGGGTGGAAAAGAGCTTTTCCATCATGACATCGTTCTCGGAAGACATGGCGATGCGCGGGCGCACGGTGAGCAACGTGTGGATCGACCGTTCCGAAGGAACCGTAACGCCGGACGAGGCGATGCTGCTGGGTCTCTCGCCCGGCTCCAGGATACTGCGCTTCAACCGCATCCGCTGCGCCGATGGTGAAACGATGGCGATCGAACATGCCGTAGTACCGGGTTGGGCACTGCCGTCGCCGGAAGCGGTCGGGGATTCGCTCTACGCCGCGCTTGACGTGGAGGGACACCGGCCGGTGCGGGCGCTGCAGCGCCTGAGGTCTGTCGTTTTCGGTAAAGAGCATGCCGAGATGCTCGGCATTTCCGCAGGCGACCCTTGTCTGGCCATCGAGCGCCGCGCATTCCTGCCGGACGGGCGCCTGGTCGAAGCGACGAATTGCTATTATCGCGGCGATTCCTACGATCTGGTCATCGAACAGATCGATCGCTGATATCGCTTCGCCCAAGCCTCGCGCTGAGCGGTCTCGCGGTCAGCGTCACCCTGCCAATAGCCGAGCGAGTCCCACGAACGCACACGATCCGAGGATCGCAAACGTGCCTAAGCCCAGCCGCGTGATGGCGATCAATGCGGCGAAGGAGAGCAGCAGGGCAAACCAGTCGATCGTAGCGAAATCGGGCGCCGGAAACGTCAGGGGGCCAAGGCGATGTTCGCCGACATCGGTAAACCAGTAATGAAGCGCGAACCACAGCGCCAGGTTGAGGATGACTCCGACGACGGCCGCTGTGATCGCGGAAAGGGATGCGGCGAGAGCGCGGTTCGTTCGCAGTCGCTCGATGAACGGTGCACCTGCGAATATCCAGAGGAAGCAGGGGACGAAAGTGACCCATGTGGTGAGCAGCCCGCCCAAAGTTCCCGCGAGGAGCGGCGACAGCATTCCTGGCTGGCGATAGGTCGCCAGGAACCCGACGTACTGGGTCACCATGATGAGCGGCCCCGGCGTGCTCTCCGCAAGGCCCAGCCCATCCAGCATTTCCGGCGGCGTAAGCCAGTGATAGTGATCCACAGCGGCCTGACCGACCCAGGCCAGAACGGCATAGGCGCCGCCGAAAGTCAGCATCGCCATCCTGGCGAAGAACGTGCCGACATCGGCGAAGGCGCTGTCTGCAGGCGCGAAGGCGATCACGGCCAGCAGAGGCAGCAACCAGGCGGCAAGCAGCATAGCGGAAACCCCGATGATCGATCCGAAGCCGGATCGCGCGTGATCGGGGATTTCAGCGCCCAGCGCGCTGTCTTCGTCGCGCAGTGACCCCGCCTTTACATAGCCATGGCCGCCGCCTTGAAAGGCCCGGACGCCGAGGCGATGGGCGCTCCATCCCACGATCCCGGCGGCAAGGACGACGAGGGGAAATGGCGCTTTGAGGAAGAACAGCGATCCGAACGAGGTGGCGGCGATGATCCAGCGGGTCCGGTTGGCGAGCGCTCGCGAGCCGATCCGGAGTACCGCCTGGAACACGATCGCGACGACAGCGGCCTTCAACCCGAAGAACAGGGCTGCTACCGGCGCGATCTTGCCGAGCAGCACATAGGCCCATGAGAGCGCCATGATCGAAAGCGCGCCCGGCAGCACGAAAAGGATGCCGGCGACGAGACCACCCTTAACACGGTGCAATAGCCATCCGATGTAGATCGCCAGTTGCTGCGCTTCCGGTCCGGGCAGCAGCATGCAGAAATTGAGGGCGTGGAGAAAGCGCTCTTCGCCGATCCACTTCTTCTCGTCGACCAGGATCCGGTGCATTACCGCGATCTGGCCGGCCGGGCCGCCGAAGCTGAGCAAGGCGATCCGGGTCCATATCCGCACGGCCTCGCCGAACGGGATGCCGTGCGGCATGTCGGCGGCCCGGTTTCCCGGAGTTGCGAGAGCGGCCGTCATGATGCGGAAGTTGCGATCTTGCCGTCCGCCGATGCCGCTGCAAGTGCCGGCGTGGCGAATGCGGGGCGCGTAGGGGGCGATCTCCTCCAAAAGCGTGACGCGATCACTTGTGATCTCCATCTGTCAGGACATGACAGATGGCTAAATCCGGAGCATTGCTCGTTCAACCTTCCCGGCGGAACCGCGCCAAGATACGATCGTATCATGACCGAGTCCCGATCCTGGCTGGTTCTGGCGATGCAGCTTCCGTCTCAACCCGCCTATACGCGGGTCAAGGTCTGGCGGCGGCTGCGCGAGGCTGGCGCCGTGTCGCTGGCCAGCGGTGCGCACTTGCTGCCCGATGAGCCGAGGCACCGCGAAATCTTTGCTGCCGCGCTTCGGGCTGTCGTGGCCGGTGGCGGGCAGGCAACGATCGTGTCGGGCGCCATCGTTGATGGGAGCGAAGATCCGGAAGACCTGTTCCAATCCGCAAGAACCGCCGATTTCGAGAATTGGGCCGATGATGCCGTGCGGTTGCTGGCAAGCGAGGTGAAGCCCGCGTCCCTTGTACGCATGCGCCGAAGGCTCGACGCCATTCTCGCCATCGAATTCGTCGGCACAGGCTGGAAGGATCGAGCGGAAGCGGTGATGAAATTGCTGGTCGATGCATCGCTGAGGCATCCCGACGTCAGCCGCGGCTCCCCCGGCCATGCCTATCGCGTGAGGGAACTCCATGGGCGAACCTGGGTAACGCGCCGGGGTATCGGTATCGACCGGATTGCATCGGCTTGGCTGATCCATCGTTTCATCGATCCGCGCCCTCACTTCCGCTTCGTCGATCCTGACCGCTACCGGCATCGACAACGCGAGTTGCGGTTCGATATGGCCGAGGGTGAGTTCACCCATGAAGGCGATAGCTGTTCGTTCGAAACATTGCTCCGCCACAGCGGGATAGCCGCCGATCAGGGGTTGGCCGAAATCGGACGGATCGTGCATCAACTCGACATCGACGACGGCAAATACGATCGGCTTGACACTGCGAGCTTTTCCGGGGCGATCGGGAATATCTGCGCCGAGCACGTCGAGGATGAACAGCGGTTGGCCGCCGGATCGGCGCTACTGGACGGACTCTATGAGCACCTGGCCGCGTCCGGCTGATTTCTCGGCGCGGGACCGGCGAACGAGAGTGAAGCTGTCCCCGGCATTCATGTGGGCCTTCACTTCCTTGCCGCTGTGTGGGGGAACTTCGATTGAGGCTAGCTGGAAAAGCCCCGGCGGGCAGGCGCGGCCAGTGATCGGAGCAGCACGGTGAAGCCGCTGACGATGAAGCTGATCCCGACCAGCGCCGAGACGATGCCAAGGTTCAATGTCGCGAATTCAAGCAGGAGGACAAGCGACAAAACGAGGTCGAGCAGCCCTGCGCCGAACTGGAGCCAGCGCCCGCGATGCAGCCGGAAGGCCGAGGCGATCTCGATCACGCCCGATACGGCGAACCACAGGCTGAGCGACCACAGCAGCGTCACGGCGCCTGCGAGAGGGAAGGCGAGAACGGCAAGGCCGAACAGAAAGGCGAGCGCGCCCAGCAGAAGGTCGGCCCAGTAGCCGTGCTCGCGGATGTGCTGTGCCCCTGCGGCCATGGCGGCAACGCCTCCGGCGATCATCGCCCAGCCCATCGCGTAGCCGGCAAAGGCGCTTCCCAGCAGGGGAAAGATACAGGCAAGAACACCGAAGACCACTAGCAGTATGCCATAAGCAACGGTGATCGGGCGGCGTGCCGATCGGGCGAAGGAGCCCGTGGCATGTGGCGAAAAGGATTTTCCAAAGGTGGTACCGTTCATGGCCGTGCTCCAGGGGAAAGGGGCGGCCGGGGCGTTCGCTGTCCCCGGCCGGGAAGGTTTACAGCTTGTGCAAGTCCGCACGGATGCGCTGGATCAGGGTGAGTTGCGGCGTGGTCCGGCAGGATTTCTGCACGACCGGCACGATCCGTGAAATGCCCGCGACGTCGAGTACGGCGTCTTCCGGCTTGCGCGCCTTGTCGTAGCCGATCGCATAGGAGATTGCCTGGGGCTGGAACTGCTGTTGCAGGGCCAGGAATTCTCGGCAGGTGACTTTCTCGATCTGCTTGCCCTGGTGAATAGTGCGGGTGGTCGTCACTACGCCGTGGCGATCGGAGATCGTCGGCTGGGCCGAGGCCATGGTGGCGGCCCCCGCGAGACAAGAAATCGCGCAGAGTGCGAGGAGGGATCGTTTCATGGCATGGTTCCTCTCGGTCAGGTTCACTTGCGCTGGATGCAGGCGTCGCGGCGCTGGGCAGAGCAGGGCGGATAGGACGCGGCCGGGGGCGGCGGCGGATAGGCGCTCGCGGGGGAGATCGACGATGCGGTGATGATTTTAGCATCGGCGGGCGTGTTTGCGGGAAGCGGGGGATTGGCGGGCTGGTAGCCGCCTGAGGTTTCGACGGCATGGAATCCGTCGGGGGCGGTGAACGCCCGGTCCTGGGCGCTGGCCTGGAAACTGATGGCGCCGGTCGCGGCGATGACGGCACTGAGAATGACACGCTTCATGAGGTAGCTCCATTCGCTGGTTGGAAGTCAGGGAGGGGCAGGTGTGCAATCGGCCGTAGGTGTTGGAAATCCGAGCAACTGCCGAGAGATGATCTGGGCCTGGCATCGTGATTTTGAAGACAACCCAAAGTATGTCTCGGGCAAACTTCAGGCCTATCGGGTTCTCCGGGAGTCCTTTCGAAGTTTACGGAAGACGACGTTGCTGCACCTGTTTGCACGCTTCATCATCCACAGGATTCCGGTCAGTTCGAAAGCATCTGCTCGACCTGACCGCGAAGTGTCGCGATGCGAGCTTTCATGCCGTCCTCGGGCAGTCCGGCGCGGGCTGCATCGGGGCAATCGGCTGCGATCAGTACATCGGCCACCATCGCCGATCCCATTTCGGGGTGGGTGTTATGAAGTTCCCTGACGGCCTCGATGATGCTGTTCTCGCGGTCCGGGCCGGACAATCGCGTGGTGAGATCGGCGAACCATGCCGGATCGAGCGAAGGGGCAAGATCGGCGGCGACCGGGCATCGCTGCGCCGGCGCCGCCGCCGAGCACGCACCGAGCAGCATCACGCCTGCAAGAACGACGAAGCGCTTGTTCATGAATGATCTCCAGGGATATCGGCGGCGCGCCTTGCGGGGAGGGGGCATGCCGGGCGCGCCGCCGTTCCGTCCGCTCGGGCAAGCGGAGGGGGCAGGGCCGCTTGCGGTCTCGCCGTCGGCCTTCTGCCTGTCTCAGATAGGTTTGCGGGAACCAGCGGCCAATACAAACCAAAGTTTAAGATCCGATGGAACCGGGCTGTTGCGATAAACGACCCGATCAAATCGGTCTATCTTCTTCAACGGCCAATGGTTTGCCATCGCTATACGTTGGCATGAGGCTACTCTCGTATAGTTCACCGAAAGCGCATCGATCTCCACACTGTGTTCGTCAGTAAACACGAAGGAGAATTCACATGCGTAAGACGGTTATTGCCTGCGTCGGTCTTGTCGGCGTTCTTGCTTCCCTCGCCGTGGCCGGTCCGGCATCGGCAGAGCGCCTGGAGAACCGGGGCGCGGACCTGGACGATCCGATTTCGCTGCTGGCCGAGGAAAACCTTCCCCGTAACCAATTCATGCTCGACAGTTCCAGCGACGTGGAACTCGTACGCTTCAAGAAGCCGCACGATCTCGAACTCTGCAATGCCCGCCCCGATCCCGACGCCGTCTACGGTACCCGGCGCGGCTATGCGATCCAGGCATCCTGGGACAACGACGTGGCCATCATCATGCCGGGCAACTGCCTGGCCTTCGATGCGCAGCGCCTCAAGGTGAAGGCCGCGGGCAGTCTGCCCGACAACGTGATCCTGACCGGGACGGTCCGGGTCATTCGCTGAACGGGCAACGCATGGCCCGCTGCGGCGGGTCGGCGGCCTGTACCGATCGGGGAGCAAGGACGATGTTGGAAAAGGTATTCGGATTGCCGTCCGGTCGGGCCTCGGCCACGCGGCTCAGGGGCCTGATCGCCTGCATGAAGGAGCGGCATGTGCCGTCCGACACGGGCACCATAGACGAAGCGGGTATCCGGCGTGCCACATGCAGGGTTTGCGGTTGCGCGCTCGTGAAATCGGGCGTGTCGCGGTGGTACCGCTCGGGAGAAATGGGATGACCCTGCGCTCACTCGGCCATGCCGTCGCGCTGGTCGGCTGCGGCGTCTGCCCCGGCCTGGCCCTTGCGAACACGAGCACCGACACCGGCCAGGACACGTCTGTCAGCATGCACGACCGCGTGACTGCTGGCGTGGGCGTCGCCAGCGTGCCCAGCTACATCGGTTCCGACCAGAACGTGATCGTGCCCATGGCTGCAGCCCAGGGACAGGTCGCCGGTGTCGGCTTCGAGCTTGAGGGCACTTCGCTCTCGCTCGACCTGGTTCCGCACGGCAATGCCAAGGGCTTCAAGGTTCAGGCAGGGCCGGTCGCGTCCCTGCGGTTGGACCGGACCACCAAGATCCGGGATCACGCCGTGCGGGCGCTGGGCGAACGGTCCACGGCGGTCGAACTCGGTGGCTGGCTTGGCGTGCAGAAGACGGGGGTGATAACCAGCCCCTACGATACGCTGTCGGCCAGTATTTCCTATCAGCACGATGTCGCCGGCGCGCACCGCAGCTTCATTCTTTCTCCGGAGATCGATTACGACACGCCGCTGTCGCACCGTCTCTATGCTTCGCTGTCCGTCTCTGCCGATTACGTGGGCAGTCGCTTCGGCGCCTATTACTACGATATCGATGCCCAGGGCAGCCGCGCGAGCGGGTTGCCGGCCTATTCGGGCGCGGACAAGGCGGGGTGGAAGGACTGGAACGCCAATCTCATGGTGGCCCGTTCGATCACCGGCGATCTCACCCATGGCATGAAAGTGTTCGCCAGCGCCGGTTATGGACGGCTGCTCGGGCGCTATGCCCGCTCTCCCGTGGTGGCGATCGCCGGAAGCAGGGGCCAGCCCAGTTTCGCCATCGGACTGGGGTACACGTTTTGAGACCGCGCCGGATCATTCTGGCAGCGATCGCGCTGCTGCTCCTGCCGCTTGTCGGCGTGACCGGATACTGGGCCTATTTGGGCTATTTCGGCTCCGACCCCTTCGTGACGGTTCCGGCGACCCGCGCGCCGTCTCCCGCCCGCAAGGGTGTGGTGGCGGTAATCCTGTCCGGAGATATGGGCTTCAAGATCGGCATGGGACCGAAAGTCGCGGCCCGGTTGGCCGAGGACGGCATTCCGGTGATCGGCGTCAATTCGCTGACATATTTCCGGCAGAAGCGCACCGCAGGCCAGGCCGCCGCGCTGATCGAGGAGGCCATGCAACGTGCCTTGGCGATGGAGCCGGAAGGTCCGGTCCGGCGGGTGGTGGTGATCGGCCAGTCGTTCGGTGCCGACATGGTGAACGTCGGTTCCCAGGTGCTTGCGCCGGACTGGCGCGCCAGGGTCCTGACCACCGAACTGGTCGTGCCCACAGATACGATAAACTTCCGCGCCTCGCCCGCCGAACTGCTGAACTGGACGCCGCCGGACGCTTCGGCACTGCCTTCCGGGCATGCGCTCGGCTGGGTTCCCACGGTGTGCATTTATGGCCGGGAAGAGACCGAAAGCCTGTGTCCGCACCTCCATCAGGCCGGCGTGCAGGTCGTGCCTCTGCCGGGCGGCCATTTCCTCAACAAGGACGTGAACAGGGTCCACGCCGTCCTGCTGGGCGTCATCGACGAGGCACTTCGGCAGCGTCAGGCGCAGATCGTGCAGGCACAGGCAACCACCGCAGATCGGGAGATCGCACAATGAAACCCGCAATTTCCGCTCTTTGTGGCGCTCTGGCCCTGGCGGCGGCCATTGCATCGCCCATGGCACAGGCCCAGACGCCCGCCGCATCTCCTCCGCCTGCCGAAGGTGCAACGCTTTCAGGCACCTGGGTCAACCCCAGAGGCTCTGTGAAAGTGAAGACCGGCGAATGCGGGACCGATGTGTGCGGATGGATCGTCTGGGCCAACGACCAGGCTATGTCGGACGCGCGCGATGCCGGAGTCGACAAGCTGGTGGGGACGGTGCTCCTGCAGGACTATCGCCCGGTCAGCCCCAACCACTGGCAGGGCCGCGTCTACGTGCCCGATATGGGCGGCACCTATTTCTCGCGCATGGAGCGCCTCGACGCCGACCATCTCAAGATCAGCGGATGCGTGCTGGGCGGCTGGATCTGCAAGTCGCAAGTCTGGCTGAAGGACTGAGGGTCATGCGTCTTCCCTCCTGTTTCCGGACGGCAGCGACACTCGCCGGGCGCCACCGCATGGCGCTGGGCGTGGCCGGGGTCCTGCTTCTGACGCTTCTGGGCCTGGGCGCGCTGCGGACCCTGCTGCGGAGCATCAGACCCGGCGATATCGGCCATGCCTTCGATGCGATCGCCATCTGGAGAATTGGCGCGGCGTTGGCGCTTACCGGCGTGAGCTATACGGTTCTCACGTTCTACGACGTCTTTGCACTGCGCGCGATCGGTCGGCCCCTGCCGTATCGAACCGCCGCGCTGGCCTCGTTCACGAGCTATTCGCTGAGCAACAATCTGGGGCTTTCGGTCCTGACCGGCGGCTCGGCACGCTACTACGTCTACAGCGCGGCGGGATTGACGGCTGGCGAAGTCGCGCGGGTCGTGGTGATCGCGGGGCTGACGTTCTGGTCCGGTATCGTCGCCCTGGCCGGCGCCGCGCTCGCCTTTCACCCCATGGACCTTTCGGGCATATGGTCGGTCTCGCCCTGGGTTCAGACCTGCGCGGGCGGCGCGATCCTGGCGCTGCTTGCGGGCGCGCTTGTCGGCGCCCGGTACATGCGCAAATACGGCTGGGACTTCTGGGCGCTGCCGAAGCCGGAGCCGCGCTCCCTGCTGGTGCAGATCTTGCTGGCGGCAGCGGACCTATCGGCGGCCTGCGGCGCGCTCTTCGTGCTCGTGCCGGACCTTGGCCCGGCGATGTTTCCGGCGCTGTTGCTGGCCTATATCGTCGCGATCGTTGCCACCCTGATCAGCCATGTTCCGGGCGGACTGGGCGTGTTCGAGGCGGTGGTCATCGCCCTGATGCCGGACATGCAGCGGGCAGACCTCGTCGCGGCGCTGCTCGCCTATCGGGCCATCTACTATCTTCTTCCGCTGATCCTGGCCGCGCTGGTGCTGTTGGTCTCGGCCCGGCGCCATTGGGGTGCTCCGGTGGCCGGAGCAGTCAATGCCGCCCAGGCGCTGCTCCGGCAGATCGCGCCGCCGCTGCTCTCCACGCTGTGCTTCTGCGGCGGCGCCATCCTGTTGATCTCCGGATCGGTTCCGCCTGTGGCGACACGTCTGCATGCGCTGCGGCACGTCCTGCCGCTGCCATTCGTCGAAGCCTCGCATATCGCGGCGAGCCTGGCGGGAACCGGATTGCTGCTGCTGGCGCCGGGCCTTTACCGAAGACTTGACGGGGCCTTCGTCGCCGCGCGCGCACTGTTGATTTCCGGCGCCATCTTCGCGCTCGTGAAGGGTCTGGACATCGAGCAGGCCGTGATCCTGCTGACGATCGCCGCGATCCTTCAGGGTACGCGCGCGGCCTTCTATCGGCGCACCGCGCTGGCGGCGGGGTTCTCAGCACAATGGGTTGCCGCGATCGGGGTGGTCGCCGCGGTGATGCTCTGGGCTGGCTTCTTCTCGTATCGCCATGTCCCCTATAGCAATACACTGTGGTGGGAGTTCGCCTGGCGCGGCGAGGCGTCGCGGTTCCTGCGCGCGAGCTTTGCGGTGACCGTGCTGCTGGGCGTGGCCCTGCTGGCGCGACTGCTGCGGCCGGTCGGTCCGGTCGACCGGGCCGAGGGCATGCAGGACCGGGATGTCCGTGTGCTGGCTGGTGCAGTGCGGACCGATGCGATGCTGATGCTGACCGGCGACAAGCGGCTGCTGCGATCGCAGAACGGCGAGGCGCTGCTCATGTATCAGGTGCAGGGGCGCAGCTGGATCGTGATGGGTGATCCGATCGGTCCGGTCGAGGAATGGAGCGCGCTGCTCTGGCGCATTCGCGAACTGGCCGACGCGCAGCAGGGGCGGCTGTTGCTCTATCAGCTCAGTGCGACGGCTCTGCCGATCGCCATCGATCTGGGATTGCAGCTCATCAAGTACGGTGAGGAGGCGCGGGTCAGCCTTCCGGCCTTCTCGCTCGACGGTCCGGGGGCCAAGTCCTTGCGGGCGGCGGCGCGCAAGGCGGAACGGCAGGGCATCACCTTCGAGGTCGTGCCGGCAACACGCCTGGCGCCGATCCTGCCGACCTTGCGCAAGGTTTCGGATGCATGGCTCGCCATGAAGGGCGGGCACGAGAAGTCCTTCAGCATCGGCAGGTTCGATCCCGACTATATCGCCAACTTCGACTGCGCGGTGGTTCGCTGCGAAGGCGAGATCGTGGCTTTTGCCAATATCTGGAAGACAGAGACGCGCGAGGAGCTTTCGGTGGACCTGATGCGCCATGTCGAGGCGATGCCGAACGGGACGATGGACTATCTGTTCATCGAGCTGATCCGGTGGGGTCAGGCGCAGGGCTACCGCTGGTTCACGCTCGGACTAGCGCCGCTTTCGGGCATCGAGGCTCGCCCTTTGGCGCCGCTATGGGCGCGGGCGGCAGGCTTCCTCTATCGTCATGGCGATGCGTTCTACCGTTTCGAGGGACTGCGCGCCTACAAGCAGAAGTTCTCGCCGGAATGGGAACCACGCTACATCGCCGCAGGCGGCGGCCTGGGTCTGGCGAGGTCGTTGCTGGACTTGCAGACGTTGGTCGGCGGCGGCCGGGCGAGCGCCGCGAACCGCTGCACCGCAGCTTTTCAGCTCAGCGCGGCTTCTGGATGATCCCATCGGCGGGAAGGGTGAAGCTGAAAGTCGCACCGGGACCTTGCGAGTCCGAGACCCAGATTTCGCCGCCATGTGCCTCGACGATGTTGCGGCAAACGGCCAGGCCCACGCCGACATTGCCGGGCTTCGTGGTGAACAGAGGTTCGAAGATGCGCCCGGCGATATCCGGTGCGATGCCGTGCCCGTTGTCCGCGATGGAAACGAGCAGTTCGGCATTTTCGCCCGCGCGCGCCGAGACCGTGATCGGGGTTAGAGGGCCGGTGTCTTCCTGCCTATCCTCATGCGCATCCATGGCATTGAGAATGAGATTGAGAAGGACCTGCTGAAGCTGGATGCGGTCTGCCGTCACTTCGGGGGTATCGTCGGCAATCTCGACCAGCAGCCTGAGACCGCGCGTCGAGAACTCACGCTCGAGCTGCGGCAGGACATTCGCGACGACGTCGGAAACGGCAAGCGTTTCGAGTTCGCTCTCGCGCTTCTCGGCGAATTCCCGCGCCTGCCGGATCAATTCGGCAGAGCGCGATGCCGCCAGAAGCATGCGTTCGATGTCGGCCCTCAGTTCGGCGCTGCGATGATCGCTTTCGGAAAGGCGGGTCAGCGCTGCCCGCCCGCTGAAGAGGATACTGGTCACCGGCTGGCTCACGGCATCGGTCACGCTGCGGGCGAGATGGACCATGTTCATGTCGCGCGATGCCTGTTCCAGATGGCGGCGGGCCTTGTGCAGGTCCGTTTCTTCGCGCCGATATCGGGAAATTTCGAATGCGCTCATTACGAGGGTGCCGTTCCCGCTCCCCTCGCTTTCGGCCTCTGCCGGGAAGGACAGGGAGAGGTGGAACCAGGCTGTGCTGCCGCCCTGTTCTATCCTTACGGCGCTTTCAAAGGCAGGCTGGCCGGCGAGGCAGGCGAGCACTGCGGCTTCCGCGGCGCAAGTGTCGAGGGGCAGCACCAGTCCCGCTTCGTCCGTGCCCTCGGCGAGCTGCGCCATCAGGTCTCGTGCCTTGCGGTTGCAGGCAATCAGGGCTGACGGGGCCAGAACCCGGAGCGGCGAAGGGGCTTTCGTGAAGTGCGCATCGGCTAGGAAGGACACGATATCCAGTTCCCAGACCGCGGTGCAGATCCGGTCAAGCATGGCGCTTCTCCGTCGGCCGATGGCAGGCGGGGGCAGGAACGACATGCGGCGGATCTTGATGGCGCTGCAAATAGGTCACGACGGCTTCCGGATTGAAAGAGGCCGTTAGCTATTTTCCGATAAAGGTTATCCTGTATTGGACGATTCTGCGATTCCGGGACCATTTGCCCTGCCGATTGGCCGAAATCAGGCGCTTGCGATCGTTTCCAGCAGCTGGTCAGGGCTGATGGGCTTGGCGAGGAACGCCTTCGCTCCCCTGGCGATGGCGAAATTTCGTTCCGCGATCGTCGGATAGCCGGTCATGATCACGAGTTCGCCGTGCCAGCATTTGCGGATGAGTTCCGCCTGCAAATCGAGCCCGCTCATCCCCGGCATGTGCAGATCGGAGACGATGGAATCTATCCCGTCGATCCGGTCGCAGGCGAGCAGTTCCTCGGCAGTGGCGAAACTTGCGGTTTGCAGGCCGATGGACCGCAGGAAGCTGTCGAGGGATTTCCGAACGTCGGCATCGGCGTCGACGATGCCGATGAGGGGCGTTTGGGGCGATGGTGCGTTCAACGCTTTCTCCATGATGGTAATGCGCGCCGGAATGAGCACTCGCGTGAACTCCAGATCGGAAAAGAACGCTCTCGTGACAATTGTCTACTGGTCTTGTTCGCCCCCTTCCCAAGGCGAAGAACCCGTGTCCTTTCGGTGCCGATTTGACGTTGCATGTATGAGCTTGGACTTGATTGCCCAAAAAGCCATGGAGCTTGCCTGCCGAAGAAATTTCCCGTCGGTTCCATGACAAAATGCGGCTTATCTACAAGCGATGCGAAGGCGGTCGCCTAGTTTCTGGTTCATGGACAAGAAACGACCCGATGGAATTCGCGAGTACGACGAACCCGCAGGTGGTTGGGACGCCCTGAAGGCCGTCGCGATCGCGCTGAAGCGGGAGCAGATCGTCGCCCAGGGAACGCGCACGCTGCTGAAGAACAATCAGCCCGCAGGGTTCGACTGTCCCGGTTGCGCGTGGCCCGATCCCAAGCATACTTCGGCCTTCGAGTTCTGCGAGAACGGCGCCAAGGCCGTCACCTGGGAATCGACCGCCAAGCGCGTCCCGCCCGAATTCTTCGCCGAGCACAGCGTCTCGCAGCTATGGGAAAAGCCGGATCACTGGCTGGAAGGGCAGGGGCGCCTCACCCATCCCATGCGCTACAATGCCGAGACCGACCATTACGAGGCGGTCGAATGGGACGAGGCGATCGCGGATATCGCTGCGCGCATGAACGCGCTGGATCATCCCGACCAGGCCGAGTTCTATACGTCCGGACGCGCGTCGAACGAGGCGGCCTTCCTGTTTCAGCTCTTCGCGCGCGGGTTCGGCACCAACAATTTCCCCGACTGTTCGAACATGTGCCACGAGCCGACCTCGGTGGGGCTGCCACGCTCGATCGGGATCGGCAAGGGCACGGTTACGCTCGAAGATTTCGACCACTGCGACTTCATCCTGTCCATCGGGCACAATCCCGGCACCAACCACCCGCGCATGATGACCTCGCTGCACGCGGCGTCGCGGCGCGGGGCGACGATCGTGGTGATGAACCCGTTCAAGGAACGGGCGCTCCAGCGCTTCCAGGCGCCGCAGGAGCCGCTCGAAATGGCGACGATGACATCGACGCCGATCGCCTCGACCTACTTCCAGGTCAAGGTCGGCGGCGATGCGGCGGCGCTCAAGGGCATCTGCAAGGCGCTGGTGGCGATGGACCGCGAGGAAGTGGCCGAGGACGGCGCGCGGGTGCTCGATCATGATTTCATTGCCGGACACACCGCGGGTTTCGACGCTTTCGTCGCGGACCTCGATGCCGCGCTCTGGAAGGATATCGAGGCATCGAGCGGCCTCTCCCGCGCGGACATGGAAAGCGTCGCGCGGGCCTATGCGCGCTCGACGGCAGCGATCGTCTGCTACGGCATGGGCATCACCCAGCATCGCACCGGCACTTCGAACGTCCAGCAGATAGCCAATCTTCTGCTCCTGCGCGGCAACATGGGGCGGGTGGGCGCGGGGATATGTCCGCTGCGCGGCCATTCCAACGTCCAGGGCAACCGGACGGTCGGCATCACCGAATTGCCGTCTCCGGCCCTGCTCGACGGTATCCGGCGCACGTTCGGCTTCGAACCGCCCGTAAACGACGGCCACTCCGTGGTCCATGCGATCGCGGCCATGCGCGACGGCGCCTCGAAGGCGATCATCTGTCTTGGCGGCAATCTGGCCGTGGCCGCGCCGGACCCGCATGCCTGCTATGCGGCGTTCCGCAATCTCGATCTCGCCGTATCGATGGCGACCAAGCTCAACCGCACGCACTTGCTGACGGGCCGGAAGGCGGGCAGCGCGACTTATATCCTGCCGGTGCTGGGGCGCAGCGATGCCGATATCCAGGCGACCGGCATCCAGTCGATCACCGTCGAGGATTCGATGTCGATGGTCCATGCCTCGCGCGGGTTCCTGAACCCGCCTTCGGGCGAACTGCGGTCCGAACCGTGGATCATCGGCAAGATCGCGCAGGCGACGCTGGCTGACAGGGTGCCGGTCGATTGGGACGCGCTGATCGGCGACTATGCGCTGATCCGCGACAGGATCGAGGGCGTGTTCCCGGACTTCGCCGGCTACAATGCCCGGATCAGGCAGCCGGGCGGGTTCCAGCTGGTCAATTCGGCGGCGATGCGGGTCTGGAAGACGCCGAGTGGCAAGGCCAATTTCCTGCTCTTCAACCATCTGGAGGAAGATCTCGCACCCGAGGACCATGATGTCCTGCGGCTCGCCAGCATGCGCTCGCACGATCAGTACAACACGACGATCTACAGCCTCGACGACCGCTATCGCGGCGTTTTCGGACGGCGCGACGTGCTGTTCCTGAACGAGCGCGACATGGCGCGGCTGGGCTTCGCGGAAGGCGATCTCGTCAATGTCGAGGCAGCGCTTCAGTTTACGCGCCCGGACCGCATCGTCCGCGCGCTGACGGTCGTGCGCTACGATCTGCCCGACGGCTGCTGCGGGGCCTACTATCCGGAAACCCAGCCACTGATCGCGCTGGAGCATCACGATCCCGACTGCCTGACGCCGTCCTACAAGTCGATGCCGGTGCGCCTGCGCCGCGCCGGGCCGGAGGATGCGGGGCTTAGCACCGTCGTGCGCGAGGGCCTCGTCGGCCGCGCCTCGAACGCCGCCGCATAGGAGCACATCCCGATGTCTGCCCTGATCCTCTCGCGCCTCCAGTTCGGCTTCACCATGGGGTACCATATCCTGTGGCCCGCCTTCACCATCGGCCTGGCGTGGTTCATCGTCTTCCTCGGCGTCGCCTGGCTGCGCACCGGCGATCCGGCCTATCGCCAGCTCCAGCGTTTCTGGATCCGCATCTTCTCGCTGGCTTTCGGCATGGGCGTGGTGACCGGGGTGGTGATTTCCTACCAGCTCGGGCTCAATTGGTCGAACTATGCGCGGATGACGGCCGACGTGATCGGCCCGCTCTTCGTGCTCGAAGTGCTGACCGCCTTCTTCCTGGAGGCAGGCTTCGTCGGCGTCATGCTCTTCGGGCAGGGCCGGGTCAGCGACAGGTTCCATCTGGCCGCTTGCGCTATCGTCGCGACCGGCACGGTGATCTCGGCATTCTGGATCATCACTGCCAACAGCTGGATGCAGACCCCGACCGCCTTCACGATCGCGCCGGACGGCCGTTTCGTCGCCACCAGTTTCTGGGGCGTCGTGTTCAACCCGTCGATGCCGTTCCGCCTGGCCCACATGCTGACCGCCAGCTTCGTGACGGGATCGTTCGTCGTGGCAGGCGTCTCCGCATTCTGGCTCTGGCGCGGACGCGAGGAAGAGCAGAACGCGGCGCGAGCCTGCTTCTCCCTTGCGCTGTGGCTGGCGGTCGTGCTGGTTCCGCTCCAGATGGTCCTCGGCGACCAGCAGGGCCTCAATACGCGCCAGTATCAGCCGATGAAGCTGGCGGCGATCGAGGGGCGCTGGGAAACCATGTCGCGCGCGCCGATCAACCTGATCGCCTGGCCGGACCAGAAGGCGCAGAAGAACGATTTCGCCATCGAAGTACCGCTGCTCGGCAGCATCATCCTCACCCATTCGCTCGACGGTACGATCAAGGGCCTGAAGGAAGTCCCGCCCAGCGAACAGCCGCCGGTGCTGCCGGTGTTCTTCGCCTTCCGTGTGATGGTCGGCTGCGGCATGGCCATGCTGGCGATTGCCGTGACCGGGCTGGTACTGCGATTGCGGCGGCGCTTGTTCGTCTCGCGGCGGTTCCTGCTGGTCTGCATGGCGGGGGTGCCGCTGGGCTTCATCGCCACGATCGCGGGCTGGATGGTCACCGAGATCGGACGGCAGCCTTACGTGGTCTATGGCTTCCTGCGGACGTCCGACGCGGTTTCGCCGGTCGCAGGCGGCGCCGTCGCCTCATCGCTCGGCATTGCGCTGCTGCTCTACAACCTGCTGCTGCTGGGCTTCTTCTTCTACGCCGGGCGCATGGTGTTCAAGGGACCGGCCAGTTCCGGCCCGGTCGCGCTTGTGGGGCGCAAGGCCGGGGCGATCGGCCTCACTGCGCGCCGGAAGGACACGGAACAATGAACTGGATCGATTTCCCGACGTTCTTCGCCTGCGCCGCAGGGGTCGTGATCGCGCTTTACGTCACGCTGGACGGTTTCGACCTAGGCGTGGGCATTCTCTTTCCCTTCGCGCCGCGCACGAGCGACCGCGACGTGATGATGCGCTCGCTCGCCCCCATGTGGGACGGCAACGAGACCTGGCTGGTACTGGGCGGCATGGTGCTGCTGGCGGGCTTTCCCGTCGCCTTCTCGATCCTGCTTCCGGCCTTCTACGTGCCGCTGGCGCTGATGCTGCTGGGGCTGGTGCTGCGCGGCGTGGCGTTCGAGTTCCGCGCGCAGGAAGGCTTCCTGGAACTGGTCTGGTCGATTGCCTTCACCGCCGGTTCGGTGCTGGCCGCGTTCTGCCAGGGCGCCGTGCTCGGCGCCTTCATCGGCGGCGATATCCGGGTGACGGACACGCATTTTTCGGGCGGCCCGTTCGATTGGCTCGGACTGTTTTCCTGCCTGACCGGCCTCGGCGTCGTCGCCGGCTATGCGCTGCTGGGGGCGGGCTGGCTGATCTGGCGCACCGAGGGCAATACCCAGATTTTCGCGCGCGAGATCGCCCGTCCGGCGCTGCTGGCGACCGGCGGCGCCATCGCGCTGGTCAGCATCTGGACGCCGATCATGTTCCCGCACGTTGCGGCGCGCTGGTTCGCGTGGCCTTCCGCCCTGCTGCTGGCACCGCTACCGATCGCGGCCGTCCTCGCCTGGTTCACCATCTGGCGCGGGCTGTGGGGCGAGCGGCAATGGCTACCCTTCGCGGCGAGCATCGTGATGTTCGTGGTCTCCCTCGCCGGTATCGGCGCGAGCATCTGGCCCGATGCCATTCCCGGCGTGATGACGATCCGGCAAGGCGTCTCCTCGCCCCGGACCCAGGCCATCGTGGCGGGCGCGGTGATCGTGATCGTGCCGGTGATCCTGACTTATGTGACCTACAGTTACTGGGTCTTCCGCGGCAAGGTCGGCCCGCGCGAGGCGGCCTGAGCCTCAGAGTCCGTTTGAAAATGCTCGTGAGGGCATTTTCAGAGCGGCACCAGCCCCAATGTCTTTCAGTCGCGCAAGTCGTCGAACAGCGGGAACAGCGCCGAAGGACTGTTCCCGCCGCGCACCAGCCAGGCATTGGCCTCCAGCAGCGGACGCATCAGGTGCGACTGCTGGCCGGGCAGGATCGTTATCTCCATCCCGGCGCCGAGGCCCGTCCCTCGTGCCTTGAGAAACCGGGTGGGGCCGGCCTCGGGTGGCTCGGGCAACACCAGCGCGGCGCGCTCCGGTGCCAGACCGAGCAGCGCACGCACTGCCGCCATCACGAAGAAGCGCGTGCCGACGAGGGCGGAAACCGGATTTCCGGGCAGTCCGAAGATCGGCGTTCCGCCGCCGCTGCGGGCGAATAGCACCGGCTTTCCGGGACGCATGTGCACCCCGTGGAAATGGACCGCCGCCCCGATCCGCTCGACGGCATGGCGTACATAGTCGCGTGCGCCGACCGAGGCACCGCCGGTTGTGACGATGATGTCGGGTCCGGTCGAGAGAGCCTCCAGAATGGCGTCGCAGATCGCCTCGATCTCGTCCCGCACGGTTACCCGCTGGACGATCTCGCAGCCCGCTTCGATCAACGCCGCTGCGACCATCGGTCCGTTCGCATCGATCACGCCGCCCGCAGCCGCACCGTCTGCCGGGACGAGTTCGTCTCCCAGCACCAGAATCGCCACTTTCGGCTTAGCGCGAACGGAAAGCGCGGCGACGCCGTAACAGCTCAATGCCCCGATCGCGGCTGCATCGATCCGGTATCCGGCGGACAGGACGCGCTCGCCCGCGCAGGCATCTTCGCCGGTGCGCCGGATGTTGGCGTGAAGCGGAACCTCTTCGGTCAGGACCAGCGCATCGCCAAGGATCGTCGCCTTCTCCTTGATGACCACCGCAGCGGCATTTTGTGGCACCGCCGCGCCGGTGAAGATCGGCATGGCTTCGTCCGAGGCCAAAAGCCTTGCCGGATCGCCCGCGTACTGCGGCGTGCCGAGGCGCAGGCGCCGTTCGGCAGGACCCGCGATCCGGTCTTCTCCGATGGCGAAACCATCCATCGCCGACATGTCGAAAGGCGGAAAGTCCCGCGCGGCGATGACATCCTGCGCGAGAATTCGGCCCGCCGCCGCGTGGGTCGGAACCGTCTCGCCAGGCCCCGGCGAAACCGCCTCCGTTACCAGGCCGAGGGCCTCGGCAAATCCGATGCGAAACGCATTCATGCTCTCTGCTTCCCCATTGCGGACCGAACGTCATGCCTTCGGTCCGTCCATCGAAGCGCCCGGCATGAAGCGATTGCCGTCCGCGCTCAAGGGTGATGAGGTCTTCCTATACCAAGGTTCAGTATTGGCCGCGCCGCGCTTGCTGTCAGGGGAGGGTGTCCGCTTGTGCCCATACCCCTAAACCATGGGAGGGGTGCTATATACGAGCAAATATATTTATTCCTCTACGGGCATCGGCAATGGGAGTTGCCGTACAGGGAAAATATGGGGACCATCATGAAATCGCGCCTGCTTCGTTCGACTGCGCCGGTCTTCGCCATGGCGGCGTCGGCCATCGGTTTTGCCTGTCCTGCAGCGGCTGCCGAAGCGCAGCGGTCGGAAACTGTGGTGGAGGCGGGAGAGGAAGGCCTGACCCCGATCGTCGTCTCGGCCCGTCGCCGTCTCGAAGATGCGCAGGACGTACCCGCCGCGATCTCCGTCGTCAGCGGCGCGCTGCTGGACCGCTCCTATACGGTCAACACCAACCTGCTGAGCCAGCTCGTGCCCAGCCTCAACTACAGCTCGGCGAACCCGCGCAACACCGCTTTCACCATCCGCGGCCTCGGGTCGAGCGTGGTGGCGGTGAGCCAGGCGAACGACGGGCTCGAACCCGGCGTGGGCTTCTACATCGATCAGGTCTACCACGCCCGCCCGGCGACCGCCGCCTTCGACTTCTCGGATATCGACCAGATCGAAGTGCTGCGCGGCCCGCAGGGCACCCTGTTCGGCAAGAACACGACGGCGGGTGCGATCAACATCACCTCGCGCCTGCCGACCTTCACGCCCGAGGCGAGCGAGGAAATCTCGCTGGGCGAGAACCGCTTCGTGCAGGTCAAGGCCTCGGGGTCCGGCCCGATCACCGACACTCTGGCCTTCCGTATTTCCGGCCTCGTGACCCGGCGTGACGGCGTGATCCGCAACGTCGCGGACGGGCGCGACCATAACGGGATCGGCAACCAGGCGGTGCGCGGCCAGTTGCTTTTCCTCCCCACCGACAGCTTCAAGCTGCGCCTGACCGCCGACTTCACCCGGTTCCAGAGCGATTGCTGCACGCAGGTCTATCTGCGGGTCGGCCAGAGCCTGCGCAATCCCGCGCGCCAGTATCCCGCGCTTGCCGCCGGGCAGAACTACACCCCCGCCAGCACCAATCCCTACGACCGCGTGACCGATATCGACGGCCCGCTCGATGTCGACACCAACGAAGGTGGCGTCTCGGCCATCATGGACTGGGACTTCGGCAATGCCACGCTCACCTCGGTCAGCGCCTGGCGCTTCTGGAACTGGGATGCCGAGAACGACCGCGACTATACCGGCCTGCCGATCCAGATGTCGCAGCACATCCCCTCGCGGCAGGACCAGTTCAGCCAGGAACTGCGCCTCGCCTCGGACGGCGACACGCGGCTCAGCTATGTGCTCGGCCTCTATTACTTCCGCCAGAAGATCACCGGGCGCCCGATCAGCATCTACGGCCCGCTTGCCGCCTACTGGCTGATCGGCCCGACGACGGGCGCGAACAATACGCCGGTGCCGGGCAACCTGCTGGACGGCTACGGCACCGACGGGCGCACCCGCTTCGTGACCGACAGCTATGCCGCCTTCGGCGAACTCAACTACAAGCTGACCGACCGCCTGACCCTGACCGGCGGCCTGCGCTATACTTACGAGACCAAGGATGGGGACTATAGCAGCACCGTCTACGGCGGCCTCGCAACGACCAATACGGCGCTGATCAATGCCAAGCTCTCGGTCCTGCGCCCGCAGAGCTATTCGGCGAGCGACAAGGACGGCAGCCTTTCCGGACGTGCCAACCTAGCCTGGACCGTGACCGACGGATTGATGGCCTATGCCGGTTATGCGCGGGGCTTCAAGTCGGGCGGCATCAACATGTCGGGCTTGCCGCTCGACAACGCCAACCAGCCGGTCCTTTCCACTGCGGTCATCAAGCCGGAGAAGAACACGACTTACGAAGTGGGTCTGAAGTCGACGCTGCTGGACCGGCATCTGATCTTCAACCTGACCGGCTACTGGACCGACGTGACCGACTTCCAGGCCACCATCGTCGACAGCACGCAGACGGTGGCGCTGCGCGGCTATCTTTCGAACATTCCCAAAGTGACGGTCAAGGGCATCGAGGCCGATGCCACGGCGCTGCTCGCACCGGGGCTGACGGTTCGCGCCTCGGGTTCCTATTCCCACGGCGAATACAGCGACTACCCGGCCGGCACTTGCCCGCTGGAGCTTCAGAGCGCGGCGACCACCGCCTGTTCGCTGACTGGCCAGCGCCTGTCCGGCCTGCCGCGCTGGGCCGGATCGCTCGGGATCGATTACAACCTGCCGGTTTCCGAGAGCGGCAGCCTGATCCTGCACAGCGATACCAGCGCGCGCAGCGGATATTACGGCGACCCCAGCCTTTCGCGCTACACCTGGATCGGCGGCTATACCGTGACCAATGCCGTCGTCGGTTATCGCTCCGAGAAGGGTTGGGAAGTGGATGTCTTCGCCCGCAACCTGTTCAACCGCGACTATATCCAGAACCTGACGATCCAGGCGGGCAACTCCGGTCTCATCCTGGGAACGCCGTCCGATCCGCAGATGTTCGGGATCACTTTCAAGGCCTGGCAGTAAGCCCGGCCGCCTTTTCGATCGGGCCGCTCCCTCCCGCAGGAGAGAGCGGCCCGATGCGTGAAAAAATACGGGAGAAGCGCCTTCTTCTCCCGGAAATCCTCTAGAATTAGAACATCCCCCCGTTCGCGCCGACGCGATTTCCTTCGTCGGCGAAATTCCAGAGGAAGTAATGCGCCAGTCCTTGGTAGTACCGGATTCGGTGACGGTGCGTTCCGCTCACCAGTTCGCAGGTATTCTCTCCGCCGAGTACGATGCGGAGGGCGATCTCGATCTTGACTTGTCTGCACTGAACGAAGTCGATCTTGCCTTTGTCGAGATCCTCTACTCTGCCCGCGATCAGTGGACGCGGGCGGGGCGCGACCTGCGTCTGGCGCATCCTGCCGGCGGCGCGGTCGCCGCGCTGCTCGAACGCGCTGGCTTCCTCACGGACCTCACCCCTCAGGACCTCGAATTCTGGTTCCACGGAGAACTGCCGCAATGACTGCCTCTATCCTTACCGTCGACGATTCCCCCAGCCTGCGCATGGCGATCCGCATCGCGCTGACCGGCGCGGGCTACGACGTCACCGAAGCGGGCGACGGCGTCGAGGGACTGGCCGCAGCGGGCGCCAAGCGGTTCGACCTGATCATCACCGATCTCAACATGCCCAACATGGACGGGCTGACGATGATCCGCGAACTGCGCAAGGCGCCGGAGCAGGCGGGCATTCCGATCATCTTCCTCACCACCGAGAGCGATGACGCGATGAAGCAGCAGGCCAAGGCCGCCGGGGCCACCGGCTGGCTGGTCAAGCCTTTCGTGCCCGAACAGCTCATCAAGGTTTCGCGCAAGGTCCTGGGCCGGTGAGCACGCAGGACCCGATCGCGGCGTTCCGCGTCGAGGCGGGCGACTTGCTCGACCAGATCGAGCAGGGCCTGCTCGATCTCGGCCACCGGCTGGATGACCGGGGCCTGATCGACGAAGTGTTCCGCGGGCTGCACACGCTCAAGGGCTCGGGCGCGATGTTCGGCTTCAATGCGCTGGCCAATTTCACCCACCACTGCGAGACCGCCTTCGACCGCGTGCGCAAGGGGCTGGCCCCGGCGACGCAGGAGCTGGTCGCGGTGATCCTCTCGGCCCGCGACCACATGCGCGCGCTGATCGAGGGCGACGGTGCCGGGCTGGAAAGCGCGGGCGCGGCGATCCTTGCACAGCTTCAGGCGGCGATCGACGGCGCCTCGAGCGAAGCGCCTGCCGCAGCTGCGGTTCCCGCCGCGCCGAAGGGCTGGCGCCTGTTCTTCCGCCTGCCCGCAGAGGCCATGGCCAACGGCACCAATCCGCTGATGCTGCTCGATGAGCTGCGCGATCTCGGCGAATGCCGGATCGTCGCGCGCACCGACACCATTCCGCCGCTGGCCGAACTGGTGCCGACCGAATGCCACATCGGCTGGGACGTCGAACTGCGCGGCGACATCTCGCGCGACGATATCGACGACGTGTTCATCTTCGTGATGGACGACATGGAACTGACCGTCGAGCCGCTCGAAGTCGAGGCTTCCGACGCACCGGCGGCAGTGCTTGCCGAACCACTGGTCGATGTACCCGCAACCGATGCACCCGCAGTGGTACAGGACAGTGCGGCGAGCCGCACGCCTGCCAAGCCCGCCGGTGAAAGCGTCCGCGTGCCTGCCGAGCGGCTCGACGAACTGATGGACCGCGTGGGCGAACTGGTGATCGTCCAGAGCCGCCTGTCGCAGCTTGCCAACGGTCACGGTTCTGCGGTCGGCAACGAACTGGCGCTGCGTTCGATCTCCGAGGAAATCGAACGGCTTGCGGGCGAGTTGCGCGATACCATGATGGTCCTGCGCATGGTTCCCGTCGCCAGCCTGTTCAGCCGCTTCCGTCGCCTCGTTCACGACCTCGCGCGCGAGACCGGCAAGACCATCGAGCTCTCGACCGAAGGCGAGACCACCGAAGTTGACAAGACCATGATCGAGCGCCTCGCCGATCCCATGGTCCACCTGATCCGCAATGCCTGCGACCACGGCCTCGAAACCCCCGAGGACCGCCTCGCTGCAGGCAAGCCTGCTGCCGGACAGGTCCGCCTCTCGGCCCATCAGGCGGGCGGCGAAGTACTCATCACCATCCGCGACGACGGGCGCGGGATCGACCGCGAACGCGTGCGCGCCAAGGCCGAGGCGCAAGGGCTGATCCAGCCCGGCCAGCCGATTTCCGACCACGACCTGCTCCAGATGATCTTCCATCCGGGCTTCTCCACGGCGGCGCAAGTCACGAACCTGTCCGGGCGCGGCGTCGGCATGGACGTGGTGAAGCGCACGATCGAGAGTCTGCGCGGCACGATCGACATCACCTCGGCACCGGGCGAAGGCTCGACCGTGGTGCTGCGCATCCCGCTGACCCTGGCGATCATCGACGGCCTGCTCGTCCGCGTGGGCGAGGGCCGCTACGTGATCCCGCTCGGCGCGGTGGAGGAATGCCTCGAACTCAGCCTTGAGGAAGACCTGCGCTCGCGCGGTCGCAGCTTCATCACCTTGCGCGACCGGCTGGTGCCGTTCCTGCGCCTGCGCGAGATTTTCGACACCGGCACGCGGCCCGATCCGCACCAGAAGATCGTCGTCATCGCTACCGGCAGCGAGCGCGTCGGGCTGGTGGTGGACCAGATCATCGGCAGCCACCAGACCGTCATCAAGTCGATGTCGCCGCTGCACCGAGATGTCGCGACGTTCGCGGGGGCCACGATCCTCGGCGACGGCGGGGTCGCGCTGATCCTCGATGTCGCCCAGCTCGTCATGCTCGGCCAGAACCAGGAGGAGCGGCTGCGCGCCGCCGGATAAACCCATGCCCGAACCTACTTCCACGCAGTGGGATGGCGAAGGCCGTCTCGAAGTGCTGACCTTCAACCTCGGCGAGGAGACTTTCGCGCTGGAGGCCACGCTGGTCCGCGAGATTCTCGACCTCCTGCCCGAAACCCGCGTGCCCGGCGCGGCGCCGCTGCTGGGCAGCGTCGTCAACTTTCGCGGCAAGATCATCCCGATCGCCAACCTCAGGCTGGCTTTCGCCATGCCCGAAGCCGAAGCGACGGTCGACAGCCGCATCGTCGTGATCGAGACCGAGGCGGAAGGCGAAGTGTTCCAGATCGGCATCCGTACCGACAAGGTTCATGAGGTCGCCACGCTCGACCGTTCCGCCAGCGAAGAACCGCCTGCGGTCGGCATGCGCTGGCGCCGCGATTTCGTCCGCGAACTGGTTCGCAGACAGGACGGCGTCGTCGTCCTGCCGGACCTTGCCGCGATCTTTCGTTCACTGACCGGCACAGGCGATTCCGCTGCCGGTCAGCCATCCACAGTACATTGAGGCGGGGGCCATCATGCGTGCAACGATCAAGCTGAAGCTGTGGGGGACCTTTGCGATCCTCCTTATCATCCTGTCGGTGACTATCGCGGTCGGCATTTCCCGCCTCACCTTGCTGAACGACGCCATCGGCGGTCTCGTCGCCGGTCCGGCCAAGCAGCTCGATCGCGCCCGCGCGATCGACGGCGGCGTCAGCATGATGGTTCGAGCCGAGAAGAACCTCGTTCTCACCGACGATCCGGTTGAGCGCCGCGAACTGGAGACGAACATCTCCACCTGGCGCGACAAGGTCGAGCAGGAAGTCGAGCAGGCCAATGCCGTCGCCTCGGAGGAGACGCGGGCGACCTGGGGGCAGCTGCGCGAGCAGTGGAATGCGTTCAAGCCGGTGAACCAGCAGGTCAGCGAACTCAGCGGCCGCGACAAGACCGCCGCTGCGACCCTGACGATGGGCGAATCCCGTGAACGCGCCAAGGCCGTGACCAAGACCGTCGAAACCCTGGTCCAGGCCCAGCAGCGCATGATGACGAAGGCCGACGACGATACTGAAGTGGCCTACGGTTCGGCCCGTTCGCTGATGATCGGCATGGGCGTGGCCGCGGTTCTCATTACCGTTATCGCCGCTGCCTGGCTGGCGCTGCTGATTGCGCGCGGCCTCAAGGCGGCCGGAGACGCCATGCGGCAGGTGGCCGAAGGCGACCTGACCCGCACCGTCGAAGTGACCTCCAACGACGAGATCGGCGACCTGCTCGGCCATGTGAATAGGATGATCGAGCGCCTGCGCGGTGTGGTCGGCGATGCGAACGTGGCGGCGGAGAACGTCTCGGCGGGCAGCCAGGAGCTGTCGTCCAGTTCCGAGCAGGTCTCGCAGGGTGCGACCGAACAGGCCGCCGCTGCCGAACAGGCTTCGGCCTCGATGGAAGAGATGGCCGCCAACATCAAGCAGAACGCCGACAACGCGGCGCAGACCGAGAAGATCGCCCGCCAGTCGTCCAAGGACGCGGAATCGAGCGGGGTTGCCGTGGAACGCGCGGTTGGCGCCATGCGCACGATCGCCGAGAAGATCGGCATCGTCCAGGAGATCGCCCGCCAGACCGACCTGCTTGCCCTGAACGCGGCTGTCGAAGCGGCGCGTGCCGGGGAACATGGTCGCGGTTTCGCGGTCGTCGCCTCGGAAGTGCGCAAGCTGGCCGAACGCAGCCAGCACGCCGCCGCCGAGATCGGCGCGGTCTCGACCGAGACCGTGCAGGCCGCCGCCGAGGCGGGTGAGATGCTCTCCAAGCTGGTGCCCGACATCCGCCGCACCGCCGAGCTGGTCTCCGAGATCAGCGTGGCCTGCCGCGAACAGGATATCGGCGCGGCGCAGATCAACGAGGCGATCCAGCAGCTCGATCAGGTGACCCAGCAGAACGCCGGGGCCTCCGAGCAGATTTCGACGACTTCGGAAGAGCTTGCCGCACAGGCGGAAGAGCTTCAGACCTCGATCGCCTACTTCCGCACGTCGGATAGCGGCAGCCGCCGCGCCGCTGCTCCGGTGGCGGTCCGCAAGCCGGTTCCGGCAGCCCGCAAGGCTGCTCCGGCTCCGGCGCGCAGTCCGCGTGCGCTTTCGGTCGCCGATCAGCAGGCCCGTGTTCGCGGCTTCGCGCTCGATCTCTCCACCGGCGGGCCCGACAGCGAGGACGAGGCGTTCAGCACCCACGCGGCCTGACGCGCCCGCCCGTACCGATCCTGATTACCGACTTTCCCCCCAATCCCTTTTTCAGGGTTCCCATTGCCATGCGCGCAACAATAAAAATGAAGCTGGGCGTTACCTTCGCCATTATCCTGATCCTGCTTGCCGTCGTCGTCGGCGTCAGCCTGACGCGGCTCGGTACGCTCAACACCGCGATCACCGATCTCATCAACGGTCCCGCCGGGCGCCTTGCCCGCGCGCAACAGGTCCAGGTCGTGTTCGGCACGCTGGCGCGCAACGAACGCAGCATGACGATGACTAACGATCCCGAACAGATGCGGGAATTCGACGGCAAGGTGACCGAGGCGCTGTCGGAATTCGAGCGCCTGCTGGATGCCGGCGACGCCAATGCCCTGCCGGATACCAAGCAGGCCTGGCGCGACATGCGGGCCTCGTTCGAGCGCTTCAAGCCGCTTGACGCGCGCATTCGCAATCTGGCGCGGGCCAACCAGAATGAGGAAGCCGCCGCGCTCGCACTCGGCAGCGGCCGCGAGGTACTGGACGGGATCGTTGCGCAGACCGACGCCTTCGTCGAGCGCGCTCGCAACGACATGGCCCAGGTCGACAAGGATACCAACGCGCTTTATTCCTCGTCGCGTGCGACGCTGCTGACCGTCGCTGCCATTGCCATCATCGGCGCGCTGGTGGGCGGTGTGTGGATTTCGCTGATCGTTTCGCGCGGCCTCGGCCGGGTGAGCACTGCGATCAATGCAGTGGCCATCGGCGATCTCGACAACGACGTCGAAGTGACTTCGAACGACGAGATCAAGGACCTCGTCGATACCGTCAACCGGATGACCGCCAACTTGCGCGTCAGCGCCGCCCTGGCCGACAAGATCGCCGACGGCGACCTTACCGTCACGCACAAGCCGCTGTCCGAACAGGACACGCTGGGTCATGCCCTGGTTCGCATGATCGAGCGTCTGCGCGGCGTCGTCGGCGATGCCACAGTGGCGGCCAACAATGTCGCCAGCGGCAGCCAGGAACTGTCCTCGACTTCCGAGCAGGTCTCGCAGGGCGCGACCGAGCAGGCCGCCGCTGCCGAGCAGGCCTCGGCCTCGATGGAAGAGATGTCGGCCAACATCAAGCAGAACGCCGAGAACGCGGCGCAGACCGAGAAGATTGCCCGCCAGTCGGCGCAGGACGCGGAAGCCAGCGGCGTGGCCGTGGACCGCGCTGTCGGCGCCATGCGCACGATCGCCGAGAAGATCGGCATCGTCCAGGAAATCGCCCGCCAGACCGACCTGCTGGCGCTCAACGCAGCCGTCGAGGCGGCGCGCGCCGGTGAGCATGGCCGCGGCTTTGCGGTCGTCGCCTCGGAAGTGCGCAAGCTCGCCGAACGCAGCCAGGGCGCGGCAGCGGAAATCAGCGCGGTTTCCTCCAACACTGTCGATGCGGCCACCGAGGCGGGCGAGATGCTTTCCAAGCTGGTGCCCGATATCCGCCGCACCGCCGAACTGATCTCGGAAATCAGCGCCGCCTGCCGCGAGCAGGACATCGGTGCAGGCCAGATCAACCAGGCGATCCAGCAGCTCGACCAGGTGACGCAGCAGAACGCCGGGGCTTCGGAGCAGATTTCCTCGACCTCGGAAGAACTCGCGGCGCAGGCCGAGGAGCTTCAGGCCTCGATCGCCTACTTCCGCGTAGAGGATGCCGGCAAGTCCGTCCGCAGCGTGGGCGCGCGCAAGCCGGCGCCGATCAAGGCCGCGATCAAGGCGCCTGTTAAGCGACCCTCGGCGGCCAATGCCCAGCCCCGGACCAACGGCTTCGCGCTCGACCTCGCGATGGGCGGTCCGGACGACCACGACGACGCCTTCGGGATGCACGCGGCATGAGCAACGAGCAGGAAATCCAGGCCGTGACTTTCGGTCTGGGAGCGGAGATCTTCGCGGTGCCGGTGGCACTGGTCCGCGAGATCCTCGACTACCGCGAAACCTTCCGCATTCCGGGCGGCCCGGATTACCTGCTCGGCCTTACCGACATGCGCGGCGAGGGCGTGACGACGATCGACTTCCGCTTGCGGCTCGGCCTGCCGCCGGTGGAGCCGACCCCGGCGACGCGCATCCTGGTGGCGGACATTCCGCTGGAGGACCGCGTGCTCGTGCTGGGGCTGGTGGTGGACCGGGTGATCGAAGTCACCAGCTTCCGCACCGATCAGATCGGCGGTGCGCCGGATGTCGGCGTGCGCTGGCCTTCCGAATATATCGGCGGCGTGGTGAAGCGCGACGAGGGCTTCACCGTGCTGGTGGACATGGCGCGCATCTTCTCCGCCGAGGAAGCCTCGCGCCTCTCCGCCGCAGCTGCCTGAAGACCCTCTTGATTCCGGAGCCGCAAAGATGACCGCAGCCGCCCTGGCCACTCGCAGTTCGCCTTCCGCGCAGCCCCATGGCAGCGACCCGATGAGCAAGCGCAATTTCGCGCGGCTGGCGGCCTACATCTACGATTATTCCGGCATCAAGATGCCCGAGAGCAAGAAGACCATGCTCGAAGGTCGGCTCCGCCGCCGCCAGCGGGCGGTGGGCGCGCAGACGCTCGACGACTATTGCGACTACATCTTCGCCGAGGAGAACCTCGCCGAGGAAGGGCTGTCGCTGATCAACGCGGTCACCACCAACAAGACCGACTTCTTCCGCGAACCGGGCCACTTCGACTATCTGAGCAAGGTGATCCTGCCGGAAATGACCGCGCGCGGCGTCCGCTCGATCCGCGCCTGGAGCGCCGCCTGCTCGACCGGGCCTGAGCCTTATACCCTGGCCATGGTGCTGGACGATCATGCCGAGACCCAAGGCGGCCCGGCTTACGGCATTCTCGCCACCGACCTCGATACCGATGTGCTCGAAACCGCGCGCACGGGTATCTATCCGCGCGAGCTGGTCGATCCGGTTCCCGACGCCCTGCAACGCAAATATGTGATGTTCCCGCGCGATGCGGCGCGGCGCGACGTGCGCATGGTGCCTGCCTTGCGCAGCGCGATCGGCTTCGCCCGGCTCAACCTGATGGACGAGCGCTATCCGGTGGGCGAGCCGATGCACCTGGTGTTCTGCCGCAACGTCCTGATCTATTTCGACAAGCCGACCCAGAAGCAGGTGGTCTCGCGGCTCGTCGATTGCCTGAAGCCGGGCGGTTACCTGTTCCTCGGCCATTCGGAATCGATCACCGGCCATGGGTTGCCGCTGAGCCAGGTCGCCAATACCGTGTTCCGGAAGGGCTGAGGCGATGCTCGCGAAGAAGAAGATCCGCGTTCTCGTTATCGACGATTCCGCCAGCGTGCGTCAGACGATGACCACGATCCTCCAGGAAGACCCGGAAATCGAGGTGATCGGTTCCGCGCCCGACCCTTTCAGCGCCGCGCGCCGGATTCAGGAGGAAGTGCCCGACGTCATCACCCTCGACGTCGAGATGCCGCGCATGGACGGCATCACTTTCCTGCGCAAGCTGATGTCGCAGTGCCCGGTGCCGGTCGTCATGTGCTCCTCGCTGACCGAAGAAGGCTCCGAGACGCTGCTCCAGGCGATGGAAGCGGGCGCTGTGGACGTGATCCTGAAGCCGCGCATTGGCGTGGCGGATCATCTCGCCGAGCACAATCTCCAGATCCGCGACGTTGTGAAGGGCGCTTCCCGCGCCCGCGTGCGCGGACGGCCTGCGGTGCGGGAGGCGAAACCGGAAGGTCCGGCCAAGAAGCTCACCGCCGATGCCGTGCTGCCCCCGCCGAGCGGGCGGGCCATGAGCCGCACCACCGAGATGGTGGTCTGCCTCGGCGCCTCTACCGGCGGCACCGAGGCCTTGCGCGAAGTGCTGGAAGCACTGCCCGCCAATGCGCCGGGCGTCGTCGTGGTCCAGCACATGCCGGAAAACTTCACCCGCGCCTTCGCCAAGCGCCTCAACAGCCTCTGCGAAGTGGACGTGAAGGAAGCTGTCGACGGCGATCCCGTGCTGCGCGGCCATGTCCTGATCGCACCGGGCGGCAAGCACCTGATGCTCGAACGGCAAGGCGCGCGCTATCATGTTTCGGTCAAAGACGGCCCGCTGGTCTCGCGCCATCGGCCTTCGGTGGACGTGCTGTTCCGCTCCGCCGCGCGCTCGGCGGGATCGAACGCGGTGGGCGTCATCATGACCGGCATGGGTGACGACGGCGCGCGGGGCCTGCTGGAAATGAAGCAGGCCGGTGCCCGTACTTTCGCGCAGGACGAGGCGACGTCGATCGTCTTCGGCATGCCCAGAGAAGCCATCGCGCGCGGCGCAGCGGACCGGGTGATCCCGCTCGGTTCCATCGCCCGCGAAGTGCTCGCGGCGACCAACCGATGATGACCACGCCAGCAAATGCCCCAGAACAGAGATCGCCGATGACCGACATTGCCTATTTCCCCGAAGCCGCGCTGGAGCCTGTCGCACCGGCATCCGGCACTGGACCTTCGCTGGTGGAACTGAGCGAGGCCATTGCCGCCATCGCCGCGGGCCTCGACGCGCGCTTCGTGGCGGCGGGCATGGCGTTGGCGCGGGCCTACGAGATCGTCGAAGGCCTGATCGGCGCTCTCGAAAACGTCACCAATGCCTTCGAGCGCGAATCCGCCGACGCCGCCGTGGGCAACATGCGCGGAACTGCCGACCGATTGATGCAGCTGCCCGCGATCCAGGCCACGCGAAAGGAAGCGCTGGTTTCGATCGAGCGGGCCAGCGCGGCGCTGTCGCACCAGATCGACCAGGTCAACCGCACGCTCAGTTTTCTGCGCATCTGCGGTCTCAACATCAAGGTGGCGGCGGCGGGTTCGGGAGACTTCTCCGGGTTCGCCGATACGATGTTCGTCAAGCTGGACCTCGGCGAAACCGAAATGGAGGGTCTCTCGCGCGAGATCGCCTGGCTAGCCGAAGCCGTGCCCGCCATGTTCGAAGTGGAGCGCCAGCTGGCCGGGGAATGCGCGCAAGTGATCCCGCATGTTCCGCGCAAGCTCTCCGACGATGCCGTGGCTCTGCAGCAGCATCAGATCGATCTGGCCGAGCGTGCGCAGCGGATCGCCGAAGTTGCCCGGCATATCCGCGCGCAGGTGGGCACCGCGCTCGGCGCGCTCCAGGTCGGTGACAGCACGCGCCAGCGGCTGGAGCATCTGGCGGACGGACTGGTCGATATCGATGCTTTCATCGCAGCGCCCGGCGAGCTTCCGGCAGAAATCGCAGCGGTAATCGCAGATCATGCCGTGGCGCTGATCTCGGCGCAGGCGGTGGATACGCTGGAGACCTTCCAGCGGGAATCGCGCCTGCTTACGGGCAGCCTGCGCGGCATCGGTCCAAGTGCGGCCAGCCTGCTCGAACTGCGCGACGGCGGGGATGGAGAGGGCGACGGCGTGTTTCTCCACCGGCTGGAGCGCAGCGTGGCCGACGTGGCCAGCGTCACCGAACGCCTGCGCGAGGCCGACGCCCGTTCGAACCGCCTGAGCGGCCTTGCCTCGACGACCGCCGAGAACCTCGCGCAGCGACTGGCGACCGTCCACCGCATCACCAGCGATGTGCAGCAGATGGCCTGGAACACGGACCTGCGCTGCTATCGTATGGGCGATGAAGGGCGCGGACTGGCGGTGGTCGCATCCGAAATTCGCGGTTTCGCCGCCACTCTGGCGACGATCGCCTCGGGCATCGCCCAGTCCTTCGACGGGCTGACAGCCGCCGCTGCCGTCATTCGCGGGTCGGACGACGATGCGCCCGTCGATGCCGGAGCGGCGCTGTCGGAATCGCTGGCCAGCATCCGCGACGGCGGCGAACGCATGCGCTCTGGCCTGTCGGACCTCGACGAAGGCGCGGTTTCCGTGACCGCGATCCTGGAGGAAACGACCGGCGCGATCGATTGCGAGGAAGACGTGGGCGGCCCGCTCACGGCGATTGCCGAACGGCTCTCGGTGCTCGGGCGCGAGGCTGCGGAAATCCCCGAGCCGGGCGAAGCGGCCTTCGGTGCCCTGTTGGGGACGATTGCGGCCCGCTATACGATGGCCCGCGAGCGGGAGGTGCACCTCGCATTCCAGCCCGGCGCGGAAGTAGCGCCGAGTTCCGACCCCTTCGACCTCGACGATGACGATTTCGACGACGGCCTGTTCTAGGAATCCGACTTTAGAGCGTAAACGAAAAGGAGCGCTCCCGCACGATGCGGGAGCGCTCCTTTTCGTTTACGCCGATGCGATCGGCCGAGCGGTCAGTCCGCCTTGATGCCGAGCTTGCGGCGACCTCTGGCCTTCGGAGCGGGCTTTTCCGGCGCGGTTTCGACGACAGGCTCTTCCTTGGGGGCTGCCTTTGCCGCCTTCGGCTTGCGTCCGCCTTTCTTGCCAAGGCCGATTTCCACGGCGAGGGCCTGGCGCTTGGCCGCATAGTCGCTGCAGACCATCGGATAGTCCGGCTTCAAGTTCCAGCGCGCGCGATAGTCATCCGGAGTGAGGCCGTGCGTGGTCAGAAGATGGCGTTTGAGCGATTTCAGCTTGGTTCCGCATTCCAGGCAAGTAATCGCATCCGGTTTGACCGAAGAGCGGATCGAGACCGCGGGCGAAATCTGTTCCTCTACGATTTCGGGCGGCTCACCCAGGCCTGCTAGCGAGGCATATACCGATGTAATCAGCTGAGGAAGCTGTTCCGCCGATACGGGATTGTTGCCGACATGGGCTGTAACGATATCGGTGGTGAGTTCCAGAAGCGCTTCTTGTGGCATGTCGATGTGCTACCCGCCTGTTTTTGAAAATGTGCCCTTGCAGATAACAAACACCGTAATCTCGTCGTTGCAATACTTTTGTGAACGATTTTCTTCATTTATCTACAGATGTAGGCGAGAATACAGCGGCTGCGCGGCAGTTTTGGGTCATGTCCGAGATAATATGCGTACGACATATTCGGTGTTTACCCACTCCGGAATCGACGAATCTCGAAATGCGCACCTGCCGGAAAGTAGGACTGGAACGCCGCTTCGGCGGGAAATTCTCGTACAAGTTGTATTCGGCACCGAGTGCTGCAACATTCGCGGCGCATAAGAACCGGAACAGTCGGGGAGAGAAACATGTCGTGTAGAAGCCACGCCTGCCGCATCCATCTGCTTGCCATGACTTGCGTGCTGTCGCTTGGTTTCTCATCCACGCATCTCGAAGCGCGCGAGACCACGCCTTTGCTCGCAGACTGGTCCTTCCATCTCGGTGATCTTCCGCCAGCGGTGCGGGATGTCGGTTTCGATGCCTCGGCCTGGGAAAGGGTCGCGCTTCCGCACAGTTGGAACCGTATGGGCGGAACCGCGCAGCGGCGCGAGGACTATCAGAACGTCAAGGGCGCGGGTTGGTATCGGCGCAGTTTCCGTACGCCCGAAAAGCTGGGGAACCGGCGCGTCTGGGTCCAGTTCGATGCGGCAAGCGTCGTTGCCGAAGTATGGGTCAACGGGGTGCTTCTTGGCCGCCATGCCGGGGCTTTCGCGGGATTCCGGTTCGACGCCACGAAAGCGCTGAAGGCTGACGGTGACAACGTGCTGGTCGTGCGGGTGGACAACAGTTCGCCGCGCGAGAAAGGGTCGCCGACCGCAGACGTGATCCCGATGAACGGCGACTGGCCGATGTACGGCGGCCTCTACCGACCCGCCTCGCTGATCGTGACCGGCCCGCTGCGGATCGCGATGGAGGACTTCGGGGGACCGGGCATCTATGCAGGCACGGTGTCCGTGGAAGGCCGCAAGGCGCGCGTTCGCGTGCTCACACGGCTCGAAAACGACCTGGCGCGTTCCTCCGGAGGCACCGTCCATACCCGGATTCTCGACCGCAAGGGCCGGGTGGTCGCCAAAGCGGACGCGGCCTTCGAGATTGCCGCAGGCGTTGGAACGACGGCGCGCGCGGACCTTGAGAGCGTGCTGGATGTAGCCGATCCACGCTTGTGGGACGGGCTCCGCGATCCTTATCTGTACCGCGTAAGCGTTCGTCTGCTCGACCATTCCGGGCATCAACTCGATGAGGTCGAGCAGCCGCTGGGCATTCGCACGATGCGGATCGATCCGGAGACGGGGTTCTGGCTCAATGGCCGACATGTGCCGCTTCACGGGGTATCGCGCCATCAGGATCGGCCGGGCAAGGGCTGGGCCATCACGGCGGCGGACATCGCCGAGGACACCGCGATCATCAAGGAAATCGGCGCCAATACGGTGCGCCTCGCCCACTATCAGCATGCCGACGAAGCCTATCGGCAGATGGATGAAGCAGGCATGGTCGTCTGGGCGGAAATCCCCCTCGTCGACCGTTCGGCACCCTGGTACTCGGAAACGACGACCGAGGCTTTCGCTGCCAATGCCGAACGGCAATTGCGCGAATTGATCCGGCAGGAATACAATCACCCTTCGATCGCAGTCTGGTCGATCGCCAATGAGGTCAATCTGGAAGCGGCCAAGGGGCGGGGCACTTCGCACGCGCGGCCCTTGCTGGAGCGCCTGCAGACGGTGGTTCATTCCGAGGACCCGCTACGCCCGGCCACGCTTGCCGACTGCTGCGGGACCATCGCGGAGGAGAACCGGCCGGGACTGGACAGCGTGGCCGGAATTACCGATGTGATCGGCTACAACCGCTATCATGGCTGGTACGGCAATACCGTGGATTTGCTGGGCCGCGATCTCGACCGGGTCCACGCCCGCTTTCCGCGCCAACCGATCTCGATCAGCGAATATGGAGCAGGCGGAGCGCTGACCCAGCATACGGACGATCCGCAGGGCGGCCCGATCGCCGCGTTCGGGCGGCCCCATCCCGAGGAATTCCAGAGCTGGCTGTTGGAGGAAAGCTGGAAGCAGATCGCCGCGCGTCCCTATGTCTGGGCGAGTTGGGTGTGGAACATGTTCGACTTTTCCAACGAGTTGCGGCTGGAAGGGGACCTGACCGACACGAATGACAAGGGCCTCGTCACTTTCGACCGCCGGACTCGCAAGGATGCATTCTATTTCTACAAGGCCAACTGGTCCGGGCAGCCGACCGTTCATCTGGCGCAGCGGCGCCATGCGGCGCGGGCCTATCCTGTGGTGGAGGTGAAGGCTTATGCCAATACCGGGACGGTCAGCCTCATTCTGAACGGGAGGCTGCTGGGAGAGGCGCAGTGCGATACCGGCATCTGCCGCTGGCCGGGTGTCGTGCTTGAGCCAGGCGAAAACCGGCTTGAGGCGAGTGGAACGCGGGAAGGGGCCAGGGTTTCCGATGCGGTGACCTGGACTTTCGAGGGAAAGCCGGGCCTCTACCACATTCGCGCGGGGACCCTGGAGGAGAAGCGGGCGTCCGATGGCGTACTCTGGGGTTCCGACGTTTTCTGGACCGGCGGCAAGGGACATTTCCGAGATCGACCCTCCATGTCGCGGGGCGGGGAGCCGGGCCCGGAGCAGCCGGTTTCGAAGGCGGCGAACCAGGCCGCTTACGGAAGTTGGCGCGAGGGTGATTTCGGCTATGCCATCCCGGTTCCCAACGGACGTTACACGGTACGCCTGCATTTCTTCGAGCCTGATGAAACGATCGCCGTGGGGGCGCGGCAGTTCGAGGTTCTGGCGGAAGGGCGCGCGGCGGCGCGGATCGATGTGCGCCGCGAGGCCGGAGCCTCGTGGACGGCGCTCGTGCGCCAGATCGAGGTTCGCGTGGCCGATGGCAAGCTCGATCTGTCGTTTCGCCCCATTGTTGGTTCGGCGATCGTTTCCGGTATCGAAGTCCTGCCCGAGTGACGGCGGCATGCTACGCCATCTGTGCTTCTCGCCAACGCCCGGTGGTTTCTGATCCGCCGGGCGTTGGCGAGCTCGGTGGCATGTTCTAGAAGCGGTAATCCCAGCTCAGCGTGAAAGTCCGCCCGCGACCGGAGAAGAAGGCCAGTTTGTCGGTCGGCAGGCGGGTGTCGCTGCTGTAGTCGATGTAGAACTTGTCGAAGAGGTTCTGCACGCTCAGGCTGAGGCCGCCGAGGTCGGTCTGGTAGCGCAAGCTGGCATCGGTAACGGCATAGCCACCGAAGTTGTTGCGCTGGTCCGGCTGGGGTTTGCCGGCATCGGCATGGAAGGTCCGCGACAGGTAGAACTGCGTCTGGACGAGCGCCGAAATCCGCCCCTTCGCATAAGTCGCATTGAGGTTGACGCGGTCCGGCGAGATGTTCGAACCGTCGAGATCGGTATCGACCACGCCGTCGGGATTGGTGGAATCGCTGTCGTAGCGGCCCTGGATATGGGCATAGCCGATCCCGGCGCGCAGGCCCTCGATCGGCAGCTGCGCCTTGAGGTTGATCTCCAGCCCCTGGATTTCGACCCGCTGGCGCTGGACGTCGAAGGTCCGGTCGGGCCGGGCGATCAGCAACTGGCCCTTGTCGCTCGACGACCAGAAATAGGCGACCGCGGCGTCCAGCGGGCCGCGCTTTACCTCAAGCCCGATTTCGCGGTTGTTGGTGACGATCGGCGAAATGTCGAGATAGTCGTCGAGGTCGATGCCGCTGCGGTTCAGCGAGCGGGTGATGCGCCCGATGTCCGGCGCTGTGAAGCCTTCGGCATAGCTCGCATAGGCGCGGATGCCCTGCCAGGGTTCGAGGATCACGCCGCCGTTCAGCAGCAGGTCGCTGAACTTGGGCTTGCCGCCTTCGACCGCCACGCCGCCATAGGTGGAGAGGCCGCAGGGCGTTCCCGCCGGAAGCGAGGCGGAGCAGGCGACGAACGTGGTCGAGGGCAGCGTGTGGTAATCGTCGATCTTGATCTGGACGTTTTCCCAGCGCGCGCCGCCCGCGAGGCGCAGCTTGCCGCCCAGCAGTTTGAGATTGAGCTGGCCGAACGGCGCGAGGCTACGGAAGTCGCTCGGCGGCACCCAGACGCGGCCCGTGGCGATCAGCGCCTGCTCGGTCTTGTCGAACAGGGCGTCGAAGCCGACGATCGCGGTCAGGTCTTCGAAACCGGGCACCGTCCGTTCGTAGCTGAACTTGCCGCCGAGCTTGCGCGAGCGGTTCTGCGACTGGTCGAACAGGGTGCCGACCGGGGCGAGGGTGGGGTCCTGGAAGGTCGCTTGCGGGTTGATTTCGCCGCCGAAGGTGTCGTGGGTTCGGTTGAAGAACAGCTGGGTGACGAGGTTGCCGCCGCCGAGGTCCTTGTCGGTCAGCGACAGCGCCAGACTTTCGGTGCGGCTTGCCGCCGACTTGCCGGGAGGATCGCCGCGCACGGCGCTGGTCGGCACGAACGTGGGGTCGGCAGCGGTCGGGCGACGGCCCTCAAGCGCGATGAAATCGCCGTCGCCCTTCATCTCGAACCGGCTGGCGATCAGGTCGACGCGGGCGCTGGACGAGAGTTCGTATCCGAAGCGCGCGAAGAAGTTCGTCGTCTTGGAGTCCTGGGTCTCGCCCTGGGTCAGGTTGAGGCCGACCCGGCGGCCCTGGCCGTCGTAGTAGACGCCGCGGTTTTCATAGGTCGCGCCGATCGTGGCGTCGAAGGCGCCGGTCTTGTACTGGAGCAGGCCGCCGCTCTTCCAGCCGAGGCCGTCGCCGCGGAAGTCGTTGTCGGCGGTGCCTTGCAGCAGGACGCGGCCGGACAGGCCTTCCTTCTGCGGCGCGCCTACCGTCACCTGATTGACGATGCCGCCGGTGCCGCCGATGCCCTGAAGGGCGTTGGAGCCGAAGATCAGCTCCACGCGGTCGATGAAGAAGCCGTCGATGGTGAAGCCGTCGCGGCTGCCGTCGCGCAGCGGCGTCGATTGCGGAATGCCGTTGATCGCATAGAGCGGCGAGCGGCCGCGCAGCGTCTCGCCCGCGCCGGAGAGCTTCTGGCGCGTCGGCGAGAAGCTGGGCGTGAGCGTGGCGACGGCATCGGTGACGGAGCCGCTGATCGTCAGCTGCTGATCGAGGGTGTCCTTGCCGATGATGTCGATGGTCAGCGGCAGGGCCGAAGGGGGCAGCGCCGAGCGTGCGGCGGTGACGACGATAGCCTCACTTGGAGCCTCGCCCGGCTTCTCGTCGCCTTGCGGTTCCGCCGATTGCGCGAGTACCGGCGCCTGAGCCGAGACGATGGAAACGAAAGCGATGCCTGCAGCAAGCCGGGCAGCGACGATTGGACGCACCGAAAAATCCCCCTGATTGATCTCTATTGGCACGCGCCCCTAATGATGATGCGAATGAAAATCAATCTCATCTTATGGCCGTTGCGCAAAACAAATGGGGCCGCGCTGGCGGCCCCATCCGGGTCATTCGGTGCTGGGGGTGATCGTTATTCGCCGTCCGGCCCCATGAGCTTCTGACTGAGGTAGGTCACCCAGAGCGCGGCGGTCTTCGCCGACTGGCGAATGTCCGCGCCGGAGCCATGGCCGCCTTCGGTATTCTCGTAGAAGTAGAACGGCAGGCCCAGTTCCTCCATCCGCGCTGCGAACTTGCGGGCGTGCTGCGGGCCGACGCGGTCGTCGCGGGTGGTGGTGAAGATATAGGGCTCGGGATATTTCACGCCCTTGCGCAGGGCGTGGTAGGGCGAGGTCTTGAGCCAGAACTTGCGGGCTTCGGGATCGGCATAGACATCGCCGTACTCGCCCTGCCAGCTCGCCCCGGCGGCGATCTTGCTGATGCGGATCATGTCGAGCAGCGGCACCTGGATGACCACGGCATTGTAGAGTTCGGGGAACTCGGTCATCTCCACGCCCATCAGCAGGCCGCCGTTGGAGCCGCCGATGATGCCGAGGCGGCGGGGCGAGGTGATCTTGCGCCCGATCATGTCGCGCGCGACGCTGGCGAAGTCGTCATAGGCGACCTGGCGCCTGGTCTTGAGCGCGGCCTCGTGCCACTCGGGGCCGAACTCGCCGCCACCGCGAATGTTCGCGACCGCGAAGGCGCCGCCGCGTTCCATCCAGAGCTTGCCCTGGATCGTCGCATAATAAGGCGTCGAGCTGGACTGGAAGCCGCCATAGGCATTGAGCAGGACCGGCGTGGAGCCGTCGAGTGGGATATCCTTGCGGTGGACCAGGAAGTAGGGGATCGCGGTGCCGTCGGTCGATTTCGCCTCGCGCTGCTCGACGACGAGGCCCGCCGCGTCGAAGCGGGCGGGCAGGCTCTTGACCGGCTGGGCCGTGCCCGAGGCCGCATCCACCAGATAGAGCGTGTCGGGTGTGGTGAAGCCTTCCGCCGAGGCGAAGGTGAGATTGCTGCGGCTGTCGGCGGAACCGAAGTTCAGCGCCAGCTTGTCGGGCAGGGGCAGGCTTGCCGTGGTCCAGCCGCCGTCGGATTTTGGGGCCAGCGAGAGCAGCCGCCCGTTGACGTTGTCGAGCACCGAAAGCAGCAGGCGGTCTTTCGTCGCGGAAATCCCGTCCAGCGCTTCCTTCGGCCCCGGTGCCCAGGCGAGCGTGGCCCTGATCGCTTCGGGATGGGCGCGCACGGCCTCCAGCGGCGCACTCGCCACGGCGCCGCTCGGCAGGTTGCCCCAGGCTTCGTCGAGCCGGAACACGACGCGGCCGGAGACGAGCCCGGCGACCGAGACCTTCTGCGGAATGGCCAGTTCATGGACCTTGCCGTCGCTGCCGATGATCAGGCTCTGCTGGTGGAAGAAGTCGATGCCGCGCGAGATCAGGGTGAGGCTGTTGCCCTGCCCGTCGTGCATCACCGCCGGGAACGAGCCGACGTCGCTCTTCTGACCGCGATAGATTTCGACGGCCTCGGACAGCGGTCGCCCGCGAGTGACGCGCTTGATGACATAGGGATAGAGCGATTCCGTCACCTCGCCCGGCGTCCATTCGGTGGCGACCAGCAGGTGGGCCGCGTCTTCCCAGGTCACGCCCTGCTTGGCGCGGGGGGTGTGGAAACCGCCTTTGACGAATGTGCCGGTGGCGAGGTCGAACTCGCGGACTTCCACGGCATCCTCGCCGCCGTCCGACAGCGAGACGAGGCAGAGCCGCTGCTCCGTCTCAAGACAGTCGGCGCCCTTGTAGACCCAGCTCTTGCCCTCGGCCTTGCCGAGCGCGTCGATGTCGAGCACGGTTTCCCATTGGGGCTGGGCGCCGCGATAGTCGTCCAGCGAGGTGCGCCGCAGGATGCCGCGCAAGTGCTGCTCGTCCTGCCAGAAATTGTAGATGCGCCCGTTCAGGAACATCGGCGCGGGGATGCGGTCCTTGGCGCCGTAGATCGCGAGGGCTTCGTCGTAGAAGGTCTTGTAGCGGGGATCGGCTTCGAGCCGTTTCTCGGTGGTGGCATTGTGCGCGGCAACCCAGTCCATCGCCTGTTTGCCGTCGAGGTCTTCCAGCCAGATCCAGGAATCCTTGGGGTCCCGCGGATCGGCCGGGGCCACCGGCGCGGCGAAGATGGGCAGCGCGCCGAGAAGGGCGAGCGAAGTGGCAAGCGCAAGGCGCGTGATCGATTTCAAGCGAAAGTCCCCGGAAAGTGTCTGCGCGGAACCCTAGCCGTTGCCGATCATCATGCAACCGGCTGAAACGGCGGGAGGAGACGGGGTAACAGCCATTGACACAAGTTCATCCTGCGCCCGGCAAGGAAACGGGGTTGATCGAAATGATACCGGTGTCATAAGGTTGTGCAAGAATGGAGATCGGGAAGAGTATGCTCCCCGGCCCGGCAAGGGAGAGATATCGGCGTGTCGCATTCCGGAAGGCCTATCGTGACCCGGCGGGTCTGTTCGCGGATCGCTCTGGCGGCGGCCTGTCTGGCGGGGAGCATCGCTGCGCCTGCTCTCGCGCAGGACGCGGACGGCCTGCTGTTCCGGGCGCCGCTCGACAGCGGGTTCGATGCGACGGTTTCGGGCGGCGCCGCCGCGCCCAATTTCCGGAGCGACGTTGCGATCGTGCCGGACGGCGCGATCGGCGGGGCGGGGCGGTGGTCCGACGGCGTCTATGTCGCATGGGAAGCGCCCGGCAACATCTATGCCCAGCGCGGCACCCTGTCGTTCTTCTGGCGCAGCCATGCCCCGGTGGGCGAGGCGCCTTTCGTGATCTTCCGGGCCAGCGCGGGCGACCATTCGAGCTGGGACATGGCTTTCCTGCGCATCGACTGGAATGGCCACGGCTTCGACGCTTTCGTTACCGACGCCAATCTCTCGCGGGTGCGGGTCAGCTGGGCACTGCCGGAGACGCTATCCCCCGATGCCTGGCACCACATCGCCTTCGCCTGGGACGAGGACGAGGGCGTCAGGCTGTTCTGGGACGGCCGGGAAGTCGCCGCGAAACGGCAGGCGGCGGACCTCGACATGGCGCTCGACCAGTTCGGTCTCGCGGGCCGCGTGATCGCGCCGCATCAGGTGCAGAGCCGCTACAACTTCATGCGCGGCTCCGATCTCGACGATATCCGCGTCTACGATCACATGCTGGAGGGCGCGCAAGTGGCGCGGCTGGCGGCGCGGCAGGAGGTCGCCCCCGCCGCCTCGGCGCCGGACTTGCGCAAGGCCTGGCTCCACCGCTTCGGATGGGACACGCAAAGCCCGCCCGTTCTGAAGGACAAGGTCACGGCGATCCGCAAGGTCGAGTTCGCCGATGCCAAGGACCTCAAGGAATGGATGTGGAAGGGCATCGACGGCATTGCCGAGACGACCTGGCCGGGCGTCTACAACCGCTCGCGCCTGCCGGGGCGCGACGACTATTTCCAGCTTCCGGACTGGAATGTCTATGTCGAGGGCGGCAAGACTTATGAGCTGACGGTGCCGCAAGGTGCCGCCTTCAACCGCGTCGAGATTCGCGGCGCGGCTTATGGCGCGCTGGAGTGGTCGCCGGACGGCAAGTCCTCGTGGGGCAAGCTGGCGGCGCGGCCCAAGGGCGTGGTGCGCTCGATCACCGATACGCCGACGAAGACCGGCGGCAGCTTGCGTTTCACCAATGTGATGCAGGAACAGCCGATCCAGGAAATCTGGGCCTACGACATCCACGCGGGAGAGGTGCCCAAGGGAACTTTCCAGCTCAGCTATACGGTGCGCGCCGATGCGGCCTCGGACCTTGGTGCGCTGGAGCGGCTCAACGCGCATATCGCGGGTCGCTATCCGGCGAACGAGCGCTCGACCGTGGTGGCGCTGCCGACGAGCGGGGTGAAGGCGGCGGTCGGCGCGGGTAGCGCGGGGGCATCCGGAACGGCGAGACGCAGCGGGCAGGACCTGCCGCTGGTCCATGTGCTGATCCCCTCGAACTTCGGCGACGCGCCTGCGGATCGCCCTTTGGCGCGGGCCTGGAACTACGGCTGGGAGAATGTCCACGACGGTCTGGACGGCGTGGCCATCGATCTCCCCGCGATCGATGCCAAGCCCAATGCGCAGGGCGTGATCCCGCTCGACATCCGCGTGAAGGACCCGATCTGGCCCGACCGCGACATGATCGACGTGCAGGTCTCGGTCCGTCCCGGCGAGCCGCGCACGCTCTGGCTGGACCTCCGCGACCGGATCCTGACGGCGGACAGCCTCTATCTGACAGTCGCGTCCGCCGCGCCCGATTTCGGTGCGAAGTCGCTCGACGGCATGACCGTGCGAATGGTGTTCAAGGACCGGGAGGCGGCCAAAACGGAACATGTCGCCGACCGCTTCAACCAGGTGAAGGACAACTGGGCTTTCCTCGTGGAAGAACACACCGCTTCCAAGCGGGCCGGTCTCTATCGCCGCCTCTACGGCGACATCACCGACTTGCTGCGTGTCGATCCCGGCAATCTGGAGGCGCGGCGCTACTGGGCGGATATCGGCTATTCGGAGGACCAGCTGCCGCCCTTCGCTCAGCCCGAGGCGCCTTCGGGCGTGCCGCTCTGGGCCTTCCGCCAGCTGGAGGACCTGAAGCTTACGCGGCAGTTCGTGAACTGGTGGATCGATAACCGGCAAGTGCCTTATGGCGATTTCGGCGGCGGCATTTCCGACGATACCGACCTCACCCAGCAATGGCCGGGCCTCGCGCTGATGGGCGTCGATCCGGACAAGATCAACGCCTCGCTGCGGGCGCTCTCGGATGCGGTCTACAAGAACGGCATGATTGTCGATGGCCTCAGCGCCATCACCACCGACGAACTCCACGTCTACGAGGAGGGCATCAATTCCGACGCCGAGCGGCTTTACCTCAACTGGGGCGAACCCAAGGCGGTCGAGCGGATGATGGCCACCGTCAAGGCGCTGGGCAAGGTGATCCGCCGGAACCCGGCGGGGCACATGCACCTCGCCTCCAGCTGGTACGGTGGGCGCCGGATCTACAGCGACGAGCCATGGGCCTGGCAGAAGCCCTATGGCTTCGTCATCATGCACACCCCGGTTCTGCTGGGCACTTTCAACGCCGATCCCACCGCGCGGGGACTGGTGACGGGGCTGATCGACGGGCTGCTGGCGCATGGCAAGCAGGGCGTGGACGGGTTCTGGACTTTCCCCAACGACATCAGCTTCCCCCACGACAGCGAGCGCGCGGGCGACGGCGGCGGGGCATCTTTGCCGATGCAGTCGGCCTGGGCGGCCTGGCGCTTCACCGGGGACGACAAGTACTTGCGCCCGGTGCTCGGCCGGGTCGGCAAGGGCAATTTCGGCGCGCTCGGCGAGATCAACGAGAATGCCCTGACCGTGCTTGGCCAGCGTGCCGCCATGAAGGACGCGGTGCTGCGCAAGGCCGAAGGCGGCGACGATTTCGCCCGGTTCGAGGCCTGGAACACCACCGGCGACAAGGCCTGGCTGGAAGCGCTCAATGCCCACGGGATCGCCGACAAGAGCCAGCATATGTATATGTATACCGAGGGCCACTGGTGGACCGACCGCGTGGATGCGCCGAATGAGCATCTCCAGCGCGAACGGCTCGGCGGCATCGCCCTCAAGCGCAACCAGACCTATCCGGGCAACGCGGTAAGCTGGCGCTTCGCCGATCCCGAGGCGGCGGTGAAAGTTGCGATCCTGGTGCGCGATGCGACGCCGGAGCAGTTCACGGTCATCGCCTACAACACGACCGCGACGGAGCAGCGCGCGGACATGGGAACGTGGAACGTGGTGGCGGGGACCTGGGAAATGACTCAGAGACTGGCCGCGAACGGCGGGGACAAGGCGCAGGGCGATATCGTTACCCATGCGGTCGAACTGGAACGCAGCGGTTCGCTGCCGGTCTCCTTCGCGCCGGGGGCCACGACGGTCATGACCTTCCGCCTTAAGCAGAAAGCCGAAGTCCAGCCCGAGCATCGGCCCGACCTCGGTATCGGCGTGGGTGACGTGGTTCGCAAGGGCAACAAGCTCTCGGTGACGGTCCATAGCCTCGGCTCGGTCGCCGCGCCGGGCGGGACGCTGACTCTGGAGACGGCGGAGGGCAAGGTCCTCGCTTCCGCCCCGGTGCCCGCGCTGGCGGCGCCGAGCGACCTTGCGGCCAAGACGGCGACGGTCTCGCTCATAGTCCCGGCGGGGGCGCCAGAAGTGCTGCACGTCAGGGTTTCGACCGGCGCACCGGAAGTGACCCGGCGCAATAATGTCGTGATCCTCGGGGAGGCGCAGTGATGCGGCGATGGGGCCTTGCCTTGCTGGTGCTGACGGCGCTGCCCGCCTCGGTACAGGCGAAGCAGCAGGTCTGGAAGTTCGACCGTCTCGACCGTATCGGCGGGCTGGCCACACAGGTCGTCGGCGAACCCAGAGTCGAGCACGGCGCTGTCGTTTTCGACGGACAGGACGACGCGATCTACCTGCCGCGCCACCCGCTGGCCGGTGCGCGGGCCTTCACCGTGGAGGCGGTGTTCCGGCCCGACGGCGGCGCGTTCGAGCAGCGCTGGCTCCACCTCGCCTCCGACGATCCGGCGAACCAGACGCGCCTGCTGTTCGAAATTCGCGTGGTCGGGGATGAATGGTATCTCGACAGCTTCATCAAGGGGAGAGGGTATGCGCAGGTCCTGATCGATCCGGCGAAGCGCCATCCGATCGGCCGCTGGTATCACGTCGCCCAGACCTTCGATGGTACGACCTACCGCAGCTATGTCGATGGGGTGCTCGAAGGCGAGGCGAAAGTGGTGGGCTTCGTGCCGCAGGGGCCGGGGAACAGTTCGGTCGGTATGCGCTACAACCGGGTGAACTTCTTTCACGGCGCCGTAAGGATGGTTCGCTTCACCGACCGGGCCTTGTCGCCCAAGCGCTTTTCCCTGCCGGTTTCGCGTAAGGAATGAGGGTCTCCCGTCAGTCGGCCCGGCTGACGTCCCGGTTGACCAGGAACTTGTCGATGCGGCGCCCGTCGAGGTCGACGACTTCGAAGCGCCAACCGTCATGGACGAAGCTCTCGCCGACCTGGGGCCAATGTCCGAACTGTTCGAGCGCGAATCCCGCGACCGTGTGATAGTCGACATCCCCGGCGGGCGGGCGCCAGCCGAGGCTGCGGAAGGCCTCGTGGATCGGCATCAGACCATCGATCAGCAGCGAGCCGTCCTCGCGCACGGTGATCGATGCATCCTCGCCCTCCGCTTCGGCGAGTTCGCCGGCAAGCGCTTCCAGCAGGTCGGTCTGGGTGACGATGCCCTCGATCCCGCCATATTCGTTGACGACGATCGAGAGGCGGACGGGCGAAGTCTTGAAATGATCCAGCAGCTTTAGGATCGGCGTCGCTTCATGGACGACATGGGGCTTGGTGACGGCGGCCTCGGGATCGAGCGGCTTGCCGTCGAGTACCTGGTCGAGCAGGTCCTTCTTCAGCACCATGCCTGCGAATTGGTCGATATCCCCGCGCGCGACCAGAAGCTGTTCGTGGGACGAAGCGCGCAGGACCGTCAGGGTTTCCTCGGGGCTGTCCTCCAGGTCGATCCAGTCGAGGTCGACGCGCGGCGTCATGATGTCGGCAACCCTCCGCTCGCCGAGGGTGAAGAGGCGCTCGGCTACTTCCTGCTGGGCATCGTGGAGCAGCCCGGCCTCGTGGCTGGCGGCGACCAGCAGCTTGAGTTCCTCGGGCGAATGCAGCGATTCTTCCGTCGCGCCGGGCTGGAGGCCGCCGATCCGCAGGACGAGATTGCCGAGACCGTTTAGTCCCGCGATCGCCGGGCGCAGTACGAAGAGGAACAGCCCCAGCGGTCGGACCACCCAGAGCGCCGTTCTTTCGCTGCGCTGGAGTGCGAGGCTCTTGGGTGCGAGTTCGCCGAGAACGATGTGCAGCGCCGTTATCAGCACGAAGGACACGGCCACGGCGATAGCGTGCGAACTGATGGTCGCGAGGCCTTGCGGCCAGAAACCCAGTAGCGGCTCGATCAGATGGGCCAGCGCCGGTTCGCCGATCCAGCCCAGTGCCAGCGAGGAAATCGTGATGCCGAGCTGGGTCGCCGCCAGGTTCGCATCGAGATTGTCGATGGCCCGCTGGAGCGCCCTGGCGTTCATCCGGCCCGTGTTGACAAGCTCCGCCACGCGGCTGCGGCGCACCGCCACCAGGGAGAACTCGGCCGCGACGAAGAAGCCGTTCGCGACAACGAGGACGAGGACGGCAAGAATGCCAAGAAGCGGGGGCATGGGGTTCCTTGTGACGGTATGGGGGGGTGACGGTGTGGGGAATAGGCAGGCGCTGACGGTTGCGCCGGGGATCAGTGGATCAGGGCGATCGCGTCCGACTGTCTGCGAACGAGTTCGAAAGGCAGGCGCAGCCGCTGCGGGTTGTGCGGTGTCTCGGGATCGTCGGGCCAGAGCCGCTGGCAGAGCAGGGCCATGGCGTTGCGGCTCATGTCCCGGATCGGCTGGCGGATCGTCGTCAGGCTCGGCCAGATCGCGGCGGCCAGCGGCGTATCGTCGAAGCCGCAGATCGAGATTTCGCCCGGTACGTTGATCCGCTGCTGGTGGGCAATGGTGATCGCGGCGGCGGCCATGTCGTCGTTGCAGGCGAAGATCGCGGTCGGCCGCTCGGGCAGCGAGAGCAGAGCTTCGGCGGCGGTCAGGCCCGAGCGATAGGAAAAGTCGCCCGAGGCGATGAGCTGGTCGTCCGCCGCCAGATCGTGTGCGGCTAGCGCTTCGAGATAGCCCTGACGGCGGCGCGTGCTGCTGCGGTGGCGGCTGTTGCCGCCGATGAAACCGATCCGGCGATGGCCCAGCGCGATCAGGTGGCTGGTCATCTCGTAGGCTGCGCGGCGGTCGTCCGTGGAAATCGAGGCGATGCCCTCGCGTTCCTCGTCCGGAACCACGGCGACGACGGCGATCCCGGCGGCTTCGAGGCCGCTCAGCAGCTCCGGCCAGTCGCAGAGCGGCGCCGCCAGGATTACTCCGGCGACATGGGCGTCGGCGACTTGCGCGACCAGATCGTCCGCGGAAGGCGTGGGCGGGCATTGCTCGACAGTGAGGTGGACGTTGCGCTCCGGGGCCTCGTTCAGCGCGCCCAGCAGCAGTTCGCCGAGATAGGCGGACGTCATGCTCTCGCTGTGGAGCAGGGCGATCCGCCGCGAAGTGCGGCCTGCCAGCATGCGGGCGGATGTGTTCGGCACATAGCCCAGCTCGGCCACGGCTTTCTCGACAGCCTCGCGCGCCTTGGCGCTCACGCGCGGCTTGCCGTTCAGCGCGCGCGATACGGTCATCGCGGAAACCCCTGCCAGTTCCGCGACATCGTGAAGGGTGGGCAGCTTCTGCTTGCCGTCATCGTTTCTGAACATCGTAGCCAAGCATTTAGCGCAAGTGCGGCGCAGGTAAACGGCTGATGTCGGATTCCGGCGTGCAGGCGGCGCATTCGCGCTCTCGACGATCCAGTTTGGGGGGGCTTATATATCGTTACGCGAGAGCAACACTCTTGTGCAATGCAGCATAATGCTCCAGAGGCGGCCTGTCGGCGGCTGGGTGTGATTGCCCCTCCCGCCTTCGCTCCATTTCCCCCCATCATGCGCGAGGAGCGTCGAAGTGCCCCAGGAACCCGCAGCAACAGTCGTTACCCAGACGGCCAAGACCCAGATCGTGATCGTCGGCGGCGGTGCGGCCGGTCTTGAACTGGCGGCGAAACTGGGCGCGCATTACGGGCGCAAGCACCACGACATCATCCTGGTAGACTGCAAGCGCACCCATATCTGGAAGCCGTTGCTGCATGAGGTCGCCACCGGCTCGCTCGACGCCAATCTCGACGAAGTGGGCTATCGCAGCCACTGCCACCGCTTCGGTTACCGCTATTTCTACGGTTCGCTGGCCGGGATCGACCGCGAGAACCGCCGCGTCCGCCTTGCGCCGATCAACGACGAGAAGGGCCGCGAGGTCATTGCCGCGCACGAGATCCGCTACGATTACCTCGTGCTGGCCTTTGGTTCGGTCACCAACGATTTCGGCACGCCCGGCGTGGCGGAGAACTGCACCTTCCTCGACAGCCGCGACCAGGCCGACCGTTTTCGCGACAAGCTGCTCGACCAGTGCCTGCGCGTCTCGCGAACGATGGCGGATAATCCCGCCAGCGACGCGCGGGTGCGGATCGCCATCGTCGGGGCAGGCGCCACTGGCGTCGAACTGGCGGCCGAGCTTTACAACGCGGCCGATGCGCTGGGTTACTACGGGCTCGAAGTCTTCGACCGCAGCCGTCTGGAAGTGACGCTGATCGAGGCCGGACCGCGCATCCTGCCCGCCCTGCCGGAGCGGCTGGCAGCGGCAGCCCGCGCCGAACTGGAGACGCTGGGCGTGCGCGTGCTCGTCGATACGCCGGTGGTGGAATCGACGGCGGAAGGAATGGTCATGCGCTCGGGCGAGCGGATCGATGCGGACTTGCAGGTCTGGGCGGCGGGCGTGAAGGCCAAGCCGATCGCGGACGGTCTCGACGGGCTGGAACAGGCTCGCTCGGGTCAGATCGTGGTGCGCCCGACACTCCAGAGCGAGACCGACGAGCGCGTCTTCGCGATCGGCGACTGTGCCTTCTGCAAGCTGCCCGACAGCGAGCGCCCGGTGCCGCCGCGCGCGCAGGCCGCGCACCAGATGGCCGATACCGCTTTCGCCAATCTCAAGCGCCTGATGGCGGGCAAGCCGCTGGTGGACTTCGTCTACAAGGACCATGGCTCGCTGGTGTCGCTGAGCCGGTTCTCGACCGTGGGCACGCTGATGGGCAACCTCGTCGGCGGGCGTATGGCAGTGGAAGGCCGCATGGCGCGCTTCATCTACCTCTCGCTCTACCGCATGCACCTGCTGGCGATCCATGGCTGGATCAAGGGTTCGGCGATGATCGTCATCAGCCACATGAACCGCATCGTCCGGCCGCGGCTCAAGCTGCACTGAGGCGTTAAGCGGGGACGATTGCGATTGCGGGATGGGCGGCGAAGATGTCCATCACGATGTCGAAATAGGTCGTCCCCCGTCCGGCAGCGAGCGCCTCCAGCTGGTCTGCAATGGCGGTGCCGTTGAACATAGGGCGCAGCTTGCGCCGTTCCTCAAGGAAGCGCCGCGTCGTCTCGGCACCCAGTGCGGCGCGGCTGGCGGCCATGTCTCGCCAGACCACGGTGACGGTTTCAGCCCCCAAGACCGCGCCGTATCCGCCGTAGAGCAGATCGTCCAGGGCATCGAGAATCTCGCCCAGCGTCCAGTTTTCATCCGACATGAAGACGCGGTTGATCTCGCCGTAGAACGAAGGGATGTCGGCGATCCGGCTCCCCTCGATCACGAGGCGTTTCCGCTCGTCCATCAAGGTTACCTCGGGTGACGGCGGGCAAGGGCGATGCCCGCAAGGTTCTGCTCGCGCTTGATCCAGCGGATGCGGGCGGGCGGCGCCTTCGCCGCCACGGCCAGGAACGCGGCCTCGTGCGGACTACGGGCTTCGCCGCGCCTGAGGGCGGCATTCGCCTGCCGGACGATCTCTACAGCATCCCCGATGAGTTCCACACCTTCGAGACCGAGTGACTGGACGAGTTCGAGGGCGCGGATCAGCGCGCTCCATTCGGCATCGCGGTTGTCGCCCAGGCCGAGGTCGGTGAAGATATGAGCCTTGCCCCGGATCACTACGGCAGCTTCGATCGGACCGGGATTGGGGCGGCAGCCGCCGTCGAAGAACACTTTCAGGCGGGATCGGGACATGCGGGGCTTGTGTTCCAATCCGGAGCGCGGCGCCAGCGGCGAATTCATGCCCCGTCTCCTGTCGCTACCCCTGCTGCCACGAGGAAATGCGGCAGGGCCGGGTTGAGATTGGCAGAACGCCAGACCAGCACCTGCTCGATGGCCGGGGCCTGCTCCAGCGGGCGGAATTCGACACCGCCCATGCGCAGCCGGTCGAGCGAAGCGGGGACGAGCGCCAGCCCGATGCCTTCGGACACGAGGCTGACGATCGTCTGCTGCAACTGCGTTTCCAACCGGATTTCCGGTTCCGCGCCGGCCCGCGCGAAGAATGCGAGAATGGCCTTGCGCAAAGTGGGCGTGATCGCCGCCGGAGAGGCGAGGATCGGCTCGCGTGCCAGCATGTCTGCCGTGATAAGCGTTTCCGCGCAGAGCGCGTGTCCGGCGGGCAGGGCAAGGCAGAGCGGTTCGCGGTGGATCACCACCGAGGCCAATCCCCGCACCGGCTCCGGGCTGAAGGTGATCCCGGCGTCGAGTTCGCCGTTAAGCACTTTGGCGGGAATCTCGGAAGGGAGCATTTCTCGCAAGTGCAGTCGCACTTGAGGGCGGGCCGAAACGAAGCGCTGGGTGAGCAACGGTACGCTGCCGTAGGCGGCGTGCATCATGAAGCCGACGGTCAGTTCGCCCAGTTCGCCTGCTTCGACCAGCCGCACATTGCGGCAGGCTTCGTCGAATGCGACCAGCACCGCGCGGCTGTCCGCAAGGAAGCGCTCCCCGGCGTGGGTCAGGCGCACCCGCCGCGAATGGCGGTCGAACAGCCGCACACCGAGGTCCTTCTCCAGCGCGGCGACCTGTCGGCTGAGCGGCGGCTGGGTAACGTGCAGCCGTTCTGCCGCGCGGCCGAAATGGAGCGTCTCGGCCAGAGTGACGAAGTAGCGCAATTGCCGGATTTCAACCATTGATACGGTTTAGGCATGAATGCAAACATTGAAAAGCATTGGAATGCATTGAACGAGAAGCCTAGTCGGCGGGCGTAATCTCCACGTCAGGTCTGCGTCTTGTCCGTTCTCATCATCGTCCTGCCCATTTTCGCCCTCATCTTCGCCGGTTGGGGCGCGCGGCGGCTGGCGATCTTCGGGCCGCAGGCAACCAGCGAACTCAATCGTTTCGTCGTTTATCTCGCGTTGCCCGCGCTACTGTTCGATATCGTGGCGAAAGCGCGCTGGAGCGATATCTGGCAACCCGCCTTCGTCGCCAGCTTCGGCCTCGGCGCGGCGCTGGTCTTTGCCGTGACCGTTGCGCTGCGGTTGCGTGGTGACCGTCATCTCGCCGATGCCGCGATTGACGGGCTGAATGGGGCCTATGCGAATACCGGCTTCGTCGGTTTTCCGCTTGCGCTTGCGGTGCTGGGCCAGGCCGGGCTGGCACCGACCCTGATCGCCACGATCCTTACCGTCTGCGTGCTTTTCGCGGTTGCACTGGTGTTGATCGAGATCGGAATCCAGGCGGAGCGCAATACGGGGCGCAGCTCGGGACGCCTGCTGGTGAAAGTTGCAGGTGCGCTGGCACGCAACCCGCTGCTCTTGGCGCCGGTGCTGGGCGCCTTCTTTCTCGTGACCGGCATTGCCTTGCCGATTCCGCTGGACAGTTTCCTCAAACTGCTGGGCGGCGCTGCATCGCCTTGCGCGCTGGTGGCGCTGGGCCTGTTTCTCGGCGAAAAACGTGAGAGTGCAGGGGCGCCCTTGGGTGATATCGGGCTGCTCGTTGCATTGAAGCTCGTCGGGCAACCATTTGGGACCTGGTTGCTGGCCGATCGGGTGTTCCAGCTGGCGCCCTCGCTCACCCATGCCTGCGTTCTGCTGGCGGCGCTGCCGACCGGAACCGGACCATTCATGGTCGCGGAGTTCCATAGCCGGGAGGCGGGGATCACTTCGCGCGCGGTGCTGATATCGACCGTCCTGTCCTTGGCCACGATCAGCTTGTATCTCGCGCTGGCGGTCGGCACCTGACCGGAAAAGGAGAAACCCGTGTTCGCGATCGGCTGTCTCGCCCTGATTGTTCTGCCCCTGATCGGATTGGTGATCGGCGGTTTCCTGTTCGGACCAGTCGGCGCGAAATGGGGCGCGGTTGCAGGCTTCGTCCTTGCCCTGGCGCTCAGCGGGATCACCACTTACGCGCTGATCGCGGCAGCCCGGCGGCGGTGATCCGGATGGATCGTCGTTCAAGATTAACTTTTTGAATTCCTGCCATCGATTGCTGCTGCACCGTTGTCAGCCCGTCGGGCTTCCTTCATTCGCAGTTGCAGCATGAACGGCTACCGTGGAATCGAGAAGCGTGGGCAATGAATAGGAAACTGCGGGTAGGTGCCGGCATCGCGCCGAAGCTGGCGGTTCTTGCACGCCGGTTGCTGAAAAAGGATGCAGAAACCGCTCCGGACGATGGGACGACCGCTGCCGATCTGGTGCCGATGGCCGAATTCATCCGCAGCTGCCGGCGGCTGCGGGATGAGATGTTCGGGGTCGATTTCTTCGGAGATCCGGCCTGGGACATGCTTCTGGAACTCTACATAGCACAATCCGGCATGCGTGAGATCGACTTGGGCAAGCTTTCGGCGAGCACGGCCCAGCGATGGGGGAATGTGCTTGAAACAGAAGGGCTTGTCTTCCGTGATAAGCCAAGTGGCGATTTTCGTCTGACGGTGAAGGGGATGACTTTGATGCACGACTATCTGAAACGGGCCGTGCGCGTCGCCTGAATCCTCGCTCGGATGATACGTAATTCCTCTTGGTGAAGCGCCGTCAATCGCCTAGCTTCCCCGCAAGGGAAGGGGGGAGACGGTTCTGCATGGCACTCACCAATCAGGAGCAGCTTGTCCTCGAACTGCGCAGTATCGCTGCCTTGCTTCAGGAAGCAGTGGGTCGTCTCGACGCTTGTGGGCAGGACCTTGCGGCGATCCACGTGCAGACCGCGCTGGACGTGCTGCGGGCCAAGGGCGGCGATGACGATTGGAACATGCTGAGGAACTAGGGCGTAAACTCATAAACCGCACCATCGAGGTTTGAGGCAAAATGGCTCAGCCTCAGAAGGCAGGACGAAAGAATATGCCGATATTCCAAGTACTGCCGACGCAGCGCTGGGCCATTTTGTTCAAATCCATTCGGCCGCCCCGAGAAGCCGCTTTATTGGCGGAGACTGTCGGGCACGACACCGCCATTGCTGGCGAGGCTGTCCATTACCGCCCGGTGCAGGGCAATGTTTTGCTCCGCCGATCCGTCCGCCCCGGCATGAACGCCGAGTTCGTCCGCCAATTCCTTGCGAGCCGCGAGGCTGGAATCGAGGTCGAGCAGTTTTAGCAGATCGACGATCGAGGTCTTGTAGTTGCCGCCGTGGTCGTCCTTCATCGAGGCCATTTCCTCCAGCACGGCACCGACATCGACAGGTTCGGCGGCAGGTTGCGGTGCTGCGGCTGGCTCAGCGGCCGGGGGTGGCACGTCTACCGCGCCCGGCGCAGGAGCGGCCTGCGCCTTGTTGCGATGGAAGACCTTGTCAAAGATGTTTCCGAGGATTCCCATGGTGGTGCTCCTGACCGTTAAAGGGCGCGCTGCCGCTCGGGATGATCGGCAACAACTTGTCCGGGAACGCGCGGCGGAGAAGTTGGTTCTCGAACAGGCATAGTCTGGAAGAGGAAATCACCATGAAGCATCGGGTACTTTTCGCCGTCTCGTTTGCCGCGCTCGCCCTGACGGCCTGCAAGAAGGAGGCTCCGGCGCCCAGCGACGTGGCCACAGCGACGTCGACGGGCGTAGTTCCCGGTGCCATTCCGGGCGCTGACGTGCCGCTGGGAACGGCAACCCTGAGCCCTTCGCAAGCCTTTGCCAATGCCGCTGCCGGTGGCGATGCCTTCGAGATCGAGACGTCCAAGCTCGCTTTGGCCAAGGGCCGGTCGGCGGCGGTCAAGCGCTTTGCCGACAAGATGATCGAAGCGCACACTGCTTCGACCGAAAAGCTCAAGGGCATTGCCGGCCAGCTCTCGCCGGCGATCGTGCCTTATGCCGGGCTGAGCGATGCCCAGAAGCAGACCGTCGATTCGCTGGACAAACTGACCGGCGCCGATTTCGACGCGGCTTACGCCAAGGCGCAAGTCGAGGCCCATCAGGCCGCGCTGGCGACGCTGAAGGCCTATGCGGCCAATGGCGATGTCGCATCGCTTCAGGCTTTCGCCAAGGAACTCGTGCCGACCGTGACGGCACACCTCAACATGGCCAAGTCACTGTAAGAAAGGCACTCTGTCCGCTTCTGCCCGTGGCTTGAAACGAGTGGCGGTCCGTGCCGGACAGAGTAGCCAATGCCGGGCCGATGCCGGGCCAATGCCGGAGGGTGTCGCGGCTCTGCAATAATTCGCATCTAGGCGAAATCGGAGAGATTTGTCTGCTGCGCCGGTCGCAGTTCTGCTAGAGTCATACCGTGAGCACCGCGATTCCCCACGACTTCCGCATTGGCGTCGATGCAGCCGACATCGACTTCATGGGCCATGTGAACAACGCCAGCTACCTCAAGTGGGTGCAGGACGCGGTTCTCGATCATTGGCGCGCCATCGCGCCGACCGATGTGGTAGGGCAGCATCTGTGGGTCGCGCTCAAGCACGAGATCACCTATCGCAAGCCCACTTTCCTGGGGGATGACGTGATCGCCACCGTGCTCCTGGAAAAGGTTCAGGGCGCGCGGGCTTTCTATGAAACCGTCATCAAGCGCGGCGAGGAAGTCCTGGCCGAAGTGAAGTCCAGCTGGTGCTGCCTCGATGCCGCCACGCTCAAGCCGGCGCGGCTGGCGCGCGACGTCATCGACCATTTCTTCGGGACCGATTCCTGAGGTTGTGAGCGGCGGCCCTTGGGCCATCTGTCCACTCGTGGTATCAACGCGCCATGTTTCTTGCCGCCATCATGCTTTCGGCTGCGATGCCTTCGGTCTCCGCGTCGATCAAGGCGCATTCCGATCGTCCGATCGGGGAAGTCGCTGCTTGCGTCGAAACGGAATTCGACGATGTCGGCGTGAGCGAGAACCTCTCGGTCGATTTCGGTCGCAAGGTGGATTTCCGCGTGGTGAAAGAAACCGACACGCCGACCAGCCCGCTCATGTCGTTCGAGGCACGTCATGACGGTACCCTGATCCTTTATGGTTACGGTGACTGGAAGGATGCGGTCGAGCCGATGTGGAAGAGCCTTGCCCGCGAATGCTTTCCCGAACTTCAGGGTGGCTTGGCAAAAGCGCGCTCCTGAGGTCCGGCGGCGATGCGGGTGTTCCTGGATTTCGAGGCTTCGTCGCTGGCAAAGCGGAGCTATCCGATCGAGGTGGCCTGGATTTTCGAGGACGGTCGCGGCGAAAGCCATCTGATCCGGCCCGCGCCGGGCTGGACCGATTGGGATGCAAAGGCGCAGGCGATCCACGGCATTCCGCTTTCGCTGCTGGAAAGTGACGGCGAACCGCACGAGCAGGTCGCCCGGCGCATGGTCGAGCAGCTTTCGGATCACGATCTGCACGCCAGTGCGCCGTCCTGGGATGCCAAGTGGCTGAATGCCTTGCTGTGCGGTGCGGGCTATCCCAAGCATCGGCTGCGTCTGTCCCGGACGGGGGAGATGATCGCGCGGAACGTGGCGTTCATTCTGGGCGACGCGATCCCGGACGACGGGCGGCGCGCGGCGGTCGATGCAGTTCTGGCGCAAGTCGCCGCGGGAGAAACCGGGCCGCCTGCACATCGTGCCCTGCCGGATGCCCAGGCCGATCGCCGCCGCTGGCTGGCTGCATGCGCAGCGGCGGAAGCGCTGCGGGACAATCTCTCTAACGGAGCCGGATAGGCGGTTCGGCTTTCGCGATTTGCCATGTCCGGCAGTCCGCGTATCATAGCCTTCATGTTGCTGGGAAATCGCGCGGGTCGCAAGGATCGATGAAAGCGGACGCCGCCTCTTTCGGTCGTCCTTGCGAGCCGAAGACACTGTCGAGGCGCTCGATGGCGATCGCGGCTTTTTCGACGATCGTCGAGTGGTACGATTTCACGCTCTACCTCTATCTTGCCACCGTTCTGTCGCGGGTGTTTTTCGGTGGCGGCGAAGGCTCGCTTGCCGCCGTGCTTGGCGGTTTTGCCGTGGCCTATCTGATGCGCCCGCTGGGGGCTGCAGTCTTCGGGCATGTCGGAGATCGGCATGGGCGGCGGCGGATGATGCTGCTGTCGATGGCATTGATGACGGCCGCCATGCTCGCGACCGCCGCCATGCCGACTTATGCCGCGATCGGCCCGGCTGCGGGCTGGCACCTGCTGGCGCTGCGCTGCGTCATGGCCTTTTCGGTTGGCGGCGAATATACCGGGGTGGTCGCCTATCTGATGGAGGGCGCGCATAGCGGGCGGCGCGGGCTGGTGACCTCTGCCGCTGCTGCCGCAAGCGAGTTGGGCGGGCTGCTGGCAGCGGGGGTTTCGGCGCTGGTAGTCGGCCTGCTTGCGCCTGCGGTGCTTGATGCATGGGGCTGGCGCCTTCCCTTCCTGTTCGGCGCCGTGCTGGCCGGATTGGTGCTGCTGGCCCGCGCCACGCTGGAGGAATCCCCGGAATTCGAGCGTCAGATCGTTCGGCGCAGCGTGCCAGAACGGCCCCTGCAGCAGGTTCTGGTTCGTCACCGTGCCGCGATTGCGCGCGGGTTTGCCATTTCCGCGCTCGGCTCGATCACGTACTATGTCGGTATCACGTATGTGCCGATTTTCGTGACGGGGGAGGGGGCCATGACCGAACGCGAGGCGCTCTGGCTTTCCACGGCGGCGGCATTCATGGTGATTTTCGTCACCCCCTTCGTCGGCGCATTGTCCGACCGTATCGGCCGCCGTCCGGTTCTGCTCTGCGTTGGCGTACTCGCCGTACTGGTGCCGGCGGCTTCCTTTGCGGCCATGGGTGGGGGGTCGTACGGCGCGGCCCTGATCGGGGCGCTGCTGCTGGCCTCTCTCGGCGGAGCGGTGAGCGCAGTGGGCGCGGTGACGACGGCCGAGCAGTTCCCCGGCGAAGGGCGCCTCTCCGGCCTTGCGCTGGGGGCGACGGCGGCAACGGCAGTATTCGGCGGCCTGGCACCGCTGCTTGCGCAATTGCTGGTCGCGGGCACCGGCTGGCAGGCCGCACCAGGGGTGATGATCGCGGTCGTCGCGGCCTGCGTCCTGCCGGTCTTCGTGAAAATCCCCGAGACCCGGCCTGCCGTAGCCGGCCATGGATAAATCCGGACAAGGATGTGATCGCCCCTGTCCGGCTCGTTGCCACCAGCCTTCTTCAGTATCGCATTTCGACGCCGAGCCGCGCGGTTCGTGGCTGGAGCGGGGTGCGTTGCCGTCCGGTGGCGATCGTGAACGGCGTGCCGAGCGCAAAAAGATTGCCCTTTGCGTCGAAGAGGTTTTCGACGCTGAAATTCAGGACCAGCCCGCGCAGGCTCAATCGCGCATCGGCGGAGACGGTGCGATAGTCTCCCTGTCTGTGCGCCAGCTGAGGGCCGACGCCGAGGATCGACGGGCCGACCGCGTGGCCGCGCAGGGCGAGATCGAGTAGCGTCGTCTTCGCCAGTTTCCATTGGCCGCGAACCGATCCGGTCAGGCCATAGCGGGCGACATTGGGGAGCGGGCCTTCGGTAACGCCGCCGATGCTTTCCTCGCTGCTTTTAAGATAGCTGTGGCTGGTAAATCCGCTCGCCGTGATCTCCAGCCCCGCCAAAGGCGAGAGCGAGGCCGCAGCGGTGGCCGTTTCCACGCGCCCATCGCCGATATTGGCGACGTGTGGCAGTCCCAGTCCGTCCAGCAAATCGGCCTGAACGTTCGTCCAGCGGCTGGATGAGACCGACCCCTCCAAATGCAGGCGGACTGTGCAGTGGCAGGTGTAGCGCAGGCCGAGTTCGGTAGTGGCGATCCGGTCGGGGGAGAACCGTTCCAGCACCGCGCCGATCGTCAGTCCGCCGGGTCGATATCCTCCAGCATGGCGCAAATAGAGGGAAAGGCCGCGTATCGCCTGCCAATCGAGCGCAAGGGAAGGTGTGGCCAGCCATTGCCAGCTGGCCTGGCCCGAGTTCGGCAAGGCTCCGTCCACGGGCTTGGCGATCGGTCCCCTGGCGCGCCCGCCCAGCGTGACGGCGGAAATCCTGCCCCCTACAGTGAACTTCCATGCCCGCGATAGCGGGATGCCGAATTCGCCGAAAGCCGTGCCTTCAGTGACACGCGACTGGATGGTGCCGAGGCTGGCCATATCGTCGTCGCTCCCCAAACCGCGAACTTCCCGGCTTTCCGACCGCAATGCGGCCACGCCCAGCAGCCAGGAGGCGCCTGTCGTGGTGCGTCCCGAAAGATGCGTTTCGTTCGATATCAGCGAGACATGATCCCGCTGTTCGAACCGGATGGGATCGTCGCCCGGCTGGGTGGCATCGAAGACCTGTCCGTAATGCTGGCGGATAAGTCCGGTCGTCGATTGCAGGTTGGCTCCGCCGAAATCGTGCTTCACCAGCGAGGAAAGCGCGCGGTAGCGATGGAACGAGGGCTGGGCAACGGCGCTTGCCCTTGAGAGGCGACCGATGTTCCCTTCGGCATATTGGGCGTCGGCGTTGCGAATGTTCTGGCCCATCGCGGTGAGATCGATCTGCCACCCGCCTTGCGTCTCCAGCCGCAGCGCCGTGCGCAGGCCGACGACGTCGCTGGCATTGACATTGTGTTGTCTCCTGCGGACATCGTCGATGAACCCCGCGTTGTGTTCGGCATAGGCGACCGTTCGCAGCGCGGCGCTTTCCGTCAGCGGGAGGTTTGCGAGGAAGCCCCCGTCGCTGCCCATACCGCCATGTGCCGTGGCCGAAAGACCCGACCAGGTTGCTCCTTCGAACGCCGATGGTTCGGGTGCGCGCGGAACGATTCTCAGGATTCCGCCCAGCGAGCCTGCGCCGTAGAGCGTGCCTTGGGGGCCTTCGAGGATCTCGACCTGACGGATATCGTGCAGCCGCAGGTCCGGGTCCGGTGAGGCATAAGTCAGTCGTAGATCGTTGAGATACTGCCCGACCAGCGCGGGACTGCTGCCGTTGAAGCTGCTGTCGGCGATGCTGCGCAGAAAGAGCTTGTTGCGACCGGGTCCGAGGCGGGTCGAGGACAAGGTGGAATGCAGCGCGGCCAGTGCGAGCGTGCCCTGATTGCGCGGCATCCGGTCGAGCTGGGCAGCCTCGATCACTTCGACCGTCCCCGGAAAATCCGACAGTTCGATCGCTACCTTGCTGCCGGTGACGAGGATGTCGCTTGTTTCCGCCGAAGGAACAGGAGGTAGGGGCGAGGAGGAACGGCGCGGCTTCCGGGGGAGTTCCGGGGGCGCCGCGATCACGCGCCACCCCAGCGGTCCGGTCCGCATCGCTATGAGGCCGGTGCCCCGGAGCACTTGGGCCAGCACGGTTTCGACAGTGCCGGTCAGAACCATGGGCGCCACCGGCCGGCGCAGCCAGTCGGGATGATCGGTACCGATACTCGCGCCCGATTGCGCCGCGATCTGGGCGATGGCACGCGAGAGCGGCCCGGCGCGTACCGCGATCCTGATCGGCGGCCTTTGCTTTTCCCCGGCGATCGCGAGGTTTGGCAGGCAGGCCGCCGCAAGCGCCAGCGCGACCAGCCGGCGAAAGAGACGGCGCGGGGCGGTCAAGGCGTCCGGATCATCGGCCGGAACGCCGAGACGATCGTTCCAGAATCCAGCCGTCGCTCCGGTGCCGGACATGGAGGTCCAGCGTCGCCGCCAGCCGTTGCATCACGGTTTCGGGAGATCCGTTCACCGTCAACGCTCCGGCAAACCGCCGATCTTCGAGTTCGGGGGCGAGCATGATCGCGAGGCCGGTTCGTCGTTTCACCGCCGCGATCACTTCGGAGTAGCTGCTGTCCTCGAATGTCAGCAATCCGGTCTGCCATCCCGATACGGTGCCGGGATCGAGCGGCTCGGGAGCTTCCGGTGGGCGGCCGCTTGGAATGAAGGTGCGTTCGGCGGCCTTCACGAGAACGGTGGCGCCCGCCGCCTCGATCTGCACGAGCCCTTCGGCAACGGCGACTTCCGTTCCTTTTTCGGCCACATGCACGTCGAAACGGGTCCCCAGGTCGCGGATGACAGCGCCTTTCACGGTTACCGAAAACGGATTGGCGCTGTCGTGCATGACGGTGAAACTGGCCTGGCCCCGGCTCATTTCCACCCGGCGCGGGGCGATCGCCATCCGGGTGTCGCCATTGAGCAGGACCCGGCTGTCATCGGACATCTCGATGGTGCGCAACTCGCCCGGACGGGTGGCGATATGTTGCATGCCTTCGCTGGCCGGTCTTTCGAAGATACCATAGCCGATTGCCAACACAGCCGCGATCGATGCGGCAAGGCCGATCGGCCGCCACCGGGACTGCAAGCGATCAAGCCTTGTCGGGGAAGGGGAAAGCCGGTCTTCGCTCGGCGTTACCAGCCGCAAGTGCTCGGCTGGGTCCCGCAAGGCGATGACGTCCTCTGCCTGCGCGAGGCGCCGGCAGGCAAGGTCGAACAGGACAGCGTTTTCGGGAGACTTCCCCAGCCATGCTTCCAGTTCGGGCCAATCCTCGAAGTCGGGAGCGTCGACCTTGATGGTCCACACGACGGCCATATTTTCCGGAGAACTGTCGTTACGGGTCATGGGAGGCACTCCTCCGCAAGTTCAGGCGTCATCGTGCTCGCCCTTCAGGTTCGACAGCGCGGCATAGCTGCGGCGCAGGTCGCTTTCGACCGTGCTGAGGCTGACGCCGAGTTCGGCGGCAATGCGCCGCTGCTCGATCCCGTCGAGGCGGTAACGCCGGAATATCCGGGCGGCGCGGGCGCCCAGTTCCCCCAGCGTCCTGTCGATTCGGTCGAGCTGCTCGCGCGCCAGCAGCGAGCGTTCGGCCACGGGTGTTTCCGTGCCCTCCAGATGACCGCTGGCAAAGCTCCAGGCGAAGTCGCGGTCGCGCGCCCGCGAAGCGCCGCGCCGGGTATCGAGCACCAGCCGATGGGCCATGCGGTAGATATAGGGCAGTGGCCGATCGACGCAGGCATCGACCTGCTGGACCTTGATCCACAGTTCCTGGACGAGATCCTCGGCATCCTCGCCGCAGCGTAGCGCCATGAAGCGTGAAATCGGCGCACGATGCAGCATGAATGTCTCGATAAGGCCCCCACCTGGCTCTGTCACTTTCCGTTCACCGACACTACCCCCCATGTGCATCGGCTCAGCCCCCGATACGATCGACGTTAAGAATGCACATGGGCTTCTCCGTCAATCCGTGCCGCAGCACGGTCATGCCGCTGCCGACAGCGACGAGAACGGCCGGATTTCAGGCGAGAAGGTGATCGTTCCGCGCATTTCCGCGGTGTCCGGCCCGATCGACATCGGGCATCGCACCCCGGGCATCGCCGTCACGTCGAACAGTTCGGTGATATGGCCGTCGAGCCTGATCCACTCGACGGTGTCGCCGGTCTTCAGGTCGACGATCAGGATGCCGCACCAGGGCTCGGCATCGCGGCGCTTGAGTTCGCCGTCGAGCGAGAGATGCTTGAACGTGCCGTCGCGCGGCTTCGAAACGGTGACGATGGCATGGCCGTTATGGATCGACATGCCGCGCAGGAAGCCGGGACAGAAGGCGATGTCGCGCTTGGCGCCGGTCGTGCGATCCACTTCGACGATCTGCCCGCGTCCGCTGTCCAGCACATAGAGGCGCCTGCCCGCCACGCGAGGCGAATGGGGCATGGACAGTTGGTCGGTCACGATCCGCCCGGTCGCGACTTCGATTACCACGCCGCCCTCGTGGCGACGCTCGCGCCAGCCGGTGAGCACGTCGGAGCGGCTGACAGCGGTGACATAGGCCGGGGCGCCGTCGGCCATTGCCATGCCGTTGAGGTGACAGCGATCCTCGGGCGCCAGTTTCGAAATGAACGGCGGCTTCCAGACCGGGCGGAAGCTGTCGGTCAGGTCCAGCGCCGCAAGGCAGCTGTACTTGGTATTGACGAACAGGACCCGGCCTTCCCGGTCCACGCCGAGTTCGTGAATATCGACGTCACCCGTCGTCTGCGCGTTACGGGGGACGAGAACGGTGTCGAAGATTTCGTTGCCGGTTTCGCCGGGCTTCAGCATGTTTTCCAGGCGCCAGACCTGGCAGAGCGCGCCGAGATAGAGACGGCCGCCGGTCCAAGCCAGACCCATCGCCCGGCTGAAATTCTGCTGATTGAACGAGATCGTACCGTTGGGGTGGCGGCCGACGAGGAACAGCTGGCCGGTCTGATAGGACGAGAACGCCAGGCTCGTGCCGTTTGCGGCCAGCCAGGCGTGAAGGCCGCGCGACACGCTGATGCGCGAGGCGCCGGGTTCCGGCGCGGGCGGTGCCTCGCCCGGTGCGGAGGCCCTCCCCGGCGATCCGCTGCCCGGCGATCCGCCTGCTGCCTGCTCGATGGTTTCCCCGGCTGCTGCAGGACTGCCGGTTCGGGACTTCGCTTTGGGCATCGATCTTTCCTCAAGGCAGGTACGGGATCGCGCACACTGCGCGCGCGAGAACCGTCATCGAACTGTAAGACGCCATGCCGAAGCGCCAGCCTTGGGCAAAAATCGCCGAAAACGGATTTTTTCTGCAAATCGGAATTTCGTCATGAAAATGACGCGAAGCGGCCAAGGCCTCGGAGTGAGGGCGGCGTCAAAAAAGGCACTACCGGCACCGCGATGGCGCCGGTCAGACCGGAGACGCCTTGATGACGCCTTACGTTTCTGCCCATTCTTCGCTGCATACTTCCGATCGAACACGCCGTCTGCCTGCGCGGCTCAGCCTTGGCACCAGCCTCGGCGCGCTTTCCATGTTGCTGGTCGCCGCGCCCGCCAGCGTCCAGGCGAAATCCGTCCCGACTTGCGGTGCGCCGGTCGAGGGAGCCGTCGTCTGCTCGCCCGACGAGGCAGCCTATCCCGATGGCATCGCCTATTCGGTCGATTCCACCGAGCCGCAGGACCTGACCCTGGTGCTCTCGCCCGAGACGCTGGTTTCGACCACGGCCGAGCAGGTTGCGGGCATCAGCGTCACCGGCAGCGGCGGCGCCATCAAGGTCTCGGCTGCGGGAAGCACGATCGAGACGAGCGGGGCTCATAGCCGGGGCATCCAGGTTTCCGGTTGGGATGGCGATATCGACATCGATGCCGGCAGTCTCACCACCTCGGGCTACCGTGCGGACGGCATCGCCGTCGACGCGGGCATGGCCGGGAACATCTCCATCCATGCCGACCGCGTCTCGACGATGGGCGAGGCCTCGACCGGCATTCGCGCCAATACCGGCGCGGGCGACATCGCGGTACGGGCCGGGGGCGTCTATTCTTACGGTCTCGGCTCCGACGCCATCCATGTCGAGACCGGCAGCGGCAATGCGACCGTGGATGCCGACTATGCCTATGCCTGGGGCGGCTCGGGGCGCGGGATCGTCGCCTATTCTTCGGGAATCACCACGGTCAGGGCGAATGTCGTGGGCACCAGCGGAGGCGGGTATGGCACCGAGGACGATGCGACCGGCGTGACCGCCGTGGGCACCGCGATCGACGTGCAGATCGCCGATACCGTCCGCACCAGCGGCGACAATTCCACGGGCATCTTCGCGCGAACCAATCTGGTCTACAGCGACCTTGAGGTGGTTCCTGATATCGCGATTGCTGCCGATCACGTCAGCACCAACGGTCTCTATTCGCACGGCATCGTCGCGCTCAACTATTCCGATGCGGGGACCACCCACGTATCGGTGGGCGATCTCAGCACGCGCGGCGATGCTTCCTTCGGCATCTACGCGGGCGGCTATGGCAATGTCGTGGTCGATGCCGACAAGGTCACGACCCTCGGCGCCGGATCGGAAGCGATCCATGCGGTGACCTTCAGCGGCGATATCGCGGTGAATGCCGGTACGGTCTCCACCGGAGGCCAGGGCGCGCATGGCATCTATGCCATCAATTACAGCCAGGGCACGGTGGCGGTGAGCGCCGATGCGGTGAAGACCCGGCGTGACGATGCGATCGGCATCGGCGCCCTGTCGCTCGGCGACGTCAAGGTCGATGCCGGTAAGGTCGAGACCAGCGGCTTCGGCAGCCAGGGCATCGTCGCCTACAGCGTCTACGGCCAGGTCGATGTGACGGCGGACACGGTGACGACGACCGGCGGCAATGCGACCGGAATCGGCGCCTATACCTTCGGCGAGGGTCAGAGCGCCCATGTCGTGGCCGGATCGGTCGACACGCGCGGCGATTATGCCGTAGGCATTCTGGCGCAGGCTGCAGCGGCGCCGGTGGAGGTGACGTCCACCGGCACGGTCTCCACTGCGGGCGAGCACAGCGACGGCATCGTCGCGATGGGGCTGTCGCTGGACGGCGGCGCTTCGGTCACGGTCACGGCTGGCACCGTCATCACCACGGGCGGCGGTTCGCGCGGGATCGCCGCGCAAGGGGCCTTGGGCGATGTGTCGATCACGGTCGACAAGGTCGTGACCAGCGGCGACCTCGGCGGCGGGCGTCACTCGACTTTCGCCGAAGGTATTCTTGCCAATACCACCGACGGAAACGTCGTCATCAAGGCCGGCAGCGTCGAGACGTTTGGGCGCGGGGCAGTCGGCATCGATGCCTCCTCCAGCTTCGGCGATATTGCCATCGATGTGGACCGACTGGCGACCACCGGATACCGGGCGGCGGGCATCCTGTCGGCAGCCTGGGACGGTGCGAGTTCGGTCAAGGCAAGATCGGTTGCGACCAGCGGCGATTACGCCGACGGCATCCAGGCGATTTCCTTCATGCTGGACCCTTATTCCGACATCGATCGCAGCATCGCTATCGAGGCGGACAGCATCGACACGAGCGGGATCGGCTCCAACGGCATCTACGCTCTGGGGACGGATGCCATCACCGTCACCACGGGAGCGATCACGACGAGTGGGGACGGCGCCTTCGGCATCAACGCGGCCAGCCTTTACGGCGACGTCAGCATTGATGCCGGTTCAGTGACGACGCAGGGCGATCATGCGCCTGCCGTCTTCGCCCTGTCGCAATACGGCCATGTCGCGGTCAAGGCGGACAGCATCACGACGACCGGCGAACAGTCCGACGGTATCCGCGCCGGTGGCCTGAGTTCTTCGGTAACGGTCAAGGCAATCGAGCTGGCCGGGAACGGCTCGAAGGGCATCGACGCGCTGGCCGCCTACGGCAATGCCACGGTGACGGCCGGAACCATCACCGGCTCGGGCGAAGGGCAGACCGCCATCCTCGTCAGCGCCTTCGACGGCGACGCGGCGATCCAGGCCGACAAGATCGCGATGAGCGGCTACGGCGCCTCGGGCATCATGGTCACGAGCGAGCACGGCAGCCTTGCCATCGCCGCGAACAGCGTGACCGTGGGTGAGGGCGGTGCCGCCATCGGCGCCGCGGCCTATGTCGGCAATGCCAGCGTTACCGTCGGCACGGTGACTTCGGGCGGATCGGGTATCTTCGCCACGGCGGGGCTTGGCGACGTGACGGTCGAAACCGGCGGGATCACCACGACCGGCGAATTCGGCAAGGCGATCTACACCAATGCCAACGGCGGCAATTCGCAGGTCACCATAACCGGCAACGTGAAGACTTCCGGCGACCTCGCCATGGGCGTCCAGGCCACGACCGTCGGCGGCGACAATGTGATCGACAACCGCAAGTCGGTGAGCACCTCGGGCGATTATGCCTATGGCCTTATCGGCAACAGCTTTGTCGGCAATGTCCGCATCAGCAGCGCGGACGTCGCCACCAGCGGCTATCATGCCAGCGCCATCCACGCCACGGCGGTGGGGCCTTACACCAGCGTTTCGATCGACGCACAGAACGTCCTGACCACGGGCGACAAGGCCGACGGCATCTTCGCCCAGGCTCCGCTCGATGTCCTGATCCCGTTCCTCGTGCCGCAATCCGCCGCTGCGCTGGCCGTGCCCGATGCTCCGGCAGCCGGAACGCCCGACCATTCGGTCTTCGTCAAGGCGGGGACGGTTAAAGTCACCGGCGCGGGGTCGATCGGCATCCGCGCGCGTGCTGCGGGCAATCTCGTTATCGATGCCGCGAACGTGAGCGCCGCCGACGGCAATGCCATTCGCGGCGAGGCGCATGAGCAGGCTTCGCTCACGGTGCGGGGCCAGGTCGTCTCGCAAGCCGAGGCGGTCAACCTGACCGGCGAGAACGTCTCGGTCGCGCTCGTCAAGGGCGGGTCGATCACCGGCGGCACCGATGCCCTCGTGGTATCGGCGGTCGGTCCTTACGTCGCTCCGCCTTCCGAAGGTGAAGAGGGCGGCGGCATCGGCATCGGCTTCCGTGCTGCTGCGGTGCCGACGGTCACGATCGACAATGTGGGAACCATCACCGGCGGAACCGGCTATGCGGTGCGACTGGCGGAAGGCACGCTAAACCTGACGAATAGCGGGACGCTGGCGGGCAGGGTCCTGCTCGGCGACGGCGACGACCTGATCGTCAACAGCGGCACTTTCGCCGTGAGCGGCGACAGCGACTTTGCGGGTGGCACCGACCGTTTCGTCAATAGCGGCATCGTCAAAGTGCTGGCGGGAGCGACCAAGGCAGGAACCGTGAACTTCCTCGGTCTCGATCGCTTCGAGAACGCAGGCGGCACGATCGACATGGTCAATGGCCATACCGGGGACAAGCTGGTGCTGACCGGCGACTATGTCGGATCGGGCCAGGCGCGGATCGCTCTCGAAATTGGCAAGGGTGCGGCCGACCACCTGACCGTGCAGGGCGCGGCGACCGGCTCGACCGCTATCGTCCTGACCGACCTCGACGACGCCAAGGCGGTGCTGACAGGCAAGGCGGCGCTGGGGCTGGTCGATGTCGGTGCCGGGTCCTCGGCCAATGCCTTCACTCTCGACACCGCCGACTTCGGCTTCGTGCACTACGATATCGGTTACGATGCCGCGAACCGGCAGTATCAGCTTTCGAGCAGGGCCGGCGCGCCGATCTATCGCTTCGCCAAGCTCAACGAAACGATGGCCAATAGCTGGAACAAGGGCATCGCCACCCTCACTAGCCACTTCGCCAGCCTTCGCGACGGGCCGGTACTGGGCGGCAAGCGTCTGTGGGGCAGTTTCGCGGGCGCGGTCAGCCGCATCCGTCAGGTGCGCGGGTTCGAAGGGCAGGCGGCTTCCGAAGGTGCCATGCAGGTCGGTTATAATCAGAACGACGTCGAGGCGCGCCTCGGTTACGATCTGGGTGATATCCAGGACACGGCGGCGCCGGTCTTCGGCGCCATGGCCGGGTATGTCTCCTCGGCCGTCAACTTCGCCGGCTCGTCGGCGCGGGTATCGGCCGACAGCTTCGATGTGGGCGGCTATGCTCGCTACCATAGCGGCGCCTTCTTCGTGAACGGCGTGGTGGACGTCCAGTTCCATCATCTCAAGGCCTCCGATCGGGGGCTGGACTATCGCGACAGCTTCTCGGGAACGACTTTCGGTGGCGCCCTTGAAGCGGGCGCGCGGTTGGCCAAGGGGGCCTATTTCCTGGAGCCTTCGGCTCAGCTCGCATGGGCGCGGATCGATCTCGGCGATGTGTCGGTGCTCGATCAGAAGGTGGCCTTCGCCAATGGCCAGAGCCTGCGCGGCACGTTCGGCGCCCGTTTCGGCGGGACCAGCGGCAATGCGACCTTCTACGGCGGCGTGCACTACCTGCACGAGTTCGACGGCAAGAAGGGCGCCACGCTGTTCAGTGGCGGAGCGAGCGAGGGGCTGGGGAACCTGGCCCTGGCCGATGTCGTGCGCGGCAGCCTCGGCGTGAACGTGGCGACCTCGCACGGTCTGTCCGGCTTCGTAGAGGCCAACGGTGAAACCGGATCGGGTCGGCGCGGCGGTGGTGGCCGGATCGGGGTCCGCTTCTCGTTCTGATCGGGGCAACAACTTGAAGGAGTGGCGGGCACTGCGCCCGCCACCCCTTGGGTCTTTGAGGCGATGCGAATGTCTGCGTCAGGAGCGCAAGTGAAAATTCCGTAACAAAAATGTTTCCAAGTTGTTGCATATGCTAATCAGTCGCATTAGCTGCCGCCCGCAGTCGGTGCCGGGATTCTCCGAAAGCACCATCATGAGGGGGCCGCAGGATGTCCGTCAGAGTAAGAATTCGCACGCGCTGTTCCGTGGCGTCGGTATTGGCTTTCAGCTTCTTGTCCGTCGCCGCCCATGCTGAAACAGCTGCCGAAAACCCTGATCCAGACGCCATTGTCGTGACGGGCTCGACGGAAACGACCGGCCTCAGCCTGTCCTCGCGGGAAACGCCGCAGTCGGTGACCGTTCTGGATAGCGCGCGGATCCAGGAGCAGGGTCTCTTCGACATCTCCCAGGTCATGGAGCAGATCGTCGGGGTTCAGACCAACCGTACCAGCGCTCTCGGCACGGACGGCACCAATTACACGGCGCGCGGTTTCGCGATCAAGAACTACCTGGTGGACGGTATCGCACGACCGGCCAATATCTACGGCTTCACCGAGGATACCGCCGATCTCATCGCCTATGAACGGGTGGAGGTGATCCGCGGCTCGGCAGGGATGATGACGGGCACCGGCCAGCCTTCGGCGGCGATCAACATGATCCGCAAGCGTCCGGGCACGGAATATAGCGCTAGCCTGTCGGCCACGGCAGGGTCCTGGGGCATGTATCGCCTGGAAGGCGACCTGAGCGGCAAGCTGACTTCGGACGGGCGGATTCGCGCGCGCCTTGCCGGGGCCTGGCAGGAGAACGACACGTTCATCGACCGCGAGCATGTCAAGCGCCACGCCCTATACGGTGTCGTGGAGGCGGACCTGACCCCCGACACCCTGCTGACGGCGGGCGTGGAATATCAGAACTTCCGCAACACCGGCGCCTCGCGCGGCGGTCTGCCCATCTATTATACCGATGGCACGGAAACGAACTTCGCCCGCTCCACCAACGGCGGCGCCGACTGGTCGGACTTCCGGCGCAAGAGCACCAATGTGTTCGCCTCGCTCAAGCATGCCTTCGACCCCAACTGGAACCTGGAGATCGACGCCGAGCACAAGTCCGGCTCCTACGACGAGACGATCGGCTATTTCTTCGGAAACGCGATCGACAGGCAGACGGGTCTTGGCGGCACGCTCTATTCCACGCGCTGGGCATCCGACCTGAAGCTCGATGCGGTCTACGCCAATCTGCGGGGCACCTTCGAGGCGCTCGGTCAGGAACAGCACGTTGCGCTGACGCTCAGCCATACGCGCTTCGACGACAAGGGGCCGCTCTATCCGGGCTGGTGGGACGGCCCGGACTACATGAAGTCGATCAACGCGCTCGAATTCTTCGAGAACGGCCAGACCCTCAAGCCCGATCTGGCGCCTACGGGCGGCGGTACCGGTAAGCGGATCGAGACCAGTTCCGCCGCCGGTGTGGCGCGGCTGAAACCGATCGCACCGCTCTCGGTGATCGTCGGCGGGCGGCTCACCTGGTGGAAACAGGAGACTTACTCGGAGGATACTTCCGGCGTCGGCACTTACACGCCAGAACTCAACGAAAAGGCGGTCTTCACCCCCTATGCCGGTCTGGTGTTCGACTTCAACAAAGTCATCTCGGCCTATGTCAGCTATGCCAGCGTGTTCGAGCCGCAGACCTATCGCGACCGGAACAGCAAGATGCTGGCGCCTCTGGAAGGGAACACCTACGAGGCAGGCCTGAAGGCGGACTTTTTCGACGGCAAGCTGAGCGCCAGCGCGGCGGTTTTCCGCATGAAGCAGGACAACTACGCCGTGGCCGATGAAGGCCCCATCACCCTGCCGGACGGCAGCACGGCCTACCACGCGGTATCGGGCATGAAGTCGTCCGGATTCGAGCTGGAAGTCAACGGCGAAGTCCTGCCCGGCTGGCGCGTGGCGGGAGGCTTCGCCAATGCCAGAGCGGAAGATCGCGACGGTCTTCGCCAGTTCCCGCAAGTGCCGAAGAACAGCTTCAAGATGTTCACCACCTACCGTCTGTCGGGCGATCTCGACGGGCTGACGCTGGGCGGAAATCTGCAATGGCAGGGCCGGACCCGCGCCGAGTATGCGGGGCCGAACGGCGTGTTCTACACCCAGGACAGTCTCGCCACGCTCGACCTGATGGCGAGCTATCGCTTCTCCGAGCGCCTGTCGCTGACCGCCCATCTGGATAATGTCTTCGACGCGACCTATTATTCCGGATTGGCCACCGGCAGCGCCCGCTATGCGACGCCGCGCAACGTCACGGTTACGCTTCGCGGCACTTTGTAAGAGACCGTTTGAAAATCGACCGCGGGCCAATAGGCTCGCGGCGGCCCTCTACCTCGGAATAGTCATTGCCGGACCCGCGCCGCTATCCCGGCGCGGGTCTCGATGTGCTATGTCCTCCGTCCGGGAGTATCTGCGGAACGGACGCGGAGGATGCCATGACGGAACCGATCGACGAAGCGAGGCTTCATGCCTTCGTCGGCAAGATGCTGGGCGATCTCGGCGGCGCATTGGCCGTCCCCACCGTAAGGATCGGATTTCGGCTGGGTCTGTTCGAGGCCTTGGCGAAAGGGCCTGCCACGGCGCAGGAACTGGCCGTGCGTGCCGGCGGGCTGCATGAGCGCTACGTCCGCGAATGGGCGATGGCGCAGGCAGCGAACGGTTATGTCGATTATGATGGGACGACGGGGACGTTCAGCCTCTCACCCGAGCAGGCGATGGTCTTCGTCGTGCCGGACAGCCCGGTCTATCTGGCCGGGGCCTTCGAACTGGCCGCCGCAATGATCGAGGCCGAGGCTAAAGTCGAGCACTGTTTCCGTACAGGCGACGGGGTGCGCTGGGGCGATCACGCGGGCTGCTTGTTCTGCGCGACCGGTGCGTTCTTCCGCCCCGGCTATGTCAACAACATCGTCCAGAACTGGATACCGGCGCTGGACGGCATGGAGGACAGGCTGCGCAGCGGCGCGAGGGTGGCGGATGTCGGCTGCGGGGTCGGCTTCTCGACCCTGCTGATGGCCGAGGCCTATCCGCAAAGCCGTTTCACCGGCTACGATTTCCACGAACCTTCTATCGAGGAAGCACGGCGCCATGCCGCCGAGCACGGGCTGGGCGACCGTGTCGATTTCCGGGTGGCCAATGCCAAGGACATCGCCGAGCGCGGCTTCGATCTCGTGACGATGTACGATTGCCTCCACGACATGGGCGATCCGCGCGGCTGCGCGGCGCACATGCGCGAGATATTGGGCGAGGGTGGCCGTTGGATGATCGTCGAGCCGATTGCAGGCGATGCGCCGCAGGACAATCTCAATCCGGTCGGACGACTTTACTACAACGCCTCGACGATGATCTGCGTGCCGACCTCGCTCGATCAGGAAGTGGGCGAAGGACTCGGTGCGCAGGCCGGGGAAGCGCGGATCGCCGGGATCGTGCGCGAGGGCGGCTTCGCCAGCGTCCGGCGTGCGACCGAAGGGCCGTTCAACATGGTGCTGGAAGCGCGCTAGCCCGCACTATTCATGAGGCCTCCGCTCCGGGTTGGTCCGAGCATGGTTTGTCGGTCGCCGGGTGATCAGAGCAAGCTCCTCCGGCGGGTTTTTTCACCGCGTCAGGATCGATGGGCTTTTCGAGGTTGAAGGACGAGGGCTCGGGCTTTCGGCGGCACTGCCGCGCTGGTTATGTGGGTGCCGGCCGGAGGCCGGTGGCAATGGTTCTGAACAGGCTGGCATCGGGGCAGGCTGACGCGAAGGCGACGCGGATGCGCGTAGCGGTTTCGATGACGCGGGCGGCGACCTTGAGCAACCGCAGGCGCAGCGTTGCGAACTCGGCGGTGGCGAGCGGGGCAGCCTTCGGGATTTCCTGCTGGATGCGCCACACGAGCCAGTAGGCGGCGGTGTGCAGGATGATGCGCATCTGGTTGGCGTTGGCAGATCGGCACGAGGTACGATCGCTGGCAAGCTGGGTCTTGTGGCGCTTGATCAGGTTCTCGGCGTTGCCGCGAGCGCAGTAGAGGGTGTCGTAGATATGCTCAGCCGAACCTTCGGCCAGCGAGGTGACGACATAGCGGATGTCCATGCCCAGCGTGCTGGCCTCGATCCGGGCGACGACGCGGCGCTGGCACTTCCAGCTCTTCGCGCCGTAGCGGGTCTCGGCATAGTTGCGCAGGACCGGATATTGGCGCTGAGCCCGCTTAACCGCGCAGGCATCGGCGGCAGCGACGATTTCGGGATCAGCACGCAGCGCGGCGTTGGTTGGCAGGCCGAACACGTAATCGACGCCGGCCGCCTCGCAGAAGGCCATGACCTCGGGCCGGCCATAGTGCCCGTCGCCGCGGATGGTGATGTGCGTTTCGGGCCAGTGCCGGCGCAGATGGCGCACCAGGCGCCGGATGTGGCCGGCAGCTTCGGCGCCCGACGGTGTCTTGCCGGTGCGCAGTAGCATCGCCACCGGTCGGCCGGTGGCAGTGTCGTAGACATGGATCGGCAGGAAGCAGCGCTCGCCATGATGCCCGTTCCAGAAGGAGAGCTGCTGATAGCCATGAACAACGTCACAGGTGTCATCGATATCCAGCGTCACCGCCGCCGGCGCGGCGGGGTAGCTGATGCAGTAGATGTCGATCATCGCGGCCATCATCCTGGCCAGCTCGCGTGTGGTCGGCGCATTTTCCCACCGGCTCATCGTCGGTTGGCTGGCCAGCCCCGCGCCCGATCCCGGCAGCTTGTCCAGCGCCAGGCGGAAGCCCGGATCGTCACGCAGAGCGTCGAGATCATCGGCGTCCTCGTAGCCGCACGCGATCGCGAACACGCGGGCACGCAGAATGTCATCAAGGCGATGGATCACCCGCACAGGGTCCCGCGGATCGGCAATGCAAGCCGCAAGCCGCCGGCAAAGCCCCATCGCGCGCTCGGCCTGTGCCAGCAGCAGAACACCGCCATCCGAGGTGAGCCGACCTCCGTCGAACGCGGCTGTGATTTTCTTGCGCCCGATCGCTGGAAACGAAAATCCCGGCGCGCTATCATCGCTCCCGGCGGGTGTGGCCCGTGGCATAAATTGCCTCGCTGCAGGACTGGTCTAGACACCCATTTTCCTACACCAAAGCAATCGCTTACACCACTCCCGCCAACCCTTCTGACCAAGCCCGATGAATAAGCCGGGCTAGGGCAGTCTCCGGCAGAACTGTTGGGTCGGACGGCGGCTGGCCAAGCCATCAGTCAAGTCCTCAGGGCCTGGACATCGAATAGGGTCTTGCGGCCAGCGCCGATCCCCAGGTCTTGTCCGGCTCGGCCTGCATGGTGAAGCGCAAGGTTCCGCCGGCGCGCACTTCGGCATCGGAAATCCATGCGCGGCCGAGCGGCTTGCCGTTCAGTTCCACTTTGCCGACATAGCGGTTGGTGTCCGATAGGCCTTCGGTTTCGACCGTGAAGGTCTTGCCGCCAGGCAGGGTGATCGCCGCGTGGCTGACGAAGGGGCGGCCGATCACATACTGATTGGAGCCGGGCGTCACCGGATAGAAGCCGAGCGCGGTGAAGACCAGCCAGGCCGACATCTGCCCGAGGTCGTCGTTGCCCGAAAGGCCGTCGGGCGTTGGCTTGTACTGGCTCTCGACGATCTGCTTCAGCCGTTCCTGCGTCCGCCAGGGCGCTCCGGCATAGGTATAGAGATAGGCGACGTGGTGGCTTGGCTCATTGCCGTGGATGTACTGGCCGATGAGGCCGGAAATGTCCTCGGCATGGCTGTAGTCCAGCTTCGAATTGTCGAAGTCGAACATCGCGTCGAGCCGGCGGACGACCTTTGCCTCGCCACCAAGCATGCGGAACAGGCCTGCCTGGTCTTGCGGAACGAACCAGCTGTATTGCCAGGCATTGCCCTCGGTATAGTCCGATCCGTAGTTGATCGCGGTGGGATCGAACGGGGTGCGGAAGGTGCCGTCGCTCTTGCGGGCGCGCAGCCAGCCGCTCTTTGCGTCGAAGGAATTGCGCCAGTTGCCCGCGCGCCGGTCGAAGCGGGCGGCGATGTCCTTGCGGCCCATGGCCTCGGCCATGCGCGCGATCGCCCAGTCGTCATAGGCATATTCGACCGTTTTGGACGCCGCCTCCGGCTCCTTGTCGATCGGCACATAGCCGCGCTTGATATATTCGCCGAGGCCGCCGTAGGGCGCGTAGTCGGCGCTGGCGACCATGGCATCCAGTGCCTTGGCCGGATCGAAGCCGCCAAGACCCTTGAGATAGGCGTCGGCGATCACCGGCACGGCGTGATAGCCGATCATCGTCCAGGTCTCGCGCCCGGCGAACTGCCAGACCGGCAGAATGCCCCAGGGGCTGTGCTCGCGGCTGGCGATCAGCGAATTGACGATGTCCGAAGTGGTCCGTTCGGGTTGGACCAGCGTGAGCAGGGGATGCTCGGCGCGGAAGGTATCCCAAAGCGAGAAGGTGGAGCGGAAGGTGAAATCCCTGGCGAGATGGACCTGGTCGTCGGGGCCGCGATAGCGTCCATCGGTGTCGCTCCATACGCTCGGGGCAAGCAGGCTGTGGTAGAGCGCGGTGTAGAGATTGGTGCGCATCGGCGCGGGCGCATCCATGCTGAGGCGCCCCAGCGCCTCGCGCCAGGCGCTCTCGGTGCGGCGGCGCACGGTGTCGAAATCGGCGCCCTCGGCATCGAGGTTGGCGATCGCACCTTGCTCGTCCACGCCCGAGAGTGCGACCCGCACTTCGAGCGGCCGATCCAGCACGCCGAAGTCCAGCCGTGCCTCCAGTGCCTTGCCCAGCTTCTCGGCCAGGGCATCGCTACTGCCGCCCGGCAGGGCCTGCGGGGCGCGGAATCCCTTGTAGGCGACATGTTCGTCGCGGTCGAGGAAGGCGTGGTCCTTGAGCGGTGCGGAGAAGCGCATGGCGAAGAACAGCTTGCGCCCCGGCGCCCAGCCGCGCGTCTCGCGAAAGCCGGTGATGGTGCCGTCTTCATGCAAGTGCAGGCCCGACCACAGGACTTTGCCGGGATAGTTGTACAGGCTGCTGCGCAAGTCGAGCACGAGGTGCGCCTCACTGCCCTGCGGGAAGGCGTAGCGATGGATACCGACGCGGGTGCCGGCGGTCAGTTCGGCGCGCACGCCGCTGTCGGTCAGCGTCACGGCGTAATAGCCTGCGCTTTCCGTCTCGGTATCGTGTGAGAAGCGTTGACGATAGCCGGAACCGGGCTGGTCGGCGCTGCCGGGATCGAGTTTTACCGCGTTTGCCGGGCCGATGGCGGGCATCACCAGGATATCGCCGAGATCGGAATGTCCGGCGCCCGAGAAATGGGTGTGGCTGAAGCCCTGGATGGTGCTGTCGTGATAGCTGTACCCGGCGGCGTGGGCATAACAGTCGCGGATCTGGCAGGTGGCGTCGGTATCGGGCGACAGCTGCACCATGCCGAAGGGCGCGCTGGGGCCGGGGAAGGTGTGGCCTTCCGGTCCGGTACCGATCATCGGATCGACCCAGCGTAGCGGATCGTCCTGCGGCAGCGGCGCGGACGGCGCGGCGCCGAGCGGTTGGATCAGCAGTGTCGAAGCAAGCAGCGCAGCCATCGGGAGCAGTTTCATTGCGTTACGATGGCGGGTAATTCCGCTGCTGTCCAATGCCTTGCTGCACGCATCCGCTGCGGAAAAGCGATACGGTCATGGCGATTGGCCATGATGCACTGCGGAATTTTCCGTAACCTCGCCGGCATGCGCTCTTGTTGTAATTCAGCAACAACTTTGCGCTTTCTCGTTTTGCAACGCAACATGGAAGACATTGCGTTTGCGAGAGGCCGCGCGAACCCTTAATCGCCCGAATTAACAAGGTCAGGGTAATCAAGGTTTCACAAATCATGACACAGCGTCGATTCCGTCGCAGCGCCGCCGTTTCGCTCCTTGCGATCGCTTTCGCCACGCCGTTTGCGGCTCAGGCCCAGAACACTGCAGCAAGTGCGGCGGTTTCTTCCGGTGACAGCGCCACCAGCACCGACATCGTCGTCACCGCGACCCGCCGCGAGGAACGCGCGGTCGACGTGCCGATCGCCGTTTCGGCCCTGAGCGGTGAAAAGCTCGCCGCGATCAATTCCAGCGGCCAGGACATCCGCTTCCTTTCGGGCCGCGTGCCCAGCCTTCTGGCGGAATCGTCGTTCGGTCGCACGTTCCCGCGCTTCTACATCCGCGGCCTCGGCAATACCGACTTCTCGTCGGACGCGGCGCAGCCGGTTTCGGTGGTCTACGACAACATCGCGCTGGAAAGCCCGTTCCTCAAGGCCTTCCCGGCTTTCGACCTTGAGAACATCGAAGTCCTCAAGGGCCCGCAGGGCACGCTGTTCGGCCGCAATACGCCGGCAGGCGTCATCAAGCTGACTTCGGCGCGCCCGACCGACCACTACACCGGCCACGCCAGCGCCTCGTGGGGCACCTACAACACGGTGAACAGCGAAGTCGCGCTCAGCGGCCCGATCACCGATACCCTGCGCTTCCGCGTTGCGGGCAACCTCCAGCACCGCGACGACTGGGTGAAGAACGACTACGCCCAGACGATCAACGAACGCAGCTTCGACGGCTATAACGATCTCGCCGGTCGCGCTCTGCTCGAATATGACAACGGCCCGCTCAACGTCCTCGTCAATGTCCATGCCCGCCGTCTGCGCGGTTCGGCCCGTGTGTTCCGTGGCAACTCGATCAAGCCGGGCACCAACGACTTCGTGGACGGCTTCGACATCGAGCACACCGCACAGAACGGTGCGAACCCGCAGCGCCTCGACAGCTGGGGCACCAATGTCCAGGCCAGCTACGATTTCGATGGCCTCGGCACCCTGTTCTCGGTGACCGGCTGGGAGAAGGTCAACGTCTTCTCGCGCGGTGACGTGGACGGCAGCTACCCCGGCGCCGTTCCGTTCCAGGTTGAGAGCGGTAGCAAGGCGCGTCCGCGCGAATTCACGCAGGAACTGCGCTTCGCCTCGGAAAAGTTCGGCGATGTCAGCTTCCAGGCCGGTGCCTACTACTTCAACCAGAACCTCAACACCGAGGCGCTGAGCTGGAGCACCACCAACGTCCAGACCAACGGCAACACCGCCCATCTCGACAACGAGACTTACGCGGTGTTCGGCTCGGTCGAGTACACCCCGATCGAACAGCTGATCCTGCGCGGCGGCCTGCGCTGGTCGCATGACCGCAAGTACAGCACGCTGGATTCCGCCGCCGGCGCCCTGCTCTCGGAAGGCCGCGCGAAGGGTTCGAAGGTTTCGTGGGACGCCAGCGCGACTTACAAGCTTGACGAGGATCACTCGCTCTACGGCCGTGCTGCGTCCGGCTATCTCGGTGCCTCGCTGAAGAACGACGTCGTCGCCGGTGTCGCCACGCAGGCCAAGCCGCAGACCACGACCTCGTTCGAAGTCGGCGTCAAGGGCCAGGAGCGCGGCCTCGTCAGCTATTCGGCCGACGTGTTCTACATGAACACCCGCAATATCCAGCTGACCGCCGTGGGCGGTGCTTCGAACACCACCACGCTGATCAACGCCCGCAAGGCGATCGGCTGGGGCGTCGAAAGCGAAGTGACGCTGACCCCGGTGGAAGGCCTCGTCCTGACCGCGGGTGGCAGCTACAACTTCACCAAGCTCAAGGACCGCAACCTGATGGTCGCGCCCTGCTCGGGCGGTTGCACCGTGCTCGATCCGGTCGTGGCGGGTACCTCGTTCGTCTCGATCGACGGCAACCGTCTGCCGCAGGCGCCGCGCTGGATCGCCAACTGGACCGCGGGCTACACCTACCCCATCGCAGAGAACCAGGAAGTCTTCGCTTACACCGACTGGGCCTATCGCAGCTCGGTGAACCTGTTCCTCTACGATTCGATCGAGTTCACCGGCAAGCCGTCGCTTGAAGGCGGCCTGCGTGCCGGTTGGCGCGACAACAAGGTGGGTGTGGAAGTGGCGGCCTTCGCCCGCAACATCACCAACCAGATCCGCATCGTCGGCGCGATCGACTTCAACAACCTGACCAGCATGGTCAACGAGCCGCGCATCATCGGCGGCGAAGTGAAGTTCCACTTCTGATCGATTGGTCCTTCCGACCCGGTTTCGGCCGGGTCGGAAGGGCTGCCGAATGCGGGTTCACTGCGTGACCGCTTCCGCATGGACGACGTAGCGCCACGGCCCGCGCCGGATCGCGTCGAACGGGAAGCACGTCACCAGATCGAGCCGCTCGCCCACCGGGGCATCGGCCACCGCATAGCCATCCCACCGCACCACTTCCATGCCGGTCACCCGGTAGCGGCGCTCCATGCCTTCGTGGGTCTGGAGGAACAGCAGGTCGCCCTTCTTCAAATCGCGCAGGAAGCGGAAATGCGTGTCGCGGTGGGCCGCGATCACGGCGGTTCCGGACTGGCCGAGCCGCGCCCCGCCGGGCAGCAGCGTAGGCCCGAAAGCCAGCGCCTGACCCGATCCGCTGTTCAGCACCACGCTCGAAGTTCCGAGGCCCGGCACGACCAGCCGGGCCAGCGGGGTCATATCGGCCCAGGGCCAGGGTTTGCGAGGTGCATGATCGATGCGGCTGCGGTCGAAAGCACGCTCCAGCAGGACTTGCGCCACCGCCGCCTTCGCCGGGATGTAGAGGCCGCGTCCGATCTCTGCCGCGCCGGATAAACATAGCATCAGTGCCAGCAGGGTGAGGAGGCCGCGCTTATGCGCGACCTCCCGGATACGGAGCGGCATCCGCAGAGCCGCCGCGTTCATGCCGCCCTCCGGCGCAGAACCAGCGCGAGGCCGGTCATGCCCGCCAGCAGCAAGGCCAGACCCTTGCCGACGAGGCCGAGGAAGCCGGTGGCGGTCTGCGGCAGTTCCAGCGCCTGGGCCTGCATCGCGGCAAGTTCGTCCGAGCCGTCCTTCGGTGCCTGCTGAACGGCGTCCTGCCCGAACAGCGTGTCGAAATCCCAACCGGCGGGCAGGTTGACCGGCAGTTCCTCGCGCGTCAGCTGTGCGCCTGCCGGGCGGGAGGGCGTCTCGTCCACCGCGACGAGGCTGGTGCGGCTGGTGACGATGCCGCTCTCCATGCCGATCCGCTCGACTTCGGCATCGGCGCGGTCGTCCTCCAGCTTGCCGAGCGCGCGGTCGGCCTCGACATCGGTGATCTTGCGGTGCGCCCAGAGCTTCTCGATGGACGGACTGGGCAGGGCAGAGGCAAGGTCCACCCGGCGTTCCCACGGCTTGTTGCCGATCCTGCCGCTGACGGTGAGTGTGCCCGACAGCTTGTCGCTACGGCCGACCAGCACCAGCGGGCGTCCGGCGTAGACATCGGGCAAGCGCGAAGGCGTCAGGTCCAGCGAGCCGCCCTCCACCCGCACCGAGAGATCGCGCACCGCCGGGTGGCTGAGCACGTCGAGCAGCGGCATCATCTTCGCCGCGACTTCGCCCGGCGCGCCGACGTGGGTGTAGACCCCGCCGCCGAGCGTGGACATCCGCTCCATCAGGAAGTCGTTCGGCGCGGAGCCGATGCCGACCATGAAGACATGGCTGCGCCCACCGTCGTCGCCGATCGCGGCCATCATCTCGCGCTCGTTGGAGATCTCGCCGTCGGTCAGGAACACGATCTGGCGCAGGATATCGGGATTGGTTCCGCCGCCGGTCCCGGCATCTTCCAGCGCGGACTTGAGCGCGGGCAGCATCTCGGTGCCGCCCTGGGCTTCCAGCGATTCCGCGAAGCGGGTGGCCAGCGCCACCTGGTCCGGCGTGGCGGCGACGCTGTGCTCGAACAGGCGGGTCATCGTGTCGTCGAAGCGAATCACGTTGAAGTGGTCCTGCGGGCGCAGGGTGCCCAGCGCGTGGATCAGGCTGGCCTTGGCCTCGTCCATCGAATCCCCGCCCATCGAGCCGCTGTTGTCAATCACGAAGACCATCTCGCGCGGGGGGCGGGGCAGGCCGTCGAGATTGGCGGGCGGGGTAATGGACGCCATCACGTAGTCGCCCTTGGCGGTTTTCTGGGCGAAGAGGCCGAGCGTGGGATCGGCCGAGGCCGAGCGCCATTCGAGCACGAAGTCGCGGTTCGCGGGCACGGTGGCATCGGCGAGGCTGACGGTGCGGTCGTTGGTCGCGCCGGTCACGTTGATCTTGTGGTAGCGGCTGACGAGGTTGGCGACATCGAAGCCGGGCGCAAGGTGGACCGCGATCGACGTGGGGTTGAGGCCGCTTCCGAGGCTGCTCCCAAGACTGGGATCGAGCACCGGCGCGGCGGTGACGGCATTGGCGTCCTCCACGGCGGCGGCGGAAGTCAGGGTGTGGGGCGGCGTGTAGCGCGGGCCGACGACCAGCGGCAGGCGCAGCGAGAAGGTGCCGTTCGCCTGGGCGACCGGCGCCTGGTACTCGATCGAGATCAGCACGGTCTCGCCGGGGCCGACATTGGCCACCGACGTGCTGAACATGTTGGGGCGCTGTTGTTCGACAAGGCCCGCCTTGCGGCCGCTGGCCTTGGCGGCTTCGTAAGTCTGGCGGGCCTTCTCGCGCGGCTGGATATGGCCGACGATCACGCGCTGGCCGACGACCATCTTCAGCGAGTCCACCGCGCCGTCCTGCGGCAGCGGGTAGAGATAGCTCGCCTCCATCCACTTGTCGGACGTGTTGCGGAAGGCCTGCGTAACCCGCACGCGGGCCACCTGTCCGGTCACGGTGACGTCCATGTCCGTGCCGAGGCGCACGGCGGGGAGGCTCTTGGCGACACCCTGTCCACGAAGCATCAGCGTGCCTGCCGCCGGGCCGTCGTCGGAGGCGGTATCCTCGGACGCGGTTTCGTCGGCGACGGCAGCGGTGGCGTGGACGGCGATGGCGACCGGCGCACCCAGCGCCAGCACGATGGCGGGGATCAGGGCACCGCGCAGCAGGGGCGGGCGGAAAGCGGGGGAAAGCGGCATGGCGAGGCTCCAGTTCAATCGGGAGCCTTTCCTCTATGCCCATGGCGTACCGCACAGCCACGAGCAGTCCTGGCCGGTTTTCGCCATGCTTGTGCGGAAATGCGCGGGCGCACGAAGCTATTGACGAAATGTGCGCATTTGTGCGGAAAGAGGCGGTGATGACCTTACCCCAGATCGACCCGACCGATTCCGAAGCGCTCTCGCCCGAAGGGGCCGAAACCGCGCGCCTCGTACGCGAAGAGATCGCCCGTCGCCGTATCTCGCGCCAGGCGCTGGCGGACATGGCGCGGATCAGCCTCTCGACCCTGGAAAAGGCGCTGGCGGGCAAGCGCTCCTTCACATTGGCGACCTTGCTGCGCATCGAGGAAGCGCTGGGCGTCTCGCTGCGCACAGGCGGCGCATCCGCTGGTGCTGCGACCATAGGCGATATCGCGCCCGACACGATGGGCGCCTATGCCCGCGCGGCGGTGACGTGGATGGAGGGGCGCTACCTGACTTTGCGCCCCAGCTTCGGCACGCCGGGCGGTCTCTTTGCCTATCTGACCACGATCCGCTGGGTGCCGGAGAAGGCTTGCCTCGGCTTCGCGGAATCCGGCCGCTCGGATTCCCGCTTCGAGCAGGCGGGACACGTTTCCATGCCGAACCTGTCAGGCCACATCTATCTGGTGACGAACGAGCAGGGCCAATACCGCCTCGCCATCCTCTCGCGCCCGACCATCGATGGCCAGCTCTTCGGCATCCTGACCACACTGGAAGTCGGCAGCGGATCGCAGCTCGTGCCCGCCGCCGCGCCGGTCGCCCTGCGCAAGCTGGCGGGAGCGGAGGAAGCGCCGCTCGGCCTCGTCACGGCGGACATGCCGCATTTCGAGACGTACCGCGAGATGCTCGCCCGCTCGACCGGGAGCGACTTCGCGAGGCTGCACCTTCCCTGCTGAAGGCTGCTCAGCACCAGAAGCGCTTGGCGTCCACGAAGTTCTCGTAGGCTTCGCTGGCATGGTCGAGCAGCTTCGCCTTGTGCGCCTTTCCGAACAGGTCCGCTGCGTCCGGCATGTCGAGCAGGTCCAGTTCGGCCAGCAACTTCGGCGCTCCGGCAAGATCGTTGAGCGCGCCGAGCCGGTCCTGTAGCTCTTCCAGCGCCGCGACGAAGCGTTTGCGTCGCCGTTTCTCGCGCTTCTCCGGGAAGAGCGCGGCGAAGAAATCCACCGCATAGCGCAGCTTCTTCGCTGTCTTGCGGGCCTCGTGGCGGGCGTGATCGTCGAGTTTTTCGAGCTTGCGCCCGCTTTTCTTCACCTTGCGGCGGAAGCGGTCGAGTACTCCGGCAGCAAACTCGCGGGCGGGCGTCTCACGGACGTCGCGACTTTCCGCGTCCGAGCGCCAGCCTCCGGTCGAGGTCCATTCCGCGATGCGGAGCATCAGCAGGCGGGTGCGGCGCGAATCCAGCGCTGCAATGGCCGCATCATAGGCTTGCTTCTGCGCGGCGAGGAGGCGGTCGCGCAGCACGCCGGGCGCGGCCCGCTCGATCAGCACGTCGAGTTCGCGGGCCTGCCCGAGCCGCCCGGCGAGCCAGCGCAGTTCCCCGTTGACCGTGCGGCGCGTGCGTTCGTCCAGCATCCGCTTGAACAGCGTTATGGCGGAGCGCAGGCGGCGGATGGCCACGCGGACCTGATGCAGCGCGGCGCCGTCGCGACTGTCGAGCACGAGCGGCTCATTGCGGCGGAAATGATGGAGGCAGTCCGCGGCGATTGCCTGAAAGGCTTCGGCGGCGGTCATGCTGTTGTCGAGCGCGATGCGGTGCGCCTTGGTAGCCGAAGCGGCGGGGGCGAGCAGCCGGTAGCCGCGCTCCGCCTTGCTGGCGATGCCGAGGCGTACCGGCACGATCTCGGCGATGCGGTGGGCGAGGGCAAAGAGGGCGGCGGCCTCTCCGTGCTTCAGTTCCAGTTCGATCTCGCAGAACGCGATCTCGCGCTGCGCCGCGACGATACGGCTGCGGTCGAGGGTGATCTCTATCCCTTCGTGGAGCCAGACATGACGCTCGTTCTCGACCGTGAAGACCGGCGCGATGCCCTCCGGCGTGTCGCCCAGCAGGGCCGGGATCGGCGTCGCATGGTCAATGATGGGAGTGTCGTCCGGAACCGGGCGCTCCCATTCCGGGCGGATGAAGAGACCTGCCGCCTTGCCGTCCGCCTTGACGGTCTGCACACGCCGAATGGCCTCGCCTTCGCCCGCCCGGCGGATGCGCAATGAAAGACCCGCATCCGACAGGGCGCGGCCGGGTGTATCGAAATAGATGGCATGCTGGCGGATCACGCGCGTCTCGCCGGGGAACAGCCCGGCAGCTTCGAGCCGGTCGGCATCTTCGTGCGCGAGGTCCAGTTTCAGTTCGGCTTCCTGATCGGCACTGGCCATCATCTCGATATCTACTCCGATGCAGGACCGGCGAACCCGCCGCGCTGCGATTTGTTCGCGAAGGATAATTCGTCTGGCGCGGTTGTGCACGAAAGGAATGACCAGGCCGCGACAGAAGGGCCGCGAAAGTTTGCCGCTTTACAGCATCGGTAATTAAGGATAAAAAATATCCGCATTAAGAGTCGGCAATGAGGATGAAGCGAAATGACCCAGCGTATCGATTATGCGAAGCAATCCCCCGAACTGGTCCGCAAGATGACCGAGCTTTCCATGGCCGTGAAGCACGGCGCGATCGAGCAGAGCACGCTCACGCTGGTCGATATCCGGTCCTCGCAGATCAACGGCTGCGCCTTCTGCCTCGACATGCACGTCAAGGAGGCGAAGATTCACGGCGAGCGTGAACTGCGCGTCCACCATGTTGCGATCTGGCGGGAATCGGGGCTGTTCAGCCCGCGCGAGCGGGCGGCGCTGGCCTGGACCGAGGCGCTGACGACGCTGGCACCCGGCGGCGTTCCCGACGAGATCTACACCCGCGTCCGCGAGGAGTTCTCGGAAAAGGAACTGGTCGACCTGACTTTCGCGGTGATGACGATCAATGCCTGGAACCGCCTCTCCATCGCGTTCCAGGCGGTGCCGGGGTCGGCGGACAAGCTTTACGGCCTCGAAAAGGCCGGTCTCGCCTGAACAACACCGTCATTATGAAAAGGGCGGCTCCGAGGGGAGCCGCCTTTAGCCTGCCCGCTCCAGAAGCCAGTCGAAGCTGCGCTTCAGCATGTCCGGCGCGAGGTCTTCGGCCAGCATCTCCTGAAGATCGGCGAGGGTGACGGCCGCCAGCGACTGGCGCCATGCCTCGTCGGCTCGCCACATGATCCGCGCGACCGCGCAGGGCTTGTCGTCGCAGGCGTCGGCCGGGCGGCAGGGGTTGTTGGCGCGGATTTCACTGCACTGGAACGTGGACTTGCGTCCCTCCACGGCTTCGACGATGTCCAGGAATGTGATCTTCCCGGCCTCGCGCGCCAGTCGGTAGCCGCCGGTCGGCCCCAGCGTCGTCAGCACCAGCCCGGCCTTCGACAGTCCCTGAAGCGCCTTGCCGAGATATTCCTTGGGCACGCCGTGGAATTCGGAGAGGCTGCGCGCCGAAAGATAGCGTCCTTCCGGTAGCGAACACATCACCGCGCAGCAGTGCAGCGCCCATTCGACCTGGTTCCTGAACTTCATGGAGAAGGCGTATCAATCATGGACATTCGATATCCTAGATTGATGCCGATGGTTGCGCAAGCGGTCCGAGGGTTCGAGCCGCGGCAGGTCCTCCGGGCAACCAAAAAACCGTCTCCAAAGGAAATTTTCACGGCAGGTTGAAATCCCGGTGCGACATTGTGCAGATAGCGCTTCTGCGAATCATTAGCATCAAGGCGATTCATCAATGACTTTTCCCACTCGGCGCGCGTTTTCCCGGGCGCTGCGGAACTCTTCGGCTATCGGCGTGGCGGCGATCTTCTGCGCTGGCGTTCAGGCCCATGCGGCGGACGATAGTGCCGCTTCCGGTGACGATGCGGTCAAGCTCGGTTCGGTCCGGGTCGAGGATACCGCGCTCGGCGAGCAAAAGCAGGGCGTCGACCGCAATGCCGCCGGCAAGCCCGCCGTGCTCACCACGACGACCTCGGGCGAGACCCTGCGCGAACGCATGGTCGACAACATAGCCGAATATGCCCGCCGCGTGGACGCCGGGGTGAACTTCAGCAGCAACAACCAGAGTATCAACATCCGCGGTCTCGATTCCAACCGCGTGCTGACCACCGTGGACGGCATCCGCCTCCCCTGGATGAATGACGGCGCGCGCGGCGTGCAGGGCGGTGTCGCGGCTTTCGACTTCAACTCGCTGAGCGCTATCGACGTGGTGAAGAGCGGCGATTCCAGCTATTTCGGCCAAGGCGCGCTCGGTGGGGTCTTCGCGGTGCGCACGCTCGATCCCGAAGACCTTTTGACCGACGGCAAGAAGCAGGGGGCGCTTGGCAAGGCGACATATGACAGCGCCAGCGACAGCGTCTACCTGAACCAGGCGGCGGCCTTCCGCACCGGCGATACGCTGGTGCTGATCCAGGGCGGCTACCAGAACGGCCACGAGACAGAGAACCAGGGGAGCACCTACGGCACCGGCGCGACGCGGACCGCGAAGAACCCCGCCTCCTACGATCAGGAAAACCTGCTGGTCAAAGTCCACCAGTACCTCGGCGGCGGCCACCGCATCGGCCTGACCGGCGAGACCTTCAAGCGTAGCTACGACGAGGACACGCTCACCAGTGTAAATGCCACCTACTCCTCCTACGCGACGCTGGAGCAGAACAAGCGCAAGCGTGTAGCCGGGACTTACGACTATCAGGCCGAAGGCGACGGTTTCGTGCAGGAAGCGCATCTGGTCGGCTACTGGCAGCGCCTGAACCTGCGCACCTATACGCGGGCGATGCGCACCACCGCGCCGATCGGCCAGTACGACCGCGACAGCGATCTTCAGGACGAGTCCTGGGGCGCAAACGGTTCGATCGTCGGGCGGGTGACGACGGGCGCGGTGAGCCACGCGATCAGTCTGGGCGGCGAAGTCTATGCCACCAAGACTACCCAATATGCGGCTGGTGTCGACAATTGCACGGCGGCGATCCGGGCTTGCTCGTTCCTTCATGTGAACCAGTCGGACATGCCCGATGTCGACGGCGTGGACCTCGGCCTGTTCCTTCAGGACCGCATGACATTCGGCAACTTCCACCTGACGCCGGGCCTGCGCTTCGACTGGTATCGTCGCAAGCCGCAGGAAACCGCGACTTATACGGCTAACGCGGCCTATGAGGGCCTGCCTGCGCGGTCGAGCGATTCCCAGTTCTCGCCCAAGATCATGGCCGAGTACGATATCCTGCCGAACCTCACGGCCTATGCGCAGTACGCTCAGGCCTTCCGCGCGCCCTCGGCGACCGAACTCTACCTGACTTATGGCGGCACCGGCAGCTATGTCAGCATCGGCAACCCGGACCTCAAGCCCGAGACGAGCAAGGGCTACGAACTGGGCCTGAAATTCGGTGATGCCAAGCGCGGTGCCAAGGTCAGCTTCTACGACAACTACTACCGCAACTTCATCGACACGATCACCACGACCGCGTCCGAGGCGGGCCTCAGCGGCAGCTATCCCTTTGGCGTGTTCAAGTACGTCAACCGCGCCCATGTCCGCATCTACGGCATCGAGGCGAGCGCGCAGTGGGCGCTGACCGACAACTGGCGGGTCTGGGGCTCGATCGCCTATTCGCATGGCAAGGACACCGACGAGGACGTCTACCTGAACTCGATCCCGCCGCTGCGCGGCATCGCCGGGTTCGGCTATAGCCAGGAGCGTTTCGGGGCCGATCTTTCCGCCACTGTTGCGGCCAAGCGCAACAAGGTCGAGGACCCGACCTCGACGATCAACAAGACGCCGGGCTACGGCATCGTCGATTTCACCGCATGGGTGAAGCCGGGGCTGTTCGAGGGTCTGCGCCTTCAGGGCGGCGTGTACAACCTGCTCGACAAGACCTATTACAACGCGCTCGACATTTCCGACAGCGCCACCGTCTCGCAGCGCTATTACAGCCAGCCGGGACGGACCTACAAGGCGTCGATGATACTGGCGTTCTGACGCATGGGGCCGGGGCGGCGGCATGCGCGGCCCCGGTTTCCTGTAATGAATTGAAGAAGGAATAGCGATGGATACGACACTTCAGGCCCCGGCAGAAACCGGCCGCGCGAAGCGTCTCAAGGCCGCCACCACGGAAACCCACGACCGGCTCGACAAGCGCATCATGGCGGGTGAGCCTTTTGCGGCGGTTTCGAACTACGCTCGTTTCCTGGCGGTGCAGCGTGCGTTCCACCGCGATATCGACGCGCTCTATGACGATGCGGCGCTGGCGGCTCTCGTGCCGGATCTCGCTGGGCGTCGGCGGTTCGATCAGATCGGGCAGGACATGGCCGATCTTTCGCTGCCGCTGCCCGAACCTGCCGAGGCGCCCCGTTTCGCTGCCGGAGAGATCGACGTACCGACCGCGCTCGGCTGGCTCTATGTCGCGGAAGGTTCCAACCTCGGCGCGGCGTTCCTGTTCAAGATGGCCCGCGCGCTGGGACTCGACGAGAACCACGGTGCGCGCCACCTCGCCGGGCATCCGGACGGCCGCGCGCAGCACTGGCGCTCGTTCACCGGCGCGCTCGATCAGGTTGCGCTGGACGAGGCGGAAGAGCTGCGCGTGATCGACGGCGCCAATGCCGCCTTCCGCCGCGTTCATGCGCTGGTGGAGCAGCAGTACGGGTGAGGTCGCGGACCGGGCGTCTACGGTTGCATCAGCATCCGGCTGACGCTTCGTGATACGAAGGGCAGCCTTGCCGCTGCCCGCAGCCCGGCATGACGTGCCGCGCGGGCTGCCGGATGCTCGGCGGTATAGAGGCCGACGATCAGGTTCGTGGCCGTGTAGATTGGGCGGCTTGCCACGCGGTGGGCCGCCTCGTAGCGGCGCAGGAGCAGCGAGGCGCCGATGTCGCCGCCTTGCCGTGCCGCATCCGAGACCAGCTTGCCCAGCAGCCGGGAACTCGCCAGCCCTAGATTGAAGCCATGCGCGGTAACGGGATGCATGCCCACCGCCGCATCACCGATCAGCGCTGCTCGCTGGGCCGCGAAGTGACGGGCATAAGTCGTGGCCAGCGGATAGACATGTGCCTTGCCCATGAGGGTCATCCGGCCCAGCCGTCCCCCGTAGCGGCGCGTCAGTTCCGCGCCCAGCGCCTGCGGATCGAGGGCGGCGAGCCGGGCGATGTCCTCGCTCGGCAGGGTCAGGACGGCAGAGGAGCAGCGGCCGTTCAGCGGCAGCATCGCGATCGTCTGGCCATGGTCGAACCACTCGGTCGCGACGCCCTCGTGGTCAAGGTCGTGCTCGACCCGGCAGACGAGCATGGCGCGGCCCAGCCGGTTCACTTCCGCGCCGATGCCTAGTTGCTTGCGAACCCAGGAGAAGCGCGAGTCCGCGCCGACCAGCAGGCGGGCTTTGAGGCGAGTGCCATCGTCGAGCGCGATATCGACACTCCGGCTGTCGTTGCGGAGGGCTGAGACCGAACGGCCTGCGAGGATATCGACGCCCGGCAGCGCGGCCAAGACTTCAAACAGTGCGCGGCGGATGAGGTGGTTGGACACGAGGTGGCCGAGCTGCTCCTCCCCGCTTGCGCCCGTTCCGAAGGCTAGCGCGAAGGGCGAGCCGCCGTTCAGCACGCGGGCTTCCCGCAAGGGTGCGATGCCTTCTGCGGGAATGCGCTCCCAGGCGCCGAGGGCCTGAAGTTCGCGCACCGAGCGAAGGGTGAGCGCGATCTCTCGTCCGTCAACCGGCGGGGCGGCGAGCACGGCGGCAGGCTGGCGCTCGATCACCGCCACGCGCAGCCCCGATCCGGCCAGCGAGGCGGCAAAGGCAAGGCCAGCCGGGCCGGCACCCACTATCGCAACGTCATGCGTCATCGTCGGTCGTTCCCATCATCGTGGCGCGATAATGGCCGCCCCTTTCGGCGCGCGCCATGATCCGCGTCAATTCAGGCGGCTTCCTTGCGGGGGTCGTCGTCCTCGGCAGGGGCGTGGCCGCTGATTTCCGATCCGGCATCCGGTGCGAAGCGCAGGTTCCACAGCGTGGCGGTCAGCGAGATCGTCGTCACCACCCAGAAGGCGATCGAGAAATCGGTGAGCGTCGGCGTCTCGTGGCCGCCGGCCATCATCGCCAGATGGAGCGCCATGGCCGCCACGCAGATGCCCAGCGAAAGCATGAGCTGCTGGAACGTCGAGTAGAAGGCCGTGGCGCGGCTCATCTGCTTCTTGTCGATGCCGTCGTAGGCGATGGTGTTGTAGGCGGTGAACTGGAACGACATGAAGAAGCCGGACAGCGCCAGCACGCAGAACATCGTCCAGACCGGCCAGCTCGGGCTGAACAGCCCGCAGATCGCATAGCCCGCCGTGGCGATCACCCCGTTCCACACGAGCGCGCGGCGGAAGCCGAAGCGGCGCAGCACACGCGGGGCAAAGCTCTTCATGGCGAGCGAGCCGATCGCCGTCGCCACGGTGATCGTGCCGCTGCGCGCGGCGGAGAAGCCGAATCCCACCTGCATCATCAGCGGCAGCAGGAACGGCTGCGCGCCCTGAGTGATGCGCGTGATCGAACCGGCGATGACCGAGAGGCGGAAGGTATTGTCGCGCATGAGCGAGAGGTCGAGGATCGCGCTCTCGCCCTTGTTCTCGCGCTTGCGGGCGTGGAGCACGTAGAACAGGCCGGTGACGAGGCCGATCGCGATCAGCGCCGAGGCGGTCAGGCCCTCGCCGGGGCGGCTGACCATCTCGAAACCGAACAGCAGGCAGCCGAGCGACAACCCGCTCAGCACAAAGCCGGGCGTGTCGAAGCGGCCGGGATCGTCCTCACGGATATTGGCGATGAAGCGGCCGACCAGATAGAAGCCCAGCACGCCCATCGGCAGGTTGATGTAGAAGATCCAGCGCCAGTCCAGATAGGTCACGATCAGTCCGCCGAGCGGCGGGCCGATGATCGGGCCGATCAGCGCGGGCACCAGCAGCCAGGACATGGCATTGACCATGTCCTGCTTGGCGACCGAACGCAGCAGCACCAGCCGCCCCACCGGGATCATCATCGCGCCGCCTATGCCCTGCAGGAAGCGCGAGACGACCATCATCTCCAGCGAAATCGCCTGTCCGCAGGCCAGGCTGCCGAGAACGAACAGCAGGATGGCGGTGCGGAACACGGTGCGCGATCCGAAGCGGTCGGCGATCATGCCGGAGGCGGGAATGAAGATCGCCAGCGCCAGAAGATAGGAGGTGAGCGCGACGCTCATCTCTTGCGGGCGGACGCCGAAATCGCGCGCCATCGTCGGCAGGGCGGTGGCGAGCACCGTCGAGTCCACGAATTCCATGAAGAGGGCGGAGGCGATGATGAGCGCCACCAGCCGGTAATTGGCGCCCGATGTCGCAGGTCCTTCGTCGCGCGTCTTGGCGAGCGAACCGGCGGCGGGCACGATGCCGTCCCGAACTTCCGCATTGACCGAAGCCATGCCGCGACGACGCGGCCTCAACATGGGGCCTGCGCTGGGAAGGGGGGATGGCATGGGCAACTTTCGAATTCGCGGGACCGAAAGGGTCCCCTCCGCAGAAGGCCGTCCATCTGTCACACGGGCGTGCCGACGGGCGGGGTATAGGCGCAACAGCGCAAAAATGTAACCCGCCGACCCGGCAGGAAAGATGATCCTAGCGCAATTCACCCCGACTTGCGGTTGCAAAAATCGCGCGGTGACGTTCAGATTTCGTATTCGAGCTGCCATTCGCCGCGTGGCGGTGCGGACGGCTTTGCCGGTGCCGGAACGCGCGGTTGGCGATTTGTCATCTCGCCATGGAGCTTGCGGATCATGTTGCTGCCGGTGCGGGTCATCAGGCCGGGAATGAAGCCGTGGACGATCGCGCCCAGTCCCGCGAAGATCATCAGCACGCCGAAGCGATTGGCGACGAGCCAGTGCTCGCCGTAAGTCTCGTTCACGGCGCGGGGATGATCGACGAACAGTTTGCGGAACACGGGCTTCTCCTGGGCTTCACCCCGTGATGGAGCGGGACGAGCAATAGGGATGGGATACATCGCAGGGGAACCCCGTTGCAATCTCGGGTTGTAAGTATACGATATATGAAACAGATGCGGCACAGCGCCCATCGGCAAGGGGCTTGAACGAGTGCGACAATTTCTGGGTAGCAGCGCGATTGGTGCTCTCGTGGCGGGTCTTCTTCTGGCGGTTCCGGCGCAGGCCGAGAATGCTCCGGCAGAATGGGAACAGCCGGAAGTGCTCCGCCAGGGCGCCGAGCCGATGCACACGACCTTCGACGGGTTCGATACCCGCGCCGGTGCGCTGTCCCGCGATGTGGCGAAATCGCGTTATCACCTCTCGCTGGATGGCGAGTGGAAGTTCCACCTCTCGCCCACGCCGGAAAGCCGCCCGGCCGATTTCTTCAAGCCGGACTTCGACGTGAGCGGCTGGGGCACGATGAAAGTGCCCGGCATTCTCCAGGCCGAAGGGCACGGTCGCCCGGTCTTCGTCGGCAGCGGCTATCCCTTCCCGCGCAACCAGCCGTGGATCGATCATAGCCTCAATGAAGTCGGCTCCTACCGCCGTGAATTCACGGTTCCGGCCAGTTGGTCGGGCCGCAAGCTACTGCTGACGGTCGGCGCGGCGGGTGCGGCCTATTACATCTGGGTCAACGGTCAGCGCGTGGGCTACTCCGAGGACTCCAAGCTGCCCGCCGAGTTCGACGTGACGCGTTATGCCCATGCGGGTACAAACACCGTCGCCATCGAACTCTACCGCTTTGCCGATGGCAGCTATCTGGAAGATCAGGACTTCTGGCGCGTCAACGGCATCGAGCGTAGCGTGACGCTCTACGCCGCGCCCGCCACGCATATCCGCGACCTCACCGTCGATGCCGGGCTGGAGAACGACTACCGCGACGGCAAGCTGGGCCTGAAGGTCGACCTCGGCGGCCAGCCTGCTGCCATGCGCGTGCGGGCGACCGTACTCGATGGAAAACGCGAAGTGCTGACGCGCGAGGGCGCTGCGGAAGGCGGCGCGGTGACGCTCGCCGCCTCCATTCCCGCCGTGCGCACATGGTCCGCCGAAGACCCGCAGCTTTACACGCTGCTGGTCGAACTGCTCGACGACAAGGGCAAGCTGGTCGAGGCGACCAGCCGCCAGATCGGCTTCCGCACCGTGGAGATCGCCGGCGGCGAAGTGCGCGTGAACGGCAAGCGCATCATGATCCGCGGCGTCAACCGCCACGAGCACGACCCCAAGACTTTCCACGTCGTCTCCGAAGCGACGATGCGCCGCGATATCGAGCTGATGAAGGCGGCCAACGTCAACGCCGTGCGCACCTCCCACTATCCTAACGACCCGCGCTTCTACGATCTGGCCGACGAATACGGCCTCTACGTCATGGACGAGGCCAATATCGAGAGCCACGGCTATCTCAGCCTCTCGCAGCAGCACGACAACGATCCCCAGTACCTCCTCGGCACCGATCCCAAGTGGAAGGCCGCGCACCTCGACCGCGTGGAGCGCATGGTGCAGCGCGACCGCAACCACCCCTCGATCATCTTCTGGTCGCTCGGCAACGAGAGCGGCGTCGGCCCCAACTTCGAGGCGGCGGGCAAGTGGGTGCGGGAGAACGATCCCACGCGGCTCATCAACTTCCTCGGCTGGAGCATGAGCAATTGGCGCCATCCGACCAACAGCTACGTCGATATCTTCGCGCCGATGTACGACGACGTGCCGAAGATGATCGACTACGCCAAGGACCCGAACTTCACCCAGCCGCTGATCCTTTGCGAATATGCGCACTCGATGGGCAATAGTCTGGGCGATCTTCAGGGCTACTGGGATACGATGCGGGCTTATCCCAAGCTGCAGGGCGGTTTCATCTGGGACTGGGTGGACCAGACCATGGAACTGAAGGACAAGGACGGGCGGACCTACTGGGGGCAGGGTCTGGACTACGATCCCGATCCGAAGGCACCCGGCGTCCATGGCGACGACAGCCCGGTGGGCGACGGCGTGATCCAGGCTGATCGCACGCCCGATCCGGAATATTACGAACTGGCCAAAGTGCAGGCGCCGATCGCCTTCACGCATGACGGGGGCGGCTACCGCGTGCTCAACCGCCACGACCATATCGACCTCTCGCGCTTCACGCTCGACTGGACGGTGATGGAGAACGGCAAGGACGTGGCCCATGGCGCGCTGGCGACGCCCGAGGTGGTGGCGGGAGCATCGGCGGCGCTCACCGTGCCGGTTCCGGCGGCCAAGGACGCGGCTGCCGAGCGCATCCTCGTGCTGCGCGCCCGGGCCAGGGCCGGCGCGGTGCCGACCCAGCCTGCCGGGCATGTCGTCGGCTGGGAGCAGTTCGAACTTTCCGCGCCTGCCGTGGTTCCGGTTGCTGCCGGTGCCGTCGCCCCGAGCGAGACCGGCTCGACCTTGCGCCTCGCTTCGGGCGATGCGGTGCTGGAGATCGACAAGGCGACCGGCCTCGTCACCCGCTACGAGCGCGGCGGCAAGTTGCTGCTGACCGGCGGCGCGCCGAACTTCTGGCGTTCGCCCACCGACAACGATCTCGGTTCGGGCGTGCCCAAGAGCCATGCCATGTGGCAGTACTTCTCCGAGCACCGCCGTGTCGAGGCGATCGAGCGCGCCGGCAACGCCATCGTCGTCCACCACGACATGGGCGTTGGTTCGGTGAAGACCGCGACGCGCTGGACGATGGTCGCGGATGGCAGCGTGGGCGTTACTGTCCACTTCGAACCGCTGCGCGATACCCTGCCCGATCCGCTGCGTGTGGGTCTGGCCTTCGAGACGCCGGGCATGCTCGATCAGGTCCGCTGGTTCGGGCGCGGGCCGCAGGAGACTTATGCCGACCGCAAGACGGGTGGCCTGATCGCGCAGTGGCGGGGGGCGCTCGCGGACCAGTTCCACGACTATGCCCGCCCGCAGGAATCCGGCAATAAGACCGACGTGCGCTGGATCGAACTGACCGGCGGGAAGACTGGGCCAAAAACGGGATTGCGTGTGACCGGCGCTCAGCCGCTCTCGGTCAACGCACTGGCGTTCCCTTACGCCGATCTGGCGACCAGGCCGCCGTCGCAGGCGCATAGCTCGGACATCCGCCCGTATGGCAACGGCACGCTGCTGATCGACGCGGCGCAGGCGGGCGTTGGCGGAGACACCGGCTGGAACCTCGATGGCCGGGCGCATATGCCCTATCGCATTGCCCTCAAGCCGCTGACTTATTCGTTCACGATCGGGGCTGTGGGTGCCCGCTGAGGTTTTGATAGACAGGTTGGTAACGCATACCTTCCGTTTACCGCACTCGTCATCCTGAACTTGTTTCAGGATCCATTGCTGGGCCTCCTCCGATCGTCTGCGGGAAGGACGCGGCGATGGGGGATTGTCGATCGAACGGCGGGGCAGGCGGCATGATGGATCCTGAAACAAGTTCAGGATGACGTTGTGTGTTTAGGATGACTTGGTGAGCGTTCGGGGCATTTCGCGGAGTGGGGAACGGTGCCGCTTCAGGGCATCCCCGATCCCTCCGCCAGACACCGCAACTCCTCCTCGCTGAAGACCCGTCCGCGGGTCAGGAACCGCTGCTCGCGTCCGTTGTCGAGGCTGAACATGCCGCCCCGGCCGGGTACGACGTCGAGGATCAGCTGGGTATGCGCCCAGGCCTCGCCTTGCGCACGGCCGATATAGACCGGCGCGCCGCCCACTTCGCCCAGCAGGATGTCGCCCTCGCCGATACGAAACTCGCCCTGCGGATAGCACATCGGCGACGAGCCGTCGCAACAGCCGCCGGACTGGTGGAACAGGACCGGGCCGTACTCGGCGGTCAGTTCCGCAATAAGGGCAAGTGCCGCCGGGGTGGCGGCGACCCGTTCTACCTCATTCGTCACCCCGGCGAACCTCCTTGGTCAGCTTGCCATGTCGAGGACGATGCGCCCTTCGATCTGGCCCTTGTGCATGCGTTCGAAGATCGTGTTGATGTCCTCGATCCTCGCGGTCTCGACGGTCGCCTTGACCTTGCCCTGCGCGGCGAAATCGATCGACTCCTGCAAGTCGAGCCGGGTGCCGACGATCGAGCCGCGCACGGTGATGCCGTTCAGCACCATGCCGAAGATGTTGAGCGGGAAATCGCCCGGCGGCAAGCCGTTGAGCGCGACCGTCCCGCCGCGCGCGACCACGCCCACCGCTTGCGCGAAGGCCTTTTCGCTCACCGCCGTCACCAGTGCGCCGTTGACGCCGCCGCCGGTCTCGCGCTTGATGATCGTCGCGGGGTCCTCGTTGCGGGCATTCACCGTGATCGTCGCGCCCAGCCTGCGGGCGAGGTCGAGCTTGGCATCGTCGATGTCGATGGCCGCGACGTTCAGCCCCATGGCGACGGCGTATTGCACCGCCATGTGGCCCAGCCCGCCGATGCCGCTGATCGCCACGTAGTCGCCGGGCTTGGTATCGGTCATCTTCAGGCCCTTGTAGACCGTGACGCCCGCGCAGAGCACCGGCGCGATCTCGGTGAAGCTGATATTGCCGGGAAGATGGCCCACGTAGTTGGGATCGGCGATCACATAGTCGGCAAAGCCGCCATTGACCGAATAGCCTGTGTTCTCCTGCGTTTCGCAGAGCGTTTCCCAACCGCCGAGGCAATGGACGCAGTGGCCGCAGGCGCTGTAGAGCCAGGGCACGCCCACCCGGTCGCCTTCCTTCACATGGGTGACGCCCGCGCCCACCTGGCTGACGAAGCCCACGCCCTCGTGGCCGGGAATGAACGGCGGGTTGGGCTTGACCGGCCAGTCGCCCTCGGCCGCGTGAAGGTCGGTGTGGCAGACGCCCGAGGCCTGGATCGCCACCTGGATCTGGCCGGGACCGACTTCGGGCACCGGCACTTCGTCGATGGTCAGGGGCTTGCCGAATTCACGCACGACGGCAGCCTTCATGGTCTTGGCCATTGCAACATTCCTCTCTGGGATGGTCAGGTGGTCGGGGTTTGAGGGCGCGCCCCGCTTACGGGAGAGAGCGGAGCGGGGCGCGCCGGGGGACGAAGCTCAGAAGAATCCGAGCTTCTTGGGACTGTAGCTCACCAGCATGTTTTTGGTCTGCTGGTAGTGGTCGAGCATCATCTTGTGGGTCTCGCGGCCGATGCCGGACTGCTTGTAGCCGCCGAACGCCGCATGGGCTGGATAGGCGTGGTAGCAGTTGGTCCAGACGCGCCCGGCCTTGATCTCGCGGCCGAAGCGGTAGCAGGTGTTCGCATCGCGGCTCCAGACACCGGCGCCGAGGCCGTAGAGCGTGTCGTTGGCGATTTCGAGCGCCTCGTCGGCATCCTTGAAGGTGGTGACGGAAACGACCGGGCCGAAGATTTCCTCCTGGAAGATCCGCATCTTGTTGTGGCCCTTGAACACGGTCGGCTTGACGTAATAGCCGCCCGCAAGTTCGCCCTGTAGCTCGGCCGCCTCGCCGCCGATCAGCACTTCCGCGCCTTCCTGGCGGCCGATGTCGAAATAGGAGAGGATCTTCTCGCGTTGCTCGGAGGAGGCCTGAGCGCCGATCATCGTCGCCGGATCGAGCGGGTTGCCCTGGACGATCGCGGCAACGCGCTGAAGGGCGCGTTCCATGAAGCGCTCGTAGATGCTTTCCTGGATCAGCGCGCGGCTGGGGCAGGTGCAGACTTCGCCCTGGTTGAGCGCGAACATCACGAAGCCCTCGATCGCCTTGTCGAAGAATTCGTCGTCCTTTTCGGCGACGTCTGCGAAGAAGATGTTGGGCGATTTGCCGCCGAGTTCCAGCGTGACCGGGATCAGGTTCTCGCTGGCATATTGCATGATGAGGCGGCCGGTGGTCGTCTCGCCGGTGAAGGCGATCTTGGCGATGCGGCTGGATGAGGCGAGCGGCTTGCCCGCTTCGAGGCCGAAGCCGTTGACGATGTTGAGGGTGCCCGGAGGCAGCAGGTCGCCGACGATCTCGGCCCAGACCATGATCGAGGCGGGGGTCTGCTCGGCAGGCTTGAGCACCACGCAATTGCCTGCCGCCAGCGCCGGGGCGAGCTTCCAGGCCGCCATCAACAGCGGGAAGTTCCAGGGAATGATCTGCCCGACGACGCCGAGCGGCTCATGGAAGTGGTAGGCGACGGTGTCCTGATCTATCTCGCTGATCGAGCCTTCCTGGCCGCGGATCACCCCCGCGTAGTAGCGGAAATGGTCGATGGCGAGCGGTACGTCGGCGGCCAGGGTCTCGCGGATCGGCTTGCCGTTGTCCCAGGTCTCGGCGGCGGCGAGGCGTTCGAGGTTCTCCTCCATGCGGTCGGCGATGAGATTGAGTACGCGCGAGCGCTCGGCGACCGAGGCCTTGCCCCAGGCGTCCTTAGCGGCATGGGCGGCATCCAGCGCGGCCTCGATGTCGGAAGCGTCCGAGCGGGCGATCTGGCCGACGACCTTGCCGGTGATGGGAGAGGTGTTGTCGAAATAGCGCCCGGCCTTCGGGGCAACCCAGGCGCCGCCGATGAAGTTGTCGTAGCGGGCGGCGAAGGGAGCCTTGAGTGCGGCCCGGTCCTGAACAGGTGCGTCCACGGAAGTCTATCCTCTCTTGCGGCGCCTGATTGGCGTCTCGTCGAAGAGGAGTGTTGCGCACTGGAATGGATTGCGAAAGCCGGGGGCGAGGGCTGGTTGCGCTCTGCTGTCTCAGTCGCGAGACAGTTTTCGTATTCGGCGGGACTAGCGGGAAAGCCCCGCCTTGGCCATGCGGCGATAGAGCGTCGCCCGGCCGACGCCGAGGATGCGCGCCGCCTCACTGGCATTGCCGCCCGCCTGTGCCAGCGCCTGTCGCAGTACGCTGCGGTCGCTGTCCTCGAACGAAGGGCCGGGGGAGTTGGCGCCCAGCACCTGATCGAGCGGGCGAGGGCGGGCGAGCAGGGCGTCTGTCAAGCGCAGCCGCGTGCGTGCGCCGCGGCTGGCTCCGATGACGAGATCGTCGCGGTCGGTCGCGAGCAGCGCGGTGCCGTGGACCGGATCGTCGGCCAGGAAGACGATTCGCGATTCGGCGAAGTGACTGCAGAAATAGTCCCGCTCGATCCGCCGTGCCGCGTCGCGCACGAGGGCCGAGACCAGCTCTGCCATCGCCGGTCCATGGTCCTGCCGGTAGCTGGAAACGTCGAGCGCACCTGCCAGCCGCCCGAAGGGATCGTGGAGCGGGGCATCCATGCAACTGATGCCGACATTGCGGCTGGCGAAGTGCTGGTCGCGGTGGATGACGACCGGCTGATCCTCGAAGAGGCAAGTGCCGATGCCGTTGGTGCCTTCCTCCGCCTCGCTCCAGCGCCCGCCCTCGACCAGGCCGACGGCGTCGAATTCGGGGGCATCGCCGTCGCTGACGCGGCGGTCGAGGACGATCCCGGTCGGATCGCTGAGGATCACGCCGCAGCCGGATCGTCCGACCGAGCGGAACATCTGATCGAGCACGGGGGCGGCGACGGCGAGGAGTGTTTCGTGCTCGGCACGGTGATGGCCGAGAGTGGAAAAATCGACCCGCGCGCGCTTGGCGCCAGTGGCGGGATCGAGGCCGTGATGAAGGAGCGAGCGACACCACGATGCCGTCACCGACGAAACCCCGGCGCTGCTCGGCGAGCGCACCGCGTCCAGAACCACATCGACGTGGCGCAACCCTGCGCTATTGCCGTTCCGACTCATCACATCTCCTGGGGCGAGGATCACTCCGAAGGCGGGTTAAGTCAAACGCCTCCTTGCCCGACTGGTCCGGTCATGGGAAAGGTCCGGTGTGGAGCATTGGAATTGGCTGCACTTTTCGGGCGTTGCGCTCGATAGCGCATCTGTTAGGGGTGAAGCACGGCAAGCGTTCGGGGCGGCGAACGGGCTGTGCGTCGCAATCAAAACCGCAAGAGTGCGTTCAGGGGCGTTAGCAGATGGTCGTTGGTCGCCGATGACGGCGGAAGAGGACATCGTCGGGATCGAGGAAACGCGCCGTTATCGCGCGTTTCTGAGCTATAGTCACGTCGATGAGCGCTTCGCGGGCAAGCTGCACCGCTGGCTGGAATCCTACCGCATCCCGGCGCGCCTGGTCGGCACGGTTACCCGCTCGGGCGTCGTGCCGCGGCGGTTGACGCCGATCTTCCGCGACCGCGCCGAGCTTCCGGCGGCGTCAAGCCTCGACCAGGAAGTGCGGCAGGCGCTCTCGCAGTCGGACGTCCTGCTGGTGCTCTGTTCACCGGCTGCAAAGAATTCGCGCTGGGTCGATGCCGAGATCGAGCTGTTCCGCAGCCTCCACCCTGACCGCCCAGTCATCGCCGCGCTGCTGGAGGGCGAGCCGGAGGAGAGCTTCCCGGCCTCGCTGGTCGGTCCGGATGCCAAGGGAGTTACCCACGAACCGATCGCGGCGGATTTCCGCGCCGATCATGACGGTCCGAAGCTCGCCCGCCTGAAGATCGTCGCGGGGCTGACCGGCATCGCGCTCGACCAGATCATCCAGCGCGACGCGCAGCGTCAATTGCGCCGCGTGATCGCGATCACGCTTCTTACCGTCCTGCTTACTCTATCGATGGCCCTGATGCTGATCTTTGCGCTGCGGGCGCAGATGGAAGCCGAGCACCAGAGACGGCAGGCCGAAGGGTTGATCGAGTTCATGTTGACGGATCTCAGGCAGCGGCTGGAAGGAGTCGGCCGTCTGGATGTGCTGCGATCCGTCAACGAGCGGGCGCTCGGCTATTACGCGGACCAGTCCGATCTCGACGGGCTGCCGCCGGACTCGCTGGAACGCCGCGCCCGCATCCTTCATGCCATGGGCGAGGACGATCACAAGCGCGGCGACTATGCCGGTGCCGTGGCCAAGTTCGCCGAGGCGCATCGCGTTACCGGAACGCTGCTGGCCGCCGATCCCGGCGACCCCTCGCGCATTTTCGCTCATGCCCAGAGCGAATTCTGGCTCGGCTATGTCGACTTCATCGCCGGTCGCCATGAAAAGGCGCTGCCGCGCTTCATCGCATATCGCGCCCTGGCCGAGCATCTCGTCCGCCTGGTGCCCGAAAACCAGGCCTACTGGCGCGAACTCGCTTATGCTGAGGGCAATATCTGCACCATTGCCGTCACCCGCAAGGGACCGCCGGATCAGCTTGCGGAGTGCGGCAACGCGCTGCGCACGATGGAGCGGGTCGCCCACCTGGCGCCGAAGGATCGCAGCGTCGATGCCGACATCGCCAACCGCCATGCCTGGATGGCGGATGCGCTCAGGGCGCAGGGCCGTAACGCGGAAGCCTTGCAGGAGCGCGCGCAACAGGGCGCGATCATCCAGCGGCTCATCAGGGAAGATCCGAAGAACGTGACCTACCAGCAGGATTGGATGCTGGCGCGCTATTCAAACTCGCAATTGCTTTATAGTCTCGGCGACAAGGCGCAGGCCCGTCGCATGAGGGAGGAAGCCCGGCAGGACGTTGCCAGGCTTATCGAATCCGACCCGGAAAACAACGATTGGCGGATGTGGCAGATCAGACTGGCCCGTCCGTTCGAAGATTGAGGTAAAACCATGTCGACACTCAACTATACCCAGTACGGGCTTTCGCCATCCATAGATCTGGGGCTTGATGATGATGCCGAAGCGATTCTGTTCAAGGTCACGCTGGAGGTCGATTGCGGCAGGATTTCGCTGAACTACGGCGTCTGCGGCGAAGATGTCGATTACATCCCGATCACCTGCAATACGAAAGTCGATATCGAACTCGTCGGTGAGCAACTCTACTTTTCCAAGGAGTGGGATGCGATTACGACCAAGGAAGCCCTGTCTTCCTATTACGGTGCTCTCGAATACGGCGATTACGACGCGGAACTCGATCGCTACAAGAAAGTGACATTCCAGGCGCGATACAATCAGGGCGGTAAGCTCGGCACCAAGCATCGCTTCAACATCAACGTGGACTTGATGCAGGGCACCCGGTGCGATCCCAAATGGATCGGTCTGACGATTGACCCTGACATCAAGAACCCGCCGCCGAATTGAGTCCGAACCCGGAATTCCGAGTCTTCCATCAAGAGGTGCGAGCGTGACCCTTCCTGCCCTAGCCAGAATCCGGCAGATCGCGCGCGCGGGCGACACCCGGCGGGCCTGGCGGATGTTCCAGGATGCCGGGCTTTCGGCATCCTCGGCTCCGGACGCGCTGAGTCTGAAGGGCAGGCTGCTCAAGGACCGGGGTTTCCAGGCGGAGGGCTACGACCGGGCGCGGCTTCTGAAGCAGGCGCAGGAAACCTATCTGGAAGCGGCAGGGGAGCGTCCGGCGACTTATCCCCTCATCAACGCGGCCACGATCGCTTTCCTGAACGATCGTTCCGCGGAAGCCCGAGAACTGGCCGGACGAATTCTGACGATTCTGGCAAGCGGCGAACACGAGGCGGAAACCCTCTATTGGCTCGCTGCTACCGAGGCGGAAGCGCATCTGCTGCTGGATGATCGGCTGGCCAGTCGCACGGCATTGGAGCGGGCCATGCAGGCGGCACCGCAGGCCTGGGAGGATCATGCCGTTACCTTGCGGCAGTTCCGGCGGATATTGAAACGGCTTGGCCATGCGCCGGATTATTTCGATCATCTGCAGCCGCCACCCAGTCTCTATTTTTCGGGGATTATCGGACTTCCGCAAGACGAAACCGAAGTCCGCGCACGGATCGAAGACGCGCTGGACGAAATTCGTCCGGGTGCAGTCTTCGGGGCGCTGGCCGCCGGCACCGACATTCTCGTGGCAGAAATGGCGCAGGCGCGCGGTGCCCATCTTCACGTCGTCTTGCCGACTTCGGTAGCCCGTTTTCGTGAAATTTCGGTCGCGCATTATGGTGACCTCTGGACCCGGCGTTTCGATCGACTGATCGACGAGGCGGATGTGGTGGAGGCGCTCGATGCCAATGCCGGCCTGTCCGAGGCGGCAATCCTCAGCGGTTCCCGCGTGGCGATGGGGCTTGCCTTGCGCCATGCCCGCAGCCTGGCGACGCGTGCGGTTGCCTTGCACGTATCGCGACCGACGGATGTCGCGGCTCTTTCCGAAATCGAATGGCGCGCACAGGGCTTGCCCATTCGGCAAGTCGTTCTCGCGGAATCGCTACCCGCACGCGGTGGTTGCCTTGATCCGGCGCGGAACCTCGCGTTGATTGCATCGACGGACACGCTTCCCGCCATTCCCGCCGCACAGCCCGAGGCGGAGACGATCGTCGATGGGGCAAGCATCCTCGCTTTCGACGATCTCGTGACGGCCATGGACTATGCGGTTTCGCTGTCGCGCGTCATGCCGGAAATTCGGCTGGGACTTGACCATCGTGCCGTCGAACCGGGCGAGGACCTGGAATTTTCAGGGGAACTGGCGATCCTGCTGGCGCGGGCAGCGCCGCCAGGCAGTATCTGTGCGTCCTGGCCTCAGATCGCGGCGCTCGACTTGCTTGCTCCGCACTGTCGTTTCGAGTCGGCGGGGGAAGTTGTCACGACTTTGGGTGACGTTCCGATCGGACTTTATTATCCGCTGACGTCCTGACTTTCTGGTCTCAGCAGATCAATTCTGCCAGCATCCGCGGGGCATGAATGGTCAATTGCTCATCGTCGCGGCTGATGATCCCGCGGCGAATGAGTGCCGCGATCGCGCGGCTTGCCGTTTCACGGGTGGTATTGGCACCCAGCGCCAGAGCGGTGACGCGCGGTGGCGGCGCGATATGCTCACGCCCGTCGGCCAGGGCCAGAAGTTCGGCATAGACCCGGCCGGCCGCGCTGTAGGTCATCCGTGTGACCATGCGATCGAGCGCACGGTCGAGTTGGCGGGCCAGCAGTCGAGCCATGCCTGCGGCGATCTGTACATTGCCCGCCACGAGTTCGGAGATTTTGACCGCTTCGGCGCAGAGCAGTTGGGAATCGAGCAAGGCATTGATTTCGGCGCGATGGACCGTCGCCGCCGGGTAAGCACCGAAGAATTCGCCGGGGCCGAACTGGGCGACCTGCTGGCGTTGACCCTCCAGGCCATAAGTCTCGACTCGCAAGGCACCGTCGATCACCAGCCAGCAATTGTGCGAAGGCTCTCCCTGGCGGGCGAGGATATCCTTTGCCGAAAGGCGTTGCGGGATGAGCACGCGCGCGAGTGCCTCGGCAGAATGCCGATCACAGCGAAAAATCGCGGTTATCGCCTCGATCTGTACTTCGAAATCCAATGACTCTGCCCCCGGCCGAGCAATCACCTCGACATGCCGCATATCGGTACCGGACGTCCCCATAACGACCGTGGACCTATGCGCCGTCGATGCGATTGCATCCCAGTTAGCCAATTTCGGCAACTTAGCCAATTCTTGCGGGGGATGGAATGCACGAGGCGTTAAATCATCGTTGGGCGTGATCCCCGTCACAGGGTCTCACGATTTCGAACTCTACAAATGAGGTGCGACCCGAAGGCGGCTCGTAACAGAGCAGCCCCATTTACTGGCCCGAAGGTCTTATGGCCTTCGGGCTATTTTTTGCGGCCCTGGAGCTATTGTTTGTCGCTCTTTCTGGCCTTCGCCCTTCAAACCGGGCGCTTTTCAAACCGGGGTGCGACCCGCAGGGTGTTTTCGGGTGTAACGGGTTCTTTTCGTCGCCTGGAAAAATTGCCGCAGCCTACCAGGGCGGGCAAGTGAAAATAAAGTCATTGCGGCGATAACCATCCGGAAACGCAGGTCGTCGCAAGGATTGCAACGGCATCGGCATTTCCGGCGATTTGAACTTTGCCAAGCGGCGAAGTCATTCTTTATGCTCGGGGAATATTTTCTAGCCGGTACACCGCGCCTGCAAGTCGGAAAGTAGACCGGATCGGTCCTATCTTCACTGTTCCGCCTGAGGGCAATCCTGCCCTGAAACGATTGCACCGTTCTAGGGCAGGACCTGACATCTTACTTGCGCGATGCCGCCGATGCGTCGCGGGTGGCGCGGAATTCGCTGTCCTGCGACCAGTTTGGCCAGACGTGGCTGTTCGCGAGACGATCACCGAGGTTGTAGAGCAGCGTCAGGTCGCCGGTCCAGCTGCTGGTGTTCCAAGTGGCGTCGTACTCATCGGCGGGTTGGTGATAGCGATCGCGGGTGTAGATGTCGGCCAGTTCCTTGCCGCGCGCCGCGCCGCCGTTCACCAGTTCGCTGCCCGCATCGTAGGAGATGGCGGGAACGCCGCGCTTGGCCATGGGGAAGTGGTCCGAGCGGTAGAAGCTGCCCGCTTCGGGGCGCGCGTCCGGCGTGTAGTGGCGTCCGAGCTTGCCGCCTTCTTCGGTCAGCAGGGTCAGCAGGTCCAGCTTGGCGGCGCCGGAAATGCTGAAGTCCAGCGTCTTTTCAGCCGCGAAGGGGCCGTCCATGTTGATGACACCGGCGGTGGTCGCCAGCGGACGAAGCGGATTGTCGGCATAGAATTCCGAGCCGAGCAGGCCTTTTTCCTCGGCCGTCACTGCCAGGAACAACACCGAGCGCTCGGGTTTCGCTTTGGCATAGGCGCGGGCGAGTTCGAGCAGGGCGGCGGTGCCGGAAGCATTGTCCAGCGCACCGTTGTAGATGCGGTCGCCCTTGGCGTCGGGCAGGCCGATGCCGAGGTGGTCCCAGTGGGCCGAGTAGATCACCGTCTCGTCGGGATACTTCGAGCCGCGCACGAGACCCGCCACGTTGTGCGAGGTGATGATTTCCGACTTCACGCCGTAGTTCGCGCTCATCGTCGCCTTGAGCGGGATCGGCTGGAAGTCCTTCTTGCGCGCGGCGGCCTTGGCGGCTTCGAAATCGATGCCCGATGCCTTCAGCAGCTGGGCGGCGAGGTCCTTCTGGATCCAGCCTTCCATTTGCGTATGCGCGGACTTGGGGTCGGCGCGGACGATGTCGAACATCGTATTGGTGTTGGAGTTCTTGACGGTCGCCCAGCCGTAGGAGGCAGGTTCGCTCTCGTGGATCACCAGTACGCCCGCGGCGCCCTGGCGCGCGGCTTCCTCGTACTTGTAGGTCCAGCGGCCGTAATAGGTCATCAGCTTGCCGCCGAAGTCGCCCTCACCGCCCTCGAAATCGGGGTCGTTGACGAGCACGACCATGATCTTACCCTTGAGATCCATGCCCTTGAAGTCGTCCCAGCCACGTTCCGGGGCTTTCACGCCGTAGCCCACGAAGACCAGCGGCAGGTCCTTGAAATCGACCGCAGTCTGGCCGGTCTCGGCGGCGCGCACGGCGATCTGTTCGCCCTGCGACAGCGGGGTGGCGGCAGTGCCGATCGTCATCGAGAGCCTGGGCGTGCCGACGATGTTCGACATGCGCAGCGGCACGTCCTGGAACCAGGTGCCCTTTTCACCGGCAGGCTGGAGACCGGCGGCCTTCATCTGCGCGGCGAGGTAGTCGATGGTCTTCTTTTCCGCCGGGGTGGCGGGGCCGCGGCCTTCGAATTCGTCGCTGGCAAGAGTCTTGATATCGTTCGAGACGCGCGCAACATCGAACTTTGGCGCAGGTGCCGCGAGGGCAGCGGCGGACACGGAAAGCAGCCCGCCAAGGGCCAGCGCGCGCAGGGTCTTGCGCGCAAAACGAGAGGTCGGGGAAGTCATCGGTACTCCTTTGCCGGTCGGCCGGAAGTTTATGGCATGCTGAATCGGTGCGATCCGCTGCCGCCGATGATGACGATCCTCGTCGGCTTGTCGATATGTATACTATGTAATTTCGACAGGTATGCGCGTTATGGGAACTTCGGGTTGCAGGGAAGCAACCACTTCGCGGGCCAGTTTCGCCAGTTGCCCAGTCGGTCCTTCCAGTCCCGGCGCGGTCTGGAGAATGCAGGAGACGTTGGGGAGATCGGGAAGTCCCTCTTCTACCAGCGGAGAATCGCGCAGGAACAGCGGGGTACGGCAGGTCAGGCCGAGACCGGCGTCGACGGCGGCGCGCAAGGCGGTGAGATTGGGCGTTTCCACCGAGATCCGGTATGGCCTTCCGGCATCTTCCAGCGCCCGGATCGCGGCTTCGCGAAAACGGCAGGGCGGCTCCAGCACGGCGAGCTGGATGGTCTCCTGCTGCGCCAGTTCGGACTTGCCGTACCAGGCCATCGGCGTGCTGGCGATGGCGCTGGGATCGTTGTTGGCGGCAAAGCCCAGCACAATGTCGAGCTGGCGGGTTTCGAGCTGGCCGAGAAGTTCGGCGGTTCCGGCGACGCGCGAATAGAGCTGGGCTTCGGGGTGAAGCTCGGCGAAGCGGGCGAGCAGGCCGGAAAGGAGCATTTCCGCAAAGTCCTGCACCATACCGATCCGCGCGGGGCCGGTGAACTGTCCGGCGGTTACGGCGGCTACGGCCTCGTCATGCAGGTTGAGCACTTTGCGCGCATAGTCGAGCATCAGTTCTCCCGAAGGTGTCAGCGTCAGCCGCCGTCCTTCGCGGTGGAACAGGGCCTGCTGGAGCAGTTCCTCCAGTCGTTTGATCTGCAGGCTGAGCGCGGACTGGCTCACGAAGACCCGCTCCGAGGCATGGAGCATCGATCCGGTGTCAACGATAGCCACGAAACTTCGCAGAAGGTTGGTAGGCAGATTGACGGGCATGGCGGGTTCTCTCGGAGTGGCGGACGAGGGAGGTATATGAGTCATTCTCAACTGAAACAGTAGAGAATATGTTTCTCCTTGCAAACCTTGTCTGCGCTTGCCGAGCGCGCTCCACCGTGCGCCGAAGGGATTTCGGCGCAGGGGGAGGTCTTTTCCGTCAGTTTTTCGGGGATTTGTCGTCAGGAGGCGAGTTGGAACGTCAAGCCCGCTTCGGCAAGGGCGCGGCCCAGCAGGGCGGCTTGTTCGGGAGTGTTCCAGGCGTGGAACGAGGCGCGCAGGCAGTTTCCGCGCAAGTCGTAGTGGAAGCCGCCGGGGGCAAGGGCCGCGCGGAGTGCCTCGATATCCTCGAAAGTAAGGCACAGCGTACCGCCGCGATTGTCCATGGCGACGGGGTGCCCCACCGCTTCGGTGAAGGCGACGATGCAGGCGCGGTTGTGGCGCAGGATCTCGCTCTGACCAATGCTCAGAACGGTTTCGATCCCAGCACGGGCTAGGGCGAAAGGGGCGATCGAGGGGCTGCCGCCCTGGAAGCGGCGGGCATCTGGTGCATGGCGGAAACGGCGGATGTCGAACTCGTAGGGGTTTTCGTGCCCGAACCAGCCGAGATCGAGTGGTTCGAGCGTCTCGGTGAGGTCGCTTCGCAGCCAGAGCCAGGCCGCGCCGGGGCCGCCGCAGAGCCATTTCACGCTCGATCCGATCACCGCGTCGATGCCCCATTCGCGCGGGGCTACCGGCAGGATACCCGCCGATTGGGCGGCATCGACGATGGACAGCGCGCCATGGCGGCGGGCAATCTCCGCAATCTCCGCAATGGGCGAAGTGACGCCAGTATTCGAATGGACGTGCATGGCGACGACGGCCACAACGCTGCCGTCGAAGTGGCGTTCCCAGTTCTCCGCGCCTCCGGGCGACTGCGCTGCGGGGATGAAGCGGGTCTCGAAGCCGAGCCGTTCCAGTCCTTGCGCGACGTAGCCGACGGTCGGGAAGGCCTGCTCGGACATCAGCACCCGGTTCCGGCCCGGCGCTGGACGCAGCCCCGAAAGCAGCGAGAACAGCGCCGAGGACACGCTCTGCTGGGGCGCGATTTCGGCGGCATCCGTGCCGACCAGCGCGGCGACGGCGGCGCGGAACCGTTCGATCTCGTCCAGCCACGGCCCCCAGGCCGCGCCGCCGGTCGATTGCCATGGCGCGAGATAGCTGGCCTCCATCACCTCCCGCGCCTTGCGGGGCAGGCAGCCGACGGAATGGGTCAACAGGTAGGGGCCGCCCTCCGGGACATGAAACAGGTCATGCATGAATCAGTGGTCCGCCTTTTCCGCAATGCTTTCCCGAACGCGGCCGTAGTCATGGCCCCATTCGTCGGTCATTTCCACGCGTACGTCCCAAAGTTCCGGGAAAAAGCGATGTTTCGCACCCGCTTGGAGAAGATCGACCGAGCGCCCCTTGAGCGAGGCCGAGCCCATCCCGATCGAGCGGTGGATCAGGAACAGGTGATGCCAGCGGAACTTGCCAAACAGCTCGTCCAGTTCGATCAGCGCTTCGGCCACGGCATAGGCTTCGTCATGGTTATAGCCATGGTCGTAGATTTCGCGCACGGTGCGTCCGGCGCCGGTGACATAGGCCTGATCGAACGTCTCCCAGAGATCGGGAATGATCCGCAGCAATACGCGGAAGCCCGGCGATTCCTGGCCGCTGCCATTGCCGAGTTGCAGGCGGATCTGCTGGTATTCCTTGGGCGACATCGTTTCCAGCAGGTCGAGCTGGTCGGTCATCATCCGCATGATGCGATGGCAGCGACCGAGCAGCGTGACCACCCGGAAGGCCTGTTTCTCACGCAAGTATTCGTCCACCGCGACGACGGTGTAGGCCATCAGCTTCATCCAGAGTTCCTCGACCTGATGGACGATCTGGAACTGGAGTTCGTCGGCATTGGCGAGGTCGTCGAAGGGCTTCTGGCAGGTCAGCAGCTTTTCGGTGTTGAGGTAGAGCTCGTAGTCGAGCGCGGCGGGCGCTTCGAGCAGTTCGTAGACCTTGCGGCGTTCCATGTTGTCTTCCCGGGGATTGTGTGGGAGGGCAATAGCACCGCCCTTGTGGGACATTGGTCCCAATCGGTAGCCTGTAGGCGCTATATGAAGAACGTATGGCGTGTTGAATGAATTTTCAGGGAACGATCGTTTCGATGTCGAAGGACCTGCCACTCGACGCCGTCGACAGGCGTATTCTCGCGGCGCTGGAGCATGATGCGCGGCTCAGTTTTGCGGGGCTGGGCGATGCGGCGGGGCTGTCCAAGACGCCGAGCTGGAAGCGGGTGCAGGCGATGGAGAAGGCCGGGGTCATCACCGGCTACCGGGCGGTGATCGATCCGTCGGCGATCGGTCTCGGCACGAGCGCCTTCGTCCATGTCTCGATCGAGTTCGACCGGCACGAGGCCTTCGAGCGGGCGGTGGCGGAGGAAGCGGCGGTGCTGACCTGCCATGCCGTCGTCGGCGATTTCGACTATATGCTCCACGTCATGACCGGCGGCATGCCCGATCTCGACCACTTCCTGCGCAATCGCCTGCGCCGTCTTCCCGGCGTGCGCCATTTCAACACGACGCTGGCGATGCGCGACGTGAAGCCGCGCGCCTATCTCACCGATGCGGCGAGACAGGCGCGCGATTGAGCGTCAGGCGTCCTCGACCTGATCGAGATAGGACGCGTAGCCCTCGGTCTCCATGTCCTCGCGCGGCACGAAGCGCAGCGAGGCGGAATTGATGCAGTAGCGCAGGCCGCCGCGATCGCGCGGGCCGTCCTCGAAGACATGGCCGAGGTGGCTGTCGCCGTGGGCCGAGCGGACTTCGGTGCGGATCATGCCGTGGCTGCGGTCGACGATGTCGTTCACGTTGGCCGGTTCGATCGGCTTGGTGAAGCTGGGCCAGCCGCAGCCGGATTCGTACTTGTCGGAGGAGGCGAAGAGCGGCTCGCCCGAGACGATATCGACGTAGATGCCAGGCTTCTTGTTGTAGAGATATTCGCCGGAGCCGGGGCGCTCGGTGCCGCTGTTCTGGGTGACGTGGAACTGCTCGGGCGTCAGGCGGGCGATGGCCTCTTCGGTTTTTTCGTAAGTCGGCATGATGTTCTCCTTGGGCGGGAACATGGGGATCGTTTCGCGCGGAGGAAAGAGCCGCGAGCCGCTTTCCGTGGAATTTCAGGAACGGGAAAAGCCGGACAGCGCAGGCGGGGTCGGGGGAGGGGGAATGACCTGCGCTGCCCGGCAAGGTGGAACCGGTGTTGCTCCGGTTCGCGGCCGAGGTTCCTAGAAGAACCGCGGAATGGGTCCCCATTGCGGGGTCTGGTCGGGAAGATCGATCTCCATGTCGTCGACGTAGCACCAACCCCAGCCCTCGGGCGGGTCGTAGCCTTCGATGATCGGGTGATGCGTCTGCTGGAAATGGGCGCGGGCGTGACGGTGCGGGCTTTCGTCGCAGCAGCCGACATGGCCGCAGCTTCGGCACAGGCGCAAGTGGACCCAGGGACTGCCGATTTTCAGGCACTCCTCGCAGCCGCGCGCGCTGGGGGTGACTTCGTTGATCGTCGAGCTGTGGCGGCAGGAATTCATGGTGCGTCCTTTCGGGCGAAGAGGGCGTGGATTTGCGAGACGACCGCGGCGCCTTCACCGACAGCGGCGGCGACCCGCTTGGTGGAGCCGGCGCGCACGTCGCCGATGGCGAAGACGCCGGGCATGGCGGTTTCCAGCGGCAGATTGGTATCGCCGCCGGTGACGACAAAGCCCTTCGGGTCCTTTTCGACCTGGGCCGGGAGCCAATCGGAATTGGGATCGGCGCCGATGAACAGGAACATGTGGCGCAAAGGGCGCTGCGTGACCGTGCCGTCGTGGCTGCGAATGCTGATAGTGGAAAGCGTGCCGTCCTCGTGCCCCTCCAGGGCGACGACTTCCGAGCCAACGTGAATCTCGACATTGGGCAGTTCGGCGATACGTTCGATCAGGTAGCGCGACATCGTTTCTTCGAGGCCGCGCCGCACGATCAGGTGGAGTTTGCGAACTTGCGGGGCAAGGTAGACCACGGCCTGTCCGGCGGAATTGCCGCCGCCGACCAGTGCCACTTCCTCGCCCGCGCAGAGTCGTGCTTCGACGGGCGAGACCCAGTAGGAGATGCCCGCGCCCTCGAAACGTTCGAGGCCTGCGATGGCGAGCCGGCGGTAGCGCGCGCCTGAGGCGATCACCACACTCCGCGCCTTGACGTGGCCTTGGGCGGAAAGGTCGATCCGTAAATGATCGTCCTCGCTTTCGAGCGCCCCGACCGCGACGGGGATGGCGATCCGCGCGCCGAACTTCAGCGCCTGGTTGAAGGCGCGCCCGGCCAGCGCCTGCCCGGAAATGCCGGTGGGGAAGCCGAGGTAGTTCTCGATCCGCGCTGAGGCGCCGGCCTGCCCGCCCATGCTGCGCGCATCGAGCACGACGACCGACAGCCCTTCCGATGCCGCATAAACCGCCGCTGCCAGACCGGCGGGACCGGCACCGACGATCGCTACGTCGTGGAGCATGTCGGGATCGAGATGCGAGGTGAGACCGAGGCAGGCGGCGAGTTCCTCTTCGCGGGGGCGCCGCAGGATCGAGCCGCTGGGACAGACCACCAGCGGATATTGCGCAGGCTCGACGCCGAGCCGCTCGACGAGGGCCTTGCCCTCCTCGTCGCTGCTCACGTCGAGCACCAGCGAGGGATAACCGCTGCGGCGCAGGAATTCCTGAAGGCGCACGACATCGGCGCTTTGCGGCACGCCGATGATGATCGGTCCGGCGCCGCCTTCCTCGATCAGGCCGACCCGGCGCAGGATCAGCGCGCGCATCACTTTCTCACCCAGTTCGGCTGCGCCGATCATCAGGGCGCGCAGATGGGCGGCGTCGATCGGAAGCGCGGTGCAGCCTTCCGGTCCGGCGGTTCCGCCCGCGATCGAGGGGCGGCCTGCAAGCTGGTTGATTTCGCCGCTGAACTGGCCGGGACCATGAGTGGTGATCCGGGCCTCGCGGCTGAGACCGTCGCGCCGCTCGACCTCGATTGTCCCTTCGAGGACCAGCCAGGTCGGCGCCTCGCGGTCGCCGATGGCATAGACGGCCTCGCCAGGAGCGAAACGGCGCTGCGGCCCGCTGGCGAAGCGTTGGGCGAGCGAGAGTTCCTGCGCCGAAAGTACCGGGAACGTCTGGTGTTGGCGCGTTTCGATCGTGCTCATGGTCCCTCGTGTGATGCGCCGGTGCAGGCGATTTTCGGGCCGGCGGCCTGCGGAACCTGCCCGGTCCTTCTCCATGTGATCGCTTCTGCGCGCCGCCGCCATCATACGCTGGTTTGGGGGGAGTGGGCATGGAATGCCGCAATCCCCAACCTCAGCGGAGGAGAACCAAACTACCGTATGATGGAAAAGAGGGAAGCATGGGGCGACAACATGGCACAGCAATCGCTCCGCCCGCAGTTTGCCCGTTCCGCCAACAGGCGCGGTTCCAGGCAGGGCAGATCCAGAAGGAATGCACGATGTCGATGGTCCAACGTTCGTCGCACCGGGAAGGTCCCGGCGATCGCGCCATTCAGCCTTTCGGTACGCCGGTGCCCGGAGAGGAAATCGAGCGGGAAAGCGATCACCGCATCGCCAACAATCTCCAGTTGCTCATGGCGATGGTGGCGGCCGAGAAGCGCGAATTGGCGGACCCTGCCGCCGGGCTGGTGTTCGACCGCATGCTTGGCCGGATCGGTGCCATCGCGGGGGTGCACCGCCAGCTCACCCGGCCTGTGCAGACCGGCGCCGTCGATGCGGGCGGCTACCTCAGGACCCTGGTGAACCAGATGGAGGCGGGGTGCTGCGACGTGGCGGGGGGAAGGCGGTTGCGGGTGAGGGCCGATCCGGTTTCGGTGCCCGCGCGTCTGGCTGGGGCGATGGGGTTGATCGTTTCGGAATGCGTGCTGAATGCCTGCAAATATGCCTATCCGAGCCAGGCTCCCGGTGAAGTGCGGATCGAACTGCGGCTGGCAGGCCCTTATGCCCTGCGGCTGAGCGTGGAAGATGACGGGGTCGGACGAGCGGAGGGCGAAAGTGGCGGCGGCTTCGGCATGCAGTTGATGGAGGCGCTGGCGGCAAGGATAGATGCGACCCTGTTCCGGGAAAACTTGCGTCCGGGTACGCGGATCGTACTGGCCGTGCCGCTGGCCTGACCGGCGATATCCCGAACGGTGCCATGCGCCGTTGACCTAAACGAAGGTTGTGGTTGCGCCCCGCTCAACTCGTCGGCAATTTACTTCGCCAGGTCCGGGTTCGGTTCCCGGCAGGAGGAGGCAATGCGCGGCGATGCCGAGGCAGGGGTTTTGGTGAACAGATTCTATGCCCTGGCGGGGGCGATACTGGCGCTGGGTATCTTTGCACTGGATGTCCTCAGTCCGCTTCAGGGCGCGGTGGCGGTTCTCTACACGACCGTGGTCGTGCTTGCCGGGCGCACCCATTCGCGCGCGGCAGTGCTGGCTGCCGCCACCTATTGCGCGGTGCTGGTCTTTGCCGGCTATTGCCTGTCTCATTGGGATGCACCGATGGGTGCACCGGCGATGCGTCTTGGTGTCAGTCTGGTCGCATTGCTCGTCACGACGGTGCTGATCCTGCGCCAACTGGCGGAAAGCGCGGAGCGAGAGCGGGCCGATGCGCGCTATCGGACGATTTTCTCGGCAGCGGGCTTTCCCATCTGGGAGTCGGACTGGTCGGGCGCCTGGCGCCTGCTCGAAGGAACCGGCGATTTCGACGATCGCCTGGTGGAAATGGCCTTCGGTTCGGCGCGCGTGCGCAATGCCAACCATGCCGCCGCACGCCTGTTCGGCCTGGCAGACCGGAGCGAATTGGCGGGCGGTACCATCGGCGATTTCGCGACGCCCGCGGCGTTCGAGGCGTTGGCCCGGATATATGCAGGGCTGCTGCGGGGCGAGGAGGCGGTGGAGGAAGAAACGCGGTTCGTCACCCGCTTGGGCGAGGAAGTCGACGTGTTGCTTCAGGTTTCCTTGCCACCCGATCACGATGGCTGGAAGCGCGTGCTGGTCATGGCCATCGACGTGACCGAGCGAAATCGCTCGCAGACCCGCCTGGCGCAGTCGCAGGCCGACCTCACGCATATGTCCCGTGTGACCACGCTCGGCCAGCTTGCGGCATCCATCGCCCATGAAGTGAACCAGCCGCTCTCGGCGATCATCACATATGCGCGGTCGGGCCGGAGGTGGCTCGAAAAGGGGCTGGATCAAGGCCTTGACCGCGATGCTCCGGCGGCCAAGGAAGTCGCCGACTGTCTAGAACATATCACCAGCAACGGCACCCGCGCGGCGGACGTGATCGCGCGTATCCGCGAACTGGCGCGCAAGGCCGATCCCAAGCGGGAAGCGATCGCTTTTGCGCCGCTGGTGGAAGAAACCCTGGCACTGTTGCGGCGCGATCTCCAGACCCACGGCGTGGGCCTGCAAGTCGCGATCGACCCGGACTTCCCCGATCTGCTGGGAGACCGCGTGCAATTGCAACAGGTGCTGATGAACCTGCTCATGAACGGTGAGCAGGCCATGGCGGCGATCCCTCCGGATGAGCGGGAGCTGCACTTGCGGGCGACGCGCCGTTCGCAAGACGAAGTGATGATCGAGATCAGCGACCGGGGCAGCGGGATCGCGGGCGATCCGGAGGACCTGTTCCTGCCGTTCTTCACCACCAAGGGGGAGGGCATGGGTATGGGGCTGGCGATCTGCCGCTCCATCGTGGAGCAGCACGGCGGCACGCTGACTGCGGCAAATGTGCCTGGCAGCGGGGCGGCTTTCCGGTTCTGCCTGCCGGTGCCGGTGGAAATGGTGCTGGTATGATGCCGCCCGAGATGGAATCGATGACGGACGAGGAACTGGCAGGCTGCGTCTGCGTGCTCGACGACGATGCCGATGTTCGCAGCAGTATCGGCAGCCTGTTGCGGGCAAACGGCTTCGAAGTGGCGCTTTTCGCGACGACTGAGGCTTTCCTTGCCGCGAAGCTTCCCGAGCAGGCGCGTTGTCTGGTGCTGGATATTCGCCTTGCAGGCGAAAGCGGGCTGGACTTCCAGGAGCGCCTTGCCGCCGAAGGCATCGCGGTTCCGGTGATCCTGATTACCGGCCATGGTGATATCCCGATGACCGTCCGTGCGATGAAGGCTGGCGCCGTGGACTTTCTGCCCAAACCGTTCGATGAGGACCAGTTGCTGGCCGCCGTGCGCACGGGGCTGGCAGCGGATCGTGCACGCCGGTCGGTCCACGCCGACAATGCCGCTTTGCGGCTCGGCTTCGAGACACTGACGCCGCGCGAACGTGAGGTGATGGCGTTGGTCGTCACTGGGCTGATGAACAAGCAGGTCGCCGCGCGGCTCGACTTGTCCGAGATCACGGTGAAGATCCATCGCGGCAATGTGATGCGCAAGATGGCGGCGCAGTCGCTGGCCGATCTCGTGCGCATGGCCGAGCAACTCGGCGTGCGGGACGAGAGCATCACCCGCTACCGGAACTGACTCTTCAGAGACCGTTCTTGACGACCAGCGTGTCGGCGGGAATCCATTCGAGAAGAGCCGAGGTATTGCTGCCGAATGTCGCCTGGGCCAGACCGCTGCGGTTCCGGCTGCCCAGAACCACGAGGTCCGGGGCAAGGCGCTTTATGCTGCGGGCCAGCACTTCGTCCGGCGCGCCGAGTTCAAGGTGCATCGTCAGCCTGTCCGAGGGGAGGGCTGCGTCCCGGAGAAAGTCGTGCAGCCGGGTCTCGGCCTCGCGGCGCAGCTCTTCGCGCATGCCGTCGGAATCGATCCAGCCGCGAAACGGCACATGATAGGCATGGACCAGATCGATCGGCAAGTCCGGAAACAGTTCGGCGGCGAGGCGCAGGGTGCGCAAGGACTCTTCCGAGATGTCCACGCCGATCAGCATGCGGCGATAGGGTTCGCGTGGTCGCTCCTTCACCACCAGTACCGGCGCGGCGGCGTTTCGGACGATGTAGTCGACTGCGGTGCCGAGAAAGTAGTCGCCCAGATGGTTGAACCGGGCGATGCCGGTGACGATCAGCGAAGGGCCTCGTTCCTGTGCGAGATCGGCGATCATGTCCGGCGCCGGTCCGGACGGCAACACTATCCGCACCTGAACTGCGCCTGCGGGGAGAGTCCGGCGAACGTCGGCTTCCGATACCGGCGCTTGCGGTCTCACGGCATGGATCACCTCGGTCTCGACCTGCCACTGCTTGCCCAGCATGAGCGCTCGGTCCACCGCGCGGTCGCTGCGCGCGCTGAGATCCGTCGCCACGAATACCGGTCCGCGCTGCGCTGCCATTCGGTTTGTCCTTGTTGCCTGTTCCGGCGGCAGTGTCCCGGATCGTTCAGTCCTGCGCAACCGCCTTTGCGTCCTGCCGCGATGCAGTCAGACGGAGCACGACATATCCCGCCAGGGCCGAAAGGATCGAGCCGCCGAGTACGCCGATCTTCACCTCGTCGATCAGCACCGGATCGCTGAAGGCCAGCCCCCCCACGAACAGGCTCATCGTGAAGCCGATGCCGCAGAGCAGGCACATGCCGTAAGTCTGTAGCCAGGTCGCGCCGCTCGGACGCCGGGCGATGCCGAAGCGCGCGCAGAGCCATAGCGCCAGGAACACGCCGATCTGCTTGCCGAGGAACAGCCCCCCGGCAACGCCCAGCGGTAGCGGGGCAAGCAGTTGCTCTTTGCCAAGCCCTGCCAGCGATACCCCGGCATTGGCGAAGCCGAACAGAGGCACCACGCCGTAGGCGACACAGCCGTGAAGGCCGTGCTCCAGCCGGTGAAGCGGCGATTCCGTGCTGTCCGGCGCGCCGGGCGTGGTGCGGATCGGGATCAGGCAAGCGGCCAGCACGCCTGCAATAGTGGCATGAACTCCTGATAGCAGGACCGCCAGCCAGAGTGCGACTGCCAGAAGAAGATAGGGCCAGAGCCGCTTCACGCCGATCCGGTTAAGCACGAACATTACACCCATAACGATCCCGGCGGCGAGCAGGGCGGCACCCTTGATCTGGCTGGTATAGGCCAGCGCGATGACCGCGACCGCGCCCATGTCGTCGACGATCGCCACCGTTGTCAGGAACAGCTTGAGCGAGGCAGGTACCCGCTTGCCGAGAACGGCCATGACGCCGATCGCGAAGGCGATGTCGGTCGCGGCGGGAATGGCCCAGCCGCGCGCGAGGCCGGGTGTCGAGCCGGTAATGGCGAGGTAGATCAGCGCCGGGCAGACCATGCCCGCTGCCGCGGCAATCGCCGGAAGCGCGCGGTCCGACCAGTTCGACAGGTGCCCGTCGACGAATTCCCGCTTGATTTCCAGGCCCACCAGCATGAAGAACAGCGCCATCAGGCCGTCGTTGATCCAGTGTGCCAGCGACATGGAGAACCACTTCAGGCCGATCCTGAGATGAAGGGCGTGGAAATAGTCTTCGGCCAGCGGGCTGTTGGCCACGATCAGCGCCAGCGCTGCCGCACCCATCAGCAGGATACCGCCAGAAGCCTCGCTGCGCAGGAAGGCGCGAAGGGCTGAACGGGGGCGCTTGGGAAGGATCATCGATCGGTTACGGTCGCTCGGTAAGGCACTGGGCACAAGGCGGGAAGATGCGAGGATGCTGCGATATGCAGCGCGGCTCAGTCTAGACGCAATGGTACGGCGATGCCACAGGGACGGGCCTTTCCCTTAACACCTGAGTATGATGGCATTGGCCTGCCGATCTTGCCAACTGGAGTGAGGGGTGAATGGAACCACGGCCCCGTCCGAAGGTTTCGCCCGAAAGAACTGGAGTATACATTGGTCGCGCCCCTAGAAAACAGCCCGCTGACGCGGCCACTCGTGGCCGTGGTGGACGATGACGCCGGGGTGCGCGGCAGTCTCGACAGTCTGCTCCGTTCGGAAGGGCTGACGAGCATCGGCTTCGCACGCGCCGAAGACCTGCTGGCCAGCGATCTACTGCGGCATGTCACTTCGATCGTCACCGACCTGCACATGCCGGGCATGACCGGCTTGGCGATGCAGGCCGAATTGCGCCGCCGCAATTGCCAGCAGTCGGTGATCGTGATGACCGGCTATCCGACCGACGCGGCGCGGCAACAGGCCATGGCGGCGGGTGCCAGCGCCTTTCTGACCAAGCCGATCGACCCCGATATCCTGCTGGCTGCCATCGAGGCCGGACTGCACTGAAGCCGGTGTAAGCGTCCTTCAGGGCGTCGGCACGTCGGGCGTTGCGGCCTGTGCAGGTTCCACCGTAACGAGCGTCGCAGCGGTCGGCTCGGCGGGAGCTGGCGCGCTGCCGGTCGGTTCTGCGGGTTCCGAGCCTTCCGGGGTCTTGGTCTCGCCGGTCTTGCCGGGCGTCTTCAGGCCGGGGCCATAGACCGGCACTACGTCCGGCACGGTGCGTCCATGAAGCGCCTCGATCTCGGCCTCGCGCTGCTTGAGATAGAGATCACGGTAGGCGGCGTAGGGCCTGTCTTCCTCGCGAATCTTGCCGATCTGTTCGTCGAAGGCGGCGCGTTCGCCAAGCTGGTTCATGATCGTCATCGGCAGGACGACGGCGGGCTTGGTGAAGGGCTTGCCGACGGCGGCGGGCAGCAGGAGCTTGTCCACGGTGTCGCCGACGATGTCGCGAAGCGTCGTCGGGCCGACGATCGGCAAATAGAAATAAGGTCCCGGACCGACGCCGTAATAGCCCAGCACATTGGCAAGGCCGTTGGGGCGATAGGGCAGGTTGAACGGCTTCTTCTTCGCCACGTCCACGAAGCCGGCGACGCCGAGCGTGGTGTTGATGACGAAGCGGCCCGCGGTTTCGGCGGCCTTGCCCGGCTTGAACTGCAGCAGGTAGGCCGCGAAAACGACCGGCTCGCCCAGATTGCTGAAGAAGTTGCGCAGGCCCTTGCGGACGGGACGGGGCAGGCCCTTGTTGTAGGCCTTGGCCACGGGTTCGAGCACGGCCTTGTCGACCGCCTGCACGGCCTTGAAGGATTCGATGTTCAGATGTTGCAGCGGATCGCCGGGCGGTGCCGGTTCCGGACGGGTGACGACGATGACCGACTCGGGACCAGAGGCAGGGTCGTTCGCTTGGGGCGCCGCGGCGTTGGGCGTTGTTGCTGGCAGAGCACCTTCCGGAGCGGAGGGTGCCGGAACAGCGGGAGATTCCGTCTGCGATGCCGGAGCGGCCTGCGAATCCTGAGTCGCAGTGATTGCGCCGGTCGCGGCGCCGGCGACATCTTGCCCCGTCGTCGTGCCGGCGACATCCTGCACAGCCAAGTAGGCGGGAGCGTCGGGAACCGGCTGGCCCGTCATCAGGATCACGACGGCAGCGGCCGGCAAACTCATTCCAATGTCCTTAGCATAGCGGCGCCTCGGCTGCGAAGTCGATTTCGCGGAGGCGCAATTTTTCGTATTCCTCTCCGGCGGCTAGGCCCGATTTCCCTATCCGTCAATTGTACGGGCGGGCTGATCGCCCGCTCAAGACTGCGCGAACGACGCGCCGGATAGTCAAATGGGGGCAGGGCGTTGCCAGAGCGCGCCAAACCGCCTATGGCCGTTTCCAGCATCAAGAGTTGGGGCGACGCCCAACGCCAACCTGCCGATCCGGGCAAGGTGGCACTCCGTCAAGGAGGATGTGGCCGACCGGGCAATCGAACGGATCAAGCCACCAGCGTCGTTCCGGAATTGAGGACCGACGCGAAGTGCCGATCAAGATACCCGACGACTTGCCCGCCCGCTCCATCCTGGAGAACGAAGGCGTGGCCGTCATGCGCGAAAGCGATGCGGTGCGGCAGGATATCCGCCCGCTGCGGATCGGCCTGCTCAACCTCATGCCCGACAAGGTCAGCACCGAAACGCAGCTCGCTCGCCTGCTGGGCGCGACGCCGCTCCAGATCGAACTGACGCTGGTGCGGATCAGCGATCACGTGGCTCGCAATACCTCGGCCGAGCATCTCGAGGCCTTCTACCGCCCCTGGCGCGATGTCGAGCACGAGCGGTTCGACGGCTTCATCATCACCGGCGCCCCGGTCGAACGGCTGGCCTTCGACGAAGTGCGCTACTGGCCCGAACTGCGCCGCATCTTCGACTGGACGCGCACGCACGTCCACAGCTGCCTGACGATTTGCTGGGCGGCGCAGGCCTTCCTCCACCACTTCCACGGCGTCCCCAAGCACGAACTTCCGGCAAAGGCTTTCGGGGTCTATCCCCATCGCAACCTCGCGCCGAACTCGCCGTTCCTGCGCGGGATTTCGGACAGCTTCGCGGTGCCGGTCTCGCGCTGGACCCAGGTGCGCAAGGCTGACCTGCCGGAGAGCGGCAGTCTGCGGGTTCTGGCCGAAAGCGACGAAGCGGGACTCTGCCTGCTCCACGATCCCACCGATCGGGCGCTGCTGATGTTCAACCATCTCGAATACGATGTGGACACGCTCGGGAACGAGTATCGCCGTGACGGCGGGCCGGTTCCGGTGAACTACTATCCCGGCGACGATCCCGCCCAGGCTCCCGTCAATGCCTGGCGCAGCCACGGGCACTTGTTCTTCGGCAACTGGATCAACGAGATCTATCAGACCACGCCCTTCGACGGCGCCTTGATCGGCGGCGGGATTTCCGAAGAACGCATTGCCGAACTCGATCCGGCCTGAGGCAGCTTCGGCGCAATTTTTTTCGAAATGATATGAACATCTTGTAAGTTTCTGTTGAGGAGATCGGCGGGCAGCCGCGCACGCTTCCGCCGATGGCCGGCGGGGTGTCCTATAATGGCACTGCCCCCCGTTCCGTCCCAAAACAGGACTTACATGCCGTTCCCCTCCTCCGCCGGGCCTGCCCTGGCGCTGCTGTTCCTGCCCGCTACCGCTCATGCCGCCGCCGATACGCCCGACTTCACGGTTTCGGGCGCGGCGACGCTCATCAGCGACTATCGCTTTCGCGGCATTTCGCTGACCGGCAAAGACCCCGCCGTGCAGGCGACGATCAATGTCGGACATACGAGCGGTGTCTATATCGGCACCTGGACGTCTTCGCTCGACATGGGTGACCGCTATGGCCCGACCGAGGTCGATTTCTACGCCGGATGGGCGGGCGCCTTGGCGCCCCGCACGACGCTCGATGTCATGCTGGCCTATTACAGCTATCCCGGCGGCGAAGGCTCGGGGAAGATCGAATACCTCGAAACCACCACCAAGCTGACCCACGACTTCGGCCCGCTCAGCGCGACGCTGGGCACGGGTTACAGCTGGGACCAGGCCGCGATCGGCGGCGATCACCTCTACGTGTTCAGCGATACCGCTGTCCCGATCCCCGGCACGCCGCTGACCCTGCGCGCCCATGGCGGCCGCAGCAAGGGAGCGATCAGCCCGAAGCCGGGCGGCTACTACGACTGGTCGCTGGGCGGCGATGCCGTGCTGGGACCGATCACGCTGGGCCTCGCCTATATCGACACCAATCTGCGCCGCAATCCGGCCGCCACTGCCGCCGCGCTCTTCTCGGTCACCGCGGCGTTTTGACCTAATCTTCCGGGAGTTGGAAAATGAGAGACTTGTTCAGTCGCATGCATATCGCAGGCAAGCTGATGACGGTCGCCGGACTGGCGATCGCGGTTCTGCTGCTGCTTGGCTTCACCGCCGTCGTCTTCGAGACCGGATCGGAGGTCGGCAAGCTGTCCGACCAGTCGGCGATCGCTCAGGCCGATGCCGAGGGCAATCAGGTGAAGGCCGATATCGCCGCATTCGAGGCGACGGCCAGCACCCTGGCTTCTTCGCTGGGTAACATGCATGCGGTCGGTTCGCGCGATCGCGGCACGGCGACGAACGTGCTTAAGGCGAACCTGCTGAAGTCCAAGGTGGCGCTGGGGGCCTGGGTCATGATCGCGCCCGACCAGTGGGACGGCGGCGACGCAGGCAAGGGCGGACAGCCCGGATCGAGCGGCAACGGCAACTTCACGCCTTACTGGGTCAAGAGCAACGGCGTGCTGACCCAGTCTCCGAACAATGAGAGCGACGCTTACGACAAGCCCTACTATCGCAAGGCTTTCGACAATGGCGAGGGCGCCATTGTCGATCCTTACGCCTATGACGTGAACGGCACGAGCGTCCTGATGACCTCGATCACCCATGCGGTCCGTTCCGGCGACCGGGTGATCGGCGTTACCGGCGTGGACATGGAACTGGGCAGCCTTTCCGAGCGTCTGTCGAAGCTGAAACCCTTCGGCACCGGCCGCGTCATGCTGCTGTCCTCCTCCGCCATGTGGGTGGCCAATCCCGATCCCGCCCAGCTCGGCAAGGCTTACGACGATCCCGGCATCGACGACGTGAAGGCGGCGCTTGCAAGCGGCGAGACCCGCGTGCTCTCCGACATCGACGTGGACGGCGTGCCGACGCGCCGCGTGATCCGCCCCATCGCGCTTCAGGGGCTCAACGCCACCTGGGCGCTCGTGCTCGACGTTCCCGAGGCGACCATCGCCGCGCCTGCGCGCAGCATGGCCTGGCAGCTGGTGATCGGCGGTCTGGTCATCGTCGCCGCCGTTCTCGCCAGCCTGTTCTATGCGGCAGGCGGTATCATCGGCCGCCCGATGACGAAGCTGAGCGGCGCCGTCGACCGTCTCGCCAAGGGCGAAAACTGCGCGATCCCCGAACTCGACCGCCAGGACGAGATCGGCACGATGGCCCGCGCCGCCGACGTGTTCCGTCAGGCCGCCGCCGACCGTGCCGAGGCCGACCACCGCGCCGCCGAGGAACAGAAGATCGTCACCACTGCCGTTGGCGACGGTCTCGACGCGCTGCGCCAAGGCGACCTCACCCGCGAGATCACTGTCGCCTTCCCCGCCGGTTATGCCGCACTCAAGGACAACTTCAACGCCGCACTGGCCGAACTGCGCCGCATGATCGGCGCCGTCGCCAGCAGCGCTGGCGGCATCCAGACCGGCTCGGCGGAAATCGCCCAGGCCTCCGAGGATCTCGCCCGCCGCACCGAAGCGAACGCCGCCAGCCTCGAAGAGACCTCCGCCGCGCTCGTCCAGATCGACCAGCGGCTCAAGGCCTCGGCCACGGCCTCCTCGCAGACGGTGCGCCGTGCCGACGAAGCGCTCTCGACCGTCTCGGGCGGGCGTGCGGTTGCCGGAGAGGCCGTCGCGGCGATGGACCGCGTCAGCCTCAGCGCCAAGGGCATCGACTCGGTGATCGAGGGCGTCGACAAGATCGCCTTCCAGACCCGCGTCCTCGCCATGAACGCCGCCGTCGAGGCGGGCCGGGCGGGTGATGCCGGGCGCGGCTTCGCGGTCGTTGCCGATCTCGTCTCGGCGCTCGCCATGCGCTCGGAAGAGGAAGCCAAGCGTGCCCGCGAACAGCTTACCGCGACGCAGGCGGACATCGGCACGGCGGTCGATGCCGTCCAGCGCGTCGATGGCGCCTTCGAGAACATCTCTGGCGACATGACCGAAGTGCACACGCTGCTCGGCCAGATGGCGCAGGACAATCAGGCCCAGTCCACCGCGATCACCCAGATCAGCGTGGCGGTCTCGACAATGGACCACTCCACCCAGCAGAACGCGGCGATGGTGGAGGAAACTTCCGCCGCCGCCCGCAACCTGACGACCGAGGCGGCCTCGCTCAACGATCAGGCCGCACGCTTCGATACCGGCGGCCAGAGGCAGACCTTCCGTCTTTCCTCGGTAGCCTGACGGGAAGGCAGTTCCCCGACTGCCTGTCTTGTCCGCGCCCGCGGGTCGTTTTCGACCCGCGGGCGCAATCGCTTGTAGGCGCCGTCATGCGGTGGCAGAGGCTCTGGCAATCAAAGTGCATGAAAAGGGCAGGGCATGACGATCCACGGGGCGATTGAGGCAGGCGGGACCAAGTTCGTCTGCGCCGTCGGCAGCGCTGAGGCGGGATCGCTGCGCACGGCGACGATCCCCACCCGTGATCCGGACACGACATTTTCCGAAGTCGCGGCGTTCTTCCGCGATGCGGCGGATCTCGGGACTTTGCCCGGGATCGGCGTGGCCAGCTTCGGCCCGGTCGGGGTGGACCCGGCCTCGCCGGATTACGGCAAGATCCTTGCGACCCCCAAGCCGGGCTGGGAAGGTACCGACCTTCTCGCGCGCATCCGGACCTTCCTGGACGTGCCCATGGCGATCGATACCGACGTTAACGCGGCGGCCCTGGCCGAAGTTCGTGCGGCAGGGGCGGATATGCGCCAGCTTGCCTATGTCACGGTCGGCACCGGCATCGGTGTCGGGCTGGTCAGCGAGGGCAGGCCGGTCCACGGCATCGGCCATCCCGAAGCCGGGCACATCCTCGTTCGTCGCCATCCCGCACATGAGGGTTTTGCCGGGACCTGCCCTTTCCACGGCGATTGCCTTGAAGGTCTGGCCGCCGGTCCTGCCGTGAGCAGTGCATGGGGGGCTCCGGCTTCCGAACTGGTGGCCAACCATCCGTTCTGGGAAGTCGAGGCCGATTACCTCGCGCAGCTCTGCATGACGCTGTTCCTGACGATGGCGCCGCAGCGCATCGTGCTCGGCGGCGGGGTGATGAAGCAGGAGCGGCTGATCCCGCTCATTCGCGCGCGCACGGCGGACTTGCTCGGCGGCTACGTCCAGGCGGCAAAGGACGAAGCGGCGATGGAGCGGTTGATCGTTCCGCCCTTCTGCGCCGAGCCTTCGGGTCTGGTCGGTGCCTTTCTCCTGGCTGAACAGGCGGCAGGCTGAATGCTCAGGCGCCGCGCGACGTCAGCAGCGCTGCGCCGAAGCCGACGAAGATCGATCCGGTCACGCGGTTGAACAGGCGCTTCACCGAGGGACGGCGCAAGTGGTTCGAAAGCGAGCCTCCGGCCAGCGCATAAGTGCAGTACCAGAGCATCTCGATCACCGCGAACGTCCCCACGAGAACGGCGAACTGCGGGACTTTCGGCTCGGCGGGATTGATGAACTGGGGGAAGAAAGCGGCGGCGAAGAGCAGCAGCTTGGGATTGCTGATCGCGATCGTGAAGCCGCCCCGGAACAGGGCCATGGGCGAGGAGCGGCGGTCCAGCCGCTCGTCCGCCTCATCGGCCGAGACCGGCGCCCGCCACGACTTGATGCCGAGGTAGACCAGGTAGGCCACGCCGAGATAGCGCAGCACCTCGAACGCACCGGGGATCGCCTTGAGCAGGGCGGTCAGGCCTGCCGCCGAGGCCGCGAGCACGAGGGTGATCGCCAGCATGCAGCCCGCCATGGCCGGTACGCTGCGGCGGAAACCGAACTCGACGCTGCGGGCCATGACATGGAGCATGTTCGGGCCGGGCGTTCCCGAAAGCAGGAACACCGCGAAAGCGTAAAGCCACCAGGTCTGAAGCGTCATTGATCGTCTCTTCGGAAAAACCGCCCTTCGCCTAGGCTTTGCCGGGCATGGCGGCAATGGCCTTGTCGAAGGCGTGGGACCGCGCGGGCTTGCATGGTTCGGTTCGAGCGCCCAGAATGCCTTGATGCAGGCCGATTTCCCTCTTTCGCGGCGGCGACTGCATCGTCCGCTCGCGCGAAGGCAGGTGCTGGCCGTGGCGGTGGGAATGGCCGTTTCCACGGTCCTGCCGCTGGACGGCGCTTTCGGAGCGACGACGATGAAACTCGATTCGATCGCCCGCACGCGCGGCCTTCGCTTCGGCACGGCGGTCTCGGCGAGCCATCTCGACGATCCGGCCTTCACGCAGCTCCTGCGCGAGCAGTGCTCGGTCCTGACCGGTGAGAACGAGTTCAAGTGGAAGTATCTGGAGCGCGAGCCGGATCATTTCGATCCCTCCAAGGCGTTGAAGATCTCCCGCTATGCCGACGAGCATGGCATGTTCATGCGCGGTCATACCTTCGCCTGGAACCAGGATGATCGTCTGCCCGGCTGGCTTCTGGAACTGGAGCCGCAGCTCAAGGCCAATGGCGGCGCCCGGCTCATCACCCTGATGAACCGGCATGCGACGTTTCTCGCCAATACCTTTCCAAACATCCGCTCGTGGGACTGCGTGAACGAAGCCTTGCAGGTGCGCGACGGTGTGCTCAAGAATTCGCTTTATACGCGGGTGCTTGGCGAGGACTTCTTCGATCTCGCTTTCGAACTCATGCGCGAACATGCGCCCCGCGCGCAGGGCGTCTACAACGGCAACATGTCGTGGGAGACCAACGCCGCACACCGCAACGGAGTGCTGCGCCTGCTGGAGCGCTCGCTAAAGCGCGGTCTGCGAGTGGAGGCGCTCGGGGTGCAGAGCCATCTCGGCAATACGCTCGGGCGCAAGCACGACGAGCGGGGGTGGCGCCGGTTTCTGGAGGAAGTGCAGGGCATGGGGCTGGAGGTGATCCTCACCGAACTGGACTGTGCGGACCGCAACCTCAGGGAGCAGGACCCGGCCCGTCGCGATGCCGAGATCGCTGCTTTCGTGAAGGGTTATCTCGACCTCACGCTCAGCTTCACCAATGTGAAGCAGGTCGTGACTTGGGGGCTGACCGACAAGTATTCGAACCTCAACCGCAAGAGCTATCCGGTGCAGCGCCGCCGTCCGGACGGATTGCCGATGCGCGGCAATCCGTTCGACGACAGGCTTGAGCCGAAGCCCATGGCCATGGCCATAGCCTCGGCTCTGGCCGCCGCGCCCCTGCGCTGAGACCGCTTTCAGACGGCTTCGACGAGGATCGTGTCGATCGTGAACGAGCCGTCCGGCTCGATCTCGAAATGCGCGGCGACTTCGCGGCTTGCCGCTTTCTGCAAGGCGCGGATCGCGGTGACCTGCTCGGGCGGCGTGCGCATCCGGTTGGTCCAGTCCGCGAAGTCCATGCGCAGGCGCGCGGTGCTCACGCGGGTCGCGGTGAAACCCGCCCGGCCCAGCATCGCGAGCCATTCCGCCGCAGTATAGTCGCGAACGTGCGAGAGATCGCGCAGCAGTTCGACCGCTTGCAGATGCGTGTCGGCCGCGGCATCGCCGGGGGCGATCACGTCGATGAAGATCGCCGGTGCGCCGGGCGCAAGTACGCGGCGTGCTTCGCGCAGGCCCGCTTCGGCATCGCGCCAGTGATGCACCGAGAAGCGACAGGCGAGGAAGTCGAAGATCCGGTCCGCAAAGGGCAGCGCTTCCGCGGCGGCGGCCTGCGTTGTCAGATGGCCGATCCCGCGCCTCGCGGCCTCACCGGAGATCACGTCGAGCATGCGCGGGGAGAGGTCGCAGGCGGTCACGGCGGCGGCGCCTTCCGCCATGGCATAGCCAGCATGCCCACCGCCCGCACCGAGGTCCAGCGCATGTTCGGGCCTTGTTTCGCGGGCACGCTCGGCGATGCGGTCGAGATCGGCGCCTGAAGCGTGGACCTTGCTGGTGACATAGGCGGCGGCGGTGGTGCCGAACTGCCGGTCGACCAGCGTGTGCCGGTCCTGTTCGCGGGTATCTGCAGTCATGGTCTTCTCCTTGCGAGAAGCCGATCGACGTAAAAATAGCCTGTTACAATAAGCAACGTTATCCTGTTATAAATTCCATCATGCAGAACGAGGAACAAAGAAGGCTGCTCGGCGCCTTCGTACGCACGCGGCGCGAGAGCATGACGCCCGAAGGGCACGATCGCCGCCGTCGCACACCGGGTCTGCGCCGCGAGGAACTCGCTGCCCGTGCCGCGATCGGCGCGACCTGGGTGGCATGGATAGAGCAGGGGCGCGAGGTTCGTCCTTCCGCCGAGACGCTCTCGCGGCTTGCGCGGGGGCTCAGCCTGTCACCCGCAGAACGTGACTACATGTTCTCGTTGGCAGGACGTCTCGATCCGGCAGACCCTTTCGCAAAGGCTCTGGATACTGCGCCGCGGGCGATCGCGGCGTTGGTGGAGCGTCTGGACTGGCCTTGTTATGCGCTCGATCCGGCATGGACGCTCTGCGCCGCCAACGCGGCAGCGCGGCGCCTGTTCGTGGGCCTTTTCGACGAGGAGGCGGCACCGAACTTGCTGCGATACGTATTCACACATCCTGCCGCACGCGCGCTTCTGCCCGACTGGAAGGAACGCGCTGCACGCTTGCTGGCCGAGTTTCGCCGTGATTACAGTCATGCCATGGCGGATTCGCGGGTCCGCAGCGTGGTTGCGCTGCTCCGGATGGAAAGTGCGCATTTTCGCGACTCGTGGGAAGGGCAGACGGTGCTCGCGCGTGAAGGCGGCGAACGCATGTTTTGCCACCCAGACGAAGGTATGATCCAGTTCGTCCAGCATACTTTGGCCGATGTGGATCGTGGCGATTTTCGGGTAGTATTCCTGGAACCCGCAGAAATCCGACCCTGAATCAGATTTTTCCGATCCTGCCCGTTACGGAAGGGAAACAATCATGAAATTCATTCATGAGAGTATTCCATTCAGCGCATTTTTCTAACGGGGATCGGGTCGTTAGGGGCTGAACTATCCCAGCAGGATTTCCCGTCCGTTTCTGGTGCCCCGTGCAGCAGAGGGTCGCAGCGGCGGAAACCTAACCAAAAAATCAACCGGAGAGGATTTCGCCTGTCCTGCGCGCGCGCCTGCGTGCCGGGCGGCTTATGGAGTACTCGATGCTAGGTATCGTCAAGACCGCGCTGCACCGCCCCCTGACCTTCATCGTCATGGCCATCATCATCGCCATCGGCGGCCTGCTTGCGGCTTTCCGCACGCCGGTCGACATCTTCCCCGAAATCAAGGTGCCGGTGATCGCCGTCGCCTGGACTTATGCCGGTCTTGCGCCGCAAGACATGACCGACCGCATCATCACGCCCTACGAGCGCGTGCTGACCACGACGGTCAACGATATCGAGCATATCGAGAGCCAGTCGCTTCAGGGCACCGGGATCGTCAAGATCTACTTCCAGCCCGGCGCCGACATCCGCACCGCCACCGCGCAGGTGACGTCGGTGTCGCAGACGGTGCTGCGCCAGATGCCGCCCGGCATCACCCCGCCGCTGATCCTGAACTACAGCGCCTCGACCGTGCCGATCCTCCAGCTTGCGCTGTCGGGCGATGGCCTGACCGAGCAGCAGCTGTTCGACATCGGCCAGAACCAGATCCGGACCGGCCTTGTCACCATTCCGGGCCTCGCCATGCCGTTCCCCTCGGGCGGTCGCCAGCGCCAGGTGCAGATCGACCTCGATCCGCAGGCGCTCCAGTCGAAGGGCCTTTCCGCCGTCGACGTCGGCAATGCCATCGCCTCGCAGAACCAAATCAATCCCGCCGGTTTCGTGAAGATCGGCGAGACCCAGTATTCGGTGCGCCTAAACAATACGCCGGATTCGATCGAGGCCCTGAACAACCTTCCGGTGAAGGTAGTCAATGGCGCCACCATCTATATGCGCGACGTTGCCTATGTGCGCGACGGCAGCGCCCAGCAACAGAACGTCGTCCACGTCGAAGGCCGCCGCTCGGCCCTGCTGACCGTGCTCAAGAACGGTGCCACCTCGACGCTCTCGATCGTCGAGGGCGTGAAGGGCGCACTGCCCAAGCTCGCGGAGACGCTTCCGCCCAGCCTCAAGATCCTGCCCGTCGGCGACCAGTCGCTGTTCGTGAAAGCGGCGGTAAGTGGCGTGATCCACGAAGGCGCGATCGCTGCCGCGCTGACCTCGCTGATGATCCTGCTGTTCCTCGGGTCCTGGCGATCGACGATCATCATCGCACTGTCGATCCCGCTCGCGGTTCTCGCCGCTATCGCTATGCTCGCGATCTTTGGCCAGACGCTGAACGTCATGACCTTGGGAGGCTTGGCACTTGCGGTCGGTATCCTCGTCGATGACGCGACCGTGACGATCGAGAACATCAACTGGCATCTCGAACAGGGCAAGGGCGTGATGGAGGCCATCCTCGACGGCGCTGCCCAGATCGTTACCCCGGCTTTCGTTTCGCTGCTCTGCATCTGCATCGTCTTTGTGCCGATGTTCTTCCTGCCGGGCGTTGCAGGCTATCTGTTCGTGCCGATGGCGCTTTCGGTGGTCTTCGCGATGATCGCCTCCTTCGTCCTGTCGCGCACCCTGGTACCGACCCTGGCAATGTACCTGCTGAAGCCGCACACGCCGCACGGCGAGAACCCGCACAACGCCGGGACGCCGGATTCGCACAATCCCCTCGTGCGCTTCCAGCGCGGCTTCGAGGCCCGCTTCGAAAAGCTGCGTGACGGCTATCTCGGCATTCTGCGTCGCGCGCTGCAGGGCCAGAAGACGTTCATGCTTGGCTTCCTGGCGATAGTCGTGGTCTCGTTCGGACTGATGCCGTTCCTCGGCAGCAACTTCTTCCCGTCCGTCGATTCCGGCCAGATCGCCATGCATGTCCGCGTGCCGGTCGGCACCCGCATCGACGAGACCTCGCTGCGCTTCCAGCGGATCTCGCAGGAAGTGCGCAAGGTCATTCCGCAGTCGGAACTCGGCTCGATCACCGACAACATCGGCCTGCCGGTCAGTTCGATCAACACCGTCTACAACAACAGCGGCACGATCGGTCAGCAGGACGGCGACATGCTGATCACGCTGAACAAGGGCCATGCCCCGACCGACGGCTATGTCGAAAAGCTGCGCCGTGAACTGCCGCGCCTGTTCCCCGGCACCCAGTTCTCGTTCCTGCCAGCCGACATCACCAGCCAGATTCTGAACTTCGGTTCACCCTCGCCGATCGATGTCCAGATCGCAGGCAAGAACCTGGCCGCCTCGCGCGTCTATGCCCAGAAGCTGATGGCGAAGATGGCCCGCATCCCAGGCCTTGCCGACATGCGCCTGCAGCAGCCCGCCAACTCGCCGCAGATCGATGTCGACGTCGATCGCGCCCGTGCGGGCCAGTATGGCCTGACCGAGCGTGACGTGACGACCAGCCTCGGCAACTCGCTGGCGGGAACGTCGCAGACCGCGCCGGTGTTCTTCGTGAACCCGGACAACGGCGTGCAGTATCCGGTCGTCGCGCAGGCGCCGGAATATGCGGTGGATTCGATCACCAAGCTGTCGAACCTGCCGGTTTCGGGTGCCGCCGCCGGAACCCGCCCGCAGCCGCTGGGCGCGTTGGCGACGCTGAACCGTTCGACCACCGCCCCTGTTGTCTCGCATTACAATATCGCCCCGGTCATCGACATCTACGGCACCCCGCAGGGCCGTGATCTCGGCGCTGTGGCGGGAGACGTGCAGAAGGCCATCGACTCGCTCAAGGCCGAAGTGCCGAAGGGGGCGACGATCACCATCCGCGGCCAGTACCAGACGATGAATACCGCCTTCTCCGGCCTCGGCTGGGGCCTGCTGGCGGCGGTCGTGCTGATCTACCTGCTGATCGTGGTCAACTTCCAGTCCTGGCTCGATCCCTTCGTCATCATCACCGCGCTTCCGGCCGCGCTTGCGGGTATCGTCTGGATGCTGTTCGCAACCGGGACTACACTGTCGGTCCCGGCCCTAACAGGTGCGATCATGTGCATGGGCGTCGCCACCGCCAACTCGATCCTCGTGGTCAGCTTCGCCCGCGAAAAGCTGGCCGAGTTGGGGGATCCGGTGAAGGCGGCGATGGAGGCCGGCCTCGTCCGCTTCCGTCCGGTGCTGATGACGGCGCTGGCCATGATCATCGGCATGGGCCCCATGGCGCTCGGCCTCGGCGAGGGGGGCGAGCAGAATGCTCCGCTCGGCCGCGCCGTCGTCGGCGGCCTGATCTGTGCCACTATCGCAACCCTTCTTTTCGTTCCCACCGTCTTCGCCTTCGTCCACGGCCGTCGCCGCGAGAAGGCTGCCCCCCAGGAAGTGCAGGCCGCCCATGCATGATTCGACCTCTGAACCCGCTCTCCAGCAGACCGGCCCGCAGACCCGTACCCTGAAGCGTGTCGGCATCGGCGCGGCGGTGATCGCGCTGGCCGTCGTCGGCGCGGGCATCGCCACCCGCCTCAGCGCCACCCGCGATCTCGAAGCCGTGGCCGAAGATGCCGCCGTGCCGACCGTGGCGGTCGTCACCCCGGCAGGCGCGGGCGACGCTGGAGGCCTGGCGCTGCCGGGCACCGCGCAGGCTTTCAACAGCGCGGCGATCTATGCACGCACCAACGGCTATGTTCGCAGCTGGCAGGCCGACATCGGCGACCGGGTGGCAGCAGGGCAGACGCTCGCCGTGCTCGATGCGCCCGAAGTCGACCAGCAGCTCGCCCAGGCCAAGGCGGACTATCAGACCGCGCTTGCCAACCAGCGCCTCGCCGCCACGACTTCGAAGCGCTGGAGCGCGATGCTCAAGCAGGACGCGGTTTCGCAGCAGGAAGTCGATGAGAAGGCGGGCGATCTGGCCGCCAAGACCGCACTTGCCAATGCCGCGCTGGCTAGCGTGCGCGAACTACAGGCCACGCGCGGCTTCACTCGCCTCTCGGCGCCGTTCGCAGGCGTCGTGACCAGTCGTTCGGCGCAGATCGGTGCGCTGGTGGTGGCGGGCAACGCAGCCGCGCAGCCGCTGTTCACCGTGTCCGACGTCCACCGCATGCGCATCTACGTGCGCGTGCCGCAGATCTATTCGGCGCAGGTCAAGCAGGGCGTCGGCGTCAACCTGACCCTGCCGGAGTTCCCCGGCCGCACCTTCCCCGGCACCGTCACCCGCAGCGCGGGCGCGGTCGATGCCCAGTCGGGCGCGGTGCTCGTCGAAGTCCAGGCCGACAACAGCGACGGTTCGCTGAAGCCCGGTGCCTTCGTCGAGACCCACTTCGACGTGGCGGGCGGCGTGCAGGGCCTGACCCTGCCGGGTAGCACGATCCTCTATACCGATAACGGCCCGAGCGTGGCCGTCGTCGGTGCGGGCGACCGCGTGACGGTGCGTCCGGTGACGATCGCCCGTGATCTCGGCAAGACGGTGGTGGTCTCGGTCGGCGTCAAGCAGGGCGACCGCGTGGTGGACAGCCCGCCGGATTCGATGCGCAGCGGCGATCAGGTGAAGATCCAGAAGACTGCAGCGAAGCCTGCCGCTCCGAAGGGCGCCGCTCATGGCGGCTAGGCTGCGTGCAGTCGCGGCGCTGCTTCTCGCCGGATGTTCCGTGGCCGGGTGCTCGATGGCGCCCGACTATCACGCTCCCGAAACCGCGGCTCCGCCCGCGTTCCGCGAAGTCGCGGGCTGGTCGCAGGCCGCCCCGCGCGATGCCGAGGCACGCGGCGACTGGTGGACGATGTTCGCCGATCCGACGCTGGACGATCTTGAAAAGCGTGCCGAAGCGGCCAGCCCGACGCTCGCCGCGGCGCTCGCTCGCTACGATCAGGCGCGCGCCTCCGCCGGTGTCGCTGCCTCCGACCTCTATCCGACGCTGGGCGTCAGCGGCGATGCCTCTCGCGACCGCGTGTCGGCGGGCCGTCCGCTTTCGACCGGCACGGCACGGACCTACAACAACTTCACGGTCGGCGGCAGCCTGTCCTACGAAGTCGACCTCTGGGGCCGGGTCCGCAATTCGGTGAAGGCGGCCAATGCCGAAGCGGCAGCGTCCAGTGGCGATCTCGCCTCGGCGCGGCTCAGCCTGCAGGCCTCGGTGGCGGACGCCTACTTGCGGCTGCGCGGTCTCGACGTTCAGGCCGATCTGCTCAACCGCTCGGTCGAGGCGTTCGAACGTGCGCTCAAGCTCACCGATACGCGCCATTCGGGCGGGATTGCCTCGGGCATAGACGTCAACCGCGCGCGTACCGTGCTCGGCAATGCCAAGGCGCAAGTCTCGGCGGTCGCCAATGAGCGCGCGGCGACCGAGCACGAACTGGCGGCGCTGATCGGCACCACGCCAGCGGAATTCTCACTGCCGATGCGCAGCGAGCCGCTCGACGTGCCGGACGTCGCCGTGGGCGTGCCTTCGGAACTGCTCCAGCGCCGTCCCGACATCGCCGCAGCCGAGCGCCGGGTCTTCGCCGCCAATGCCCGCATCGGTGTGGCGAAGGCGGCCTGGTTCCCCTCGATCGGCCTCGGCGGTGGCGCGGGCTGGCAGACCACCCATGGCAACCTGCTGAGCACGCCCAACACGTTCTGGTCGCTCGGTCCGATCTCGGCCCTGCTGACGCTGTTCGACGGCGGCGCGCGCAAGTCGCAAGTGAAGATGTCGCGGGCGGAGTACGAGGAAGTGGCGGCGAACTATCGCTCCACTGTGCTGGGTGCCTTCCAGGACGTGGAAGACGCGATCGCGGCGATGCACCATCTCGAAACGCAGGCCTCGGCCCAGCGCGACGCGGCGCAGGCAGCCCAGCGCACCAGCGAGATCGCGCTGTCGCGCTACCGCGACGGAGCTTCGGACTATCTCGAAGTGGTGACGGCCCAGACCGATGCGCTCGATGCCCAGCGTTCGTGGATCGGCGTGCAGACCGCGCGGATGCGCGCGAACGTCGCCTACGTCCGCGCCATGGGCGGCATGAGCTGAAAGGCCTCGGCCCGCCCCGCCTTAATCAGGCGCGGGCGGGCTGAAGTCCGGCTACGCGCGCGACGATGTCCGCGGCGATGCGGATCGGGTCCTCACCGGCAAGGAAGGGCGTGCCGTCCGGCTTCCAGTCGAGGCCGCCGATCGCATAGCGCGTGCGCTCCTTCTGCCAGGCGACATAGGCGCGGTGATCGGCGAAGGCCTGATCGATGGCGGCGATCGGGTCGGCATCGGGCGTGACGACATCGCCGAAGTGCCACATCGCGTAGTCCTCGCTGTCCTGCCACGCAGCGCCATGGGCATTGACGAAGAGGCACGGACGCGGGCGGATCAGGAACTCGTAGACCTGGCTGCTGACATCGCCGAGATAGAGATCGGCGGCGCACGTATAAGTCATGTCGTTGCAGCGCGGCGAGCCGAGATCGACGATCACCTGGCCCGGCACGGAAAGCGCTTCCCACTCGCGGCGCTGGCGTGCGGACCAGCCCGCCGCCATGCGGACATGCGGGGCGACGACGAGGTTGTAGCGACCGTCCCGCACCACCGCCTCGATCAGCTTCTTCGCGAAGGCGTCGAAGGAGTTGAGCTTCGCGGTGAAATGCGGGTTGTAGAGCACTGTCCTGCGGTCGTTATTGAACAACGGTGCGCGCTCCAATCCGGCGCGGAGCATCGCAGCGAGCTTGATCGGGCCGGTGGCGGTGCAGTTTTCCGGCGTCACCAGACCGGCGGCGAGCAGGCGGTCGCGGTCCTTCTTTCCGGCTACGATCACGTGTTCGAACAGTTCGAAACGCTTCTCGAAACCGACCGCGCGGTCGCCCGCGCCGTGGGGAATATGGACGAGCGGCGGGCACTGCTTCCACAGCCGCGCGAGAATCGTCGAAGTGCGTTCGGCGCAAAGGATCAGTTCAGCATCGCGGATCAGCGACGACCAGTAGACCAGCCTTGCCAGCTTGCGCGCGAAGCCGGGGATCACGGTGCCCAGCGCAGTCGGCAGGCGCATCTCGACAAGCGCGGGCAAGGGCAGGCCGATCTTCGCGGCGAGTTCGCGGACGGCTTGGGCATCGGCGGCCTTGGGCACGAAGATCGTCACGCTGCCAGGATGGCGCCGTTCCAGTTCGCAAGCGACCGGCACGATATGGGGCAACTGGTGCGCGCCGCCGACGGCAAGGACATGGATCAGGCGCGGCGCGGCGTTCTTGAGGGTCGTGGCGAGGAGGGCGTGCGAAGGGGCAGTGGCGGTCATTTTCCGGCCTATGCCGCAGCCTTGTCTCGCAATGATTGCGGAAATATTTGGATTTGCCCATGTTGCGGGCGGCCTGCCGCTCGACCTGCGCGCGGCGGATCGATACGGGCGGGCTGTTTGACGCCCTAATTACCGTAATGCCGTGCCGGGACTGACCTTTATGCAGATTCTGCTTGTCGAAGACGATGCCAGCCTGGCGGCCCATGTCGCGGCGGGCCTGCGCGAGGCCGGGCATCTTGTCGATCACCGGGCCGATGGGCGCGAGGGGCTGATCCAGGCCACTTGCGAGACATACGACGTGATCGTGCTCGACCGGATGCTGCCCTCGCTCGACGGGCTCAAGCTGCTGGCGGCCCTGCGCGCGACGGAGAACACCACGCCCGTCCTGATCGTCAGCGCGCTGGGCGACGTGGACGAACGCGTCCGGGGCCTGCGCGCGGGCGGCGACGATTACATGGCCAAGCCTTTCGCAATGTCCGAACTGCTCGCGCGGGTCGACAGTCTGGGCCGCAGGGGCGCCGCCGTGGCCGAGCCGGGCGATGTCCTGCGGGTGGGCGATCTGGAGATCGACCTTGTCGCCCATGTCGTCTCGCGCGGTGGGCGGCGGATCAACCTGACCCTGCGCGAACTGCGCATTCTGGCCTATCTGGCGCGCAACGCCGGACGGGTGGTTACGCGATCGATGCTGCTGGAAAACGTGTGGGACTACAATTTCGACCCGCAGACCAACGTCATCGACCAGCATATCTCCAAGCTGCGCCAGAAGATCACCGAGGACGCCGAGGCCCCTCTGATCCACACGATCCGGGGCCTCGGCTATGTGATGCGGGCGGAGTGATCCGGCGATGACGCGCCTCCTGCGCAGCCTCTCGTTCCGGCTCGCGCTGACCTATGCGGTGCTGTTCAGCCTCTCGGTCGCGGTGTTGTTCGGCGCGGGCTACTGGTGGCGGGTGACGCGGCCAATGGCGGAAGTCCGCGCGCGCGTCGAGGCGGAAGCGGGCGAGATCGGCGCGGTCTACCGCAAGTCGGGTATCGCCGCTGCACAGGCCGTGCTGGAACGCCGGGCGCATCGCCCTGCCGCGCGGGTTCCGTTCCATGTCCTCGTCGCCCCCGATGGCGAGATCGTCTCGGCCAACCTGCCGAGCTGGCCGCTCCGGCCCGGAAGGGACCTTACCGTGATCGAGGCAGACCGTTTCGTCGACGGGTTTGAGATCGACCACTCCGCCATCGTCCGTGACCGTGCCATGCCGGACGGCGGGCGGCTGATCGTGGGGCGCGACGTGCAGGACATCGTCGATGACGAGGACCTCTTGCGTACCGGCGCGATCTGGATGCTCTGCGGCACGCTGGCGCTGGGACTGACCGGGGGCTGGCTGATGAGCCGCGCGATCGGCAAGCGCATCGACATGGTGGCCTCCACCGCGCTGCAGGTGATGGAGGGCGACTTGTCGGGCCGTGTGCAGGTGCGGGGCACGAACGATGACTTCGACCGCCTCGGCGTCACGCTCAACCTGATGCTCTCACGGATCGAGAACCTGTTCGAGGCGGTGCGCCGGGTGTCGGACAATGTGGCGCATGAGTTGCGCACTCCGCTGGCGCGGCTTGCCGGAAAGCTTGAAGTGCTGGAGCACGACCTCGGCGACGACCCGGCTGCCCGCCGTGCCGTGTCCGAGGCCATTGGCGAGGCGAACCGGCTGCGGCAAATCTTCGCGGCGCTGATCCGCATCTCGCGGCTCGAAGGTGGGAGGGCCGCCGCGCAGGTCCAGCGTACCGATGTCGTGCAACTGCTGGAGGACGTGGTGGAGTTCTACCAGCCTGATGCCGAGCGGCGGGGGGTCGATCTCGTGCTAGATGCGCGGCGGCCGCTGGTGGGGGACCTCGATCTCGATCTGGTGTTCCAGGCCATGTCCAACTTGCTGGACAATGCGCTCAAGCATGTGCCGGACGGCAGCCGGGTGGAAGTGCGGGCCGGACGGCAGGGCGGGGACCTGCTGCTGGCGGTGTCCGACAACGGCCCCGGTCTCGCCCCCGCCGACCTCGCGCGGGTGACGGAGCCGTTCTACCGGGCGGAAGGCTCGGCGGGCGTTCCGGGCGAGGGACTGGGGCTCAGCATGGTCGCCGCGATCGCACAGGTCCACGGCGCGCGGATCGTCTTTGCCGACAACCGGCCGGGCCTCTCCGTGTTGCTGCGGTTTCCCGGCGCTCAGGGTATCCAACGATAGATCGGTTTTGCGGTGACTTCGGGCACCGGCGCGGCGAGTTCGGCGCCGTGGGCCGGGTCCTTCACCGTCTCCGGATCGACGAAGCCGTAGAACACCCCGCGCGTTGCCGAGCCGCCGCGCTGCTCGACGTCGCCAATGTTCCGGGCCGTTCCCGAAAGGACGATGCCCTTCTCGTACTCGCCGATGCCGAGCATGGCGGTGGCCGCCTGGGCCTTGTCCTTGAGCACGGTATTGCCGCGCAGCACGGTTAGCCCGGACACTATCGCATCGTCCAGCACTTGCACCTTGTCCAGCACGACAGCGTGGTCCTCGATCCGCGCCTTGCCCGAGACGGTGCCGGAGATCACGCGGGCATAAGGGCCGACATAGGCGCTGGCCGCAACGCTGGCGGAGGGGCCGACCCAGCCGCCGCCGTTGGGATGGCGATGGCCGACGAGGACCGGCTTCGGCGCGTCGGGCAGGGCGCCGTCGAATTCGACCATCCACGGATAGCGGTAGACCGAATACCAGGGCTGGTCCCAGCGGATCTTCTGCATCTGCGAGGGTGTGGCCATGACGACGAGATAGAGACCGGTGTCGCCGGGCTGGATCGCGATCGAGGCCACCCCCTTCGCGCCGCGTTGGAGCGTGCTGTAGCGGCTCCTGCCGTCCGCGCCGACTGCGACAATGCCCCAGCGCCAGTCGGAGGCAGGGGCCGGGATCGCCGTGGGTTCGTCGGCCAGACCCGGTAGGGAAGCGACGGCGCTCGTCTGCTGGACCACGCCGCGGAAGGTCACGGTCACGCGGTCCCGTCCGGCATCGGCATGCAGCTTGACCACGTTGTAGCCCCAGCGCTGCGGCGCCCACATTTCCGGCACGGCGAAGCGGCGGCGTTTCGCGTCGATGGGGTCCAGCACCGTGGCGGAGAGGATGCCTGCGCCTGTGGTCTGGTCGTAACTGCCGTAGTTGCGGCGGAAGACCGCGCCCTGATCGCTGCCGTCCGGGTTGGTGTAGTCCCAGTTCGCGTTGTGGAGCGCCCAGTCGCCGAAGGTGTCGTTGAGCTGGTCCTGCGTCCAGCCCATGTTGCGCTGGAGCACGCTGAAGGGATCGGCGATGAGGCGGGCCGGATCGTCCTTGCCGGGGGCGGTGCGCCAGATCGCATTGACCGCCTCGAAGCCCTTGGTGTCCTTCAGGTATTCGAGGAACTGCCAGTTGCAGTAGCGCGTCCGGGTCGAGCCGTAATAGAGGTGCGGGTACTGTTTGAGCAGCACCGAGCAATGGGGGTTCTCGCGGAATTCCGGAAGCTGCACTGTCATCCAGTTGGCGTGGCTTTCGAACAGCCAGCCGGTGAAGGGCGAGTCCATCAGGCGGCCGGTTGCGGCCTGCAAGGCGTGGGTCAGCTCATGCGCGAGGCCGAAGCGGTCCTTCAGCGCGGCGGGATCGATCCACATGCCCATGTGGCCGAGCTGGTCGCTGCCGCCGGTAAGACCATAGCCCACGCCGATATAGGCATTGACCTTGAACTTCTCCGCCGAACCGCAATGCGGCTCGGGGAATTTCAGCGTGCCGAGGAAGTAGTTCCAGACATATTCGAGGTGCTTCGTGGCGGCCTTCGCGACGTCCGGTTCCACCGTGCCGGGCTTCCAATGGAGCGCGAAGTGCTCGCTTTCCATCTGGAGCGGCAGCGCCGAATTGGCCGCATCGGATGGATCGGTGGCGGCGACCTTCCAGTCCCCGGCCACGCAGGCCGCACTCGGTGTGGAGCCGGTGGCCGGGGAGGCAAGCGCCGGTGCTGACGGAATGGCTAATGCCAGCACCGAAGCCTGAAGCAGGACTTTCATTGTCAGCGCGGGCTGAGTGTGACGGCGGTTTCGCCGGTGCCGAGCGTGATGGCATAGCCGCCGCGATCCGCCGTGCCGGTGTCGGTGCCGTAAGTCTTGCCGCCTGCCGTCGTGGTCTCGAACAGGAGGCGCGCGCTGGGCGCGGTGGCCGAGGCCGGGTCTAGCCGGAGCACGACCTTGCCGGTCTTCGCGTCGTAATCGGCGCTCTTGATCCGGCCCGATTCCAGCGTGATCCAGAGACCAGCGGGAGCGACGAAGAGGCGGCGGCGGGCGCCGTCCTTGGGTTCGATATGGACCTTCCCGCTCTTGGCGGTGAGATCGCCGCCGAAGCCCAGCCAGCCGAACTGCGGATCGTTCACGACATAGCTCGCCGACGTGATCGCATGGCCGTAGAAGCCCATGCCGTAGTCGCCGGTGATGACATCCCACTTCATCATGTCGGGCCAGGAGTGGAACGCCGCCGAGCCGAAGCCCTGCTGGTCGATATTGGTGATGCCGCCCATCATGCCGCCATAGGCGACGCGCAGCAGGTGCAGGTCGGTGGGGTTCTGGCGATAGGCGTCGAACAGCGGCACCGCGTTGAGCGCCGAGCCGTAGTGGTGGATCTGCCGCTCGATGCGCGAGACTTTGCCGCCGTAGAGGAAGTCCCAGTAGCGGCGGGCATTGCCGTTGTAGCCCCAGCTCGGGATGGTGGGGTCATAGGCGAGAATGACTTCGCGCGTCTCGTCGGCCTGCGGCTGATAGCCGAAATAGCGCATCCAGGCGTAGACTTCGGGCTGGCCGGTGGAATCCCAGGCCATCTCGCTGCCGAACGGGAACTTGAGCGTGCGCCAGTGATCGGCGCGGCCCTTCATCAGGCCCTCCATCTCGGCGGCTTCGGCAGTCAGGCCCTCGCGCTTGAGGTCCTTGAGGATGTCGAGGAAGACATCGCCCTCCATCTGGCCGAACTGTGCATAGTAGGGTGCATCGCGCATCATCGCGACCGAAGTGCGGTAGGCCCACTCCAGGTAGAACTTCCAGTCGTGCTGCTTGACCAGCCCCTGGTTATCGCGGGCGAGGCGGTAGAGTACCCAGTGGCCGATGGCGACATGCGGGTAGTTGTAGGAACGGCCGAGATCGTCCGAATCCTTCTTCGACCAGGAGGTCCAGCTCTTCCAGTTGATCTTGGGATCGTAGTAGTTCGGGAACTCGACCGGATCGTAATAGAAGATGCTCTTCTTGACCGCGCCTGCCTGTGGGCCGTCCTTGACCTGAAGCGTGCCGAGCACGGTCTCGTTGACGAGGCGCTCCAGCTTGGCGACTTCTTCCGGATTGGGATTGTCGAGCTGCTTCATCATCGCCGCGACCCATGAACCGGCGCCGCCTTCGTCGCTCATGCCCGCCACCCAGACGCGGCCGTCCTGCGTGAGGATCTTGTTGTCCTCGCGGTCGTAGGAGAGGATTGCGGGGCTGCGGTGGAAGGGGTCGCCTTTACCCTCGAACCACTGGTTCGTCGTGGTGAAATGGCCGATATCGGCCATGACCTGATCGAGCGGCTTGGTGATGTAGTAGCTGACGGTCTGCTTCTGGCCGTCGGCATATGTCACCGTCAGGCGGGCCTGACCCCAGCCCGAAGCCTTGACCTGATAGCGCGCCCAGCCGGTTCCGCTCTTCTCGGCGGTCGCGGTGAGAGCGCCTTCGGGGAAGGATTCGATCTTCGCGACTTTGCTCGGGGTCTTGAGGAAGAGGCTCGCGGTCTGGTCGGTTGGCACGACGTAGCCGGGGATGCCCACGGCCACCGGGCGCTTGTTCGCGACCAGCGTATCCTCGATCTTGCGGATATCGGGGGCGGTCACGAAGCGCAGGCCAATGGTGCGGCTCTCGCCCGGTGCGAGGGTGAAGCTGGTCGGCTCGTTCCACTGCTGGCCGGCCTTGACCCATTCCTTCTCGGCAAAGCCCTTGCTGGCGACGGTCCAGTCGTAGAACCCTTCCGAGACCTGGCTGCGCTGGCTCCTGTCGGTGAAGATGTCGCCGTCCTTGGCGGCGCGCGCCTCGATGATCGGGCGATAGGCTTCGAGCGGCGTGCCCTTCTCGGGCAGCACGAGCAGGGCGGGGCCTTGGCCGTTGAGGCGCGTGACCTGAAGATAGCCCGCATCGCGGCCGATATAGGGATCGACGAAGCTCGCCTCGGCATGGGCCTGGTCGAGATCGCGGTCGAGGATGATGTTGTCGAACACCATCGGCATGCCGAGGCCGCCGATCTCGACGGGGGCGCTGCTGGTGTTGACGAGGGTGAAGTGCATGGCGAGCACGCCCGCCTCGTTCACCCAGCGGCGCTCGACGCGCAGGGGAATGCCTGCACCCATCGAGGCGGTGATGTCGGCGGCGGCCAGCACGCCATTGCCGCCTGCGAGCGCGGCGATCTGCTTGCGGGCATGGGCGGAGGAGAAGTCCTGCCAGCCGGAACCGGCGGTCTTCAGGCGGATATGGATGTCGCCGATGTGGACGTAGCCGTCGCCCGCGCGCTCGGGTTCGCGGCCTGCAGGGACGAAGTCGAAGGCGGTGTTGCCCTTAGGCGAGAGGTGCGCCAGCGTCTGCGTGTCGGCCCGCAGTGCGAGATCGAAGGCCGGGGTCTGCATCTCTGTCTTGGCGATCGGCGGATAGACGGGCTTCGGCTTCTGGGCCTCGCCTTCCTCGGCATAGGCTACGGTCGTCGGCAGCATCGCGGGGAGAGTGCCGAGCACCAGGGCGACGAGCGGCAAGGGCTTCAGGAGACGCTTCATTTCAGGTCCTCGCGGGATTTACTTGGCTGCCGGGGCAGCGGGAGCGGCCGCCTTCACGGGGCCGAGGGCAGGCGGCGTTTCGCCGAGCAGATACTGGGTGAAATAGTCGCGCAGCTTCTTCCAGAAGAAGGGCCGGTAGACGTTGTGCGTGGCATTGGGCATCACGATCAGATCGACGTCCCGCCCGGCATCCATCAGCGCCTTGGCGAGGCGGTAGCTCTCGGTGACGGGCACGTTGTCGTCGATATCGCCGTGGACGAGCAGCAGGTGGCCCTTGAGCTGGCCCGCGACCGACATGTTGGAATTGCGCTCCCAGGTCGCCTCGTCGGCATAGCCCATCGAGACTTCCGGCCACCAGGTCTTGTCCAGCCGGAGGTCATGGTTGCCCGAGGAGGAGACGCCCACCTTGAAGAAGTCCGGACGGCGCAGCACGAAGCGCGCGGTGTCGTAGCCGCCCGCCGACCCGCCGAACACGCCGACGCGGGTCACGTCCATATAGGGATACTTCGCCGCCATCTGCCGGATCAGCGCGATGTGATCGTCGAGACCGACTTCGCCGAGGTTCTGGAAGGCGGGCAGGCGGAACTTCTGGCCGCGCCGCGAGGTGCCGGTGCCGTCGATCATGACGACGATCGCGCCGATCTGCGCCACGCTATTGCCGGAAACGCGGCGTGCATCGCTCCAGGTGGCGGGAACGTCGGTGGTGGTCGGGCCGGTATAGACGTTGTCGATCACCGGATAGCGGCGCTTTGGATCGAAGTGCGCGGGGCGATAGATCATGCCGTAGATCGGCGTCGTGCCGTCCGCCGCCACGCCCTGGAACGGCTCGGGCGGGGTGTAGCCGGTGGCGAGCAGGCGGCTGTCGTCGGCCTTGGCGAGGTCCATGACGATGCGCCCGGTCTGCCCGTCGCGGAGCACCGCGCGGGTCGGCGAGGTTGGGCTGGACATCTGGTCGACGATCCATTGGCCGTCGGGCGAGACCGAGGCGTTGTGGTCGAGCGGTTCCGGGGTCAGCTCGGTGAGCGCGCCGCCCTTGGTCGGAACGCGGTAGAGCGCGCGCCAGTAGGGATTGCGCGTAGCCTCGCGGCCGACGCCGGTGACGACGAGCGAGGACTTGTCCTCGGCCACGTTGTCTACCGTGAGGACTTCCCAGTCGCCGGTGGTCAGGGCCTTGCCCCCGTCCGGATCGTCGGGCGTGACGAGATAGAGCTGCGCCCAGCCGCTCCGCTCCGAGATCGAAAGCTCGCCGCCCAGTTCGGGCGAGGGGAAGATCATGCTGGAGGTGACGGTGACGACCGGCTTCACCGCTTCATGGGCGATGATCTTCGCGGCGCCGGTCTCGGGATCGGCAAGGTAGACGGCCTGCTGCTTGTAGCCGCGCTCGGTCCAGAGCATGCGGATCTTGCCGTCTAGCCAGCCCATGTCAGGGGCGGAAGGGTAGAGGATGGATTCCGATGGCACCTGGATCGGCACGATCCGCGCCTTACCCTTCTTCATCGCCTCCCTGACGTCGATCACGAGGCGCGCGGCTTGCGGCAGCTTCTCGGCGCCCGCCAGCGGATAGATGTACGTGAAGCTGCGCGGATAGAAGCTGCCCGGCGGGTTCTGCTGGGTGATCGAGAGCTTCTTCACCTCGCGGGTATCGAGCCGCCAGGTCAGCAGGTAGCGCCCGTCCGGCGACCACTGCGCCGAGACCGGCATGGCCGGGTCCTCGGTGCCGTCGCGCAGGATATCGGAAAGCTGCGGGATGGAACGGCCATAGGGCTGTTCGCGCGTGCCATCGGTGGTGAGCGCCACTTCGCGGCCCGTCGCGATATCGACGGCGTAAAGATTGTAATCGCGCGCGACGATCTTCGTCTTGCCGTCGGGCGAGGGGAGATCGAATTCCCGGTGGTCGGCTTCCTCGACCTGAGCGGCCTTCCCGGCGGCGTCCATGCTCCAGAGTGCGCCGTCGAAGGCGTGGAAGCGGACTTCGTTCTTCGCCGGATCGTATTCCACTTCGGCGATATAGGCATCGTCGAGCGCGACCGGGGCGCCTTTCGCCGCGGTCAGTGCGGCAAGCAGGGCGGCGGTCGTCGTGACCTGCCGGGCCTGCCGGGTGCCGAGATCGAGGAACTGGTAGCGCTGGTCGAGGCGGTTGCCGGTGCGGTAGAACAGGCCGCCCTCGACGAAGCGCGGGGCGATATCGGCATTGTCGATCAGATCGCTGAGCGCGCTGCCGAGGAAGCTGTCGGCAGCGGCATAGCGCTGGTCGATGCTCGGCTGGGCGGCGGCGGCACGCGCAGCGGTGTCACGCGCGTAACTCGGGATCGGCGCGGTGGCGGCCATGGCGAGAGCAAGCAGGCTGATGGATTTCGACAGGGAGGTATGCAAAGCGCTCACGGCTGCGGTCCATCGGTTATTTCGGGAGAAGATCTTTGTCATGACGCCGGCTGGCATGACCGTCAAGAAAAATATACGATATATGATCTGCGCTTTTCTGGACTAGCCAGAGCGTTATTCTTGATACAGACCAGACGCGATGACGAAAGAGAGCACAATGACCCTAAGCGGTTCGGGTGAAGGTCCTGAAATGCTGCCCCTCATGAGTGGGCGCCTCCATCACGCTGTGGCTCAGCGGTTGGCGACGCAGATCGTCAGCGGGGATTATCTGGAGGGCCATGTCTTCCCGGCAGAAGTCGAACACGCGGAAATACTCGGAGTATCTCGCTCGGTCCTGCGTGAGGCATTCCGTATGCTCACGGCCAAGGGGCTGGTCTCCAGCAGGCCCAAGGCGGGGACGCGGGTCAACGAGCGGCGCAAGTGGAACCTGCTCGATCCCGATGTGCTGTCCTGGCAGATCCAGTGCGGCGCCAGCGACGAATTCCTGCGCGACTTGTTCGAACTGCGCATGGTCGTCGAACCCCAGGCTGCCGAAATGGCGGCGCTGCGGCGGGACGATGGGCAATTGCTGGATATGGCCAATGCGCTCGACACGATGGAGCGCTACACGCTCACCAGCCCCAAGGGCCGCGCCGCCGACATCCGCTTTCACGAACTGCTCATGGAGGCGACGCGCAACGAGATGCTGCTGGCGCTTTCCAATTCGATCTCGACCGCGATCGCCTCGACCACCGCGATCAAGCACGGCATGCAGGACAGTCCGCGCGATCCCATGCCCGAGCATCACGCGCTCTATACGCAGATTGCCGAGCGCAACCCGGCCAAAGCGCGCAAGGCGATGATTACGCTGATCGAGCTGGCCCATGCCGATACCCAGGTGGCGCTTCGTCGCTGAGGTTCGCGGCGGATATGCGACAAAGTAGCTATTGACTTCGAGAGTCTGACTTCTATCAATAACGTATACGATATTCGATAGGAGTTATGGAAATGCAGGCCAATCGGCGCGAATGGATGGCGGGCGTGGCGGCGCTTGCCATTTGCTCTGTCCCCCTCAAGGGTTTCGCCGCCGTCATTGCGCCCAAGCTTCCCATCAAGGCGAAGCCGCTGCCGCTGACCGACGTGCGCCTTGCGCCGTCGGACTATGCGACTGCGGTCGAGGTCAATGTCGACTACCTGATGTCGCTCAGCCCCGATCGCTTCCTGCACAACTTCCGCAAGTATGCGGGTCTCGACCCCAAGGCGGCGATCTACGGCGGTTGGGAATCGGACACGATCGCCGGCCACACGCTGGGTCACTACATGACCGCGCTGGTCCTGGCCTGGCAGCAGACCGGCAACCCGGAATGCCGCCGCCGCGCCGACTATATCGTCGACGAACTGGCGGAATGCCAGGCGCAGCGCACGGACGGCTACATCGGCGCGCTCGGCCGCAAGACCAAGGACGGCAAGGTCGTCGACGGGCAGGAAATCTTCCCCGAAGTCATGCGCGGCGAGATCAAGTCGGGCGGGTTCGACCTCAACGGCTCGTGGTCGCCGCTCTATACCGTGCACAAGTACTTCCAGGGCCTGCTCGACATCAATGCGGCCTGGGGCAATGCCAAGGCGCTGGAAGTGGTCATCGGTCTCGGCGGCTACTTCGAGAAAGTCTTCGCCGCGCTCGACGACAAGCAGATGCAGGAACTGCTGGGCTGCGAATATGGTGGCCTGAACGAGAGCTATGCCGATCTCTACGCCCAGACCGGCGATCTGCGCTGGCTGAAGGTGGCGGAGCGCATCTACGACAAGAAAGTGCTCGATCCGCTGGTGGCGCAGGAAGACAAGCTCGCCAACTTCCACGCGAATACGCAGGTGCCCAAGCTGATCGGCCTCGGCCGTATCCACGAACTGACGGGCAAGGACGAGCCCGGCCGCGCCGCCCGCTTCTTCTGGGAGCGCGTGACCCAGCATCACAGCTACGTGATCGGCGGCAATGCCGACCGCGAATACTTCTTCGAGCCCGATACCGTCGCGCTGCACCTCACGGAATCGACCTGTGAGCATTGCAACACCTACAACATGCTCAAGCTGACCCGTCAGCTCTACTCGTGGCAGCCGGACGGCGCGCTGTTCGACTATTACGAGCGCGCGCACCTCAACCATGTCATGTCGGCACAGAACCCCGAGACCGGCGGCTTCACCTATATGACGCCAATGATGAGCGGCGCTCCGCGTGGCTATTCGGGTCCCGGCGAAGAGGCATTCTGGTGCTGCGTCGGCTCGGGCATGGAAAGCCATTCGAAGCATGGCGATTCCATCTTCTGGGAAGGTGACGACACGCTCTTCGTCAACCTCTACATCCCCTCGACCGGGCAGTGGAAGGCCAAGGGCGCTGCTTTCACCATCGCCACCGAGTACCCGTTCAAGTCCGACGTGAAGATCGCGCTCGATGCCGTGAAGCAGGGCAAGTTTGCCGTCGCGCTGCGCATTCCCGGCTGGTCGAATGGCAAGGCGACCGTGACCGTCAACGGCGCGCCGGTGCCCGCCACGCCGGTCGGCGGCTATGCCGTGATCGACCGTCGCTGGAAGAAGGGTGACGTGATCGCGCTGAACCTACCGCTCGAACTGCGCCTCGAAACCGCGCAGGGTTCGCAGGACGTGGTTGCCGTGGTGCGTGGCCCGCTGGTCATGGCCGCCGATCTCGGCCCGGCGGAGATGGAGTTCACCGGCGTCGAACCGGCGATGGTGGGTGACAACCCGCTGGCCGCGTTCAAGCCGATCGTTTCCGACCGTCCGCGCTTCCAGACCACCGGTATCGTCCGTCCGGGCGACCGCATGTTCGTGCCGTTCTACAGCCAGTACGACCGCCGCAGCGCGGTCTACTTCAAGCGCTTCACCGAAAGCGGCTGGAAGACCGAGGAAGCCGCGTTCCTGGCCGAGCAGGCCCGCCAGAAGGACATCGCCGCCCGCTCGATCGACGTCATGCACCTCGGCGAAATGCAGCCCGAGCGCGACCACGAGCTGACCTCGGAAATTTCCTACCCGGTCTCCTATCGCGGCCGTAACGGACGCGATGCCCGCTCGGGCGGCTACTTCGAGTTCAAGATGAAGGTGAAGCCGGGGCCGCTGCTGCTTCAGGCCAGCTATTGGGGCAGCGAGCGTTCGCGCGTGTTCGACATTCTCGTGGACGACGTGAAGATCGCCACCCAGAAGCTCGACAACGATGCCGCCGGCAAGTTCTTCGATGTGGACTATCCGCTGCCCGAGGCTCTCACCAAGGGCAAGAGCAGCGTAAAGGTCCGCTTCCTGCCGCATGACCGCAGCTCGGCCGGTCCGGTCTTCGGCGTGCGCCTGTTTACTGCCAAGAAGTGAGCCTGTCCTTGAGTGAAGACGTTGCCCTGACGATCGCGGAGGCGGACGAACTCGCCCGCACCGTGCTCGAAGCCTGGGGCCTTGCGCCCGACCATGCCGCCGCCGTCGCCCACACCATGGTGTCGGGTGAGCGGGACGGCTGCACCTCGCACGGGCTTTACCGCCTCCTTGTCGCCGCCAATTCGGTCGAGCGCGGGGTGGTGGTGCCCGATGCAGTGCCCGAAGTGAGCGAACCGGCGCAGGCGCTGGTGCGCGTGGACGGCAAGGGCGGCTTCGCCCAGCTGCCGTTCGAGCGCGGCATGCCGCTGCTGGTGGAAAAAGCGCGAAAGTTCGGCATTGCCGCGATGGCGCTGAACAATGTGGTCCACTTCGCCGCGCTCTGGCCCGAGGTCGAGGCGCTGGCGGAGCAAGGCCTCGTCGCCTTCGCCTTTACGCCCAGCCATTCCTGGGTGGCACCGGCGGGCGGGACCAAGCCGGTGTTCGGCACCAACCCCATCGCTTTCGGCTGGCCGCGCCCGGATCGCGCACCGTTCGTCTTCGACTTCGCCACCAGCGCGGTCGCGCGGGGCGAGATCGAACTGCACCGCCGCGCGGGCAAGGAAATCCCGCTCGACTGGGGCTACGATGCCCAGGGCAATCCATCGAGCGACGCCAAAGCCGTGCTCGACGGCGCCATGCGCACTTTCGGCGGACACAAGGGCTCGGCGCTCGCCGCCATGGTCGAACTGGTCGCGGGGCCGCTGATCGGCGACATGACCAGCGCGGAATCGATGGCAGCGGATCAGGATCGCGGCGGGTCTCCGATCGGCGGCGAGTTCATCATCGCCATCGATCCGGCAGGCTTCCTCGGTGCGGGTGTGGAAGAGCACTTGCGCCGGGCGGAAGCGATGTTCGACATGATCGAAGGGCAGGGCGCTCGCCTGCCGGGATCGCGCCGCCTGATCGCGCGGGCGCAATCCGACGAGGAGGGGCTGCGCATTCCCGCCAAGCTCCACCAGGACATTCTCGAGGTTCTCGAAAGGGGAAATGACGTGAAGAATTCGGTTGGCCGCGCCATGATGCTGGCCGGCGCCGCACTGGTCACCACGCCTACGGTTTCGGCGGTTGCCGCTCCCGCCGCACAAGTCTCCAAGAAGCAGACTGCTGACCAGGCCTTCGAGGCGATCTACACCGCCGAATACGAATGGCGCCAGAAGCAGGTCGGCCCCTGCGAGGATACGCCCAAGGACAGCAAGATCGTCCTGCCCGACCTCGGCCCCAAGGCGCAGGCAGACCGTCTCGCCTGCTGGACGAAGGTGGAAGGTCAGCTTGCCGCCATCGACCAGAAGCAGCTTTCGCCCGCCAATCGCGTGAACTTCGCGGTCTACAAGGGCCAGGTCGACGCACTGCTCGCTTCGCAGCGGTTCAGGGACTACGAAAAGCCGTTCAACGCCGACACCAGCTTCTGGGGCGATCTGGCCGACTGGGCGCGCAATCCGTTCAAGGACAAGGCCGCCGCCGACAACTATCTCGAAATGCTGCGCGAAATCCCGCGCTACTACGACCAGCAGATCGAGAACATGCGCGCGGGCCTGAAGCGCGGCTTCACCGGCCCGCAGATCACCCTCATCGGGCGCGACAAGGGCATTGAACTGGTGACGCAGGCCAAGTCGGTCGAGGCATCGCCGTTCTACGAACCCTTCCGCAAACTGCCTTCGACGATCCCCGCCGCCGAGCAGGAAAAGCTGCGTGCCGAGGCCCGCAAGCTGATTTCAGACGGCGTCGTGCCCGCGCACGTCAAGCTGCTCGCTTTCATGCGGAGCGAGTATGAGAAGGGCGCGCGCAAGACGCTGGCGGCTTATGACCTGCCGGACGGCAAGGCCTATTATCAGTCGAAGATCGCCGAGTTCGTCACCCTCGACAAGACGCCGGAGGAGATCCACCAGATCGGCCTCAGCGAAATGGCGCGCATCCGTTCGCAGATGAACGAGGTGATGAGCCAGGTCGAGTTCAAGGGCGATCTCAAGGCCTTCCTGCACTTCCTGCGCACCGATCCGCAGTTCTATCCCAAGACCCCGAACGAGCTGCTGTACCGGGCGGCCTGGATCGCCAAGCAGTTCGACGGCAAGGCGGACCAGTTCTTCGGCCACATGCCGCGCAGCCGCTTCGCCATCAAGCCGGTGCCGGACGATATCGCGCCGTTCTATACCGGCGGTCGCGGCGGTCCGGGGATCTACCTCGTCAACACCTACGACCTGCCGAGCCGTCCGTTCTACTCGCAAGTCGCGCTGACCTTGCACGAGTCCGCGCCGGGCCACGCCATGCAGATGCCGCTGGCGATGGAGAACAAGGACCTCCCCGCCTTCCGCCGTGACACCTACCTCTCCGCCTATGGCGAGGGCTGGGCGCTCTATTGCGAGGCATTGGGCGAGGACATGGGTATGTACGAAACGCCCTACGACCGCTTCGGCATGCTCAGCTATCAGGCCTGGCGCGCCTCGCGCCTCGTCGTCGATACCGGCATCCACGCCATGGGCTGGACCCGCGAGCAGGCGCAGCAGTACTTCCGTGACAACACCGCGCTTTCGGACCACGAGATCGAGACCGAAGTCGATCGCTACATCTCCTGGCCGGGTCAGGCGCTGTCCTACTACATGGGACAACTGGCCTTCGTGGATGCACGCAAGAAGGCGGAAACCGCGCTGGGGCCGAAGTTCAACATCCGCGCCTTCCACGATGCGGTGCTGGAATTGGGCGGCGTGCCGTTGCCGCTGATCGACCAGCGCGTCGACCAACTCATCAAGGATGGCGGCAAGGGGCCATACCCCGATGAGGAATAAGCTCGCAGTGATCCTGGCGGCCGGTGCATTCGCATCGGCCGCCTCGGCGCAGCAATCCGCTGCCCCGGTGGGACGGGAGATCACCGTGCCGGGCAATCCGATCCTCGCGGACGGCGACTATTACTCGGCCGATCCTGCACCCTTCGTCGCAGACGGGCAGTTCTGGATCCTGACCGGCCACGACATGGCCGCGCCCGACGTCAACGACTTCATCATGCCGGACTGGCAACTGCTGCGGACGGACGATCCCACCCCCGGCCCGAACGGCGCGAAGTGGACGCATTACCCGGCGTTCCTCAAGCCCGAAAACGTCTTCGCCTGGGCCGAACCGGCAAGGGCCTATGCCGGGCAGATCATCCAGGGACCGGACAAGCGCTTCTATCTCTATGCCCCGGTCATGGAGAAGAACAGCGACGCCAAGGACCGCTTCGCCATCGGCGTGGCCGTGGCGGACAGTCCGGTCGGCCCCTGGCGCGACGCCCATCCTTCGGGGCCGATCGTCTCGCAGAAAGTGCCCGTCGCCAACGATATCCAGAACATCGACCCGACGATCCTGATCGACGACGATGGCAAGGTCTATCTCTACTGGGGTACCTTCGGCCAGCTGCGCGGCATGGAACTGGCGCGCGACATGATCACGCCCAAGGGGCCGGAGCAGACCATTACCGGCCTCACCGGCTTCTTCGAGGCGCCGTGGATCATGAAGCGCAAGGGCACCTATTACATGCTCTATGCGGGCAACAAGGCAGGCCCGACCTCGGACTGCACGCCTGCGGTCTACCATGCCTGCATCGCGTATGGCACCGCGCCTTCGCCGATGGGGCCATGGACCTATCGGGGCGTGGCGCTGAAGCCGGTATCCTCCACGACCTCGCATCCGGGCGCGGTGGAGTTCAAGGGCCAGTGGTACATGGTCTATCACACGGCGGACGCGAAAAACGGCGGCCATTTCCGCCGCAGCGTCGCGGTCGACCGTATGGAGTGGGACGACAGCGTCAGTCCCGCGCTTATCCGCACGGTCGTGCCCACCCTGCGTCCGCAGCCGCCGCAGGCCCCGAGCCGCAACATCGCGCGCTCGGCCTGGGCTACGGCTTCGAACGATCCGGTACCGGTGCAGTTCTGGATCAAGTCGCTCAACGACGGCGTGGTCAAGCAGGCCCCGCTGCCGCCCGACATGTGGGGAAGCTGGTCGCCGAACAACCCGCCGCAGCAGTGGATCGAGTATCGCTGGGACAAGCCGGTGACGATCGACGGCTCGCGGATCCGGTTCTGGAACGACCAGCCCGCAGGGTCTGGCGTCGGTGTCGCGCCGCCCGCGAAGTGGCATCTGGAATATTGGGCTGCCAAGGGCTGGACGTCGGTACGGGGCGCGAGTGCCTACGGCACCGCTACCGATGCTTTCCAGGAAGTGTCGTTCCCCAAGATCACCACGCGCTGTCTTCGCGCGGTGATGGACGCCTCGACCGACGGCAAGACCCACGCGGCGCTGGCCGTGCAGGAATGGGAAGTGCTGACCCCCAAGGTTGAGCAGCGCAATCTGCGCAGCGACGGGTCACCGCCCGGACCTTGCGCCTAGAAAGCTAGATTTCCTCGAATACCCAAAGGAGCGCAGGTGAAGACCTGCGCTCCTTTTTGCATGCGCTTTGCGGAAATTTCGCGGCCTCTGATTAGTCGGACAAAATATTTCCGAAACGTCACAATTCCGATTGACACAATTCAGATATCGTAGGACGTATACGATATAAGCAAGGGCGCCAAACCGAAGGTGCCAAGGAATCAAACAGGGGGTTTCTATGACATCGTTAAAAGTCCTCAAGCTATCGACTGCTCTGACTTCGGTTATCGCTCTTGGCGTCACCGCGCCGGTTTTCGCGCAGACCGGCAATGCTTCCGCATCCGAATTGTCGGACCAGGATGAAGGTCCTAAGGCCGACATCGTCGTTACCGGCGTGCGCGGCAGCGTCGAGGCTGCCGCGACGAAGAAGAAGAATTCGAAGCAGATCGTCGATTCCGTGGTTTCGGAAGACGTCGGCAAGCTCCCCGACAACAACGTTCCCGAAGCACTCTCGCGCGTGACCGGCGTGCAGATCGACCGCGCCCGCGGCCAGGGCCAGAGCGTCACCATCCGCGGTCTCGCTGAAGTGCAGACCACCGTCAACGGCAACAACACCAACCTTGGCGACGGGCGTTCACTGAATCTGGCCGACATCCCAGCCGAACTGCTGAAGCAAGTGGATGTCTACAAGACCCGCACCGCCGATCAGGTCGAAGGCGGCATCGCCGGCACGGTCAATGTCGAACTGCGCCGTCCGTTCGATCTCAAGCGAGGCTGGACTGTCGCCGGCAGTGTCCGCGGCTCGTATGACGACATTTCCGAGAAGGTCAGCCCTTACGGCAGCCTTCTGGTGGCCAATCACTTCGATACCGGAATTGGTGAGTTCGGCTTCCTCGTGAATGCCTCGTGGACCAAGACCAATTACCGCGAAAACTACATCGAGAGCGAATCCCCGTTCGAGCGCACGCTTACCGACGGCTCGACGGTTGTGATCCCCTATCGTGCCTATTACGGCATCGAGCAGGGCAATGTGAAACGTCCCTCGATCAACGCGGTCCTGCAGTGGCGTGCCAGCGACAAGCTCGATTTCGTCCTTGAGGGCGGCTACCTCGGATCGCGCGAGAAGCGTTCGGTCGAGCGTCTCTATGTTCAGGACATGAACGTGACCGGTACGCTGAGCAATGTCGTGCTCATGCCTGACGGTCGCACCGTGAAATCGGCAACGATCACGAACCCCACCGGCCTTCCGGCGGGTATCGACACCCAATACAACAACTTCCACTCGAACCTGTATACCTCAAACCTTGAGGCGCATTACAATTCGGGCATCGTCCATATCAATGCCAGCGCACAGTACAATTGGTCAAACGAAGGCAACTACTTCGTCGAGACGATCGTACGCCCGGGTACGCTGACTTCGGCCAATGTCGATTTCGCCTCCGACGTCTACAGCAAGGGCGCGCCCTCGATCTCGTTCAACGGCGTCGATCTTTCGGACGTGTCGAAATACGTGGTCGATCGCTTCCAGGACAATCGCGGCGGATCGAAGAACCGCGAATTTTCGGCACAGGCAGACCTTACTCTCGACATAATGCCCGATGGCCTGCTGCGCAGTTTCCAGGTCGGCACACGCTACAACCGCCGCAAGGCCAGCCGCTACTACGGGTATCGCGACGGCTTCCCGCGGGTAAACGGTACATATGCTCCATTTAGCACATTCCCGGGCTTCGATACGGCATCGCTCGTCGGCCCCGATATCGGCGGTTCGACTGCGGAATGGTATCGTATCCCCGGTTCCGTGGTGATGTCGAACGTCGCGGCCATCCGCGAGTACATCCAGCAGTACGATACGGGCAATGCCGCGCGCTTCGCCAGCGAGTTTCCGCCGAGCGACCAGGGGCAGACCTTCCGTTCGACCGAAAACAACTTTGCCGCCTATGCCCAGCTCAACTATGCCTTCGACGTCGGCGCGATCAAGATCGACGGCCTGGCCGGTGTGCGCTACACCAATACCTGGGGCAGCTCGCAAAGCTTCAACTATCGTCCCGGCGATATCACCAACGGCTATCAGGACATCGTCGAGGCTTCTCCCGGTGCCGCAAATTACTACGACTTGCTGCCGAGCGTAACCTCGATCATTCACTTCTCGCCCAAGACCCAGTTGCGCCTGTCCTACACGACGAACGTCCAGCGTCCGAGCTTCTATGACATGCGTCCGTTCTATTTCGCAGAAACGCGGGGCACCACTCCGGTCATCTTCGCCGGCAACCCTGACCTCAAGGCTCAGCGCGAACAGGCCTTCGATGTCAGCGCCGAATACTACTTCGGCCGCGGCGGTCAGGTCTCGCTTGCGGGCTACTACAAAAAGGCAACCGGGTTCCTCTATTACAGCCGCGAAGAGGCTACTGCCGAGCAGTTGCTGGCCTATGGCGTGGACCTGAGCAACTATCAGTCGGGAATCGGCTACATCGAGCAGCAGCGCAATGCGGGTGACGGCAAGTTCATCGGCATGGAAGGCACGCTCCAGTCGTTCTTCGACTTCCTGCCTGGCTTCCTCAGCAACTTCGGCGCCAGCGTGAATGCCAGCCACATCTTCAAGGCCCGCATCGAATATCCCTATCCCGAGGACTTCCCCGGCGCGTTCGACTCTCCGAACACCTCGAAGTGGACGGCCAACGCCACGCTGTTCTACGATACGCCGAAGTTCAGCGCCCGCGCTGCATTCAACTGGCGTTCCTCGTACCGCATGGGCATCTGGCAGCAGAACCCCGAATATTCGCCTTATCAGGACGATACCTATAAACTCGACGCCGCAATCAACTACACGCCGGTGCCGTTCATGACGCTTTCGCTTGAGGCTTCAAATATCCTTGGCAACGATGTCTATCGCTACCATGGCAGCGAGGCCATGCTGCCGCTGGGCGTGCGCACTCTGGCGCGGACGGTTCAGGGAAGCGTCCGCTTCCGCTTCTGATGTTCGAAGCACCGGGCACAGAGTGAGAAAAGGAAGCCGCCTCGGGAAACCGGGGCGGCTTTTCTCATGGATTGCCCGGCGGTTCGAGGCGAGGCACAAAATTCGAGGAGAGTGTGAATTTTGCAATTGCAGCACACTTCATAATATCGTATACGATATTTCAATTCAGAGAGAGTAGGAAGAACTTACATGGCAATTGGTTGGAAGGGTGTGTTCCCGGCAGTGACGACGCAGCTCCGCGAGGACCTGTCGATCGATCTCGCCGACACCCAGCGCGTCGTCGACGATCTGATCAACGACGGCGTGACCGGCGTGATCGCACTCGGCACCGTGGGTGAGAACAACTCGCTTGAATACGACGAAAAGATCCAGGTTCTCTCGGCCATCGTCGAAGCGGTGAACGGCCGCGTTCCGGTCGTCACCGGCGTTTCGGAATTCGATACCCGCCGTGCCGTGCGTTATGCCCAGGCTGCCGAAAAGGCCGGTGCCGATGGCCTCATGCTGCTGCCGCCGATGGTCTACGTGCCCAAGGCGCACGAACTCGTCGCGCACTTCAAGGGTGTTGCCGATCAGACCGGCCTGCCGATCATGCTCTACAACAACCCGCCGGCCTATCGCACCGTGATCGACAAGGACGTTCTTGCCGCACTGGTCGATGTCAAGAACATCGTCGCAGTCAAGGAATCCGCACCGGATACCCGCCGCTTCACCGACTTCAAGAACGAGTTCGGCGATCGCTACACCCTGTTCGCGGGTCTCGACGATGTGGCGCTCGAAGGTCTCTACCTCGGCGCGCAGGGCTGGGTTTCGGGCCTCACCAATGCCTTCCCGAAGGAATCGGTCGAACTGGTCAAGGCGTTCGAGCGTGGCGACCATGCCAAGGCCATGGAAATCTACCGCTGGTTCATGCCACTACTTCACCTCGACGCCGAGCACGATCTCGTCCAGTCGATCAAGCTGGCCGAGCAGGTCATGGGTCGCGGTTCGGAACGCGTCCTGCCGCCGCGCTATGTCCTTGAAGGCGCTCGCCGCGCCGAAGTGATCGCAATGGTCGAAAAGGCCGCTGCCACCCGTCCCGACCTGACCGTCGCGGCAGCAGCATAAGGGAGCGTCGATGCGGCACACTTTCTTCTGCATCGACGGCCACACAGCCGGTAACCCCGTTCGCCTTGTGGCGGGCGGGACTCCGCTGTTGAAGGGCGCCTCCATGTCCGAGCGGCGCCAGGATTTCCTGTCGCGCTTCGACTGGATACGCACCGGCCTGTGCTTCGAACCGCGCGGGCACGACATGATGTCGGGCGGCTTCCTCTATCCGCCGACCGATGCCGCCAACGATATCGGCATCCTGTTCATCGAGACTTCGGGCTGCCTGCCGATGTGCGGCCACGGCACCATCGGCATGGTCACCTTCGGCCTCGAACATGGGCTGATCCAGCCCGCGACGCCGGGCAAGCTGCGCGTCGAGGTTCCTGCTGGCGTGATCGAGATCGCCTATGAAACCGAAGGCCAGAAGGTCACCTCGGTGCGCATCACCAATGTCCCCGCCTATGTCGCCGAGCGCGGCATCGAGGTGGACGTGGAGGGCATCGGCCCCCTGACCATCGACGTGTCCTATGGCGGCAACTATTACGCCATCGTCGAACCGCAGGGTAACTACACGGGCCTCGACGATCTCGGCGCCTCGCGTATCATCGAGCTTTCGGGCCGCATTCGCGAAGCCGTGCGGGCGAAGTACGAGCCGGTCCATCCGCTCGATTCCACGATCCGCGGCGTCAGCCACGTCCTCTGGGCCGACAAGCCCAAGCATGAGGGCGCCGATGGCCGCAATGCCGTGTTTTACGGCGACAAGGCTATCGATCGCAGCCCCTGCGGCACCGGCACTTCGGCCCGCATCGCGCATCTTCATGCGACCGGCCGCCTCAAGCAAGGCGAGCGTTTCGTGCACGAAAGCTACATCTGCAGCCGCTTCATCGGCGTGGTGGAGCAGGAAGTCATGCTTGGTGACAAGCCCGCGATCATTCCCTCGATCGAAGGTTCGGCGATCGCGACCGGCTTCAACACGATCTGGATCGACCAGGCCGACCCGTTCTGGGCCGGTTTCCAGGTGACCTGATACGGAGGCGGGGAGAAGGCGTGTGGGCCTTCTCCCCGCCTTTAGTTCCGTGCCCGTTCCAGCGGCACGACGAACGGCAACGGCCCAGCCATGTCGATATGGCTGGTCACGCCGTAGACTACATGCAGGCGCTCGGACGTGAGGACCTCTTGCGGTGTCCCATCCGCGACGAGTTCACCGCCATTTACCAGCAGCAGCCGGTCGCAATAGCGCGCTGCCATCGTCAGGTCGTGCAGCACGGCGACGACGAGCTTGCCGTCATGCGCCTCGCGTGCGAGCAGGTCCATCACATCGATCTGGTGTCCGGGATCGAGCGAGGCGAGTGGTTCGTCCACCACCAGCGCCGGAGCACCGACCGCGAGCGCGCGTGCCAGCATCGCGCGGGCGCGTTCGCCGCCGGAAAGTTCCGTCGCCACTCTGCCTGCGAGGTCGGTCACGTCCGCGCGGGCCATGGCGTCCTGCACGGCAGCTTCGTCGTCGGCGGAAATCCGTGACATCGGACCGAGATGCGGCAGGCGGCCCAGCGCCACGAGGCGCTCGACCGTGAGGGGCCAGTGCAGGGTCTGGCCTTGCGGCAGATAGGCGACGCGGCGGGCGAGGTCGCGGGGTTGGAGGGCAGAGATCGGCTCGCCGTCCACCGAGACCGTGCCGTCGGTCGCCGGCACTAGCCCGAGCATGGCCCTGACCAGAGTGGACTTGCCCGCACCGTTGGGGCCGATCACCCCGACCAGCGCGCCGGGGCGAAGGGTTGCGGAAAGGCCGCGCAGGACCTCGCGGCGGCCGAGACGGACCCGCAGGTCCTCGATGGCGATCGTCACCACAGGCGGCGCTCCCGAAGCAGGTGGAAGAGGAAGACCGGGACGCCGAGAAAGGCTGTCACCACGCTGAGCTTGAGTTCGGCATCGGTCGGGATCAGGCGCACGAGCACGTCGGCGGCGGTCAGCAGCACGGCACCGCCCAGCAGCGAGGGCACGAGCAGCGCGGAAGGGCTGCGGTCGGTCAGCGGCCGGATCAGGTGCGGCACGATCAGACCGACGAAGCCGATAGCGCCCGATACCGCGACCGCGCCGCCTACCCCGATGGCGACGCCGAGCATCAGGCGGCGGCGGGTATGGCGCAGATCGACGCCCAGCGAGCGGGCGCCGTCCTCGCCCAGCGACAGCGCGTCGAGCGCGCGGGGATTGGCCAGCAGCAGGGCTACGCCGATAGCGACGCAGGGCAGTGCGATCCAGACATGCTCCATCGCCCGGTTCTCGATCGAGCCGAGCAGCCAGGACATGATTTCCATCGCCGCGAAGGGATTGGGCGAGAGGTTGAGCGCCAGACTGATCCCGGCGCCTGCCAGCGTCGAGACCGCGATGCCCGCGAGGATCAGGCTCAGCGGGCTTTCCGAACGTCCGGCTAGGGCGAAGAGTAGGGCGATGGCGACCAGTCCGCTCAAGATGGCGAGCAGGGGCAGCATCGCCGGATGCCATTCGGACAGCCCGAAATAGAGCGCGATCACGGCGCCGAGTGCCGAAGCGTTCGATGCGCCCAGCACCGAGGGTTCGGCAAGCGGATTGCGCAAGTAGCCTTGCAGCACCGCTCCGGCGAGACCGAGCATAGCCCCGACCATCAGGCCGATCAGGGTGCGCGGCAGGCGCAGTTCAAACAGGATCGCGCGCGCAACGCGGTCGTGCGCGGGATCGGTCAGCGCCGAGAAGATCCGGCCCCAGCCTAGCGAGACTGGGCCGACGGTGAGCGAGATGAAGGCTACGGCAACAAGCGCGATACCCAGCAGCGGGATCAGGGCCGGATGGCGTTGGCGGGACGAACTGCGGCTCTGCACGATAACCTCGCATGCGATCGGCTGCCCGTCACGCTTGTGTCCCGGGTCCGTGTTGGTAAGGACCCATGCCATGGGCTTCGGAAAAATCCATCGCTATCTTCGCCTTGTCCCCTGCCTCGTGCTGCTGGGGGCCTCGCCGATTGCGCCTTCCGGCGAGCGGAGTGTCAGTGCCAAGGCCAGGCCGCACCGGATCGTTTCGCTGAATCTCTGCGCGGATCAGTTGCTGGTCGCTCTGGCGGACCGCAGCCAGATCGCAGGGCTGACACGCTATGCCTCCGACCCGGCCATGTCGAATGTGGCCGCTGCCGCCAGGGGGCTGCCGGTGTTCGGTGGCTCGGCGGAGGAAGTGCTGGCCGCCGATTCTGATCTCGTTATCGGCATGCCCGCCCGGCGCAATCCGGCCATCGCGGTGCTCAGGAGCCAGCACTATTCCTCGCTCGACCTGAAATCGGCGAAGAATTACGACGAGATTCTTGCCGCGATCCGCGATGTTGCCCGCGCAGTCGGTCATCCGGAGCGCGGCGAGACGATGATCGCGCAGATGAATGCGCAGCTTGCCGGGCTGCACAAGATCGGTCGCGGCAGGGTCGCCGCCTATTACCAGCGGCGCGGCTACCTTACCGGGACGGGTACGCTGGTGGACGACCTGATGACGCGGGTCGGCCTCGTCAACCTTGCAGGGAAGCTGGGAAAGCCCTCGCTCTCGCAGATGAGCCTTGAGGAAATGGCTGTGGCGCATCCCGATTACATCGTGATCGATAGCGCTACCCAGCGGGTTTCCGATCAGGGCACCGAGATGATCCATCATCCGATTCTGCGGGATATTCCGCGCGTTGCGATCCCGCAGGCCTGGACCGTCTGCGGCGGCCCGGCTTACGTCAAGGCGGCGAAGGCGCTGGCGGCGCAGGTCAGCGCTCGCTGACGTTGCTCTGCCAGTCGAGCCGGGCCTGCCAGCCTCGCCGTTCGAGTTCGGGCACATGGTCCTCTTCGAGCGGATGGCCGAGGCACAGCAGCGCGATCAGGCGCCAGTCCTGCGGCACATCCAGAAGCCCGGTCACATAGCCAGGTTCGACCACCGAGACCCAGCCCAGCCCCAGCCCCCTGGCCCGTGCGGCGAGCCAGATTGTATGGATTGCCAGAACCACCGAAAAGGCGCGCGTTTCCGGCATCGTCGCCGCGCCGAGACGCCCGCCGATGGGGGTGGCATCGTCGCAGAACACTACGATCAGTTCGGGAGCCTCGCGCATGCCGTGGAGTTTGAGCGCGGAATAGGCCGGGCGGCGATCCTCGGCCATCGCCGCTCCGGCAAGCGTGATTTCGGCGTCGGCATGGGCAGCCAGCGCCTCACGTAGTTCGCCCGAACGCACCCGCACAAAACGCCATGGCTGCGAATTGCCGACCGAGGGCGCAAGCTGCGCCGTCACCAGTAGTTCGGTCACGACCTCTTCGCCCAGCGGATCGCTACGGAAATGGCGCACGTCGCGGCGCCATGCCAGCAGCTCGGCCAGTTCGTGCTGGAAGTCGGGGCCGAACTGCGGCGGCATGATCAGAATTCGATACCCGCCTGCGCCTTCACACCGGAGCGGAAGGGATGCTTCACCAGCGTCATTTCGGTGACAAGATCTGCGGCTTCCATCAGCGCCTCCGGGGCGTTTCGGCCGGTGACGAGCACATGCTTCATCTCACCGCGCGCGGTAAGCACATCGAGCACTTCGTCGAGCGGGAGATAGTCGTAACGCAGCACGATGTTGAGTTCGTCCGCCAGCACCATGTCATAGGCCGGATCGGCAACCATGCGCTTCACTTCTTCCCACGCCTCGCGCGAGAGTTCGATATCGCGGGCGCGGTCCTGCGTGTTCCAGGTGAAGCCTTCGCCCATCGGCTTGAATTCGACCTGATCGGAGAAAGCATCGAAAACGACCTTCTCGCCGGTGGTCATCGCGCCTTTCACAAACTGGACGACGCCCACTTTCTTGCCGTGGCCGATCATGCGCACCACCATGCCCAGCGCGGCGGTGGTCTTGCCCTTGCCCTTGCCGGTGTGGACGATCAGCAGGCCTTTTTCGACCGTCTTGCCGGCCATGATCTTGTCATGCGCGGCCTGCTTCTTCTTCATCTTCTCGGCGTGCTGTTCGTCGGTACGCTGCACCATGGTCATGCTCCTGCAAGGGCCGCGAGCGTCAGGCCCGCACTGTTCGATCGGGGTTTCCAGAGGCCGCGCTCCTGCGCTTCGGCAAGGCGAGCGGCGGTTTCGCGCAAGGCGGCCGGGTTGGTCTCTGCCATGAAGTCTCGCACCGCCTCGTCCTCGATGAAGGCGGCGTGGACGGCGTCGAAGTGGTGGTCCTTCACCGCGTGGGTCGTGGCGGCGAAGGCGAAGAGGTAATCGACCGAGGCAGCGATTTCGAACGCGCCCTTGTAGCCGTGGCGCATGACGCCGGCGATCCACTTGGGATTGGCGACGCGCCCGCGCACGATGCGGCCGATCTCGTCCTCCAGCGTGCGGACGACCGGGCGTTCCGGGCGGCTGTGATCGTTGTGATAGCTGATCGGGGCGCGGCCTTTCAGATGCTCGACAGCGGCGGCGATGCCGCCTTCGAACTGGTAGTAATCGTCGCTGTCGAGCAGATCATGCTCGCGGTTGTCCTGGTTCTGGACCACGGCATCGACCGAGGCGAGGCGATTGGCGAAAAGGCCGCGCTCGGCATCGCCCTCCACGCCGCCGCCATAGGCGTAGCTGCCCCAGTCGAGATAGACATCGGCGAGATCGCCGCGTTCGTGCCAGATCTTTTCGTCGATCATCGCCTGAAGCCCGGCGCCGTAGGCACCCGGTTTCGATCCGAACACACGCGCTCCGGCGCGGCGGGTGGCCTGCGCTGCGGCCTCGCCATCGTCGACCAATTTCGCGGTTTCGGCGCGGTGGCGCTCGGCGGCCGGGTTGTCGCCATCTGGTTCGTCGAGCGCCATCACCGCGCGTGCGGCGCTGTCAATCAGGTCGATCTGTTCGGGGAAGGCGTCGCGGAAGAAGCCGGAAACGCGCAAGGTCACGTCCACGCGCGGGCGGCCGAGTTCGGCCACGGTCATCACCTCGAATCCGACCACGCGGCCCGAAGTCCAATCCCAGCGCGGGCGCACGCCCATCAAGGCCAGAGCCTGCGCGATATCGTCGCCGCCGGTGCGCATGTTGGCGGTGCCCCAGGCGGAGAGCGCTACGGCTTTGGGATACTCGCCCTCGCGCTGGAGATAGTCCTCCACCAGCAGATCGGCGGACTTGCGGCCGAGTTCCCAGGCGACGGCGGTGGGCACGGCGCGGGTGTCGACCGAGTAGAAGTTGCGTCCCGTGGGGAGGACATCCGAACGCCCGCGCGTGGGCGCGCCGGATGGGCCGGGCAGCACGAAGCGGCCGTTCAGCCCGGTCAGCAAGGCCTCGGCCTCGCGCGGGCCGCAGAGATCGATACGGGGGGCAAGGTCGGTGCGGATGGCTTCGAGCACGGCCAGCGTCCTGTCTCCCGCTCCGCTCGTCTTGAGCTTGTCGAGGGATGCTGGCGCTGCGCTGTGGTCCTTCGACAAGCTCAGGACGAGCGGGAGAGGGGTTGTTTCGCTGACCCATTCCGCTGCGAGCAGTTCGAGCCGTTCGACGGTGTCGCCATGGGTGCGCCAGGGCTCATCCGAAACCGCCGCCAGCGCTTGCGGCCGGGCCCCGTTCCAGCGATCACCCATCCGACAGTCGAGTGGGTCGAAATCCAGTCCGAAATCGTCCGCCATCGCCCGCAGCAGCGAGGCTTGTCCGTCATGGTCATAGCCGCGGGGCGTGCGGGCCAGCGCGACCAGTAGGTCACGCCGCAATCGGCCTTCGGGCGACCTAGTGAAGACATGCAGACCGTCGCGGATCTGCAATTCCTTCAATTCGCAGAGGTAATTGTCGATGGCCGAAAGCGCATCGTCATCGTCGCCGCTGGCCCCGGCATCGCGGTCGAGACCATGGCTGCGCGCCAGATCGAGAATATTGCGGCGCAACCGGTCGAGACGGCGCGGGTCCATCCCGGCGGCGAGGTAATATTCGTCCACCAGCGCCTCAAGCTGCTTGAGCGGGCCATAGGTTTCGGCGCGGGTCAGCGGCGGGGTGAGGTGGTCGATCACCACCGCGCCGATCCGGCGCTTGGCCTGCGTGCCTTCGCCGGGGTCGTTGACGATGAAGGGGTAGAGTTGCGGCAGCGGCCCGGCGCAGATCTCCGGGAAGCACTCGCGTGAGAGCGAGATGGCCTTGCCGGGCAGCCATTCCAGATTGCCGTGCTTGCCGACATGGACCACCGCCTGCGCGCCGAAGTCCTGCGCCAGCCAGACGTGGAAGGCGAGGTAGGCGTGCGGCGGCGGCAGGGCCGGATCGTGATGGCTGGCCTTGGGGTCGATGTTGTAGCCGCGCGCGGGCTGCACGGCGACGGCGAGATTGCCGAAGCGGTGCACCGACAGGCGGAAGGCGCCGTCCCGCACGAAGGGATCAGCCGGGGGTTCGCCCCAGCGTTCGGACATGGCCTCCCGCGCGCTTTCGGGCACCATTGCGAAGGCGGCTTCGTAGGCCGAAAGCGGCAGCGCAACCTCGCCCGGTCGTTCGAGCGATGTCAGGTCGTTGGTCACGCCGCCGGTCATCACGCGCATCAGCGCGGCGCCGTCCTCTGGCGCATCGCCGGTGTCATAGCCTGCCTTGGTTAAAGCGGCGATGATCGCGGCAGTGCTCGCAGGGGTGTCGAGGCCGACGCCGTTGCCGATGCGCCCGTCGCGGTTGGGATAGTTCGCCAGTACCAGCGCCACGCGGCGCTCGGGCGGCGCAGTCCGGCGCAGGTTCGCCCAGTTCGCGGCAAGGTCTGCGACGAAGGTCACCCGGTCCGGCGCGACGCGCGGGACGACGATGCCGCACTGGGTCACTTCGTCGAAGCGCGCGGCGGCCTTGAAGGCGACGGCGCGCGTGAACAGGCGGCCGTCCACTTCGGGCAGTGCTACGTTCATGGCAAGATCGCGCGGACCAAGGCCGCGTGCGGCGTTCTGCCAATCGCTTTCCTCGACGCCCGCGAAAGCGACTTGCAGGATCGGGCAGTCCGCCTTTTCGAGAATGCCCGGCTTGCGGTCGTCGCCTGCGGAGGAGGAGGCGAAACTGGTGGCATTGACGATCACATCGGGCGCGATCTCTCCCAGCAGTCCGCCCAGCCAGTCCACGGCGAAAGGCTCCCGCAAGGCGCGAACGTGAACGGCGGCGACGTTGAAGCCGCGCTCCTGCAGCGCCGCGATCATGGCGTCCACGGCGTCCGTCGTGCCCGCGATCATCAGCGCGCGGTAGAACACCAGCAACGCGAGTGGGCGGCCTTGGGCCCAGCCTGCCTGCACTTCGGCAAGCCCGGCGCGCTCGGTGCCCGCAAGGTAAAGCCCGGCATCTGCCACCGGCACCGGATCGTCCGGCTCGCCCGCGTCATGGCCGATGGTCCGCGCAGCGGTGCGCAGGAACGACAGCGCATTGGCCACGCCGCCCTGCCGCAGATAGTCGCGCATCCGCTCGCGCAGATCAGCAGGCAGGGTGGAAGCGCGGTCGAGCGCCGGGTCGGCCTCTCGCCCGTCGGCAATGGCGGCGAAGGCAATGCCGTTCTCGCGCGCGACGCGGGCGATCTCGTCGATGCCGTAGCCCCAGTAGCTCTTGCCGCCGAGCAGGATCACGCAGACGAATTTGGCATGCGCGATCACCTTCTCGACATAGAGGTCGATCGAATAGGGGTGACGCAATTGCATAAGGTTCGCGAGGCGAATGCTGGGCGCGCCTTCAGGCATGCGCGCCGCCGCGCCCGCAAAGCAGGCGAGTTCGCTGTCCGCCACGGTGAGGATCACCATGTCGCCGGGAGACTGATCCAGGTCGATTGCCTCCTCGCCGTTGGAGATCGTCCCCGGCGTGGCGGACAGCAGGTGCATCAGGCGTCTACAGTACCGAGAACCTCGGCAAGCCCCGCCTCGATGGCAGCGCGGTCCAGTCCCTTCTGGCCGATGATGACGAGCTGGGTGCGGCGGCCTTCCTGCGGCAGCCAGGTGCGGTCGTAGAAGTGCTGGATGCGCGGGCCGACGGCCTGCACGACCAGGCGGCTGGGCTTGCCGCCAACGGCAACCATGCCCTTTACGCGCAGAATGTCGTGCTCTGCGATCAGGTCCTTAAAACGAGCGAGCAGGGCGTCGAGATCGGCCACATCGCTGCCGGAGACCACGAAACTGTCGAAGTCGTCATGGTCGTGATCCTCGTCCAGCCCGTCTATGTGCGAGGGGCGGGAATCGAGGTCGTCCTCGGCCGCGGCAGTGATGCCCAGCAGCGCGGCGATATCGACGGCGCCGTGATCGGCGCGCACGATCTTCACGCCGGGACGCGTTTCGGCCAGCACCAGCGTCTCGACATGGGCGAGCGCTTGCGGGTCGACGAGGTCGGTCTTGTTGAGCACGACCATGTCGGCGCAGCCCAGTTGTTCCTCGAACAGTTCTTCCAGCGGGCTTTCGTGGTCCAGCATCGGGTCTGCCGCGCGGGCAGCGGCCAGCGCCGCCTCGTCGGCGGCGAAACGGCCCGCCGCGACGGCATCGGCGTCGATCAGCGCGACCACACCGTCAACCGTGGCGCGGGTGCGGATGTCGGGCCATTGGAAGGCCTTCACCAGCGGCTTGGGCAGGGCAAGGCCGCTGGTTTCGATGATGATGTGATCGGGCTTGTTCTCGCGGTCGAGCAGCTTCTGCATGGTTGGCAGGAAGTCGTCGGCGACGGTGCAGCAGATGCAGCCGTTGGCCAGTTCGACGATGTCGTCCTCCGGGCAGGCTTCGTCGTTGCAGCCCTTCACCAGTTCGCCGTCCACGCCGACATCGCCGAATTCGTTGATGATGAGGGCAAGGCGGCGGCCCTTGGCGTTTTGCAGCAGGTGGCGGATCAGCGTGGTCTTGCCGGCGCCGAGGAAGCCGGTGATGACGGTGGTGGGAACTTTGCTCATATGTCGTCTCCCGCGCGCCAGCGACCTGAAACGGCGGGGCTTCCCGCCGCACAAGCGGCGATGGCGACGCGCCTTGTCGGACCGGCGCACGGGCGCCCGACACGGCATGCCGCTGCGGCCCCGGCCGCATGCATCACGTCGCTCAGACGGAAGAGTTACCGTGCCTTGGCCATCCCCTGGACCCGGGCAAGAGCGACATCGACGCAGGCAGGTTTCCTGGCTCGCGGGTCAGGGCGTGATGCACGGCCTTCCCAGGCCTCGCAGGATTTAGCGTCCGGCCCAGTGGCTGCGTCGGGAGCACTTGCCCCGCCGCGAATGTGCATCGCGCTCGCCGCTTACAGTTGCAGGGACAGCCCGGTCCGGATGGCGAACCATCCTTGCCGTGTTCCCGTATTAAGCCCCTTGCGGGGCACCGGCGCGATCTTTGCCGAGGCACAACCTGTCCCTCAAACCCGGAGGCGATTAGCCGGGCGCGTGCCCGCTCGCAAGCCCCAGCGACTGCAATCGCCACGAGCGGTTGAACGAGAGCATGGCGTGCGAGAGCGGCGCCACGTCGATGGCGAGCGTTGCCCGCAGCGGCAGGTCCAGCGCATGGGCAAGGGCGGCGCGGACGATCATCGGGTGAGTGATGGCGCAGACCGGCCGATCCTGAGCCACGATCCGGTCCATCCACGCGCCGACGCGGTTTCGCGCCTGCTCCATGGATTCACCATCCGCCGCGCCCTGTGTCGGGTCGGCGAGCCAGGAGCCGAGCGCGCCGGGTTCGCTGGCTCCAAGCTCGGCGAAAGAGCGGCCGGTCCAGCGCCCATGGTCGAGATCGGCAAGTGCGGCGTCCTCTCCTGCGGTCAGCGCCATTGCGGAAGCGGTTTCGGCGGCGGCGCGGGAAGGGCTGCGGTAGGCCGCCGCGCGGAAGCGATCCGGCAGCGCGGCGCGCGCGGCAGCGCGGGACCCGGCGGGATCGATCGGTTCAGCCGGGTCGGGAAAACGGCCCTCCCGGCTCGATGCCGTAGCGGTGATACAGATCAGCAGGAGGGAGGTCGCCAAGCGTAAATTCCGTGAAGTCGTTGACGCCGCTGCCCGCGCGGTCCTAAGGAAGCGGCGTCGAGTATCGAAGAAGCCGGTGAAAATCCGGCGCGGTCGCGCCACTGTAATCGCACGGGAGCCATCCCGTCGAGAGCCAGACCTTCCTTCTCGGCAGCAGGTTTTCCGGGGACGCGCAATCCCGCCAAGGAGCATGACAATGGCTGTTTCCGCCGCAGTATTCGATGACGCCTTCATTCCGGTCGAGGGCGGCAATGCCATTCCGATCGAGGATATCGCTCCCTGGGCCGTGCTCGGCACGCTGCTGGCGGTGATCTTCATCTACTTCGTGAGCACCGAACAGGGTGCCTTCTCGCTGTTCCAGGGCATGTACGTGCATGAATTCGTGCACGACGGACGCCACCTGCTCGGCTTCCCCTGCCACTGATCCGGCGATGACAAGAGACCTGCTCTGGCGCGGGATGCTTGCCGGCATCCTGGGCGCGCTGCTTGCCACGCTTTTCGCACGCGGTTTCGCCGAACCGCAGATCGACCTCGCGATCGGTTACGAGGAAAGCCACTCGGCCCATGCTGCGCCTGAACATGCTGTTCCCGAACACGCCAGAATGGCGCATACCGAGCCGCAGGAAGAGGAACTCGTCAGCCGCGATACCCAGAAAGGTGCGGGACTGGTGACGGCGCTGGCGCTCTATGGCGCGGCGGTCGGCGGGATATTCTCGCTCGTCTTCGCTTACGGCTATGGACGGATGGGGCACCTCGGCCCGCGCAGTTTCGCACTGCTGCTGGCGGCGCTGACTTTCGTGCTCGTGGTGGTGGTGCCTGCGATCAAATATCCGCAGACCCCACCCGCGGTAGGCAAGCATGAGACGGTGGCACTGCGCACCGCCGCTTACTTCGGGATGTTAGCGCTTTCGCTCGGCGCTGCGGTCATCGCGGCGCGCATCCGTGTCACCCTGGCGCGTCCGGGGCGCGGGTTCGACGCGACCTTGCTGGGTTTCGTCGTCTATCTCGGAATCGTGGGTCTCGGCCAGTTCCTGCTGCCGACGATCGACGAAGTGCCCGGCGATTTGCCCGCGGTGCTGCTGTGGAATTTCCGCGTGGCCTCGATCGGCACCCAACTGGTCCTCTGGGCGACGATCGGACTCGCCTTCGGGCTATGGGCGGAGCGCGTTCTCAAGCGCACGAAAGCCTGATTACCAAGAAGTTGAAGTGCAAAGCTCCGAATGTTCAGGAGCCTTGCACCTTCGCTGCCCGCCGGAGCGGGGCGCGGCTCATCTCATTGCCCGCCTGGGTGGTTTTCTGAAGGAGTTTCAGGAAAATATCGCTTTCTTCTGCCGTCAGATGCGAAACGAGGTCGGCCTGGACCTTGTCCACCCACGGCGTGGCGATATCCAGCGTTTCCTGCCCCTGACCGTTCAACATGAGCACGCGGGCACGCCTGTCAGTCGGGCTGATTTCGCGGTCGACGAGCCCCTTTTGCACCAGCCTGTCGATCACGCCGCCGATCGTTACGCGGTCGTAGGCGATCAGGCCGGCAAGGGTTTGCTGGTCCAGCCCCGGATGATCGCGGAGCGTCAGGAGAGCTGCATATTGGACCGAGGTGAGGTCAAGACCCGCCTCGGCCATGCGCACCGCGAAACGGGCAACGGAAATCTGTTGCAGGCGGCGGATCAGGTGTCCGGGTATGGTCTCTAGGTCGCTCATGGCGCCACCTAGCGTGAGAACCGCCGTCTGCTCAAGATGATGTTACGCGGGAACGGCTTCCAGCTGTTCTTTTGTAACGATTTTAACAGTCTGATCGTTCAAAATTGCTGCAAAGAAGGTGCAGAGACGGTCGTTGCCATCGAGCGGAAGAACCTCGGCGATATACTGGTCGGGGCGGACGAACACCATGCAGCCCCGGTCCCGGTCGATTCCGCGCATGGCGAAGATGTCTCCGGCGGAGGGATCGGCGCAGAAGGCCTTCTCGTAATCGCGCAGACCGAGCGCGCCCTTGCGCGGCCATAGCAGATCGGGAAGCGCGCCCATCGACAGCGAGCGGTGCGACTGCTGGAACACCGCGCGAAGGTCGAACACGGTATCGCTGTCGGCGCCGGGCGGGGTATGGCGGCGCAGCGGCGAGGCGGGGTCGCTTTCGAGGAAGCGGCAGAGCGAGCTGACAGCGCCATCCGCAGCGAGGGCGTCCTTGCCTGCGAACAGGTAAATCCGCCAGCGCCCGTCCGCTTCGGCGACATGCCCGAGGTGCATCGGCTTGGCATCGGCGAGACGAACGACGGGCGCGGAATGGAAGCGCATGCCGATCCGGAAGCCTTCTGCCAGATGCTGGTGCTCGCCATCGCCGGTGAGCGACGAGGGGCGATACCGGGTGGCGGTCCCGGCGGTGAAGCGGCCCTGCTTGATGAAATAGCGCTGGAATTCGGCAGGATCGACGCCGTTTTCGTCTTCGGCGGTCTTCGGCTTGGCGCTGAACATGGCTGCGAATTCGCGGTCGAAGTCGATCAGTTCCTTGGCGATCGCCTGGCGCTCGGCCGAATAGCTGTGCAGCAGATCGGCTGCGGCCTGTCCCTGAAGCACGGCAGCGAGTTTCCAGCCGAGATTGAAGGTATCCTGCATCGACACGTTCATGCCCTGGCCCGCCTTGGGGCTGTGGGTGTGGCAGGCGTCTCCGGCGATGAAGACGCGGGGCGCGCGAAGCGTTTCCTCGCCCGCAGGCACATCATCGAACTTGTCGCAGAGGCGCTGGCCGATCTCGTAGACCGACCACCAGGCCACTTCCTTCACGTCGAGCACGTAAGGATGAAGGATGCGCTGGGCAGCGGCGATCAGCTGGTCCTGGGTGATGTTCTTCGCGGCGACGCGCTCGTCCTGCCCGAGCTTGTCGAGTTCGATGTAGAGCCGGACCAGATAGCCGCCCTCGCGCGGGATGATGAGGATATTGCCCTCGTTCGCCGAGTGGATGGCGGTCTTGAGGCGGATATCAGGGAAGTCGCTATAGGCGAGCACGTCCATGACGCCCCAGGCCTGGTTGGCGGATTCGCCGCTGAGCTGGCGGCCCATGGCCTTGCGGACCTGGCTGCGCGCCCCGTCGCAGCCGATGACGTAGCGGGCGCGGACCTGCTCGATCCCGTCATCACCTTCCGCGCCGACCGGCTGGAGACGTACCAGCACCGGCGCCTCGGAATCTTCCGGAACAGTGAGGTCCACGAGCTGCAAGCCATAGTCGGGCACAAGGCGGCTCGGCGAATTGCGCATGGCTTCGAGGTAGAAGTCGTGGACGCGGGCTTGGTTGAGGATCACATGGGGGAATTCCGAAAGGCCTTCCTCGGTATCGGCGATGCGGCCGTGGCGGGCGATCCGGCGGGCTTCGCTGTCGTCGGGCTTCCAGAAGGTGGTCTCGTTGACCCAATACGCCTCCTTGGCGACGCGATCAGCAAAGCCGAAGGCATTGAACATTTCCATCGTGCGGCATGCGATGCCGTCGGCCTGACCGAGCGAGAGCGGGCCGTCCTTTCGCTCGACGATACGGGTGCGGATTGCAGGGAAGCGGGCCAATTGCGCCGCCAGCGTCAGACCGGCGGGGCCGCAGCCGACGATGAGCACGTCCACTTCGTCCGTCGGGCGGGTAGAGGGGGCGGGGTCGGAAATGGCCGGGTCGCCGGTGCGGAATCCGTTCAGGTGAAATTGCATCGTCTCGTCCTCTCCTCGACGCGTCGTGATATATATGTAGTATGCTACATAAAAAGAGGAGTCAAACCGGGGTGGATCGAGTAAGAAAAAAGGGGCGCCAAAACGCCCCTTCTCTACTTGTAGCAATGGGTTGCAAACTGCCGGTCAGCGTGGGCATTTCACCGGGTCGTTGCGCTTGCAATAGGGATTACTGGCTTCCCATTTCGCGTGAGCCGCTTCGTAGTCGCGCACGGCGGCCTCGTGGCTGCGTACGGCTTCGTTGTAGGCGGTTTCCTCGCGCTGGCGCCGTGCGGCTTCGGTGGCGATGGTCGCTTCGCGGGCCTGTTCGCGGGCGACATTGTCTTCGACTTGCGCCCGTGCGGCGCGGGCCTGTTCCTCGTTGAGCGTCTTGCGCTGCTGCTCCGGATTTCCGGCTTCTGGCCGGTTCGCTTGCGCGGCATCTTGCGCGACGGCAGGCAGGGGGCTCAGCGCCAGGGCGGCGGTGACGAGCGAAAGTGTGTGCAGGCGTTTCATGGGGCGGTTCCTTGCGGGTTCGATGGCGTGAAAGGGCCGGGATAGCAGCAAGAACTATCGAAAACGGTTTCGGCTCCGTCCATGATCGAGATCACATTTGCACGAAGTGAACGCCGTCGAGTTCGAGCCAGCGCGCCATTTCATCCAGTTCCGCGTTCAGGGCTTCGCGGGTATGCGAAGGGGCCTCGGCTTCCAGATGTATGGACTGGACGATCAGTCGGGATGCCGCCCGGTCCGCCTTGAGATCGACCCGCGCCGCCAGCCGGTCCCCGAGCAGGAAGGGCAGGACGTAATAACCGTGCCTGCGCCTTTCGGCAGGAACGTAGATTTCGATCCGGTAATGGAAGCCAAAGAGACGCTCGGTGCGGTCCCGCTCCCAGATCAGCGGATCGAACGGGGCGAGCAGGGCGCGGGCCTCGATGCGGCGAGGACGGCGAGCCTCGCGGTGAAGCCAGGCGTGGCGCTTTCCCTCGATGGAGACCGGCACCAGCACGCCTTCCTCGGCGAGCGCGGCGATGGCCGGGCGGGCATGTTCGGGCGACTGGCGGAAGTAGTCGCGCAGTTCCTTGTCGGTGGCGATGCCGTGGGCACGGGCGGCGCGCTCGATCAGGGCGCGGTGGGCATCGGCTTCGGAAGGTGTCGGAACCGCCAGCACGGCGCCGGGAAGAACCCGTTCGGTGAGATCGTAGACCCGCTCGAAGCCGCGCCTGCGGGTGGCCGTGGTGATATGGCCCGCCCAGAACAGCCATTCGAGCGCGCGCTTGGTGTCGCTCCATTCCCACCAGCCGGTTTGCCCCTTGTGCGCCTCGAAATCGGAGGCCGCGAGCGGGCCTTCCTGCCGGATGCGCTCCAACAGCGCCATGGCTTCCGCGCGGCGATCGGTGGCATAGAGGCGCATCCGGCCCCAGCCGGTCTCGCCGCGATCGGCGCTCGCCATGCGCCAGCGCAGCAGCGGGTGGATGTCGAAAGGCAGCAGCGAGGCTTCGTGCGCCCAGTATTCGAACAATTTGCGCTGGCGCTTCGGCCCCCAGGACAGAGTGTCGAGGTCGGTCCTGTCGTAGCTGCCGAGCCGCGAAAAGGCAGGCAGGTAATGCGCGCGGGAAAGGACATTGACGCTGTCGATCTGATGCAGGTGCACCCGCTCGACCGTGCGTCGCAGATGGCTGATATCCGGCATTTCCGGCCTGCTGCGGCCAAACCCCTGCGCGGCGAGGGCGATCCGCCGCGCCAGGGATAGTCCAATCCGTTCGATCTCCATCGCGCGGAGACTAGGCGATGCCCTGGTCTCCGCAAGCGATAACGCGTTAGTTAGCAGAGCCGATCAGCGTGGGTGCGTCGGCCACGAAGCGGTCCAGCACGCCGTCGGCGATTTTGATCGGGCCGTCGAAGCGGGTCGCACCGGGAATCGACTGCACCGCCGAGGCATCCGCCGCGAGCTTCTTTGCCTCAGCGAAGTAGCGCGCAGCAGCAGCATTGCCACTGTCCGCAGCGTCGAGGCCTGCCGCCGTCAACTGGAGCGCGCGGCCCCAGAGCTGCAAGGCATCGAGCCAGGGCCGTGCCTGCTCCGCAAAGGCCGGATCGACGGTGCCGGAACGGATCACGTCAGGCGCGCCCGCCAGTTCATCGGCGCGGTGCCCGAGATCGGTGAGGGCAGCCTTGCGCGCGGCACCATCGCCGTCTGCAAGGGCTTCGCGGACCCGGTCGAGCGCGGCCTTCAGCTTCGGTGCCTGTTCCTGCCAGGGCTGGCTGCCGAACGTGGGCGCCATGTGTTGGGTGTCGAAGAAGGTCAGCAGCGCTTGAGTTGCCCTTTCGTCGCCGCCTGCAAGGTCGTGGGCGGCGGCGCGCCAGGTCAGGTCGGCGTCGTAGCCCTTGTCGTTCCAGGCGAAAGCGGCAAGGCCGGTCACGGCGACGCGGCTCGGCGCTTCCTGGTTCATCGGGTTGGAGAGGATGCCGCTCAGTTCCGAGGAAAGCCCGGCCTCGCGGCGCGCATAAGGCGCCATCAGCAGGCGGCCGGTGGTCTGGGCATAGTCATTGACCGGATAATTGTCCCAGAGCAGGGTCTTGCGCCCGAAAGCCTTGGTAGCCTGCTTGCCGTCGGGGATCGAGATGGCGGGCGGCACCACGTCGGTGCCGGTCCACTGCACGACGACGCGCGGATCGAGGTGTTCGCGCAGGGCCGCCTTGTAGGGGGTTTCCTTGGCGTCGTAATATTCGGTCGGCACCATGATGAGCGGGCGCGACTTCGGGTCCTTGCGCAGCAGGTCGGCCTGCACCGCGTTCAGCAGCTTGGCCTGCGCGACACCGGCGGCTTCCGCGCCGGAGGGGCCGAAGGCGGCCTTGTCTCCCTCGCAGTTCCACTTGGTGTATTCGATGTCGTCGAGCGCGACGTAGAAGCTGTTGACGCCGATCGCGCGCACCGCATCGAGCTTGGCTTCCAGCGCCTTGCGGTCGGCGGGGTCGGAGAAGCAGATCGAGGGGCCGGGCGAGACGGCGTAGACGAAATCGACGTGGTTGCGCCGCGCCGTCTCCGCCAGCGTGCCGAGCTGCGAGAGCGTGGCGGCGGGGTAGGCCTCGCGCCAGCGGTCGCGCGCGTAGGGATCGTCCTTGGGGCTGTAGACGTAAGTGTTCGCCTTTACGGTGGCGAGAAAATCGAGGTGCTTCGTGCGGTCCGCCATCGTCCATGGGGCGCCGTAGAAGCCTTCGATCGTGCCCCGGATCGGCATGGCCGGGTGGTCCTGGATGACCAGAGCCGGGAATTGCGGGCGGCGCGCGAGCTGGCGGAAGGTCTGCGCGGCATGAAACAGGCCGTCGCCGTCCTGACCGGCCAGCGTGACGAGGGCGCCAGTATCCGTGGCCTTGGAGGCGATCGTATAGCCCTCGGCATGGGTGTCGAGCGTGGTTTTGCTACGCTTCAGCCCCTCGCGCACAACTGCTGAATTGCCGGTGCCGATCACGATGTAGGTCTGCCGCAGCGTGGCGGGCAGGCTGCGGGCGGTCTCGATAGTGTCGACCCCCGAGGACTTCAGGATGTCGCGGATCAGGGAAACGGTTTCAGGCTCGCTGCCCGGGGCGGCGACGAGCACGACCGAGGTTCCGAGCGCGATGGTGCCCCGGCCCAGTGCGATCGACGCGGGGGCGGGATAGATCGCGGGGAGGGTGGGCACTTGTGCCGCGGCGCTCCCGACCAGTGCGCAGGTCAGTCCGGCGCTCGCCAGCAGTATCGAAAGGAAGGTGCCGGATCGGCCCGTACGTCGCGTCATCCCAAATCCCCGGTATCATAGTGGTATTATCGATAGGGCGTAACGCCTTTGCAGGATTACCACAAGATAGCGATTATAACGGAACAGAATGTTTCGGATGATGGGTCCAAATTGTATCCAATTTGACGTTCTGTCAGGAAGGATGTCGGAGCTAGCGAAAAATTTCCGAGGTTCTCGGCGATCCGCTCCGTCTTGGGTTCAGCTTCGCGATGCTATTGGCGGAAGTCGGAACGAACGGGAGCCTTTCAGGTGCATAAATCGAATCTGTTTTCATCGAGCTTGCTGGCGGTTGCAGGCGTTTTCTCTCTCGCGGCCTGCTCCCAGCAATCTGCCGGGCCGGTATCCGCACCGCCGCCTGCTGCCGCGCCGGAAACCATTGCGATCGCGGTCGGGCCGTGTTTCGGTTTCTGCCCGGTTTACGATGTACGGGTGGCTCCTGCCGGTTCCGTGACGTTCGAAGGGCAGCGTCACACGGCGGTGCTGGGGGTGAAGGAGCGGGAGGCGGGAGAAAAGACTTACCGCGCTCTGGCCGAGGCGCTGGCCCCGTTCCGACCCGCTGACGGAACTACTGCCCGTGTCGAATGCGACGCGGCGATCAGCGATACGTCCTCCTACACCATTACCTGGACCGACGCGGCGGGACGCACGACCATCGCCACGCACCAGCGCGGCTGCTCCGGCGGCCCCGGTCAGGCGCTGGACGGTGTGCTGAAGAACCTTCCCGAGCGCCTCGGGATCGAAGGCTGGGCCGCGCAAGTCACGCGTCCGGGCACCTCGCGAGGCTGATTGAACAGGCCAGACCTGACCGGAAGGCCTGCAGGCCTTCCGGTCAGGGTTTCGCGTTACTGACCCGCGTTTTCGTAAGCTTCCAAGGCCTTGCGATCCTCGTCCGAGACGAATTCGCAGGCAAGCAGGGTCTTGCCTTCCATGGCCGGTCCTTCCCGGGCGACGATGGAAATGAGGCCGAGGTCTTTTAGCGCCTGCTGGTCGTCTGGCAGGACGCGCGCGAAGCCGAGGGTGGAGGCGCCGAGCAAGTGGCTCTCTTCCGGCGAAAGGCCATAGCGGCGGGCGAGTTCGGATGCGACGGGACCGTCGAGCAACACGCCGACCGACATGCCCGCGAAAACCACCTCTTGCGTGGTAAACCCGTCCCTCTCGATGGGCTGCGGCAGGCGATAGATCGCGGCGCCCAGCGTGGAGGTATCCGGCTCGGCGAGTTTTTCGGCGGCTTCGTAAAGCTCCGTCGCATTGGCGGTCGTGTAAGGCGGCTGGCACAAGGCCGCAGCGAAGAAGTCGGGAGCGGCGGCCATGGCCGGTGCGCTGCCGGATGCCATGGCGGCGGCGATGAGAGCAATCTTACGGATCATGGCCGGGGTATGCTGGAAAAATTCACGCTTATCAATCGATTGAGGTCAGCGTTTCGGAGCCTTGGGCTTCTGCGAGCGGACTTCTCCGAGCAGAATGCCGAGATGCTTTTCCGCTTCCGCCGCGTCTTTCTGCGGGAAGGCGGCGGTCATTCGGCCGCTCCAGTATCCGTAGTTCACGGTGGTCAGGCTGAACAGCCAGGGCTGGTTGTCGCGATAGCCGCTGAAGGTGCCGCGATAGGCTTCGAGGCGCCGGTTGGTCGGGATTTTCGCCGGGCCTTCCGACGCGATCGACGGGGCGGCGAAGTGCGACATCGCCGCCTGCCGCATGATCATATAGTGATCGCGTGCCGACATCTGGTCGATATGGACAATCGCCATGCGGACCACGAGGTGGTCTTGGCCGGAGGCTAGCGGGCGATCGTAGCCAATGGCGATATATTCGCCGCTTGGGTCGAAGGTCTTTTCGCTCAGGCGCTTGAACCCGTCGAACTCGGCGGGAAAGTGCAGCCCGCTGGCGGTGTGGATCAGCGTGGTGCCGTCCGGCGCGAGGGTGAAGCCTTCGGGGACCTCGCTCGATGCCGAGAGGGTGGCGGTTTCCGGAGCTTGTGCCGATGCGGGGGTGACGGAAAGCAAGGCCATTGCCGCGACTGGGCCGAAAATCATCGACGATTTCATGGTATGTCCCCCGTTATCGATCGTGATGCGCAACTTTGCGCAGTATCGATGCCAATTCTAGGACTAACGGGAGACCCGGATCAATAACTGAATTTGCTGGAAATTCGTCCGAAACGTTCCAGCGTACGACAGGACTAGAAGCGCTTCTTCTCCGTTACGTCGATCTGCACGACGCGGCCGTCGTGGACGGTCAGGGCAATCTGGCCGTAGCGCAGTTCCTGAAGCGCCTCGCGCACTCTGGCGAGGCTTTCCTCAAGATTGCGGAGCGCCTGGGTATCGTTGGACATCACTGAGTTCCTGCGATGGAGAAGGTTCTGGCCCGCTTTGCGGCAATTGCGACGGTCTCGCCGATAGCGGGCGGGGTATCGTGGGAGTCGACGTCGATTTCCACCACCGTCCCGCTTTCATGGAGGCGGCCTTCCACGCGCCACGAACCGCCCTTGCGGAACACGTTGTCGACGATCACCCGGTCGCGGCTTTCGGCGACGATCTCGATGTCGTGCGGGCGGATATGGCGGCCGTCGGGCAGGCGGTTGGTTTCCCCCACGAAGTGCGAGACGAAGGCCGTGGCCGGTTCCATGTAGACCTGCTCGGGCGTGCCGATCTGGTCGATGCGGCCGTGGTCCATCACCACCACCCGGTCGGCGAGTTCGAGCGCTTCTTCCTGGTCGTGGGTGACGAAGATCGAGGTCAGGCCCATCTGCTTGTGCAAGTCGCGCAGCCAGCGGCGTAGGTCCTTGCGGACTTTGGCGTCGAGTGCGCCGAAGGGTTCGTCGAGCAAGAGCAGGCTCGGTTCGATGGCGAGCGCGCGGGCGAGCGCGACGCGCTGGCGCTGGCCGCCCGAGAGCTGGCCGGGGTAGCGATCTCCCAGGCCTTCGAGCTGGACCACCCGCAGCAGTTCCTGCGCGCGCGCCTTGATCTCGGCCTTGGGCGGGCGGTTGCGGGCCTTGCGCACGGCGAGGCCGAAGGCGATGTTATCGGCCACGGTCATGTGGCGGAACAGCGCATATTGCTGGAACACGAAGCCGACGTTGCGCTTGCCGACCGGGATGTCGGACACGTCGTCGCCGTTGAAGTAGACCTGGCCCTCGTCCTGGAATTCGAGACCTGCGATGATACGCAGCAGCGTCGTCTTGCCCGAGCCGGAGGGGCCGAGCAGGGCGATGAATTCGCCGGGCTGGATTTCCAGGTCGATGCCGTGGAGTGCCGGGTAGTTGCCGAAGCGCTTGGTGATGTTTTCTACGCGGATCAATGTTTTGCTCCCGAGTGAAGGTCGAAGCGCCATTCGAGCACGGTCTTTAGGACGAGTGTGACAAGGGCGAGGGCGGCCAGCAGCGAGGCCACCGCGAAAGCGCCGACGAAATCGTATTCGTTGTAGAGAATCTCGACATGGAGCGGCATCGTGTTGGTTTCGCCGCGAATGTGGCCGGAGACGACCGAGACCGCGCCGAACTCGCCCATGGCGCGCGCATTGCAGAGCAGCACGCCGTAAAGCAGCCCCCAGCGGATGTTCGGCAGGGTGACGTGCCAGAAGGTCTGCCAGCCATTGGCGCCGAGCGATACCGCGGCTTCCTCGTCATCCTTGCCCTGCTCCATCATCAGCGGGATCAGCTCGCGCGCGACGAAGGGGAACGTGATGAAGACGGTGGCGAGGATGATGCCCGGCACCGCGAAGATGATCTTGAGGCCATGGGCGGAGAGCCACGGTCCCAGCAGGCCCTGCGCGCCGAACAGCAGCACGAAGATCAGGCCCGAGACAACCGGCGAGACCGAGAAGGGCAGGTCGATCAGCGTCAGCAGCAGGTTCTTGCCGGGGAAGCTGAACTTGGTGATCGCCCAGCTCGCGGCAAGGCCGAAGACCATGTTGAGCGGCACGCTGATCGCGGCGATGATGAGCGTCAGGCGGATCGCCGAGAAGGCGTCGGGGTTGGCAACGGCGTCGAGGAAGGGGCCGATGCCCTGCTTGAGGGCTTCGCTGAACACCGCGATCAGCGGCAGCATCAGGAAGAACGCCAGGAAGGCGAGCGCGAGGGTGATGAGCAGGACCTGAGCGGTCCGGCTTTCCGTACCCGGTGTGATCTTGCGGGTTTTCCGGGTCATGCGCCGAGCCTCTTGCGACGGATGGACTGGACGGCGTTCAGCGTGAACAGCACCGCGAAGGACACCAGCATCATCACCATCGCGATCGCGGTGGCGCCGTCGTAGTTGTACTGTTCGAGCTGGGTGACGATCAGCAGCGGCGCGATCTCGGTGCGGCCGGGCATGTTGCCCGAGATGAAGATCACCGAGCCATATTCTCCCACGCCGCGGGCGAAGGCCAGCGCGAAGCCGGTGAACAGGGCGGGCAGGATCGCCGGGAAGATCACCCGCGCGAAAGTCTGCGCGCGGCCCGCGCCGAGCGTCGCGGCGGCTTCCTCCACGTCCTTGCCGAGGTCGGCGAGCACCGGCTCCACCGAGCGCACCACGAAAGGGAGGCCGATGAAGACGAGCGCCACGGTGATGCCGATCGGGGTGAAGGCGACCTTGATGCCCAGCGGGTCGAGATATTGCCCCACCCAGCCGCTCGGCGCGTAAAGCGCGGTGAGCGCGATGCCGGCAACGGCGGTCGGCAGCGCGAAGGGCAGGTCCACCAGTGCCGAGATCACCCGCTTGCCGGGAAAAGCATAGCGCACCAGCACCCAGGCGACGAGCAGGCCGAACACCGCGTTCACGAAAGCTGCGGCCAGCGCCGTGCCGAAGCTCAGGCGATAGGCGGTGAGGGCGCGCTCCGAAAAGCCGACCTCCACGAAGGCCTGCCAGCCCATGCCTGCCGACTTGATGAACAGCATGGAGAGCGGGATCAGCACGATCAGGGAAAGCCAGGCCAGGCTGAACCCGAAGGTCAGCCCGAAGCCCGGCAGAACGGAGGGCGCACGCCATGTGGTCTTGCGCGTCGTCATGGATGGCATCTGCAGTGGCCTGCTCGATCTTGGCGCGGGGCGCGGTTTACTTCTTGGTGTGGATGCGGTCGAATACGCCGCCGTCGTCGAAGTAGGTCTTCTGCGCCTTGGTCCAGCCGCCGAAATCCTTGTCGATGGTGGTGAGGTTCAGCTTGGGGAACTGACCGGCGAACTGCTCGGCGATCTTGGGATCGCTCGGGCGGTAGAAGTTGCGGGCGATCGCGACCTGGGCTTCGGGAGTGTAGAGATATTCGAGGTAGGCCTTGGAGACCGCCTCGGTGCCGTGCTTCTTCGCATTGGCGGCAACCACCGCCACCGGCGGTTCGGCAAGGATCGAGATCGAGGGCACGACGATCTCGAACTTGCCCGCGCCCAGCTTCTTCTCGGCCAGCAGCGCCTCGTTTTCCCAGGCGAGCAGGACATCGCCGATGCCGCGTTCCACGAAAGTCGTGGTCGCGCCGCGCGCGCCGCTGTCGAGCACGGGAACCTGGCTGAAGAGCCGTTTCACGTAAGTCTCGGCTGCCGCATCCGACCCGCCCGCCTTGCGGCCATAGGCCCAGGCGGCGAGGAAGTTCCAGCGCGCGCCGCCGCTGGTCTTGGGGTTCGGAGTGATGACCTGCACGCCCGGCTTCACCAGATCGTTCCAGTCGTGAATGCCCTTGGGATTGCCCTTGCGGACGAGGAAAACGATCGTCGAGGTGTAGGGCGAGCTGTTGTCGGGCAGGGCCTTCTGCCAGTCGGCGGGGAGCAGCTTCGCCTTGCTGGAGATCACGTCGATATCGTAGGCCAGCGCCAGCGTGGCGACATCGGCTTCGAGGCCGTCGATGATGGCGCGGCTCTGCTTGCCCGAGCCGCCGTGGCTCATGCGGAAGGTCACGTCCTGCCCGGTCTTCTTCTTCCAGTAGGCAGCGAAAGCCGGGTTCACGGCCTGATAGAGTTCGCGCGTCGGATCGTAGGAGACATTGGTGATCTCGACCGAATTGCCGGACTTCCCGCCCGAGCATCCCGCAAGCGACACCGCCAGCGCGCTGGCGGCGGCCATCGATAGGAACAGGCGGCGATTGAGGATTCCGGCATTCATCGTGTCTTGTCTCCCGTCGGGTGGCTAGTGCCTAAACTCAATCGATTTTGTTGACATTAAATATGTAATTGCAGGGCGGCAAGCATACCTTTTGGCGAAAGGTCGATACCCCGGTTCGCCTCACCTTTGGAGCGCGCTGCAGCCGGTGATCCTGCATTATTCCGATGCTGAGAGCCGCATTTTCAAAAGGATAATGGGCCATTCGCGGTTGCGGTTCCATCCTCCAAAGGGGGCAGCAATCTATTGTCACGCAAAGCATGGCCGCTTTCAAGCGTGAGGCGGTCTTCTGGCAGAAAGTTCGAATTGCATGGCGACGTTCGATCCACTTTCAACTCAGGGTTGAAAGATATTCACCTCGATGATGGATTATCGAAAGATGGGGAGGAATGCATAAGCCGTTGGATTTCAGTCTGTTTTGCTCCGGAGCTTTCCATGAAGAAGACCGTTTCGATCGCCGCCATCGCCCTTGCCGCCGCCACGCTGGTCGGCGTTCCCTCGCTCGTCGTCGCGCAGGCTTCGGTCGCACCCGAAGCGGTCCAGGCCGGAACCTATAAGGTCGAGAGCAACCACACGCTTGCGCAGTTCGGCGTCAACCACTTCGGTTTCAACGATTTCTTCGGCACGATCCCCGGCGCCACCGGCTCGCTGGTGCTGAACCCGAAGGCTCTGGGCAAGTCCAGCCTCGACGTTTCGCTGCCGGTTTCGCGCATTTCCACCACCAATGCGACGCTCGACAGCGAACTCGTCAGCGCGGACTGGTTCGACGCGGCGACGTATCCGACGATCCGCTTCGTTTCGCAGAAGGTGGAGCAGACCGGCCCGCGCACCGCGCGCATTTACGGCACGGTGACGATGCACGGCGTCAGCAAGCCGATGGTGCTCGACGCGACTTTCGGCGGCGCGGGCGTGAACCCGATGGACAAGGCTTATACCGTGGGATTCAGCGCGACCGGTTCGCTCAAGCGCTCGGAATTCGGCGTTTCCAAGTACGTCCCGGCGGTCAGCGACGAAGTGCAGATACGCATCACCGCTGCCTTCGAAAAGGTGAACTGAGCACTTGGAAATCCGACGCGGGAGATCTTTCGAAGGTCTCCCGTTTCAGGTGAGCGCAACGCCTTCGATGGTGATGCGGTGCATTTCGCGGCGGTGGCCGTGATAGTCGTTATAGGCATAGTGCCAGGTGGCGCGATTGTCCCAGAACGCGATCGAGCCGTCCCGCCAGTGGAAGTCTTCCTGGAACTCCGGCGCGCGGCAATGGGCGTAGAGTTCCTGGAGCAGGTCCTGCGAATGGGCTTCGGGCAGACCCTGGATATGCAGGGTGAAACTGGGATTGACGTAGATCGCCCGCTTGCCGCTGAGCGGGTGGGTGATGACCACCGGATGGACCGGATCGTCTAGCAGGTCCGCCGCGCCCGAATTGCCGATGCGTCCATCGCTACGGGTGTCCTGCAGGGCTTCGTAGGCCACCGCCTTGCTGCCGAAGATATGGCGGGCCGAGTGCACTGCCTTGCGGCCTTCCACTTGCGCTTTCAGCCTTTCCGGCAAGGCGTCGTAGGCAGCGTACATCGAGGCGAAAGCGGTCGCGCCGCCCTCCGGCGGAAGCTCGCGGGCGACGAGGATCGAGCCCAGCGCCGGTTCGAAGTCGTAGGAATGGTCGGTGTGCCAGCCGCCGCCGATATTGTGCTGCTGATCGGCCTCCTTCACCACGAGCGCGATTTCCGGATAGGCGGGATGGGCCGCGAAGAAGCGATTGATGTTGATCCGGCCCCATTGGCGCGCGAAGGCAATGTGCTGCGCTTCGGTGATCGACTGGTCGCGGAAGAAGATCACGCCGTGCTCCGCGAAAGCGGCGCGGGTCTTCGCAAGATCGTCGGCAGAGAGGGGCTGGGAGAGGTCGATCCCGAGGATTTCGGCGCCGACACGGCCGTGCTTGCGGATATCAATCGTCATGCGGGACCTCCTTTTGGAAACTCAACTTATTTACTTGAGTTTGTGCGGTCAAGGCAGGCGAGGATCATGAACCGCGTGCCGATCGCAAGCAAATCTATGTCGGCGCAAACGACTGCTAGAGCAGTTGATCCGATTGCATCGGATCAACTGCTCTAAGTTTTTGGATTGCCGCATTTTCCGAGTCATCAGGTGATTCCACCTGATTAGAAAATGCTCTAGGTGGCGATATCGGCGAATTTGGCATCCAACGCCTGCCGGGCATCCTCCCCGGCCAGCCTGACCTGCAAGCCGCGCTGCCCACCGTTGATGTAGATCGCATCCCAGAGGATCGCGGTCTCGTCGATCACCGCCGGAACCTTGCGCATCTGGCCAAAGGGGCTGATACCGCCGATCTTGTAGCCGGTCAGCCGCTCGGCATCGGCGGGCTTCATCATTGCCGCGCTCTTGGCTCCGAGGGCCGCTGCGGCTTTCTTCATCGAGACTTCGCCGCTGCTCGGCGCGATCACGCAGGCAGGCTTGCCATCGGCGAGCACCATCAGCGTCTTGAACACCTGCCCCGGATCGGCTCCGATCGCTGCTGCTGCGGCAAGTCCGATGCTTTCGGCGGAAGGGTCGTAGTCATAAGCGTGAAGGCCGAAGGCCACGCCGGACAGTTCGAGCATTTTCGTCGCGCGGGTCGATAGCGCCATTCCGGTTCTCCTGCGGCGTGCCTAGCCCAAGGCCGGTCCTCGGCCAAGGTCCTTGCCTGTCGATCCCGCCCTAAGACTTATACTTATGTCTAGATGGGTTCACCGCCGGGCGAGCACTACCTGAGGGAACACGGCACCATCACGTCGCCGCATTCCTGCCAGGAGCAGTCCATGTCCGACCATTCGATCATCTCGCCCGCCCAGCGCCAGCTCGGCACGCCCACCGACCTCGGCGCCGATGCCACCCGCGACATCTCCGGCGGCCTCAAGGCCCTGCTGGCCGATGTCTTCTCGCTCTACCTGAAGACCAAGAACTTCCACTGGCACATGAGCGGCCCGAATTTCCGCGATTATCATCTGCTGCTCGACGAGCAGGGCGACCAGATCTTCGCGATGACCGACCCCATCGCCGAGCGCGCGCGCAAGCTGGGCGGGACCACGATCCGTTCGATCTCGGACATTTCGAGCCATCAGCGCCTGCTCGACAACAATGCCGATTATGTCGATCCGCAGGGCATGCTGGCTGAACTGCACGGCGACAACAAGCAGCTGGTGGCAGAAATGCGCGCCGTTCATGCGCTCTGCGACGAATATGGCGATATCGCCACGGCCAGCCTGATCGAAGTCTGGATCGACGAGACTGAGCGCCGCGCCTGGTTCCTCTACGAAAGCTGCCGCACCGGCCGTATGTGACGGAGGCGCCGCGAAGGCGGGGGAAGCGGCAGCATCTGCCGCTTCCCCCGCCTTCGCTTTATCCGGCCTCCGCGTGGTCGAAGACGTAGCCGAACGAGCGCACCGTGCGGGGCAGGTGGGGGACCTGCATCGAGCGCAGCTTGCGGCGCAGGCGGCTGACCCAGGAATCCACGGTCCGCTCGTCGCAGACGTCGACGCTCTTGCCGAGCACCCCGATCAGCTCCCCGCGCGTGAACACGCGATTGGGATTGCGGGCGAAGTGGTTGAGCAGCCGCTGTTCGTTCGATTGCAGCGGCACCACCAGCCCCTTGTACCGCGTCAGATGCGAGTCGGGCTGGATCGTGAGTTCGCCGATCTGGATTGCCGGCGCTTCCTTTCGTGCGGCGGCGGTCGGCTGGTAGATTCGCAGCCGCTGGACCAGCGCGGTCGGGGTGAGGAGGCCGACAAGGTAATCGTTCGCCCCGGCGTCGAGGGCGCGGGCCTGCGATCTCGGGTCGGCCTCGGGCAGCACCATCGTGACGTGCAGGGGGTGGTCGTTGATGCGATCCTGCAGCAGGCCGCAGAGCTGAAGTCCCGACATTTCTGGCAGAATCCAGTCCACGAAGACCCAGGTCGGCGCTTTGGCGGCGCGCATGCAGAGATCGGTCGCATTCATCACTTCCACCTCGAAGGAGAGGAAGGCGTCGCGAACGGCGCTGATATGGGCAAGCTCGCCCGACGTCAGCACGATGTCTCCGGATTTGATCATTGTCTCCACCATTTCGGCACGAACGATCAGGTCACATAGTACCCCATTCGCTGCCATGCACATGTCAAATTTGTCATGTTTGCTCTGTGCCCGCCCTTGCCACAATTGCGTCAAGAAAATTACAAAAAAGCAACACGGATGTGACGCGGGCCACGCCTAGTGAGCCTCCCTGTCGCCCCGACGGGCGATCCTCTTGCTGCGACTGCAAGGAGGAAAGTGTAGTTTTCCAGGGAGTTTTCGCATGATTCGCCACGCCATCCGTCTGGCGGCCACTTGCAGCATCGTTGCGTTGAGCCAGGCCCCGGTTGCCGCCTTCGCTGACGAAGCAGCAACAAATGCAGCAGCTGCCGACAGCGGGGAATCCGCGCCGATCGTCGTCACCGCTACCAAGCGCGAGACCGATCTTCAGAAGACCCCGATCGCGATTGCCGTCATCGGCAGCGCCGATATCGAAAAGCAGCATGTCCAGAGCCTGATCGACCTCGCCAGCGGCAGCGTTCCTTCGCTGCGCGTGGCGACGTTCGAGGCACGCCAGTCGGCCCTCACGGTAGGCATTCGCGGCATCGTTCCCTTCGACGCCAACCAGACCGCGCGCGACCAGGGCGTCGGCGTCTATCTCGACGGCGTCTATCTCGGCCGCCAACAGGGCCTGAACGCCGCGCTGTTCGACGTGCAGCGCATCGAAGTGCTGCGCGGTCCGCAGGGCACGCTGTTCGGCCGCAATACCGAAGGCGGCGCGCTTTCGATCGTTACCAAGGCACCGACCGGCCAATTCGGTGGCCGCGTGGAAACGGGCATTGGCAACTACGGCCAGCGCACCGGCGAAGCCCACATCGACCTGCCCGAGTTCCACAACATCTCGTTCAAGGTCGACGGCGTCTACCAGCATCAGGACGCCACCACCAAGAACCCGCTCGCGGGCCAGACCGGCTTCAACTATTACGACCGCGTCGGCGGCCGCATCCAGGCCCAGTGGAAGCCGGTCGAAGGCTTCACGGCGAATATCTCGTTCGACAAGTCGCGCGACGACAATACGCCGATGTACAGCCAGCTCATCAATTACAACCCCAAGGGCCTGCCGGTCGCGACCCTGGCGCAGATCGCCGCGAACGGCGGCAAGCTGCCGAGCGGCATGATCGCCCCGCTTTCCCCGCTGGTCCAGGTCAGCGGCGACAAGCGCATGAAGACCGCCGACATCGGCGTGCCGCAGCAGCCGAGCGTGGATCGCACGCAGGGTATCATGGGCAACCTGAGCTATGACCTCAGCCCCGACCTGACGGTCCGCTCGATCACTGCCTGGCGTCAGGTCGATACCGACCAGTACGACAACTCGGGCGGCGCACACCGCACCGTGTTCCTGCCGAACACCAAGTTCAGCCGCTACTCGCTGTCGTTCCTCGACCAGCACCAGTTCAGCCAGGAACTCCAGCTCGTCGGCAGCCTGCCGCATCTCGATTTCGTGGCGGGCGCCTACTACTATAACGAGCACGCCAGCGAGAATGCCGCGACGCCCAGTTCCAACCTCTGGAATGCGGACGGCAGTGGCTACACCACGCTTAGCCCCAACGTGACCGGCGCGGTGACGTCCGGCAACCAGGGCTGGGCCGACGATTCGCTGTTCCTTCAGCGCGACAGCCACGCCAAGGCGCAGAGCATCGCCGCCTTCGCCCAGGCCACTTATACTCCGGCGGGTCTCGACCAGGTGCACCTGACCGCAGGCGGTCGCTATACGCACGACAAGCGCGACGGCGTGCTGGACATGGTCAATGGCGCGACGGTGAATTACGGCTTCCGCTATCGCAAGGACCGGTTCGACCCGATGGTCACACTGGCCTGGGACGCGACAGACGACGTGAACCTTTACGCCAAGTATGCGACCGGATACCGCGCCGGCGGCGCCAACGACCGTTCGCAGACCTTCGACGCCTTCGGTCCGGAAACCGTCAAGTCCTACGAAGTCGGTGCGAAGATGATGTTCCTCGACCGCAAGGTTCGCCTGAACCTGGCGGGCTACATCATGGATCGTGACGGCACGCAGGTCGATTTCGACAACGTCAACACCGACCCGAGCAGCCCCTACTTCAACCTGCACACGCAGGAGACGTTGAACGCGCCCGGCACGACCAAGATCCGCGGTATCGAAGCGGAACTGAACGTCCACCCGACCGACAACCTGAGCTTCGGCGCCTCTTACGCCTATACCTACACCCACGTTCCCAAGACGCTGAACCCGTTCCTCAGCACCGCCGCCAACCCGGTCTATCAGAACGTCTTCATCGTCTACACGCCGCCCCATGCGGCCTCGGCCTTCATCGACTACTCGGTGCCGGTGGGCAGCGGCGACGAGAGCGTGCAGTTCCACCTCGATGCGGCCTATTCGGACCGCCAGTACAGCTTCGTGGATGAGAACGTGAAGGCGCAGAGCAGCTTTATCGTCAATGGCCGCATCGCGCTGGCCGATATCCCGATGAGCGATGCCGGAACCTCACTGACGGTTTCGGTCTGGAGCCGCAATCTGCTCAACGAGACGCATATCTATCGTCTCTCGTATGCCAATGCGAGCACGCTGGGTGCCTATGGCAACTTCAACCCGCCGCGTACTTTCGGCGTGGAAGGCGTGGTTCACTTCTGATCGCGATTTCCGGTGGCGCCTCTCCTGCGAGGGGCCGCCGGCAGGTTCCTGCCTGAACACTGCACGCGGCGAGACTTCGGTCCCGCCGCGTATTTTTTCATCTTACCGGGATCAACGGCACTTCACGCCGCCGCGATCGATCTGGCGGCCCAGCAGGGCACCGCCCGCACCGCCGGCCAGGGTGCCGAGCGTGTTGCCGCCGACCAGCTTGGCGAGCAGCGCACCGCCCACCGCACCGACCACGAGGCCGGTGGTGCCGTCCGAACGGCGGCAATAGGCGCGGCCGTCCTTGCCGCGATAGATGCGGTCGTTGCGGCTCAGGCGGCGATCCTTGTAATTGCCCTTGTGATAGCTGCGCGAGGGTTCCCAGTTACGATCGTCGCCGTGCCAGGCATGGGCCGATCGGTCGTCGCGGTCGCCCGGACGCGCTTCGGCGGGGAGAGTGACGGTTGCCGAAGCGACGGCGATAAGGGCGCCGAGGCCGATTGCACGTTTGAACATCTTGATGGACCTTCCGACAAGGTTGAGGATGGGAGCGAGCGGATCTCCGCTAACGGGCCTTTTCAACGGTTTGCAGGCTTAACGGTTCCTGAAATTCCCTAGCGGGCAATCGAGGATGCACTTGTCCGGTAGACGGCAGACGGCCGATATGGCAGCGAGCCTCCACCATCGATGCGATTTGACCGCAGCCGTCTCGGCAAGCGGAATAATGCATCGGCAAAGTTTATGATCGAGGTTTCATGGCAAAGGATAATGGCAGTGCGCGCGCGGGCTCTCCGCTCGAACTGACCTTGCGCGGGGTGCTGCTGGGCGGTGTGATCACGCTGTTGTTCACGGCGGCCAACGTCTATCTCGGCCTCAAGGTCGGTCTGACCTTTGCAACCTCGATTCCGGCAGCCGTGATCTCGATGGCGATCCTGCGCGGGTTCAAGGACTCGACGATCTTCGAGAACAATATCGTCCAGACCGTGGCCAGCGCGGCGGGGACCCTGGCGGCGATCATCTTCGTGCTGCCGGGTCTCGTCATGATCGGCTGGTGGCAGGGCTTCCCCTACTGGACCACGGCGGCGATCACCGGCACCGGCGGCATTCTCGGCGTGCTGTTTTCCGTGCCGCTGCGCCGCGCGCTCGTGATCGACACCCCGCTGCCTTATCCCGAGGGCCATGCCGCCGCCGAAGTCCTGCGCGTCGGCTCGGAATCGCGCGAGGGCGGGGCGGAGAGCGCCAAGGGCCTGTCGGTGCTTTTGTGGAACGCGCTGGCCTCGGCCGGGTTCGCCATTCTCACGCAGACGCGGCTCGCCGTGGCGGAAGCCTCGGTCTGGTTCCGTGCGGGACCAGGCGCGACTGGCATTTCCGGCGGCCTGTCCTTCGCACTGATGGGCGTCGGCCATCTCGTCGGCATTTCCGTGGGCATGGCGATGTTCCTCGGTCTCGTCGTCGGCTGGTGGGTGCTCCTGCCGATCCTGACCGCGCAGAACCCGCTGCCGGGCGGCGCGGAGGTTTGGGCGACGACCGTGTTCGCAGATAATGTCCGCTTCTTCGGCGCGGGCGTGATTGGCGTGGCGGCAGTCTGGACCCTGCTGCGCATTGCCGGACCGGTGATCGGCGGCGTTCGCTCCGCTATGGCCGCGAGCCGCGCGCGCCAGTCCGGCGCGACCCTTGCGGTCGAGGAGCAGGACCTGCCGATCTCGATCGTCTTCATCGGCACTCTGGCCATGCTGGTGCCGATCGCGATCCTGCTCTGGAGCGTCGTCGGTAGCGGTCCGCTGGCCGGATCGGAAATGCTGCTGATCTCCGGCGCGCTGCTGTTCATCCTCGTGATCGGGCTGCTGATCGCCGCCGTCTGCGGCTATATGGCGGGCCTGATCGGCGCCTCCAATTCCCCGGTTTCGGGCATCGGCATCCTATCCGTGGTCGCCGCTTCGCTTATGCTGGTCGGCCTGTTCGGCCGCGACCAGCCGCCGGGTACGACCGACGCGCTGGTCGCCTATGCCCTGATCGTTACCGGCATCGTCTTCGGCGTGGCGACGATCTCCAACGACAACCTCCAGGACCTCAAGACCGGCCAGCTCATCGGCGCGACGCCGTGGAAGCAGCAGGTGGCGCTGGTGATCGGCGTGGTCTTCGGATCGCTGGTAATTCCGCCGGTGCTCGATCTGCTGAACACCGCCTTCGGCTTCGCCGGCGCAGCCAATGCCGGACCCAATGCGCTTCCCGCACCGCAGGCTGCGCTGATCTCGACACTGGCCAAGGGCGTGCTGGGCGGCAATCTCAACTGGACGATGATCGGCTGGGGCGCCGCGGCCGGGGTGGTTTTCATCGTGCTCGACGAAGTGTTGGGGCTGATGGGCCGCCTTCGCCTGCCGCCGCTCGGCATCGGGATCGGCATCTACCTACCGATGAGCGTGATCCTGCCGACCGTGATCGGCGCGGTACTCGGCTTCTTTTACGACCGCTGGGCCTCGAAGCAGCGCGATCCGGAATTCGCCGAGCGCATGGGCGTGCTCACCGCGACCGGCCTGATCGTGGGCGAAAGTCTCTGGGGCGTCACCTTTGCCGGCATCGTCGCGGCATCGGGCAGCGATGCGCCGCTGGCTCTGGTCGGTGACGGTTTTGCCGGTCCGGCACTGGCGGGCGGAACGGCGCTGTTCTTCGTGCTGGTCCACATTCTTTATCGCCGCACCCGCCAGTTGGTCGTTATGGACTAACGGCGGCTACCCGGCATTCCGGTCATACGAAGATAATAAGTCCGGGCCGGTCCCGGAACGATCATCATTCTGTAATCAAACGAGATAGCGAATCCGCACCGCAGGTTTTGCGGCCATTTGCGCGGCGGTGCACACCGCAATCCGGTTGCATTCGATTTCTATTGGTCCAGGCGGTACGTAACGCGCGAAATTGAATGCAGAATTTCCAAAAACTGCATCCGCTTTGATGGTTTATTTTTGAACCGGAATGAACCTATGGCAAGTCCCGTCAGGACCTGGCAAGACGCCTGTTCGTACTCGCTTAGTGCATGATATAAAAAGATAAAATTTCCACCATCAAGAGGTCTGGCGGGCTTTCATGAAGCCTGCCGGGAAGGGCGTTCGATAAGCTGCGCCGCGCATATTTGGGTCAGGCGAGCCTTATCTGCGACCAATCGTGACAATCCTTCCGGAAACTCGGGTCCGACAATCTCGTTCCAGCAATCGTCTGGGTGGAAATACCCAAGTTATCTGACCTATAAACTTCGCGAAGTCGACGTATTGGTGAACTTCCGGGGCATTGATGTTCGATTGCGGATATCCCTTTTCTCTGATCGATCATGGCGATTGGCTGTCAGCTTTATAAGATAACCAAATTGTCATAGCCCTTGGTGCGCAGTTCATTTCGATAGGCCGACAAACGAATGCGTCGCTTCAGGGCGACGTTCATGTTGGGAGTTACGAGATGGACAAGCGGGTCGAGATCGTGAATCGGGAAACTAAGGCCGCCAAGGCATCGGTCGCTGGAAATGGGGAAACCCGGATACAGGTCCCGATCGACTCGAATGTCCGGATCGACGCCCCTCCGAATTCGGTCGCATCGATGGTCCGCGAAGGCGACGACCTGATCCTGAAATTCGCGGACGGTTCCAGCATTCGTCTTGAAGGCTATTTCGCCTGCCAGCCCGAAGATCTCGGTCAGCTTTCGCTGGACGATCCGTCGAGCGGCGCGCAGTGGCTCGTCACTCTGAGCGATACGGCCTGTGTCGCGCCCGGTGACCTGACGAGCGAGGCGCTGAGTTACGATCTTGCTCCGCTCGATGCGGCGACGGCATGGACGGCAGCAGGAGCAGGGGCGGCAGCCGCAGGTGGCGGCGGTATCAGCAGCGGTTTGCTCATCGGTCTCGGCGCTCTGGGCCTCGGCGGTGCCGTGGCGGCGGCCGCGGGCGGCGGAGGTGGCGGCGGCGGACGTGGAACGCCCGGTACACCGCCGGATACGACGCCCCCTGCGGCTCCTGTCCTGACAGGCGCAACCGATGACGCGGCACCGGTAACGGGAGCAATCGTCGCAGGCGCTTCAACCAACGATGCGACCCCGACTTTCAGCGGCACCGCCGAGGCAGGCGCGGTGGTGGCGGTTTTCGACAACGGCACGCAGATTGGCTCCGTGACGGTCGGCGCTGGCGGCAACTGGACTTTCACCCCGACGACGCCTCTGGGCGACGGTCCGCACAGCATTACATTCCAGGCGACGGATGCCGCCGGAAACAAGGGCGCGGCATCGGCGCCCTTCGCCTTCACGGTAGATACCGCACCTCCCGCCGCGCCGGTCTTGGCAAGTGCGCAGGACGACGTTGACCCGATCGTCGGCGCAATCGCTTCCGGTGGTGCGACGAACGACACCACGCCGACCTTCAGCGGAACCACCGAACCGGGTTCGGTGGTCGCCGTGTTTGACAACGGCGTGCAGATCGGCACCGCCACGGTTGCGGCTAACGGTAACTGGACCTTCACACCAACGACGCCCTTGGGTGACGGCCCGCACAGCCTGACATTCCAGGCAACGGATGCCGCAGGCAATCAGGGCGCTGCATCGGCGCCGTTCACTTTCACCGTCGACACAACGCTGCCGCCGGTTCCCGTCGTGACCGGGGATATCGCTGCGGGCAGTGATACGAACGATTCCACGCCGACGTTCAGCGGGTCCACCGAGCCGGGGTCGGTCGTGGCTGTCTTCGACAACGGGACTCAGATCGGAACCGCAACCGCCGGAGCCGATGGCAACTGGACGTTCACGCCCTCGTCGCCGCTCGGAGACGGTTCGCACAGTTTGACATTCCAGGTCACGGACCCGGCCGGTAATACGGGCGCGCCGTCCGAGCCCTTCTCGTTCACGGTCGACACGACGGTTCCGGCGCCGCCGGTGGTTACCGGTGCGCAGGACGATGCCGAGCCGGTCGTCGGTGCGATTACGTCAGGCGGCGCTACGAACGACACCACGCCGACCTTCAGCGGAACCACCGAACCGGGTTCGGTGGTCGTCGTGTTTGACAACGGCGTTCAGATCGGCACCGCCACGGTAGCGGCCAACGGCAGCTGGACCTTCACGCCTTCGGTGCCGCTGGGAGACGGCCCGCACAGCCTGACGTTCCAGGCGACTGATGTTGCGGGCAACCAGAGCGCTGCCACCGAGCCTTTCGTATTCACGGTCGATACCGGCGCGCCTGCCGCACCGACGCTCAATTCGACTGATGGCACGACGATCTCCGGCACGGCGGAACCGGGCGCGACGATCGGTATCGACACCGATGGTGATGGCGTTCCTGACGTCACGGTCATTGCCGGAGAGAATGGATCGTGGAGCGCAACGCTCCCCGCGCCACTGGCCGACGGCACGATCGTCAGCGCCACTGCAACGGATGCGGCGGGCAATGTTTCCGCTTCGGGCAGCACAGTCGTCGACAGCAGCATCGATACCACGCCGCCTGCCGCTCCGGTGGTGACGGGGGCAACCGACGATGCCGAGCCGGTCATCGGTGCGATCACGGCCGGCGGTTCGACGAACGACACCACGCCGACCTTCAGCGGTACGACCGAGCCGGGTTCGGTGGTCGCCGTGTTTGACAACGGCGTGCAGATCGGCACCGCCACGGTAGCGGCCAATGGTAGCTGGACCTTCACACCTTCGGTGCCGCTGGGAGACGGCCCGCACAGCCTGACGTTCCGGGCGACTGATGTTGCGGGCAACCAGAGCGCTGCCACCGAGCCTTTCGTATTCACGGTCGATACCGGCGCGCCTGCCGCACCGACGCTCAACCCGACTGATGGCACGACGATCTCCGGCACGGCGGAACCGGGCGCGACGATCGGTATCGACACCGATGGTGACGGCGTTCCTGACGTCACGGTCATTGCCGGCGAGAATGGATCGTGGAGCGCAACGCTCCCCGCGCCACTGGCCGACGGCACGATCGTCAGCGCCACTGCAACGGATGCGGCGGGCAATGTTTCCGCTTCGGGCAGCACAGTCGTCGACAGCAGCATCGATACCACGCCGCCTGCCGCTCCGGTGGTGACGGGGGCAACCGACGATGCCGAGCCGGTCGTCGGTCCGATCACGGCCGGCGGTTCGACGAATGACACCACGCCAACGATCAGCGGAACGACCGAGCCGGGTTCGGTAGTGACGGTTTTCGACAACGGCGTTCAGATCGGCACCGCCACGGTAGCGGCCAACGGCAGCTGGACCTTCACGCCTTCGGTGCCGCTGGGAGACGGCCCGCACAGCCTGACGTTCCAGGCGACTGATGTTGCGGGCAACCAGAGCGCTGCCACCGAGCCTTTCGTATTCACGGTCGATACCGGCGCGCCTGCCGCACCGACGCTCAACCCGACTGATGGCACGACGATCTCCGGCACGGCGGAACCGGGCGCGACGATCGGTATCGACACCGATGGTGACGGCGTTCCTGACGTCACGGTCATTGCCGGCGAGAATGGATCGTGGAGCGCAACGCTCCCCGCGCCACTGGCCGACGGCACGATCGTCAGCGCCACTGCAACGGATGCGGCGGGCAATGTTTCCGCTTCGGGCAGCACAGTCGTCGACAGCAGCATCGATACCACGCCGCCTGCCGCTCCGGTGGTGACGGGGGCAACCGACGATGCCGAGCCGGTCGTCGGTGCGATCACGGCCGGCGGTTCGACGAACGACACCACGCCGACCTTCAGCGGAACCACCGAACCGGGTTCGGTGGTCGCCGTGTTTGACAACGGCGTGCAGATCGGCACCGCCACGGTAGCGGCCAATGGTAGCTGGACCTTCACACCGACGACGCCCTTGGGAGACGGCCCGCACAGCCTGACGTTCCAGGCGACTGATGTTGCGGGCAACCAGAGCGCTGCCACCGAGCCTTTCGTATTCACGGTCGATACCGGCGCGCCTGCCGCACCGACGCTCAACCCGACTGATGGCACGACGATCTCCGGCACGGCGGAACCGGGCGCGACGATCGGTATCGACACCGATGGTGACGGCGTTCCTGACGTCACGGTCATTGCCGGCGAGAATGGATCGTGGAGCGCAACGCTCCCCGCGCCACTGGCCGACGGCACGATCGTCAGCGCCACTGCAACGGATGCGGCGGGCAATGTTTCCGCTTCGGGCAGCACAGTCGTCGACAGCAGCATCGATACCACGCCGCCTGCCGCTCCGGTGGTGACGGGGGCAACCGACGATGCCGAGCCGGTCGTCGGTCCGATCACGTCCGGCGGTTCGACGAATGACACCACGCCAACGATCAGCGGAACGACCGAGCCGGGTTCGGTAGTGACGGTTTTCGACAACGGCGTGCAGATCGGCACCGCCACGGTAGCGGCCAACGGCAGCTGGACCTTCACGCCTTCGGTGCCGCTGGGCGAAGGACCGCATAGCCTGACCTTCACGGCGACGGACGCTTCCGGAAATCAGGGCACGCCCTCGGCGCCCCTTGCTTTCACCGTGGATACCAGCCCGCCGGAAGCGCCGACGCTCAACCCGACCGACGGCACGGTGATCTCCGGTATGGCCGAAGCGGGCGCGACGATCGGTATCGATCTTGACGGTAACGGCGAACCCGACGCCTTCGCGCAGGCCGACGGTACAGGGTACTGGATCTATATTCCGGGCAGTCCGCTTGCCGATGGCACGACGATTTCCGTCACCGCTACCGATGCGGCGGGCAACAGCACCCAGCCCGTTTCCATCGTCGTCGATGCCACGGTTCCGGTCGCGCCGGGCATCGTCGAAGTGGTGGACGATGTGGAGGGCATTACCGGCGTGGTCGTACGCGGCGGCGTCAGCAATGACCCGGCGCTGACTATCAACGGCACTGCGGAAGCGGGCTCGATCATCCGGGTCTATGACGGCGAAACGCTGGTCGGTACGACGACCGCAAGCGGCACCGGCTCCTGGAGCGTGACTACATCCGCCCTTGCTGAAGGCGTTCACGGCTTTTCGGTTACCGCGACGAATGCGGTCGGCCATGTCAGCGGGCCATCGACGACTTATGTCGTGACGCTCGATTTCTCGCCCCCGGCGCTGACCGTCAACCCGACCGACGGCGAAACGCTGTCCGGGACGACGGAACCCGGCGCTTCAGTGCTGGTCGATATCGACGGTGACGGGAATGCGGACCTGACGGCGACAGTGGCGCCGAACGGTGCCTGGGTGGTGAACTTCCCATCACCGCTGCCGGACGGCGCGGTAGTGAACGTCGTGGCGGTCGATCCGGCGGGCAATGCCACGGCGCCTTCTCCGGTTACGGTTGACACATCGATCGACGCTTCCGTGCCTACCGAGCCGGTCGTCGGTTCGGTCACCGACGGTATCGACCCGGTGCAGGGGCCTCTGAGCAATGGCGCTGCCAGCAACGATCCCCAGCCTCTGCTGAGCGGAACTGCCGATCCGGGATCAGTGGTGACGATCTACGACAACGGCCTTCGGATCGGCACCGCAAGCGTCAGCGGAGCCGGGACTTGGAGCTTCCGTATCCCCGCGCCACTGGCCGATGGCCCGCACAGCCTGACCACGACCACAACGGGTGCGAACGGCAATGAAAGTCTGCCGTCCCCTGCATTCACGCTCACGATCGACACTCTCCCGCCCGATGCCCCCCTGGTGAACCCGTCCAACGGCGAAACGATTTCGGGCACCGCCGAGCCGGGGACGACGGTCAGCGTCACAATCGGCGGCGTCGTCGAAACGGTGCAGGTGGGCGAGAGTGGGGCCTGGAGCATCACGCCGGCCTCACCGCTCGGCAGTGGCCCGATCCAGGTGACGGCTATTGACGCCGCCGGGAACGTTTCCGCCCCGACCAACGCTGCGATCGATGCGGATGCTCCCGCTGCGCCCTCGATTGGGCCGGTGCTCGACGATGTGGGGACGAAGCAGGTGCCGATTGTCAGCGGCACGCCGACCGACGATGCGCGCCCGGTCTTCACGGGCACTTCGGAAGCGAACGCGGTCATTCGGATTTACGAGGGCACGACGCTGCTCGGCACTGCGGTTGCGGATGGTGACGGCAACTGGTCCATCACGCCCGAGGCACCGCTGCCTCAGGGCAACCACAACCTGACGATCACTGCGACCGACGCCGTCGGCAACGAGAGCGATCCCGCATCCTTCCTGCTGGTCGTCGATACGACGGCGCCCGATGCTCCCGCAATCACGCAAATCGCGGACAATGCAGGGCCGCAGAGTGGGAATGTCGGCCCCGGCGGCTTGACCGACGATCCCCGGCCGGTTCTGACCGGGACGGCAGAGCCGGACTCCACCGTTTCGATCTACAGCAACGGCATTTTGCTCGGAACCGCGGGGACCAATGGTCTCGGCGTCTGGACTTTCACCCCCGGCGCGGACCTCCCGCAAGGCAGCAACAGCTTCCTGGCCGTCGCATCGGATGCGGCGGGTAATACCAGCGCATCGTCCGCACCCTATCAGGTCACGGTCGATACCGATGGACCGACCCAGCCGGTCATCGTCTCGGGCTTCGACGATGTCGGCCTGGTCCAGGGTACGTTCCTGAGCGGGGCGTCGAGCGACGATACCTTGCCGGTGCTGACCGGCACGGCCGATCCGAATGCCGTCGTCACGATTTCACAGGGCGGGGTACCGGTTACGACGGTCACGACGGACCCCTTCGGGAACTGGACATTCACGCCGGACCAGGCCCTGACGCAAGGCACTTATCTGTTCACCGCCAGCGTCACCAATGCTGCCGGGGTGACAGTATCGTCCGCACCGTTCCAGGTGACGGTGACGACACAGGGTCCCGCCGCGCCGTCCATCGATGCGGCCGAGGACGGCACGGGCCGCTACACCGGCACGCTGGGCAGCGAGGACTATACGGATGACGTCCTGCCCGAGCTTTCGGGAACGGCGGCCATCGGCAGCACCGTGACCATCCTCGACAACGGGGTGCCCATCGGTACGGCGGTCATGGACGGCAGCGGCGGGTGGACCTTCACGCCTCCTGGCGGTCTTTCCGAAGGGCGGCACGATTTTACCGCTACCGCCACCGATGTGATTGGCAACACCAGCCAGATTTCGGGCGTGTTCACGCTGTTCGTAGACACCGGCGCGCCCGATGCGCCGATCGTGGAGCCGAGCGCAGGCACGGTCCTGAACGGGACTGCCGAGGCCAATGCCCGGATCGAATTCGACTTTACCGGAGACGGTATAGCCGACGATTTCACCACGGCGGATGGCAACGGGGTCTGGACCTATATCGCCAATCCGCCGCTGGCGAACGGTGTGACGGTCTCGGTCGTTGCGATCGATGAGGCGGGGAATGTTTCGGGTACCGACAGTATCGTCATCGACCTGACGCCGCCCGCCGCCCCGGTCATCACCGGCGTGATCGATGCGGTGGGCGACCAGATCGGTAACGTTCGCAATGGCGGAGGCACCGACGATCCGCTTCCGGTCATAACCGGCACCGCCGAACCGGGCGCCACGGTAACGATCTACGATAACGGCGTGCCGCTTGGCACGGCCGAGGCCTCCGCCACCGGCGCATGGCAATTCGAGATCACCGTGCCGCTTTTCGATACCGTCCATATCTTCACCGCCAGTGCCGAAGATGCTCTCGGCAATGTCGGGGGCCTTTCCGAAGCTTACGGTTTCACGGTCGATACGGGCACGCCCGGCACGCCCGTCATTACCGGGGTGGAGGATCATGCGGGCCTCATTCTCGGCAATGTCGGACCCGGCGGTACTACCGACGATGCCTTGCCGACGATCAGCGGCACCGCCGATGCCAATGCCACGATCACGATCTACGACGGTACGACCGAACTGGGCACGACCGTTGCCGATGGTAGCGGTTTCTGGAGCTTCACGCCGACCGGTCCCTTGCCGGATAAGGCCTATGACCTCAACGCCACGGCAACGAACGTGGCCGGCAATACCGGGGCCACCTCGAACGTATACGAGGTGACGGTGGACACGGTTCCGCCCGCAATACCGACTGTCGATATCGTAAGCGGCAACGAGCCGGGCAATGTAGGCGCCATTGTCGAGGGCGGCCTTTCCAACGATACCACGCCGTTCCTCAGCGGCACGGCCGGTGCGGACGAGACCATTTCGATCTTCAACAACGGCGTGCTGGTGGACACCGTCACTGCCAGCCCCACCGGCGCGTGGAGCACCACGCTCAATCTCGGCGAAGGGCCGCAGAGCATCACGGTGAGCGCGTCCAATGCGGCGGGTAACAGCAGCCCGGCCACAGCACCGTTCACGTTCACGATCGATGCCACCGATCCCGATGCGCCAACAGTCAATCCGACCAACGGCACCGGCACCCTGACCGGAACCGCAGAGCCGGATTCGACGGTCTCGATCTCGATCGGTGGGGCTGCGGCGGTCACTGCGCCGGTCGATCAGGACGGCAACTGGAGCTATCCGCTTTCGGGCAACCCGCCCGACGGCACGCCGATCGTCGTCATTGCCATCGATCCGGCTGGCAACAGTTCGCTGCCCACCACTGTCGCGGTAGATCTCGACCCACCGGCACCGCCGCAACTCCTGACGGCGACCGATGATCAAGGCGCCGTCCTCGGTCCGATCGGCTCGGGCGATACCACCGACGACAGTCTGCCGGTTCTGACCGGCAGCAGCGAGGCGAACGCGACGATCGTCGTCTACGACAACGGTGGCGAGATCGGCAGGGTCCAGGCAAATGCCAGCGGCGCCTGGACTTTCACGCCCTCCGCGCCGCTTTCAGACAGCTTCCACAGCCTCACGTTCGCGGCCATCGACACCGCGGGCAATCTGGGGCTGCCCAGTGCGGCCTTCGAGTTCACCGTGCTCACAGCCTTGCCGTCGGTGCCCAGCATCGCGACTATCACCAATGACGACGGGGCTCCGCTCATCATCGCCAGCGGCAGCAGCACTAACGACGATACACCTCTGCTGAGCGGCACCGCCGATCCGGGCGCTATCATCACGCTCTTCATTGATGGAACGGAAGTGGTTCCCCTCACACCGATCGTCGCCAATGCGACGACGGGCGCCTGGTCCTATTCGCCGACGCTTTTGGAAGGCCCGCACAGCTTCACCGTCACCGCGACCAATGCCGCGGGCAATGAAAGCACGCAGTCTCCGGCCTACACGGTCATCATCGACCTGACCGATCCCAACCCGCCCGTCATCAATCTCAGCGACGGCAATACCGTAACCGGAACCGGCGAAGCCGGGGCGACGATCACCCTGTTCGTGGCAGGCGATGCCACGTCTTATGACACGGTGGTCAACAGCCGCGGCGAATGGATCATCACTTTGCCCGGCCGGGCCCCAGACGGCGCCGGGCTGACCGCCATCGCCACCGATCCGGCAGGCAACGGCTCGCTGCCCGGTTCCGGCCTGGTAGACTGGGACAACGGGATTCCGCAGCCGGAAATCCCGGTGCTGCTTTCGATCACCGATGCAGTCGGCGATATCCAGGGGCCGATCGCCGACAACGGCGTGACCAACGACAGGTTCCCGGCGATCACCGGCACGTCCAGCGCAAATGCGCTCATCACGATCTATGACGGCGCCGCTGTCATAGGCACGACGATCAGCAGTCCCGGTGGCAGCTGGAGCTTCACGCCGACCGTGCCTCTGGGCGAAACCGGGCACAGTATCAGTGCCACCGCGACGGTCGGCGGGATTGAAAGCATCAGCGGCAACACGATCGTGTTTACGGTCGACGTCACCCCTCCGCCCCAGCCGATCGTTGCCGCCAGCAACGGCGCAGCGCTGAGCGGCACGGCTGAGGCCAACGCCTCCGTCAGCATCGATTTCGGTGCGGTTTCGGGTCCGGTCACCGTTCAGGCGGACGGAACAGGCGTCTGGAGCTATACGCCGGTTCCGCCGCTGGCCGATGGAACCCTCGTCAATGTCGTGGTGATCGATGCGGCGGGCAACCAGTCCGTCGGGGCCACGATTGCGGTTGATGCGGCGCCTCCGGCGACACCTTCCATCACTGGTGCCGCCGATGATGTCGGACTAGTGCTGGGACCGATCGTCAACGGCGGCGGCACTGACGACACGACGCCGACGTTGTCCGGTACGGCCGAAGTGGGATCGACGATATCGATCTACGATGGCGTCACGCTGCTGGGAACGACGACGGCGACCGACGGCACATGGACCTTCACGCCTGCGGCACTGCCGGAAGGGCCGCACAGCTTCACCGTCACGGCCGCCGATGCGCTCGGCAATGTCAGCGGCAGTTCGGCTGCCTTCTCGCTGACGATCGTGACGGGCACGCCTGTCGCGCCCGTCATCACCGGAGCCTTCGATGACGCGACGCCGGGTGTCGGCGTGATCGCCAACGGCGGGGCGACCAACGACAGCCAGCCCACGCTCAGCGGCACCGGCTCGGTCGGGGATACCATCTCGATCTACAACGGCAGCACTTTCGTCGGTTCGACGGTCGTTGTGGCCGGCGGGACCTGGAGCGTCACGCCAAATACGGCGCTCCTCGACGGCACCTACACGCTAACGGCGGTGGCAACCAATATCGCCGGTACGCAAGGCCCGGCTTCCTCGACGTTCACCTTTACCATCGACACCACGCCGCCGGGTACGCCGGTCCTGCTAGGTGTCACCGATGACGTCGGGGCGGTCCTGGGCGTGCTCACCAGCGGCGCAGCGACTGACGATACCCTGCCGACCCTGACGGGAACGGCCGAGGGCAATGCGCTCATCTCGGTCTATGACGGCCAGACCCTGCTGGGCACCACGCTGGCCAGTGCCTCGGGCGCCTGGACCTTCATACCGTCCACACCGCTGGGAGCCGGCGATCATGCCCTGACCGTGACGGCAACCGATGCCCTGGGCAACCAGAGCGGGGCGACGGCGGCCTTCAACCTGACCGTCGACCTTACCCCGCCGGACGTTCCGGTCATCACCGGGGCGCTGGACGATGTCGGCGGATCGCAAGGGCCGATCGCCACCGGCGGTCTCAGCGACGATGCCCTGCCGCAGCTGTCCGGCACGGCAGAGGCGAATTCCACCGTCTTCATCTACAACAACGGTGCGCTTCTCGGCTCGGCCCTCGTCAGCGGATCTGGAACCTGGACCTTTACGCCGCTCTCGCCGCTTGCGGACGGTGCGCACAGCTTCACGGCAACCGCACGCGATCCGGCAGGGAACCTGAGCGGCACCTCGGCGGCTTTCGTCGTCAATATCGACACGACGCCCCCGGTCGCTCCAGTCATCACCGCGATTACCGACGATCTCCTGCCGCAACTCGGCACTGTGCCGAGCGGCGGCATGACCAACGATACCCAGCCGACGATTTCCGGAACGGCGGAAGCCAATGCCTCGGTTTCCATCTATGACAACGGCAATCTGATCGGCACCGTCAACGCCGGGGCGACGGGAAGCTGGACCTTCACGCCGGGCACGCTGCTGCCGGAGGGCAACCACAGCTTCACCGCACGCGCAACGGATGCCACAGGCAACCAGGGCGCGGCATCCTCGGCTTATTCCGTGCGCATCGACACAACCTCGCCAGCGGCTCCGGTCATCTCCGGCGCAACCGACGATGCGGGAACGGTGCAAGGCCTCGTCCTGACCGGCGGTGTCACCGATGACACCTTGCCGCTGCTGCGCGGGACGGCGGAAGCAGGGTCGACGGTAACGATCCTGTCGGGCGGGGTGGCAATCGGCACGACCCAGGCCAATGCCGCCGGTAACTGGACCTTCACACCGCCCACGGCACTGACCGAGGGAACCTATACCTTCACGGCAGTGGCAAGCGATGCAGCGGGCAATACCGGCAGCGCGTCTTCGTCCTTCGTGATAACGGTGGATCTCACCGCGCCGCCGCCCCCTGTGATCACCGGCATCACCGACGATGCCGCACCGAATCTGGGTGCCGTCGCCAATGGCGGGACTTCCAACGATACGACCCCGACGCTGTCGGGCACGGCCGCCGCCAATACCGTCGTTCTGGTCTTCGACGGCTCGTTGCTGCTGGGCAGTACGACCTCGAATGCATTCGGCATCTGGACCTTCACGCCGACGACCGCCATTGCCAACGGCGCGCACAGCTTCACCGCGGTCACCACCGACACGGCGGGCAATGTCAGCGGCGCGTCCAACGCTTACGGCATGACGGTGGATACGGTGGCGCCGGTTCAGACCGTCACCTTCGCTACTCTGACCACGGATACCGGCACTCAGGGCGACTGGAGCACGCAGGACACCTCGCCGACTATCGGGGGAACGCTCAGTGCCGCACTTGGCGTGGGTGAGCGGGTACAGGTCCAGGTCGACGGTGGAACATGGGTCAATGCCACCGCTTCAGGCACGACATGGTTCTACGGCGCGGGAAGCCTTGCGGTGGGATCGCATACCGTGCTTGCCCGCGTGATCGACGCGGCGGGCAATATCGGTCCCAGCACCTCGCAGGCCGTGGCGATTACCGCTATCCCGCAGCAGGCGCCCGTGGTGCAATCCTCGGGCACTTCGCTGCTCGGCCTGGTGGGCGTCGAAGCGCTCAGCCTTATTGATCTCAGGACCCAGTCGCTGACGGCCTACGATCCGAACAACAACCTCAAGAGCGTGCAGGTGCGCTATGCCCCGCTGCTGGCCCTCAGCCTTGGTGCCTATACCCTGACCGCATCCTCGGCGCTGGCTGCCGAACTGGGTCTACAGATCAGCATTACCAACACGGCGGGTCTGCTCGGCATCGTCGCGCCGACTTCCACACTGACGATCACCGCGATCGGCGGCGGCACGATCGACAATCTGGCGATCAACGAACTGCTCAATACGGTCCACTTCCAGCAGAACGTCTCGCTGCTGGGCGTCGATCTGCTGAACTCGGTATCCATCACCGCGACCGACACCACCAACCTTTCGTCTACGTCCTCGACGGGAACGTTGCTCGATCTCAGCCTGCTGAACGCGAGTGGTTCGCCGAACGTGATCGAAGGGGACGGCCTTGCCAATGTGCTCAACGGCACGGCCGGAAACGACCGCCTCTATGGCCATGGCGGAAACGACGTGTTGAACGGCGGCGATGGCAACGACTTCCTGCGTGGCGGTGCCGGGGCCGATACCCTGAACGGCGGGGCGGGGAATGACACGCTCGTCTATGACGCTGCCGACATCCTGATCGATGGTGGAACCGGAACGGATACACTTCTGATCGACAGCGGTACCGGCCTGGTGCTGGATTTGGGCACGGCCACGAACATCCGTAATATCGAGATTATCGATCTCGGCACGGGCGATAGTGGAAGGCAGATAAACCTGACGGAGGCAGGCGTTATACGTGCTACGGAAAGTGCTCATCAACTGACGATCAATGGCGATTCGAAAGATACCGTTTCCATGACGGGCGCGGTATTCCAGGGTCAGACGCTCATAAATGGAGAGGCGTACAATCACTACTCGTTAGGTTCCACGGATATATATGTGGATCACCCGGTTATGGTGGTTGTATAAGCCGGACTCCCTTGCATGATACTTTCATAAAAGGGGAAGCATGGCGTTTTCGGAGTGGAGGTTGGCCGGGGCGGTGGGTATCGCCGCCCTGGGTATCATGGGAAGCCGGGGTCATGCAGAGGAACGGAATGAAAGGCAGCCAGTAACCGCTTCCGGAGAATTACCTCCGATCCGGCAGCAATTTGCAGTGCAGCCATCCGAACCGCCAGCCCGGTCGGTCATGGAGGCGCCGACAGTGGAAGGGGCGCCTTCGGAACGCGAAGGGCAGGCGGATGCACCTTCGGTTCCGCCGCAACTCGATCTTTCCGATGCGGTTGTGCTTACACTGTTGCGCCACCCGGAAGTGGCGCGGGCCAATGCGGCCCTGGCGCGGGGCCGCGCCGACCTGGGCGCGGCCAAGTCGGTCTGGACGCCGCAAGTGGGCTATCAGGCCAATATCGGGCCGAACATGCTGTCCGGCCGTAACACATCCGGCCTCAACGAGAATATGGCCGGTCCCAGCATCTATCTCCAGCAGCAGGTCTGGGATTTCGGTCGCTCGAAGGGAGAGATCGGCGCGGCCCGCTCGACCATGCGGCAGCGGCGCTACGAACTGGAATCGGTGGCCGATCAACTGGCAGAGCAGGGCGCCGTCGCCTTCCTCCAGGTCAAGCGCTACGAATTGCTGTCGGTCGAGGCGAAGAAACAGGTCGAGGAACTGGAGCGTCTGCGCCACCTGATCGGCCTCCGCGTCAATGCCGGGGTTTCCGACAAGTCCGATCTCATGCTCGCCGACGTTCGCGTGGAAAGCGCAAGGGGTGAGGCGATCCAGGCGGAAACCGCGTTCGCAGTGGCCCAGTCCACGTTGCTCAACCTGATCGGCGATCTGCCGCTGGCTTACACCGATCCCAGCGCCCAGATATCGCGTTTCGAAACCGGCGACGACGAACCCGATTACGAGAAACTGCCCGCTGTCGTCGCTTCCGAAGAAGCCGAGCATGCGGCGGCGGCGAAGATCGGCCAGGCCAAGGGAGAGCGCTATCCCCGCCTCGGCCTGCAGCTTGGCTATACGCGCAATAACTATACCTACAACACGCGCGACAATTCGTTCTCCGGCATGGTGACGGTGACGGGCAATCTCTACCGCCGCAGCGATCACTATGTGATCGAAGCGGCCGAGGAAGATCGCCGCGCGGCCGAGGCAGTCAAGGATTCGACCGTTTTGGAGGCACGCGGCAAGGCGCTCACTGCACGACAGGAAGTTCGCGCCGGGCGGGCGCGGATCACGGCCTACACGCTTCAGGAACGGCAGGCCGTGACCGCCAGCCGCATCTTCTTCGAGGAATACAAGCTCGGCAAGCGCACCCTGACCGAGCTGCTCAACACCCAGCTGGAAATCTACCGCGCGGCGAGCGCCCGTATCGTCGCGGAATACGACATCATGGAAGCGCGCGTCCGCTTCGAGAACGTGAGCGGAACCTTGCGGCCTTCGCTCGGCCTGCCCGCCCGCCTGCGTGAGGAGGAAGACTTCGATGGCTGATATTGGCGAAGCGCTTCATGCCCCCTGGACGGCAGCGGTGGCCGCGCTGGGTACCCTCAAGGGGGTGCCGGTGGGGGCACAGGAACTGACGAACCGGCTCTACTGGTCGGAAGGGCAGGACGCCGAAAAGACGCTGATCCACGCGGCGCGGTTGTCCGGTCTTGAATTCCAGATCGTGGCCATGCGCCTCGACGAAGTGCCGCAGATTCTGCTGCCCGCCATCGTCGAACTGAACGACGACGGTGCCGCGATCCTCCACGCCCGCGATGCCCGCAGCGTGCGCGTTTCGATGCCGGGCATGCGGCAGGATGCTCCGGTCGAAATCCCGATCGACGTGTTCCGGGAGCGGACCACGGGCCGGGTCGGCTTCGTCGAACCGCTGTCCACGCGTTCGCGCGATGCCCGGCTCGACGAATTCCTGCGGGCACCGTCGCGTTCCTGGCTGTGGGACATCATCATGGCCGATCGACGGGGCTATGGCGAAGTCATGCTCGGCTCGGTCTTCGGCAACCTGTTGACGTTCGCCACCTCGCTTTTCGCCATGCAGGTCTGGGATCGGGTGATCCCCGCGCAGTCGATTCCGACGCTCTGGGTCCTCGCGCTTGGCACCGGCATGGCGCTGACGTTGGAACTCCTGCTGAGGACCGCGCGCGTGCAGCTGGTCGATCGCATCGGTCGCCGTGCGGACATGGCGATCTCGTCGCGCATCTTCGCTCGCGCGCTGGATATCCGCAACGATGCCCGGCCGCGCTCGACCGGCGCGCTGATCGCCCAGCTTCGCGACGTCGAGCAGATCCGCGAGATGCTGACCTCCACCACCGTCTCGGCGCTGATCGACCTGCCGTTCATCGGCCTGTTCCTGGTGCTCTTCGCATTCCTCGCCGGGCAGCTGACCTTCGTGCTGATCGCCGCGGCGGCGCTGATTGTGCTGCCGGGCCTGCTGCTCCAGCGCCCGCTTGCCCGGCTGGCGACCGAGGGCATGCGCGAGGGCGCCTTGCGCAATGCGATTCTCGTGGAATCCATCGAACGAATCGACGAGATCAAGTCGGCTCAGGCCGAGGCCCGCTTCCAGTCGCTCTGGGAGCGCCTGACCCTCGCCGGAACCCGCGTCGGCGCCGAGCAGCGCTTCCTCGCGGCGCTCTTCGTCAACTGGACCCAGACGCTCCAGCAACTCGCCTATACGGCGGTGGTGGTGGCCGGCGCCTTCAAGGTCATGGAAGGCGACATGACGATGGGCGCGCTGATCGCCTGTTCGATCCTGACCAGTCGCGCGCTCGTGCTCTTCGTGCCGTTCGGCCAGATCTTCACCCGCTGGCAGAACGCCAAAGTCGCGATGACCGGGCTGGAGGACCTCTTCGCCAAACCGGTCGACCACGACCCCGAGCGGGGGCTGCTGCGCCGCGCCGCGCTTAACGGCTACTACGAGATCAAGGACCTGACTTACGCCTACGATCCGGAGGGACCGCTGGCGCTGAAGGTCGACCGCCTGTCGATCCATGCGGGCGAGCGGGTGGCGCTGCTCGGGCGGATCGGGGCGGGCAAGTCCACGCTGCTGCGATTGCTATCGGGGCTGGCCTGGCCCACCACCGGCGAAGTGCTGCTGGACGGCACCAACCTGACACTCATCAACCCGGTCGATCTGCGGCGGGACACTGCTTATCTGGGACAGGGGGCGCAGCTTTTCCTCGGCACGATCCGCGAGAACCTGATGATCGGGGCGCCCGGCGTGAGCGACGAGCAGATCATCCATGCCCTGGCGGTGACGGGCGGGCTGCCGCTCGTACAGAACCAGCCGCAGGGCCTCGACCTCTTGTTGCAGGAAGGCGGGGTAGGGCTTTCGGGCGGCCAGCGGCAGACTTTGCTGCTGACCCGCGCCCTGCTGCGCAACAGCAATATCCTGCTGCTCGACGAACCGTCCGCGCCGCTCGACGATATCAGCGAGCGGGCGCTGGTCGCCAACCTCGGGAAATGGCTGCGCGGGCGGACATTGGTGGTCACGACCAACCGGCCGGGGCTGTTGGACCTTGTCGACCGCGTGGTCGTGATCGATTCCGGCCGCATCGCGATCGATGGGCCGAAGGAGAAGGTTCTTGCCGCCCTTGCCGGACCTGCCGGTCTCCGGGAGAAGCGCGCATGAGCGGCGGGGCAGGGGCGACCGTGGCGCCGGGCAGCAGCTTGCTGGAAGGCATCGGCGGCGAGGAGGACAGCCGCTGGCTGCGCACCGTCGGCCGGCTGCGGATCATTCCGGTGCTGTCGGTCGGCATACTCGCGTTTCTGGTCTGGAGCTATTTCGGCGTCCTGGACGAAGTCGCGGTGGGTACCGGCAAAGTCACACCGCCCTCGCGCTCGCAGGTGATCCAGAGCCTTGAAGGCGGCATCGTCAACGGCATCTTCGTGCACGAGGGCGACATCGTCAAACCGCACGAGAGGCTGGCGACACTCGACCGTGCCCGCTTCAGCTCGATGCTCGGCGAGGCTGAAGCCAAGGCGCGGGCGCTGGAAGCCACGGCCGCCCGTCTGGAAGCGGAAATCAATGGCGGCAGTCCGAATTTCCCGCAGGCGGTACGGGAGACACCGGGCTTGATGGCCCGCGAGATGGAACTGATGCACTCGCGCAGGCAGAACCTCGATGTCGCCACCGCCAGCTTGCGCCAATCACTGGCCCTGACCCGGCGACAACTCGCGATGACAGAGCCACTGGTCGAACTGGGCGCGGCGAATCAGGTCGAGATCATCCAACTGCGCCGCCAGGAGAACGAAATCCAGGCCAAGCTCGATTCCCTGCGCAACCAGTATGTGATCGATGCTAGTGCCGACTATGCCAAGGCGCGTGCCGAACTAGACCAGACCGTTCAGGTCATCGGCGGCCGCCGCGACCAGCTCGACCGGACGGTGCTCTATTCCCCGGTGCGCGGGATCGTGAAGAATCTGGAAGTGACGACGATCGGAGGGGTCATCCAGCCGGGCGGCTCGCTGATGGAGATCGTGCCGCTGGAGGACCAGCTCCTGATCGAGGCACGGCTCTCGCCCCGCGACATCGCCTTCATCCGGCCGGGCCAGCCCGCCACGGTGAAGATCACCGCCTACGATCCCTCGATCTACGGGACGCTCGCGGGGACGGTAGATCGCATCTCGCCCGATACCTTGCAGGACGAAGTGCATCGCGATCAGGTCTATTACCGCGTCTACGTACGCACCCAGCGCTCCACATTGCGAACCAAGAACGGGCATGAATATGCGATCATGCCGGGCATGGTCTCGACCGTGGAGATCAGGACCGGTCGCAAGACGATCCTGCAATACCTGATGAAGCCCATCAACAAGGCCAGGGAGGCCATGCGCGAGCGGTAAAGGCTCAGACGCGCTGGCAGGTCGAAGTCGGGGTCTTGCCGCTGCCCTTGCCGAGCTTGGCATGGATGCGGGCGAGGAAGGAGCGGGTGCGGGCCTTGGGTTCCGGGTCGTTGCAGCAGGTGATCTTCCAGGTGCGGGCGCGAACGTCCGCCGGTTCTCCGGCCAGCAGGCGATTGCGGTCGCCCACGGGTTCGACCGAGGCCTCGCCGGTGTTGCAGATGTCGTCCGCTCTCGCCACGGCGCTGCCGCCGCCCGAAGAGCCGCCACCCCCACGTCCGCCGCCTCCGGCTCCACCGCCACCTCCTCCTCCGGAACCGCCCCCGGAACCGCTGCCGCCTCCTCCACCTCCATTGCCGCCGCCCCCGCCGGACTTGGCGATAGCGGGCGAGGCCAGCGAGGTGGACAGGAGCATCGTCATGGTCGGTGGCACCAGCAGGGAGTATTTCCCGCATGCCGCGAGAAAGGACCGTCGGTCGCTTTCCCCTTGCGAGCCGGTGAAGACTTCGGGCTTTTCCATGACTTGCCTCCGCATCCTGCCCCTGTCTTGAAAGTACAGGAACGCCGTGCTGAGGTAACGCGCTCTTGAGAGTGGCCGGAGCCTCTACGGAAGTTCGGTGCGCTACATCGGATGGTTCCGGCAGCTAACACGCTTGTACAAAAGGGCTTTCGGATAGCTTAGGGAGGATCCACCAATGGTGCTGCCCCTCATCCGCCTATCGAGCAATCCTGGGCAAATTGGGGAATATCAGGTAGTTTGGGCCCGGTTTCGAAGTCCTGTCGAGCGGAGCAGTTCCAGCAGGCGCCGTGCGATTTCGCGTTCCCCCATCACGACATGGTCGGCGCCGATCTTGGTAAGGTGCTCGACTTCCTCGTCCGAGTGCGCGCGTGCCAGGATCTGGATGGCGGGGTTGAGCTGACGGGCGCGCTGAGCGATCACCCCGGCTTCGAAACCTTCTGGAATGGCGATCATCAGCCGGGTCGCTTCCCTTACTCCGGCTTCATCCAGCACGTCGTCGCCGGAGGCATTGCCGGCAATGACGGTGTGGCCGGTCTCGCGCGCCCGTTTGACGAGATCGGGTCGTTCTTCGACCACGATGAGGTTGCGCAGGTCGTCGGTCAAGCCTTCCGTCACCAGTCTGCCGACGCGGCCATAGCCGATCAGAACGACCCGCTCGCCGGCTCGGGTGGGCTCGCGGCGTTCGCGTTCGGCGGCGGCCACCGATTTGACGAGGCTGTGCCGTCCGGCGAGCCAACGGAAGATGAGCGGGTTGAGGAAAATCGAGAAGATCGCTCCAGCCAGGATCAGGTCACGGCCCTCCTCCGGCAGGACCTTGAGTTGGACGCCGAGTGCCGCGAGCATGAACGAGAACTCGCCGATCTGGGCAAGGCTGGCGGCGACGGCCAGCGCGGTCTGCGTGGGATGACCGAAGAACCGCACGATCGCGACGGCGGCCAGCGACTTGCCGAGGATCACGATAAGCACGGTGGCCAGAACCGCGCCGGGATTTTCGATTACCACCGAGGGATCGAACAGCATGCCCACGGACACGAAGAACAGTACCGCGAAAGCGTCCCGAAGCGGCAGGGTTTCCTCGGCGGCGCGGCGGCTGAGTTGCTTTTCGCCCATGACCATGCCTGCAAAGAAGGCGCCGAGCGCGAAGGACACGTCGAAGAAATAGGCGGCGCCGAAGGCCACGCCCAAGGCTATCGCCAGCACGGCCAGACGGAACAGTTCGCGCGAGCCGGTATGCGCGGCCCAGTGCAGCGCCGCGGGGATCACGCGCTTGCCGACGATCAGCATAAGCGCGATGAAGCCGCCGACTTTGGCGAGTGTCAGCCCGATGGTCCAGGCGAGGTCCATGCCCGACTGGGCGCGCCCGTTCGCCAGACCGGCCAGCGCGGGTAGGAGCACGAGCACGAGAACCATGGCAAGGTCCTCGACGATCAGCCAGCCGACCGCGATCCGTCCGCGCTCGGTGTCCATTAGGTTGCCGACCTGAAGCGCTCGCAGCAGGACTACGGTGCTCGCCACCGAAAGGGCAAGGCCGAAGATCAGTCCTCCCGCCAGGTCCCAGCCGAGCCAGGCTGCAAGGCCTGCGCCCATGGCCGTGGCGATCGCAATCTGGAGCACGGCGCCGGGCACGGCGATATTCTTGACCGAAAGCAGGTCCTTGACCGAGAAATGCAGGCCGACCCCGAACATCAACAGGATCACGCCGAGTTCCGCCAGTTCGTTGGCGAGGGCGCTGTCGGCGACGATGCCGGGCGTGAAAGGACCAACCAGAACGCCTGCGAAAAGATAGCCCGCCACCGGCGAAATCCTCAGCCGATGGGCTAGCGCGCCCATAGCAAAGGCCACGACCAATCCGGCAACGACCGTTCCGACGAGAGGCGTGGTATGCGGCAATCAACACTCCCTGCCCAAAACTTGCGGTGCCCAAAACTTACGAGGCCTGCAGGCACCGACGGCTCGTTCACTCCAGGGATGAAACGAAAAATACCGCAAGCCCCGCCGTCGCCATCGAGACGACCAGCAGGAGCGGCAGCATCCACCCCGGAGCTATAGTACGCTTACGGACCATCGCCGGTTTTCTCCGCCTGCGTCGATGGTCCATCATGCTCCGGTAATGCGGTCTGCTTCGTGACCCATTCGCTTCAGAATGTTTCCAGGCGCAGACTCCGTTCAGTAGATGTCGCGCCGATAGAGACCGGCTTCGGCCATGTCCTCCAATCGCTCGTCGCCGAGCGCCGCGCGCAGGGCCGCATCGACGGCGGGCGCCATGCCCTGGAGACTGCCGCAGACCAGGATCGCGGCGCCATGATCCACCCAATCGAGGAGGTCTGCCTCGGCTTCGGCCAGCAGATGCTGGACATACCGGCCGCAATCGGCATCGCGCGACCATGCCCGGTCGAGGCGGGCGAGGGTGCTGCTTGCCAGCCATCCCTCGATCTCTTCGGCCAGCAGTGTGTCGTGGGCGCGGCTGCGTTCACCGAATAACAGCCAGTGGCCTCCGCGTCCGGCCTGCTCGGCCGCACGCAAGTGACCGCGCAGGCCTGCGAGGCCGGTGCCGTTGCCGATCAGGATGAGGCGCTTGGCCTCGGCGGGGGCATGGAAGCCCTCGTTCGGGTGCAGGCGTAGCGAGACTTCGCTGCCGAGCGGCGCGAAATCCGTCAGCCAGCCTGAGCCGAGGCCGAGGGTGCCGTCGGTCCGCGAGACCTGTCGGATCAGCAGGTCGAGGCGGCCATCGGCGGGGATCGAGGCGATCGAATATTCGCGGTGGGGCAGCGGGCGCAGCGCCGCGAGCAGTTCTTCAGCGCTCGCGACCGGACGATCCGGGACGAGCGACAGCGCGAGATGTTCGGCAAGCGGCCGTCCTTCGATGACGTCCGCGCCGTTCAGTCCGCTGTGCGCGAGATAGGCGGCGACACGTGCCGGATCGTTGGCGCCGGGCAGGACTTCGGCGATATCTCCCGCCTGCCAGTCGCGGGCGCTGTCTTCACAAGGCTCCAGGCTGATCAGGAAAGCAGGTCCCCCAGCGCTGCCCGGATTGAGCAGGCGGCGTTCGACCAAGCGCCAGCGCTCATAAGCGGCAGGCTCCCAGTCCGGCATGTCCGGTTCGGCGCCGAGGGCAGCAAGCTGCTGTTGCCATTGGCGCTGGGCATCGCCGTCGTCGCCATCGACCTCGATCATGTCGAACAGGCGGCGGGCACCACCTGCATGGAGCCAGTGATCGACCGAATGGCCAAAGGCGCAGAATTCGGGATATTCGCGGTCACCGAGCGCGAGTACCGCATATTCGAGGTGATCCGCGCCGGGCGGCGTCGCCATGACCTGCCGCGCGAAACGGCGGGCCGGGTCAGGCGGTTCGCCTTCGCCGTAAGTGCTGACGACGAAGAGCGCGCGGTCGACTTCGGACAGCACGCCATCGTCCACGGCCGAGAGCGGCATGACCCGCGCACCGCCGAGTGCGGCGGCGGTCTGGCGGGCGAGGCGTTCGGCGCCGCCGGTCTGGCTGGCGAAGGCCACGAGCAGGTCGCCGGTCGCCGTGTTCTCCGCTGCCGTGACGGCCTCCGCTTCGACCGCGGCGAGAGCGCGCTTGCGCTTGCGACGAGCGAGATAGAGCAGCAGGCCGGTGACGGTGAAGAGCGGCATCGTCAGGCTGGACAGCAGCAGCAGGATGCGCCCGCCGATGCCGAAGAAGGCACCGCGATGCAGTTCGTACATGCTGGTGGTGATGACTTTGCCGATCTTGCGGTCGGCATAACGGTCGGCCTTGAGCAGTTTGCCGCTGGCAAGATCGACCTTGATGTCGTCTACCATGCGATCGTGGCGGGCGTCTGCCAGTATGACGCGGAAGCTGGCGGGTTCATGGCCCTCGGGCAGGGTGAGGGAAATCGACTTGTAGTTGTCGTCCATGGCGGCGATCACGGTCGGCCAGGCGCGCGCGAGGCTGGGCGCTCCGGCAGCTTGGCCTCCATGTTCGCCCTTCTTGCCGCCGCCATGGCCGCTTTCCTCGCGGCTGGTCTTGCCGGTGAGCGTGTAGAGCACGCCCTGTCGATACCAGTCGTAGGACCACCAGAGACCGGTCAGCGCGCTTAGCAGATAGACCAGCGCCACCCAGCCGCCGATCACCACATGAAGTGCACGGTAAAGGTTCCGCCCGCTCATGCGCAGATCGAGTACGAGCCAGGAGCGCCAGTCGAACGTCCGGCGCGGCCAGCGCAGATAGAGACCCGAAATCGCGAAGAACACCAGCGCGATCGCGGAGAAGGCGGTGATCTGGCGGCCCACGCCGTTGGGTCCGCCTGGCAGTGCAAGCCAACGGTGCAAGTCCTCGATGGTCCGGAAGAATCCGGTGCCGGTCGCTTGGCCCAGCAGCATCCCGCTGCGGGGGTCAACATAGCTGCGTTCGCCGCGCCGTTCTCCCTCGCGGGCCGCGAAAGAAACGCTCCAGGCCGCCTGCGGATCATGTTCGACGCTCAGACGCTCGACAGCGATACCGGGGCGCTGGGCGGAAGCCCGTGCGATCACTTCATCGGGCGACAGCGGCGCGCCACTTCCCGGCGCAAGCGTGACGACCCCCGGACTGAGCGCGCGCATGATCTCGTTCTCGAAACTCAGCGCCGCGCCGGTCACCCCCATGACGGCGAGGACAAATCCTGCCGTGATGCCGAGGAACCAGTGGATCTGAAATAGGACTTGCCGCGTCACCTGTCGCTTCCCGAATTCCGATGGCACGGATCGTCAGACGACGGCCATCGACAGCACGCTTTTGCGCACCCCCTGATGAATGGCTCGGCTAATGAGATCAAGTTGCAATAGCAACAGAAAACCGCTGATCTATCGGTTTGAAAAGAGCGTCCGGGGCTCCTTTTGCCTCGCTGGAAGCGATTGCCCCGCCTGAACTCTCCACGGGCAGGGCAATCTCCTAACCCGGCTTATTCATCGGGCTTGGTCAGAAGGGTTGGCGGGAGTGGTGTAAGCGATTGCTTTGGTGTAGGAAAATGGGTGTCTAGACCAGTCCTGCAGCGAGGCAATTTATGCCACGGGCCACACCCGCCGGGAGCGATGATAGCGCGCCGGGATTTTCGTTTCCAGCGATCGGGCGCAAGAAAATCACAGCCGCGTTCGACGGAGGTCGGCTCACCTCGGATGGCGGTGTTCTGCTGCTGGCACAGGCCGAGCGCGCGATGGGGCTTTGCCGGCGGCTTGCGGCTTGCATTGCCGATCCGCGGGACCCTGTGCGGGTGATCCATCGCCTTGATGACATTCTGCGTGCCCGCGTGTTCGCGATCGCGTGCGGCTACGAGGACGCCGATGATCTCGACGCTCTGCGTGACGATCCGGGCTTCCGCCTGGCGCTGGACAAGCTGCCGGGATCGGGCGCGGGGCTGGCCAGCCAACCGACGATGAGCCGGTGGGAAAATGCGCCGACCACACGCGAGCTGGCCAGGATGATGGCCGCGATGATCGACATCTACTGCATCAGCTACCCCGCCGCGCCGGCGGCGGTGACGCTGGATATCGATGACACCTGTGACGTTGTTCATGGCTATCAGCAGCTCTCCTTCTGGAACGGGCATCATGGCGAGCGCTGCTTCCTGCCGATCCATGTCTACGACACTGCCACCGGCCGACCGGTGGCGATGCTACTGCGCACCGGCAAGACACCGTCGGGCGCCGAAGCTGCCGGCCACATCCGGCGCCTGGTGCGCCATCTGCGCCGGCACTGGCCCGAAACGCACATCACCATCCGCGGCGACGGGCACTATGGCCGGCCCGAGGTCATGGCCTTCTGCGAGGCGGCCGGCGTCGATTACGTGTTCGGCCTGCCAACCAACGCCGCGCTGCGTGCTGATCCCGAAATCGTCGCTGCCGCCGATGCCTGCGCGGTTAAGCGGGCTCAGCGCCAATATCCGGTCCTGCGCAACTATGCCGAGACCCGCTACGGCGCGAAGAGCTGGAAGTGCCAGCGCCGCGTCGTCGCCCGGATCGAGGCCAGCACGCTGGGCATGGACATCCGCTATGTCGTCACCTCGCTGGCCGAAGGTTCGGCTGAGCATATCTACGACACCCTCTACTGCGCTCGCGGCAACGCCGAGAACCTGATCAAGCGCCACAAGACCCAGCTTGCCAGCGATCGTACCTCGTGCCGATCTGCCAACGCCAACCAGATGCGCATCATCCTGCACACCGCCGCCTACTGGCTCGTGTGGCGCATCCAGCAGGAAATCCCGAAGGCTGCCCCGCTCGCCACCGCCGAGTTCGCAACGCTGCGCCTGCGGTTGCTCAAGGTCGCCGCCCGCGTCATCGAAACCGCTACGCGCATCCGCGTCGCCTTCGCGTCAGCCTGCCCCGATGCCAGCCTGTTCAGAACCATTGCCACCGGCCTCCGGCCGGCACCCACATAACCAGCGCGGCAGTGCCGCCGAAAGCCCGAGCCCTCGTCCTTCAACCTCGAAAAGCCCATCGATCCTGACGCGGTGAAAAAACCCGCCGGAGGAGCTTGCTCTGATCACCCGGCGACCGACAAACCATGCTCGGACCAACCCGGAGCGGAGGCCTCATGAATAGTGCGGGCTAAGTCATGAAGTTAGTGCCGACTTCTCAGGCGGTAGTCAGTTGGGGGATACGCGCGCCGGCAAGCTCGACGATATCGGCGGCAAGACGATCGACCTGCTCTACATCGGCATCCCAGGCAAACATGAAGCGGGCTCCGCCGCCGATGAAAGTGTAGAACCGCCAACCACGCGCGCGCAGCCCGTCCAGGACCGGCTCCGGCGCGGCGAGAAACACCGCGTTTGCTTCTACCGGGAAGATCAGATTCAGCCCGTCGATGCCCGATACCGCATCGGCAAGGCGCCGGGCGCAGCCATTGGCATGGCGTGCATTGTTCAACCAGGCGCCGCTTTCAAGCACGCCGATCCACGGGGCCGAAAGGAAGCGCATCTTCGAGGCGAGCTGGCCGGCCTGCTTGCAACGATAGGAAAAGTCCTCCGACAGGGCGCGGTCGAAGAAGATCACCGCCTCACCCACGGCCATGCCGTTCTTGGTGCCGCCGAAGCAGAGCACGTCCACCCCTGCCTGCCAGGTGATCTCGGCCGGCGTGCAATCGAGCGCAGCGCAGGCATGGGCGAAGCGGGCGCCGTCCATGTGCAGCTTCAGGCCGAGTTCGCGGCAGGTCGCCGAAATCGCCTCGATCTCGGCCACGCTATAGACTTGTCCGGTTTCGGTGGGCTGGGTGATCGTTACAACGCGGGGCTTGGGAAAGTGGATGTCCGAACGGCCGACCGCCAGTGTGCGGATGGCTTCGGGCGTCAGCTTGCCGTCGGCGCTCTGGGCGACGAGAAGCTTGGAGCCGTTCGAGAAAAACTCCGGCGCGCCGCACTCGTCAGTCTCGACATGGGCTGAGGAAGAGCATATAACAGAATGATATGATTGACAAAGTGCTGCCAATGCCAGCGAGTTCGCCGCCGTGCCGTTGAACGCGAAGTAGACGTCGCAATCGGTGGCGAACAGCGCGCGAAAGGCGTCGGCAGCGCGCAGTGTCCATTCATCCTCGCCATAGGCCGTCGCCGAACCCTGGTTGGCAAGCTCCATCGCAGCCCAGGCTTCCGGGCAGATTCCGGCATAGTTGTCGCTGGCGAATTGTTGGGCTGGCAGGGCGTGAGGCATGCGGTATTTCCTTCGAGACTCGATGAGCCGGAAGCGTGCGACGGCGATGTAGCTGGAAAACCCGATTGTTGCCGGTCCGGCCACATCCCTTCGCATGTCTGCGAAGGTACCACCTTGCTCGGGGAGCAGGTTGGTGCCGGGCGCGATCCCGACTCTTGATGCTGGACCGGCTCTTAGGCGATCCCCCCGAATTCGTCAATCGGTGGCAGCAGCATATCCTTTTGCTCCGCACGATCAGCAGGAAGGCTGACTCGACGGAATCGCGGCTGCTTCGTAGGTTTTTCCGAGGCTTCCGGTCGTCATGCCGGGCGGCACGAGGACGCAAAGAGCAATGGGGCGGACTTTCGATGCGACGGCATCCGGCCTGAGCCGGGCACGCAACGTATTGCTGATTACCGATCCCAACCGGCTGATCAGCTACGGACGGTTGGTCACGGCGATCTTTGCGGTTGTGGCCATCTACCTCGACCCGACCCAGCCGGCGCGCTATCGGACCGAAGCGCAGGACGTGCTGGCGGTTTACCTCGTCATGGCGATCCTGCTGGTGGCCCTGCCGATCCGGCGGCCGGTGGACAGTCTCGTCCATTTCGCCGTTCATGTGCTCGATACCGCGATCCTCGGCTGGCTGGCCTTCCTGACCAACGAACTGACCAGCCCGTTCTTCTCGTTCCTGCCGTTCACCTTGCTGGCGATGACCGTGCGCTGGGGCTTCACGGGCGCCATGGTCGGGGCGGTCATGCTGGAAGTCGTGCTGTTCGCGATCGGCATTCCCGACATTCTCGACGGCGAATCCGAACTGAATGTGCTCATCATCCGCACCGTCTACTTCATCGTCTGCGCGGTCATGCTCGGCTACTTCGGCGCCTATCGCGAGAGCAGCCGCGAACGACTGACTCGGCTGGCAAGCTGGCCGATGGATGCGGGGGTCGGCGACCGGCGCGGATGGCTGGCTGAACTGTGCGGTCATTCCGGCGCGGTGACCGGCTGCGAGAGCCTGATCCTGATCTGGCGCGAGCAGGACGAGCCGACCGGTTTCATCGCCTATTGGCGCCGGGAAGGACTGCGGCTCCTACCGCTCGATCCGGTGACTTATCGCAGCGTCTTTGCCGAGGCGCGGCTCGACTTCATGGATCGTACGCGTGCCAGCCTGCTCGATTCCGAAGAGATGGCCGGGCTGAACCATGTGCTCGATGCCCTGGAACTGCCGCGCCCCCGCTCGCACGACTATGCCGTACGCTCGGGCTTTTCCGGACTGCGCTTTCGCGGCGCCATGATCGTGGTCGATCCGGACGGACGGCCCGAGGACGCGCTGGCGCTGACCGAGATCATCGCCGCCCGCACGGGTTCCGAACTGGAGCATGTCGAACTGGTCGCACGCAGGGCCGACAGCGCACGCGCGGAAGAACGCAGCCGTCTGGGGCAGGACCTTCACGACAGCGTCCTTCAGGACCTGACCGCGACGAGCCTGAAGCTGAGAGCGCTGGCTGCGCGCGAGCCGGAAATGGCGCAGGACCTCAAGGCCATCGAGGAACTCGTCACCGGGCAGCAGCGCCGCATTCGCCGCTTCGTGGAAAATCAGCGTGACGTCGATGCCGATCAGCCGACCGACATGGTGGCGGACCTGCAAAGGCAGGCCGACCTGCTTCAGAAGACCTGGGGCGTCACCGTCGCTTTCGACTGGCACGGACGTTCCACACAGTTGCCCCGCAATCTCGTGCAGGAAGTGATTGCGCTGTTTTCCGAGGCGACCGCCAATGCCGTGCGGCACGGCGCCGCCACCCGCGTCGCACTGGAAGCTCGCCGGGTCGGCAGTGCGCTCGAACTCGGGGTGGCGGACAATGGGCGCGGGCTGGGCGCGGCAGCGAACGGTAGGGGCTCGGTCTCGCTGCGCAGCCGCGCGATGCAACTGGGCGGTTCGATCGCGGTGGATGACAGCGCGGAAGGCCTGCGCGTCACCATGGTCATCCCGCTGGAGGTGGCTGCATGAGCCTAGTCGAAGCGCATCTCTGCCGCGTCCTTGTTGCCGACGATCATCCACTGCTGCTGCGCGGACTGGCCGACCTGCTCCAGGCGACGGGCGAGATCGATCTGGTGGAAGCCACCGGCAGCGGCACGCGCGCGCTGGCCGTCATCCGCGAAAGACAGCCGGATGTGGCCGTTCTCGATGTGTCGATGCCGGATCTCGGCGGGCTGGCGATCCTGCGGGCGATCCGCGAGAGGGGCTGGCCGGTGCGGGTGATCTTCCTCTCCGCGACGATGACCGGGCGGCAGATTGCCGAAGCCATCGGGCTGGGGGTCTGGGGACTGCTGCTCAAGGACTATGCGGCGGATTCGCTGCTCGATTGCCTGCGGCAGGTAGTGGCCGGTCGCAAGTGGTTGCCGGAGGACCTCGTGGCCAAGGCAAAGCGGGGCGGCGGCGTCGATATCGGCGGCGAGATCGCCAGCCTGACCCCGCGCGAGAAGGAGATCAGCGCCCTGGTTTGCCGGGGCTTCTCCAACAAGGCGATCGCCGGAATGGTGGGATCGACCGAGGGCACGGTAAGCATCCACCTCCACAACATCTACCGCAAGCTGGATATTTCGAGCCGCACCACCCTGGCGACGCTCTTCGTGAAGTACCAGTCCCAGATCAGCGACACGTTCTGAGATGGCGGCCGAACGCGCCTCTACCGGCGGTGGCAATCTGCGTTTCTGGCTGGGTGTGGTGGTGGGAACGGCTTTCCTCGCCTTGCTCTGGACTTCGGTGGACATGGCGGCGGTGGGTGCGCTGCTGATGCGGGCAAGCTGGCCGCCTCTGGTGCTGGCCCTTGCCGCTTATGCCCTGGACTTCCTGCTGCGCGCCTGGCGGTTTCGCCTGCTGCTCGATCCCGAGGGGCGTAAGGTGCCGTTCGGGCCGAGCGTCGCACCTTTCGTCGCCAGCTTCGGGATCAGCGATATCCTGCCCTTCCGGCTCGGGGACGTGTTCCGGGTCTACTGGTTCCATCGCCGCTTTTCGCTGCCGATGGGGCATGTGCTGGGGGCGATGGTGGTCGAGCGGGTGCTCGATCTCGTCTCGATCCTGATGGTGGCGGGGCTGGCGCTTCTGCTGGTCGATACCGCTCTGCCCGCCGAGATCGTGGCGCAGTTCCGGCTCTTGCTGGTCGTCGCGGTGGCCGCGAGCCTCATCGTCCTGTTCTCGCCCGGCCTTATCGAGGCGGTGGCGGGCTGGGGCGAGCGCAAGTTGCCGATCGTGCCGGTGACGAAGCTGTCCGGGACGGCGCGATCGGTGGCGGCGGCCGTGCGCGGCACCGGCGATCCGCGCCGCATTTTCGGCATGGTCCTGCTGTCCTTTGCGCTCTGGCTGCTGGAGAGTCTCGTTATGCTCGGCGCCTGGATTAGCCTCGGCGGGGGCCTGCCGGAATGGCTGAAGCCGCTGGTGGCCTTTGCCTTCTCGACTTTGGGGACGCTGGTTCCTGCCTTGCCGGGGCATTTCGGTTCCTACGAGTTCTTCGGCATGCTGTCCTACCGTGCGGTCGGGGTCGAGGCCGAACAGGGGGCGGCGACGATCCTGTTGACGCACCTGCTGCTCTGGCTGCCGACGGCGCTGTTCGCGCTGGGCTGGCTGGTCTCGATGCGGCGGCAATCGCCGCTCACGGTGCTGAAGGCGCACTAACCATCTGATTTCAAAAACGCATTATCGTGGGAGTTCGTTCGGGCGCTTGCTTGGGGCGGTTCGTCGATGCAGAGGCGCCGCCCCGTCCATCGCTGCCGATCAATATGCGCCATAATGAGGTTTTCACGATGCCGACCACCCGATCCTTCGCCCTCCACGTCCTTGCGGGAGCAGCTGTGCTGGCCGGTCTGACGGGGCAGGCGGATGCGGCGGCATCGGCGCTGGCCAAGCCCGATCCGGCTCAGGTCGAGGGCGTGGACAGGGCGCTGGCATCGGCTCCGCCTGCCTTGAAGTCCGACGTGACGGCGGCCCTGCCGACGCTTCGGCCCTATATGGTGACGCTCATGTGCGTGCAGGACGACCGCGCCACCCAGGGGTTGGTCGCGAAGTTCGTCGGCTCGCGCGGCACGGCCATGTTCAACGGCTGGGCCGGAGCCAATTCCCCCGGCAAGCGCATCCGCAGCCATGACATGGTGGGCTGCCTTTCCGTTACCCGCATCCAGAACTGGAAGCGCGTCGCGGCGAACGAGTTCAGGTTCGACATCCTGTTCACCGCCGACGACAGCGGCGAGAGCTATCTCTGGAACACGGTGGTCCACAAGGAGCCGGACGGCACCTGGCTGATCGCTTAGGGTCTGTGGGGATTCAGTCCAGGTGGAGCCGAGAATGGTGGACTTTCGTGACCCGGAGCGCAGCGTACTTTTATGTACGCGAGCACCGGAAGCGCGAAAGGTTGCCGTTCGCAGGCCCGCATGGGCTGAATCCCCACAGACCCTAATGGAAGCGGCGGGTCAGGGCCTCGGTGGCATTGCGATGGGCGACGGCCATGACCGTGCCTTGCGGGTTCACCGAGGTCGGCCCGCAGAGCAGCGAGGCGTCGTTGATGTAGAGCCCGTCGGCGCCGTGGACTTTTCCGAAGGAATTGGCGGCAGTGCGCCGGCGGTCCTCGCCCATCGGGCAGGACGAGAAGACATGGACCGAGGTCATGTTGCCGTCGCTCGCCTGTAGCACCTCCGGCAGGTGGGCGAGGTCGCCCGGCGAGTGCAGGTCGGGATAGCCCGCGAGGCAGGGGTAGATCCGCTGCGCTCCGGCCGCGAACAGCGCCTCGCAAAGTCGCCGCAGGCCTTCGCCGAGCACCGAGAGGTCGCCTTGCGAGAAGCGCACACGCACGATCGGGTCCTCGAAGCCGGGGAGGTTGCGCACGCTGGCCTCGCCGCCGCCGGACTGGACATAGTAGATGCCCATGCGCCGCCAGCGCTCCGCGACCAGTTCCCAGTGATCGGGACGGCCTGAGAGGGCGACGCCGAGCATCGCCGGGGTGCTGATCGAGCAGCCCATGCCGAAGCGCGGCTCGAATTCCTTGACCTGATGCACCGGATCGAAGTCGTCCGGGCGGTTCACGTCGCGGTCGAATTCGGCGACGACCTTGACCATAGGGTGGAAGCGCAGGCTGTCGCCGACATTGTGCGAAATGCCGGACCGGCGCAGCAGGGCCGGGGTCTGGACGGCGCCGCAGGCGATGAACACGGTCTTGGCGCGGAACGTGACTGGGCGTTGTTTCCCGTCTTCGCCGCGGCGGCTGCCCTGGGCGATCCAGTGGCCGTTCATCCGGCGCAGACGGGCGATGCGCGTCCGAGGCAGAAGCGCACCGCCCGCTGCGACGAAGCGCCGGACGAAAGTGGCGGACATCGATTGTTTCACGCCGCTGTGGTGGTCGTGGTCGTAGCGGTACAGGCGCGGCGCCTCGATCGCCAGCCAGCCTTGCGCCAGCGCGCCTTGCTGGAGTCGCCGCGACATATCGGAGGCGGCGGTGCCGGCATATTCCACGCGGGCGACGGCCTCGCAGGCCTCGAAATGCGGCGTCATTCCGGCAAGATCGAGGTCATCGACTGCGAAGCGGCGGCGCCAGTCGTCGAAGACATAGCCCGGCGTGCGATGGTAGAGGCCGCGATTGACCTCGCTGCCGCCGCCGACGCAGCGCCCCTCCACCCAGGCCAGCTTGTGCCGCCCGAGCGCGACGCCAACCCCGGCGTTGCGGTACTTGAGCAGCATCTCCTCGCGCGAGAAATGTGGCGCGGCTTCGAGGGCGAGGTGATCGCCTTCCTCCACCATGACGACATGGCGCCCGGCCTCGGCGAACAGGGTGCCGCTGACGGCGCCGCCGGGGCCGGAGCCGATTACCAGGATTTCGGTCTCGATCTCGCTCGGGCCGTTCATGCGGCGATCCTCGCGGCCGGGGCGCGGTCCTGCGCGAGCGGCAGCGAATAGAGGCCGTAGCAGGCGAACGTCGTGTAGAACGCGATCATCGAGCGGCGGAAACCGATGCGGGACCGGCGCCAGGCTTCGACATGGGCCTGCCGCTCGGCGGGAGCGAGGCGGGAGAAGCGGTGGCCATGGACCGGCAGCGGGGCCATTTCGAACATCATGGCCAGCATACGGAAACCGATGCGGAAATAGTCGGGCATTCCCGCCAGGGTGGAGCGGACATAGTCCGCCACCACGCCGCGCTCGGAGGCGGTAAGGCCGGGGCGGGCCTCATCGACCAGCACCTCCACCAGCGCGGCGACGGTATCGGGCTTAGACATGGCGGGCCTCCGCGAGAATGGGTGCGAACGGCGGGTCGTCGAAGCGCCGGAACATCGCGTCGCCACTGGAATGGCTGCTGCGGATCAGCGCGGGCACGCCGATGGCGGCGGCCCCTGCGGCATCGCGGTCGGCCCGGTCGCCGATGACGAGGGTTTCCTCGGCGGTCACGCCCGCTTCCTCCAGCAGGGCCAGCAGGCCGGTCGGATCGGGCTTGAGGCGGCCGACGCCATGGTCTCCGGACCAGATGACGTGATCCGCCTTGAGGCCCAGCGCGGCGAGTTTGGCGTTGACCGGATAGTCCGACCAGACCGCGATCCGCCGTCCCGTCGCCCGTAGCGCCGAGAACAGGCTGTCGATCCCGCGCGCCTTGTAGCGGGGGAGGTGGGCGAGCGGGCGGCGCTCGATCCATTCTTCCACCAGCGCGCGCACTTCGCCTTCCGAGCAGCCGCAGCGCCGGGCGGTGAGGCGGAACTGTTCGTTGGTGAAGTCGTCACCCTGGACCTGTCCCAGCAGCTCGCGGATCTGGCGATAGGCGCGCAGGGTCTCGACCGTGCGCAGGCTGCGGCGCAGCAGGCTGTGCTTGACCAGTTCCAGCGCCATCGCGCGGCGGAGCGGGGGCTGGTCGTAGAGCGTGCCGTCGAGGTCGAACACCACGAGCCGGACTTTGCTCCAGGCGACCTCGGTCACGATCTCCACTCCCTTACTTGCCGTGGCCGGGCAGCATGTCCACCGGGGTGAAGCTGCGGTTGGTGAGGCTGGTGAGGCTGGGGACGTCGACGAAGGAAAGCGCGAGCAGCACGCCCACAGTGATCGCCAACGTAGTCATCAGACGGCGCGAGCGGAACATGCGCTCCGGCCGCTGGGCGATGGAGTCGCGCAGCATGGAGAGCCAGAGGTAGCAGCCGAACAGACCGGCGATGAACGGGAAGGCGAGGATATACTCGACCCGGTACTTGATGAGGAACACGCCGAGGAAGAAGGACGAGAGCATGGCATAGACCAGGCAGCTCACCACCAGGCTTTCCGCCGTGTAGCCCGCGAAGGACTTGCGGTAGCGAGTCAGTGTCTCGATCCCGACCAGCGCGGTGATGTCGCGATATTCGGAAAGGCGCTTGGAGCCCATCAGGAAGGCGCCGCCAGCCCAGTAGGCGAGCAGGAGGCTGGCGGGCGGCATGCTGACCGGGTCCATCATCAGCCAGCCCAGGGTCAGGCGGATCGGGTTGTTCACCGATTCCGAGATCACGTCGAGGAACGGCCGGTCCTTCGAGCGCAGCGGCCGCACGTTGTAGAGCAGGCCCGAGGCGAGGAACACGAACGAGACGGTGAAGAACGCACTGCCCAGGGTCGCCGCGAGCGCCAGTCCGAACACCGCGAAGACCGCGTATTGCAGATAGACCAGCATCGGCGAAAGGCAGAGCGAAACCGCCGTGCGGTGGTGCTTGCTGGGGTGATGGGCATCGAATTCGCGGTCCAGCCACTCGTTGATGATGTAGTTGGCCGAGGCGATGGCGATGGCCACGACGAAGCCGATCACGATCCGCGCCGGGGCGTCCAGCAATGAGGGTTCGCGCAGGGCATAGGCCAGGATCAGGCCGGGGATCACGAAGACGTGCTTGGTCGCGTGATCGAAGCGGGCGAGGCTCAGGTAGTCCCGCAAGCGCGCGGTCTTGCGGCCTGTCGTGGCGACCTTGATCTTGGAACCCGTCATTTCAGTGGACATTTCCGATTGCTCCTGACGCGGAGGGGTTGGACTGCGGGCGTTCACGGATGCGCCGTGGCGGCGACGCGATAGATGCGGCCATCGGAAAACAGGCCTGCGGGTTCGAGCGCCAGATCGCGCTTCAGCCGTGCTTCGCTGGCGAGGTAGAAGCGCCAGTCGATGCGATCGAAGCAGATCACGTATACCGGCAGGCCGGAATTTGCCTGAGCGCGGAGGTGCGCGATCTGTGCCTCCGGCGGATTGGCGGGATCGGGACGGTCGGTGCGCAACTGACGCTCCTGTGGCACCAACTGCGCCCGACGATCGGCCAGCAGGGCAATCACATCGGGACCGTTGGAATAGAGGATGGCGTTGCGGGGCAGGGCGTCCACGGCGGCCATCGTTGGCGAGGCCTGCCAGTCGAGGCTCAGGAAGCCGTTGCCCTCGCGGTAGTATTCGTGGGTGCGAACCGAAGTTCGCACGGTATGTCCGGCCAGCACCAGCACGGAGAGACCGGCGAGTGCCAACCAGACCTTGCGAATGCCGCCGAGGCGCCGGTCGAGGCCACTCGCCTGCGTGACGACCAGCATGACCAGGACGACATAAGCTGGAAATCCGTAGCGCCCGACGAACTGGAGGTTGGCTTCAAGCGCGGTGGAGAGCCAGACGAAGGCGAGATAGCCGACGAAGAACAGGCCCAGCGTCAGCGAGCAGGCAATCCGCAGCTCGCAGGAGATGTCGAGGCGAGACCGGCGCCAAGCGGCGAATTGCCGGGCGAACTGCCAACCAGCAAATCCAAGCACGACGGCGAGCAGCAGCACGCGCAGCGCCAGCGGAACCGCATCGGGCAGCAGCCAGGCGGCAGTCGTTTCCAGATTGGCCCACCACTGCACCGGCCCCATGTTGCCGTAAAACTTCAGTTCCCGGCCGATCGAATGGCCAACCGTCAGCGTGCTCGCCACCACCCAGCCGAAGAACAGCAGGCCGCCGGGGATCGCCATCAGCGCGCTGTCGGTCAGGCGGCGGGAGATGGTCAGGCGCGGATCGGTCAGGATCACCAGTACGATGGCCGCGCCGAGCGGCGGGGCGGTGAAGCGGGTAAGCGTCGCCATGCCCAGCATCAGCGAAGCGACGAGGAGGTCCCGGCGCAGGCCACGTTCGAAATAGTCGAGTGCGAACCACAAGGTCAGCAGGATGAAGGTGATGAACGCAGGTTCGGAGATTACGGCGGCGTGAAGCGAGACGAACTGCGGCGCCAGCGCGATGAGAGCGGTGCCAAGCGCGGCATAGCGCCAGTCGTTCGTGATGCGCCGGATTAGCGAGAAGAGCAGCAGGACATTGGCGGTAAGAGTGAGGATGGCCCAGGCCACTGCCGCAGTCAGCAGCGGAATGCCCAGGGCATGGGGGAGCACCAGCATCCAGTGATAGACCGGCGCGTCGTAGGGGACCGGGCTGATCCCCATGTAGCGGGTGCTGTCCGGCGAAACGACCATGCCCTGATGGATGTTCAGCCGGAACAGCACCAGCGACAGCACCAGCAGGACGGCACAAGCGAACCATCCACTGGACGCACTGCGGACCGTCTGCCTGTTGGCGAAGGGGTTGCGGACGGCGGGGGTGAGCCTCTCGGCGGGAGTGGCCATGGTGTCAGCTCAGCACGCGCTTGATGTTCTTGACCACGAAGCGCACCGTCGCATCGGCCACTCCCCGCCCCAGCACATCGTCGAAGGCCTCGATCAGGTGGTCGATCTGTGCTTCCGAAACGATATAGGGCGGCATCAGGTGCAGCAGGTCCCGTGCACCGGGCTGGAAGTGGACGAGGATGCCGTGCCGCTCGTAAAGCTCGCGAGCCATCGCTCCGATAAGCACCGTTTCATACGTGACGAACAGCGAGTTTGTGCGAATGTCTATAGCTTTTTCAGCTATTTGCTGTCCGAAGTTGAGCTCGATTGCCTGGAAACAGCCTTTGCCGCGCAGCGAGATGATCTTGCGTGGATATTTCTCACATAATTTCTCAAGATTGGATCGCAAGTAATTGCCAATCAATCCTGCCCGTTCGATAAGCTGCTCGTCTTCCAGCACGTTGAGGGTCTCGATGCCCACAGCGCAGCTTTCGCCCATGCCGCTGAAGCTGGAGCTGTGGAGGTTGCAGTCGTTCTTGTTGCCATAGGCCTTGTCGAACAGGGCCTGCGAGGTGACCATGGCGCCGAGTTCGCGCTTGCCGCCGCCCAGCGTCTTGGCAAGCGTGACGACATCGGGAACCACGTCCTCGTGCATGAAGGCGCAAAACTTGCCGGTGCGGCCCATGCCGACCTTCACTTCGTCGAAGATGGTCAGGATGTCGTTCTCGCGGCAGAGCTTTGCGAATTCGGAGAGGAAGCCCGGATCGGGGACATGGCAGGAGGTGCCGCGGATCGTCTCGAGGATGCCGGCGATGATGCGGTTACCCTTTTCGAACTGCTCACGGGCAATCGCTTCGCGGACCGAGGCGATGTCGCCATAAGTCGCGAAGACCACGTTCTCCTTGGGCACGCCCATGATGAAGCCGCTCTGCACGTCGGTCGCGGTGGTGAGGGAGAGGGGGCCGTGGGTCTTGCCGTGGAAGGCACCCTTGAAGCAGAGGAATTTGGTCTTGCCCTTGGGCGTCTGCACCCGCTCGCAGATCTTCATCGCCGCTTCGTTGGCCTCGGTGCCGGAGACCGCGAGGAACGAGACATTCAGCGGCTCGGGCAGGAAGCGCGAGATGTTGTAGGCGAGCGCGCCTTGCAGCTTGTGCGGGGCGATCTTGATGCAGTCCAGCACCTTGCGGTCGTGGCAGAGGCGCTCGGCGGCGATAATGCGCGGATGATTGTGGCCGAGGCCGAGCACCCCGAAGCCGCCGGAATAGTCGAGAATCTTGCGGCCACCCCGCAAGGTGATCTCCGCGCCCTGGGCGCTCTCGATATCCATGTGCGCAAAGCCGAGAATATCGAAGACCTGGAGCATGTACTTGTTGAGGTGCGCGGCATAGAGTCCCATCGCGGTCTCGTTGTCGAGCGCGAGGCTCTGCTCCAGCGTCAGCAATCCATGGTTTTGCCGATCTTCGCGGCTTGGAGCTTCGATCTTCGCAAGTGCCGTCACGCTCGTTCCCTTCCTCAAGCGGAATGGAGGGAAAATACCGCGCGGCGCGGGGGCAATGTATCTACAGGACCTTATAATACCGAATGCCCGGCCTGGCCCGCGACCTTAGCCCGAGGGGAAGTCGGCCTACTCCTGCTGGATAGGCCGGAATGACGATTATCGTCGGGCCGGGTCTGCGGTTTGTCGATTTTGCGACAAGTTTTGCCTCGCAAGCTGTCACGGAACCCCGTATTGGCGGAATTCGGCCCGCAGGGGGCTCGATCGACGGGAATTGCAGGCGAAGCCGAAGACATGGCCTTGACGTTGGATAACCTGAACAGCCTGCCGGATGGCGGGCCGGGTCAGGACGCCCTTTCCCCGCCGCCGCACCCGCTACCTCCTTCCGAAGGCCAACCCGGTACGCCTCGCAAGGGCCGTTCGCGCTGGTGGTGGTTCTCACGCGGGCTGGCGGGTCTGCTCATGCTGTTCTTCCTGGCGATTGGGTGGCTGGTCGTCACGGCGCCGCTGTCGAAATCGCTGCAACCGATCTCGCCGCCGCAGATCACCCTGCTCGCGGCGGACGGCACGCCGATCGCCCGCAACGGTGCCATCGTCGATGCGCCGGTCGAAGTGAAGAAGCTGCCGGTCCACGTCGGCCAGGCTTTCATCGCTATCGAGGATCGCCGGTTCTACGACCACTGGGGCATCGACCCGCGCGGGATCGCCCGTGCGCTCTGGAGCAATGTCAGCGGCGGCAGCACCCAGGGCGGCAGCACGATCACCCAGCAGCTGGCCAAGTTCACCTTCCTCACCTCCGAGCGCAGCCTGACCCGCAAGGCGCGTGAAGTGCTGATCGCATTCTGGCTGGAGGCATGGCTGAGCAAGGACGAGATACTCGAACGCTACCTCTCGAACGCCTACTTCGGCGACAATACCTATGGCCTGCGCGCCGCCTCCATGCACTATTTCCACCGTCGTCCGGAGAATCTTTCGCCTGCGCAGGCGGCGATGCTGGCGGGGCTGATGAAGGCGCCCTCGCGGCTGGCGCCGACCAACAATTACGACCTTGCCGAGAAGCGCATGAAGCTCGTGCTCCAGGCCATGGTGGAGGCGGGCTACATGACGCCGCAGCAGGCCCGCGCCACCCGCGCGCCGCGCCTCGACGTGCGCTCGCAGAACGACCTGCCGACCGGCACCTACTTCGCCGACTGGGCGCTGCCGCAGGCACGCGGCCTCGACGAGGCGAGCTACGCCGCGCAGACCTACAAGACAACGCTCGATTCCCGCCTCCAGGCCGCCGCCCGCCGCGCGATCGAGGCTGCGCCGCTCGGCAAGGCGCAAGTCGCGCTGGTGGCGATGCGGCCCAACGGTGAAGTCGTCGCGATGGTCGGCGGGCGCGACTATGCCAAGTCGCCGTTCAACCGCGTGACCCAGGCCCAGCGCCAGCCCGGCTCGACTTTCAAGCTCTTCGTCTATCTCGCCGCGCTGAACGACGGCTGGAAGCCCAGCGACACGATCGAGAACACGCCGTTCGAGATCGGCTACTATCGTCCCCAGAACGCGGGTGGTTCCTATTCGCAGACGATCACGCTGGCCGACGCCTTCGCCCATTCAAGCAATGTCGCCGCCGTGCGCCTGTTCCAGAAAGTGGGCGACAAGGCGGTGATCGACATGGCGCGCAAGCTCGGCGTCACCGCGCCGCTGCCGCAAGGCGATCCCAGCTTGGCGCTGGGCACTTCCAGCATGACGCTGATGCAACTGACGGCTGCCTATGCGGGCATCGCGGGCAATCGCTTCCCGGTCGTGCCCAGCGCTTTCAAGGCCAAGGAAGAGGGCTGGTTCGACGGGTTGCTCAGTGGCCGCAGCAGTCTTTCGGACAGCGTGCACGAAAATATGGAAACCCTGCTGCGCGGCGCGGTCAATCGCGGTACCGGGCGAGGGGCGCGGCTTCAGGCGGCCAATTACGGCAAGACCGGCACGAGCCAGGAAAATCGCGACGCGCTCTTCGTCGGCTATGCCAAGGACCTGGTAGTGGGTGTCTGGGTCGGCAACGATGACAATACCCCACTCAAGGGCGTTTCCGGCGGCACGATCCCGGCGCGTATCTGGCGCGACTTCATGCAGCAGGCGCTCGGTGAACGGGCCGCGCCGCGCCCCCGCGCGACCGAGAGCCCCGATCCGGAAGGTCCGGTCCAGCCGCTCGACGTGCCTGATCTGCAGGATATCCCGCTTGGCGATGCCAACCTGCGTGTGGAGCAGGGCAAGGCTGTACTAACGACCCAGATCAACGGCGCTCCGGTCGATGTGAAGCTCGACCAGAACGGTCTTCAGATCGATGGGCGGAAGGTGATCGAGCAGATCGTGCAGCCGAAGCCTCAGCCGCGTCCCGATGCGCCCCCTTCACCGCAACCCTAAACCAGGCGGCGGCAGGGAAGCCTAATTGCTGCCGAAGCGGGAAGGGACACGATCGTCGTTTCGCCAGCAGAACCGCCGGCTCGATCCCGGCCAGTTCTGGACGAAGGCGCCGACCCGTTCGGCGCCCAGCGCGCGGCCGAACAGGAAGCCCTGGGCAATGTCACAGTCCAATTCGCAGATGCGGCCAAGTTGGGCTTCGTTTTCGACGCCTTCCGCGACGGTGCGGATATCCATGCGCTGGGCGATGTCGATGATCCCGTGGACGATGGCGAAGTCCGCGCTGTTCGCGCTGCCGAGACGGGAGACGAAGGATCGGTCGATCTTGAGGACATCCACCGGATATTGCTGGAGATGCGTCAGCGAGGCGTAGCCGGTACCGAAATCGTCGAGGGCGATGGTCACGCCCGCTTTCGCCAGAGTGGTGAGAGCACGCTCGGCAGTGGAGGCCATGTGGCCGAGGAATACGCTTTCCGTCACTTCGAGTTCGAGTTCGGACGGGGCAAGATCGAGCGCGTGCAGGCGGCTCAGGATGCGCTCCGCGAAGTCGTCCCGCCGGAAATCGACTGGCGAGCCATTGATGGCGATGCGCCCCACGGCATGGCCCTTGTCCTTCCACTCGGCCATGTCGCGCAGCACCCGGTCCAACATCCGGTCGGTAAGTTGGATCGAGAGGGCGCTGTCCTCGAATGCGGCATGGATCGCACCGGGCGGTTGCAGGCCGCGCTCGCGGTGATGCCAGCGCAGCAAGGCCTCGAAGCCGGCGATCGCACCCGAAGTGAGGCAGATTTTCGGCTGATAGAACGGTAGAACCCGCTCGTCGCCCAGTGCATCGCGGGCATCGCGTAGCATGCCGTTGCGCAGATCGACAGCCTGGCGAAGTTCGGGATGGAAACTTTCGACATCGCCCGAACTCTTCGCCTTGGCGGTGTAGAGCGCTAGGTCGGCGCTCTTGAGTACAGCCTCGGCATCGTCACCATCGTTCGGCCAAAACGCGACCCCGGCACTCACCCCGACTTCGACGACGCTTTCGTCGATCGTGATCGGCTGCGCCACCTCATGGAGGATCTTGCGGACAAAGGCCGAGCAATCGTCCTGCGCATCCAGAGCCGGCAGGATCAGTGCGAATTCGTCACCGCCGAGCCGCGCGGCCATCGCGCCCTTGGGAATCCCCGCCGAAAGCCGCGCCGCCACGCTCTTTAGCACCATGTCGCCGGCGCCGTGGCCAAGGCTGTCGTTGATCGACTTGAAGCTGTCGACATCGAAAACGACGACGCCGACTTTCGTGCTCCGGGCTCGGGCGCGGCTCAGTTCCTTTTCGAGTTGCTGGTAGAAGCAGGCCCGGTTCGGGAGGTCAGTCAAAACGTCGTGATAGGCTGCCCGGCGCAGTTCGGCTTCTGCCCGCCGCGCCTGGGTCACGTCCTGAAGCGCACCGATCGATCGCCGGGCCTTGCCCTTGTCATCGCGCAAGGCATAGCCGCTCGAAAGCAGGTGGACGTAGGAACCATTGGCGGCGCGAAACCGGAATTCATGCTGCCATTTGTCCGACTTGCCCGAAAGCACTTCGGCAATCAGCGTATCGACTTTCGACAGGTCGGCCGGATGGATGTGATCCCGCCACCAGGCGATGCTCGTGCCCTGAGCGGCATCGACGTGGCCATAGACATTGTCGATGCCTCCGGCCCATTCGAGACGGTCGGTTGCGTGGGACCAGTCCCAGATCAGGTCCTTGGTAGCTCGGGAGGCCAGCCTGTAGCGCTCCTCGCTGTCGCGCAGCGCAGTTTCGGCAGCAACCTGCTGATCGATGTCCTCCAGATTCCCATACCATTTGAGAATTCGCCCCGTCTCGTCCCGGCGCGGGTAGGAGCGGGCACGAACCCAGCGATAGCCCCCGTCTGCCTGACGCAGGCGGTAGCGCACGTCGGCCACGGGATTGTCGGCGGAATGGAGCGCCCTATGCCATGCCTCCAGCACGCCCGGCAGATCGTCGGGATGGACGGCGACCGTCCAGCCCGTGCCCATGCCGTCCTCCACGGGAATGCCGGTCATGATCGTCCAACGCGGGCTGATTTCGCAGATGGAACCGTCCGGATCGCTGATCCAGGGCAATTGCGGGTTGAGGTCCACCGAAGAGCGGTAGTGTTCCTGGCTCTGTTCGAGAGCGTTCAGCAGCCCCTTCATTTCCGACCGCGAACGTAGCAGTTCGAAGAAGGTCGAGCGGTTCGTCGCCAGGGTGCGAAGGATGACGGCCGCTGCCAGCAGGAAGGTCACGCCGGTGCCCGCAAGATACCAGTCCCCCGAAAGCAGGAGGCGCCCGGTCATCGGCGCGGCACCGAACAACAGGACCAGACGGGCCGCGGAGGGCAAGGCCTGAAGGCAATAGCAGCAACCGATAGCGCCGACGAAGACATAGAGCGCGATCGAGCCGAGGTGCTGAGGATCGGTCAATTCCAGCAGGATCAGAGCCCAGCCGCCGAACAGCAGGCTGAGCACAGCGGCGGTGATCCGGGTGCCGCGCAGATAGCGGCGTATTTCATCGGTTCCGGCCTCCCGCTTGCGACGCGACAGCCACAGGACAGCACGGATCGTGGTGATCGACAGAAGACACAGCGGCATGCCGAGGCCGATCATCGGATGAACGCCGGGGCCAGCGACAAGCGCCAGAAAGGCCGCGTTGATCGTCATCAGCAGATACATGAGCGGAATCTGCTTCCGCAAGCTCAGGTATTGCTCGCGGATCAGGGCCTGGGAGGGGTCATGCAATTCCTGGGGGTCGGGCAAAGTCTTCACATGGGAGTTTATAGAATGCCAATGGGGTGTCACGTTCCGGCGGCGCGGTTAAGATTTGATGTGTCCACAACCAGGGTCCACCAAGGATTTTTCCGGCCGGTTTCCAGATGTTCGATGCCCATTTCCCAGATCATCCTGCTATCGGGTTGTAAAATAAGCTAACTTGTTCCAGCCAAAGCGGCAGCAGGAAGGAACCGTTTCGGTTTCGTCTGCTGACGGACATCCTGAAACGCGAACATGGGATCAGGCGATTTTCCGGATCAGGTGCAGGCCCGAGCTTTCTTCGAGCAGGCGCAGGCTCGGCTGTCCGGCAACGATTTCACGAAAGCTGGAAAAACGCGGCGGCTTGAGCAGGTAGCCGGCGGCGCCGAGTGCGGCGGAACGCTTCTGGTCCGGTTCGTGATCGGAACCGCTGCACATGATGACGAGAACGTCGCGCAGGGCTTCGTCGTCCCTGATCTGTTCCAGGAGGCGGAACCCATCGACGTCGGGCATATTGATGTCGAGCAGGACAAGATCGATATCGGCACCGGGCGCGGCGAGCAGGCGATGGGCTTCCCGTCCGTCGCGCGCGCTTTGCAGGTTGCAGCGCAGTTTCGGGCGCCTGAACAGCGCGATTTCGGTCATTTCCAGATCCGCCTCGCGGTCGTCGACGATCAGGACGTTGGCCGTGGCGGGAAGATCCGTCCCATCGATCGCTGGAATTTCGGGCTGTTCGGCTTCGGGAAGTGAGAAGGTAAATCTGGCCCCGCCGCCTTCGCTGTTTTTGCAGTGTATCGTTCCCCCATAGAGCGAAACGATGCGCCGGCAGATGGCAAGGCCGAGGCCGGAAGCGTCGTTGCGATGGACGAGGCGGCGGAACGGTTCGAACACCTGCTCACTCTGGCCGGGCGGAATGCCGTCCCCGTCGTCGCTGACGGAAAAGACGTGATGATCCGCGATCCGGCTGCAGGCGACGGTGACCGTGATTGCGCCTTCGTTATGGAGAATGGCATTGGCGACGAGGTTCTGGATCAGTTGCCGCAGATGAACCGGATCGGCGAACAGCGTGGGCAGCGACTGCTGGACGATCGTGATTTTCCGCTCGTCGATGATCCGCCTAAGGCTTTCCCGGACTTCGGCAACGATATCCCCGAGCATGCACAAGGAACGCCCGGACATTTCGGTCGAATCGAGCCGGGTATACTGGGCCACCGAGTCGATGAGCGATTCCATTCGGGCTGCGGAATCGCCGATGTAGCGTAGATAGTTTGCCTGGGTTTCCTGGTCTTGCCCCGCGTCCTGGAGCATTTCGGAAAACGAGACGAGGGTCCGCACCGGCTCGCGCAGGTCATGGGCCAGGGCGCGTGTGAAGATGCCCAGGCTGGCATGCTGCTCGCCGATGCGGATTTGCTGTGCCTGGAGCGTCAGGATCATGTCCTGGAGCCGGGTGTAGAGTTCGGCGTTTTCCAGCGCGACGCATGTCGTATCGGCCAGTGCCTGAAGCACGGCGATCTCTTCCGCCGAAGGGATGCGCTGCGTGGACCAGTAGTTGCCGATAGCCCCGATCGGCTTTGTCCGGCGGATTGGGACCATCGCCAGACTCTTGACGAATGTGGGACGGTAGGCGTCCACCGGCACGCGCGGGTCGTCGTAGATGTCTTCGATCACGACGTTCTGCGCATTTATCATCACCCAGCCGCTGACGCACTGGCTCATCGGGAACCGCCGCCCCTTCCACAAGGGCGTAATGGCGTTTTCCTCGGCATAGTAGCAATCGTCGCCGTCGCGCAGGACGAAGGTTGCGCCGTCCGCACCCGTCAGGCTGCGGGCAGCCTCCCGCACGACGGCCGTTACCGCATCGAGGTCCCGCGCATGGGACAGTTCCTGCACGTAAGCAACGAGCCGCTCCATGGCCGAGAGATACCAGGACGCCGGGGAAATGAGGGTCTCAGGGACGTGCGGCAGTGCCGAAGTCTGTTCCATGTTATTGGGCCTTCGAAAGCGAAGCCGATTGCGTAACCGGTCATAGTTCCGCGAAAGTTTCGGGAAAACGAAGAATGGATTAGGTATCTCGACCGGGTCGGCTCCCCTGTACGAAGCGCGGCGACGGGCCTAGAAGCGGGCGATGTCCTTCCGCCTGCTTATCGACGGCCGCCTTCGTGACGGCGCTTCCACCCTCGATGTTCTCGATCCCGCCACCGGCACGGTGCTCGCCGCCAGCTGGTGCGCCGACGAAGCGCTGGCGGATCAGGCGATCGCCGCCGCCCAACGCGCCTTGCCATCGTGGCGCGGCGCATCTGCACAGGACCGGGCAGTTGCTCTCGATGCTCTGGCGGAAGCGCTGGAGCGGGAAGGGGAGGCATTCGCCCGTCTCCTTACGCAGGAGCAGGGCAAGCCCCTGGCCGAGGCGCGGGGCGAGGTCGGCGCATCGGTTGCGGCGCTGCGTTATCATGCCGGGCTGAGGCTGGAAGACCGCGTCCTCGCCGAGACTACGGAAGAGCGGATCGTCGAGCAGCGCTATCCGCTGGGTGTCGTCGCCGCCATCGTGCCGTGGAATTTTCCGCTCCTGCTGCTCGTGCTCAAGCTGGCACCGGCCTTGGCGGCGGGCAACTGCGTCATCGCCAAGCCCGCACCGACCACGCCGCTCACCGCGCTCAAGCTGGGAGAACTGGCAGCGGACCTGCTGCCACCGGGTGTGTTCCAGACGCTCGGAGATGCCGGATCGCTGGGGAGTTTCCTGACTGCGCATCCCGGGATCGCCCATGTCAGTTTCACCGGATCGACGGCGACGGGCCGCAAGGTCATGGCATCTGCGGCGGGGACGCTGAAGCGCTTCACGCTGGAACTGGGCGGCAACGATGCGGCCATCGTGCTCGACGATGCCGATATCGCTGCCATCGCACCTCGCTTGTTCGAGGGCGCCATGTCCAATGCGGGGCAGGTCTGCCTCGGTATCAAGCGCATCTATGCGCCGCGCGGCCGGATCGATGCGCTTTGCGATGCGCTGGCCGATCTGGCGCGGCAGGCGGTGGTCGGCAGCGGTCTGGAGGAGGGGGTAACGCTCGGTCCGGTCCAGAACGCCGCGCAGCACGCGCGCCTGGCCGACTTGCTGGGAGAGGGCCGTCGTCTGGGCCGGGTGTTGACGGGCGGCACGCCGCTATCGGGGCCGGGCTGGTTCGTGCCGCCTACGGTGATCCGTGACTTGCCCGAACAGGCGCGGCTCGTGCGGGAAGAGCAGTTCGGCCCGGTCATTCCCGTGCTGGCCTATGACAGCGTGGAAGAGGCCGTGGCCCGCGCCAACGACAGCGAATACGGTCTCGGCGCTTCGGTGTGGAGCGGGGATGTCGAGCGTGCCTTGTCCGTGGCTTCGGAAATCGAGAGCGGGCTCGTCTGGGTCAACCGGGTTTTCAACCTGCCTTTCGAAGTGCCGATCGGCGGGGCCAAGCAGTCGGGTATCGGGCGCCATCAGGGGCTTGCGGGCATGGAGGAGTTCACCCAGGCCCGCATCGTCAATGCGGCGTTGCATTCGGTTTAAGACGGCATACAGGATTGAACATGCAGGATATCTTCCTCTTCTCCTACGGCACCTTGCGGCAGGCTGACGTGCAACTGGCCCTGTTCGGCCGCGAAGTGACGGGCACGCCGGATGCCATGCTGGGCTGGCGGCAGCGCATGATCGAGATCACCGACCCCGAAGTCGTGGCCAAGAGCGGCACGCGCTGGCACCCGATGGTCGAGCGCAGCGACAGTCCGGAGGATGCAGTGGAAGGCACGCTGTTCCGGATCACTCCGGAAGACCTGGCCAGCGCCGATGCCTACGAAGTCGATTATGAGCGCAAGGAAGTGCGCCTGCGCTCCGGCGTCACGGCCTATGTCTATGGAGATCCTGAGGAATGATCGTCCGGCCGAAGCCGGGGCTGCGGGAAATCCTCTTCGCGGTAAGCGGCTCGATCCTGCCTCGCATCCTCGGTCGGCTGCTGACGATCGCGGTCATCTGCGTGATCGCGGTATTGGCGGCGCGCAGTCATCCGGGGGTATTCGTCCAGATCAGCGCGATCCCCTTCACCCTGATCGGGATCGCCCTTTCGATCTTCATGAGCTTTCGCAACAATGCCTGTTACGACCGCTGGTGGGAAGGAAGAAAGCTCTGGGGATCGCTGGTCATCGCCTGCCGTTCGATCGCCCGCCGCATCGCGCCTCTCGAGGAGGCAGAGCGCCGTTATTTCCTGCTGGGCGTGATAGGCTTCACCGCCGGCCTCGCGGCGCGGCTGCGCGGCCGCGACGAACCGGAGGCGATAGAGGTCCATTGCGGGCCGGGACCGTGGAGCGCAGCGGCTAACCCCAACGACGTATTGCTGCGCGAACTCGGCGCGCGAGGCTTTGCACTGATGCAGTCGGGACGGATCGGGCCGATCCATCATTCGCTGCTGGAAGAACAGCTCCATCTCCTCGCGCAAGTCCAGGCGGGCTGCGAGCGGATCGCCCTGACGCCGGTGCCATTCAGCTATTCGCTGCTGCTCCACCGCACGGCCTACATCTTCTGCCTCGCCCTGCCGTTCGCGCTTGCTGGAACGCTGGGCTGGTGGACGCTGCTGCCGGTCCTGCTGGTGAGCTATACCTTCTTCGGCCTCGACGCGCTGGGCGATCAGCTTGAAGATCCATTCGGTCTCGAACCCAACGATCTGCCGCTCGATGCGATGACGCGGACGGTCGAGCGGGAAATGCTGGAAGCTCTGGACGAACCCTCATTGCCGCCGCCGCTGGCGCCGGTTTCCCATGTCCTGCACTAAGGAAGTCGCCGTGACCGCATCTTCTCCCCTTACGACATCACCGCGCGAGGCGGTCGGGCCGCACTATTCGATCGATGCCCTGCGCGAGGCGCAGGCGCTGTCCTGGCGCGCGCTGGAACGGATCGTGGAACAAGTCCGTTCGGGCATGCGCGATAGCGAGGCGGTGGCGATCGGCCATGCCGCGCTGGCGGACCTCGGGATGGAGAACTCCTGGCATCCGGTGCTGGTCCGTTTCGGCGAGAACACCCTGAAGATCTTCAGCGACCGCAGCGAAGGCGATGCCGTTCTCGGCGAGGACGACATCTATTTCATCGACATGGGGCCGGTGTTTCACGGCCACGAGGGCGATGTCGGCGCGACCTTTGCCGTGGGCGGCGATCCAGAGATGCAGGCCTGCGCCCGCGACGTGAAAGTGCTGTTCGACCGGGTGCAGGCGATCTGGGGGCAGGGCGAAGTGACCGGTTCTGCGCTCTATGCCCGCGCCGAGGAAGAGGCGCGGGCGCTGGGCTGGGTGCTCAACCTCGACATTCGCGGGCACCGGGTGGGCGACTATCCGCATTCGGTGCACAAGGGCGGCAATCTTGGTAATTTCGATCACCTGCCGAACAAGGGGCTCTGGATTCTGGAGATGCAGATCCGCCATCCGACGCGGCCCTTCGGCGCCTTCTACGAGGACCTGCTGGCGTGAAAGCCGGGAACGCCCCGTCGTGACGGGGCGCTCCCTATCCAATCAGAAGCGGTAGTTCGCCATCAGCCCGAAGTAGTTGCCGTTGCTGCCGCCGTTGGCTTGGAACGAGTCGCTGGCGGCGAAGTAGGTCTCCCAGAGGCGGAAAGCGAGCCGGTCGGTCGCCTGCCACGAGGCTTCGAGGTTGAGGTCGGTGCCGATCGCGCGGCTCGAACCGTAAGGCGCGAAGCTGGAACCCGAAGGGCCGATGTAGACGCCGTCGCCTTTGCGCGCGCGCCACAGGAAGTCCGGTCCGGCCATGACGGTGATCGCGGGCGTCGGCTTGATCGTCACCGAAGGATAGATGTCCATCAGGTTCGAGAAGCTGAAGAACGCCGCCTCGCTGATCAGCGGCAGACGGGCGGCGGCGGGAACGAATGTGCCCATCTTGCCGTCGTTCAGGTCCTTGTCGCCGCTGAAGTAGTTGGCGCGTAGGCCGAGGCGCGGCTTCATCGGTGCATCTAACGTGTAGCCGCCCTCGAACATCGCGCCATAGGCCCGGATGTCCTTGTCGATGAAAGTGCCGCTTTGGTAGGTGCCTTCGAGGTCGAGGTCCCAATGCGGGCCGCGCTTCCACAGACGGCCGCCCCAGTTGTTGCGGTCGTCCTTGCCGACACCTGCGGTCAGCGTCGCGCGGTCGCGCTTCATCTCGTACCAGTAGAGGTCGGTGCCGAAACCGGCAATGCGGTTGGGCGCGCTGACGTAGATGCCGTGGAAGTCCTGCGCGTGGTTCGGACCGTCGTCGAAAGTGCCCGGCTTGATCTGGACCGGCTTCACCGCGAAGACGTCCACCGAGAGCTTGCCCGGCAGGATGTAGGTGGCGCGCAAGCCCTGATAGGTGAAGCGCATGTTCAGGCCTTCGCGCACGCCCGCCAGCTTGCCGTTGCCGAGCGGCATTTCGAAGCGGCCGGGGCGGAAGGTCACCTTGCCCGCCTTGCCCAGCGGCACCGTCACGTCGACGAAGGCCTGGTAGATGTCCACCTTGTCGCGGTTGGGCGCGGTGGCGAATCGTTCGCCGAACTCGCGGTTGTCGCCGAGTTCCAGATAGGCGCGCAGGTTTTCGCCGACATGGAGATCGGCCAGCAGGCGCAGGCGGGACTGGACCGGGTCGTTGTTGTCGTTCGCCCTGAGGCCCAGCGAGGAGCGGTGCCAGTCGGTATAATAGATGCGCGCTTCGCCACCGAGCGTCAGGTAGACATCGTCATTGGCGATCGGGATATGCTTGATCTTTTCGAGCAGCGGGGCGCCGGCTTCCGGCTTCTTCGACCAGTCCTCGGTCCAGCGGATATTCTGCGGCAGGCCTGCCGGGCCGGGGCGGCCGCCGGGCATGGCCTCTGCCGGACGCGGCTGCGACTTCGCGGGGCGCACGCCCGGAGGGGCCTGGGTGGACAAAGTGCCGGCCTCGTCGGTCCTGGCACTCTCGGGTGGGACGGACTGAGCGATGGCGGGCAGGCTCGCGAGGGCGGCTGTACCGCAGGCAAGCAGGGTCAGGGCGCGGGGGGAGCGCATGGGTTATTCCTCTCTGGAGCGTCTTGGTATTTTTGGATGGGACGGCCAGCCGCACACGACCGTCCCTTCAGTACGCGCACGGTCAGGCGACGAGGTTCTCGCGGTAGCGGACCAGCGACAGCACCACGGCGGCGATCAGGGTGCCGCAGGCCAGCGTCATCGCCACCGGGGCAAGTCCCCAACCGGCATTGAACAGCAAGCCTGCCACGATCGGACCAAGCGCCGCCCCGGCGCGGCCCACACCGACCACCAGCCCAGTACCACCGCCGCGCAGCGCGGCCGGATAGCTCTGGGCGATCACTGCATAGAAACCGGCAATCGCGGCATTGGTGAAGAAGCAGGCCACGCAGGCAATCAGCGACAGGCCGCCCAGGGTCGAGAAACCCTGGCCGAACAGCATGACTGCGCCCGATCCCAGCACCATCGAGGCGACCACCAGCGGGCGGATGCCGACCTTCTGGCTGAGCAGACTGACGGTGATCGAACCGATCGCGCCGCCGATATTGGCCCAGACCAGTACGCCGCCGGCAGAGGCCGGAGGGAAGCCGAGGTCGACGACGATCTTCGGAATCCACTTCACCAGGAAGTAGAAGGTCATCATGTGGAAGAAGCAGACGGCGGTCAGCATCGTCGTCACGCTGCCAAGGCCCGGCGCGAAGAGGGCGGCGACGCTCGTCTTCTGCTTGACCGGATCGGCAGGCGGCATCTGCGGCAGCGGCTGGCGACCCTGACGGACGAGCGTGCGGTTGATCTTCTCCAGCGCACCGGCGGGACGCTTGAGCAGGAGGAAGGCCATCGTCTCGGGCACCAGCCAGAGCACCAGCGGAATGAAGCAGAGCGTGACGATGGCACCGAATTCGAACACCGACTGCCAGCGGCCGGTTTCCGCCAGCAGCCAGGAGGCGACCGAGCCGCCGACGATGGCACCCATCGGATAACCGCCCGCCATGATCGCGACGGTCAGGTTGCGACGTTTTGCATTCGAGCATTCGGCGACGACCGCGTTGGTCGCGGCCAGCATGCCGCCGATGCCGAGGCCGGTGAACAGGCGATAGGCGGAAAGGATGGGAACGCTCGTCGCAGTCGAGGCCATGAACATGCCGATACCCATAATGACCAGACAGGCCAGCAGCATCGGGCGGCGGCCGACCTTGTCGGCCAGACTGCCAAGCACGAAGGCGCCCACACCCATGCCGAACAGTTCCATCGAGAGCACCAGTCCGAGCGCGGCGCGGTCGATCCCCCAGTCCTTGGCGATACCCGGCGCTGCGAAACTGATCGACAGCACGTCGAAACCATCGAGCGCGTTGAGCGCGGTTGCGATGGCGATGGCGATTACCTGCCGGTAATGCATCGGCTCACGCGCAATTGTGGCGCGGGGATCTTCCATGCACTTCTCCTCTATCCGCCCCTGTCTTGGTTTCGGGGATCGGATCTTATTGGCGACTCCATCGTGTCCAGGCTCGGAGGCTGGTGCCTGAGGCTGTCACGAAAGTTCGGTCATGTGCTGGTCGCGAGACTCGGGCCGATCTTCAAGCATGCCTCCGCGCAATCGAGGCACAAATAGCCAGATTGGATAGCCTGAATATTGCTAAGTTACTGACTGGAAGACGGAATAGGTTGTCGAACGGAAAACCGTCCAACGGGTTGTTTGTGGGGTTTGGATCGGCGTCGCCGGTTCCCGACTCATACCATCAGAGCGGAGCGGTTCGCTCGAAGCGGGACAGGATCAGGCCCAGCGGGACCAGCACCAGCGTTATTGCCGCGATCATGCCGAAGGCCAGCCACCAGCCATAGGCCGTTCCCTGTAGCCAGCCGGTCAGCGTCGGGCCGAGTGCAGCGAAGCAATAGCCGATGCTCTGGGCCTTGGTGGAGGCGCGGCGGTTCTCGTCCATCGTGCGGGTGAACTTCATGATCATCATGAAGACAAGCACGAAGGTGCCGCCGTGGGCGATACTGCCGATCGGCGACCAGAGCATCCATTGCTCCGGTGCAAGGAGAATCCAGATGGGCGTGATCGTCCAGATCGCGCCCATCGCCATCATCAGCGTCCCCAGCGAAAACCGGCGGGCAAGCAGCGGAATGCCGAGCGAGCCGGTCAGCGAAAGAATCTGGAACGAAGACGAGACGATACCGGCCTGCGTGGTACTCATGCCGCCCATTCCCGCAAGATAAGTCGGCAGCCAGGCGGTCAGGCTGTAGTAGGCGAAGATGTGAACCGCGAAGGCCAGCGTCATGATACGGATCGCCTGTCGCTGGCCGGGGGTCGGCGGTGCGGACTTTCCGGATTTTTCCAAAGCGATCATGACGTCTGAAGATTGCGGCCCGGCGGCCAGACGGACGATCATGGCGATGACGGCAAGCCCGGCCCAACTCGCCAGCGCCCAGCGCCAGCCGATGCGATCGGCCATCGGCGCGGTCAGGGCCAGCGTGAGCATAGCGCCGAGATTGAGGGATATCGTGTAGAAGCCGGTGACGAGGTTCGTCCTGCCCGCGAAATCTCGTGCGATCAGCATCAACGTGACGATGTTGCCGATCGCGATGCAGAGGCCGATCAGCAGCGTCCCTGCAAACAGTCCCTCGATCCCCGCGAAGGGCCGCAGCAGCATGGCGATGGCCACGCCGCCGAGGACCAGTTGAACCGAACGGTCGATGCCGAGCCGGGCGATCAGCGGCGAAACCAGCGGCGGCAAAAGACCGAAGCACAGCACGGGGATACTCGTCAGCAGCCCCGCGCCCACCGAACCGAGACCGATGCTCTCTCTGATCGGTTTCAGCACGGGCTGGATCGCGGTGATCGGGCCGCGCAAGTTGCAGCCGAGCAGGACCAGCGCCAGCAAGGGCATCCAGAACCGGGCTGCTTTCGTTGCGGGGGCTGCGGTGCGGGTCTGCGTCGGCGACGATGAAGGCATTGTGGCTGGATGCAGACCGGGGCTGCAGTTGGCAATGGTCGACTTGTGCGAACGAGACCGGCTCTTCGCTGGCCTTGGCAGGACATATCTGTTAGGAAGCGCGCGTCGGCAATCAGCAGGGAGGGCGACGATGAACCATCCGTATCCGCCCTTTGCGGCTCGCATTCGCGACTGGGGCTGACCGGGTTTTCCCGGAAAACCTGTCCCCTCATCCCGAAACAATCTGCTGATACAGGGACCGCGCAAGACCGCGCGGAAATCCATCCATGACCGATACCGACGAAGACCTGTTCCCGCGCGCCGCGGTCCTGCGCAAGGTTCTGGCTTTTGCCTTCGGCCACTGGCGGCGAGCGCCGGTGCTCGCCGTCGCCTGCGCCGGGGCGATGATGCTGGCGACCGTCACCGAAGTCTTCGTGCCGATCTATGCCGGCCACATGATCGACGCGGTCGGCGGCGGCCTTGCCGCGGAAGCCTGGCGCGCCTTCGCGGCGATCACCGTGCTGGGGCTCGGCCTCGTCGTGTTCCGTTATCTCGGATGGTGGGCGATCACGCCGCTGACCCTGGGCATGATGCGCGATGTGACGCAGGAAGCCTTCGCCCGCGTCCAGCGCCTCTCCACCGACTGGCACGCCAATGCCTTTTCCGGTTCGACCGTGCGGCGCATCACGCGCGGCATGTGGGCGCTCGACACGCTGAACGACGTGCTGCTGCTCTCGCTGCTTCCCTCGCTGACGGTGCTGGTGGCGACGGTGATCCTGATGACCCTGCACTGGCCGGTGCTCGGGCTGGTCATGGCCGTGGGGGCGCTCGCCTATATCACCCTGACCGTCGGGCTGGCGACGCGGGTGCTGGCGCCGACCGCGCGGCTCTCGAACCAGTGGGATACGCGGATCGGCGGTATCCTGGCCGATGCGATCGGCACCAACGCGGTGGTCAAGGCTTTCGGCGGCGAGGAACGCGAGGAAGAACTGCTCGCCCGGACCGTCGCCAAATGGCGGCGGCGGACCTGGCGGACCTGGATGGCCTTTACCTGGGCCGGCACCGGGCAGACCAGCCTGCTCTGGCTGGTCCGCGCCGCCGTGACCGCCGCCGCGCTCTGGCTGTGGATGCAGGGGCAGGCGGGCCCGGGCGATGTGGCCTATGTGCTGACCAGCTATCTCGTGCTCAACGGCTATCTGCGGGACATCGGCCAGCACGTCCACATGCTCCAGCGCGCGGTGAACGAGATGGAGGAACTGGTCCAGCTTCACGACGAGCCGCTGGGCGTGGCCGACCGCGCCGATGCGCTGCCCATCCGTATCGGCGACGGTGCGATCCGCTTCGAGGACGTGACCTTCCACTACGGCGGGCAGGACAAGCCGCTGTTCGAGCACCTCGACGTGACGATACCGGGCGGCCAGCGCGTCGGGCTGGTAGGGCCTTCCGGCTCCGGCAAGACCAGCTTCGTCAAGCTGATCCAGCGGCTTTACGATGTGGAGCAAGGCCGGGTCGTCATAGACGGGCAGGACGTGGCCCGCGCCACGCAGACCTCGCTGCGGCGGCAGGTTGCCATCGTGCCTCAGGAGCCGGTACTGTTCCACCGGACTCTGGCGGAGAACATCGGCTATGGCCGCCCGGACGCCACGATCGAGGATATCGAACGTGCGGCGCGGCTGGCCAATGCGCACCACTTCATCATGCGCCTACCCAAGGGCTATCGCACGCTGGTGGGCGAGCGCGGCGTCAAGCTCTCGGGCGGCGAGCGCCAGCGCATCGCCATCGCGCGCGCCTTCCTGGCCGATGCGCCGATCCTCATGCTCGACGAGGCGACCTCCAGCCTCGATTCCGAGTCCGAGGCGGCGATCCAGGAGGCGATGGAGCGGCTCATGGTGGGCCGGACGGCCATCGTCATTGCCCACCGCCTTTCCACGGTCCGGGCGCTGGACCGTATCCTGGTGTTCCATCGCGGCGAAATCGTCGAGGACGGTACGCACGAGGATCTGCTGAAATCGGGGCAAGGGCAGTATCGCCGCCTGTTCGAGCGGCAGGCGGGCACGGTCGTGGCCGAGATCAACTGATCGCCCGGACCGTCGCAAAAGTGAAACGACGGGCGGCTAAAGGCGCGCGTGGCGCCCGGTCCCGCGCCGTTTCTTTGACGTGGCATGACGGTGCAATCGAACAGGTCCGCGCGCCCGGCCCGAACGCGGGCAGGGGCAATCTCCGGCTTCGAGAGCGAAGCGCGGCTGATCGGCTATGCCAGCGGTAATTTCGGCAAGAACCTGATTTTCCTCGGCGCCGACGTTACATTCCTCTATCTGCTGACCGACCTGTTCGGCCTGCCCGGATCGGTGGCGGGACTGCTGATGCTGGTGGCGGTGACGGGGGACCTCGTGTTCGATCTGCTGGCGGCGCTGCTGGTCATTCGCTTGCGCCGCGCGGGCCGGGGTTATCGTTGGCTCATCCTGGCGGGCGCGATCCCGGCAGGGGGCGGCTTCGCATTGCTCTACGCGCTTCCGGCTCTTGGGGCCGAGCGGGTCTGGATGGTCGCCGCCGCGCTCCTGCTGTTTCGCGGGGCCTATGCGGTGATCGATGTGCCGCACAACGCCCTGATGGCGCGCATGACGGTGGACAGCCGGGCGCGGGGGCGGGTCTCCGGCTATCGCCTGTTCTTCAGCACGACATCCGCGCTGACAGTTGCCGCACTGCTGACGCCGACCGTCCAGCACGCGGTATCGGCACGCATGCTGGAACTCCTGGCACTGACCGGCTGTCTGGCAGGCGTGGTCTTTGCCATGACCATCGCCTTCTCTGCGCTCGCTTCGGGGCGCGAGGTCGCACTGCCGGCCGAAGAATGCCGCGACGGCATTGCCGTGCCGCTGAGGGACGGGCTGGTCTTCGGCATGGGGCTTATCGCGGCGATCACCGGCTTTGCGGTGCCGACTTTCGAGCGGATGCTGCTTTACATGGGCACTTACGTTTTTCACCGCCCCGACAGCGTGAGTTCGCTGCTTGTCGCGGTGACCTGCGGGCAGTTCTTCGGTGTGCTGTTCTGGACCATGCTGACAGGACGCTACGACAAGAGCCGGTTGCTAGCGGCGGGCCATCTGCTTTGCGCGGGAAGCCTCGGGCTCTTTGCATTGTGCATGACCTCTCCGCCGCTTCTGCTCGCCAGCGCCGTGCTGGTCGGCGCGGGCTTCACATGCGTGTTCATGCTGCCCTGGGGGCTTCTGGCCGACACCGTGGATTTCGTGGCCTGGCGCCATGGACGCCGGTTCGAGACCGGCCTTTTCGCCTTCTATCTCGTCATCGTGAAAGCCGGTGCAGCGGCGGCGAACGCGACGATCGGCTGGTCGCTCGGAAGCCTTGGCTATGTGCCGGGGGCAGAGCAATCGGCGCTCGTACGCACCGGCATTCTGGTGCTCGGGCTGGGCGTACCGATCGCCGGAAGTCTGGGTGCCTTCGTGCTGTTGCGGCGTTTCGACATCGGCCATGCACGCCACGCCCGCGTGCTTGCGGCGCTATCTCGCCGCAAGCACGCGGAGCCGGCAGTTGTTCCGTTCAGGCCCCGGTCTGCGGAGGCGCCGAGCCGGTTTCGGGATCGTAGTCGGGATTGGCAGGATCGAGCGGCGAAGGCGTGAGCGGGACGGGGCTGACCGCACTCTCCGCCCAGGCCCGGCAGATCATGTCGCGCAGCATCGCCGCGCCCTTGCCGGTCTGGGCATAGACCAGTTCGCGCACGTCCCTATCCTTGAAATTGGCGAAGCGGTCGCGCTTTTCGAGGATGTAGACCTGCTCCATCCGGCTGGAGGCATCGTCGAGGAAGGCGAGGACGGCATCGAACATGTCGCCCTCACGGTGGGCGGGCGCACCGAGGCGCGGGGCGATGTCCTTGACCGTAAGGCCAATGCCGTCGACGAATGCGCTCTCGAAGCGGCCATGAATCGAGCGGTCGCGGGTGTAGCCCTTGGGATTGTCGCCCCGCCAGCCGTCGCTGTTGACGGAATCGTGCAGCGGCTGGGCGCCGTCGCCGATGTAGTGGCCGAGGCGGATCACCTGGAAGGCGCAGTGCTGTTCGGCAAAGGCGCTGTCCTTGCCCTCGGCCCGAAGCGCGCGGATCTGGCGCATGCAGGCGATCAGGCGCTCGTAGGATTCCATGGCGGCATAGGGCAGGGTGCCGGTCCAGCGGACATTGGTGCGCGCGGCCGTCGCCGGGTCGCTGTCCTTGATCGCCTCGTAATGCTTGTAAAGCGCGAGAACGAAGGCATAGCGCGAGCGCGGGATCGGCTTGAGGAAGGCGAACTGCTCCTTGAACCAGCCGTGGTTGGGGTCTTCCTTGATCTTCGAGAAAGGTTCGCTGTCGCCTCGCCAGCCGTCGGGAAGCGAGGCCGAAGCGGCGATGTAATCGACATGGCGGCGCAGGAAGGTCGGGCCGTCGTCGGGGATGGCCTCGATCGCGGCGCGGTCGATGACGGCATGGGCAGTGCCGCCCCAGGCGAGAGCAGGAGCGGGAAGAGCGGCAGCGGCGAGCGCTGCGAGAACGAAGGGACGCATGGCGGGTTCCGTCGGAAAGGTCAGGGGTCGAGCGGGTCGCGCGGATCGACCCGTGCGGACTGCGGCGAGGGACGGAATTCCAGTTCCGTCGGCGAGATGCGGCGGCCGACCTTGCCTGGCTCGTAGCCCAGTTCGGTCAGGTTGCGCTGGACGAAGGCGGAGCTTCCGATCGCGGCGCTCTGGCCGGGGTTGCAGACGATCACCGTGTCCTTGTCGAGCGGCGCGCCCATGGCCATCAACAGGCGCGTGGCATTGCGCAAGTTGGTGGTCGTGTGGCGGGCATAAGGTTCGATCACGATGGCCTCCGCCGGGATACCATAGCGCTCGATCAGGGCCTTGCGCATCTGCTCGGCTTCGGTGAAGCGGGTGGCGCGCGGATGGGCGCGGCCTCCGGTGACGATGATGAACGGCACGTCGCCTTGCGCGAAACGGTCGGCGGCGAGGCGCAGATGGTATTTGCCGAAGGGGCTGAGTGCCATGTCGGGCACTTCCGGCCCCACGCCGGTCACGATCATCGCGCTGTAGCGGAAGCGCTTCCAGTCGAGGCTTCTGGCCCTTTTCATGGCGAGAGCATTAAGACCGCCCGCGAGCGGCTCGAAGCCGATGGCATCGGTGCGGTCGCTGGCGTCGAGCAGGGCGAGCGCGAATTCGATGCTGGGGTCCAGCGCCTGCGTGGAAGCGCTGCGCGGGGTCTGGGCGAGCCAGGCGGCGGCTTGAAGGCGAGCGCGCGTCTCCTGCGGGTCGATCGTGCCGGCACCGTCGATCTGCGGGTATGCGGGGACTTGCCCGAGGCCGAACGTGCGCACCACGGCATTGACGCCCTCGATCTCACGCATGGTCTGTGCGGCGGTGCCGTCATCGGCGCTGCGCGTTCCGGCGGGCTGCACCGCCGCATGGGCGAGGAGGGCGCTTTCCGTCGGCGTCCAGACCATCGCCTGCGCGAGGCAGCCGAGGTCGATGGCGCAGGCGTCACGGCGTTCCTGCCGGGCCCGCAGCATGGCCGCGACTTCCGGCTTCGCCTTGATCGCCTCCATCGCGGACATGTCCCGGCCCAGCGCATCCAGCAGCGGGAACAGTCGGCCCGACAGGGCTTCGGTCTCGACGTCGCGAACCGCCCCGGCCGAAGCCGGGACGGAAGCGAGCGAGAGCATGGCCGCTGCCAAAAGCGGGGCGGCCATCCGGTACGCCTTTCCGCGCATTACCAGGCCTTGCTCACAACGAGGCGGAAGTTGCGACCAAAGATCGGGCGACCGTAGATCGCCTCCGAACTGCCCTGACCCGCCAGCGAGTCGGTGCGGGTATTGCCTTCGGTCAGACCGTGGGCATTGAACAGGTTGTCGCCTACCACCTGAAGCTGCCAGGTCCCGTGCGAAACGGTGATGCCCGCGCCGATGGTGCCGTAAGCCGGAAGCGCGGTGTTGTTATAGAGGTCGACGAAGCGCTTGCCCATGTACGTGTAGCGACCATAGACCGAGATGTCGGTGTCGTTCGTCGAGAAGCTGAAGCTCGGGCGGATATTGCCGTAGACCTTCGGCTGGCGGACGATCTGGTTGCCTTCCGCCTGCTCCGGATCGGCGCCGGTGCTGCTCTGGAAGTTCTTGTACTTGGGATCGCTGACGGTCAGCGCGCCGTTCAGCGTGAACCACGGCGTGACCGACCAGGCACCGTCGAACTCGATGCCCTTGACTTGCGCCTCACCGATGAAAGGCACGTTCACGTCGTTGCGGCCCGTGGTCGGGTCGAAGGCGAGGAACGAGGCGTTGAGCGGGTCGAAGTTGGTATAGAAGCCGGTGACGTAAAGGTACGAGCGACCCGAGGCGAGCTTGAGGCCCACTTCGTACTGGTCGGCGACGGTTTTGATGATCGTCGGGTTGATGCTCATCACCGTCTGGACGTTGGGCGGCGTTTCGAGGTGCGAGGCGCGGCCGTAGAGGCCGACATGGCCGGAGAAGTCGTAGTTGGCGCCGACCGTCCAGTTGGTGGCGTTGGGCTTGAGTTTCTGGTTCAGGATCACGCCGGTGAAGGCGCGGGTTGTGTCGTCGGCCAGGGTGGTGGCGTCACCGAGGTTGGCCTGCGCCGTAAGTGCGGCCCAGCCCTTGTAGCTGTAGCGCTCGTGGCGGATACCGGCGTCGATGCGCAGGCCGGGGACGATCTCCCAGGTGTCGTTGGCGTAGAGCGCGAACATCTTCGCATCGGAGTCGCCCTGGTTGAGCGTCGCGGCGTAGTTGAGCACGCCGTTGTCTGTGACGCGGCCCACCACTGCACCGGCGGCATTGTAGCCCACGAGGTCGAGCGTGCGCGGTTCGCCCGCCACTTCGATCAGGTAGTTCTGGTAGAGGGTCCGGCTGTCCTCGCCATAGAGGCTGCCATAGACGCCCAGCTTGATGTCATGTGTGCCGATGCCGGTCTTGACCTGCTTCGCGACCGAGAGGTTGGCCTGCCCCGAATAGAACTTCGAATGGATGTCGCGGTACTGGCCCTGCATTACGAGACCGGAGGCGGCAGAGGGATCGTAGACGGTATCGGTGCCCGCCAGCACATAGCCGAAGCGGGTCGCGCCGAAGGGCGCACCGCCCGCGCGATTGAGGTAGCCGTTGGCGAAGGCGTTGCCGTCGACCGGGTTTGTGGTCGAGTAGAACGCCGTGAAGTCGTTCTTGCCCTGGGTGTAACCGGCGGCCGCGGTGACCAGCCAGCCGTCGAAATCGCCTTCGTAGTGCGCGCCGAAGTTGACCATCCGCATGTGGCGACCGTCGGAGAGGTCGCTGTTCCGGCTCTGGATCACGCCGTTGCCGTCACGGTACTTGAGGTTGACGTTGCGGAAGGCGGGCGAGTTCATCGTGCCGGTGAAATAGTCGATGTACGGGTCAAGCGACTTGCTGGGATCGCGCGGATCGGCGATCGGGATCGGCAGGTAGAAGACGTTATGATCGTTGACATAGTTGAGGTTCAGCTTGATGAACCCGTTGTCCAGTTCATGCTTGATGTTGGCCCGGATTTGACCTCCCTTGTCGTTAGGGAAGCCGTTGTCGCGGTAGCCGTCGTGGTAGCGAAGGAAGCCGCCCACGGCGTAATAGGTGTTCTTGCCAAGGGGGCCCGCCTGATAGGCGTCGAGGCGGTATAGGCCGGTATCGCCGAGCGTTACTTGCGCCTTGCCGCGTGCCACGTCGCTGCCGGTAACGGTGATCGCGTTGATGATCGCGCCCGAATAGCTGGCATAGACCGGAGCCGGACCGCCGCGCACCACTTCGACGCGTTCGGTCATGAGGTCCTGCTTCAGGATCGCATCACCGCGGAAGAACACGCCGTCGTTCTCGTGGAACAGCGGCAGGCCGTCCTGCTGGAAGCTCACGAAGCCGCCGTCGTTGGGGAGGCCGCGAATGCGATAGATGTTCTGGACTTCGCCGCCGGTGATTTCGGTCTGGAAACCGGGAAGCTGGCCGATCAGGTCCGCGAAGTTGACCGGCGCGATCTTCTGGATGTCTTCCTGCGACAGCGTGTTGATCGCATAGGAGACGTCGAAGCGGCGCTGGGCACGGGTCGAGCCGGTGACGATGATGTCGTCGGTGGGCGCTGCCTGCTCGGCGCCGTCAGCCGGAGCAGGGGCGGTCTGGGCGAGTGCAGGCACGGTAAAAACGGTGCAGACGGCGGCAAGTGCCGTGCTGGAAGCGAGAATGCTCTTACGCATTGGAGGACCCCTCATTTCGTTGCAGGTCTGCCTTGGCAGGCGACGCGGGAAGGCCCTTGACCGCGGAACATGACGTTTTTAATTATTATTCGTGAAATAAATAATTATGACAGTTCCGAGGCAGGTCGCGCCTGCCCGGTAGCTGTCGGAGTCATGGCCTCATGCTTTTGCCCGCCCTGGAAAAGGATCAGCGCCGGATCATTCAGGAATTGCGCAAGTCCGGTGCGCTGTCCCGTTCGGCGTTGGCCGAGCGGCTGGAAATCAGTCCCGCTGCGCTGACCAAGTTGTCTCGCGCGCTGCTGTCGATGGGGGTGGTGGAGGAGCTCGACGATCCCGGCCATCAGGCACGTGGACGACCGGCAGTGCCGCTGCGATTGGCATCGAATGGCGGCTATGCGGTTGGCGCCACGGCGCACAAGGGTATGCTCGACATCGCTCTCGTGGATTTCGCGGGCACTGTGATCGCCAGGCATCACGAGACAATCGCGCCCATCGATCCCCGACAATTCGCGCGCAGGGTGCGCGCTATCACTCACGAGCTGGTGAACCGGCACAATCTGCTCGGGCAACGCATGCTGGGCATGGGTGTGGCGGTGCCGGGACCGGCGCTCTCGAACGACGGCGAGCGGTGGAGCGTGGTCGACGCGCTGCCCGGTTGGCGCGGCGCACCGCTGCACGAGATCCTGTCCGGTGAACTGGGCTGGCCGCTCTGGCTGGAAAATGACGCCAATGCCGCCGCATTGGCCGAATTCTACCTCGGCGGGCTGCTGCGCGATTTCTCCACCGTGGTCGTGCTGCTGCTGGGCTATGGGATCGGCGCGGGGGTGATCGTCGACGGACGACTGATGCGCGGGCAACATGGCGTAGCGGGGGAAGTGGGTTGCCTGTTCCCGCTGGATCGGCCTCGGCCAAGTCCGCTCGACCTGCTGGCCTGCCTGCGCGCGGATGGCTGCATGATCGCCTCGGTCGCCGGGATCGATCCGGGCGCTCCCGAGCAGCGCGATACCATCGAAGCCTGGATGGACCGGGCAGCGGGGCAGCTTGAGCTGGTGTGCAATACGGCTTTCGCGTGGATCGATCCGGGGGCGATCGTGCTGGCCGGGCCGCTACCGGGTGAAATTCTGTGCGGATTGAAGGACCGCCTGACGCGGGCGCCGCTGGTCACGACGGTGGAAGATCGCCGCCCGCCGGTGCAGGTCTCGAGCCTTGGTGGCTCGCCGATCACGCTGGGCGCGGCCCTGCTGCCGATCCACGCCTTCGCAGCGCAGGAATAGGGAACGCGGGAGCATTACAGCGCTCCGCGTTCCCCAGTCTGGGTCAGACCATGGTTTCGGGGCGGACGAGCCGATCGAACGTCGCATCGTCTACCAGACCGAGTTCCAGAGCCGCCTCGCGCAAGGTCTGGCCCTTGGTGTGGGCGTGCTTGGCGATCTTGGCGGCATTGTCGTAGCCGATCTCCGGTGCCAGCGCCGTCACCAGCATCAGCGAACGCTCCAGCAGTTCGGTGATCCGCGTGCGGTTCGGCTCGATGCCGTCCACGCAGCGCTCGGCAAAGCTGGTCATGCCGGTGGCGAGCAGTTCGATCGAGCGGATCACCGCTGCACCGATCATCGGTTTGAACACATTGAGTTCGAAGGCGCCTTGAAGCCCGCCCACGGTCACGGCCTGATGGTTGCCGATCACTTGCGCAGCGACCATCGTCAGCATCTCGCATTGTGTCGGGTTGACCTTGCCGGGCATGATCGAACTGCCCGGCTCGTTCGCGGGCAGGTCGAGTTCGCCGAGGCCAGAGCGGGGGCCGGAGCCGAGCAGGCGGATGTCGTTGGCGATCTTGGTCAGCGCCACGGCCAGCGTCGAGAGCGTGCCGGAAAGCTGCACCAGCGCGTCGTTGCTGGCGAGGGCCTCGAAAGTGTTCGGCGCCTTGACGAAGGCCTTGCCGGTCTGCTCGGCGAGATCGGCGGCGATGGCTTCGCCGAAGCCTTCCGGGGCATTGAGGCCGGTGCCGACAGCGGTACCGCCCTGGGCCAGCCGCAGCACGCCTTTCTCGGCATCGCGGACGCGCTGGTAGGCGTCGCGAAGCTGCTGGACATAGCCCGAGAATTCCTGGCCGAGGGTCAGCGGGGTCGCGTCCTGAAGGTGGGTGCGGCCGATCTTGACGATATCGCTCCAGGCCTTGGCCTTGGCATCGAGTGAGGCGGTCAGCCGGTCGAGCGCGGGGACCAGCACTTCCTCGATCGAGACCACCGCCGCGACGTGGAGAGCGGTGGGAAAACTGTCGTTGGACGACTGACCGCGATTGACGTGGTCGTTGGGATGGACCGGACTCTTGCCGCCGCGCTGGCCGGAAAGGATCTCGTTGGCGCGGCCCGCGATGACCTCGTTGACGTTCATGTTGCTCTGGGTGCCGCTGCCGGTCTGCCAGATCACCAGCGGGAACTGGTCGTCCAGCTTGCCTTCGACGACTTCGATCGCGGCGGCCTCGATGGCATCGGCAAGCCCGGCTTCAAGACCATGGGCGCGGTTGGCGCGGGCGGCGGCCAGCTTCACGCGGGCGAGGGCGCGGACGATCGGCAAGGGCATGCGTTCGCTGGCGGGGAAGGGGAAGTTCTCGATGCTGCGCTGGGTCTGGGCGCCCCAGTATGCGGCGGCGGGAACCTCGATTTCACCGATGCTGTCGGATTCGCGACGAATATCCATGGCCTTGACCGTCTCCTCGTTGCCGGACCGCGGTTTCCGGCCCGGTGTTGAAACTATGATCTCCCCCCGAAGGGTTCAATGGCGGCGAATCAGCGCGCCGCGTGGAGAGCATCTATGAACCTTGAGCAAAGAAAAGAATATGCGACGCATTAGCATTTAATGCGTCTCGGTCGGCGATTTTCGCATGATCGGAACTCGCTTTCGCGTCTGCTTGCTCCGCCATCCAGAAGTGCCCGAGGATGACGGAACCGGGCAAGCAAGCGTTGCGTCTCGCAGTTAATACCGTATACGATTCACATCCAACTCATCGAATAAGGTCGCGTCCCATGTCTCTTGCTGCTCGCCGTGCTCGTATTTGCGGACTGTTGATGGCGGGCGGCGCAGCGCTGATCTCGGCGACCGTAGGAGCGGCACCGGCGCGCGCGGATATCGATCGGTCGCTCGCCCTTCGTCAGACATGGCAATATCTGACTCGCGATGTGGCCTGGCCCGCGCACTGGACACCGGATGGCAGCGCTTTCTCCTATCGCAAGACCGTGGAGGGCGGTTTCGCATTCGAGACCGTGGATGCCCGGTCGCTGGAACATAACCCGGCCTTCGACCAGCAGCGCTTGGCCGCGACACTGACCAAGGCGCTGGGCCGACCGGTCGCACCGCTGCGCCTGCCTTTCGCGGAATTCGACTACGCCGGGGACCGGCAGACCATCCAGTTCTGGCTCGACGAGGACGGCTGGCGCTGCAACCTGACCGACTATGCATGCGAAAAACAGCAAGACCCGCGTCGCCCGCGCGGTTTCGGCGTCGTGCGTGACCTTTCGGTACCGGCGGACAATCATCCGCGCCTCTCACCTGACGGCAAGTGGGAAGCGCTGGTGGAAGATGACAACCTGATCGTCCGTCCCGCTGGAAGCAAGACTGCTGTTCGCCTCAGCACGGACGGTTCATCCGGCAATTTCTACGATCCTGAGACCATCGCCTGGTCGCCCGACAGCCGTCACCTGATGATCTACCGCGTCCGTCCCGGTTATGCCCGCCACGTCCTACGCGTGGAAGCGGCGCCGAAGGGGAAGGGGCAGCCGGGCCTCCAGACCCAGCTCTATCCCAAGCCTGGCGACGCTATCGACCAGGAGCAGCCGGTGCTGTTCGACGTGGCGGAAAAGCGCCAGACCGTGGTGGACCCGTCGCTGTTCCCCAATGCCTACGAACTGTCCGGCCCGCGCTGGCGGGCGGATGGCAAGAGCGTGGAATTCGACTACGTTCGGCGCGGGTTCGGGCAGGCGAAGATCGTCTCGGTCGATGCCGCGAGCGGCGCCGCTCACGCTGCCGTCACCGAGAATGCTAAGACTTTCGTCTATGCCGACCGCCGCTTCTCGCACGATGTGAAAGGCCTCGGCAATGAGATCGTCTGGGCCTCGGAGCGCGATGGCTGGAACCACCTCTACCTGATCGACGGCCGAACCGGAAAGGTGAAGAACCGCATCACCACCGGCCAGTGGGTGGTCCGCGACGTGGTCAAGGTCGATGACGACAAGCGCCAGATCTGGTTTGCCGCCAGCGGCATGAACGCAGGCGAGGACCCCTATTTCCGCCACTACTACCGGATCGATTTCGACGGCAGGAACCTCACTCCGCTGACCCCCGAACGCGCCGATCACACCGCCAGCTTCTCGCCCGACATGCAGTTCTACGTCGATACATATTCGCGCGTCGATTTGCCCAATGTCAGCGAACTCCACCGTGCAAGCGACGGCGCACTGGTTCAGACGATCGCGAAGGGCGATATCAGCCGCCTGACGGCTGCCGGTTTCCGTGCGCCGGAAGTCTTCACCGCCAAGGGGCGAGACGGCAAGACCGACATCTGGGGTCTGGTCGTGCGCCCGCGCGACTACGATCCGGCGAAGAAGTACCCGGTGATCGAAAACATCTACGCCGGGCCGCACGACAGCTTCGTGCCCAAGAGCTTCTGGCCCTTCGGCTATCACTCCGGCGGCGACAAGGTGATCGGCATGCAGGCGCTGGCCGATCTCGGTTTCATCGTCGTGCAGATCGACGGCATGGGCACGGCCAACCGCTCCAAGGCATTCCAGGATGTGGCGTGGAAGAACCTCCAGGATTCCGGCTTCCCGGACCGCATCCTCTGGCACAAGGCCCTGGCGGCGAAGGACCCAGCCTATGATATCGCCCGCGTCGGCATCTACGGTGCCTCCGCAGGCGGGCAGAGCACGCTCAATGCACTGTTGTTCCACGGCGACTTCTACAAGGCCGGGGTTGCCATGGCCGGCTGCTACGACAACCGCATGGACAAGATCAGCTGGAACGAACAGTGGCTCGGCTGGCCGGTCGACAAGAGCTATGCCGATGCCTCCGGGGTCGACAACGCCGCAAAGCTTCAAGGCAAACTGTTCATGATCGTTGGTGAACAGGACAGCAATGTCGATCCGGCTTCGACCATGCAGGTCGCCGATGCGCTCATCAAGGCGGACAAGGATTTCGACCTGCTGGTCGTGCCCGGCGGCGAGCACAGCGTCGGGCGCTCGACGGGACCGATCGACTATGTGACGCGCAGGCTGTCGGAATTCTTCATCCGCAGCCTGCAATGAAGCAAGCCTGAGCTTACCAGGGGCGTGCTGTCTAGCGGCACGCCCGACATCGCTCCGCGCAATTTGAGCGCTGAAAAGCAATGATGTCGGTTTTCCTTATTCCCCGGACGCAAGAATGGCGGAAAACCTCACATGCAAATGCCGGATCAACTCCTCAAATATCGGACAAGCGAAAGTCAGAGCGCGAGGGAGGAGGGTAAGCTTCTCTAGACTCCGCGCTCCAAAAGGCAGACACTCACCGCAGGTTTTCCAGCAAGGCTGTTTGGCTATGCAGGTGGCAAAAACCGCATCGGATGCAGATTGGGAAGAGGCGCGTCGCCGCGAGATGGTAATCCGTCCGCTGGCGCATCGCCCGCGTATCTCCGCCGAAGTTGCCACTGAAGCCATGTCGAAGCTCGGGCTTCAAAGATCCCGCTTCCACGAACTCCTTCAGGCATATCGCGCCGCGCCGTGTGCCGCCTCGTTGTTGCCGGGCAAGCGTGGCCGGACATCTGGAACTCGAAATCTCTCAGCCGATGTCGAGCAATTGATCAGCCGAGGGATCGAAGAACATTACCTGACCCGCGAAAAGCCGAGTGTCCAATCTCTGCGACGTTGGTTGGACCACGAGTGCAGGAAGTCCGGCATTCGGCCGCCGAGCACCAAGGCGATCACCGCACGCGTGCAGGCTTTGCCTCCCGTTTCCACGGCCCGGCGACGCCTCGGTGCTAAGGCAGCCAACGATCGATGGGAGCCCAATCGCGCTGCGATGGAAGCGGGCTTCGCACTCGAGGTGGTCCAATCCGATCACACACTCGTCGATGTGATCGTGGTCGATGACCTGTACCGCAAGCCCATCGGCCGCCCATGGCTGACCGTGATGATCGACATTGCGAGCCGGACGATACCCGGATTTCATCTGGACCTGTTGGCGCCCTCCGCCGTGTCGGTGGGCATGTGCATGCGCCACGCAGTGCTGCCCAAAGATGATTGGCTCGCTGAACGCGGTTTGGCTGCGCCTTGGCCGAACTATGGCCTCATGGACCGGCTACATCTCGATAATGCGCGAGAGCATCATAGCGAAGCCCTCAGGCGCGGCTGCCGCACCTATTCCATCGAACTGGAGTACCGGCCAATCAAGCGGCCGCACTTTGGCGGGCATATTGAGCGGCTGATCGGCACGATGATGGGAGCGGTGCACCTGTTAGCAGGGACGACCTTTTCGAATGTGCTGGAGAAAGGGGAGTATGACGCGGAAGGGCGGGCCTGCATGACCATGGCTGAGCTGGAAGCCTGGCTGACGGCCCAAATCATCGGCCCCTATCACGCGGAACGTCACCGTAGCCTCGGCATACCGCCCTCATTGGCGTGGGATGAGGCGATAGCCCGGCGGCCGGAACTCATGCGCCTGCCGCTCGATCCTGGTTGCTTCCTTTTCGACTTCCTGCCGTGCGCGAGCCGCGCCGTGACGCCCAACGGTATAGAGCTCTTCAACACGCATTACTGGGACGATGCGCTCCCATGTTGGTACACTCGCCACGGACAGCGCATGACGGTTCGCTGGGATCCGCGCGATTTGTCGCGTGTGTGGCTGGAACTCCCGGACGGCGATCATTTGGAAGTGCCGTATCGCGATCTGCGACGCCCGGCGATCACGCGCTGGGAACAGAGGCAGGCGGTGCAGGCCATCCGAGCCAAGGGTTTGGACGCGCGCAATGAGGCTCTGATATTTGCTGCAGTGGAAACGCAGCGTGCGATCATTTCTGAAGCCGCGCATAAAACCAAGGCCGCACGGCTTGCGTTGCAGCGCACCCGGAAAGCGCTCTCCGACGCGCATCGTGCGCGTGAAACCGTTTTCTCCGTCTCCACCGAGAAGCAACCGGAGGCGCCCCTGTTGGAAGATAAGATCACTTTGAAAGAGCCGGCGCGGCTTCCTTTCGTCGTCGATGAGATGCGGCGATGATATCTGCGACACATCTCGCCGAAGGCTATCGGCAACGGGCACAACGCCCCGATTCAGAACGCATTGCCTGGATCCGGCAGGATCGCTGGCTCGGCTTTCCGAAGGCGGAGGCGGTGCGGGCAACGCTCGAGGCGATGTTCACCTATCCGGCCCGGACCCGCATGCCGTGTCTGTTGATCTTCGGACAGACCGGGATGGGCAAGACCCGCATCGTCGAGCGGTTCGAGATGGAAAACCCCCGCAGCTTCGATGACAGGATTGGCGTCGCCACCATCCCGGTGGTCGCGGTGCAACTGCCGCCACAGCCGACCGAAGGGGAGTTTTATGGGGAGCTGCTCGAAGCCTTGGGCGCCGGTTACGCCGGCAAGGTCGCCTGGTCGGAAGGCCGCACTGAAATATGCCGGGCGCGCCATCTCGCCCGCCGGGTAATGACGCAGGTCCACGCGCGCATGCTGATCCTCGATGAGATTAACCACATGCTCGCCTGTACGCCGCGTCAGCAGCGGATTTTCCTCAACACGCTGCGGTATTTCGCGAATGACCTGAAAATTCCCATCGTATGTACGGGCAATCACGAGGCTCGAGCTGCGTTGCTGACCGACGCCGCCTTGGCCGAACGGTTCGACGCTGTGGAACTCACGCGTTGGCGAGACGATGAAGCGTTCCGCGACTTGCTCCAGACCATGGGGGCCATTCTGCCGCTCCGTCAGCCGTCCGAGCTGACGAACGATCGTTGTCGGCTCGGCATTCTGGATCTCAGTGACGGGAACACTGGACGGATCTTTCGCCTGGTAGAATCGCTGGCGGTCAGAGCGATCGAGACCGGCGCTGAGCGCATAACGGCCAGCGACCTGGATGCGGAAGATTTGGTTTTGCCGTCCGTCAGCATGAAAAGCCTGGTCCGTCGGCGGGGCGAAAGGAAGGCGAGCTATGGGAGCCGCACGGCGCATTGAAGCGACAACGGTGTTACCGGTCGCGCCTCGACCCCGACCTTGCGAGCTGGTGTCGTCGTGGCTTGGGCGAACCGCAGCCCAATATGACCTGGAAACCCCGCAACTCCTGGATTGGCTGGCGCCGAACGGGGCTATGCCGCGAAACCGGCCGGACGTTACCTGGCAGGAGGATGAAGCCGCGCAAGTGATAACGGCGTGCCGCGCTGAACCCGCCGAGATCCGAGGGCTTCAGCTTGCTGAGGTATGGCCTCGGCTCGTCGTGGATTGGCTGCCGGCGCCCGGTCCCGGTGGGCGGATGAGGGGAAACCTGGACCTCAACTGGTGCCGTCAATGCCTCGACGAAGCGCATCGGTCCGGCGGCGCCTACCTTGACCGTGAAACCGCGCTCCCGCTCAATTTCTGCCACCGCCATTGCTCATGGCGTCACGATTTTTGCGATAATTGCGATCCGCGGCATGAGCCGCGCTTTGTCTATGCCGATCCGGTCGAATTTGTCTGTGCAGATTGTGGTCATGCTCCTAGAAATCCCGGCAAGTTTGCTCCCAGGTATGCGGCGAGCGAGACTTGGCAGCCGGACGGTGCCCGCTTTGCGCGGCTAATGGCGTTCGAGCGTCAATTGCGTCGGGCGATCCTGGGGCAGAACGCCTATCTCACAGGGGCGGGTCCGGTCACGTCTCGGCAGATGCTGGATGTGGTTGGTGATCTGACATGGGCCTTGCTTGCTCCGCAAATAGGTACAGGAAGTCTGATAAATTCATTCAGTCGCCCACATCGTCATTGGGTGCGCGATCACCGCCCATGTACCTTTTCGCCATCCTTCTATTGTGAGCTGTCGCCGGTCTATCGGGCCTGGGTTTTGAGTGCCGTGCAAACTTTGCTTGCGCCGCGTCCGCCAGCTGGCCGGAGTTCGGTTCGCGAGGAGGCGGGCAACCAGCCCCGGGATCTGGAGTGGTTGCTGCTGTGGGCTTTCCCGACCTTGCAGGCCATGCTGATTTCCCGCAGCGCCCGGTGGCCGCGCCGGTTACGAGAACGGGTGGCGAGAATGGCAGGCCATCCGGAACTGCGCCATCTTGATGTCGCCGCGGAGCTTGCAAAGCTGGACGCCCGCTGTGCGCGGGAGCAAGCGATGCCATATATGCCGTGGGCATAATGCCCAAACGATGTCCGGTCGAAAGCCGCCTTCCGATTTAGCGAATGGCGACGATCTTCACTTGGACCACTTCCGCGATGGTCTTCCACGCTAGATCGCTGGTCCAGGCGGGAAGGCCGTCGCGCTGGGCGAGGGCGAGGCAGCACCGATCGCCAAGCGACAGACCCGCACTTGAGGTCACCGCGCGCAGACGGCCGGCGAGCTGGGCCAAAGCCTTGTCGACCGGCACCACTGCTAAAGGCAGCGGATCGAGCATCGCGTCCACTTCGCGCTCTGGCATACCTGCATGCACGAAGTGGCTGACCACCTCGGCGTAATTGACAGCGCTGATCCGCGCGCCGGCGATGGCGGCCGCCACCTTGGCGGCGCCGCGCTCACCCTTGAGCATCGCGAGCAGCGCGGAGGCATCGAGCACGATGTCGCTCATTCGCCGCTATCCTCGCGGCGACCAGCCAGGAAGGCTTCGACCGAGCTGTCGGGATTATCGCCGGTATAGCGCTTGGCCAAGGCCTGCGCGCGCGCCACCGCTTGTGCGGCGGTGCGCAGGACCACGCCATCGTCGGTTTCATCGAGATAGATCGCACCGCCATCCGTGAGGCCCAAGCGCTTGCGAATGTCTGCGGGCAGACTCATGCGACCCTTTGGCGTAATGTTGATCTGGACGGTCATGTGACGCTCAATTGTGTAAGAGGTTTCGAGGTCGCCAATATAAACCCATTGATAGACCGGAGCAACGCAACACGATGTGTGGCACGAAATTGTAGCAGGTGGCACACCCCCTCACCCGTGACACTCCCGTTAAAGTCACTTTCCATAATCGGACATTATGGTAATAACAGGCTGATTATTGCGTACAACAGGACGGCGGGGCAGAGCGTGAGTCACGAAGAAGACAACGAGACACTTCCGACCGATGAGAGCACGTCTTCAACGCTGAACCCATTCGCTTCGCCTGATGCAGAAGCGCTCGATCCGGGGTCGCATCCGACATCCGGGGCTCGTCCGGTACCAATGGCGCCCACGACCGTCATCATGGTCCGCGGCGCCGGGCCACTACCCCGTCGCCATGCACGACGCGCCCAGGCTGTCACGCCCGATCAGCGCCTCGTGGCGACGCTCGGCCGCGCGGCTTCGGACGAGTTGACGCCGGTGAGCGCAATCGGTCTCGAAACCGCGCTCGAGGCGATGGCGCCGGCCTCCAAGCTGGCCATCGCCGCCGATCTCGACTGCTGGCTCGACTGGTGTGCGCACGAGCATCGTCATGCGCTGCCGGCCGATCCGGAGGACCTGGTGCGCTACCTGCGCACGCTCGAAGCCGATGGCAAGAAACCGGCAACGCTGGCCCGGCGGATCGCGAGTCTCGCCACCGTGCACCGCATGCTCGAACTCGGCGGTGACACGCCGCCAACCGCGGCGCCGATGGTGCGCAATGCGCTGCGCGGCCAGCGTCGCCGCCAGGGCGTCGCGCAGCGCCAGGCTGCGCCGTTGCGCTTTGGCGGTGATCTCGCCGAAGTCCGCGGGTTCACGATCACCGCGCTGCTCGACGCCTGCAGCCCCGACTTGCAAGGCGTTCGCGATGCTGCGCTGCTGTCGCTCGGCTACGATGCCGGGCTGCGCGTCAGCGAACTTACTTCCGTCGAGATCAAGGATCTGCGACAGCAGGGCGACGGCACCGGCTTGCTCCACCTGCCCCGCTCCAAGACCGATCAGGAAGGCCTCGGCGCCTGGGCCTGGCTCTCGGCCGACACCATGCGCCGGATCGCGCGCTGGCGCTCGGAAAGCGGCATCGGCGAAGGCGTGCTGTTCCGCCGTGTCGGGGTCGATCGCCGCCGCCAGCGCGCCAAGGAAGCCGCCGATGCGCGGTGGGGCGATGAGGATGCAGACGGGGCGGCCGTGCTAGTCACTTTTACCGTTGGCGATGCTCCCCTCACCCGGCAGGGTGTCACCGGAATCTACCGGCGGATTGCACTCGCGGCCGCGCGGGAGGGGCTGATTGATGTGCCCACCGCCGATCTGGACGCCGCCATCGCTGCACTGTCGACTCATAGCTTGCGTGTCGGGCTGACCCAGGACCTGTTCGCCGCTGGCGAGGATGGTGCGGGCATCGCCCTGACCTTACGATGGTCTTCGCCGTCCACGGCGCTGCGTTATGGGCGGCAGCTACAAGTACAAAGCGGCGTGGCCGCACGGGTTTTGTCGCGGGTGCGGTCATAAGTTAGCGTTTCGCAGAATGGCCGGTTGCTGAATGGCGGGGCATTGTTTCAGATTCGCTGCCAGCTGCTTGTCGACTTCGGTATAGCCCATGGCCGACAAAGGAGATTTTCAGCGGTCAGCAGTTGCTGACGGTGCGGCCGTTGAAACTTTTCCCCCGTTGTCGCAATTCGCTTCTCGCGACCATGAAACTTAAATAAGGACAAGTCTTAATGTACGGCATTAAGTTGGTCGGCGGGCCATGCGACGGTAACGCCCTGAACGGTGAATTCGGCGATCAATTAAGAATGGTCCGTACTTATGGCGGCTACGTTTGCTAGACACAGCCTAATGTGCCGCTAATACCAAATGAGCTTTATCGACGATCACTTCGCGATCGTCACAAATTTGTTCGGCAATCATGATTTGAATTTTCCGTCAACGATCTGACCGACTCGTGCTCTGACGCGGTCCAAGTCTTTTGGACAGGTTGCTAAGCTAACCCTGACGTGAGGGAAGGGACGGCAATGAAGACGATGAGAAAGCGTATTCTGCAGACTCAAAGGCGAAGGTGGCGCTGGAGGCGATGCGTGGGGATCTGACGCTGGCGGAATTGGCAGTTCTATCTCGGCATGTATGGTTCCGATCTCCAGGGTTGCCCCAACCAGCGTATAGTTACAACTGCAGCGCAGATTGCCCATAGCTTTAATTGTGCTGGATTTGACCGGCCGCTTACAGGCATGCGACGTTAGGAGATTGGTAGAATTTTACGATGGCTACTACACGACCTGCTTGAGATTTTCGAGCCGTCATTCAGCAGTTGCAAAGATGGCATGAGGGTCGTGCTATCGAACAGTCGTTCAATCATCGAACAGCATGGTGAATTGATCAAGGCATAAAATCCTTCGGAAGAAGACTTGTGCATCAGTTTGTCTGTTCTGCTGCCCGAAACACGCGTTTGGTCTTGAGCACCATGATCAGTTCTACTTTTCATCATTCAGGATAATGTCATTGCACCTGATAACACCTTTGACGATCGGGAGCGCATTGTGCTAAAAACCTGTCTGATCGCGATCGTCGACGACGATCCGCTGATTCGAGATGCAATTGACAGCCTTGTGCGTTCCGAAGGGCTGTCGACCGCGATGTTTTCTGGGGGTGGCGAGCTTCTAGGCTTTACGCGGCAGAGCGAAGTCGGGTGTGTCGTGACCGACGTCAACATGCCAGACATGACCGGCCTCGAACTTCAGAGCAGAATCGTGAAGAATGGTTGGCAAATTCCGATAATCTTCATGACCGCGTTTCCCACACCCGAAGCAAGATCACAGGCGATGGCCACTGGCGCGATGAAATTCTTAACAAAGCCGGTCGATCCCGACGAGTTACTCGATGCAATAGGTCAAGCGATTGCGTAGAGCTATGCATTGCATAGCGCGCGTTGCCTGATCGTCGACGGGAGATTAACAGAAATGATGGCTTTGAATTCAAAAACCGGCAGCAGTGAAGGAGATGACATTCCGATCATTTTCATAGCCGGCTTTGCGATACCCTCGTGAGCGTAAGGCTCCGAAATTTGGTGCCATCGACTTCCCGCCCAAATCGTACCGTGATCAGAACTTTTTAGATGCCCTCGGGATTCACGCGATTGCGAGCGTAGCGGCTTCCCCGGCACGTCGGCCGGGACTCTATGGTCGTCTCACCTCGCCTGAAGAGGAAGTTAGGGCCCGTGAACTTGGAATCACGGAAATTGCCGTCAAGCTGCATCTTTCCGGCCTGATGAAGAAGGTGACGCCAGGACTTTAGCAGATATCATACGGATCAACGACAACCTCGTTCGGCAAAAAATGCTATTTCCGCACAAAACGATCATAAAACAACCACATATCAAAGTTTGCCTTCGCCACGTGACGACCTGCTCGCTAATGTTGTCGGTGCATAACACCATCTTAACCTCTGCATTTCGAGCGCGACAGCCCAAGAGCCTATGTACGACGAAGCATGGCTGGCCCATCTGCGGCCTGATACCTCATTTTCCGATGCAACTGGCCGACAGCGCCTTATCGACATCACATCGCGCAAGAGTTGGCTGTCGCTTGCGGCCCGTTGGCCGGCAACGGAGAAGGTCACTCAGTTGGAACGGGAATTCCGGCTATCGACCAACCTTGGAAGCGAAATCGCCGAAGTACCCGTTGCGCTCGTGCGCACGCAGGATGGTCCAGTCTTGCTTTTCGAAGAGCACGGCATTCTCCCGCTCAGCAAGATCGAAAAACCTCTGTCACTCGACAAATGGCTGGAGTTGGCCATCGCGGCCGCAACTACCTTAAGCCAGTTACATAGCCGGAATGTCGTGCATTGTGCGATCGACAATGCAAATCTTCGTCAGCGGCTCAACGGAGATATCGTTTTTGCTGGTTTTGGCCGGGCGATAGAAATTGATGGCAACCAGGACCAGCCCCGTGCGGCAAGTGATCTTAGCTTGCCTTACGCCTCTCCCGAACTGGCCGACCGAGTAAATCCACAGGCAGATGTCCGCAGCGATCTTTATTCTCTGGGCGCGACGCTTTACGAGCTTCTGACGGGTCAGCGGCTCTTCAATGTTTCGACTCCTGCGGAGTGGCTTCATGCGCATGTGGCCATTCGCCCACGCCGGCCCAGTTCGATCCGCGCGTCTCTTCCCAAACAGCTGGATCTTATCCTGCTGCGATTACTCGCTAAGGATCCTGCCGAACGCTATTCCAGCGCAGCGGCGCTTGGTGCCGACCTGAAGCTTTGTCACCGCCTGCTCGATGAGATGGGCGAAATCCCTAACTTCCCTCTGAACGGCCAGAGCGCATTATCAATTGAGCACAACAGCCGTGTGATCGGCAGAGAGCCTCAACTCCGCATTCTGCGAGAGGCAGCGCATCGCGTCGAGACCCTCGGCACTGCAGAGATCATCATCATCAAGGGCGCGCCAGGCGCTGGCAAATCCTGTCTCGTTGAACAGCTCAGGCGCGAACTCCCTCAGTGGACCGGCCTTTCCGGGAAATCCGATCAAAACCAGCGGCAGACGCCGTATCTGCCGTTGACACAGGCAATTGCGGCTGCCGTCGAACAGTTCGCGCAGCACAGCCCCGAGCAGGCTGCGGCAATCCGGACCCGGCTGCGTGATCAACTTGACGGCAAGGGCCGGCTCATTAGCGAACTGATTCCTGGTTTCGCCAAGATCATGAGCGACCTCCCATCAGTGCCAGAGCTTCCCGCAGAGCAGGCGCTGGCACGCTTTAATGCCACACTGGCCAAAGTGGTTGCGATCACTGCCGAACCGCCCGCACCAACAATCTTGTTTATAGATGATGTTCAATGGGCGGACGACTCAACTTGGTCTTTCCTGCATCATCTTGCCGCTTTCCCGTTATCGCATCTTCTGATCGTGCTTGCATCGCGCGATAACGAGCCACCGGCCCACGAAGTCCTTGATCTGCTCAAGATGCGCGCAAAGGAGTCAGCCACTAGGTTGACCGAGCTTGCCCTACCTCCGTTATCCTCACTCGAGCTAGCCCAGCTGGTAGATGCATTGCTTGGCAAAATTAGGGGCAGGGATCGCTTCGTCAACATCATTGGCGAACGGACGCAGGGTAATCCATACTTTGCGATTCAGCTCCTTCGCGCGTTGGCCGATGAAGAGTTCCTGCGCTTCGACCCGGTCGGGCAGATATGGGGCTGGGAGGAGGACAAGCTCTCGGGATATAGTCGCACCGATGATACCGCTCTCATGGTGCGGCGCTTATCAGCACTTCCTGCCGCAACACTCGAACTGCTGCGCATATTTGCTATCATTGGCCAGAAAGCCGAGACGAAACTGCTCGCAAGGGCGCTCAATTGCGAGCGGACAAACATCGAAGATAGTGCGGCGCCTGCCATCACCAGCGGCTTGCTCATCCGCGATAAGGACAATTTGACGTTTTCCCACGACCGTGTGTTCGAGGCTGCCTACGCGCTGACCGCGTCTGAGCAGCGTCCGGCCTATCACGCGCAAATTGCCAGGTTGATACTGACAGAGCAAAACGGAATTTCGTCTGAAGCTGCTTTCGATACCGCCTATCATATCAAACTCGCTGCTAACGGAGATATCGACCAGACGGACAAGGAACCGTTTTTAAAGACACTCATTGTCGCAGCCCGTCGAGCTCGTGCCGCCGCTGCTATTGATCAAGCAGAGCGATATCTCGACCTGTGCGACAAGCTTTCGCAAGGCGAGGCTAGTCTGCACCATCTGGCGCGAGAGACAAACTTGCTGCGGTGTGACTGCCTTATGCTGCAGGGCCGGATGGATGAGGCAACGGAGATTGTGGGCACGCTCATGGAGCGGGCAAACGGCAATCTGGAGAAGGCTGAAGCCTGCCGTCTGCGTGCAAACATTCAGACCCTTCGATCTGATTACGAAGGAGCTATTCGCGCCGGATTGGCCGGGCTTGAATACCTCGGAATCACATTGACGCGACGTCCTTCCGAAGACGTTCTGCGAGCGGCTTACTCGGACGTGGTCAAAGCACGTGCAGGACGCAGCGTTGAAGACTTAGTAGTTCTTCCGTTAGCGACGTCGCCCCACGCCGAGGCCGCAATGTCATTGTTGGCAACGCTAATTGCCTCCGTTTTCCTGGATGATGGATTGAGTTTTCTTCATGCTGCTAAGATGGCAGAGCTCTCCTTAAGACAAGGCATCACTCCTTCATCAACACACGGATTTGCTTGGTTCGGTGTTTTCGTTGCTCACCATTACAGCGAATACGCTGAAGGCTACGAATATGCTCAGCTAGCGATGATACTCAGCGAGCATAATGGCTGGCAAGCGTCTCGCGCGGCGGTTCTGGTAGCGGCGGACCAAGTTAGTGCGTGGACAAGACCAATGAGTTATGCGCTTTCCTTAGCCACCGAGGCGCGCCGTCAGGCGTTGGCGAACGGCGAAACAGCATACGCCTGCTTTGCAAGCAACCACATCGTTTCTGATCTTCTCATCATGGGCGAACCCTTGCCGCGCGTGATCGAAGAAGCTAATGCAGGCTTGGATTTATCCCGGCGTGTAGGTTTCAGGGACATCGAGAGGCTTATCTCCGCTCAGCACTCTTTCGCGTCCAGTATCATGACAGGGCACTACAATTTTCCGCACATCTCGGGAACCGGGCTCGAAGGCCCATTCGCCGAGTTGGGCTCCTCGGCCGTGTCCCAATCAACCCTGTTCTGGGAATGGCTTTATGCCGGCATGAGCGCTTATCATTTAGGGGACTTGGCGACGAGCCAAGTCTATCTCGATAAGGCGGCAATTTTGAGTTGGGCGGTGCCAGCGAATATCAATTTAAGCGATCTCTATCTGTATCGTTCTCTGACAATTTTCGCACGCGCGCTACAACAGCCGTTTGAGACTGCACAACAGTCACAGATCGAAATCAGCCACAATAAGTTTCGAGATCTTGCCGAACTAAATCCGGCAACATTCCTCGGACGCCACTTGCTCATGGAAGCCGAGACTGCCCGACATGGTGGTAAGCACTTCGAAGCCCTTCGTTTATACGAACGCGCCGTAACAGCATCTGCAGAAAGCCACCTCGTCCATGAACTGGGGATAATCCACGAACGGGCAGCCAGTCTCGCTTGGCACTGTAACCTTGACTCCACCGCGCTTCACTTTGCGCGATCGGCAAGAAACGCCTTCATTCGTTGGGGAGCGACAGGGCTGGCGCTGCGGCTTGAACAATCATATCCGATGCTAGCGCTGGACCGCGAGCAGGAGATGAGCGTTCGGTCAATTGAACAACATCAACTCGATGCCGCCGTGGCGCTGGAAGCAGCAAAAGCCCTGTCCGGCGAGATTCAGCTCGACCAGGTGATCGAGAAGCTGATGCGGGCAATGATCGTCCACGCGGGGGCTCGGCGAGGTGTTTTGCTCACGAGCCAGGCAGACACGCTGTTCGTTGAGGCCACCGGCGCGGTCATAGGTGATGATGTCGTTGTCGAGGTGCACACCCGCATTGCGCGGGATGACATCGTGCCGTTGCATCTTATCCGCAAGGCCATGGACGAGAAAACAGTCCAAATCATCCAAGATGCAACGCAGGATCCCTTCTTTGCGCCGGGACAGATCTGCGCGCGGGCGATGATGGCACTTCCGCTTATCAAGCAGGGCAGGCTCACAGCCGTTCTTTATCTGGAAAACGAACTGGCGGCCCACGTCTTCAGTCGCCAACGCACAGCGATGCTCGACATGCTAGCGCCTCAGGCCGCCAATGCGCTTGATGCTGCACGCGCCTATGCCGAACTGATGGTTGAGCATAAGCGCCGCATGGAATCCGACCAGGCTCTCCAAGACGCCCGTGCTGATCTTGACCGCAATTCTCGCCTGATCACTATGGGTAGTCTCGCAGCTTCAATTGCGCATGAGATCAACAACCCTCTTGCGAGCATTTCAGGACAGGCTAGCGCGGGCGTACGATGGCTATCCCGCGCTGAGCCCAATCTGGAGGAGGCAATCAAGTGCCTCCACGGTGCTCGCAACGGAGCCGAGCGAGCCGTCGAAATCGTCCGCGAGCTGCGCGCCTTGGCGAAACAGGCCCCCACCAAGATCGAATGTTTCGGTCTCACCGAGTTGATAACGAATGTTCTCGCGCTCAGCGGAGCGGAAATCGAAAACAGGAATATAAGTCCGCTCGTCGACCTGGAAGATTGCTTGATCAGGGGCAACTCCGTTCAGCTGCAACAGGTTGTCGTCAACCTGATCAACAACGCGCTCGATGCAATGGGTCAAGCCATCCCCCCGTCCGGAGGGCATAAGCTCGAGGTCACTTCGAAACTTGTCACTGACGGAGTCGTCGTCAGTGTCACGGACACCGGCGGCGGCATCCCGGACGACGTCATCACACGGATATTCGACCCGTTCTTCACGACGAAGGAGACCGGGATGGGCATGGGACTAGCGATCTGCCGCTCAATCATCGAGGCGCATGACGGAGTGCTGGAGGTCGAACGTCTCTCTGGAACCGGAACGCGGTTCCGTTTCAGCCTACCCGTTGATTTATCGTAAGACCGTTCGACACCAGAACTGAATGAATTACCGAAGTCCAGCGGAAATCGACGATCCAATGCCTGTCGGTTTCCATAGGCCGGGCCTCGTCTGGCCCGGATCAACCGCGTCCTTCGTCTTTCCTGTGATGGCGCTCCAATCGCAAACTTCCCACAGGACGTCGTTGCGACCAAATGCCGTTCACATGCCCACCAGATGCTTAAGATGGAGCAGAGCAAATTCGTCGCTTCCGGCGGGGGCGCCCGTCCGCAGGACATACAAGGTCCGAGCGGACATGAACGAGGTACAGAAGCCTAATATTGGGGGGAGACGAACAGCCATTCTTCTTGATAAAGAATGTCGGAGTAATTCAATCGCGTCGCGATCCCAAGAGACCTCCGAATCGACCTATGGACAGACCAGCAAAGAAATGGACTAATCGTGTACAGGCCTACCTTAGGGTAGAGGACGCCTCGAACGTCAGCTTCGTTGGTCCGGGCAAGTTCCCAATTGGGGCGGCAAGGCTGCGTTCCGTGACAGGTAATGTGGGAATGAGCGACCCTCACCTCAACGAAGACGCCTTCATGATCAATGTCCAGATGATCGACTACGAGGGAGATATCTTTCTCAACGATCATAAGCTTGCGTTTCGGCGCCAGGCACTCGGGCAAACGATGTTCTTTGACTATCGCAGAAACTGGCGCGCCAACCTCAAGTCTCCGTTCGCCTGTCTGAATTTCCATGTCGACAGACGAGCGTTTGGAATCGCAATCTCAAATGAGCGTCCGGCTGAGGTGGGCAGTCTGGTCTCAACTCCAGGCGAGCCCATTGTAGACCCACAACTCTATGGCCTAGCCCTTGCAATGTGGCCAGTCTTCGACCGGCCTGAAGAGCCCAACCGGCTTTTCATGGAGCATCTTGGCTGGGCACTTTGTGTTCACCTTGCGAATCGATACGGAATAAAAGAAAGTACATCGCAAAAGGCACAAGGCGGCCTTGCAACTTGGCAGGAGCGCAGAGCTAAAGAACAAATCGAGGCATCGCTTGACGGGGATATCTCCCTCGAAATGCTTGCGAAGGAATGCGGGCTCTCTGTCGCGCACTTTTCCCGCTCATTCAAAAAAAGCGTGGGAATGCCGCCTCATCAGTGGTTGCTCAGTCGTAGGGTGGAAAAAGCAAAGCAACTCCTCATGGACCGAGATTTGTCGGTTTCCCACGTTGCAGCCGGATGCGGATTTGCAGACCAGAGCCACCTCAGTCGGGTCTTCAGGAAAGTCACGGGAATGCCGCCTCTGGCCTGGCGCAAGCTTCATATGAATGGTGTGTGCAGTAGCAATGATATAAGCGATGACCGTCGAGCGATCACACAGGCCGAGCTTTGACGCCCCAGCGGTGATAGAGCATTTTACCGAAGGTAATACCTAAAGCCGATATCAGGCGAAGGTCTGACAGATGCCATACGCTTTTGGACCCTCCTAACTTTTGCATCCGAACCGGAGATTGGCTGAGCTAGGTGGGGCGCGAAAATGGTGCTTGGCGGTTTGTGCAGGGGCTTGGCCGTAAGGCTCATGATTGGCCGAATGAAAGACTTAAATTAGCCCGGACAATCTAGGTCCGGCTCGCCGGGTAAATCAGAGAAGGTCCTTCCTCTCGAGCAGCCGGTGTTATCACCGCGGGAACGATGTGGCCGAGATCCATAATGTGCAGAACTTCACGGCCCTCATGCAACAAGTAGTCAGAGACAAGACGTCGATGGCATCGCCACCAGACTGCCTCGGAGCACATGATAGCTGCTCGCCGTGAATGGCTCAGCTGCTCAAGTTCAGAAAGGCCCTCACGGAATGCCTCGCTCAGAGCATAATCGGCGTAGTTGTGAAAGCTGCGATTTTCCCAAAAAGCATTGGTTTCCGGCGCAATCTCGCGGGCAATGTTGCGCCTGCCGCCTAAAGCCTCGAGCCTTGTATAATCGATCTTTGCTACGGCGAGATCACGCTCGAGGTTATTACCGTTGAACTGCGGGTTCGCTCGGGACATGGGGATCTTGCGAATATCGATCACAATCTCAATTTGGACTTGTCTGACCATTGCAAGAAAGCGATCGATCGTCCGGTTCGAATGACCGATCGTGTAAACAGGGAAGACTCCAATTTCTATCGCGGGCATGATTCCTGCCTTTTTTCTGTCAGCGCCGACACTTACCTTAAATCGGCGCTACCACTCCCATCTAGTTCGCGCGCTTCAACCGTTTCAATCGGCGCACAAACAGACCCGACATCGGAGTGCAATAGGGGAGTTAGATTGTCCCGATCTTACCCGGTGGCGGGATAGCGGAGGGAGTAGCACCAAGGCAGCATCTCGCAACGGCGTAAATCGCTTTCTCTTCCGTGTACAGGGGATCCGCATCGATATTTGAACGGCCAGCTATTGTTGCCAGTTTCGAGAATGGTACGTGAGCCGGTCGAGCAAAGCGATCGTCATCTTTGCATCGCCTACTGTGGGCATACGTCCAAGGCGAGTTATTAGAGATATGATGATCCATGTGAGCTCATAAAGATTAGTGAGGCGGAGCAACAACCGGCCGTCGGAAGCGCCCGAATATGACCAGTCCGGCATTTAAGGTATGAAAAATTTCGCCAGTGCATCGTCCGGTGAATTAGGAAAACCGACAAATGATCGAGCCCTCTCGTCATCCGTTATTTAACATAATGATTATTATCAACTCGAATAGCGTGAGTCCTAGATAGAAATGACACTGCCTGAAGCCCTCTCGACACAACCATAGATCCCGCAGGCATTTGATGATCAAAAAGGCTTCGCTCTTCATAGAAGGTAGTAAGAGATCTGCTTCTGAACTAGACCTTGTCGATGAGCGATTTTCTCCAACGCAATTCAGACAGGCACGGATATCGCCGTGCGAGCGCAACTCTTATTGCATCGACAACATTTCCATTGATTTCGCTCTGCCTGGTCCAGTTTCCATCGGCCATATCGTTTCTTGCGGTGGCGACTTCGGCGGGTTCATTTATCATATTGCTCATACTTACATTGCACCGCCTTCGAAACGCGGCGATTTCCAGTTTATGGCTTCTGCCCATGATTTTTGTTCCGCCAATCTACCCGCAGTGGAAGCTGGGTTCGTGGTCATGGGGAACCGTTGAATTATCTCTCAGCGGATTCCTTTTCTTTATACCAGTCGTGATCGGTTGGCTCGCCATGGCGAAGGATAACGGTTCACCCACACCGACATCCCGAACATAGCCCGTTATACGCTTTCTGCTGCAGTCTGAGCTTGCATTCATGCGGATGACCGCGAGCACTCGCGTTGCAGGAATTTCGTAATCAGAAGGAAGGACTTTGCGCGAACTGGACACCTCGAAGAACCGTCTGATTTCGGCATGATGGAGGCATGAAGGCTCACGATTGGCGTATGAGCCTTGGTTTCGGTGGGTGATCTGCTGATTTTTGCTGGAGCGGCGGTTGTGCAGGCCATCTTTGGCGTCACGCGGGCGCAATTCGCCCCTCGAGCCAGGCCAGGCGCTGGAAGTTATAGGCAAGGTTGGTCATGCCGATCTTGATGCGGGCAGGAGCAATACCGATGGTGCGCACCACCAGACCCATGCGGTGCTTTTGCCCGGCAAAGACGTGCTCGACGGCGGAGCGGACCGCGGACCGCTTGGCATTGGCGCGTGCAACACGCTCAGGCATCGCTCGGCGGTGCGGCTTGCGCTGGTGGATGTGGCTGGTGAACATGGCCTTGGCGAGAAAGGCTTCGTTCTTCTTGGAGCGGTAGGCCGTATCGGCCTATACTCCCGAGGCCGTATTGTCCGGACTGATCAGCGCCGGCAGCCTTGCGCCATCGTGGGCATTGGCGGCGCTGGCATCCCAGGTGCGGATCAGGCCATGCGCCCGGTCGATGCCGATATGGTTCTTGTAGCCGAACATCGGGATAGCCAGATCGACCGGCTTGAAGGCCTTGGGGTCCGCGCCTTCCTTGACCTTGGCCTTGGTGTACTTGACGCTCCAGCGGGCATCGCGATCCTTCTGCCGGATCTTCGCAGGGTTATCCTGCCAGCGCTCGGGGATCCGGCCCTCCTTGATGGCCGCCTTCTCCTCCTCGGTGTTCCGCTGCTTCGGGGCTGGCACCACGGTGGCGTCGATGATCTGCCCGCCCATGGCGAGGTAGCCCCGGTCGGTCAGCGCGGCATCGAAGCAGGCAAATAGCCTGTCGATCGCCTTGGCCTTCACCAGACGCTCCCGGAACAGCCACACTGTCGTCGCATCGGGCACCGTGCCATCCAGGCCAAGCCCCAGAAAACGCTGGAAAGAGAGGCGATCTTTGATCTGGAACTCGGTCGCTTCGTCCGAAAGCGAGTAGAGCGCCTGGAGCACGAGGATCTTGAACATGAGGACCGCATCAAACGGCGGACGGCCACCCTTGCCGCGAGGACTACGGCGCAGCGCCGCTACCAGCGGTCCCCGGAAAACCTCGAAGTCCACGACTGCCGCCAGACGCTCCAGCGGATCGCCCGCCGCGCTCAACGCCTCATGTCGGTCCGAAAGATCGAAGAAACCCGGCTGCCCTGCCATCATCGCCTCCGCTATCGCGTAAAGGCAGTGAATCACTTCAGGCCGTCAGGCGCCACGAGTTTTTCGAGGTGTCCAGCTTCATCCGGTATGGTGGCATTTCAAACCCGAAAACAGCTTCTTGGTGATAGAACCCAGGAATGCGCGGAATGAATATTAACGACACCTCCAGAAAAACACCTGTTCCGTCGCCCCTATTTTACTGAAAATAGAGGTGGGTTATCCTGATGAATATCTTGTCCGCAACGGCTGAAAGCAATCGTCCTTATAGAAAAATTCTACTAGTATCCATCGCATTTTCAGGGCGTGCTCTTGAGCAGTTTTCGACTTTGGTCATGACGTTCATGGCTGCACATTTTCTTGATCCACAAGAATTCGGTATATTCAGTGTCGCCAATGTATTTATCATGCTTATTCACACATTGACCTATAGCGGCATTTACCAGTTCATCATCAACGGGCGCGCTAAAGACGATCTCGTCATTTCGACATCGTTCTGGATGATCATTTTACTCGTCGGATCGATATCTGCATTGCTTGTTGCAGCAGCCATGCCTTTGCAGTGGTTGTTGCAAGCGCCCGAACTGGGCTCCGTGATAATCCTGCTCGCCTTGGCGCAACCGCTTTCCGCAGTCGTTGCCTGGTCATCGGCCACTTTGTTGCGGCGAAATGCAATTGAACAGAACTTCAGGTTTGTTTTCATCGAAAACCTAACCGCGCTTGTGGGAGGCAGTGCAATACTGTTCAGCTGGCATTCGCTCTATGCCCTGGTTGCCGCTCGTTATGTTCGAGTGGTGTTTGGTGCAGGCCTGTTTTTACTGGGAGGAAGAACTCGGCCACGGCTTGAGTTGGACATTGCGCTAGCCCGTAAAGCCCTTGCTTTTTCAGGAAACCTCTATGGTTCGCGTTTGCTGGGGTTTCTGTCCCGATATGCGGGAGACGTGCTTCTGGCTTTCTTTCACTCGCCGGCAGATGTCGGCCTCTATCGCTTCGGAAATCGCATCGCGACCGGGGCAACCGATGTTCTCGGTCAGCCGATGAGCAACTTTGCCTCCACGCAGCTTGGCGCAGCCGCACGCCGGGATAAGGACCTCGCCTCTCCCTTGGCACAGCTTTCGGGCACGATTGCCTTACTTACCGGCCTGGTCGGGGGCGTCGTGATCGTATTTGGGGAAGATATCGTCGCCGCAGTGTTTCAGCCTGCCTATCTTGCGGCTCTCGCCGTAACCTATGCCATGGCCTTGCGGGGAGTGGCGGGGGTTGGGCAGCTTCTGATCGAACCGGCATTCTCGGCGCTCGATCGCACGAAATGGGTAATGGCCTACAACCTCGTCGTGGCCATAGTGTCGGTGATTGCGACGCTTCTGGCCGCACCTTTTGGTATCGAAGCGTTGGCCTGGAGTCAGGTCTCCATAGTTCTTCTGAGCACATTCTGGGCTTTCGCTCTCATGCGCAACAAGGGTGGTCTGTCGATCAAACCCGCCGTGTACAATTTCGCAAAAGGCAGCATCCTGGCACTGGTCTATGGACTGTCGCTTTATGCCTTCAGGTCGAGCGGCATTCCGGCATCGATCGGTTCGGTCAGCACGATGCTCGCGGTGGAACTCGCAGTTTCGATGTTGATGGCATTGGCGATACTGTGGCTGGGAATTCGCCTGCGGGTGTTCAGCCTTGAGGTGTTTTCCAGCTGAAGCACGATCCCTGACGACGTTAACCTCGTCCAATCCGAATACAAAGCCATGTGCCGATCGAGGTTGTGTAACCAGAGGTCTGGAAATTCGAACGTGTCGGACGCGCTGAGCTGGTGCCGGGGCATGCCCCGGCACCAGCTGCCCATCTTCAGCATTCCATGGAGTTACCACACACCTATGGAGCAAGAGAAATGGACAAGCGCGACGATACAGCGATCGAGGCGGTTCTGGAACAGTTGATCGAACACGGCCCCGAAGGGATTGCGACCGTATTCGCGCGCACCTTCGAGATGGCGATGCGCATCGAGCGTGAACGCTTCCTGGGCGCGCAACGCTATGAGCGAACGCCCGACCGGCGCGGATATGCGAACGGCTACAAGCCCAAGCGGATCGATACGCCAGCGGGCACGGTGCATGTGGCCGTGCCCAAAACCGCCGGCCATGACGGTCAGCCCTTCTTCCCGCAGTCACTGGAGCGCGGCTGCCGGTCGGTGCGTGCGGTCATGCTGGCCGTGGCAGAGATGTACGTGAAGGGCGTCTCTACCCGGCAGACCGAAGCGGTGCTGCGCGAGTTTGGGATCGATGGCATATCCTCTTCACAGGTCAGCCGCGCGGCAGCGATGCTCGATGACGAACTGGAGGCGTGGCGGACCCGCCCGCTCGGCGAGATCCGCTACCTCATTCTCGATGCGCGGTACGAGAAAATGCGCCAAGGCGGCGTTGTGCGCGATGCCGCGGTATTATCTGCGATCGGCATCGGACCTGACGAGCGCCGCCGGGTGCTGGGCGTCAGCGTTGCTCTGTCGGAAGCGGAAGTCCACTGGCGCAGCTTCCTCGATGATCTGGTCGCGCGGGGCATGCGAGGCGTCGAATTCATCGTGTCCGATGATCATGCGGGCCTTCGTGCCGCTCGCCGGGCGGTACTGGGGGCGGCCACCTGGCAGCGCTGCCAATTCCACCTCGCCGCCAATGCCATCCATCACGCTCCGGGCGTCGCCATCCGCGCTCGCATCGGCTCAGAGCTGCGCAGCGTCTGGAACGCCGGCTCGCTGGCAAAGGCACAGACTGCGCTCGAAGAGCTCGTCACCGGCTATAGAAAAACCGCACCAAAGCTCGCCGCGTGGCTCGAAAACGCCATTCCCGAAGGTCTGGCTGTCTTCACCCTGCCGGAGCACCACCGCCGCCGCCTGCGCACCTCCAACCCGATCGAGCGCGCCGTCCAGCAGGAACTCAAGCGCCGTACCGTCAAGGTCAGGGTCTTCCCCAACGAACACGCGCTCCTGCGCCTCGTCTCCGCCGTTCTGGTCGAAATCGACGAAACATGGGCCTGCGACAACAAGGCCTACATCAAATGGGAATGCCGAGATGCTGCGTGATCCTGCCCAGATTCAATTTCCATACATCAGGTTGCTCAATCGCCGATCGATATCGCTTCGCGCTATCTGCTCAAGTGTGAGCGATTTAGTCGAACTCAATCTGCAGTTCCCACACAAGCAACAGGCAGCGTGAATTCATGGCCTCCATTGCCATCAACGGAAAGTTCCTGAGCGGCGGCGTCAACGGCGTGCATAGAACGGCAGCCCACTATTGCGATCAACTCATCAAAAGAATGGCGCAAGACCATGAAGTAAGCCTGCTCGCCCCCCTCGCCTCGCCCGCCGTCGCGGATTTCCAGCACCTCGCTCCCATAAGGGTGAAAGGTCGCATGGGCAGCGGCCAGGGCTGGGAAATGCTGACCCTGCCATGCCATTCCCGCAAGTCTCTTCTTGTGAATTTCTGCAATCTTGCCCCGCTCCTGCACGCCAACAGCGTTGTCATGATCCATGACGCACAGACGTTCCTTTTCCCGGAAGACTATTCCGGACGACAGGCGGCGGGCTATCGACGGTTGCTGCCCTGGATCGGTCGACGTGCCAGACGGATACTCACCGTGTCGGAATTTGCGCGTCAGGCACTTGCCGACCATGGCATAGGACACCTGGGCAAGATCGAGGTCGTCCATAACGGCACGGATCACCTCCTCGATATAGCGGAGGATCACCGCATTCTAAGGCGCCACAACCTGGAGCCTGGCGGATATGTCCTGACGATCGGATCGCTGAAACGGTACAAGAACTTGCGCTGCGTTTTTGAGGCCTTGCGAGAGCCTCTACCTGACGGAAAAAAGCTGGTCGTCGCCGGTGGGCCGCCGCCCGAACGTTACCGGGAAAGCGGCTGGGTTCCTCCATCGGGTGCAGTCTTCACCGGTTTCGTTTCCGATCCGGAGCTGCGTGCGCTCTACCAGGGCGCGGCGGCCTTCGTTTTCCCCTCACTGACGGAAGGGTTCGGTCTGCCGCCGGTAGAGGCCATGCATTGCGGAACCCCGGTCGTTACCGCGCGGGCTGGAGCCATGCCGGAAGTCTGCGGCGGGGCAGCTCTGCTCGTTGCGCCGGAAAGCCCCGGAGGATTCCGCCAGGCTCTCGAAGCCATTCTGAACGATTCCATGCTCGCCGACGATTTGCGTGGCCGGGGACGTATCCGCGCGCAGCAATTGTCCTGGAACCGTGCAGGCGAGCGGCTTCAATCGATCATTAGTGGTCTTCTGAAGGAAACACCTCGATAATCGCCGTTCGTGCCTTACGATCCAGCAAGACACGGTGGCCGCTCGCTTCCCAGGCGAGGCGACCGGCTCCCGGTTGTTCCCAGTCGGAAACCGTCATGCCTTCACCCTCCCCGTTCAGCCAGCGAATATCCGCGGAAAGGCGCGCAAAGCCCAATGGGGCGGCCGCGCGGATCGCCGCCAGCGTAGCTGTGTGATCTTCCAGGTCGAGGTCCCGGTTTTTCCAATCGACCCAACCTGTCGCATTGTCCTGGCAATAGGCGTTGTTGTTGCCCTGTTGGCTGCGACCGAACTCGTCCCCGGCCGTCAACATGATCGTTCCTGTCGAGGCAAAAAGTGTGCCGAGCAGCGCCTTGATATCCGCCCTGCGCGCGGCAAGGACGAGAGGGTCGTCCGAAGGGCCTTCCACGCCGTTGTTCCAGCTGAAGTTTTCACCATGGCCGTCGCGGTTCTGCTCGCCGTTGGCCTCGTTGTGACGGTTTTCGTAAGACACCGTGTCGGCAAGCGTGAAGCCGTCGTGTGCTGCCAGGAAGTTGATCGAACGACAGGATGCGCCTGACGGCACTGGACCGAATATGTCGCTGGAGCCGGCGATCCGGGTCGCGAGCTTGCCGATACCTTCCTCGCCCTTCCAGAAGCGGCGTACGTCGTCGCGGAAGCGGTCGTTCCATTCGAGCCAGTTTTCCGGAAAACGGCCGAGTTGATAGCCGCCTGGCCCGGTGTCCCAAGGCTCTGCGATCATGATGCGCGTAGACAGAACCGGATCGCCCGCGATTTCCGCGAAGATCGGCGCGGCGGGATCGAAGCCAGGCCCTCGCGCCAGTACCGGCGCAAGGTCGAAACGGAAGCCATCCACGCCGCAAGTCTCGACGAAATGACGCATGGCATCGAGGGCAAGTCGCCGGACAGCGGGGTTGGCGAAGTCCAGCGTATTGCCGCAGCCGGTGTCGTTTATCAGTGCACCGTCGGGGCCATGGGCGTAGGCCGCGTTGTCCAACCCGCGCAGGGAAATCGTGCCGCCCGCAACATCGCTCTCGCCGCTGTGATTGAATACGAGATCGAGCAGCACCCCGATTCCTTCGGCATGAAGCGCGGCGACAGTCTCGCGCAGTTCCGTAACGCCGCCCGGGCACAGGCCGGGATCCAGCGCCATCATCGCGACCGGGTTGTAGCCCCAGGCATTGACGAGACCGAGCGGCGGCAGGTGCCGTTCGTCGATCCAGGCTATGACAGGCATCAGTTCGACCGCGGTGACATGCAACTTCTTCAGGTGTGCAATCACGGCTGGATGCGCGAGCGCAGCCACGGTCCCACGCACCGGTTCGGGCACTTCGGGATGGAGCCGCGTGAAAGCCCGGATATTGAGTTCGTAGATCAGCCCGCCATGCGCGAAATGTGGGTGCGCAAGAGGTAACGGCTCTGCCGCAGCGGGCACTATGGCACGAGGTACGAGGTCTGCCGTGTCTGTTCCGAACTCGGCTAGACGGCGATCCTGCACGAAGCGGCGGTCCAACTCTATCGCATAGGGATCGACGAGCAGTTTCGCCGGATCGAACCACGATCCACGTTCCGGCGCCCACTCGCCTGCCGCGCGGTAGCCGTAGAGCGCGCCGGTCAGATCACCGGGTAGTTCCAGAACCCAGTCGGAGCCGTCCCGTTCCATGGCATGGCGCTGCTCGTCATCGCCCTCGAACAAGCAGAGCCAGACCTCACTCGCCAGCGGACTGCGCACGGCAAAGCGCGTCTTTTCCGCGCCGACCGAGGCGCCGAGCATGCTCATGCCGTCAGAGCGCGGTAGAGATTGGCATAGGCCTGCCCGCTCGCGGTCCAGGAGAAATCGCACTTCATCGCGTTCTTCTGGATCGTGCGCCATTGCTCGGGTCTGCCGTAAAGGTCGACGGTACGGGTCAGAGCAGCGGAGACGGCATCGTAGTGGACGCCGTCGAACTGCACTCCAGTCGCCACTCCGGCGGCGAGCGCGGCGGGATTGGCGTCGATCACCGTGTCCGCCAGTCCGCCCGTGCGCGCCACGACCGGAATGCAGCCATAGGCAAGCCCATAGAGTTGGGTCAGCCCGCAAGGCTCGAAACGCGAGGGGACAAGGATTGCATCGCCGCCACCCTGCATGCGGTGCGAGAGCGCTTCATCATAGCCGATGCGCACACCGATCCGCCCCGGATGTCGCGTCGCTGCGGCGAGCAAAGCCTGCTCCATCGCGGCGTCGCCCGATCCCAGCAGCGCCAATCGCCCGCCGATGCCGACCAGATGGTCGAGCACTTCCAGCAGCACGTCCATGCCCTTCTGCCAGGTGAGCCGGGTGACGACGATGAACAGCGGACCGTCATCGCGGTCCAGCCCGAATTCGGTCTCCAGCGCCCGCTTGTTGGCGCTGCGCCGTTCCAGCTTGCGAGCGTCGTAGCGCGCGGCGAGCGCAGTGTCTCCGGCGGGGTTCCACATTGCCGTGTCGATCCCGTTGAGAATACCGGAAACTGCCTTGCCCCGTGCCACGATCAAACCCTCCAAGCCCATTCCGAAAGCGACGGAGCGGATTTCGCGCGCATATGTCGGACTTACCGTCGTCACGGCATCGGCGCAGGCGAGGCCAGCTTTCAACATGCCGATGCCGCCGTGATACTCGATACCGTCGATCGACCAAGCCTCGCGGGGAAGGCCGAGGCGCGGGAAAGTTTCGGCGCCGAACCAGCCCTGGAAAGCCATGTTGTGGATGGTGACGATCGACGGCACTCGCCCCGTATCACCACCGAACGGCGCAAACCGCAGGTAGGCGGGGGCCATCGCCGCCTGCCAGTCATGGGCATGGACGAGATCGAAGCGCATGGCCTTGCCTCGGCTGACGACCGCGCCGCCCGCGATATCCGCCGCAGCCCGGCCCAGCGCCGAGAAACGCTGCCAGTTGTCCCCCCAGTCCTGCCCCGCCGCATCCCCATAAGGCGCGCCGTCACGGGCATAGAGCGCCGGTGCGTCCAGCACGAGCAGCGGATAGCCGTCGATCTTTCCTGCCAGCAGCCGCGCGGGAACGCCCAGCAGCGAGTCCCAGACATGGACGCTCCGTACCCGCCCCAGCGCCTTCAACACCGAAGGATAACCGGGCAGCAGCGTCGTCATCTCCACACCATGCCCGGCAAGCGCAGCCGGAAGCGCGCCGACGACATCGGCCAGCCCCCCGGTCTTGACCAGCGGCACGGCTTCGGAAGCTACGGAAAGGACTTTCAACGATATTCCCATTGTAATCGGATCACAGGCCCAGCCGGTCGATCATCGGCTTGGTGATGAGGCAGACCCCGTTGTCGGTGCGCCGGAAGCGGCGACCGTCGAGTTCCGGGTCTTCGCCCACCACCAGCCCTTCCGGAATCCGCACGCCGGAATCGATCACCACCCGCGACAGGCGGGCATGGCGGCCGATGTTGCAGTAAGGCAGGATTACCGCCTCGTTGACTTCGGAATAGCTGCCCATCTTCACGCCGGTGAACAGCAGCGAGCGCCGTGCCAGCGAGCCGGAGACGATACAGTCCTGACTTATCAGCGAGGAAATCGCCTGTCCGCGCCGCCCTTCCTCGTCGTGGACGAACTTGGCGGGCGCGGCAACGACGGTGTCGGTCCAGATCGGCCAGTCGCGGTCGTACATGTCGAGCTTGGGCACCGTGTCGGTCAGGTCGAGATTGGCTTCGAAATAGGCATCCACCGTGCCGACGTCGCGCCAGTATTCCTCGATTTCCTCGGCGGCGCGGATGCAGGAATTGGTGAAGCGATGGGCCTGCGCCTTCCCGTGCTTGACGATGTAGGGGATGATATCGCCGCCGAAATCGCGCTTGGAATCCGGCTCGGCGGCATCGCGGCGAAGCTGCTCGAACAGGAACTCGGTGTCGAAGACGTAGATGCCCATCGAGGCAAGCGCATGGTCCGGATCGCCGGGGATCGCAGGCGGGTCCTTGGGCTTTTCGAGGAACGAGGTGATGACGTCGTTCTCGTCGACATGCATCACGCCAAAGGCCGTCGCATCCTTGCGTGGCACCACCAGGCAACCCACCGTCACGTCCGCGCCCGAGTTGACGTGCTGTTGCAGCATCAGCTCGTAGTCCATCTTGTAGATGTGATCGCCCGCCAGAATGACCATGTACTTCGGACTGTAGGCGGCGATGATGTCGATGTTCTGGAACACCGCGTCCGCCGTGCCCTCGTACCAGAGCAGTTCGGAAATGCGCTGGCTGGCGGGGAGAATGTCGAAACTCTCGTTGCGTTCGGGCCGCATGAAGTTCCAGGCGCGGTTCATGTGCCGGATCAGGCTATGCGCCTTGTACTGTGTGGCGACGCCAATGCGGCGAATGCCCGAATTGATCGCGTTCGACAGCGCGAAGTCGATGATCCGGCTCATGCCGCCGAAATAGACTGCAGGTTTCGCGCGATTGTCCGTCAACTCGGCCAGGCGGCTGCCGCGTCCGCCGGCAAGAACATAGGCCATGGCATCGCGCGCAAGTGGCGATCCGGTCGGCGTCCTCATTGCAATCACTCTCCTTCGTATCGTCGTTTTCAGCCGGCGTATTCGAACATGATCGTGGCCAATGGCGGCAATGTTACCATGGCTTGCCCGTTCGCGGCTTTGACCTGCCCCAAGTTGCCCTTCCCGCTTCCCCCGTAATGTGGAGAATCGCTGTTGAGTATCTCGTTCCATGTGCCGTCATGCGGCAGCGGCAGTCCATACCCCGTCAGGATAGCCGGGGTCATGTTCGAGATCACCGCGACCGGCCGGGCGCCGGGCGCCTTGCGCAGCCAGGCGAAGACCGAATTGGCGGCATCGTCCACCACCAGCCAAGCGAAACCCTCCCCGTCGCAGTCTCCGGCGTGAAGTGCGGGCTTTTCGCGGTAGATGTGGTTGAGGTCCTTCACGAGGTTGCGAATGCCTTCGTGCGCAGGAGCATCGCGAAGGTCCCAGTCGAGCGCACGTTCCTCGCTCCATTCGCGGCGCTGGGCGAACTCCTGCCCCATGAACAGCAGCTTCTTGCCGGGATAGCCCCACATCATCCCGTAGTAAGCGCGCAGATTGGCGAACTTCTGCCAGTCGTCGCCGCTCATCTTGTTCAGCAGCGAGCCCTTGCCGTGGACCACTTCATCATGGCTGAGCGGCAGGACGTAGTTCTCGCTGAAGGCATACATCAGGCCGAAAGTAATGTCGTCGTGGTGATAGCGCCGGTGCACCGGATCGCGCGCCATGTAGCGCAGCGTGTCGTGCATGAAGCCCATGTTCCACTTGAAGCCGAAGCCGAGCGCGGTTGCCTGCCGGCCGTCCTCTGCCTCGTAGGCGGGCTGGGTGACGCCGGGCCAGGCCGTCGATTCCTCGGCGATCGTGAAGACGCCGGGATGCTGGCCGTAGAGTGCGCGGTTGGTGGCGCGCAGGAAGTCCACCGCCTCCCAGTTCTCGCGCCCGCCCTGGGCATTGGGTATCCACTCGCCGTCCTTGCGCGAATAGTCGCGGTAGAGCATCGAGGCGACCGCATCCACGCGCAGCCCGTCGACGTGATACCGCTCGGCCCAGAACAGCGCGTTGTTGACAAGGAAGCTCTGCACCTCCCGCCTACCGAAGTTGTAGATCAGGGTGTTCCAGTCCGGCTGGAAGCCGAGGCGCGGGTCTTGGTGTTCGTAGAGCGCGGTGCCATCGAAGCGGACGAGGCCGTGCTCGTCGGTCGGGAAATGGGCGGGCACCCAATCGAGGATCACGCCGATCCCGGCCCGGTGCGCACCGTCCACGAAACGCGCGAACCCGGCCGGTTCGCCGAAGCGGGCACTGGGCGCGTAGAGGCCGGTTGCCTGATAGCCCCACGAGGGATCGTAGGGATGCTCGCTGATCGGCAGGAACTCGATATGGGTGAAGCCCATCTCGACGACATAGGGGATCAGCCGGTCGGCGAGATCGTCCCAGTTGAGGAACCAGTTCCAGCGATCGCGCTGCCAGGACCCGGCGTGGACTTCGTAGATCGAGACCGGCACTTTCCGCGGATCGACTTTGGCCCAATGCGCGCGGTGGGCCTCGTCGCCCCAGTCGAGCTTGGCCGGGTGCGCGGTCATCGAGGCGGTGGCCGGGCGGATTTCCGACATGAAGGCGAAAGGGTCGGCCTTGAGCGGCTGGACCATGCCGTCGGCGCCGACGATGTGGTACTTGTAGGCGCGGTAGTCGGCGATGTCGGGGATGAAGATTTCCCAGACGCCGATGTCCCTGCGGTCGCGCATGACGTGGCGGCGCGGGTCCCAGTCGTTGAAATCTCCGACCACGCTGACCAGCAGGGCATTGGGCGCCCAGACTGCGAAGTGGACACCGCTGGCGCCCTCGTGGCGGATGATATGCGCACCCAGCTTGTCGAAGAGGCGGAAATGCGTGCCTTGCGCGATCAGCAGGTCGTCCACCGGACCCAGCACCGGGCCGAAAGTATAAGGGTCGGTGACGAGCCAGTCGCTGCCTTCCGCCGAGCAGCGGTAACGGATCGGCTGCGGCTTTCCGAGCAGCTTGCCCTCGAACAGAAAGCGGTCATCGACTTTGCCGAGCGTGCCTAGCCGCCGACCGTCGAGACTGAAGGCCTCCACCGTCTCCGCACCGGGCAGGATCGCGCGGGCGTGCGAGCCGCCGGGACCGGGATGGAGGCCGAGAAGCGAGAACGGGTCCGCGTGCGTACCTTCCAGCAGGGATTCGAGAGCGCTGTCCGGCGGCGTCACAGGACCTTCCAGATGTCTTTGGCATATTCGGAAATCGTTCGATCCGAAGAGAACCAACCGACATTGGCGATGTTCCTGATGGTCGCGGCGCGCCAGCCCGCCACGTCCTCCCAGCGCGCATCGATCGAGCGCTGGGCGGCGGCATAGCTGTCGAAATCGGCCGCGCACATGAACCAGTCATGGTCGTAGATGCCGCCGATCAGGTCCTTGTAGCGATCCGGATCGTCGGGAGAGAACACGCCGGACGAAATCGCCGAGAGCGCCTGGCGCAGTTCCCGCGAACCGTCGATCACCTCGCGCGGGTTGTAACCGCTCGCCCGCTTGGCCGCGACTTCGTCCGCCGTGAGGCCGAAGATGACGATATTGTCGTCGCCGACATGGTCCTTGATCTCGACATTGGCGCCATCGAGCGTGCCGATGGTCAGCGCGCCGTTGAGCGCGAACTTCATGTTGCCGGTGCCCGAGGCTTCCATGCCCGCCGTAGAGATCTGCTCGGAAAGATCCGCCGCCGGGAAGATCCGCTCGCCCAGGCTGACATTGTAGTTCGGCACGAAGACGACCTTGAGCAGCCCGCCCACCGAAGGATCGGCATTGACGCGCCGGGCGATGTCGTTGGCCAGTTTGATGACCAGCTTGGCGTTGTGATAGCTCGGCGCGGCCTTCCCGGCGAAGATCTTCACGCGCGGCACCCAGTCGCGCTCGGGATGGCTGCGGATCTGGTCGTAGAGCGCCACCGTCTCGATCAGGTTCAGCAGCTGGCGCTTGTATTCGTGAATTCGCTTGATCTGCACATCGAACAGCGCATCGGGATCGAGACGTACGCCCATGGTCTTGCGGATATAGTCCGACAGCGCCGCCTTGTTGGCCCGCTTCACCTCGGCAACGCGCGCGCCGAACTGCGCATCGCCTGCGAACGCATTGAGATCGGACAGCTTTTCCGCATCGTCGAGGAAGCAGTCGCCGATCGCCTCGCGGATTACCCCGGTAAGGCCGGGATTGCACTGTTGGAGCCAGCGGCGGGGAGTGACGCCGTTGGTCTTGTTGTTGATCCGGTCCGGATAGAGCTTGTGGAGGTCGGCGAAGACCGTCTGCTTCATCAACTCGGTATGGAGCGCCGCCACGCCGTTCACCGAATGCGCGCCGACAAAGGCCAGATTGGCCATGCGCACGCGCCGCTCGCCGCCTTCGTCGATCAGCGAGATCGCGGCGATCTCGGCGTCGTTGCACCCAGCCTTGCGCGCCTCGCGCAGCACACGGCTGTTGATCGCGTAGATAAGCTGCATGTGCCGCGGCAAGAGGCGCTCGAACAGCGGCAGCGGCCAGGATTCCAGCGCCTCGGGCAGGAGCGTGTGGTTGGTGTAGGACACCGTGCGGCGGCAGAGGTCCCAGGCCTCGTTGAATTCGAGGCCATTCTCATCGACCAGCAGGCGCATCAGTTCGGCCACGGCCACCGAGGGGTGCGTGTCGTTGAGCTGGATCGCCGCCTTGTCCGGCAGGGTGCGGATATCCCCGTCATACTGGACGTGGCGGCGCACGATGTCCTGGATCGAGGCGGCGGTGAAGAAATACTCCTGCCGCAGGCGCAATTCCTGACCGGCAGGGCTGGAATCGGCGGGATAGAGCACGCGTACCAGACTGTCGGCCCGCACCTGCTCGGCAAGAGCGCCGAAGTGATCGCCCGCATTGAAGGCATCGAGCCGGATCGGATCGAGCGGGCTGGCGGTCCAGAGGCGCAGGGTGTTCACCCGCTTGCCGCGCCAGCCGACCACCGGGGTGTCGATCGCGGTCGCCTCCACTTGCTCGGCCGGGTGCCAGAACACGCCGTCGCCCTCGGCCACGACTTCGCCACCGAAGCCGATGCGGTAGGTGCTTTCGAGCCGCTCGAACTCCCAGGGGTTGCCGTGGGCCAGCCAGGTTTCCGGCAGTTCGACCTGCCAGCCGTCGTCGATGCGCTGGCGGAACATGCCGTTCACATAGCGGATGCCGTAGCCGTAGGCCGGAATATCCAGCGTCGCGAGGCTTTCCATGAAGCAGGCCGCCAGCCTTCCGAGACCGCCGTTGCCCAGCGCCGCGTCGGGTTCCAGTTCCTCCAGAGCGGCCAGATCGAGGCCATGGGCGCGCAGGGCCGCCTCGAACTCGCGGGTCATGCCCATGTTCGAGAGCGCATCGCGCAGCAGGCGACCGATCAGGAACTCCATCGAAAGGTAGTAGACCCGCTTGCCACCGGAATCGTAAGTGCGGCGGGTGGAGTCGATCCACTTCTCGATGATCTCGTCGCGCAGGGCGAGGATCGAGGCAGTGTACCAGTCATGCTGCTTCGCCGCGCGCTCGTCCTTGCCGACGCGCTGGCGCAGCACCCGCACGATATGCTTGTCCATTTCCGAGGGAAACGCAGCCTCGCTGCTGGAAACAGGATCGGTCGCCACGGGCACACTCCTGATCTGGCCGTGGCAGTCTCTTTCTCGCAAAAGTCCTGCAATCGGCGTAAGTTAGAGCCGGGATAATGCGGCATGCGCTCCGCAGTTTCCCCTGCTTTCCATCATGGCTACCACAGCCTTGCCCTGCGACAAGCGGGATTGTGCAGCGCCGCAAAAAATTCGTGGCCGCCCCTCGGCAAGGACAGGGCGGCGATGGTATGACCGCGGGCGATCCCATTCGCGGAAGGTAAGCATGAGCCTGACCGAAACCGAAGACAGCCCCCTTCCCCTTATCGCTGCCGAGACTTCGGACAGGCCCTGGTGGCAAGGTGCGGCGATCTACCAGATCTACCCCCGCAGCTTCCAGGACAGCAACGGCGACGGCGTGGGCGATCTCGCCGGGATCACCCGCCGCCTGCGCCATGTCGCCCGGCTTGGGGTGGATGCGATCTGGATATCGCCCTTCTTCACCTCGCCGATGCGCGACTTCGGCTATGACGTAGCCGATTACTGCGGGGTCGATCCGGTATTCGGGACCTTGGCCGATTTCGACGCGCTGATCGCCCATGCCCATGCGCTTGGGCTGAAAGTCATCATCGACCAGGTCTATGCCCATACCTCGGATCTCCACCCCTGGTTCGCGGAAAGTCGCGCCGACCGGGGCAATTCCAAAGCCGACTGGTACGTCTGGCACGATCCCAAAGACGACGGCACCCCGCCCTGCAACTGGCAGTCGGTGTTCGGCGGCCCCGCCTGGACCTGGGACGGCCGTCGCCGCCAGTATTACATGCACACGTTCCTGAAGGAGCAGCCGCAGCTCAACATGCACAACCCCGCCGTGCAGGACGCGGTGCTGGACGCGGCGCGGTTCTGGCTGGAGCGCGGGGTCGACGGCTTCAGGCTCGACGCGCTCAACCATGCGATGCACGACCCGCTGCTGCGCGATAATCCTCCGGCCCCCGCCGATGGCCGCATCCGCACCCGTCCCTTCGATTTTCAGCTCAAGACCTACAGTCAGTCGCATCCCGACATGGTGGGCTTCGTCGAGCGGCTCCGCTCGCTCTGCGACCAGTTCGGGGCCGTCCATACCGTGGCCGAGATCGGCGGCGACGATCCTCAGGGCGACCGCCGCGCCTATACCGCGGGCGAGCATCGGCTCAACAGCGCCTACGGCTTCGACTTCCTTTATGCCCCCGCACTTACCGCGCAGTTCGTTGCCGAGACGCTCCAGCGCTGGGAACTCGGTCCCGATGAAACCGGCGGCTGGCCAAGCTGGGCCTTCGAGAACCACGATGCCCCCCGCGCCGTTTCGCGCTGGTCTGCACCGGAGCACCGGGACGCCTTCGCCCGCGTGAAGATGGCCCTGCTGATGGCCCTGCGCGGCAACGTGATCCTCTATCAGGGCGAGGAACTCGGCCTCGTGCAGGACGAGATCGCCTTCGAGCAGTTGCAGGACCCCGAAGCCATCGCCAACTGGCCGCTCACACTCTCGCGCGACGGCGCCCGCACGCCGCTGCCCTGGGAAGACGCCCCGCTCGGCGGGTTTACCGCCGGCGAGCCGTGGTTGCCGCTCTCAACCGACAACCTCGCCCGAGCCGTGGCCGTTCAGGAGAGCGATCCCGCCTCGCTGCTCCATTTCACGCGGGAGGTGTTGGCTTTGCGCAACGCGCATGCCGCCCTGCGCCACGGTACTTTGACCGAATGCCGGGCGGACGGTTCACTGCTCTCGTTCGAGCGCACGGAAGGGGCGGAGCGCCTGCGCTGCCTGTTCAACCTCTCTCCCGATCCGCTCACTCCTGGCGAAGCTGCGGAAGGCAGAGTGCTGCTGGCCGTCAATGGTGCGACAGCCACCGCACTGCCGCCTTTCGGTGCGCTCTGGCTCGAGCTTTGAGATGCGGTTTTCGCTGGCGGCGGGCGGCGCCTCGCGGCTAGAGGCGGGCCATGAAGCCTCTCCTCGCCCTCGCCGCCCTGATCGGCACCGTTTCGATCCCCGCAGCGGCCATGGCTGAAGCCGTCGTCGTCACCTCCCCCGAGGCGCTTCCCGCCCGGCACGACCGCCCCCGCGTATTCCTCGGCGGCAGCATCGACATGGGTTCGGCGCCGGACTGGCAGAAGCAGGTGATCGCTGCCCTCCAGGGCGAGGACTTGGTATTGCTCAATCCGCGCCGCCCGGACTGGAACCCAGCCTGGAAGCCCGAAGCGAGCGAGCCGGAATTCCGCCGGCAGGTCGAATGGGAACTCGCGGCGCTCGACAGCGCCGACGTAGTGATCCTCTACCTCGCGCCAGGTTCGCAGAGTCCGGTCAGCCTGCTCGAACTCGGTCTTCATGCCCGCTCGGGCAAAGTCGTGCTGCTCTGCCCGCCGGGATTCTGGCGCAAGGGCAATGTCGACATCACCGGCGAGCGCTACGGCGTGAAGCAAGTCCAGAGCCTCGACGAGCTGATCGTGGAGACACGACGGCGCGTGGCTGACAGCGCGAAGGCCCTCAAAGGGCGGAATTGACGCGCTACCCGCGCGATCAAACACACCGTCATCCTGAACTCGTTTCAGGATCCATCTCTCGCCACAGGCGGCGGCTTGATCGGCGAAATGGATCCTGAAACAAGTTCAGGATGACGGGGGTATAACGTGCGGGCTGAGCACCCGAACGCCCACCCACTACTGCTGCGTCCACTCCACCCTATAGAGATCGAAACGGCGATCCTTGAGGTTCTGCACCGCGCCCGACTGACGCGCGGTCAGCAGCGCGTCGAGGCTGAGATCGGCAATCGCGATCGTCTCCGTATTGGGCGCGGTGTCCGCCGCCACGCCGTCCCGCGCGAAGGGAAAGTCGGAGGGCGTCAGGATCGCGCTCTCCGCATAATGCACGTCCATGTTCTCCACGTTCGGCAGGTTGCCGACGACGCCCGAGGTGACGACATAGCACTGGTTCTCCACCGCGCGCGCCTGGCAGCAGTAACGCACGCGCAGGAAGCCCCGTCGCTCGTCGGTGCAAAACGGCACGAAGAGCATCAACGCGCCCTGATTGACGAGGTGACGCGCCAGTTCCGGGAACTCGCTGTCGTAGCAGATCATCACCCCGATCGGCCCGCAGTCGGTGGGGATCACGTTGGCGCCGTAGCCGCCCTTGACGTTCCACCAGCGCCGCTCCGATGGGGTGGGGTGCAGCTTCTGCGTTTCGTGCACGGCCCCGTCGCGCAGGAAGGTATAGGCGATGTTGCGGATTTCGCTCTTGCCCTGCCCCAGCTTTACCCGCGTCGGGTGCGAGCCGCCGATGATGTTGATGTTGTAGCTCACCGCCATGCGCTGCATGAATTCGACGAAGCGTTCGGTATAGTCCGCGATCTTCTCGATGGCGGCGACGGGCTCCAGCTTGGTCTCCTCGATCGAGAGCAGTTCGAGCGTGAACAGCTCGGGGAAGACCACGAAGTCGCTCTCGTAATCGGCGGCGACATCGATCCAGTACTCCACCTGCTCCTCGAACTGGTCGATCGTCTCGATCTTGCGCATCATGAACTGGACGGTGGCGACGCGCACGTTGGAAGGCACGCGCTCCTTGAAGCCCGGCACCGCCTTGCCCGTGTCGCGGGGGGCGAGCGGGTTGGTCCAGTACATGATGACGGCATTGCCGCCGCTTTCCTTGTCGTTCGGGATGTAGTCGGGCAGAATGCCGCGCGGCTCGTAACCCTCGTTCATCTGGAACTGGATGACCTGGTCGCGGACCTTCTTGTCCTTCACCGCCTGCACGTAATCGGCCGGGTTGGGATACTGGCGCTTGCGACGGGAATAGCCCGGCATGCGTCCAGCGAAGGCGATGCCCTTCAACTCAAAGTACTGGCACAGCTCCTTGCGCTTGCGATAGAGCCGCTGGCCGATGCGCAGGCGCCGATAATCGGGATCGACGCAGACCTCGAAGCCGTAAAGCACATCGCCGTCTTCTGCGGGCGGACGGCCGTAGCCGCCGTTGCTGATCTCTTCCCAGCTGTGCGGGCGGAAGGCCTGGTCGGCGGTGACGATCATCGTCGCGCAGTGGCCCACGACTTTGCCTTCGTATTCGGCCACGAACTGGCCTTCGGGGAAGTTGATGATCTGGCCGCGAATCTCGGCTCGGGTGAAGGCGTCCGCCTTGCCGTAGACTTTCACCGAGAGCCGGGCGATGGCTGGGGCGTCGCCGACAGTGGCCGGGCGAATGATGAGCTTGGCTTTGGTCTGGTCCATGGACCGAATTCTACGCACGACGCGGCAAAGGGTTCCCGTGCCGAAAAAGACTCTTTTCCCGTCGCTTGCGGGATATTTTCGGCTTGGCGACCGTTATTCTTCCCGAAAGGAGAGACCTGTGAGCACTACACTCATCGCCCTCGCCCTGTTCGGTTGCAGCGACGACGGATCGGCCTGCGAAAGGCTGTCCACGCCCGTCCAGACCTACGAATCGCGCGCCGAATGCACCGCCCGCCTTGACGATGCACTGGCCACCGAAGCCGCGCTCAAGGCAGAAGCGCCCACGGTTTACGCTCAGTGCCTCTCAAACCGCCAGCTTGCCTCGCTTGGGAAAGGGTCGGTCGATCTGCGCCGTGTCAATGGAGTGCAGTTCGCCTCGAAATGATGCCGAGACGTATCCCGACACGGACCTCGGGAATGAAAAAGCCCGAGGGAAAGTCCGGGAGCTTTGGGGGCGTCGGCGCAAACCGGCGCCCCTGCTTAATCCCTCTCAGCCGCGGCCGCGATAACCCTGGACGCCCTGATCCGGCACCCAGAGACCCTCGGGCGCCGCGCCGGACTGCCAGAACACGTCGATGGGAATGCCGCCGCGCGGATACCAGTAGCCGCCGATGCGCAGCCAGTGCGGCTTCATCTCATCGAACAGGCGCTGGCCGATGCCGACCGTCACGTCCTCGTGGAAGCCGTTGTGATTGCGGAACGAACCGAGGAAGAGCTTGAGGCTCTTGGATTCGACGATGGTTTCGCCCGGCGCATAGTCGATCACCAGATGGGCGAAGTCGGGCTGGCCGGTCACGGGGCAGAGCGAGGTGAATTCCGGCGCGGCAAAGCGCACCAGATAGAGGCTGCCCTGGCGCGGATTAGGAACGTAGTCGAGCACGGCCTCTTCGGGCGAAGTCGGCAGCGCGCTGGTCTGGCCGAGATGCAGCGGAGTTATGGAAGTGTCAGTCATGCCGGTCTTGATAGGTGTCCCGGCCCTCCGCTTCAACCCGCTGCGACGGGGAAAGCGGTTCCGGCGAGATTGCCCGAGAGGCACGATTTCGGCTATGATCGCTCACGTCTCGCCGCGCGGACCTTCGGCATTAACGCAAGGTTCAGCGCGTGGTCCATTTGGGATCGGTACAGAGGCTGGGAGCTTGATGCGGGGCATTGTGACTAAATTCGCGACACCATTTTCACGCGCAGCGCTTGTCGTCGGCCTTCTGGCGGGACCTACGACGGCATTCGCGCAAGGCACATGGAGCCTGCCGCCGGGCCAGCAGGAAGGCCAGAACGCGCCCCGTTCGCAAGGGCCGGTCGATCCGCAGAACCCCAGCGTTTCGCCGCGCGATACGGCGCCTGAGACACCTGCGGCCACGCCTTTCGCCCAGCCGACGCCCGTTCCGACGATCGCGGCGCCGCCCCCTCCAGCCGTTCGCGTTACCGAGCGTCCGCAGCCCCGCGCGGCGACTGGACCTGCCCCGGTTCCTTCGGCTACCCCCGCACGTCCCACCGAAGCGCCGCGCGTGGAGGCAACGACCACTGCCGCGCCCTCATCGCCAGTCACGCCCTCGCCCGAGCCGGTTCCGTTCCCCGCGGCTCCGGCGACCGGCGAGACCGCCCAGCCGCAGGCCATGCCCTCCGCTGCGCCTGAAACCGCAGTCCAACCTGCCACCACGCCGCATTGGCCGGAATGGTGGCTCGCCATCCCGGCGGCGCTGGTCGGGGTGGGCATCGGCGCTTTCGCCCTGCTCCGCCGCCGCCGCGCGCCCGCCACCGCCTGGGAGGAAGCCGGTCTCGAACCCGAATCCGATCCGGAGGACGAAATCGCTGACGAGGCGGGTGCACCCTCGACCGTCGCTGCTGCCGAACCCGTCGCTGCGCTCGATCCGGTTCCCTCCGTCTCGCCGATCCCGCGCGTGCAGCCGCCGCGAAATCCCGAACCGGAGCGCCGTCCTGCACCGCAGCCCGCCCCGAAACCCGCTCCTGCCGGTCCCGGCGTGATCGCGGTTCATTTCGAGCCGGTGAGCCTGCGCCTCTCGCTCGTTTACGCGACGCTGCAATATCGCCTCACGCTGTCGGCGCCTGAAAGCGGTCTTTCGCAGCCGTGGCGCGTACTGGGCGACATGATCTCCGCCCACGCCTCCCTGTCGCAGGGCGAGCAACTCGCGCCCGATCCGGCGGCCCTGCCGCTGCGACACTCGCTCGAAGCCCTCGCCCCCGGCGAAACGCGCGAGTTCAAGGGCGAACTGCAATTGCCGCTGAATGCCATCCGCGTGATGCGCCAGGGTCAGGCCAGCCTCTTCGTGCCGCTGGTGCGCCTCTGCCTCGCCGACGAGCTGGGCCATCTGGAGCGCAGGGTCTTCACCCTGGGGGTTTCCGGCGAAGGCTCCGGCCTCGCCCCGATCCGTCTCGACACCGGCCCGCGCGACCACGCCGCCATTTCCGTCCGTGAGATCGAAGTAGCGAGAAGCTTGGGGCGAACCTTGGGCCAAGACCCCAATTCGCCCATCGCAGCCTGATCGGAGCACGATAAACGCCCTTGCCTCTCGACCCTGGCCGCACCTCACGTTAGGGCTACCCGCTCAAGAGCGGAGAGCATTTTGAGCGATTTGGACAATTTCGACGAGCTGGCCCCCTTCACCAAGCTGGTCGGCGGCGGGCGCCGCAAGGAGTGGACCGGCGCGGTCGTCAACCCGCCGGTCTGGCGCGCCAGCACCCATATCTACGAGAACACCGCCGCGCTGGCCGAAGGGCCGAGCCGGAACGAGGACGGTCGCTTCTTCTACGGTCGCCGCGGCGCGCCCACGCAGTGGGCGCTCTGCGAGGCTCTCACCAAGATCGAGCCGGGCGCCCATGGCACCGTGATCTACCCTTCCGGCGTCGCCGCCCTGGCCGGAGTCATGCTCACGCTGCTGCGTCCGGGCGATGTCGTGCTCATCACCGACAATGCCTATGACCCGACCCGCGCGATGGGCACCGGCATGCTGACCGACTTCGGCATCGAGACCCGCTTCTACGACCCGCTGGACATCCCCGCCTACGAAGCGCTGTTCTGCGAACGTACCCGCGCCGTGCTGATCGAGGCGCCGGGCAGCCTTTCGATGGAAGTCTGCGACGTGCCCGAACTCGCCCGCATCGCGCGCGCGAAAGGCGCAGTCTCGGTGCTCGACAATACCTGGGCCAGCCCGCTCGGTTTCGCGGGGCTGGAAAAGGGCGTGGACGTGACCGTCATGGCGCTCACCAAACATGTCGGCGGCCATTCCGACCTGATGATGGGCAGCGCCAGCGCCGGTGAGGAACTCTATGGCAAGCTGCGCGCACGATCGCAGCAGCTCGGCATCGTCGTCTCGCCGGACGACGCCGCGCTTGCACTGCGCGGGCTGCGCACGCTGGGCGTGCGTCTGCGCCAGGAAGCCGAATCCGCGCTGAAGATTGCGCGCTGGCTCGAAACCCGGCCCGAAGTGTCGCAAGTGCTCTGCCCGATGCTGCCCGGCTCGACCGGCCACGATATCTGGGCGCGAGACTTCACGGGCGGATGCGGCCTGTTCAGCTTCGTGTTCAAGGACGGCACCCTGGCCGACCGCAACCGCTTCATCGATGCCCTGAACCTTTTCGCCATCGGCTTTTCCTGGGGCGGCTTCGAAAGCCTCGTCGTGCCGATCGAGCCGACCCGCTATCGCAGCGTCATGGCCTGGCCGCCGCAGCAGCGCAACGAGGCCGACCGCTACGGCGTACGTCTGGCGGTGGGACTTGAGGATGCGGACGATCTGATCGCCGATATCGAACAGGCCCTCGCCGCCATGCGAGGCGCTGGAACGGTTGCATAAAAGCGGACTTCCAGCCTGATTGCATTTCCTTCCGTCCATGGCGTAGGCTCCGGCGATAAACCATCGCCGGAGCTTTCATGATCGACCGTCGCCGTTTTCTCTCCACCGCATCGGCGGGTGCCGCCGTCGTTGCCGCAGGACCTGCACTGGGGCGCGTAACCGCACCGCCGACCGCTTCAAACCCCGCGCTTGTCGCCTTCATGGACAAGTATTTCGACGCGCAGGTCGATGAATCGCCCGAAACGGCGACGCAGCTCGGTCTGGATACCGGCGCGCGTGCGGCACTGAAGTCCCGCCTGACCGTTCCCACCCGCGAGGAAGAGGAAAAGAGCCGCAACCTCGTCCGCACCGCGCGCGCCCAGCTTGGCGCGATCGACCGGGCCAAGCTGCATGCGCAGGATGCGATCTATTACGATACGATCGCGGCGAACCTCGATGCCGTCATCAGGACTTTCGCCATTCCCTATGGCCAGGGCGGATGGCCGCAGATCTACCGCGTCAGCCAGGGCGGCGGCGCCTACCTCGGCACCGGGGACTTCCTCGACAACCAGCACACGATCAAGACGGCGGCGGATGCGGAAGCTTACGTCTCGCGCGTCAACGACTTCGCCGATGTGCTGGATGCCGAGACCGATCGGATGCGCGAAGACTTCGGCATCGGCGTCATCCCGCCTGACTTCATCCTCAGCAAGACCATCGGTCTCCAAGCAGGCATGCTGGGCACTGCCGCCGGCGATTCCACGCTGGTGCAGTCGATCGTCCGCCGCACCCACGAAAAGGCGATTGCCGGCGACTGGGGCGCACAAGTGCAGAAGCTCGTCACCGAGCGCGTCTATCCGGCCCTGCAACGCCAGAACGATGCCCTCAAGGCCATCCAGCCCAAGGCCGGGCACGCAGCCTCGGTCTCGCGCCTTCCGCAAGGCGCGCAGTATTATGCCAATAGCCTGAACTACATCACCACGACCCGCCTGACCGCCGAGGAAATCCATCGCATCGGGCTGGAGCAGGTTGCCGACCTCACTGCCCGCTCGGACGCGTTGCTCAAGTCGCAAGGGTTCAGCAAGGGTACGGTAGGCGAGCGCATGGCCGCGCTGATCGCCAACCCGGCCAACGTCTATCCCAATACCGATGCGGCCAAAGTGGAACTGGTCGCGCACCTCAACGAGCAGATGGCGGCGATGCAGGCGCTGCTGCCCAAGGCATTCGGCCGCCTTCCCAAGTCAGGCGTCGAGATCAAGCGCGTGCCGCCCGAAATCCAGGAAGGCGCATCGCAGGGCTACTACAATCCGCCCAGCCTCGACGGAACGCGGCCGGGGATTTACTGGATCAACCTGACCGACACCGCCAACTGGCCCAAGTTCGGCCTGCCCACCCTGACCTATCACGAGGCCATTCCGGGCCATCACCTGCAGATCGCGCTGCAGCAGGAAAGCCCTGCAGCGCCCAAGCTGATGAACCTGCTGTTCTTCTCCAGCTATTCCGAAGGCTGGGGTCTCTATGCCGAGCAGCTGGCCGACGAACTGGGCGCCTACGACAACGATCCCCTAGGACGGGTGGGCTTCTACCAGAGCCTGCTGTTCCGCGCCGTGCGTCTGGTCGTGGATACCGGCATCCACGCCAAGGGCTGGAGCCGGGAGCAGGCGATCCGCTACTTCATCGACAATACCGGCCGTGCCGAAGGCGGCGCGACCTCCGAGGTCGATCGCTATTGCAGCTGGCCGGGTCAGGCCTGCGCCTACAAGGTCGGCCACAACGAATGGGTCCGCCTGCGCGAGAAGGCCAAGACGGCGCTCGGTAACCGCTTTGACATTCGCGGCTTCCACGACACGGCGCTGGCTGGCGGCGGGATGCCGCTGACGGTGCTCGAACGGGTGGTCGACGACTGGGTGTCCACGCGCAAGGCATCTGCCTGAACCTGAGGCATCTGCGCAGGATGGGTAACCAGACCCATCCTGCGCGCAGCTTTCGGCGCTAGAGCACCAAACCGTTCCTCATTCCTTAGGCCGTAAGATGGCCGGTCTCAGGCCGTCTGCATCCCCGATCCACCTGCCGTTACTGAGGTTTCCGTCACTTCCTGAACCCGCAGAGGCTCCTCGCGGGAATAAGTGCCGACCAGCATCCCTGCGGCGAGCACTCTGCCGCTGATCGCGCTGACGACTTCGGAACGGCCGGGATTGTCGTCCACGTCGATCGCTTCGGAGAGCGCGAAAAGCTGGAACACATAGTCGTGGACGCCGTGACCCGGCGGCGGGTCCGGCGGCAGCCAACCTTCGAGGAAGTAGCTGTTGCGCCCGACGTCGCGGCCATCGACGGTGCCAAAGCCATCGGCCACGATTTCGCCCTCGGCAAGGCGCCGAACCTCAGGTGGCATGTTCCAGATAAGGGCATGGACCATGGGGTGCGGAGCGGGAGCATCCGGATCCTCGACAAGCAGGGCAAGGCTGACCGTTCCCTCGGGCACCTCACCCCATACGAGCGGCGGAGACACCCCCTCGCCGTCCGCCGTGAAACGCTGCGGCAAGCGGCTGCCATTGGCGAAAGCCGGACTCGACAGGTCGATGAAACCCGATCCGCGCGTTACCTCATCCTGCACGATGGCGAGCTTGGCATGGCCCGCCCGCACATTGGTCATGAGCGATCCTAGCCAGCGGGGGAGATGTTCCAGCATAAGGTCTCCAGATTTCGAATGAAGGCCGCAGGCCGGCCTCGGACTTCAATCGTTTTCTTCATCCTCGTCGTCCTCATCGGAGGCACTATCCTCATCGAGGTCGAGAAATTCGAGCGGGTCCAGCCCCAGATCGGCGACAACCTCCACCGGGCTGGCGACGACAGTGATTTCCTGCCCGTCATCCAGTTCGATAAGCGTGGTTCCATCGTCCTCGCCTTCAGCGATGCTTACGACTTCGCCGGCATCCACATCGATCTCGTCGCCTTCCAGGGTTTCAAACGTCGCTGACGGCATATCGTACTCCTGATGAGAGAAACCACCGAACTCGCCATTCGCGTTCCGGTTCCAATATCGAAACGCGCTATTGGCACGCGATCTGCGTACTCTCCATCGCGTCCGATCCAGGCACCCTGTCCCGCCGGGCAAGCAGCCAGCCCAGAAACGAACGAGCCAGCCTGTCTACGGGGGCGGCAAGGACAGCATCCGCGCCGCCGGATAAGGCTACACGCGATGCCGCGTCCGGTATGGGATGTTCCAGCCTGTCAGCCATCACCGATCTCCTTGTGTGAGACAATCGAAGAAACGCGCGCGGCCCGATCCCGGTTTCATCGCCCTCTTCAATAAACGTCGCGAAGGTAACGCCGGTCCTCCCGCATCTGGGCGATATAGTCGTCGGCGATGTCAGGCTTCATGCCGCCATGTGTCGAAACGATCCGCCGCAAGGCCAGATCGACATCCTTGGCCATCCTGCTCGCATCCCCGCAGACGTAGAAATGCGCGCCGCCGTCGATCCAGCGCCACAGCTCGGCGCCCTCCTCGATCATGCGGCCCTGAACGTAGACTTTTTCCGCCTGATCGCGCGAAAAGGCCAAGCTGAGCCGATCGAGGTGCCCGGAACGGCGCCAGACCTCTATCTCATCACGATAGTAGAAGTCGCTTCTTTCATGTTGTTCTCCAAAGAAAAGCCAGTTGCTTCCCGTAGCACCGGTGGCCTGACGATCCTGGAGAAACCCCCGGAATGGGGCAATGCCGGTGCCTGGCCCGATCATGATCGCTGCGCGGCCAGGATCGGCAGGCGGCCGGAAATGCGCTGCCGGTTGTAGGAACAATCCTGCCCCCAACTCCTCCGCGCGATCGGCCATGAAAGCGGAGCACACCCCGCCGCGGCGGCGCCCCTTGTTGCTGTAGCGCAAGACCGAAACGGTGAGATGCACTTCGTTCACCTGGGCAAGCGGGCTGGAGGCAATTGAATAGAAACGCGGTTGGATCGGCCGCATGACTTGCTCGAGATCGGCCGTTTCGAGCCTGGCTCCGGTTTCATGCAGAATGTCGGCAATCTGGTGCTCACGCAGAAACCGATCGTATTCCGGTTTGCGATCGGGATCGAGAAGCGGTGCGAAAGCCGCTTCCGGAAAACGGTCCGCTATCAATTCCAGTATATTACGCGTCGGCTTTGAGATATCCCAATGGTGCAGGAGCGCATCGTGGAGCGCGACTTCTCCCACCCCTTTGACCGTTACCGGCGCTTCCGGGTCGAGTTCTAGCACTTCCACGATTTCACTTGCCAGGACCGGACAGTTGACCGGCCAGACACCGAGAGCATCGCCGGCCCGGTAGGTGAAGCCGCTTCCCTTCAGATCGAAACCGAATTGCCGGACCTCCTTCTGCGCACCCAAACCGCTGAGCAGGGTATTACAGGTCATCCGGGCGTGCAGCGGTGACTTTCGGCTGTAAGCGATCCTTGCCGGCTTCTCGGCCTGCATCCGGCTGGATATGGGCGCGACCGCAGGTTCGGCAGACATGGCACGAAGCACATCGTCCAGCCACCGGCCGGCGGCTTCCTCATAATCCGGTTCGCAATCGGCGCGCGGAACGACGCGAACCGCCCCTAGTTCTTCCAATCTTTTATCGAGTTTACGGCCAAAACCGCAGAACTCATCATAACTGGAATCCCCTAGCGCGAGGACCGAATAGCGCAAATCCGCCATGCCGGATGGCGTGTTGGCGATAAGCGCGTTCCAGAAAGCACCCCCATTGTCCGGCGCATCGCCGTCGCCGAACGTACTGGCAATGAAAAGCACCCGCCCGGCTTCCGGGAGTTCAGCCGGTTTCACACTGTCGAGCGAGGCGAGGCGAACCTGGCAGGATCGTTCTTCGAGCCTTGCTGCGCAGTGCTCCGCAAAGCTCTCCGCATTGCCGGTCTGCGAGGCCCAGAGCACCAGGATTTCAATTGAACGCACTCCTGCAGATTTGCTTCCGGTCGGCCAGGCGCTTTGCACACTATGAGAATGAGAGAGAATACACGCCATCAATCCATTGATATAGTGACGATTATCATCTCCGAATGGTGCGTTCAGGGGTAGCATTGGAGCAATTGTCGAGGGTGCGCAATTTCGCAGTCCGGCCATAAATCCGGAGAGATAGCGCTCCTCCTCAGGCAGCAGTTCCGGACGCGTCTCCGGCAACAGCCCCAAGATCTGTGCGAACATGTCCATCGCGGCCTGCCGGGACGACGGTGGGTTCGCCCCCGAGTGAGAAAGTTCCGACAGGAGCGGTGTCAGATCATCCTTTGCCGAAATGCTGCCGTTTTCTCCGGCCGGGCCTGACAGCCGGGTCAGCGCGACCGCCGAGAATTTGAATTCTGGTTGCAGCGACAGCGGGTCGACCGCATCGCTCGTAACCGCATTGACGGCAAGGTCCTCGCCGAAAACGTCGCCCCAGTGGAACGGTGCGAAGCAACTACCGGGTCGGACGCGATCGGTAACGACGGCGGGAAGCACGGCTCGCCCCCGGCGCGAGCGCAGTTCGACCTTGTCTCCTTCTCCTATCCCCAGCGCGGCCGCATCTTCAGGGTGAACCTCCAGAAAGGGGCCAGGATTGAGCTTGTTGAGACTAGGGACTTTCCCGGTCTTGGTCAGGGTATGCCATTGATGCTGGAGCCTGCCGGTGTTCAGAACGAGCGGGAATTCGGCATCGGGCATTTCCGCCGGGTCCAGGTGCGGGCGCGGCAGGAACATGGCTCTGCCGGTTTCGGTGGGAAAGACGATGGGCGCGGGATCGGTGTCCTCCCCATGCTCCCCGGACCGGCTCGCTCCGCCGCCGAGGTATCGGATGGGATTGCGATCGCTTGTGGCGTCGGGCGGGCAAGGCCATTGCAGCGGCGTTTCGCGCAGCCGCTCATGGCTGGCTCCGCGCAGGTCGTAGCCCGTGCGTGGATTCCAGAAGCTACGGATTTCCTCGAAGACCTCGGCTGCGGAGGCGTACGCGAAGGCATCAGCATAGCCCATCTCGCAAGCGACGCGGGCGATGATCTCCCAGTCCGCCATTGCTTCTCCCGGAGGGTCGACGGCCTTCTGCATCAGGGTGAGGTTGCGTTCGGAATTTATCATCACCCCTTCCGCTTCCGCCCAGAGCGCGCCAGGCAGGATCAGATCGGCATGGCGATTGGTCTCGGTATCGACGAAGACATCCTGCGCGATCACGAGTTCGGCCGCTTCCAGCCCCGCCACGACCGTCTTGCGGTTGGCCACGCTGGCGACGGGGTTGGTGCAGATGATCCAACAGGCCTTGATCCGCCCCGCCGCCATATCCTCGAACAATGCGACGGTGCCCGCACCTGCCTCCGCCCGCAGGGTTCCCCGCGCAATGCCCCAGACATCCTCCACGAAATGCCGGTCGGCATCGCTGGTTGTCGCGCGCTGGCCGGGAAGGCCCGGACCCATGTAGCCCATCTCCCGACCGCCCATGGCATTGGGCTGTCCGGTCAGCGAGAACGGCCCCGCACCGGGGCGACAGATCGCCCCCGTCGCGAGGTGGAGATTGCAGATCGCATTGGTGTTCCAGGTCCCATGGGTGCTCTGGTTGAGGCCCATGGTCCAGCAGGTCGTCCAGGCGCCCGCTTCACCGATCCACTCCGCCGCCTGTCGCAAGTCCGCCTCGGCAAGCCCCGTAAGTTCGGCAACTCTCGCGGGCGTGTAGTCGGCGAGGAAGGAGGGCATATCCTCCCAACCCTCGGTATGGGCGGCGATGAAAGCGGTGTCGATCCGGCCCTGTTCGGTCAGCAGCTGCAGCAGCCCGTTGAGCAGGGCGAGATCGGTGCCGGGCCGGACTTGCAGGAACAGGTCCGCCTTGTCCGCCGTGCCGGTACGGCGCGGATCGACGACGATCAGCTTCGCGCCGGCCTTCACCCGGTCCATCATCCGCAGAAACAGGATGGGATGGCAGTCGGCCATGTTCGCGCCGATCACGAAGAACAGATCGGCCTTGTCGAAATCCCGATAGGACCCCGGCGGCCCGTCGGCGCCGAGCGAGAGCTTGTAGCCGCTCGCCGCGCTTGCCATGCAGAGGCGCGAATTGCTTTCGATATTGTTGGTGCCGATGAAGCCCTTGCAGAGCTTGTTGGCCAGATACTGCGCCTCCAGCGACATCTGCCCGGAGACGTAGAACGAAACTGCATCCGGCCCGTCCCGCTCGATGATCCGGCGCAGGCCCTGTGCGGTGCGCGTAATCGCTTCGGCCATGGGAATCGCGCCCTGGTCGCGGGTTCCCTCGATGCGGGCATAGGCCGTCTCGGCCCGTCCCGGCGCAGTGACCGGGACATGGCAGGTGCTGCCCTTGGTGCAGAGGCGGCCGAAGTTCGTTGGATGGTCCCTGTCCCCCGCGACCTTGACGATGCGCCCTCCCGACACCTCCATGACGATGCCGCAGCCGACACCGCAATAGGGACATGCGCTCTTGACCTTGCTGCTTGCCACGTCTTCCCCAAACGAAAAAAACGCCACCGGCCGGAACCCTTGCAGGTCCGACCGATGGCGTCGTTGCCTTGTTTCCCGGCCCTTGCGGACCGATGGATCGCTGCCCGCACCGTTGCGGGCCGCAATCCGAATGTCGCGTCTATCTTGCCGTAACCGACGGCTCGCTGCAAGCGCCTGTTTCGCGGTGCAGCATGAGCCGGATCAGAACCTGCGGGAAATTCCCAGATAGACTTCGAGGTCGTCGCTGTCCCGGTCCAGCCCGGCATTCGCGCCCAGATCGATCTGTAAATCGTCTGAAGTCTGCCATGCAAGCGACAGACCAGAAACGTGTTCCAGGTGATGATCGCCGGTTTCACGAACGGCACGGAACTGGTATTCGGCGGTCGCGCTCAAGGCTTCGTCGAGCTTGACCGATGCGCCGACCACATTGCTGAACGCGAAATGACGGCCGTGCCTGTCCTCGTCCACATCGGCGTCAAACTCGGGCACCGCTTCCAGGCTGACCTCGGAGGTAAGTTCGTAGGAGAGCGGGACTCTGACACCGCCGCCCCAGTCGCCCGCCCCGATCGCACCGCCGCCGGTGGGCAGCGAGACGAACGGCATGACCGCCGCCGAGAAACCCGAACCGTCGGGATTGACGAGGTTGCGCCGCAAGGCCAGCGTCATGTCGCCGGTACCGCTGCGATGATCCAGCGCGCCGGTCTGCCGGTCGCGCGTCCGCACGAAGCCCAGGCCGGTCCAGCCGACCTGCACTTCTGCATGTTCGGCAACGCCCATGCGCAGCAGGAAATCCCCCAGCACGATCGTATCCTCGCGCTGCAGGGAATCGCGGTTCAAGGTCCAGTCGCCCAGCCCGGTTTCCAGCGAGAAGCGACCTGGGTCCATCGTGCAGGCCGGGGTGCCGATGCCCGGACGGTCAGGACAATAGTCGCGGTCCTCCGCCAGCGCCGTCGTTGGGACCGCCATCAGTGCGGCAAGAAGGGTAAGTCGAAGTTGCATGTCACGCCTTATAGACGAATGACGAGCATATCGTCCGCGACAGACACTTGTTCCCAATGGGATGTCAACGTTTGTATCGCCCTTGCCCGAACGCCTCCGGCAGCAGTTCGGCCCCGTCGATCCGCAAAATGAACCGCTCGAAAGGCGGTACCATCAGTTGTTCGGTATCTATGGAAAATCTAACTATTCCATACCGAACAGGCGGAATCCTAATGTCGACATCATGTCCTTCTGCGTAAGACGCACTCAACCTTACGGTCAATTGACCATCGCTGCCGAGATCGGGCAGGAGTGCCATCCCGTCTCCTGACGTGATCGCCTCAGCCGACGGGCCATGGCCCGACCGGAGACTTATCTTCACCCCCCGAGCCGCCTCGCCCGACTTGGAATCGATGACCTGAGCAGCCAGGCCGCGTTTCCAGCTTCCCGGTGCATCGCGCTCGACCGTTTGCCGCTCAGGTATCGCACAACCCGAAGGGAGCACCGGGTCCGAAAGATCGGGCGGGGGCAGCCCTGCTGCATAGGCCGCGCTACGGGCCGCATCGGCGGTATCGTACCAGGCGGCGGTAACCCGCTGGGCCTCGCCTGTCGCCGCTTCGTCGATACTGTTTCCGGCCATTATCCTGCGCGCCGCATCTTCCATACGGGAGCGCGCCGCCTGGGCTGCCGCAAGCGCAGCTTGAGCTTCGCCGCGAAGCTCCTCCGGCGTCGGCCGCTTCTCCTCTTCCGTCTCGCCATTTGTCGGAACCGGAGCCGCAGTGCTCACATAGTCGGCCAGAAACGGACAGGCCGCGCGGATCGCTGCCTCCTGCATGTCATGCTCACGGTCGAGCCGCGCCTGTTCCGCTTCGGCAGACCATGGCTGCGTGTCGAGATAGGCGAACAGCGGCTTGCCCTTGTCCGGCAGATGTGCCGTCAGCACGATGCTATCGCCTTCGCGGCGCCAGGTACCTTTCGCGTACTGGTCCAGCGCGCCGTAGGAAAGGTACCACTCGAAGCTGCCGTCCTCTCGCAGGAGCAGTTCGGAGCCTGTCTCCATGATGCCGGAAAGGTAATAATGCCCGGCAAAGGCGGGGTCGACGCGCCCGGTCGAGCTTGCCGACGAAACGGGCGCATCGCGGCGCGCGAAGGCCGGTCCAAAGGCGAACTGCGCTGCCAGACAGGCCGCAAGGAAATATCCGTACCGCATTGCAGGATGCTACGCCTCCCCGATCGACCTGCAACCGGAAAGGCGAAAAAGGGACACGGTACGTGCCGAGATTTGGGAGGGCGATGGCCGGGATTACGCCGTCGCACCTGCGCGGCGACAATGGCGAAGCACCGACCGGGACACGAGATAGCCGCCAATGACGTTAGCAGCGCCTGAGATCAGGCCGATGACCGGCATCCGCGGCGCTGCTGCCCTGTTCGTCATGCTGTACCATTTCCACCTGAACATGGCCGCCACCGGGCCGCTTTCCCGGATACTGCTCCACGGCTATCTTGCGGTGGACCTGTTCTTCCTGCTCAGCGGATTCGTCATGGCCCATGTCTATGGGCAGGCACTGGAAAACGGGACGTTCCGACAGCGGCGCTTTCTGCTGCACCGCGTGGCGCGGATCTATCCGCTCTATCTGTTGGCGACGCTGGCCTTCATGGCACTGGCCGCCCGTCATGGCAGCGCCGGCACACCCTTTCCGGTCCTCGCGACCAATCTCGTCATGCTGCAAGCGCTCGGCAATGAACCGAGCATCGATCCGCCCGCCTGGTCAGTAAGCACCGAGATGGTCGCCTACCTGCTGTTTCCCGCCATTGCCATGATCTGCCTGCGCTCGCGTCGCCGGATCGCGCTGGCCGCAGGAGCAGCGGCGCTCGGTACGATCCTGGCTCTCACGATTGCGGCAAGCCATCACTACATCGGCGCGCCGATCGCTAACGGCGAACTGGACCTGTTCTTCTCGCCCTATACGCTCATGCGCTGTCTGGCCGGTTTCACGATCGGGCAACTGCTCCATCGCCTGCATGACAGCGGCACCCTGAACCGGCTGCTCTCGGGCGACTTGTCGCAATGCGCGGTTCTGCTGCTGGTCATCGCCGCACTGGCGCAAGCATTGTCGGATTTCCCGGCCTATCTGGCGATGATGGCACTGATCGCCGCACTCGCCCAGGACCGGGGCATCCTGCGCCGCATCTTCGCGTCATCACCGCTCATGCTGCTCGGCAAAGTCTCCTTCGGCATCTACCTGTTGCACTTCCAGGCAATCGGCTTCGTCGAGCGTTTGAAGGCAGCACTCCATACGTACGGTTTCAGTGCGGGCGAAAGCGACGGAATGGCAACGCTGGCGGCGTGCACGCTGGTCATCGGGCTGGCATGGATTCTCTATCGCGGCTTAGAAAGCCCGCTGCGCCGGATCATCCGGAAAATGGAGAGGAGCGAGACCATGGTCGCCCCGCGTACATCATGGTGAAGTTCGCTCCCCGGCATGGTGGAAATCACCCCCCGAAAAAGCGCAAGCTGTCAAATTCGGGCGATTTGCAATAGTCTTGACCGCGAACTAACCTGAACCACGACAATTTTTTCCGAGTTCTGTTGGGCGGAACGGAGTCTTCCTCGGACATCACCATCTTCCGAAGATGCGATGAAGAAGAGAGGCCTGCGAACGACCATGACTACGGTAGTATCGGTAGCCATCAGAAATTCGCTGATCCGGGAGGGAGTGAGACGCATCCTTTCGGATTCCGGATTCACGCTCGCGGAACCCGTCGACGATCTCGAAAGCCTGGCTCCGCCCGCAGCGGATACAGGAGAGCACCTTATCGTGGTCGACGGCTCGCTGCTCGGCAAGGATGGTCCGGCAGTTGTCGCGGATATCCTCCATCGCTTTGCGGACGCGCGCGTGGTCGCCCTCGTCTCGTCGTTCGAATTTACCGAAATGGCCGCGATCTATGCAGCAGGCGCCTATGCCTATTTCCTCGATCAGGTACCCTACCAGTCGCTGGTGGCGATGATGCAGATGGTTGCGGTCGGCCAGAAAGTCGCTCCGCCCGAAATCATCGAACTGCTCGACAACCTCCTGCTGCTGACCGAGGTGCCCGCGCAGCGCCGCACCGGCCTTACCTACGACCTCGGCCAGCGGGAGTGGGAAGTTCTGGGCGCTCTGGAGCGGGGACTTCCCAACAAGACGATCTCGCGCAACATCGGCATCAGCGAATCCGCGGTGAAGGCAACCGTGAAATCCCTGCTCAAGAAGTTGTCGGTTACCAACCGGACCCAGGCAGCCGTGATGGCCCGCGAACTGGCGGTTCAGGGACAACTTCCCCTGCGGTCGGCGGGCGAAAAACCCAATGCAGGGCGCGGCGTTTCGAGCGGAGAAATACCGCCTCCCTTGATCCTGCGCCCCTGAGCGAGATGAAAAGATGCGCATGCACTTCGCGCCATTGAATGTGCAATCGTGAACATAACCCTCACGGCTCATCCTAAAGAATGAACGGTCGAATAGGGATAGTCTCTGTATCCATGCGGACCGCCGGAAATGAGGCCAAAGTCCAAACGGCTGCCATAGGATGCCAAAATATAGCGTGACTCGAATCTTCGCCAATGCAACATTTGTCTTTGAGGCAAAATACGGTCTCAAAGGAAGGTAAGGGGGGTTCGATAATCACCATCGAAATCTAGGGGGAATTTCATGTACAGATTTGACAATGAAGCTGTGCAACTTACCGCTCGTGAACTGGATGTCTTGCGCTTCGTGGCGATGGGGCGTTCGGCAAAGGAAACGGCGATCGAACTCAATATCGCGCCCTGCACCGTCGAAAGGCATGTCGAAAACGTCCGCCTGAAGACCAGGACGCGCAACCGGGCGCACATGATCGCCCATGTCATCCGCGAGGGACTGCTGCAACTTCAGCAGTAGAAACTCCCGCGGCAAGGGGACCCGCACGCAAATGCCGATGGATCCGATCAGACCGGTTCGGCGGGATGTATCGGGCCCAGGCGACCACATGGTCGTCCTTCAGGTCGTAGACATGGCTCTCGATAGAAGAGCCTTCGATCTCAACTAGAACCGACCCCGGGTCTACGTCGCATTCGAATGACGAAAGTGCCATGTTCAAGCCGCTTCCGAGCGCCTTGACACAGGCTTCCTTGCGAACCCAGACCGTCAGGAACGCGCGATCGCGGTCCTGCGCCTGGGCCAGACGGATATTCTCCGCATGCGTGAAATGGAATTCGGCAAGTTCCCCCGCTTCCGGGATCGGGCGGATGAATTCCAGATCCACTCCGATTTCATGGTCGCGCGACCAACCGACCAGCACGCGCTCCCTGCCATAGCTGACACTGCAATGGGACTGCGTGATACCCTTGAGCCGTGGCTTTCCACTTGGGCCGATCTCGTAGCACTGCTGCCCCGCGGAAATTCCGAGGAACGCCTCGCCCAGAACACGCAAGGCGACATGCGCAGTGCAATAGCGCCGAGCCAGTGCCGGAGTTCGGAATCGCGCTGCCCGGTCACATTCCTCGCCCGAAAGGCAGGCAAGCAAGTGCGTATCGAGATGTTCCGGAACCTCGATCAGCCATAGCGGGAAAGGGGCCGGCAAGCGTTCGCCGGCGATTTTGCCCTTGGCCTCCAATGTCCGGAACATGTCCATCGCCAACCTCAGCGCCGTCTGGATGCGAACAAGCTATACCTTGCGAAATCACGCAGCAGACGGGGGGGATCCGCATGCGGGGTCCGGCGGAAGAGCTGTTTCACCAGAAAGACGCCATGCGATGCCATCCAGGCCAGATCGGCTGCCAGCGCATAGGCGCCGCCGTGGTTCTTGCGGAAATAGCGGCGCCGCGATTCGAACCAGTAAGCAGGCATGCGCCGAGGCTCTGCCTGGCTGTCGGTGATGCCGGTGCTCTGTCCGGCAATATGCAGCACGCGGGCTTGCGGCAGATACCAGCACTCCCTCCCCATGGCCCAGACCGCGCGGCACAAGTCGGTCTCTTCGTAATAGAGGAAATAGCGCTCATCGAAGCGGAGGCCGCCACGCAGCAGATCCGACCGGATTGCCAGACTTGCGCCGCTCACCCAATCGGCGCGGGCCGGTTGCGCCCCCATGCGCCGGGCAACCGCGTGACGCGCGAGCAATTTCGACGCCGTCTTCCAGCGCAGGCCGCGTTCGATTTCGCCCAGAACGCTTGGAAAGCGGAATGCGAAAGGCCACGGCGTTCCATCACCTTCGAGCAGCGCCGTACCCACGACACCCGCGGCAGGAACCTGTCGCATGAAGCGGGCCAGTGCCCGCGCCGCACCCGGCATCACGCGGGTATCCGGATTGAGCAGCCAGACCAGTTCGGCCGCCCGACCATCTGTGAGCGCGGCATCGATCCCGATATTGTTGCCGGCACCGAAACCGCCGTTGCCTGGCGAGCGGATCACCTGCGCCCATGCCCATCCCGCGCGCACGATGGCCCCTTCGATCACTTCCGCCGAACCGTCAGCAGAGGCATTATCGACCACAATAGCCCGTATTCGCAGACCTTCCTCGATCTCGGAAGCCAGGGTTTCGAGGCAGGACACGACCAGTGCCCCCGTCCGGTAATTGACGATCACCACATCGATCGTGTCCGGTGCCCGACCACCGCTCATTCCGCCGCGACCTTGACCGGGTCGAAGGCTTCGTTGTCCTGCTCTCGAAAACCTCCAGGTTCGAAAGCAGCGAGAGCGGCATCGAGGGCTTCCTGAAACAGCGGCGCCAGCCGTTCGACGTGTGGCTCCTGAAGATTGCTGCTGTGCCCGCCGGGGATATCGACGATAACGATCTCATCGCGCACACGCTTGCCCCAGCCCAGCGCATAATCGCGATAGGTCAGACAATATGGCGTATCGTCGGCCAAGCCGGTAACGTCCCCCGCCTTGAACAGGGCCACTGTCCCGCCCTCGAACATGCCGAGGGGGCGATGCTCCCTGTGCGCCACCTCATAGAGCTTGAGGAAGGGAATCGTTTCCCTCTCGCCGCTTGCCTGGAGGCCCATGGCAGCATCGCCGGCCCGCATCTCGCGAACCGTTCTGCGGTCTCGTGCCTGATGAAGACGCGATCCAATCTCCCAGCGCACGGCATTCCAGGCGCGCCGACCGACATCGGGCAACAGGCCCGACATGCCGGACTGCGACAACGAGGCCCGCAGCCGCGCGAAGCGCAGACGCGTCGTAAGAAACCGAAACTTGCGAGCCTCGACGTCGGCAGCATCGATGATCCCCACGAATGCGACCCGTTCCCCCTGTTCCTGAAGCTGGCGCGCCATCTCGAAGGCGATGACGCCGCCCGCGCAGAGGCCCGCGAGAAGATAGGGGCCGGAAGCCTGACAGGTCCGCAAACGCGCGATGTAGTGCGCCGCCATCTCGTCTATGCGGGTATGGGCATAGGCGCCGTCGGGCCTTCGCAGCGGCTCGATGCCGATGACCGGACGCGCCTTGTCGAGCCGCAGGGCAAGCCCGCGATAGAGCAGGGTTTCGCCGAGGCCGTCGTGGACCAGAAACAGAGGCATGGCCCTGCCGCCTTCGCGAATGGTGACCATGCCCTCGCTTGCGTTTGCCGTAGCGGGGCGAGTTCCGCTGTCGGGATCGAGAACGGCCGCGAGACCGGCGATGGTCGGCTCTCCCAGCATGGCGGCCAGCGGCAGCGTCTTGCCGATCCGTTTGCGCAGGCGATTGGTGAACTGGACCGCCAGCAACGAGTGCCCGCCAAGATCGAAGAAATTGTCGCTGCGACCGATGGAACTTACGCCCAGCAGATCGCTCCACAGTTCGGCGATCGCCTTCTCCATCTCCGAGACGGGGGCATCGGCGGGATCACTGGAACCGGCAGTCGCAATCATCCTCGGCGGCTTGCGCAAAGAGGCCAGAACCGCGCGCAAGTCGTAGGGAGAAACGATCGCATGCGAGCGCCCGCTGCCTGACAGCAGCCTTTCGACGATCTCCACGCCTTCCTCGGGACGGATGCCTGTGCGGGCGCCCGTCCCGCCGGAGTTATCAGCAGCGCTATCGGCAGCGGACAGACGGCCGCTCAGCAGGCTCCCCGTCACGCGGATCATGGTGAAATCGCTCACTTCCGCAAGCACCAGCCCATCCGGATCGGTGATGGTGATGTTGAAAACGGCGCTCTGCCCCCCCTCTCCGTCCCTTCGATAGCGAATGTGGCTGGCGATACGGCCAGACAGGGGGCCGTGGATCACGAGGCGGCGATAAGTGAACGGCGCGTAGAAATCGGTGGCCGGATCACGCCCGGTTATAAGGGCCTGCGCGCCCGCCGTCGCGAAATCGAGCAAAGCCGGATGCAGGGCTAACTGGTCCGTCTCCCGCCGGAACGGCGCGGGAAGCTCAAGGTGGAGAAGCGCCTCGTCCGTCCCCAGCAAAGCCCGGTCGATAGTCTGCCAGTGCGATCCGAAGCTCAGCCCCGGCTGATCGTCGCTGCCGCCCTTGCCGGGGCGGCAGCGCGCTGCGATCGCATCGAGATCGAGCGCAGTGTGAAGCGGCACCGTCTCATGATGGCGCACCGTCCCCCGTGCGTGCTGCGTCCATGCATTCTGCGAGGACGCCTGCCGTCCAAGAACGGTGACGTGCCAGATGCCACCCTCTTCCCGCCGCACATGGATGCGCAGATCTCGGGAACTCCGGTCGGGAACGGCGAAAGGTTCGAGAAAGGCGAAGTCCGCCAGTTCGAAATCGCCGGTTTCCACCATGGCCACCGCCGCGCGCGCCATTTCGAGATAGGCGGTCCCCGGCAGAAGCGCTCCGCCATCCGTCAGGCGATGTTCGTCCAGCACCCAATCGCACTGCGGCGAGAGCGTTCCGGTCAGCAAGAATTCGCGGTTCGAGATCGAATGCAACCGGTCGAAGAAGGGGTGTGCGACCGGGCGCCCCATGCCCAGCTCCGGAAACGCGCTCTTCCCCTCCTGCCGCGCGAGTTTAGCCGCCATTCCAACTTCGGCCCACTGGCTCCATCCGATCGAAAGGACTTGCGTAACCGGATCATGCCGACGCGACTGGGCATAGGCATCGAGGAAAGCATTGGCCGCGGCATAATCGACCTGTCCCGGAAGCCCGGCAAAGGCGCTGATCGATGAAAACAGCAGAAGAAACGCGGGCGGACGGGACGCGAAGGCCTGTTCCAGCGCCAGAGTCCCGGCGATCTTGGGTCGCAGAACGGCCTCCATGGATGCGCGGCTGCGTGTTTCGACAAGTTCGTCGTCGATGATCCCGGCCGTGTGGAAGATGCCGTGGATCGGGCCGAAACGTGCCTCGGCCCGCCTGATCCCCCGCCCTAATGCGCGTGCGTCGGCCACGTCCGCAGTGACGAGTTCAACCTCGCCGCCCGCGGCCTCCAGGGCCAGGACGCGGCAGATCTTTTCCTCTATCTGAAGGGGAAGTTCACCGCCTTGGAGCAGCGTGTCCCAATATGTCCGGTCCGGAAGCGCCGTTCGCGAGACGAGGACGAGCCGCGCAGATTCCGTGCGCGCAAGATGATCCGCGATCGTCAGGCCGATGCCGCCGAATCCGCCGGTTATCAGATAAGTCCCCTGCCGTTTCACCCAGCTCTTGCCGCTCCGCATCGCCGGGATCGGACGATGATCGAGCGACCAGCGCTCGCCGCCCCGCAGCGCGACGTCGCGGCTGTTCGCCAAAACGGGTTCGCGGATCAGCGCCTCGACGATGCGTTCGCGCGCGCGGCTGTTGGAGGTCTCATCGATATCGACGGCCAGAAACCGCAGTCCCGGATATTCCGTGGCGATACTGCGCCGCGCGCCGAGCAATGTCGCCTTGAGCGGCATGACCTCGCGCTCTCCCACGACGCTCTGCGCCCGATCCGTGACCAGCACGAGTTCGACTTCCGCGCCCTCGCTGACCGCGGCCAGTTCGGGGGCCATCGCGGTCAGGGCGAACAAGCCGTGCTCCAGCAAGGTCCTGCCGCTGGTGGCCTTTCCGGTCACCAGCCAGCAGTGATATATCCGCGACGGCAGGCGGCCCCGTTCGACCAGCCGGGCGAAGAGCCAGGCCCAGTCCTCGCGAACGGCTGGATGGATCATGAAGGCGTTGCCGTTGCTTTCGGAGCGGCGGCGCCCGCTCCGCACGGTGACGACGTCCACACCGTCCGCACGAAGTTTGCCGATGAGCGCATCGGACAAGCCCTGTTCGTCGCGGAGGACCAGCACCGGCGTCCTGTCGGCCTGCCGTGCGGTCACCTCCTCGCGCGTCCAGACCGGCTCGTGGACCCAGTCCTCCAGATCCATCCGCTCGTCGGGATCGGCATCGCCGTCCTCGTGCCCAAGCGAAGCCGGCGGCTCGAACCAGTGTCGTTGCCGATCGAAGCGATAGGTCGGCAGCGGAACGCGAAGGCGGCTCTCTGCGGCCCAGAAGGCATTCCAGTCCACCGCGACGCCCAGCGACCAGAGTTCGCCGAGCGCTTCGAGCAGCCGCGCGTCGTCGGAAACATCCTGGTCCGGATGGCGCATCGAATGGACGACCGGCTGGTCCGGCTTGCGGGCCGGATGTTGCCGGGCCAGGCTGGTCATGGTCCTGCCCGGACCGACTTCCAGCAGGACGCGCTCGGGATCGTCCAAAAGGCGCCGGAGACCATCCGTGAAACGCACGGGTTCGCGCAAGTGCCGGACCCAATATTCGGGCCAGTCGGCAACCTGTTCGGCACCGACCCAGTCGCCCGTCAGGTTGGAAACGAACGGAATGCGCGGTGCCTGAAACCTGATGCGGCTCAGGATCGCGCGAAATTCGGGCAGGATACCGTCAAGCATCGGTGAATGGGCAGCGACGGTAATCGGGATGACCTGTGCCTCGACCTCCCGCCCCGCGAGCATTTCCCGAAATGCCGTGATCGCGCCGGTAGCTCCGGAAACGACGCAAAGCTGCGCTCCGTTTATCGCCGCTATGGAAAGGTCTTCAGGCAGCAACGGCGCCAATTCGGCTTCGGAGAGCGGCACCCCCAGCATAGCCCCGGCCCCAGTCTTCTCGAACAGGGCTCCGCGCGCGTGAACGATGCGCAAGCCGCTTTCGAGGTCGATCACCCCGGCAATATGCGCGGCGGCATATTCGCCGCAGCTATGGCCAATCATCGCCGCGGGCACGACCCCGAACGACATCCAGAGCCGCGCCAGCGCCGTCTGGACGATGTAGAGCGCAGGCAAGGCGTTCGACGGGCGTTCCAGTTCGGCGGCACCCCTGGCGCGATCGCTCTCATCCGGAAAAAGCCAGCGGCGCAGGTTGTTCGGTGCGATCCCGTCGAGCAACGCAAGCCCGCGATCGATTTCGGCACGGAACAGCGGCTCGGTTTCGTAGAGGCCGCGCGCCATGTCGGCATGTTGCGGGCCGCCGCCGCAGAACAGGAAGGCTACGCCCCGTCCGGGAATGCAGCGCGCGGCGGAAGCGGGCGGCGCTGCTGCCGCTTCGAGGGCGCTCGCGGCCTGATCCGCGCATCCGGCGCTCGCCACGGCGAAGCGCCGGATGCCGAGATGGCGGCGCCCCGTGCTCAGGGTAAAGGCGGCATCGGCCAGCGACAGGTCCGGGCGACCCGTAACATGCGCAGCCAGAGCGGCAAGGTTGGCCTGCACCGCACTCTCGCTCTGGCCCGAGACGGTCAGGAGTTGATGGCGGCGACTTGGCCCACCCGGCGCCCGCAATGGCGCTTCCTCCAGCACGGCATGAGCATTGGTGCCGCCCACACCCAGCGAACTGACCCCGGCGCGACGGGGGCTGTTATCGCGCCGGGGCCAGGCTTCCCGCGAGCCCTGAACCCGCATCGGACTCGCGGCGAATGCGCAATCAGGATTGGGAGCCTCGAAATGAGGCACCGCGGGAAGCTCTTCATGGCGCATGGCCAGGGCCACCTTGATGACCCCTGCCGCGCCCGCAGCCGTATCGGTATGGCCGATGTTCGCCTTGACCGAACCCAGCCCACAGGGCCGGGTTCGGCGGGCGGATTGTCCGAATACCTGTGTCAGCGCGGCGACTTCGATCGGATCGCCGATCGGCGTGCCGGTGCCATGGGCCTCGACGTAATCGATTTCGGAAGGATCGAGGCCGGAGACGGCCAGAGCCTCGGCAATGACGGCGGCCTGTCCTTCCACGCTCGGCGCCAGATAGCCGACTTTGCCGCTCCCGTCGTTGTTGATCGCCGAACCGCGAAGCACGGCATGGATATGGTCGCCACTCTCGATGGCATCCGACAGACGACGCAGGGCCAGAACCGCCACGCCGCTGCCGAAAACAGTGCCCTGCGACGAGGCGTCGAATGGTCTGCACCGCCCGTCCGGCGAAAGGATTTCCCCTTCCTCGAAGAGATAGCCCTGCCGGTGGGGCAGTTCGATCGAGGCACCGCCGGCCAGCGCCATGTCGCATTCGCCCGCCAGGAGGCTCTGCGCCGCCATGTGGATCGCCACCAGCGAGGTCGAGCAGGCGGTCTGAACATTGATGCTCGGCCCCTTGAGATCGAACAGATAGGAGGCGCGGGTCGTCAGGAAGTCCTTGTCGTTCCCAGTGTGTCGCAGCAGGAACAGCCCGGTGTCCCGGACGAGGCGCCGGTTGCCGAGCAAGTTGCAGGGCATGTAGGCGTTGTGCCCGGACCCGGCGAAAACGCCGATCACACCGCCGAAACCCTGCGGCGTATGCCCGGCATCTTCCAGCGCCTCCCACGTACATTCCAGGAAATGCCGGTGCTGGGGGTCCATGATTGCGGCGTCGCGCTGGCTGAGACCGAAGAGCGCGGCATCGAAACACTCCATGTCGGCAAGCGGAGCGCCGCGCCGGACATAGCGGGGGTTGCGCAAAAGCGACGGGCTGACACCTGCGGCGAGGAGTTCCTCCTCGCTGAAGGTCTCGATCCCCTCACGCCCTTCCCGGAGCAGGTCCCAGAACTGCTCGGTTCCGCGCACACCGGCGAAGCGACAGCTCATGCCGACGATGGCGATGGAGGAGAGGTCGGGTGCGCTTTCGCGGTCCTCGAACGATCCGAAGGCCTGGTCCATCGTTCAGGTCCTCGCGATCACGCGGAAGCCGGTCCGGCGCGCGAGTGCAGCGCGGCGGGCCATGGCGCGATCCTGTCCCTCGCGAGCGGCTGCGGCGTTGCCGACCTCTCCCGACAAGTGGCTGCCCAGCGCGGCGATCGTCGGGAAGCGAAAGATATCGGTCAGCGCCACCGGACGCGGTGCCACCGCCGCCAGGCGTCGATGCACCTGGATGGCGAGCAGCGAGTGCCCGCCGATATCGAAGAAGTTCTCTTCCCTGCCGACACGGGCCACTTGCAGGAGGTCGCACCATATCTCGCGGATCTGCGCTTCTAGCGGACTGGCCGGGGTTTCGGGCGACGCTTCGATGGAGGCGGGTTCGCGGACTGCGAGCGGTTCCGGCAAGGCCTTGCGGTCGATCTTGCCGTTGGGGGTTCGCGGCAAGGCATCGAGAACGACAAGATGGCCCGGAACCATGAATTCCGGCAGATGAGCGCGCAAATGATCGCGCAGGATTTCCGGCGACGGTCTTGCCGGTCCCGGCGTGACATAGCCGATCAGCCGCGTCACCGCGCCGTCGCTGCGGGCGATCACCACGGCCTCGGTCACGTCAACGTGTGCGGCGAGCGCTGTCTCGATTTCGCCCAGTTCAATACGATAGCCGCGGATCTTCACCTGATGGTCGAGACGGCCGAGGAATTCCAGCGTGCCGTCGCGCCGGTGCCGGGCAAGGTCGCCGGTGCGATAGGCGCGCGCGCCGGCAAGGAATGGGTGGGCTACGAAGCGCTCGGCAGTCAGTTCCGGGCGCTCATGATAGCCGCGGACAACACTCGCCCCGCCGATCACCAGTTCACCCGGCGCGCCCGGTCGCACCGGCTGCAGGCGGCGGTCGAGAATATAGACCTGCTGGTTGGCGAGCGGACGGCCTAGCGGCGGAACCTTCTCTTCCCCTGTCAGCCGATGGACGACAGACCAGACGGTCGTCTCGGTGGGGCCGTACATGTTCATGACGGCCCCCGAAACCAGTGCCTGCATGTCCTGGGCAAGGCGGGGCGGGAACGCCTCGCCGCCAACCATCAGGCAGCGCAGTTTCGCGAGTTCAGGACGGGCCGCCGGATCACCGGCCATGGCCTGAAGCAGCGAGGGCGTGCATTGGAGATGCGTCACCCCGTGCCGCCGCATCAGCTCGGCCAGGGAACATTCCCCCTCATTCGTCCGCTCCTGCACCAGCGCCCGCAGACGGTCTATGGCCGGCAGATGGGCGATCACCGTGTCGGTATCGATGCCGAAGTCTATGAGGCAGCCGATCTCATCGACCCCAAGGTCGCTGAGACGCCGTATCAGGGCGAGATTATCCTCCGGCGTTCCGAACAGGCCGCTGGTCTCGAAATAGCGCTCGAAGGCGTGTTCCAGCAGCACCTCGGTCTCCTCCTCGCTGAGACTGCCGAGATCGACCTTCCCACCCGTTTCGACGCCGGCAGGGCGCTTGAAAGCAGGGAAAGACCAGGCATATTCGTGGAGCAACGCGGTGGCGGTGCGCAGATATTCGATAAGCGGTTCGCGCACCTTCTCACGCACCGTCGCTTCGTCCTCGCCCAGGAACGTGTGGAGCATGAGCGTGACATGCCCCTCGCCGAAATGCCCGGCTTCGCGCCAGGCGCGGCGATAGGCGGCGATCTTTTCGGCTACTTCCTCGATCGACTGGCCGAGCAGGTGGGTCAGGACGAATGCTCCTGCCCGCCCCGCCTCGACGAACGTGGCGACATTGCCCGCCGAGGTGATCCAGCACGGCAGTTCGGGTTGCACAGGTCGAGGATAAGTCCGCAGTTCGACGTCAGCGCCAAGCGGTCCGGCAAAACGCCTCGCCTCGCCGCGCCACAGGGCGCGAACGTCCTGCATGCAGCTACGCAGCGAGCCTGCCCGGTCGGCGAAAGCGGCAGGGTTGAGGACGAAGTCGTTCGGCTGCCATCCGGACGCGAAGGCGATGCCCACGCGGCCGCCCGCGAGATTGTCGACCAGCGCCCATTCCTCGGCGATGCGCAGCGGGTGGTGAAGCGTGCCGACGACACTTCCGGCCCGAATGCCGACCCGCGATGTCACTGCCGCAATGGCGGCCGAGGCTACCGAGGGGTTCGGATAAGGGCCGCCGAAGGCATGGAAGTGGCGCTCCGGCGTCCAGATCGCCTCGAAGCCGTGACTATCCGCGAAACGCGCGCCCTCCAAGAGGAGCCGGTAATGATCGCCCGCGCTGCCGGCACTGGAACTGGCGAAGTAGAAGAGGCTGAACCCGGTATCGCGCAGGGGCGCAAGGGGCGAGACGTCACCCCTCACCTGCCGCTCGCTGGCCACGACGACATGATCGCCGTGCAGGAGCGGGTAGAGCAGTTCCAGCACCGAAATGTCGAAGCTCAGGCTGGTGACGGCCAGCCAGGTCCCTTCAGGCTCAAGTTTTTCATCCATCCCGGCGAAGAAGTTGAGCAGGTTGCGATGCTCCACGAGGACACCCTTCGGCACCCCGGTCGAACCCGAGGTGTAGATCATGTAGGCAAGGTTGCAGCCTCGCGCGCCGCCGTCGAAAGGATCGGACGAAACCCCGGCGCATGCCTCATAAAGAGCCTCGATGCAGAGCACCTCTGCATGCCCTGCAGCAAGCGCCCCGGCAAGCCGGACTTCGCTGAGGATCAGCGCCATGCCGGAATCCGCGATCATGTGGGCCAGGCGATCGGCGGGGTAACCGGGATCGAGCGGGACGTAGGCACCGCCCGCCTTGTGCACGGCGATCAGGCAGGCGACCATCTCCACCGAGCGGCTGAGATGCAGCCCGATCAGCGTTTCCGGCCCGACCCCGCGCGCGGCCAGGTATCGCGCAATCCGGTTGGAGCACGCGTCCAGTTCCGCATAAGTCAGCGATTTCCCCCCCGCCGTCAGCGCCGGACGATCGGGGGTACACACCGCCTGTTCTACGAACCGACGATGCCAGCCCTCTCCTCGCCAACTCTCGCCCATGGGGATGCCGGCCGGTCCAGCGTTCCACGCCTCGATCACCATGGCGCGCTCCCCGTCGGTCATCAGCGGAAGCTGGCCGAGCGGCTTTTCCGCTTCGGCCTCCGTCGCTGCCTGGAATATATCGAAGCCGGTCCAGAGGTCTTCCGCCTCGCGTTCCGCAAGGCGCTCCGCGTCGTACGTCCAGCGGCAGGTGCCCGCCTCCACGCTGATGGCAAGGTCGAGCACCGTCGCATCCGCCGGCCTGTGCTGCCCATGCCGGTCGACGAGGCGCACGGTCACCGGATGTTCTATGCTGGCCTTTCCGCGCAGTTCTGGGCTACGTGCGATCAGGTCCGCCGAATAGCCGACATGACGATGAAGTGCGGCGACTTCCCGCTCGACCACATCCGCCAGAACCGAAAGCGGGGTCTCGAAATCGATGCGGGCCTTCAGGGGAAGTTCCGAGGCGAACCAGACCGCCACATCTTCCAGTCTCGCCGCACTGACCGGATCGGCATAGCCGATCTCCACGAGGTCGCGGTCCGCGATCCGCGCAAGCCATCCCGTCAAGGTCGCGAGCAACGGCATCTCGGATTGCCGGATCGGTCGATCCACGCTGATCCATCGCGGCGGAACATTCTCCGGACGTGGTTTGAAGGCAGGCAGTTGCAGGCTGTCGCGCTGCTGGAGCCGACGACGCCACCACCGCTCGTGCAGTCCCGCAGCGGCATCGAGCAGATCGAGCCGACCGCGCTGCTCCGCATCCAGCGCGGCGAAGACGCCGGTAACCATCGCACCGGTGGCGTCCCAATTCGCACCATCGACAGTCGAGACGCGATCGATACGCAGGTCCCGGTCGCCCGTCGCCACCACCGGGACCGTTCCCCGCGCCAGCAATGTTCCCGGCTCCGCGCCCGACCGGCTGCCAAGCACCGTGACCTGCCGGATCAGCATAAGCCGACCTTCCAGCAGCGCCTTGGGCAGCCCCATGGGATTGGCGTAGAGTCCGAAATCCAGCGCCGAGACAAGCCGCGCGATTTCCTCCGCCGGGCGGGTCCAGTCGATGGTTGCGGCCGCCGCCGGGCGATGCTCGCAGCCGAACATACGGGTCGGCGCATGGCGCTGCGGCACGGCGGCGGACACCGCTCCTTCCAGATCGTCCACGATCCGCGCAAAGCTGCGCAGACCAGCCTCGAAGCATCGCGTGTTAAGCGAAAAGGCGCTCTCGCCCTCGTCCACCGCGATTGGCTCGGTCGCCAGCAAAGGGCCCGCGTCGACCGCACTCGTCATCAGATGCCAGGTCACGCCATGCTGCCGCTCGCCTTCGAGCAAGGCCCATACCGGCGTGTTGAGACCGCCACGCTCCGGCAACGGGCCATCGTGGAAATTGATCGCCCCGCGCCTGGCGAGAGACAGCACGTCCTCCGACAGGATCGACAAGTTCGAAATGCTGAAGAGCCAGTCGGCCGGCTCAGTGCCCGCGATCAGCAAGTCGCGCGGACGTTCGAGTGCCGGGATGCGATGGCGGCGCGCCCATTCGGCGGCGGGAGATCCCGCGGCAGCGACGACGGCGACCACATCGTGTCCCCGGCTTCGCAGCAATTCGCCGCATTCGACAAGAAGCGTCTCTTCACCCACCAGGATCGAACGATACCCGCCAGTCTCCTTCGGATTTCCAGATCCGGAGAGATCGACAAGATCGGCGTTCAACATCGGATCGAATGTCCCACCCATGGATATTCTCCTCATCGGGCAAAGCTATCGATTCCAAACTTGCACCACTATTTCGCCTACTCCGTCCGGAATTTCATGGTGGTGTTACGGGCACAAGGATTATTCTATAGGATTTTATTTATATTCTATAAGCCGAGTTTCGGTGAGAGACGCATCTTGACGAAACTTTCGCCACCAATACTGCACCTGCCCCTGACAATGCGGCAATTTTCCGAGCGTAATGAAGCTGGCAACCAACGGTCCGCTACGCAGGCACACACGGGTCCAGAGAGCCGGCCAGAGCAGCCACATCGGCGGCAGTGCCCAGAACACATTGCTGATCACGGTTCGCCGGAACCGTTTATTGCCCTCGCCGCGCAGCGCGAAGCCCTCGGCAATGGCATAACCGCTACGGCGGTTGCGTTGCCACCACTGCGAGAACCGGGTCATCGCCGCGTCGTGGACCGTCATTTCGGCTTCGATGCGGCGGATCGTCCATCCTTGCCGCCGGATGCGGTGGCACAAGTCCGGCTCTTCGCCTGCGATCAGATCCTCGCGAAATCCGCCCACTGCGCGAAAGGCAACGGCTCGAAACAGGGCATCACCCCCGCAGGTTTCCCGAAGACCGATCGGTGTGTTCCATTCATGGTCGCAAAGCCGGTTGTAGGGACTGGCGTCGGGATCGCGCTCGCGTCGGCGGCCGCAGACGGCGGCCAGACTTCCATCCGAACGGATCGCGGCCAGCGCCCGGTCGAGCCAGCCCGGAACGAGTTCGCAGTCGCCGTCGATGAAGTGCACGAGCTCGAGCATGGGATCATGACCAACCAGCCATGCGAGACCGGCATTGCGAGCGCGGGCAGCAGTGAAGGGAACGGCGGGATCGAGTTCCACCACCGGAAGCCCCTTGCTTCGTGCAAGGGCCACACTGCCGTCGCCCGATCCGGAATCGACATAGACCGCCAATGCCGTCTGCTTCAGCACACTGTCGATGGATAGGGCGAGCCTTTGCCCCTCGTTGCGGCCGATGATGACGAAACCGATCGCGGTCATGGTTCGCGTTCCGTACGCAGCCAGTTCCGCTCTCGCCGGGTGACGAACTGGGCGAGCAGCGGCAACTTCCAGAGCATATAACCCGGAACACGCAGAAGGTCGGCAAAAGGCAAGATCGTCCGGCCATGACGTCGCCACTCGGCAAGCAGTGCCAGGACAAGGCTCGCCCCGGCTGCCAGCAGGCACTGCAAGGCCGGACCGAAACCCGCCAGACCCGCGACGAGCATGATCGCCGCCCCAAGGATCGCGCCAAGCAGCACCGTAGGCGGCAGGAGCAGATCGAGCGCAATAACCGCCAACCCCGGCCGTCTCTGCCGCAAGGCAGCGCCAATCAGCCTCGGAACGAAGCGGGCGGCCGTTTGCAACATGCCGTGCTCCCAGCGTCGGCGTTGGCCCGCAGTCCCTTCCCGCGAACTGGCATTACTGAGAAACCGCGCCTCCCGCTCGAAAATCACGCGCCGCCCTGCCAACAGGAGCTCCAACCCCATGTCGAGATCCTCGACCAGCGATCCTGTCCGCCAGCGCATCTGGCCGAAAGCGGCGCGCGGGAAGGCCATGCCCGACCCTTGCAGAAGAGCAGCACCGGCAAGCCGGTAGAGCGCGGTCTGCCGCACGAGGTTCTTGACCAGAAAGGCGAAGCACGAGACGCGCACCACCGCGTCCGCGGCGGGCGGCGGTACCATCAGGTAGGTCCCCTGCACTACGGCGTCCTCACCAGCCGCACTCGCTGCGAGCCGGAACAAGGCCCCGTCCTCGGCGATGCAATCGGCATCCACTACGATGACCACGCTCGCGGCATGGCCGGATCGCTGAAGGGCAAGAAAGTGCCGCGCGAATTCCAGGGCATGGCCTTTCCCTCGCCGTGCCGTCTCCCTCCGTTCGATCACGGTGGCGCCAAGATCACGGGCGATCGCCGCGGTAGCGTCGGTGCAGTTGTCGGCGATGACGACGAGTTCGTCCTCGATCCGCAACTGGGCGAGAATGGCGCAGACCGCCGAAGCGATGCCGCGCGCCTCGTCATGCGCCGGCATGAGGACGATGAATGGGGGAACGATATTCGCCGCCCTCTCCCGCCGGACCGGCAGCAAGCCCGCGAAACACTCGATCGTAAGTCCGCAGGCGGGAAGCGCCGCCCCCAGCGTCACCGCCCAGATGATAGGTCCCGGCATCAGAGGGGATCGACCGGCGGAAGGTCCAGCGGCTCCCGCCTCCGGCGCTGAAGGATCGGCGGAAGCCAGTCGGATTTCAGGTTATGGAGCCGCACCCGCCAGTCCGCCTTGTCGCCGCTGCCGGGGCGGGCACGGAAATCGGTGGTCCGCTCGATCGCGGGCAGAGCTGCCGCGGCGGCCGTGTAATAGTAGGTAGCGATAGAGCGCCGCGAGCGGCCTTGGGGACAGCCAAGCGGTTCGGGATGGCCGTGGTAGGTATCCCGATCGGTACTGAAGATCACGGCACGGCCGAATTCCGGCTGAATGCGGAGATGGGCGCGCGTCATGCTCCGGTCCCAGAGTTCCAGCGCTCCGCCGTAGTCGGGCGACCAGTCCTCGTTGAGATAGATAAGCAGGTTGAGCCTGCGCTCGACCTTCATCCGGCCATGATACGGGAAATCGGCATGTATCCCGAGATGCCCCCCCCGACGCGTTTCGTGCAGTCCCGCCCCGGCATGGTAGGGGTCCGCGATCAGGCCGCGTATGCCGGTCAGGGCGGAAAGAAAGCTCAGGAAGGCACGCGAATTGAGTTCTGCGAAAAGCATGCGGGTGGTCGGCCCGGCGCACTCGTCCGGCCGGAACTGGAATTTGAGGCGCTCCTGATCGCGATCGAAATAGTCCTTTCCCCGGCTATCCGGGAACTCGCTCAGCACTTTGCGCAGGACGTCCGCATCCAGGAAATCGTCGATCGCGATGTGGGGGAAAGGCTGATTTGCACGATACTGCGCGGCGTGCTCGGTCCCGGCGACCTTGCAGGCGGCATGGTCGAAGCACCGATAGCCGCCGATATCGGTCAGATCGAGAAACGCCATTGCACCCCTTCCCAAGCCTGCCCCGCGCTTCAGGATATCCGCCGCGACCGAGGCGGGGCAGCCGTGAAACTCCCTTGGAAGTTCTCATGATCGACACTCCCGAACCCGCTCCGTAGATTTTTCGGGCCATTTGCTGCGGGAGGAATTCGCGTGCATATCGGGCTTTGTTCGCCCCATTGGCCGCCTTCGCGGGGCGCCAACGGTATCGTCAGCTACGTTTCCGCAGTCCGCGATCATTTCATCGCGCGCGGGCACGAAGTCTCGGTGATATCGCAGGAGCGGCTCTACACCAGCGATGGGGGAAGCCAGTCGCTCGCGCCGGGCCGGACTGCGAAAGTCGCCGCGAGGATGCGGACGCTGATTGCCCGCGTCCAGGGCCGCTCCAGCGGCGCCTTGCCGGAGGTCGGCCGGAACGTCGCGCGCCAGATCGCCGCCGCGCATCGCATCCGCGCCTTCGATATCGTCGAGATGGAAGAGAGCTTCGGCTGGTCCGACTATGCGGCCCGCGCGATTCCCGCCCCGGTAATCACCCGGCTTCACGGGCCACAGACTCTGAAGCCTCCGCACAGCCTGGACGAACAGGCCTTGCAGGACGAACGCGCCCGGTGCAACGCCGAGGCCCGCGCCGTCCGCAACGCGGTCATGGTGACGGCCCCCACGCATGCCGTCATGTCCGAGACCTGCCGGAGTTATGGCCGCGACCCGACCGGCCGTTCTGCCGTGATCGCCAACCCGATCCGGCTGCGCGAGGACACACCGCGCTGGAACCTCGATGAAGCGGAACCCGGCCACATCCTGATGGTCGGCCGGTTCGACTATCTGAAAGGCGCCGACACCATGTTGCTGGCTTTCGAGAAACTGCTCGCAATGCACCCGAACGCGCGGCTGACTCTGGTGGGGCCCGACGAAGGGCTGGAAATGCGACCGGGCGGACGCATGGGCTTTGATCGGTTCGCAGAGACCCGCCTCTCGCCCGAAGCCCGCTCCCGCATCGCCTATCGCGGCCTGCTGAAACCGATCGAGATCGCGCCGTTACGCCGGAAGGCCATGGCCACCGTGGTCAGTTCGCGCTGGGAAAATTTCCCTTACATCCTGCTGGAGGCCATGGCCGCGGGAAGCCCGCTCGTCTCGACGGACTGGCCGGGCGCAGAGGAAATCGTGATCGATGGCCTCAGCGGTTTGCTCTCTCCGGTCGCCGAGCCTGACCGCCTGGCCCTCGCGCTCGACCGGCTGCTGGGCAACGGACAGCAGGCAGCAGCCATGGGCCACGCCGCCCGGCTACGCTGCGCATCCGAATTCTCGCTTGAAGTTGTCGGCGACAAGCTCCTCGCTTGCTACCACAAGACGGCAGGAACGCCCGGCCGATGAGCGAGCAGGCAGCAATCCCGCCCTGGCCGTCCGTCCTCTGGAGGCGCGGCATCCGGGGCCGCCTGCTGTCCTTTGCCGCCCGCGATACCAATGTCGTCATCGTCTCGGTAATCCTGAACAACCTGCTGCGCGCGGTCTCCGGGATGATCCTGACACGCCTGCTGGTTCCCGAAGTCTTCGGCATTTCCGGCGTCATCGCCTCCGTGCAGTTCACTGTCGCGCTGGCGACCGACCTCGGCTTCCAGGCCTTCGTCGTTCGCCAGGAGAACGGCGACGAAAGGCGCTTTCTCGATACCGTCTGGACCGTCTCGCTGATCCGCTCGCTCCTGCTTGCCGCGGTGCTCGTGATCTCGGCGCTGCCGCTCGCCCATGTCCTCGCCAAGCCGGAACTGGCCCCACTCATCGCCGCATCGGGGGCGACGTTCGTGGTCGAGGGCCTGGCATCGACCAGCCTGCTCACCGCCTTGCGCCGCCGCCTGATCCTTCGTCTCTCCGCCCTCGAAATCGCAGCCTTGGTCGTGCAGATCGCCGTCAGCGCCATTCTCGCCTGGGCCTGGCGCGATTATTGGGCGATCCTGGGCGGAATTCTGGCAGGCGGCGTTCTAAAAGCCATGCTCAGCTACACGGCGTTCGAGGAGTCCCGTCGCGGGTTCCGGCTCGATCCCGAGACCTTGCGCGCGCTCTGGCGTTTCTCGCGATACGTTACCGGATCCAGCCTCATCTTCCTGCTGATCTCCCAATGCGACAAGTTCGTGCTGGCCAAAATGATGCCGCTCGACCAGTTCGGATTTTACATCCTCGCAGGCAATCTCGCATCCGCCCCGCTGGGTTTTGCCGGAAACTACGCGAGCCGGGTGCTCTATCCGACTTACGCGCAGCTCTGGCGCGACCACGCCGAAGACCTGCGCGCCCGTTTCTACGCCAAGCGGCGTCTCCCCTCCCTGCTTTACGGCTTTGCCACCGGAGGGATCATCGGCAGCGCACCGCTGATCGTCGGCATTCTCTACGACCCGCGCTATGGCGAAGCCTCGGGCTATCTCCGAATCCTGTGCCTGTCCTCGCTGCTCGCCCTGCCGTCCAATGCCGCGAACGAGGCGCTGACCGCCACGGGCCGGGTGCGCGCGACGCTGGAGGCCAGTGCGGTCAAGCTGCTCTGGCTGACCCTGGCTGGAACGGCTGGCTTTCTGTTCTGGGGGCCGTGGGGACTGGTGCTTGCCGTAGGCATGATGGAGGCCCCGGCGCTTGGCCTGAAATGGCTGCGCCTGCATCGGGCAGGATTGCTCGATATCCGCGAGGAACTGCTGTTTCTGGTCGCCGGTCTGGCCGGGGGAGGCTGCGGCTTCCTGGTCGCCGAAAGCGTCATGCCGGGACTGAGATAGCAAGCTCGATTCCAGGCCGCCGTGCCTGTGGCTGCTCGGCCAGGATCGTGGCGGCTAGGCCGAACAGGCCGAATGTCAGGAACGCCGGTCTTCCTCCGAACGACGTGAAGAACAGCATCTCTGCAAGCATGACGAGACAGCCGAAGACGAACGCTGCGGGTGCCTGTCCCGGCCTGTGGCGCAAGGCGCGCCGTCGCCGCCAGAGCGCCGTGAGCGGATCGACGAAATTGCCGATGAACACGGTCAGGCCCGCCGCCCCGCCGATCAGGGCGATCCACAGGTAGGTGTTCACGAAGTCGATGATCCCCTCACCCTGGCGCAGTTCGGCCATCAGCAGGTTGAGGCGCGGCATCGAATGGCCGGTCAGGGGGCTGAGCCGGAACACTTCCTTGCCCTTCTCGAACAAGTCGCGGCGATAAGTCGTGGTATCGCTGGCATTGCCTTTCGACAAACCCAGCGATTCCGCGAAATCGGGCGAGATTCTGGCCGCGACCAGCAGCGTGCCCAGCAACAGCCCGATCATGCCTGCGTTGACCAGCAAGGCCCGCCAGCGCCCGCGATAGGCCGCCATAGCCACCACCGCCAGCGCCAGTCCGATCCACGCCCCGCGCGATTGCGGCGCGGAAACGCCGAGGAAGACCAGCGCAAGCAAACCCCTGTGCCTGAGCCGCGAACGGAAATCCTCGCGCAGCAGACTGAGCGCGGCAAAGCACATGGCCAGCACCAGCGCAATCGAAGTCGGCTCGACGAACGGCCCCCCGGCGCGCAGCATTCCCCCTCGCGCCTTGACCAGCAGTTCCACCGGCACGTTATAGAGGCCGTAGAGATCGTTGTAGATCGGCCAGCTTCGCGAAGCTTCGAACAGCAGTATCGTGCTCAGGGCGACGCCTCCGCAGGCGAACCAGCGCAAGGCAGCGCGCTGCCCGGAGGTATCCGCGATCCCCCGACTCAGGATGTAGTAAGGCAGGCCGAGGTCGAGCACGAGATTCACCGAGGTACGCAGGAAATTTGTGGCGCTCGTTTCCCGCGACAGGCTGATGCCGAGCATCAGCAGCAGGGCGAGGACCCAGCCGTCGCTCGCCTTGCGGCGCGTCGGGCCAGGCGGACGCAGCCAGATCGCGGCAGCAGCGCCTACCGCCAGTCCGTCCTGCACGCCGAAATCGAACAACTTCAGCGAACCCAGCGAAACCGCAAGGTCAAGCCCCGGCAACAGCAGCAGGCTGAACAGATAGACCGGCGCGATCCGCTCTCTGCGCCCGGCGAAGACCGGCACCCAGAAGCACATGACCAGATGCAGCAGGTGCACCCCGGTCAGTCCCACAGCAGGTAGCAACCATGCCAGTATCGGCATCGCCACTACGCAGAGCAGGCTTCGTAGCGCCATGTCTTCACGGTAGACGCGGCGCAGGCAAAGCAGGAACAACATGACCCCGACACCGCTGACGATGGCCACATAAAGCGCGACGTGAAGTTGGCGATAGGTCAGCAGCAGCAGCGCCAGGGCAGTCGCCGTGCCGAGAACCGCCTGCGCGGCGTGACGGCTCATTGCATCTCGCTCTGGAAACGGCGCAAGGCGGTCAGTTTGGGCGTCTGGGAGGCGGGCTGGCCTGCATATTCCTGTAGCCCCCAGGCGCCGTAGTCGGCGATCGGCGCGGTGGTGGCGTAAAGCACGAGGGTATCCCCGAACCGGCGGCGCCAGCCTTCGAGGTAGCGCGCATAGACCTCTCCCATGCGCGGATCGCGCTGTACCGCACGGGCGAGATCGAGGTTCGGGGTGACGAGGTGCTGCCCTCCTTCGTAGGCGATATAACGAAGCCCACGCGTCTGCGCGACCGCGAGATTTTCCTCGGCCATGGCAAATGTCCGCGACAGGGAATCCGGCATTTCCGCGAAGACCCTGTCGGCATCCCGGCTGCCATAGCCGTCGAGGTCGAGCCAGAGGTAGGGCGCGGTCGCAAGCGCATCGACCCAGCCTGCGCTGTCCTCATGCCCCAGCACGATGCGGGCCAGTTCGGGATTGGCATGCTGACTGGCGCAGACGCGGATAAGCGCCGACGGCCGGTCCGCATAGACCCGTGTCCAGATCCGCATTGCAGCGACCATCTTGTCGGCATAGCGCTCCATCCGCGCGCGAGTGGGATCACCGCCGCCGAGGCCCAGCACCAATCCTTCCCGCTCCGCCTGGGCAGCGGCATCGAAGATGTCGTTCCACACTTCGTTGCCGAGTTCGACATAGACCCTGCGATCGGGATCGAGGCGCCGGTGCACCAGCCGGGCGAAGCCTTCGATAAAGGCCGGGTCCGCATTGTAGGGCATCAGGAACCAGGGATCGGCATGCACGATGTTCGCAAGGTCTACCATATCCTCGACGGAAACCCCGGCGACGCCAACCTGAGAAGCGCTGTCGGGACGGGCACGATCGCTCCACCGAACGCGCATGTTGTCGTTGGTTCGCTGCCAGTCGAGGAAGCGGATCACCTTGAAGCCGGAAAGGAATGCCAGGAACTCCGGGTCGAATCGCGCCTCGCGCGGGGTGCCGGCCTTGCGGCAATCGAGATCGCGCAAGGGATCGGCCGGATCGGTGGCGAGCAGTTCGATCCAGGCCCCCTCCTCTTCGGTTCCCGTCGGCGTGAGTTCGAGGTCGATTTCCTGTGCCGCCCGGCTCGTGACCCGAGCGACACCGCCGGCTTCCAGTTCTCCGCGCCCCCGAAACGTGCAGCGCACGCCAATCGGGCGAAAGGGCGCTGCCGGAAGGACCAAGGGGCGCGGCGCGGTCTGTCCGGGGGCCAGTCGCAAAATCCAGCCCTGCGGATCGAGCTGCGACGCTGGCATCGCGGTCCAGCCATTGCCGTTTGCGGAGAACCATTCGCTCTGCGCGACCATGTTCGCGAAGACTTGCTGGCGATTGAAAGTCTGAAGCCCGAAAAGGTTGACCCCGACGATTGTCGCCGGAACGGTCCTGGGCGATTTCGGTACGGCGGGAGGCGGGCGCAAAGTTCCAAGCGTCGCGGTCGCAACCGCCAGCAGGACGAGCGCCGCAGCAAGGATTTTCAGCGCGGCAACCCTCTCACGCTGCGGACCGCCATGCGATGCCAGATCTGGTGGATTCGAAATATCTGCGGGCCTTCGACCAGATAGCGCCGCCAGAGCCGCTGAGGGTCCGATGCCAGTCGGTAAAGCCATTCCAGCGACATCCGCTGCACCATGCGCGGCGCACGCTCCTGGTCGCCGGTGAGGAATTCAAGCCCAGCCCCGACGCACAGGCCGGTCCCGATCGCCCCGCGCGTCTTGGCGAAGCGCCGCGCCACGATCTCCTGCTGCGGCGATCCCACCGCCAGAAAGATGTAACGCGCCTGCGCCTCGGCCAGGAAGCGCACGGAGCGAGCGATCTCGCGCGGGCTGCGAATGAAGCCCATCGGCGGGTTATAGTGCCGCACGTCGCGAAGGCCGAAGCGGGCGGTGATCCGGCTCACCATCTCCGCGCTGCCGCCGAGTATCGCGATCCGGTCATCGGCGGCGATGTGCCGCTCGAAGAGGGCAGCGGTGAGGTCGCTGCCGGTCACGACCGGCAAGTCGCGTCCCACCGCGCGCGCCATCCTGGCGAGGATGCGGCTGTCGCAGAGCGTCATCCAGGCCCCGCGATAGGCCGGCCAAAGGTCCGAACGCCGCCTTTGCAGACGCACGACATGATCGACATTGGGCGTGACTACATAGGCGAAAGGCGCCGATGGCGAACGGGACCGGATCCCATCGAGTGCGCGCGCCATGTCGACAGCATCGAAGGCAAGGTCGAGAAACTCGACGCGATCCGATTTTCCAGGCGCCCGTTGCGTAAGGCCGACCGGGCCGAAAACCCCGGTCAGATCCCGCAAATCGGCCGCTTCGAAAGCACCCGGTGTCTCGTGGATCTTTTCCAGATACATGACATTTCTCCCGCAGCGACTATGCCGCAGAGGCGTGCCCCGATCTCTTGTGGCTACTGCGCTCCGCTATCCGCTTGCCGCAATTGCGGACCTGTCTTTCACCAGGCGGCATTTCCGGTCTGGCGAATTCTCCGACCCGTGAAGACAGCCCTCGGATCCGACGATTTCAGGTGTTCCAAGCTACCGATAGCCTTGACCTTGAACCGCACGAGAACAGCCGTCGGTCAGGGAGGTATCGTGTTCCGTGCCCGCGCTTCGTTTTCGCGTTCCGAGATCGCCCTCGTCGCACTCCTGTCTCTCGCGCCGGTCTGCGCGGCGGCCCAGGAGGCGAGCGAGACGGTTGCAGCCGTTGCAGTCACGGCGGCTGGAGCGGCCCCGCCCCTTACCGCTTCCCCCTCCATTGCCGCATCTCGCTACACCGTGAATGCCGGGGACGAACTCGATGTCTTCGTCTGGGGCGAGGAGCGGATGCAGCGACAGGTACTGGTGCAGCCGGACGGAACTTTTGCCTTCCCGCTCGCCGGAACCATCAAGGCCAGCGGGCGCAATGTCTCTGACATCGCGGCGGAAGTCCGCCAGCGCATCTCGCTCAATTATCGCACCGCCCCGCCGGATGTCACCGTATCGGTGCGCGAGGCGACCGGGATGCGGTTCTACGTCCTCGGCAAAGTCCGCACGCCCGGCAGCTTCACCAGCGGCACCGCGCCGAACGTGCTCCAGGCGCTGAGCATGGCCGGAGGAACCGCCGACTTCGCCGACCTCGGCCATGCCGTGATCCTGCGCCAGACACCGCAGGGCCAGACCGTCGAGCCGGTCCAGCTCAAGCGCCTGCTCAAGGGCGGTCGCAGTCTCGATCCGGGCAATCTCGCCAAGCCGCTGCCGACCCTCGCCAGCGGCGACGTTCTCGTCATTCCGTGACGCGGCGCGCGCATGGTCCGGCCTTTCATTTCAGCCTCATCCTTGCCGTCCTGCTGCCGGAACCGCTGGCCGCACAGAGCCAGCCCCATATCGAGGTGGACATGAGCCTTTTCGGTGCCAGCAACCCTTTCCTACGTCCTGGCGACGAGGCGCTGACCTGGGGCGGCCAGATCACCGGAAAGGCGGGGGTGATATGGCCGCTCGACTATCGGACCAATCTGGAGACGGATGGCACCCTGTCTTATCGGCAATATGCGCAGGAATATGGCGAGTTCCTGACCGGCGCAATGGAACTGGCACTGGACCACCGCCGGAACGAATATCTCTCGCTCCGGACCGAAGCCTCCTTCGAACGCATCCTGCCAATCGAGGCCCTGGCATCGAGCCTCGACGGCGCCGTCGATCCGATCAGCCTTCAGGACCGTTATGAGATCTCGCAGGCGCTGACTTATCATACGAGCACGCTCACCACGTTCAACGGCCGCATCGGCTGGAACCGGATCACGCCGCGCCGATCACTGCTCCTGGCTCCAACGCGCGCCGTCTTCTTCCATTTCGGCGCCGACACCAGGATCGCTGCAGCAACGACCCTGGGCATAGCCGGACAATTCGTCACCAGCCGTTCGCGCATGGGCGGCGATCCGCGAACCTGGGCGCTCGCAGCCCGTGCTACACGCCGTTTTCCGAAAGCCTGGAACCTGACGGTCGAGGCCGGTGTGACTCGCATCTCCCGTTTCGAACCCGCGGGCAGGCGCGAGGCGGGGCCGGTGCAGTTCTCGGGCAATGCCAGCATCTGCCACGAGCCGGGGCGCATCCGCTTCTGCGCTTCGGGTGCAGTCGCCTCCATCGTCAGCAGTTTCGGCGGCATCCAGCGGGAAGTCTCTGCCTCCACCAGCCTCGACTGGCGAACGAGCGAGCGCGGCACCATCCTGTCGCGGGGCGAGTATCGCCGTTCTGCGCAGGGCATGGGGCAAGGTATGGGGGAAGGCAGCGCCCGGCCCGATCTGGAAGTGCTGAGCCTGGACGCACGCTACGAGCACCGCCTGGATGGCCGCTTCACTGTCTACGGCGGCGCGGAATACCAGCAAAGGACCGGCCTCGCTCCCGATCGGCTGAATGCGGTGACGGTCCGCGCCGGGCTGATCTACCGGATACCCCGCCGATGAACCTGCCGCACACCCCCGCCGCAAGCCGCATCGATCCCGACAGCATCGGCATCTATCCGACCGAAATTCTGGCGATGTTCCGCCGCCGCTGGCGCTGGATGATCGCCCCGATCGTGCTCGGTCTTCTCGCTTCCGGGATCGCCATCGCGCTACGCAAGCCGGTCTACCAATCCGCCGCGACGCTGCTGATCGATTCCCCGCAGATCCCGACCAGCCTGATCGCCTCGCCGCTCACCGATATCGCCGACGAGCGCATTGCCAAGATTCGCCAGCAGATCGTCAGCCGCGACAGTCTGGCCGGGCTGATCCGTGGCAACCAGCTCTACCCCGAGCAGCGTGAGGCCATGGATTTTCCCGGCATTCTCGACATGATGCGCCGGGACATCGGCGTCGATCTCGTCGGGGCGGACCAGGCGCGCGGCGGCGGCAGCACAATCGCCTTCACCCTCTCGTTTAAGTATCCCGATCCGCTCAAGGCCCGCAGCGTCACCGAACAACTCACCCGCATGTTCCTCGTGGAGGACAAGCGCTTCCGTACCGAGCAGGCGACCGGCACCGCCGCCTTCCTCGAAAGCCGCTCGGAGGAGCTGCGCCGCCAGTTGCGCGATCTGGAGGACAAGCGGCGCGAAGTGGAAGCGCATTATGCCGGTGCCCTGCCCAGCAGCGTCGCCCTCAGCGCCCAGTCCAGTTCCGCCCTGCGCGCCGAGATCTCGCGCACCGATGCCGAGACGCAGGGGATCGTCCAGCAGAATGGCCTGCTCGCTGCTCGCCAGCAGGAACTGCAACAGGCCCCGCCAAGCGGCGCCGACGGACTGCGCCGCGCCGAGGACCGTCTGGCACAACTTCTGGCCGTTCATTCGGAGACGTTCCCGGATGTGATCGCCGCGCGGGCCGAAGTGGAGCGCCAGAAAGCGGCGCTTTCCGACCTCCCTCCCGCAGGATCGAGCGTGATCGGGACCGAGATCGCCGCAGGCCGCCAGCGGATCGACGTGCTGGCAAGCCGCCGTTCGGAACTGATCCGCACGATGGCAGACCTCGATCAGCGTGCCGCTCAGGCGCCCCAGGCCGCCTACGAACTCAATATGATCGAGCGGGAGTACGACAACATCAAGCGCCAGTACGATTCCCTGCGCGAGAAGCAGCTTGAGGCGCAAGTCGCCGCGAACCTCCAATCGGAGGACAAGGGCGAGCGCTTCACCGTCGTCGACCAGCCCAGCCTGCCGCTTCAGCCGCTCGGCCTTAAACCGGCCATGCTGCTCGCGCTGGGCCTAGCGGGCGGCGCGGGCTTCGGCCTCTGCATGATCCTGGCCTTCGAACTGCTGAGCGGCACGATCCACGGCGTAGATACCCTGGCCCGGACGATGCAGGTGCCTTCCTTCGGCGTGGTACCGCTCCTGGCCGAGGAGACGCGGGTCTCGCGTTTGACGCAGGCGCTCGTCGTTCGATTGGAAAGCTATGTTCCCGGCCTGCGCGGCGGAACGCGATCATGAACGCGGAACCCGGAATTCCGCCGCTGCGACGCCGCAGCAACGAGGCAGGCCCTGCGGCTTTCACGCTCGATCCGGAACATCTCGCGGCAAACCGCATCTTCGGCTTCGGACAGATGAGCGAGCAGCTCTATCCCTTCTTCATGATCCGCTCCGCCCTGCTCGCCCATGTCGAGGCGAGCGGGGACCGTGTCCTGGCGATCACCTCGGTGGAGGCGGGCAACGGCAAGACCCATGTCGCGGCGAACCTCGCCGCCGTGCTCAGCCGGGTGCGACCGACCGTCCTCGTCGAACTGGACTTGCGCCGCCCGAGTCTCGGCATCCGGCTTGGCCTTGTGAACGACATGGGCATCGCGAACGGCACAGGCATGATGAAGGACAGGGCAGGCATCGACGACTACCTCACAGGAGAAGCTGCCTGGCTCGATACCGCCATGGTCATCGACGGTTTCGACCTCACCATCCACCGTGCCCGGCGCCCTCATCCCTGTGCCGAGCAATTGCTGGCCTCCCCGCGTCTGAGCCATGCCCTGCGCCACATCGCTGCCGAGGACGAGGCCACCATCTGCCTGATCGATACGCCGCCTGCGCTGATCGGCGACGATCTCCTCCATATCGCGCGTGCCGCCGACGGGGTTCTGCTGGTCGCGCAAGAAGGGCGCAGCCGCAAGAATGGCGTTCTCGAAGTGTCGAACGCGCTCGGGGCAACGCCGATCGTCGGTACGATCCTCAACATGGCGCTTTCCTCTCCGGCACGGCTCGGTAGCTACGGCTATTATCGCAATCCGACAGGTGAGGCACGATGATCGGCTCCAGGGATAGCCAATGGCTCCGCGACCTGCCTGCGCGAACGACGCTCAAGCTGTTCAACCAGCCTCATGTCCGGGGCTGGTTGGGGCGTCGTTACGAGCAGGCAGTGCTGCGCCACCGCGCCGCGCTGCCCCGTCTCGGCCCGACCGATGCGCCAGTATTCACCGACCTCCAAGCGCGCGGCATCCATGTGACGACCCTCGATGCGCTTGGCATCCCAGGCAGCGATGAAATCCTTTCACGCGCCGCCATGCTGGCCGAGGAATTCGCTCATTCCGCCCGCCGCCTTGCCGGTGAAGGACGCTCCTTCATTATCGTCCCGCCCGATCGTATCGTGCGCAGCGCCATGATTTACCGCTGGGGTCTTCAGGACCGGTTGCTCGATATCGCCGAAGCCTATCTCGGCCTACCGGCCGCCTATGACGGCGTGGCGGTGAACTACACCGTCGCGGACGGGCGAGCGATCTCCACTCGCAAATGGCACCGCGACTGGGAGGACCGCCGAATGCTGAAAGTTGCGGTCTACCTTCACGATGTGGACGAGGCGGGCGGCCCATTTCAGCAGATTTCGCGGCCCGACACGCTCCAGGACGATACCCGAGGCTTCACTTATGCCCTGTCTGACGACGCCGAACTCGAACATCGTCTCGGACCCGGCTACCAACAGGATATCGTAAGCTGCGAAGGACCGCGCGGGACCGTGGTGTTCTGCGATACGGCCCGCTACTTCCATCGCGGCAAACCCGCGATCTCGCGCGACCGGGCCGCGCTGTTCTACAGCTATTTCGCCAATCCGCCGCGCCATCCGTTTCTCTGCGAGCGGACCGGACTGTCCCGGAGCGATATCGAATGGATGGTCCGCCGCCTGCCTGCACGGCAGCGCCGTGCAGCACTCTGGCGGCGGCACCTGCCAGGGTTGCTGATGCTGATCCCGCCCGCCAGCCTGTGATCTACCGCTAGAGGAAAGGCGCCAGCAGCGCCGCGAGCCTGGCTGCATTGCGCTCCGGATCGTGGCGTTCCAGCACGCGCAGGCGCCCCTGTTCGCCCTTGGCAGCCAGCTCCTGTACACTGGCGTCCAGCACGGCATCGAGCGCGGCGGCAAGAGCCTCCACGGAGCCGCAAGGCACGAGCCAGCCCGCACTTCTGTCCACCAGTTCGGGGATGCCGGCGATGGCTGTCGCGATGACCGGGCGGCGACAGGCCATGGCCTCCATGATGACGACCGGCAGCCCTTCCGCAAAACTCGGCACGACCAGCGCGCGGGCCTGCTGCAGGGCCGCGCGGATCGCTTCCGGCGTGGCCCAGCCTCGCAGCCTTATCACGTCGCCCAAATTCGCCTGCGCTATCTGCCGTTCGATCGCCAAGCGATCCTCTCCGTCGCCGATGACGTCGAGAGTAATCGCGCGGCGCGCCGCTACCTTGGCCACGGCTTCGATCAGGAGGGGAAGCCCTTTCTGCGCACTCAGCCGGGCAACGCAAAGTAAGCGCGGCGCATCGGGGACCTTCGCTGCACGCACATCCGCCTCCAGAAACACAGGCGAGGCGGCACAGGGCACGACCTCGATGCGGCTCCAGTCGGGCAGCGCCGCCCAGCGCATCAACTGGCCTCGCCCGAAACGCGAGATGCCGACCACGAAGGCCGCCTCGGCAATCTTGCCCGGCAAGTCGAGTCCCCGCGGATCATCGAACTCGTCCGGCCCATGCACGGTGAAGCTGTAGGTGACCGGCGCCAGCCTGCTCGCGAGCCGGGCTACGGTCGCGGGATTGGTGCCGAAATGAACATGGACATGCCGGATGCCGTCCCGCCGCAGCCGCCGCGCCAGCAAGGCCGCTTCGGCAAAGTAGGCGCCGGCCCTCATCATGCGCCTGCCGCTCAAACGCCAGGCCAGGCTCAGAGCACCCAGCGTCCGCCCCGGCCGGATAACGGCGGAGACCAGCACCGCCCCCGCCAGGCCGAAGCGATCCTCCAGCAAGGCTGCGGTTCGCCCGGCTTCCTTTCGATCGTCAGGGTCCTCGAAGCGCTCCCGCGCGCGGCGCACGGTGAAGCGGCTGACCGCATAGCCCCGGCGCTCCAGCGCGGCGATCTCGGTGCGGATGAAGCTATGGCTGATCTTGGGATAAACGTTGGTGAGATAGGCGACCTTTGGCGCCGTTCCTTCCCGATCCCTGTCCATCCTCGCATCATGCCTCAAGAGCGGCGCGCCAGGCATTGCGACTTTTCCCTATGGGATTTGACCTGTGATCCATGGGGTCCCGATCCCCCGGATGCGCTCCGGCGCGGCGGCGTGCGAACGTGATGCCAGTTTGCGGGAGACATGCCTTGCCGAGATCGCCACGCCTCCTGTCCCGGAGTACGGAAGGAAGGCGCTTCTCCGGACCCATGCGGCCATGAGCTTCGATCTCACCCGGTCGCGGGTAGCGATACCGGCCGGTTCGCCTCAGCGCCGTGCCTTTTCATGGCGGCCTGCCGCCACGATGACGGCTGGATTGCGGCAGCTTTCGATGCCGGATCTTGCCGCGGCCGCCACCGAGCAATGGCAGATCGCGCCGCCCGACATGCTGGAAGTCCGCCCCGCGAAAATCCTGCCCGGACAAGTCGAACGCATCGCCGGAGCCGAGTTCGCATCGATCGGCGAAGTGGTGCGGCATTTCAGGGGCGGCTTCGGTTCCCGGCAATCGGCGACCATCGGCTACCGCCTCAAGGACGTGCTCCTTCATGACGGCGTGCTCCATGCCGCCGGGGCCGCGCGGCATTTGCACCGGCGCTCGCGCTATCTGCCGTTCGCGCTCGCCCCGCGCGAGGAGGCGGACATGGCGCTCTACGAATCCTGGCTCGGTAATCGCTGGTTCGGCAACTGGCTGAGCGACGATTGCCTAGCTTATCGCCTCGCCGAAATCTCGGGCATTCCTTTCACCACGCGGCGACCCGATGGACATATACCGCAGTACGAACGCGCGCTCGACATGCTCCCGGCGCGGGGCACCTCAGCCCTGTTCCGCGAACTCGTGGTCTTCGACGATGGCAGCCACAACGCACACAAACGCCAGCGCGCGGAAGCGATGCGGCGCAGGCTCGTGCGTACGGCCTTGCCGCCCCATCCCGGCACTTTCCTGCTGCGCGGAAACAGCGGCGATGCCCGTGTACTGGCAGGCGAGCGCCGCATCGCCGAGCACCTCGCAGTCCGGCGCGGCTTCAAGATACTCGATCCCAGCCACGCCGACCTCGCCGAGATCGTCAGCACCTGCAGCAACGCCCGTGTCGTCGCCGGAGTCGAAGGCAGCCACCTCGTGCACGGACTGGTGGCGATGCCGCCCAGCGCCTGCGCCTTCGTCATTCAGCCGCCGCTCCGCGCGGTATCGGCACTCAAGCTGCTCACCGACCGACAGGGACAGGACTACGCGCTGGTCGTCGGAGAAGGAAACAACGATGCTTTCACAGCAGACATCGGCGAAATCGAGCGCACGCTCGATCTCCTCTGAAGCTACATCGATGGGGTTTCGCCCGAACGCATGGTCGACCCTCCGGGACGATTACCGTCGCCATGGCCGCACGGTGCTGAGCGGAGCCTTCCTCTCGCTCCGCCTCTATCGCTACGGGCGGTGGGGACGCGGCCTGCGCCATCCGCTGGCCCGTGCTCTGGTCTCGCGGAGCTACGGCTTCGCCAACGTCTTCCTGGCCAACCTGACCAAGATCTGGATTCCGCCCGCCGCCACGCTCGGCCGAGACTTCCACATCGTCAACAACGAAGGATCGCTCTCGATCCATCCCGATGCCGTGATCGGAGATCGGCTCGGGGTGATGCACAATGTCACCATCGGTTCCAACATGCGCGAAGGCGCTCCTGTGATCGGGGACGATGTCTTCATCGGCGTGAACTCGACCGTGCTCGGCGCGATCCGGGTGGGAGACCGGGTGCGGATCGCCGCCAATACCGCCGTCACCACCGATGTCCCCTCGGACTCGATCGTCGTCGGCTCCCCGGCCCGGATCTATCCGCGACTGGGACCGCTGCGATGAGCGCCAAAACCCTTCACGAGCTTTTTGCCGCCAACCTGCCCGAGCGTGCCGGAAAGGTCTTCCTCATCGATCCCACCCGCGAGGTGACTTATGCCGAGGTCAATGCGCGGGCGGACGCCGTCGCGGCCCATCTCGCCGCGCGCGGTATCCGTCCGGGCGACCGGGTGCTCGTGCAGCTGCGCAAGGGCATTGCCGAAGTGGAAGCCCTGCTCGGCGTCACGCGAGCCGGCGGGGTTCTGGTCGATATCAGCACGGCCTGGACCGCCGAACAGGTCCGCTTCGTCGCCGAGGATTGCGAGGCTTCGCTGCTGGTGGTCGAGCCAGCCATGGCCCGCACGCTTGCCACCACCGGCCTCGATCCCGCGCGCATCCTGAGCATACTCGCAGACTTTCCCGACCAGGCCTTCGAGGCACCTCCACGATATTCCGACGATCTTGCCGCGATCGTCTACACTTCCGGATCTACCGGCAAGCCCAAGGGCGTGATGCTCAGCCACGCCAATCTGCTGCAAGGCGCACGCTCGGTGGCGGAATACCTCCATCTGACCGAAGCCGACCGGCTTCTGAGCGTCCTGCCCTACAGCTTCGACTACGGCTTCAACCAGCTCACGACGATGATGCTGGTGGGCGGCAGCGTGGTGCACCAGCCCGTGCCGATGGCCAGCGAGATCGTCCGCTCGCTCGAACGCCACGCCGTGACCGGCCTTGCCGCCGTCCCGCCGCTGTGGATTCAGCTGGTGCGTTTGCTCGCCGCCGCGCCGACGCCGCTGCCGGCCTTGCGATACGTGACAAATTCAGGCGGAAAGATACCGCTCAACATACTCGAACGCATGCCAGATATATTATCTAACACACAGATTTTCCTTATGTATGGCCTCACGGAAGCGTTCCGCTCGACATATCTCGCACCGGAGCGTTTCGCAGCGAAAATGGGATCAATCGGCAGGGCCATTCCGGGTGCGGAAGTCTTCGTGGTCCGGCACGGAATGGGCATTGCCGGTCCCGGCGAACAGGGCGAACTCGTCCACCGCGGCCCCCTTGTCAGCCAGGGTTACTGGAATCGTCCGGAGGCGACGGCGGCGAAGATTCGCCCCTGCCCCGAACTCTCCGGCCTGATCGGTGACGAACCCGTCGTCTACAGCGGCGATATCGTGCGCATCGACGAGGACGGCGACATGTGGTTCGTCGGCCGCAACGATGCCCTCATCAAGACCAGCGGCTACCGCATCAGCCCGGACGAAGTGGAAGACCTCGTTCATCGCAGCGGCCTTGCCGCCGATGTCGTCGCCTTCGGGGTTCAGGACGAAATGCTGGGCCAGTCGGTGCACATCGCCGTGACCCTGCTCGGCGGGGCGACACGCGAGGCGCTCATCGCGCACTGCCGCGCGGTAATGCCTGCCTACATGGTCCCCCAGCGCATCCACGTCTGGCCGCAGGACATGCCCCGCACCGCCAGCGGCAAGCTCGCGCGGCCAGAAGTCATCCGCGCCTGCCAGCCTCCCGCGCCGCCCCTTCCCGCTCCTTGAGGACCCCTCGACCATGGCCCTGACCGAAGAGACCCTGATCCGCAGCATCACCGAGTTCGCCGCACTCGACGGCGGATTGGATGCGGAAACGCCGCTGTTTTCAAGCGGTGCGCTGGACTCCGTGGCGATGCTCAATCTCATCATGTTCGTCGAACGCGAGACCGGCAGCGAAATCCGCGCCGAGGACGTGACGCTGGAACACTTCGACACCGCCACGAGAATACTCGATTTCGCGCGGAAGCTTGCAGCATGACGCCAGCGGAGGAAGACGATCTACTGGAAAAGGCTGCCGAGCGGTTCGGCACGCCCTGCTTCGTCTACTTCACCCAGCGGATCGAGGAACGCCTCGCTCTGCTGCGGGAAAACTTCGGCGAGAGGCTGGAACTGAGCTATGCCGTCAAGGCCAACCCCAATCCGACTGTCCTCGCATCGCTTTCCGGCGCGATAGAGCAACTCGACATTTCCTCGGTCGGGGAACTACGTCTGGCGCAGGAGGCTGGATGGAACCCCGCTTTCCTGAGCTTCACCGGCCCCGCCAAGCGCGAGACCGAAATCCGCGAGGCAATCCGGGTCGGCGTCGGCCATCTCGTGGTGGAGTCGCTGCGCGAGGCCCGTCTTGCCGACCGGATCGCCCGGCAGGCGGCACGGGTTCAGCCGGTTCTGCTACGGATTTCCCCAGACAGCCTGCCCAAGGGCTTCGGAGACCAGATGGCCGGACGGCCAACTCCCTTCGGCATAGATATCGAAGATGCTGACGAAGCCATTGCCGAAATCCAGTCGCTACCCGGCCTTCATCTTGCCGGTTTCCATATCTATGCCGGCACCCAGTGCCTGAAAGCAGAGGCGATCGCGGAGACCTACCGCCATCTTCTCGCGATCTTCGGGAAACTCTGTTCGGTCCATGGCGTGGTGCCGGACATGCTGGTCATGGGTTCGGGCCTCGGCGTGCCCTATCACGATGGCGACACCGCGCTCGACCTGCCCACCATTGCCACTTCCTTGCGCCGGGAGCTGGCGGTTCTGCGGAAAAATCCCCGCTTCGCCCGCACCCGGATAGTGCTGGAACTTGGGCGCTATCTCGTCTCCGAGGCAGGCTATCTCGTCACACGGGTGATTTCGACCAAGGCCTCGCGCGGCAGGCGCATTGCGATCTGCGATAGCGGAATGAACAATCACCTTCCCGCCTCGGGCCATTTCGGCATGGTCGTCCGGCGCAACTATCGCATGCACCGGATCGGCGGGGCACAGAACGGCACTTTGGAACCTATCGACGTCGTCGGTCCGCTCTGCACCTCGATCGATCGGCTGGCGAGCGGGATCGAACTGCCCCGGATCGATGAGGGAGATCTGCTCGCCGTGCACAACAGCGGCGCCTACGGCCTCACCGCAAGCCCGGTTCATTTCATCAGCCATCCCCTGCCCGAGGAAATCGTCGTCATCGCCGGTACCCTGCTGCGCGCCAGTCGCGCGCTGGGACGCACATTGTCTCCGGATGACCCGGCCCGCGTGATCGACGCCGCGCATCCCGCCGCAGCAAACCAAAACGTATGAGCACGCTGCCGCTTCGATGATACGCTACGGCGCCCTGTTGCTCCTCTCGGCTTTCACTCTGGCGCCTGCCGAGCGGGTTCCCGGCGATGGCGTGCCTGCACAAGGGAGCCGCTCGGCGCGACCTGCGGCCGATCTGCCAGAACCTTCCGGTCCGGTCGCCGAACGCGCGCAAAGCCATGGCGCCTCGACAGCCCTCGCTACCGCCGCGCTGGTGCCCGCCCGTCCCTTCATTCTCGCAGCCTCGGCCGAGAACCGCTTGCGAGCGATCGATTGCCTCGCGGCTGCGGCATATTACGAGGCCGGCCGCGACGCGCGCGATCAGCAAGCAGTCGCACAGGTCGTGCTCAACCGGGTACGTCATGCCGCTTTCCCGGCGACGGTCTGCGGCGTCGTCTTTGCCGGGGCTGAACGCAGGACCGGCTGCCAGTTTACATTTACCTGCGACGGTTCGCTGGAACGTCGCCATCCTTCGTCACGCGATTGGCAGGATGCGCGCGAAACCGCTGTAAAAATGCTACTTGGCCGTGTCGAACCCGCCGTAGGCCAGGCAACGCACTACCATACCGATTGGGTCAGCCCGCCATGGGACCGGACGATGAACAAGCTGGCGGTCGTCGGCCCTCACCTCTTCTTCCATTGGCGTGGGATTGCCGGTTCGCAAGCCGCTTTCGTGCAGCGCCATGCCGGAGCGGAGCCGCAGATCATACAGCTTGCCGGTCTCTCCGCAGCCCATGGGATCGACGCGCGCAGCTTGCAGGCCCCATCGACAAAGCCGGCCCGACCGGGAGAAAAGCCTCCTGCCCCACCACAGGCCGGCGTGTTTCTTGTGGTGATCCCCGCCGATGCTCCCGCAACCTTCCAGCGGCTTGCCGAGGAACGCTGTGCCGGTCTGGCGGAATGCCGCTTCATCGGCTGGACCGATCCCGGCAGACGCGGGCGAGCGATGCCCATATCCGGAACGGCGGTGGATGCAATTTCCTTCACTTTCGTGCGCCGCCCCGGCGCACCGGACCATGCCCTCTGGAACTGTGCGGAATTTGCGCGTAATATCCGTGAGGAATGCCTCTTGCGCGGAATCTGAAATCCGCCCTTCGCGCATTTCTGAATGTTTTCCAAAATGTTTCCAAATACTTCTGTCTGGAAACATTTCGTAACAATTCCGCACAAACCAAGACATGCTGCATGGCCAAGTTCCCGTCCAGGAAAAAGGCACGCCGAAGGCATGACATCCCGCTTCCTGCCAGAGCCAACGGCACCGTCCTCTTGGGCCGCTCTTAGCGTGTGACCTTGGGCAGCCGCCGGGAAATCTCAGGTCGGGTTTGCCAAGCTGCGCCAAGAAAACTACATTTGTGCAAGAAGAGACGATGAGCAACACGACAGCCCCTATCTATCGCCATCTGGACGACGGCCCGATGCCCACCCCGACGATCCTGCTGGTGGAGGACGACGGTCCACTGCGCACGCTGACCGCCCGCGCCTTGCGCCAGACCGGCTTCAACGTGCTCACCGCTGCAACCGGCGCGGAAATGTGGGTGACCTTGCGCGAAGGTCCGGTCAGCCTTGTCGTGCTGGACATCATGCTTCCGGGCACCAGCGGCTTCGACCTGTTCCGCCGCCTGCGCCGCGAATGCGACATTCCGGTGATCTTCATCAGCGCCCGTGGCAGCGAGGAAGACCGCGTTCTCGGCCTGGAACTGGGTGCGGACGACTATCTCGCCAAGCCCTTCAGCACCCGCGAACTGGCCGCCCGCGTCAGCGCAGTGCTGCGCCGCGGCGGCAACAATCCGACCTCGACCGATTTCACCGGCAGCGACGCGGTTGCCGATGGCCGCACCCCTGAATCGATCCATTTCGAAGGCTGGAACCTGTCGATGGCACGGCGCGAACTGCGCTCGCCGACCGGCGCCATGGTCGACCTGACCGGCGCCGAGTTCGACCTGCTCGCCACGTTCCTTGCCTATCCGCAGCGCGTACTTGGCCGCGAACGCCTGATCGAGCTTTCGCGCTCGCGCCTGGGTGACAGTTCCGATCGCAGCGTCGACGTTCTCGTCAGCCGCCTGCGCCGCAAGCTCCAGGCCGAAGGCGCGGAATCGCCGATCGTGACCGTCCGCGGCGTCGGCTACATGTTCAAGGCCGAGGTCTCGCGCGCCTGATGTCCTTGCGCCGGTTCCGCCTGTTCCGGCGCTTCGGCTTGCCCGAGCGGTTGATTGCGATCCTCCTGCTGGTCTTCGTCATCGACGTGGTCTGCAATACGGTGATGTTCGAACGCGCCAATACGTTCGAGCTGCGCCGCGACGATGCCCAGCGCATTGCCGAGAACCTCGTGCTTGCCCGGCGCGCCATCGAGCATTCCGCGACAGGCGAACGGCAGGCGGTCACATCCGCGCTCAGCACCGCCAAGTTCTCGCTGAAGCTGACGGATCAGAGCAAGCGTTATCGCGGTTCACTCAGCCTGGCCAACTTGCGGGCGCAAGTGATCGAGATGGAACCGGAACTCGCGCACAGCGATCTGGAACTCCACCTCGAGTCGATCCCGCGTGAGGGCAATATCGGCGGGTCGCTGCGTCTCGCGGACGGCGGCGTGCTCGATTTCCGGACCCATGCGCGCTCGGCCTGGAAGCTCAGCATCGGCCGCTTCGCCAGCCTCGTACTGCCGACGGTACTGCTGATATCACTGGCCTGGCTGCTCCTGCGCGCCGCGCTCAACCCGCTGCGCTCACTGGTGCGCGCCACCCGCCATTTCGATGCAGGACCGCCGCGCCCGGTTCCCGAACACGGGCCGGACGAAATGCGCGAACTGATCCGCGCGATGAACGAGATGCAGGAGCGCATCCATCAGTCTATGGTCGACCGCACCCATACGATGCTGGCCATCGGCCACGACCTGAAGACCCCGCTTTCGCGCATTCGCCTGCGGCTCGACGACGGCGAAGTCGATCCCGTCGTGCGCGACGGCATCAATCACGACATCGACGAGATGCGGATGCTGCTCGATTCGATCCAGGCCTATGTCGATACCGGCGGCACCCAGATCCCGGCCGAGCGTATCGATCTTGCCATCATGGCCGAGACGCTCGTCGATACCGCCGCCGATCGCGGCGCGGACGCATCCTATTCGGGCCTTCCCAGCCTTGAAATCATGGCCCGCCCGGTCTCGATTCGCCGTGCTCTCTCTAATCTGATCGAAAACGCGCTTCATTATGGCGGCAACGTCCGCGTCGGCCTGCGCAAGGACGGCGGCGCCGCCGAGATCACCGTGGACGACGACGGCCCCGGCATCCCCGAAGAACGCATCACCGATGCACTGCAACCGTTCGTCCGCCTCGATACCGCACGTGCGCGCGATACTGCCGGGATGGGCCTGGGCCTGCCGATCGTGCGCAAGGCCGTGCGCCTGGAAGGCGGCACGCTGGACCTGAGAAATCGGCCAGAAGGCGGATTACGCGCGACAATTCGCCTGCCGATTGCAGTGCAATAATTTTCCTGCTGCACGGCAGCAAGGATGACACTTTCGCTTAAGCACCTGTTATGGTTCCGCAATAGCCGGAAACAAAATCATCTACCTATGAAAATCCCCGCAGGACCTCGCATTTCGATGAATTTCCATTCATCCACGCTGCGTCGCAGCAACATTTCCTGACAAAGGCGCACGACAAACGAAAATCGCGACCCGTACCTTCCATGACAAGCTCCGCGCCTCGCTTTCCACCCCCTTCGGAGCGCGCGGGGCACCTGAAACAAGGAAAGGTTACGAGAGTGAACGAACTGATCGGCCGCGTCTTCCACTTCGAGAAGACCATCTTCCCCGCCAGCAGCGAACTGTTCGGCAAGCTGGCCAACGAGGGCCAGGAACCCAAGGCGCTGATGATCTCCTGCGCCGACTCGCGCATCGTGCCCGAGCAGATCATGCAGGCCCAGCCCGGCGACCTCTTCGTTTGCCGCAACGCCGGCAACATGGTGCCGCCTTACGCCACCCAGAACGGCGGCGTGACCTCCACGGTCGAATACGCCGTGGCCGCCCTCGGCGTGCGCGACATCATCATCAGCGGTCACTCAGGCTGCGGTGCGATGAAGGCGCTTAGCGACCCGACCGGCCTCGAAGCGATGCCGAACGTGGCGGCCTGGCTCAAGCACGGCGCCGCTGCCGAGCACATCGTCAGCACCTGCCACGGCGAACTCGAAGGCAATGACCGCGTTCGCGCGATCACCCTCGAAAACATCATCGCCCAGATCAGCCATCTGCGCACGCACCCGGCCGTCGCGGCCGCCATCGCCCGCGGCGAAATGACGCTGCACGGCTGGTTCGTCGACATTCACGCCGGCCAGGTCCTCGGTCTCGACGGCGACACCGGCCAGTTCGTGCCGCTGCGCGAAGACGCCCCGCTGCCGGTCGCGCTTGCCGCCAAGGCCCGCGTCGCCACCGAATTCGCAGAAGCGGCAGAATGACGACCGCCGCCTCCCCCGCATCAGCTTCTCCGGCTTCGGCCGGGGAAGTTGGCCGGAGCGGGCCATTCGCCCACTTCGGAAGGGATTTCACGGCTTCGATCGTGGTATTCCTCGTGGCGATGCCGCTCTGCATGGGCATTGCCATCGCCTCGGGCGTGCCCCCTGAAAAGGGTCTCGTCACCGGCATCATCGGCGGCCTCGTGGTCGGCCTTCTGGCAGGCTCACCCCTTCAGGTGAGCGGCCCGGCGGCCGGCCTTGCCGTTATCGTCTTCGAATTCGTCCGCGAGCATGGTCTCGAAGCCCTCGGCCCGGTCCTGCTGCTCGCGGGCGTATTCCAGCTTGTCGCCGGTGCACTTCGCCTCGGTGGCCTGTTCCGTGCAATCAGCCCCGCAGTCGTCCATGGCATGCTCGCCGGTATCGGCGCGTTGATCGTGATCGGCCAGTTCCACATCCTCTTCGACCAGAAGCCGATGTCGAACGGACTCGCAAACATGGCGATGATGCCCGCGCGCGTCCTCGGCCTCGATCCCACCAATATCGCTTCCACCGAAATGGCGCTGATGCTCGGCGTTCTGACGATGGCGGTGATGCTCGGCTGGGAAAAGGTTCGCCCCAAGAGCATGGGCCTCGTTCCCGGCGCGCTTCTCGGCGTCGTTGCCGCGACTGCCGTTGCCTGGACCATGGGTCTCAACGTCGCGCGCATCGCCGTGCCGGAATCGATCGGTGCCGCATTCGCGCTGCCAACCAGCACCGCATGGTTCGCTCCGCTCGCCAATCCGGCGCTGATCGTCGCTGCACTCGCCATCGCCTTCATCGCCAGCGCCGAAACGCTGCTCTCGGCCGCCGCAGTGGACCGTATGCATGACGGCGTACGCACCAAGTACGACAAGGAACTGCGCGCCCAGGGCATCGGCAATCTGCTCTGCGGGGTGTTCGGCGCCCTGCCGATGACCGGGGTAATCGTGCGCAGCTCGGCCAACGTCCAGGCTGGTGCCAGGACCCGGCTCTCGACGATCCTGCACGGCGTCTGGATTCTCGGCTTCATCGCGCTACTGCCCTGGCTGCTGCGCGAAGTGCCGATGGCAGCACTGGGCGGCGTTCTGGTCGTCACCGGATGGCGCCTCGTGAGCCTCAGCCATGTGCGCCACCTGTTCCACAACTACGGCGCCTTCCCGGCAGTGATCTGGGCGGTGACTTTCGCCCTCGTCGTCACCACCGACCTGCTGACCGGCGTGCTGGTCGGCCTGGCGCTGACGGTGTTGGAACTGGCTCCGCACTTCCGGAACCTGAAGCTCCAGGTCGAGGAACACGAGGCCGGCGAAGCGACCCGCCTCGCCCTTGGCGGCGGTGCCACCTTCCTGGGTCTCACCCGTCTCAACAAGGTGCTGGAAAAGCTGCCGCACGGCCGTCCGGTCCATCTCGACCTCGGCCAGCTCAAGGTCATGGACCACACCACGGCCGAGACGATCAGCGAATGGCTCAACCGCCGCCGTCAGAGCGGCCATTCGGACCGCGTGACCGGCCCCGCGCCGATCCTGCGTCCGCTGCCGGTCGCCGCCTGAAGCCGCGGCCAACAGAACCTCACTTCTCGTATCGTGCGGATGCGTTGTCGTCCGCACTCTCCTTTATCGGGCGGCTCCCAGGAGCCGCCCTTTTTTTTTGGCTCGTTTCCTTTTCGGACAATCAGCGCCGATCCGGCGGCATTTTATTATAAATTCCACTGGCTGAAGAGCATAAATTGCGGTAAACCCTACATGCCTGTCTGAAACGGAGCCGCCACGCATGTAGGTTCCGGCAAACAGGCCGCAGGATGGAACGTGACAACAGTCAACATGAGGGCGTTCCATATGAAAATCCGTCTTGCTGCAGGCCTGCTCGGCCTTGCTGCTTCCGGCCTGGCATTCTCCGCTCCGGCGATGGCCCAGGAAGAGGCTCCGAGCGAGATCACCGTGTCCGGCTCCGTCGGGCTCGTGTCCGATTACCGCTTCCGCGGTGTCTCCCAGACCGACAAGGAAATGGCCGTACAGGGCGGCATCACCGTCTCGCATGAGAGCGGCCTTTATGTCGCCACCTGGGGTTCGAACCTCGCCGGATGGGGTACCTTCGGCGGCTCCAACATGGAACTCGACCTCGTGGGAGGCTACGCCACCGAGATCACCAGCGGCGTCAAGCTCGATGTCGGCCTGACCTGGTACATGTATCCGGGCGGCGCTTCCGACACCGACTTCGCCGAACCTTACGTCAAGCTCTCCGGCGCGGTCGGCCCGGCCAACCTGCTCGCCGGTGTGGCCTATGCCCCCAAGCAGCAGGCACTCGGCAAAGTCTACGCAAGCGGCGCGGATTATGCCGACGGCATCGGCAACTTCGGCGCCAAGACCGACAACATCTATCTCTGGCTTGACGGCAACACCGCCATCCCCAACACGCCGCTGACCCTCAAGGGCCACTTCGGCTACTCGAACGGCAACTCGGGCCTTGGTCCGAACGGCACCAGCGTCGCCCCGACCGGCGAGTATCTCGACTGGATGCTTGGCGCCGATCTCGCGCTCGGCCCGGTGACGCTGGGCGTCGCTTATGTCGATACCGACATCTCGAAGTCGCAGAGCGCCTATCTGCAGCCGAACTTCTCCTCGACCAAGAACGGTTCGCAGATCGCGGGTTCAACCGTGCTCTTCTCGGTCGGCGCCAGCTTCTAAAGCCGCGCCGAACCAATGGATTGCTGGCGCCCGACCTTCCGGTCGGGCGCCAGCAATTGTCATAGGCCATTCCGCAAACCGGAGATCAGCAGGCCCAGTTCGTCCATACTGGCATGAATTTCTGCCTCCGGCCTTCCGATCAGGGCGCGTCGCTGCCCCGTGACCAGGCTGGAATAGAGCGCCGCGTCCAGCGGCGAGATCGGAGCGTCCCCGCCCAGCTCTCCGGTCAGTTGGAATACGCTGCTCCGGCCTCGCAGATAACGCAGTTGCGGCGCGAAATCGCGCAAGTTCGGGTCCTGCGCCACCGCCAGCATCAATTCCTCCGCCGCGACAAAAGACTTCGGTTGCGATCCGAAATCCCGCCATGCCGCGATGCATTCGGCGCGATCGATCGGTGCCGCCGGTTTGTCCTGCAAAGGTTGGGTCAGTCGCCGATAGATGGCGTTGAAAGCCGCACTCGCGAGGTCGGCGCTCGTTCGAAAATTGTAGGACACCACCCCCAACGTAACCTGCGCCCTCGCCGCCACGGCGCGGTGGGTAAGGCCCGCACTGCCGCTTTCCTCGACGATATCGGCAGCCGCGTTCGAGATCGCTGCCGCCACCCCGTTCTGGGCCGCGACTTCCGGCGTTGATGCCAGAGCGCATTCGCGGGCGTGTTGCCGCCAGGGACCTTCCTCGGCCAATTCTCCTGCCAGCCAGCGGCCCCACCCCATGCAGAACTCATCGAGAGCGGCGCGATCGATGACGCGATTCCAGCGGATCAGATGGAACTGCACCGTTGCCTCGAAAACGTGAGCGGTCAGTGCAGCAAATCCGCCCAGACCGGCCCGCCCGCACACTTCCCTCCAGAATGCGCCCCAGTGCGCGCGCCAGGAATCGATCGCAGCAATATAGCCCCCATCCCGTTGGACCAGCAGATGGCATTGGCTCCATGCGAACGCAGCGTCACGGCAATCCATCGTCCAATCGTCGATGAGAACGGCCATCGCCCGCCCGAGCGAATCGGTGCCCCCGGTTTGCGGCCAGCCGCTCATTTCCTCCAGCTTGCGGTCGCACCAGACCCGGGCGGCATCGTGCGCATAGGCCTGAGCGGAATAGAACAACTGTTCCATCGATCCAAAATGATGATAGATACTCGATGTCGGCAAGCCGGTTATGCGCGACAATGCGCGTGCAGACATGGCGGAATGGCCCTGATTCGCCCATACCTCCAATACCGCTCGAACGAGCTTCTCCTGAGATGAAAATTCAGCGTTATCAGGATTTTTCACGTCTTACCGAAAGTCCTTGTTAACCCAAACAGCCAAGGCATCGGGCAAGTTCCGTCACTTTGCCACAGGCTGAAATGCCGCGACAAGCGATCCGTTCCAGCGTCTGCGCCTCGACACTACAAACGTAACACAGATGACATACATACGTTCTAGCCGACGCCTCGCAATCACAACGAGGGTCGTTCCATGTCTGCCCACAAGTCCCTGTCGTTTCGTTCCATCGCCTTGGCCGGAAGCGCACTCGGCGCGCTTCTCACGGTCGCCACGGCCCATGCTGCGGAGCTGTTCCCCGAAACCGCAAACGCAGCCGCCGACAGCACCGCAGCGGATGCTGGAGCGGAGACGGGGCCCGGCCTGACCGACATCGTCGTGAGCGCGCAGAAGCGTGAAACCAGTCTCCAGACGACACCGATCTCGATCGCCGTGGTCAGCAGTCAGGACCTGCGGAACCGCCATGTCGTTTCGCTGGAATCGCTGGCGGACGGCTCCATCCCGTCTTTGCGCATTGCTCCCATGTTTTCCCGCAGTTCAGCCCTGACCGTCGGCATGCGCGGCATCGGCACGCTGGGAGATGCCAACCAGCCCGCCCGCGACCAGGGCGTGGGCGTCTATATCGACGGCGTGTTCATGGGCCGCGCACAAGGCCTCGGCTCAGCGCTCTACGATGTCGAGCGGATCGAAGTGCTCAAAGGCCCGCAAGGCACCCTGTTCGGCCGCAATACCGAGGGCGGCGCGATCAGCATCGTCACCAAACGGCCCAGCGGCGAACTGGCCGCCCGCGCCACGGTCGGCGCCGGCAATTACGATTCCCGCGAAGCCGGACTTCACCTCGACCTGCCAAGCTTTGCCAACATCTCGATCAAGCTGGACGGCCTCGTCACCACCCGCGGCGGCACGGTGAACAACCCGCTGGCCGGAGAGCACGACTTCAACGCCTACAACAAGAAGGGCGCACATGCTGCCGTGCTCTGGGAGCCGGGCAGCAATTTCAACGCGCTCTATTCGTTCGACATCTCGCGCGACGAAACCACACCCTACTATCTCCAGCTCCTGACCAGGACCACCGGCCCGCTGCTCCAGATGCAGCCCGGCCGCGCCGAAACGGCCAATATCGGCGTGCCCCAGCCCTGGGCGCTCGGCAAGACCCACGGCCACCTGCTGACGCTCGACTGGACGGTCTCGCCCGAACTGGAGATCAAGTCGATCAGTTCCTATCGCCAGCTGACCCAGACCCAGAACGACAACGGTTCCAGCAATCTCGGAGTCTTCATCAAGGGCTACAGCGACAACACCAATTTCAGCCGCTTCAGCCTCGCTGATGTGTGGCAGAAGCAGTACAGCCAGGAAGTACAGCTGATTGGCACGCTGAAGGACGTCAACTTCGTGGCGGGCGGCTTCTATTATCACGAGAAGGTGCGCGACAACGCCTGGACGCCCTACACCAACAAGTGGAACGCCGATGGCACCGACTATACCGTTCTCGACACCCCGACATCCTCGATCCCCTTCCCGGATCGCGCCAGTCACGCGGTAACCGAAAGCATTGGCGTCTTCGGTCAGGCGACCTGGAGCCCCGCCATGCTCAAGGACATCGTCCATCTTACAGCCGGGGGTCGTTTCACGCATGACGGGAAGACCGGCAAGCTCGACAAAGTGAACGGCGTCGACACCGATTACGTGCTGGATGCTTCGTGGAACCGTTTCGATCCGATGGTGAACCTTGCCGTAGATGTGACGCAGGACATCCACGTCTACGGAAAGTGGAGCACCGGCTACAAGGCGGGCGGCGCCAACAGCCGGTCGAAGGAATACCACAGCTTCGATCCGGAATCGGTCTCTACCTTCGAAATCGGCGCGAAGACCGAGTTCTTCGACCGCCATGCCCGTTTCAACATCGCCGCCTATACTTCCGCCTACAAGGACATGCAGATCGACTTCAACGCGCCGGTGCTGAACTCCACACGCACGACGACCGAAACCCGCAACGCCGAAGGTCAGGGTCGCATCAGGGGCATCGAGGCCGACCTCACCGTCACGCCGTTCCAGGGCCTGACGCTTTCGGGTTCCTACGCCTATACCCAGGTCCACCTGCCGCCCGCCGCGAACCCGTTCGACGGGAATAAACTGGTGCAGGTCTATACCGTCTACACGCCCGAACATGCCGCCAGCGCCGCGATCGACTACGAAATGCCGGTCTCCGACGCCGTGCTGCGCTTCCATATCGACGGCAACTACGCCGGCAGCCAATATTCGATGGCCAGCGATCCGACGAAGACCGGCTCCTCCTTCATCGTCAACGGACGTATCGCCCTGACCGACATCCGCATGGCGCGCGGGCCGGATCTGGAACTGTCGGTCTGGGGACGCAACTTGTTCAACGAGGCCTATACTTTCGTGAAGGCCAATGGCGGATCGTCGCTCGGCTATTACGGCATCTTCAACGATCCGCGCACCTTCGGCATCTCCGCGACCGTCAACTACTGAACTCCCGACAAGGAAGACAAGACATCATGAACTGGCGTATCCCCGCCGGCGCCCTGCTTGCGCTCGGCCTGCTCGCACAGCCTGCGATTTCTTCGCTGGCGCAAGTGTCCGCCCCTTCCGGTCAGGCCGCCCATCAGCGGCTGCTGGCACTTGAGGGCGGGCGCAATTTCCGCGACCTCGGCGGCTATCGCACTGCCGACGGACACAGGGTGAAATGGGGCCTCCTGTTCCGCTCGGGATCGATGGTGGACCTGACAGCGCGGGATCTCGGCACCCTGAACAAGCTGGGCATCCGGACGATCTGCGACTACCGCGACAGCAACGAGCGCAAGGCCGAGCCGATGCCCTGGGCGGCAGGCACCGGGCCTACGATCTTCGCAGAGGATTACGACAACGTCGCGATCGGCCTCGTTCCCGGGGACATGGGCAAGATCACGCCGGAAGCAGCCTCCGCCATGATGGCTAAAAGCTATCCGTCGATGCTCCGGACATTCGCCCCCCAGTTCAAGCGCATGTTCGGCCAGCTACTGGAAGGTCATGCCCCGCTGGCGTTCAACTGCTCGGCAGGCAAGGACCGGACCGGCGTGTCGTCTGCGCTCCTGCTCACGGCGCTGGGCGTGCCGCGCGAGACGGTAATCCAGGACTATCTGCTGACGAACCAGTACCTTCCTGCAGCGCTTGCCAAAGCCAGAACCGGCCCGAGCGATGCTACCGGAAAGGCCTTCCAGTCGCTGCCGCCGGCGGTGCAGGCCGCCTTCATGAAAGCCGACCGGACCTATATCGAGGCAGCCTTCAAGGCGCTCGACGCCCATCGCGGCGGCGCCATGGGCTATCTCAAGGACGAGATGGGCCTTGGCAAGCCGGAGATCGCAAAACTGCGGATGCTCTACCTCGATTGAACATGACGGTCGGTGCGTTCACGCGATCGCGCCGACCCTTGCTCCGGCCGCCGAAGCCGCGCGGTGCCGGGTCTCCACCGCTTCGCCGATCAGCAGCAGGGTTGGATCGTCGTCGCTGATCGTGGCGACGAGGAAGGACAGCGCCGAGAGCTTGCCCCGGATCAATCGCTCATCGGGCAGCGATACGTTGACGGCGATCAGTACCGGCGTGTCCGGATCACGCCCGGCGGCAATCAGAGAGCGCGCAATCTCGCCCGCCGCGGCGCGGCCCATGTAAACGCCCAGGGTTCCGCCTGGCCGAGCCAGCACGTCCCACTCCAGCCTGAGCGGCTCGCCTGCCTTGAGGTGCGCGGTCACGAACGTCACGCCGCGCGCGACCCCGCGCAATGTGAGCGAGGCCAGTCCGCTCGCCGCCGCCGCGCTGGCAGTGGTGACGCCGGGACAGATCCGCACCGGGACGCCTGCCGCCGCAAGATGGTCCATCTCTTCCGCCGACCGTCCGAAGATCGAAGGGTCGCCGCCTTTCAGGCGCACCACCCGCTTGCCCGACTGCGCCGCCTCCAGCAACAGGTCGTTGATCGATCCCTGCGCCTTGCTGTGGCGGCCCGAGCGCTTGCCGACGCAGACCCTTTCGGTTGCAGGCGGGATCAGGTCGAGTACGCCGGGGCCGACAAGGGCGTCGTAAAACACCACGTCCGCCGCCGCGATCAGCCGCTCGGCCTTGCGGGTGAGCAGGTCCGGATCTCCCGGCCCTGCCCCGACCAGCCAGACTTCACCTGCCTGGATGAGATCGGGCGCGCTCAAGCGGCCACCTGGAAGCTCTGAGGGTGAGCGATCAGGATGCGCTCGCCCTCCTGCTTCACCGCGATGGTCGGGGTGCAGCCCTTGTCCTCGCCCTGCGCTTCTCCGCTGGCGAGCGCGATGTTCCAGTTGTGCAGCGGACAGGCCACCGAATGGCCATGGACGATGCCCTGGCTCAGCGGCCCCTTCTTGTGCGGGCATTCGTTGACGAGCGCGAACACCTTGTCGTCGCCGGTACGGAAGACGGCGATTTCCTTCTCCCCCTCCAACTGCACGGTGCGCGCACCGCGCAGGGGAATGTCGGAGAGGGCGCCGATGTCGATCCAGTCGTTCATGTCATTCACTCCGCTGCAAGTGCAAGGGGTTCGAGGTGCTGGTGCAGTTCGGCCTGGTGCCCTGCCGCGCGCTCGGCCCAGGGGTCTTCCTGACTGAAGCTCTGCGAATGGAGGAAGCGACTGCGCAAGGCCTCGCGGCCGGTCTCGTCCTCGACGATACGCTGCTTCACGTATTCGACGCCGACACGCTCGATCCACGGCGCGGTGCGTTCGAGATAGCGTGCTTCCTCCCGGTAGAGCTGGGTGAAGGCCGCGCAGTAATCGAGCGCCTCCTGCTCGGTCGCCACCTTGCAGAGGAAGTCGGTAGCGCGGACGTGAATGCCGCCGTTGCCACCGACATGGAGTTCGTAACCGGAGTCCACGCACACGATCCCGAAGTCCTTGATCGTCGCCTCGGCGCAATTGCGCGGGCAGCCGGAGACCGCGATCTTGAACTTGTGCGGCATCCACGAGCCCCAGGTCATCCGCTCGGTCTTGACGCCGAGGCCGGTGGAGTCCTGCGTGCCAAAGCGGCACCATTCGCTGCCCACGCACGTCTTCACCGTGCGCAGCGACTTGCCGTAGGCATGGCCCGAGACCATCCCGGCGGCATTGAGATCAGCCCAGACGGCGGGCAGGTTTTCCTTCTTGATCCCGAAGATGTCGAGCCGCTGCCCGCCCGTCACTTTGACCATCGGCGCGTCGTACTTCTCGACGACATCGGCGATCGCCCGCAGTTCGCGCGGGTTGGTAAGGCCGCCCCACATGCGCGGAACCACGGAATAGGTGCCGTCCTTCTGGATATTGGCGTGCATGCGCTCGTTGACGAAGCGGCTCTGCTGGTCGTCCTCGTACTCACCGGGGAGCGCGCAAAGCAGATAGTAGTTGAGCGCCGGCCGGCACGAAGAGCAGCCGTCAGGCGTGGACCAGTGCAGCTTCTGCATGACTTCGGGGATCGACTTCATACCCTGCGCCACGATCTCGCGGCGCACATCGTCATGGGTAAAGCTGGTGCACTTGCATAGGGTCTTGGGGCCGGACTTGACCTCCTCGCCGAGGGTCAGCGCCAATAGGCTTTCGACGAGGCCGGTGCAGGAACCGCAGCTTGCCGAAGCCTTGCAGGTCGCGCGCACCGCGTCGAGGCTGCATGCGCCGTCCGAGATCGAAGCGACCACCTGCCCCTTGGAAACGCCATTACAGCCGCAGACTTCGGCATCGTCAGGCAGCGCTGCAACAGTCGCCAGCGGATCGCTGGTGCCGCCCGAGGCGAAAGCCTGTCCGAGGATCAGAAAGTCTCGAATTTCCGAGACATCCTCGCCCTTCTTCAGCAAGTCGAAGTACCAGTTGCCGTCCGCCGTATCGCCGTAGAGCACCGCGCCGACGACCTTGTTCTCCTTCACCACGACGCGCTTGTAGACGCCGCGCGATGCATCGCGCAGGACGATATCCTCGCAGCCCTCCCCGCCCGAGAAGTCGCCCGCCGAGAACACGTCGAGACCGGCGACCTTGAGCTTGGTGGACGTGACCGAGCCGCGATAGCCGCTGTGCCGGTCGGTCAACCCGTCGGCGAGACTGCGGCACATGTCCCAGAGCGGCGCGACGAGGCCGTAGACGTTGCCGTCATGCTCCACGCATTCGCCCACCGCGAGTACGGCGAGGTCGCTCGTCACCATGTGATCGTCGACCTTGATGCCGCGGCCCACGTCCAGCCCGGCCTCGCGCGCCAGTGCAGTGGACGGGCGGATGCCCACCGCCATGACGACGAGGCTGGCCACGATCTCGCGCCCATCCTTCAGGCGCACGCCCTCGACCTTGCCGTCGCCGTAGATTTCAGCGGTGTCCGCGCCGGTCAGGATCGTCTGGCCGCGTCCTTCGAGGGCGGTCTTGAGCAGCCAGCCCGCCGCTTCGTCGAGTTGCCGCTCCATCAGTGTCGGCATCAGGTGGATCACCGTGACCTTCATGCCCCGCAAACTGAGACCATGCGCCGCTTCAAGACCGAGCAGCCCCCCGCCGATCACCACCGCATCGCCGCCCTTCCCGGCCGCTTCCAGCATCAGGTCCACATCTTTCATGTCGCGGAACGAGATGACGCCGGGCAGGTCCTTGCCGGGGACGGGGATGATGAACGGATCGGAGCCGGTGGCGATCAGCAGGCGGTCGTACGAGACCTTGCGGCCCGACTGCGAGGTCACGGTCCTGTTCGTCCGGTCTATGGCGATCACGGGATCGGAAGTAACCAGTTCGATCCCGTTTTCGTCATACCATTCGCGGGGATTGATGACGATCTGTTCGAACGTCTTCTCGCCCGCGAGCACCGGCGAGAGCATGATCCGGTTGTAGTTCACATGCGGCTCGGCACCGAAGATGGTGACGCGGTAGCGCCCGGCATCGCGGGCCAGCAGTTCCTCCACCGCGCGACATCCCGCCATGCCATTGCCGACGACCACCAGATGCTCGCGCGGGTCCTGCGAAGGCACGATCAGCGTGTCCTCATAATCCGCAGAGGGTTCGATCCCGTCCTGAAATTCCATCCCCGTGACTCCAGAAAAACGAAGGGAGAAAAAGAAAAAGGCCGCCATCCGGACCCTCGGTTCGAAAACCGAAAGTCTGGATGGCGGCCTTGCCATCATTTGCGCTTCTACGGCCCGTCAGTGGATCGCATCGGCTATGGTTTGGAAGGACAGCGTCGTCCTTTGCACTGCACCATAAGCGGAATCGCCCGAGGGCTCAAGCGATTCCGTGATGGTCCTGCTCAATAGGTCCAGTCGAACTGAATCCAGTACTTATCCGTATCCGTTGCGAAGCTGCGGGCATCGTAATGGGCATAGCGCAGCGAAACGAGCGTCTTGCGCAGCTTCGCAGATGCGAGAAGATCGACTTCGTTGCCATAGTGCTGGTCGAGCCGGTCGCTGCCGAGACGGTGCCAGACCGCCTGAAGCGAAACGCCCGAGAGCGGCCCCACCTGCTTCAGCCCGTAACCACCACCAAAATAGAGATCCCGGATGCCGTTCGCAGGGGTGGTCAGGAACTTGTCGGTCCAGCCCTGGAACTTGAAGTTGCTGCCCAGCGGCGTCTGGAAGCTGGTAAACGGCGTGCCGTCGCCTGCACCCAGCACTTCATAGCCGGCGTTGAGCTTCCAGCCCCTGACATCCAGCGTGGCGTCAGCCAGCCAATAGTCGGCATGGTAATCGTTCGGATTGCGGTGATGATCCCACTGCCGCGCGTAGCTCGCCACATAGTCGAGCTTCACCGATGGCGTAAAGGCGCGGCTGCCGCTCAGCCGCGCGCCATACGTGCGGCTCGACAGCCGGTAGCCCTGCACGGCGGCCTCGTCCTGATCGACCAGATAGCCGAACCCGGTCAACGTCCCGATCGGCGTCGCGTAGGAAAGGTTGGCGAAGACATTATTTCCACCGATCGCCTGCTGGCGAGCGCCGCGGCCGTCGATGCCCCAGATCGTGCGGACGCTCCAGGCATAGGAGACATCCAGCTTGAGACCGCGGATTGGCGAAAGCTGCGCGCGCAGGGCATCGTAAGTCTGCGCATTGTCGCGGATCGGCGCATTGCCGACAAAGCGCTCGTCATCCAGCGTGATCTTCTGGCGTCCCGCCGTCAGCACCGCGCCTTTCGCCCGGTACTGAAGCTGGGCCACGTAGAGACCGATGTTCTGCGGATCGGAAATCTGCGGACGATCGGCGGGACCGTGAAGGCCGTCGTCGTAATGATCGACCAATGCCAGCGTGCCCTGCCCCTGGACCGTGGCGCTCCACCGGCCGGAAGCGATCTCCACGCCCGTTCGCACGCGCGCGGTCACGGCATCGGCTTCGCGCGGCAGACCGTCCTGATCGACATGCTCGTTACGCAGGCGCACTTCCGCCAACGGCCTGATGTCGAAATCCTGGGCGCAGGCGGGTCCCGCGACGGCCAACGCGGCCGCCGTACCAAGCAAGTATCGCATTTTTCGTGAAATCTCCTGGGGGGCACATCGATAGCGGCGGCCGATCCGATGGGATCGACCGCCGCCGTACTCTCCCATTATATGCGAGCCGCGGTCTTCCAGGTCGCCCGCCAGCGAGTCTTGACCATCGCCAGCGAGGCGAGCGCCATCACCGCAAGGCCCGCGAAGATCAGGAAACCGGGTGCGAAGCTGCCGGTGAACTGCTTGGCCAGCCCCAGCGAACTGGCGAGATAGAACCCGCCGATGCCGCCCGCCATGCCGACCAGCCCGGTCATCACCCCGATCTCGGCCTGGAAGCGCTGCGGCACGAGTTGGAACACCGCGCCGTTGCCTGTGCCCAGCGCCAGCATCGCCAGCACGAACAGGCCGAGCGCTCCGGGCAGGCTTGCGGCATTGGCTACACCGGCCAGCGCCACCGCCGCGACAAGATAGACGACCATCAGTGCCTTCACGCCGCCGATCCGGTCTGCCAGCGCGCCGCCCATCGGTCGCACCAGCGATCCGGCGAAGACGCAGCCCGCCGTGCAATAGCCTGCCACGATCGGGGTCAGGCCGAACTGGTCGGTGAAATAGATCGGCAGCGAGGCGGCAAGGCCCACGAAACCGCCGAACGTCACGGCATAGAAAGCCATCAGCCACCAGGCGTCGGCCTGCCTGAGCGGCTCGAAATAGTCGACCAGCTTGCGCGGCGCGGGCTGGTTCGGTGCGTCCTTCGCCATCAGCATGTAGACCACGAAGACCAGCGAAAGCGGAATGCAGGCCAGCCCGAGCACGGTGTTCCAGCCGAACATCTTGGCCAGCAGCGGCGCGAAGAGCGAGGCGAGCACGGTGCCGGAATTGCCCATGCCGGCCAGTCCCATGGCCTTGCCCTGATGCTCGGGCGGATACCAGCGGCTGGCGAGCGGCAAGGCGATCGCGAAACTCGCGCCTGCAAAGCCGAGCACCAAGCCCAGCGCCAAAGTGCCCGCAAAGCTGTTCACGCCCATGAACCAGGCAAGGAACAGCCCGGCGATAACGACGACCTGGCTGATCGCGCCCGATCGCTTGGGTCCGATACGGTCTACCAGCAGGCCGTTGACGACCCGCAGCAAGGCGCCTGCAAGCGTGGGCGTCGCCACCATCAGGCCTTTCTCGGCCGAAGTCAGCCCCAGCGTCTTCGCAATTTCCGGCGCCAGCGGGCCGAGCAGGACCCACACCATGAAGGCGAGGTCGAAATAGAGAAAGGCGGCGATCAGGGTCGGCGCATGGCCGGCCTTCCAGAAGCTGGTCGTTTCCGTTGGAGCGGTGGCCGTTTCAGCCTCTCCGTCACGTTCCCAGTAAGCGGTTGCCATCGTAGGTCCCTCATATAACGGACACGAAAAAAGCCGCAGGCCGGACGTCACCCTCTGGTGAGCCCGGTCAGCGGCTTTGCTGCGAATGTCGGTGAGGATGGCGCCCCGCCCTTGGAGCAGCGCATCCGAATATGGTCACGCACCTTCGCGTGAGGCCCCTATCATCAATCGATTCGCGTCATGTTGCAAGGCACAAATTTCGTGCTGACATCTACATGGCCTCAACGCGCCTGCACAAACTCCGCCAAATAGTCCTCGATCCTTTCGGGATCGAAGACCCGGCCATCGAAGAAGCGGTCCGGGCCGAGCGTCAGGTCGCCCTTGCGCGATCCCACCGCAAGCGGCGAGGCAAGCGCACCTTCCAGCTTCATGCTGGCCCCCGGCATCGGCATGTCGCTGCCTGCCAGAGCACGCCGGAACACGTCGGGCCGGAATACTCCGCCCGCCTTGGCTGCATTCTCCGGCAAATGCTCGGCCATCCCCCAGCGCACGAGCTGCGAGTAGATCCACAGCGCCTGACTGCGCCAGGGGAACGGCGTCGCCTCGCGCGAGAACAGCATGAAGTCGGGATGGGAAATCGGCGCCTCACCCGCGCGGGCGACGATCTGCCCGCTCAACCCGCGCCGGATGAGATCGCTCGGCTGATCGAGGTAGCGCGGATCGGCGAGCAGCTGCGCCAATGCCTCGTGGTTCTCCGGATCGTCGCACCAGACTGCCGCCCGCGCCAGAGCGCGCAGCAGCCGGTCGACCGTCTCGGGATTTTCCTCAAGCCAGTTCTCGCGGAAAGCCAGGACTTTTTCGACGCCGCGCTGCCAGATGCGCTCGCCCACGGCGACAGTTTCGGCAAGGCCCGCCTCAACGGCGGCGCTACCCCAAGGCTCTCCGGCGATGAACCCGTCGATCTCGCCCGCATGGAGCGCCTCCACCGTCAGCGACGGCGGCAGCACGCGCAGCACCACGTCGCGGTCGGGATCGATACCAGCGCTGGCCAGCCAATAGCGCAGCATCAACGCATGGCTGGAGAAGCGGTGCACCACGCCGATCACAGGCTTGCGGCGCCAAAGTCCGATGGCAGCGGCAAAGTCGTGCGCGGCGGCCAGCGGATCGACGATGCGGCTCACCGGATCGGGATCGAGCGCGGCGGCAAAGTCCTTCGCCATGACCAGCATGTTGCCGTTGACGCCCAGCTTGTAGGGCGCAGCCAGAGCGGCGGGCTGCTGGCTGAGGCCCAGCGTCACCGCAACCGCCAGCGGGGCCAGCATATGCGCGGCCTGCACTTGCCCGTAGACGAGCCGGTCGCGCAGGGTCGCCCAGCTCGTGGTGCGCAGCAGGTCGAGCGACAGCCCTTCCTCTTCCGCAAATCCGCGCTCGCGGGCGGCGGCGAGCACCGCCACGTCGTTGAGCGGCAGGAAGGCGATGCGCAAGTTCGTCGTCATAATCCGCCTCCCAGAAGGTCGCTGGCGGTGATGAGCGCCTGCGCCACGTCCACGATCTTCTTGCCCTGGTTCATCGCGCTCGACCGCAGCAGGGCATAAGCCTCCTGCTCCGAGAGACTGCGCTGCGCCATCAGGATAGACTTGGCGCGGTCGATCACCTTGCGGTCGGACAGGGCACTACGCGCCTCTTCCAGCTCCGCCTGTATCCGCGCGAAAGCATTGAAACGCCGCACCGCCAGTTCGAGCACCGGCTTCACCCGCTCCTTGCGCAGTCCATCCACGACATAGGCCGAAACCCCGGCATCGATGGCCGCGCCAATCATCGCCTCGTCGGACTGGTCCACGAACATCGCGATGGGACGCGCCAGCGCGCGGCTGACGGTGAGCATTTCCTCCAGCGTGTCGCGGCTCGGACTGCCAAGGTCCATCAGCACGACATCGGGCGCCATGCGCTCAAGCCGCGCGACGAAAGCCCCTCGCGGCGGCACGATATGAATGTCGTCATAGCCGGCCTCGCGCAGCCCCTCTTCGAGAACCGTCGCGCGTAGTCCGCTGTCGTCGATGATGACGATTCTCATGGATGATCCGATTCCGCTGAATCCGTGCCCGTATTTTCGCCGCACATCGCCGACCCGCCGGTTCGCGTCAACGACGGCCTTGGAAGAAAGCTGCGTTTCAATATGTAAAAACATTTGTCTTTTTACCGGAAGCCGTGTTTCTTCACAGCATAAGGGCCTGAGAGGCAATGGAGGGACGGGGATGACGAAACAGATGAGGATTTCTGCGCGCACAGCTCTGGGGACGGTTCTGGCAGCATCCCTGCTAGCCCCCACTTCAGGGATCGCGCAAGTTTCCGGACCATTCGATCTCCGGGTCATTCCTGCCGCGCCGACATGGTCGAGCGACATTGTCCTTCCTGCCGGAACCTGGACGCTGTCGTTCTGGGCAGCGCTCGCGCAAGGCAGCGACGGGCCTGTCGTGACCCTTGCGGACGGTGCGCAAGTGCCGGTGCTTTCGCTGATCGTCGCACAGGGCAAGCCGGGCATTGCGGCGAACGAGCGGCAAGCCGTCGGCCCTGCCCTGTCCCGCCCGAACGACTGGCACCATTACGCCGTCGTCACCGAGACAAGCGGCCAGCGGCTCTATGTTGACGGACGTCCTGTCGCCAGCCTGTCGCAGCCCCTCGCCGAAGTGCCGAGCAAGGTGCTGATCGCGCCGTCCAAACGTCCTTCCGGCGAAATGTCGGCAAGCCTGATCGGCCTGCGCATCGATAGCGTTGCAAAATCACCGGCGGAACTGCGCAAGATCGCCGCCAATGCGCCCGATCCCAAACTCATCCAATTCACCGAGACAAGCGCCCGCTGGCCGCTTCAGGTGCGGCAGATGCAGGGCCAACTGACGCCGCAGCCACCCGCCACCCTGCCCCGCACCGCCGCCGCGCCGGACAAGCCGGTCGCCAAGCCGGTCCCACAGGTAGCGCCGCTCGCCGCACAGGGTGATGCCCGCTGGACCTTGCAGAAATGGACCCTGGCCGAAGCGCCCGAAGTGTCCGGTGACGGCAGCGCGATTTCCCGCGCCGGTTTCACGGGCGGCAAGTGGTACGCCGCGACCGTCCCCGGCACCGTGCTCACCACGCTGGTCGATCGCGGCGTCTACCCCGACCCGGCGCATGGCCTGAACAATCTCGTCATCCCCGAGAAGCTGGCGCGGCAGGATTACTGGTATCGCACCGAGTTCGATCTTCCCGCAGGAGTGTCCGGCAAGAGACTGGAATTACTGCTTAATGGCGTGAACTTCAGCTCGCAGGTCTGGGTCAATGGCACTCAGGTCGGCACTACCAAGGGCGCCTTCGTGCGTGGCCGTTTCGACGTTTCACCCTACCTGAAACCCGGCAGCAATGCCGTCGCCATCCGCGTCTCGCCGCCGCCGCATCCCGGCCTCGCCCATGAGGAATCGCTGACTGCCGGGGTCGGCGAGAACGGCGGCGCGATGATGCTTGATGGCCCCACTTTCGGTGCCTCGGAAGGCTGGGACTGGATTCCCACGATCCGCGACCGCCAAACCGGCCTCTGGCAGGACGTGCAGCTCCTCGCCTCGGGCGACGTGCAGATCGGGGACCCGCAAGTCGTCACCACCCTGCCCAATCCCGACAATTCCGTCGCCCATATCGAGATCACGGTTCCGGTCAGCAATCTATCGAACCAGCCCCGCACCGCGACCGTCCGCACCGCCTTCGATGACGTGACGGTCGAGCGTTCGATCACCGTTCCCGCAGGCCAATCGGCCACCGTGCGCTTCTCGCCCGAGAGTGATGCCGCGCTGGCGGTGCGCAATCCGAAGCTCTGGTGGCCCAACGGCTACGGCGATCCGGCGCTGCACACGCTGCACCTCACCGCCTCGGTCGACGGCGCGAAGTCCGACGAGAAGGACTTGCGCTTCGGCATGCGACAGGTGACGTACGAAATGTCGCTGGTGGACGAGGACGGCAGCCTCGACCGCGTCACCATCGACTTCGAGAAGGCCCGCGCGCTCGGCCAGCAGATCGTCGACGAGCGGCATCAGGCGATCCGCCAGGTTCGCGGCGGCTGGGCCTATTCCTTCGCGCCGGGCGCCGCGAAATCCCCCGCCGTCACCCCGATCGCCGGGGACGAGGGGCTGTCACCCTTCCTCGTCCTGCGCGTCAACGGCGTGCGGATCGCTGCGCGCGGCGGCTCGATCGGCATGGACGACTTCATGAAACGCGTCGACCGCGCGCGGCTGGAGCCGTTCTTCAAGCTCCACAAGGACGCCCACGTCAACGTCATCCGCAACTGGGTGGGCCAGAACACGCAGGCCAGCTTCTTCGACCTCGCGGACGAATACGGCCTGATGGTCATGAGCGATTTCTGGGAATCGACGCAGGACTACAATATCGAGGCGGAGGACGCGCAGCTGTTCCTCGGCAATGCGAAAGACGTGGTCCAGCGCTTCCGCAACCATCCCTCGATCATCCTGTGGTTCGGCCGCAACGAAGGTGTGCCACAGCCGATCCTCAACGAGGGACTGGATGAAATGCTGCGCAAGGAGGACGGCACCCGGCTCTACATGGCCTCGTCCAACCGCATCAACCTCCACGATTCCGGCCCCTACAACTGGCGCGCGCCGGAGAAATACTTCACCGAATATTCGAAGGGCTTTGCTGTCGAAGTCGGCACCCCCTCCTTCCCGACGCTGGAATCCTGGGAACGCGCAATCCCGGCAAGCGAGCGCTGGCCGGTCAGCGACACCTGGGCCTATCACGACTGGCACCAGACCGGGAACGGCGCGGTCAAGAGCTTCACCGATGCCATGGACCGCGAATTCGGCAAGCCCACCAGCCTGCCCGACTTCGAACGCAAGGCGCAGATGCTCGAATACGAGAGCTATCGCGCGATCTTCGAAGGCATGAACGCCGGGCTATGGACCGAGAATTCGGGCCGCATGCTGTGGATGACCCAGCCCGCCTGGCCGAGTTCGGCGTGGCAGATACTCTCCTCCGACTACGACACCCACGGCGCCTTCTACGGCATGAAGAAGGCCTCCGAGCCGGTTCACGTCCAGATGAACCTGCCCGACCACAAGGTGATCCTCGTCAACAACCGGATGACCGCGCTTTCGGGCGTGACCGTGCGCGCGGTGGTGCAGGCGCTCGACGGCCGCCAGCTTGCGGTGCAGGAGCAGAAGCTCGATCTCACCGGCGGCAAGGTGGGCGAGGTTTTCACGCTCGATCTCGCGCCGCTGATGGCCTCCGGGCCGGTACTGGTTCGGCTTGAGGCGCTCGACACTTCGGGAACCCGGCTTTCCGACAACTTCTACTGGCAGGCCGCCGCCGACGAAGCGCTTCAGGCGCTCGCCGCGATGGCGCAAGTACCGCTCAACGCGCAGGCACGGGCCTCGCAGGACGGCGAGGAAACCCGGATCGACGTCACCCTGACCAACCCCGGCAAAACCGCCGCGATCCAGACCAAGCTCACCCTGTTCGATGCCAGGGGGAAGCAGGTCCTGCCCGCCTATTTCTCGGACAACTACGTCTCGCTTCTCCCTGGCGAGACGCGTAGCGTGACCATAACCGCGCCGAAGGATGCCGCCGGAAGTTCACCTTCCGTCAAGCTGCGCGGCTGGAACGTCGTACCCCGGACCATCGCCACAGGAAAATGACCTTGCACCTCAAACTTCTGCCCGTTCTCGCTCTCCCCGCCATCACTCTTTCTGGCCCGGCTTTCGCCCAGAACGCGCCCGTCCCGCCCACTGCGAATGCCCCCAACGCGGCGGAGCAGCGCCTGCGCACGGATTGGGCCTGGACCGCGCGGTACCGCGACGCCAACCTTGCGGATGTCGCCGCGACGGCGCGCCCGCGCATCGTGCTCATGGGCGATTCCATAACCCAGGGCTGGTACGATCTCGACCGCCCGTTCTTCACGCCGGGCCGGATCGGGCGCGGGATCGGCGGGCAGACGACTTCGCAGATGCTGCTGCGATTCCGTCAGGATGTGGTCGATCTGAGGCCGCAAGTCGTGCAGATCATGGCGGGCACAAATGACATCGCCGGCAATACCGGGCCGATGACCGACGAGCAGATCCAGGGCAACTTCCGCTCCATGGTGGAGATGGCACAGGCGAACGGCATCCGCGTGGTGATCGCCTCGATCCCGCCTGCCGACTTGTTCCCCTGGCGTCCCGGTCTCGAAACCGGACAGCGCATCCAGCGCCTCAATGCCTGGCTCAAGAGCTATGCCGCAAAGACCGGCTCGGTCTATGCGGACTACTGGACGGCGATGAAGGGTGCCGGCCTCGGCGCGCGCGAAGGGCTGACATCCGATCACGTACACCCGACTCCGGCCGGATACGAAGTGATGAACAAGGTCGCCGAAGCCGCGTTCAAGCAGGCACTCGCCCTGCCCGCGCCGAGGCTGCTCGCCGCTGCCCGCGTGCCATGATCGCGGCACTGGCGGCGCTCCTCCTGACGGCAGCAGGCGGAAGCGCCGCCAGGCCGGTTGTCCAGACGGAACGCGGCGCGGTCCGAGGGGAAACGACCGAAGACGGGCGCAGCCTGTTTCGCGGCATTCCGTTCGCCGCGCCGCCCATCGGCGATCTGCGCTGGCGGCCTCCTCAGCCGGTAACGCCTTGGCAGGGTGTGCGCGAGACCACGGTTTCCGGCCCAGCCTGTATGCAGGTCGACTATGGCTGGAACCACGATGCCGCGGCCAACCAGTCGGAGGACTGCCTCTATCTGGAAGTCGCCACCCCCGCGCTGAAGCCGGAAAAGCCGCTGCCGGTCATGGTCTGGATCCACGGCGGCGGCAATCGCGGCGGCAGCGGCGCAGGCACGATAACCTCGCCGATCGTCAGGCGCGGAGTAGTGCTGGTCAGCCTGCAATACCGCCTTTCCGCGCTCGGCTTCCTGTCGCATCCGGCACTCGCCCCCCACTCCGGCAATTACGGCCTGATGGACCAGCAGGCGGCACTGCGCTGGGTCCGCGCCAATATCGCGCGGTTCGGCGGCGATCCTGCCCGGGTGACGATCTTCGGGGAATCCGCCGGAGCGCAGGATGTCGGTCTGCAAATGCTTTCGCCCGGCAGCAAAGGACTGTTCGCCCAGGCCATTGCCGAAAGCGGGACGCCGGGCTTCGGCCTTCCCCCGCGATCGCTAGCGGAAAACGAAGCCCTGGGCGAGAGCATCGCCATTGCCGCCGGAGCGCCGCCCCATGCCTCGGCCAAGCGGCTCAGGGCCATCCCGGCCAAGGCGCTCATCGCGGCGAGCGAGGCCGCAGACGTGCCCGCGCTGGACGACGACAGCTTCATCTGGCTTCAGGCCGTGGTCGACGGCGAAGTACTGACGGAAACACCGCAAGCCTCACTCACACGCGGCGTGGGTAGCGACATTCCGCTGATACTGGGCAACAACCTGTACGAACTCGGTCTTTACGGCCCGCCGGAACGGGCGATCGCGCAAGGGTTCAGTGCGAATGCACCGGAAGCGCTGAAAGCCTATGGCCTCGTGCCCGGCAGCACACCGCCCGCCGATCTCGCCCTGCGCCTTGCAAACGACCTGACTTTCCGCTGCCCTGCCCTCCACGTCGCGGCGGAGCGGACACGCAGCGGTGGCCAGACCTGGCACTATCAGTTCAGTATCGAGGGACCGGGCGGTGCGCCGGTCACGCACGGGTCTGAAATCCGTTACGTTTTGGGCAAAGAAGGCAGCGAAACGGGGGCGCTTGCCCCGCTCGCCGCATACTGGGCGGCGTTTGCGACTACCGGAAAGCCGGAAAGCACCGGCCTCGCCCCTTGGCCACGCTTCGGGAAGGACGGCATCACGCTGGAGTTCACCGCAACCGGCTCCCGCTTGGTGGAAGGCCTGTCCCGCGAGACCTGCGCCTTGCGCTCCGCTCCCTGATCAGAGCGCCGGCACGACTTCCTCGAGGTCCCAGAGCAGAGCAGCTCCGCGAACGCCCGAACTGTCGCCCCAGCGCGCGCGCACGACTTCGCCGGTCCAGGCGCCGGAGAACGTCCGCGCCCGGATCGCCTCGGCCAACCCTTCGTAGATCGCCTCCACGTTCGACATGCCGCCGCCGAGCACGATGGCGTCGGGGTCGAGCAGATTGGCGACCACGGCCAACCCTCGCGCCAGCCTGTCGCGATAGCGCTCCAGTGCTTCGCACCCATGCGGGTCACCGGCCGCCGCCGCCGCGACGATGGCAGGGGCATCGAGATCGCGCCCGGTCGCCGCCTCGAACGAGCGGCGGAAGCCGGTCCCCGAAACCCAGGATTCGAAACATCCGCTGAGGCCGCACCAGCAGGCCGGAGCGGGCAGTTCATCGGGCTGCGGATCGGGCAGCGGCATATGCCCGAGTTCCCCTGCCAGACCGTGCGCGCCGCCGACGACATGCTGGTCGAGCACGATCCCGCCGCCGCAGCCGGTGCCGATGATAAGCCCGAATACGGCTGCCTTGCCCGCTGCCGCACCGTCAATCGCTTCCGACAGGGCGAAGCAGTTGGCATCGTTGGCCAACCGGATCGGCCGACCGAGCGCCGCTTCGAGGTCCCGCTGGAAAGGACGGCCATTGAGATAAGCCGAATTGGCATTGCGCATCAGGCCCGAACCGCGCGCGGCGGAACCCGGCGTGCCGATCCCGATCGTGCCCCGCAGGCCGAGTTCGCCTTCGACCCCGGCAACTAGCTCGCACAGCGTCGTCAATGCCGCGTCATAAGTGCCCGGCGTCGGGGTACGGCGGCGATGCAGCACCGTGCCGTCGGCAGCCAGCGCCGCCGCCTCGATCTTGGTGCCACCGAAATCGATTCCAATCCGCATGGTCATGCAGCCACTTGCCGCATCGGCGCGAAACCCGCCATTGCCCTCTCCGGTAAGACTGCGCCTTCATCGGGCATGTACGTGCCCGCGACGCCTCAAGATGTCGGCGCATTTTGGCAGGTCCTACGAATAAGACAATTTCTTTTTTTAATTTGGTTCGGAGCGACCCGCCTGCATGAGGATCGCATCGGAAGGCAGCAATTGGTCGAGGAACGGCAGGATTGCCGCGCCGATCGCCGGAGCCTCCGCCGCCATCTGCGCCGGATGGACAGGAACGCGGTTGGGCATCGAGACTTCCGCCAGCGCCGCATCGAGCCGGGCACAGAGGCGCTCGATCAGCGGCGCGGGCAATCGGCCGCCGACAACGATGGCATCGGGGTCGAGCAGACAGGATACCGCCACCAGCGGCCCCGTCAGTGCGCGGGTAGCATCGGCAATCCACTGATCCACCGCCGTCGCCATCACCGGATCGAGCGCGAGCAGATCCTCCAGCACGTCGAGCTTGCGCCCGACTTGCGCAAGCCTTTCCTCGATCGCCGAAAGCGAAACCGTGTCCTGCACCACGGCGCCGGGATCGACCGCGCCGACATCCGGCATCAGGCCGATTTCGCCGCTGCGCATCCGGGCGCCGCGATAGTAGCTGCCGTCGATCACCGGCCCTCCGCCGAGGCCCGCGCTGATCAGCAGGTAGAAGAAGCTCGGCCTTTCGTGACCGCCCACCCCCTGCGCCTCGCCCAGGGCAGCTGCCGCCGCATCATTGTCGACATGCACGGGCCAGGGCAGGATTTCCTTGAGAAGGCTGGCGAAATCGACGTTGGACCAGCTTTCGTAGCCTTCCGGCATATTGGGAAGCGCGATTCCGCCAAGATCGTCGGGACGAGCGAGGCCAATGCCCAAAATCCGCGCGCGATCCACCCCGCCAGCGGCCAGCAGCCCATCGACCTCCTCGGCCACGATCGCCACGACATCGGAAGGCAAGGCGAAGCGGACCTCGCGGGTTACGCGGCTGCGGACTTCGCCGGAGAGATCGAGCGCGACCAGCGTGATGTGATCGCGGTCGACGTTGAGACCGATCGCAAAGGCGCCGTCCGGGTTCACCGCCAGACGCAGCGCCGGTTGGCCTCTTCCGCCATGCTTGCGACCGAGGTGCGCGATCAGCCCCATCTCGTCGAGCCGCGAGGTGATGTTGGCGATCGTCGGCGCGGTCAGCCCGGTCTGCCGTGCCAGTTCGATGCGGGTGGTCTCGCCGCTGAGACGGATGGCCTGGAGCACGATACGCTGGTTGTAGTCGCTGGCGCGCGCCAGGTTTGTGCCGGAAAGCGAGATGGCCAGCCGCTTGCCGCGGACTTCCAAAGAATCCGGTACCGGCGAATCGGTGGCTACCACGTTGCGATCCTCTCTTTTCATGTCTCGAACGATTACATCCGCTTTGGGCGCCGAACTAACAAAAAAGAAAAAATTTAAGTTGACGCTCCTCGTCATAGGGCGGATGTGTAGCGCAACACGAGTCACAAAGAATACTCGGACCAGGAGAGGAAAAGCGGCAAGATGACCGCGGGTTGATCACCTCTCCGACAAAGTGAGGCACGCGTTTCGCGTGAAGAGAGGAGTTGAGGGAATGAGGCAGCATAATTGCGTGCGTCGTGGTGTTCTGATGGCCGCCACCTCGATAGTTGCACTGGGATCGTCGCATGGTGTCTGGGCACAGGAATCGGTGCCTTCGGCCGATCCGAGTGCTGAGGAAATCATCGTAACCGGCATTCGCGCCTCGCAGGAGCGCGCGGTCAACATCAAGCGCAATGCGACTTCGGTGGTCGATTCCATCTCGGCCGAGGACATCGGCAAGCTGCCCGACGTCACCATTTCGGACTCGCTCCAGCGCATTCCCGGCGTGCAGATCCTGCGCAGCGCCGGTGAAGGCTCGACGATCAACATTCGCGGCCTCCCGCAAGTGACGACCCTGCTCAACGGCGAAGCGTACCTCGGCGCGCAGTCGATCACGACGATCCAGCCGAACTTCAACGACATCCCCTCGCAGCTCTTCGCGGGCGCCGACGTCATCAAGTCCGCAACGGCGGATTCGCTCAACGCGGGCATCACCGGCACCGTCAACTTGCGCACCCGCCGCCCCTTCGACCTGAAGGAAGGCGTGACGGTCGCCGTCGCGGCGGAAGGCACGTACGGTGACAAGACCAAGAACAAGTTCGACCCGAACTTCAACGGCCTGCTATCCTGGCATAACGATCGCTTCGGGGTGATGGTCTCGGCGGCCTACTCCGACGTGCGCCTGTCGAACTCGCACAACGGCATCCAAGAAGGCTACGGCGCGGCGCTCCACAACGAAGGCACGCTCGACGCGACGTCGACGAACGGCTTCTCGCCCGCCAACCGTCCGCGCGGCACGCCGGTCGCCGGAGGGGTGGACGTCAACGGCAACGGCAATTCCAACGATGCCTTTATCGTGCCGCAGGGCTTCACCGGTTGGAACAAGATCAATCAGCGCCAGCGCCTCGGCATCAACGGCTCTGCCCAATGGATGATCAGCGACGCTCTGACCCTGACCGGCGATGCCTTCTTCACCCGCCAGAACGAGCACGCCCGTACCGCCGGCTTCCAGATGCAGGACGTAAACTGGCAGGCGGCGGAGTTCGTACCGGGCCAGTCGCGCGATAACGGCGCCACTTACGTCGGCAACGACGGGCGCACCTACAACATCAACTCCACGCAAATCTACAACTACGATCTCGGCAACTTCGATTCGTATTCGCAGACGGATCGCTACAAGTCGCAGTCCCAGAACTACAACCTCGAACTGAAGTTCGACAACGGTGGCCCGTTCAAGGGCAGCCTGCGCGGCATCTACGGCAAGGCGCACCAGTATTACGACCAGAGCTACCTCCAGTTCAGCATGTCCGACGGCCAACAGTGGCAGCCGGGCGGCATCGGCCACTATCCCGGCGGCGACCGCGTGTTCAATCCGAACGGCTACACGGTCAACACCATTGCCGGCCTGAACTCGCTGCCCGCCGTGGTCGACTATACCGGCAGCAAGCCGGTCTTCACCCTGCCCTCGCAGTTGTTCGAAAATCTAGGCGACATCAGCAATTACGCGCTCAAGACGATGTCCTCGGAAGGCAACTATCGCCGCAAGGGCGACCTCAAGGTCCTGCGCGCCGACGGTTCCTACGAGTTCTCGCCCGAGCTGACGGTGAGCTTCGGCGGCCGTTATTCCGAACGCTCGATCAACGATTACGAATTCGACCGCGCCGCCCCGCTTTATGCCGGTATGGCCAGCGATCCGAACGGCTGCCTCGTTAAGTGGAAGGCCTTCGACGTGCCCATGAGCGACAGCTCGTGCAGCGCCGGTGACGCCTCGGGCTTCTATACCGCAGGTCTTACCCGCCTTGCCAACGATCCCACCCTGGGCGGCCGGGTCAAGCTGTTCAACCCCGGCGTCGCGGGCGTGCCCAACATGTACGTGCTCGATCCCAAGGCCATGGACAACGCGCTGGCTTTCCAGAACGAGTTCTATCCCGGCAATGTCGAGGTCATGAACCCCGGCGCCTCGTTCAACGTCGGCGTCAAGCAGATCTCGGGCTATGTCCAGACCGACTTCCACGGCGACCTGTTCGGCGTGCCCTTCGCGGGCAACGCGGGCGTCAAGGTCATCAACACCAAGCTGGACATCACCCAGTACGTGACCGGCAGTCCGCAACCTTACGGCCTCGCCAACGAACTGGCCGGTTCGGTCAACACCCGGCGTGACTTCACCGACATCCTGCCCGCGTTCAACGTCGCCTTCGACCTCGCGCAGAATCTGAAGTTCCGCTTCGCGTTCTCGAAGACAATGACCCTGCTCGACCTCAACCAGTGGGGCGGCGGCCTGAACCCGACTTACGCTATCGACACCAGCATTCCCGGAACCCCGGTCTTCCGCGTCACCGGCGGCAGCCAGAACGGCAATCCGGATCTCGATCCCTGGCGCGCCACCAATGTCGAGGCTTCGCTCGAATATTACCTCGGGCGCGGCAGCCTGCTGAGCCTCGGCGCTTTCAACATCTCGGTGGACAGCTTCATCCAGAGCGGCAACGTGGTCCGCACCGACCTGCCCGACAACGACGGGGTTGTGCGTAACCGCACCGTCTCGATCAGCACGCCGGTCCAAGGCTCGGGTGGCTCGCTCAAGGGCATCGAGGCAGGCGCAAAGCTCTCGTTCACCGACCTCGGTTTCATGCCCGGCTTCCTGTCGAACTTCGGTATCGACACGAACTTCACCTTCTCGCCCTCCAATACCGGTGACAAGGATCTGGCTGGAAAGAAGATACCGTTCCAGGACAACTCGAAGATCCAGACCAACGCCGCGCTGTTCTATCAGGACTCGCATTTCCAGGCCCGCGTGGCGTGGAACTATCGCTCCGAGCGCGCCGTGCAGTCGAACTTCGGCGGCATCCAGGGGCTGGAACTCTATCAGGCGCCCACGAACTACGTGGACGCTTCCGTTAGCTACGATATCACGCCGAACGTCACGATCTATGGACAAGGCTCCAACCTGACCGGCGAATACGAGAAGTACTACCTCACCTGGAAGGACCAGAAGGCCTACAACAACATCTTCGAACGCCGCTTCACCATGGGCGCGCGCATCAAGTTCTGATCTCCCCGCCTTCTCCCCCGCCCACCTCCTCCGGGCGGGGGGGATCCCTTTTTCCATCCCGGCAGGGTAGACGGGTCTCTGGGGGCCTTAGAACAATGGCGAACGAGCAAATCCGTTCTATTCTCATAGTCGGCGGCGGCACCGCCGGGTGGATGGCGGCCAACCTTCTGGCGACGCGCCTGCGCCGCCTTCCCATCGAGATCACCCTGGTCGAAAGCCCCGACATCCGCACCGTCGGCGTGGGCGAGGCGACCGTTCCCGCGATCCGCGACTACTTCAAGGCCATCGGCGTGACCGAGGCCGAAGTCATGCAGGCATCGCAGGGCACCGTGAAGCTGGGCATCGAGTTCCGCGACTGGCGGGCGCCGGGTACCAGCTTTTTCCATCCTTTCGGCCGCTACGGCGTCGATGCTTTCTCCGTCCCGTTTCACCAGTACTGGCTGAAGCGGCGGATGGCGGGCGACCAGACGCCGCTGTCCGAATATTGCCTGCCCACGCAGGCAGCGATGCGCAATCTAATGCTGCTGCCGCCCGAGCAGCCGGTCAACGACCTTGGCGTGTTCGACTGGGCGATCCATTTCGACGCGGGCCTGTTCGCGCGCTTCCTTGCCCAGCGCGCGCGTGACCTGCTGGGCGTGCGCCATCTTGAAGGCACGATCTCCGGCGCCACCCGCGACGGCGAGAACGGCCGTATCGCCTCGGTCACGCTGACCGACGGGCGCACGCTGGAGGCGGACCTGTTCGTCGATTGCTCCGGCTTCCGCAGCCTGTTGCTGGGCCAGACGCTGGAAGTGCCTTACGAGGACTGGACGCACCTGCTGCCATGCGACCGTGCAGTGGCGATGCCCTGCGCGCATGGTGATGCCCTGACGCCCTATACCCGCAGCACCGCGCTATCCGCCGGCTGGCAGTGGCGCATTCCGCTGCAGCACCGCGTCGGCAACGGCTACGTCTATTCGAGCCGCCACATCTCCGACGACGAGGCGACCGCGACGCTGATCGCCAGCCTTGAGGGCGAGGCGCTGGCCGAGCCCAATATGCTGCGCTTCCGCACCGGCCATCGGACGAAAGTGTGGGAGAAGAACTGCGTCGCCCTCGGGCTGGCGGCAGGTTTCCTCGAACCGCTGGAATCGACCTCGATCGTCCTTATCCAGAGCGGCATCGAGCGCCTGCTGGCGCACTTCCCGGACCGCGATTTCGATCCCTCGCTGGCGGACGAGTTCAACCGCATTACCGCGCTGGAATATGCCCGCATCCGCGACTTCCTTTTGCTGCACTACTGGGGCGGTCAGCGAACCGAACAGATGTGGCAGGAATGCCGCGCGCTCGACCTGCCGGAAACGCTGGCCCAGCGCATCCGCGCCTACAAGGGCGCGGGCAAGCTGCCGCGTTTCGAGTGGGATTCGTTCCAGTCGCCCAGCTGGCTGTCGATGTTCGCCGGGTTCGAGATCTGGCCCTCGCGCTACGACCCGCTGGCCGACCAGTTCTCGGTCGAGGAACTGGGCGGCACCTTCGGGCAGATGCGCGCTGCCGTGGCCCGCGCTGTCTCGCTCGCGGGCACCCATGAGCAATTCATCGCCGAGACCTGTGCTGCACCTGCTGCGCAAAATGCTGCACCCCAATTCACGCTAAACTCCGCTTAGGAAACCGATGCGACTGACGCTTTCCCTTCTCGCCCTCTCTTGCGCTGCCGTACCGTTTGCTGCCGCATCGGCTGATGCGCCGCTGCCTGCCGCCGCCACCGCGCATCCCGAACTTTGGCCCAAGGCCAAGAGTCAGGGCCTCGTCGATCCGGAGACGGAGGCGAAGATCACCAGGATGATGGCGGAGATGTCGGTGCGCGAGAAAGTCGGGCAGATGATCCAGCCCAGCATCGCCGCGATGAAGCCGGAAGAACTGCGCGAATATCCGGTCGGCTCGATCCTCGGCGGCGGCAACGATCCGCCGCTTTCGGGCAACGATCGCGGTCCGGCCAGCGACTGGATCGCCACCGCCGAAGCCTTCCGCCAGGTCTCGATCGAGAAGCGCCCCGGCCATGTGCCGATCCCGGTGATCTTCGGCATGGACTCCGTTCACGGCAACTCGAACGTCTTCGGCGCCACGATCTTCCCGCACAACATCGGCCTTGGCGCGATGCGCGATCCGGCGCTGATGGAGAAGATCGGGCAAGTGACGGCTGCCGAAAGCGCCGCCTCCGGCTTCGACTGGGCCTTCGGTCCCACCGTCACTGTGCCGCAGGATGATCGCTGGGGCCGCGCCTACGAAGGCTATTCGGAACGCCCCGAGATCACCCGCGAATATTCCGCCGCGATGGTGCGCGGACTTCAGGGTGCGCCGGGCAAGAGCAGCATCCAGAACGGCAATGTCGCCGCCTCGATCAAGCACTTCCTGGCTGACGGCGGCACGCACGGCGGCATCGATCAGGGCGACGCACAAGTCCCCGAAAAGGACCTGATCGAACTGCACGTGCCCGGTTACGTCAGCGGCATCGATGCGGGCGCGATGACGGTCATGGCCAGCTTCTCCTCGTGGAACGGGGTGAAGAACCACGGCAATAAGTCGCTGCTGACCGATGTGCTGAAGGGCCGGCTCGGCTTCGAAGGCTTCACCGTGGGCGACTGGAACGCGCATGGCCAGATTCCCGGCTGCACCAATGGCAATTGCGCGGCGACCTTCAATGCCGGTCTCGACATGGCGATGGTGCCGAACGACTGGAAGGACCTGTTCAACAACACGCTGAAGCAGGTTCAGGACGGCACGATACCGATGGCGCGGGTAGATGATGCGGTGCGCCGCATCCTGCGCGTGAAGTTCAAGCTGGGCCTGTTCGATCCGGCGCGTCCCTATGAACAGCGCAGCGAACTCGGCAAGCCGGAACACCGCGCGGTGGCGCGTCAGGCGGCGGCGGAATCGCTGGTGCTGCTCAAGAACAACGGTGCGCTGCTGCCGATCAGGCCGGGCCAGAAGGTGCTCGTCACCGGCACCCATGCCGACGATATCGGCATGCAGACCGGCGGCTGGACGATGTCGTGGCAGGGCACCGGCAACACCAATGCCGACTTCCCCGGCGCCACCTCGATCTGGGGCGGCCTCAAGACTGCGATCGAGGCGGCGGGCGGTACCGCCACGCTGAGCGCCGATGGCAAGGTGACGGGGCCGAAGCCTGACGTTGCCGTCGTCGTCTTCGGTGAGACGCCCTATGCCGAAATGGTCGGCGATATCTCGACGCTGGAATTCCAGCCGGGCGACAAGCAGGCGCTGGCACAGTTGAAGGCGCTGAAGGCGCAGGGCATTCCGGTCGTCTCGGTGTTCATTTCGGGCCGTGCGCTCTGGGTGAACCCGGAGATCAACCAGTCCGACGCCTTCGTCGCCGCCTTCCTGCCGGGCTCGGAGGGTGAGGGCCTTGCCGACGTGCTGGTCGCCAAGAAGGACGGCACGCCGAACAAGGACTTCCGCGGCAAGCTCAGCTATTCCTGGCCGAAGAACGCGGGCCAGTTCCTCAACAATGTCGGTCAGCCGGGCTACGATCCGCAGTTCGCCTATGGCTACGGCCTGACCTACAAGGACAGGACTTCGGTTCCTCAGTTGAGCGAAGTGGCCGGGCTCGATGCCTCGCTGTCGAACGTTTCGGTCTACTACCTGCCGGGCAAGGTGCTGGTGCCGTGGAAGCTGGCCACGGGCGGTGCGGTTACGGTGAAGAACGTCGACGGCGGCGGCACGCAGGAAGGCGCTCGCCAGCTCACCTTCACTGGCCCCGGCGAAGTGCGCATCGAAGGGCCGACGGTCGATCTGGGTCGCCAGAGCAATGCCATGCTCAGCCTGCGCATCGACTACCGCATCGATGCCAAGGGGGCGACCGCGCCCAAGCTGGGCATGGGCGAGACCTTCCTCGACGGCGGGCAGGTCTTCACCGCCGCGCCGGGCCAGTGGGCCAGCGTCAAGGTCTCGCTCTCCTGCTTCGCCAAAGCCGGGGCCGACATGACCAAGATCGCCCGTCCCTTCGTGCTGCAAGGCAATGCGGGCCAGACGATCGCCATTTCCACCGTCAAGCTCGATGCCGATCCCACCGGCGCGATCTGCCCGAACTGAGCTTTAGAAAGAGAATGCCCACCATGTCGCGACTTGCGAAATTCGCCGCGCTCGCCCTGAGCCTTGCCCCTCTGGCTCTCACCAATCCGGCGCTGGCGGAGGAAGTGGACCAGAACCGCCTGCCGCCCTCGCAGGACCCGACCCGCGTGGCGAACGGCCTTGCCCAGACGCCGCCGATGGGCTGGAACAGCTGGAACAAGTTCGCCTGCAACATCTCGGAAAAGACCATCCGCGATACGGCGGACGCGCTGGTCGCCACCGGCATGAAGGATGCGGGGTACAACTACCTCGTCATCGACGATTGCTGGCATGGCGAGCGGGACGCCAAGGGCTTCATCACTGCCAATGCCAAGGCCTTCCCCTCGGGCATCAAGGCGCTGGCCGATTACGTCCATTCGAAGGGCCTGAAGTTCGGCATCTATTCGGACGCCGGCACCAAGACCTGCGGCGGACGTCCGGGCAGCCAGGGGCATGAGTATCAGGACGCGATCACCTATGCTTCGTGGGGCGTCGACTACCTGAAGTACGACTGGTGCAGCACCGGCAGCCGCAATGCCGAAGAAGCCTATGCGCTGATGTCGGACGCGCTGCGCTCCACGGGCCGCGATGTGCTGCTCTCGCTCTGCGAGTGGGGCACCAACAAGCCTTGGCTCTGGGCCTCGAAGATCGGCAACATGTGGCGCACCACCGCCGATATCACCGACAAGTGGTCGGGCAAGCATGGCTATGCGCTGGGCATGCTCGATATCGTCGATCTCAACGAGCCGCTCTGGCCCTACGCCGCGCCGGGGCACTGGAACGATCCGGACATGCTCGAAGTCGGCAACGGCGGCATGACGACCACCGAATACCGCAGCCACTTTTCGCTCTGGGCGATGATGGCCTCGCCGCTGATTGCCGGTAACGACGTGGCGAACATGAGCGCGGACACCAAGGCGATCCTGCTCAACAAGGACGTGATCGCGGTCGATCAGGACAAGCTGGGCCGTCAGGGGCACCGTATCTCCAAGGATGGGAACGGCGAAGTCTGGGTCCGCACGCTGGAGGACGGCAAACGCGCCGCGCTGCTATTCAACCGGGGCGAGACGCCGGTGAAGCTGACGGTGAACTGGGCGCAGCTGGACTATCCGGCCAGCCAGTCGCTCAAACTGCGTGACCTCTGGGCGCACCGCGATCTGGGCACGATGAAGGGCAGCTATTCGGCTGAAGTCGAACCCCACGGCGTCGTCATGGTGACGCTGACGCCCTGAGGATCAATTGCCCAGAGCGATCTGGTCGAGATCGTCGGCGGAAGGCTCGGCACTATCGAGCAGGCGGATCGCGACCTGATCGCGTCCGCCCCGCTTGGCTTCGTACAGCGCCTCGTCGGCAAGGCGATAGAGCGTGCGAAAATCGGCAGCCGCTGCGGTTTCCGCGATGCCGATGCTTACCGTGACCTTGCGGTGGCCAACGACATCGCCGTGCTCGCAGCCGCCGATTCTCCGGCGAAGTGTCTCCGCGAAACGCACGAGTTCGAAACCCGCCAGTCCGACAACGAGCATAGCGAACTCCTCCCCGCCGAGACGGGCGGCCGTGCAGGAAGGGCTTTCGTAAGGCGCAATGCAGCGCGCGATCTCTGCCAGAACGACATCGCCCGCTTCGTGGCCGTAGACATCGTTGATCGACTTGAACCAGTCCACGTCGATCAGCAGCAAGGCCACCACTTCGCCTTCGCCCTGCGAGCCGTCCAGCATGGTGCCAACCCGTTCGATGAAACCGCGCCGGTTAGGCAGCCCGGTCAAGGCATCGCGGCGTGCCAGTTCCTGAGCCTGCGCTTCGGCTTGCCGGGCCATATCGCGCTCCACCCGCAGCCGGGCATGCGAGCGCGACGCGGCGACCGAAAGCCAGAGCGTCTGCCATGCCGCTGCGAAAAGGACGAGGATCTGCGAGCCACCTCCCCAGAACATCGCATCCGCATCGAAGAAACTGGTCGAGGCGAGGACGAGCATAGGCACCGCCCAGGCTCCGGCGAAGCTGCGTGCCTCCCCGCTGCCACGCCGCCAGGCCTGCCCGATACAGAACGCCACCGCGACCAGATTCGAGAGAACCAGGATGCCCAGCACGCCGCCCAATTTGTCGATCGGACCGGAACGCATCAGCGAGAGCGGTATGCCGAGCGCAAATACGCCGCCCGTCAATCCGAGCGCGGTCCGTCTCAGCCAGCGACTGACGCAGTGCCGCTCAAGCGCCGTTACGGCACTGAGAGTAGCGAGCGAAATGGCAAGGCAGGAAAGCCCGGTACAGATCTGCGCGGAGATCGCCCCTGCCATGCCCGGAAAGAAGAACAGGTGAAGCTGCGACCAACATGCGCCCCAGGCGATCATGCACGTGGCCCAGGCCGCCTGCCAGGCCGAGAACTGCCTGCGCACGGCCACGGCAAGCGAGGCATTGTAGATCGCCCCCGCCAGCAGCAGTACGAGCGCCGCGCCGATCGAGGTCGCAAGTCCGGTCGTCTGCGTGCTTTCCTCGCCGCGCCCGACCAGTCGCATGCGCAGCAAACGCGCGCTTGCGACTTTGTCGAACCGCATGGTCACGCCGGTCAGCGACACATCGCGATGCGGTGCGCGGAACGCGAGCTGGCCGCCCGCCCGCCAATGCGTGCCGAAATCGCCGCTGCGTACGTCCTGCCGCTCCACCGCGCCGTCGGCATAGGAAAATGTGACAATCAGACGATCGAACCGTGAACTGTGGACGATCAGCGAGAGATCATCGCGTTCGTCCGCCCCTGAAGGCAGCATGGCGCGAAGCCAGAGCGTACCTTTCTGATAATCCTCCGGCTCGCCGGAGCAGGAGAATTTCCGGGGGACCCGGCCGTCTTCCGCCACCGTCCGATCGACCGCATGGCAAAGCGGACGACCGATCCGCAGCACTTCCGCTGCCGCAGGCACCGGCCAGCCGAAACCCGCCGCCGCCATGCACACGATTGTGCAGAAGACAGTCAGGGCCGTTCGAAAGCGGCACATAAATGGCGATTCGCAGACCATTGCGCCGCGACCTATGGCACAAGATTGCCTTCAACAAGGTTACCCGATTAACCAAAATCAACTGGGCAGGCTAACAGGCGCGGCGATCCATGACGCTCGCGAGGTCCGGCATCAGTTCAAACGCCGATGCCGGACCTTCACAGGATCAAGCCGCGAAAGGACGGTCGATCGAGACTTGCGGGTTGGTGAACCACTGTGCGCCGATCTCGGTCACGAACATGTGGTCTTCCAGACGCACGCCGAACTGCTGGGGCACGACGATCATCGGTTCGTTCGAGAAGCACATGCCCGGCTCCAGCGGGGTCTTGTCGCCGCGCACGAGATAGGCCGGTTCGTGGATCGACAGGCCGATGCCGTGGCCGGTACGATGCGGCAGGCCCGGCAGGTTGTAGTCCGGCCCCAGCCCGGCCTTGTCGAGCACCACACGGGCGGCGTAATCGACCGCCTCGCAAGGCTCGCCAGGACGGCAGGCGTCGAAGGCGGCCTGCTGCGCCTCCTTCTCGATATCCCAGATGCGGCGGATGTCCTGCGATACTTCGCCAAAGGCATAAGTGCGTGTAATGTCCGAGTGATAGCCCTGGATCGTGCAGCCGGTGTCGACGAGCACGAGCTGGCCTTCCTTCAGTTCACGGTCGCCGGGAAGGCCGTGGGGATAGGCGGTCGCCTCGCCGAACTGGACGATGCAGAAGCTCGACCCACTTGCGCCGAGCTTACGGTGCGCGGCATCGATGAAGTGGACCACCTCGCTCTGGCGAATGCCGGGGCGCAGGATGCGCGCGGCGGCCTGATGGACCAGCAGCGTCATGTTCTTGGCCTGCTGCATCAGCGCCAGTTCGGCCGCCGACTTGACCATGCGGCACTGCTTGATCACCGGCATCGCATCGACCAGCGCAGCCGAGCCGCCCTGCCGCACGCGCTCGGCGAAGTGGAAGGGCAGTTCGGGATCGATCGCCAGCGTCTTCACGCCCGTTTCGGCCAGAACCTGCAGGACCAGCGCAACCGGGTCCTGGTCTTCCTGCCACGAGCGAATGTCTACCGGGATCGCAAGGTCGGCCTCCAGCGTGCCGATCTCGAAATGCGGGCAGATCATGACCGGCTTGCGGCCGGGCACGAGCAGCATCGCGACGAGGCGCTCGGTCTGCCCCCAGGGCAGGCCCGAGAAGTAGCGCAGCGAAGCCCCGGCGTTCACCAGCAGGGCGTCGGCGCCGAGCCGGTCAGTCAGTTCCTGCGCGCGCGTCATTCGTGCCTCGCGCTCCGCCACCGCGATGGCCGGGGCGCGGTCGGCCCAGGGTTCGAGGCGCGCCAGTTCGATCTCTGCGGTCGATCCGCCAATCATGTCTTTGTATTCCTTCATGCGAAACGCTGGATATCGAAGGGCGAGAGCGGCAGTTCCGGCTGCCCGCCCGCGACCATCGCCGTGACCAGTCGCGCCGTGATCGGCGCGAGAGTAAGCCCGAGATGTTGATGCCCGAAGGCATAGTAGAGATTGGCCGCCTTCGTCGAGCGGCCTATTGCCGGAAGATAGTCCGGCAGGGTCGGGCGGCAGCCCATCCAGCGCTTGAACGGCCCGGTGATCGGCAGGCCCAGTTCCGCGACATGGCGCTCCAGTCGCTCCCACTTGCGCGGATCGGCGGGGGCATCGACCTTGCCGAGTTCCACGAAGCTCGCCGCCTGCACCGCATGGCGATAGCGGGTGACGATCATCGAGCGTTCCTCGAAGACGACCGGCGGCAGATCGGCGGGCCAATGGCTGGCATCGGCGCGGACGTGATAGCCGCGCTCGGCGATCATCGGCACCTTGTGGCCGAGATGCTCCATCAATTCGCGCGAGCGAACCCCGGCGCAGACAAGCACCTGTTCGGCATCGACACCGCCGATCTCGACGCGGTTTCCGGCCATCCGCAGCTCGCCGCGCTGCGCCACCAGAGCGCCCCCGCGCTGCCGGAACGCCTGGCGCAGCGCCTGCCGCAATTCTCCGAGATCGGCAATCTGGCCGCTGCCCGAAAACCGGATCGCCCCTGCCACCGGCCGGTCGCCGAGACCGGACAGGACTTCCCGCTCGGCATCGGTTACGTCATGAACTTGGGCGCTGCCGGTTTCGGAAGACAGCCATCCGGCGCGGCCCTCGCGCGCGGCCCGCTCACCATGCCAGAGTACGAAGTGGCCGTTCTGCCTGACCAGTTCCGGCGCTCCGATCCGCTCGGTGAGAGAGGTCCACGCGGGCATCGAACCCGCCAGCAACGGTGCCAGAGCCTCGCAGCCTTTGCGGAACCGGGCCGGGCGAGCCGCGGCCAGCAGGCGCAGCCCGAACGGCACCCATTCGGCCATCGCCGAAGGCGGGAAACCCAGCGGTCCGCCGCGCAGGAACAGACGCTGCGGCAGGCTGCGGACCATGCTCATCGAGGCGAGCGGCTCCACCTGCTCCACCGCGATATGGCCCGCATTGCCCCAGGACGCCGCCGCACCTTCGGCATCGTCATCGACGATCGCGACCTGATGCCCCGCTTCGAGCAATTCGATGCCAGCGCAGAGACCAACCACTCCGCCGCCGACAATTCCAATGGACCCCACAAAAACTCCGTTGCATTAGTCAGACTATATCGTATACCATATATCAATCACCGCCCGTTCGCACAAGGCTTTGCACCGCGCATGAACGTATCGATCCACCGCTTTGTCACTGCACGGGTTCGCCCCGGCGGCAAGCGATTGCGATCGGCAGAAGCACGGTCACTATACGAAAAGGTCGGATTGCAGCGCCCAGGGGGATCATCTACCGTATACGTTAGATCGGAAGCGTATCACGTTTTCGAGACTTGTATGGAGACCCACTGGTGACAATCGTCGTCCGCACTCTTGCTGAACGCATTTTCGACGTGATCCGCGAAAGGATCGTCGAAGGCAAGCTCCCCGTCATGGAGCCGGTCAGGCAGGATGCACTGGCAGCCGAACTCGGCGTCAGCAAGATCCCGCTGCGCGAGGCTCTCGCGCGGCTCGAACATGAAGGCCTGCTGACCAGCCAGGCCAATCGCGGCTGGTTCGTCCGGCCGATGTCGAGCGACCAGGCCGAGGAAATCTACCTCCTGCGCCTCGCCATCGAACCGGCTGCCGTCGCCTATGCCTGCACCGTGGCCAACGAGGACGACCACAAGGCTGCCGTCCAGGCTTTCGAAGTGCTGGACGCCGCGGCGAAGGACAATCTCAGCGATGTCGCCGTGCGCAACCGCGAATATCACGTCGCGCTGGTACGCCCCGGCAAGCGCCTGCTGACCACGCAGCTCGTCGAGCGCCTCGAAGTGCTCGCCGAACGCTACGTCATCGCCCACCTCGAACCGGCAGGCCGCGGCGACCGCGCCCATACCGAACACCGTGAACTGCTCGACACCTGGCTCGCCGGAGATGCGGCCAAAGTCCAGAGCCTGCTCACGCAGCACATCGCCAGCACGCTAGACGACTTGCGCGCTCATTTTACCGCCAGCCAGACAGGCTGAGACCATAATCAGGGGGACCCATGCTCGGACCGCGTAAATCCATAGAAAGACTCTCACAACGCGAATCCGGGCATTCCCTGGCCAAGACCCTGAGCTGGCCGCACCTGATTGCCCTCGGCGTCGGCGCCATCGTCGGCACCGGCATCTACACCCTCACCGGCGTCGGCGCCGAGCGCGCCGGCCCGGCCGTGATCCTCGCCTTCGCCATCGCCGGTGCGGTCTGCGCCTGCGCGGCGCTCGCCTATGCCGAAATGGCGACGATGATCCCCGCCGCCGGCAGCGCCTATACCTTCTCCTATGCCGCCATGGGCGAGACGATCGCATGGATCGTCGGCTGGAGCCTGATCCTCGAATATTCGCTGGCCTGCTCTACCGTGGCGGTCGGCTGGTCGGGATACCTTGTCGGCTGGATAGAGTCGGCGGGAATTCACCTTCCCCATATGTTGCTGGTCGGCCCCCACGGCGGCGGCATCGTCAACCTGCCTGCCGTGCTCGTGGCGCTGGCAGTCATGGGCATGCTGATCGCGGGCACCCGCGAAAGCGCGACGCTGAACATCGTGCTCGTGATCATCAAGCTCGTCGCCCTGTCGATCTTCGTCATCATGGCCCTGCCCGCCTTCCATGGCGGCAATCTCGAACCCTTCATGCCCTACGGCTTCGCCAGCACCGAGATCGAGGGCCAGAAGCGCGGGGTCATGGCCGCTGCCGCCATCGTCTTCTTCGCCTTCTACGGCTTCGACGCGGTCGCCACGTCGGCCGAGGAAGCCAAGAATCCGGGCCGCGACCTCACAATCGGCATCGTCGGATCGATGGTCGTCTGCACCGCGATCTACATGGCGGTGGCGATCACCGCGATCGGCGCCCTGCCCTTCCAGCAGCTTGCCAACTCGCCCGAACCGCTCGCCCTCGTGCTGCGCCAGCTCGGCCAGCCGGTCGCCGCGCACCTGATCGCCTTCGCCGCCGTGCTCGCCCTGCCTTCGGTCATCCTCGTCATGATGTACGGCCAGAGCCGCGTGTTCTTCGTCATGGCCCGCGACGGCCTGCTGCCGCGCAGCCTCGCCAAGATCAGCCCCCGCACCGGCGCGCCCACCCGCATCACCCTGATGACCGGCGTGTCTATCGCCGTCGTCGCCGGTATCTTCCGTCTCGACGAGATCGCGGAACTCGCCAATGCCGGTACCCTGATCGCCTTCATCTCGGTCGGCGCCTGCCTGATGATCCTGCGCCGCCGCGCGCCGGAGTTGCCGCGTCTGTTCAAGTGCCCTAAGCCCTTCCTTGTCGGCACCCTGACGATCCTGGGCTGCGCCTACCTGCTGTTCAGCCTGCCCGAGAGCACGCTGGTCCGCTTCGGCGCCTGGAACGTGATCGGCCTGCTGGTCTACTTCCTCTACGGCCGCACCCGCAGCGAAGCGGGACGCGAGGCCACCGCGGCAGCCTGACACCGCTCGGCCTTATCCGGCAAACCTAGAAACGTTCTCAACTATACGCCCCAAGGTCCAAGGAGACCGCGATGAAACGCGCCCTCGTTCTGGCTGCCGCCCTGCTCGGCACCGCCCTCTCGCCCGCCGCCCATGCCAAGACTGCTTACGACGGCGTTTGGCTGTTCGACGATACCCCGCCGACGCCCGGCGTGACGATGATGGAAGTCACCTCGAAGGGCGGCAAGATCGCCGGAACCGTCACCACCAAGTGGTACGGGCCGGTTGAGATGATGAATCCTCGCATCGAGAACGGCGAACTCAAGTTCGAGGCCCGCAACCTCAACGACAAGGAACACCTCACCCGCCCCTGGAGCGTCGCGCTCAAAGGTGGGCAAGCCCACCTCAAGGGTCGGATCTGGGAATCCGAGGTCGATAGCAAGGGCCGCAAGGGCAAGGCCGCCGACGCCAAGGCACGCGCCTTCCAGTTCTCGCCCCTCGCCCCGCTCGGCGCGCCGATCCCCAACAGGATCGCCGCCACGCCGCCGATGGGCTGGAGCAGCTGGAACAAGTTCGCTGAACACATCGACGACAAGACCATCCGCGCACAGGCCGACGCCATGGTTTCGACCGGGCTGCGCGATGCGGGCTATCTCTACATCAACATCGACGACGGATGGCAGGGCAAGCGCGACGCGAACGGCGTGCTCCAGCCCAACGAGAAGTTCCCGGACATGAAGGCGCTGACCGACTACGTCCACTCCAAGGGGCTCAAGATCGGCATCTATTCCTCGCAGGGGCCGCGCACTTGCGCCGGTTACGAGGGCAGCTACGGCCATGTCGCCCAGGATGCGAAGACCTATGCCGCATGGGGCTTCGACTATCTGAAGTACGACCTCTGCTCGGGCGAATGGTTCTATGCCGACGCCGATACCGTGAAGCGCAGCTACTACGAGATGGGCGCCGCGCTTCAGGCAACCGGGCGCGAGTTCATCTATTCCCTCTGCGAATACGGCCGCTTCGATGTGGGCAGCTGGGGCCGCGACGTCGGCGGCCAGCTCTGGCGCACGACCGGCGACATCACCGATGACTATCCGACGATGGCGAAGATCGGCTTCGACAAGAACGGCAATCCCGACTGGGCCGGTCCCCATGGCTGGAACGACCCGGACATGCTGGAAGTCGGCAACGGCGGCATGAGCGCGGACGAATACCGCACCCATATGACGCTCTGGGCCATGTCCGCCGCGCCGCTGATGATGGGCCACGACCTTCGCGAAACCGATGCCACGACGCTGGCGATGCTCACCAACAAGCGCGTCATCGCCGTCGATCAGGACGCGAAGGGCGTACAGGGCAAGGCCGTGCGGAAGATCGGCACGATGGAAGTCTGGACCAAGCCGCTGGCCGACGGCCGCGTCGCCTTGGCCCTGTTCAACCGCGGCGATGCGGCGGCTTCGCTGGCGCTGACTCCGAGCGACGCGGGCCTTGCCTCGGTCTCGCAAGTCGAAGACCTGTGGAGCGGCGCCCGTTCGGCCGGATTGCCCGCCAGCTACACCGTTCCTGCCCGCGGTGCTGTCATGCTCACGGTCGGCGGCTGACCCTGCATAGCGAAGTCCCAACTGCCGGCGCGCAAGACATTTCCATCTGACGCGCGCCGGTAGACCTGCCGCCGGGTTTCGGCCTGCCCGATCCCGGCGGCATTCGTCAGCCACACGATTGCTGATAAGCCTTATCCATATTTGTTATTGCGAGGCATTCGCACTTCCCGTAATGGCTGCCCCATTGGGGGCCGGGACTCGATTTCGCATCGATAGGCGTGCTTCCCGTTATTCAAGGGAAACGTGCAAGTTGAGCGGCAGTGGAGACAGTCTCGATGTGCTGGATGGCAGGGCGCATGCGCCTGCGACGGCGCGCATCGATCCACCCGTCCGCAAGGCGGCTCCGGCACCCTCCCGTAAGGCGCCTGCAAAGAAAAAGAACAAGAAGGCCCGTGCCTTCTGGCTGAAGCAACTCCACACTTGGCACTGGGTGAGCGCGGCAGTTTCGCTGGCGGGGATGTTCCTTTTCGCGATTACCGGCATTACGCTCAATCACGCCGCCTCGATCGGCGCCGAACCGAACGTCGTGCAGAGCCAGGGCAAGATCGCCCCCGGCCTGCTGCGCCAATTGCCGCCCACGGGGGACAGCACCGCGCCCCTTCCCGCCGATGTGGCCAAGGCCGTCGCGGCCACTGTGCCGCTCGATCCCTCCGGCTTCGCCGCCGACTGGTCTGCCGATGACGAAGTCTATGTCGCCATGCCCGGTCCGGGCCGCGACGCCTGGGTCAGCATCGACCGCTCGAACGGCGCGGTCTCCGCCGAAGTCACCAAGCGCGGCACGATTTCCTATCTCAACGACCTCCACAAGGGCCGCAACACCGGCTCCGTGTGGTTCTGGTTCATCGATCTCTTTGCGGCAGCCTGCGTCATCTTCACCGTGACCGGCCTGTTCCTGCTCCAGCTTCACGCCAAGCACCGGCCCTCGACCTGGCCGCTGGTGGGGCTGAGCCTGCTGATCCCGCTGGCGATCGCCCTGATATTCATCCACTGAGACAAGAAGGCACCGATGACGACATCGAAGGCACTGCCCGCGCTTCCGCTTCTGGCCCCACTCGTTGCGGCCGGAACCATCGCCGCTCCGGCGGCAGCGGCCACCGTGAGCGTGACGATCCCGCGCATCAACGTCGCGGAATACCATCGCCCCTACGTCGTCGGCTGGCTGGAACCCGCTGCGGGCGGTCCGGCCCGCACCGTCTTCGTATGGTACGACGTCAAGAAGGCTGGCCGCGAACCGGGCACCAAGTGGCTGGCGGACTTGCGCTCCTGGTGGCGCAAGGGCGGTCGCTCGATGAACCTGCCTGCCGACGGTCTCAGCGGCGCCACCCGCGCGCCGGGCACCTATCAGATCGCGCTGCCTGCCAATCTTCCGGCCGGACAGTATGTGTTCAAGGTGGAAGCCGCGCGCGAAACCGGCGGCCGCGAACTGGTCTCGGTTCCGATCACCGTTCCGGTCAAGAAGAGCGCTTCAGCCGCAGGCACTTCCGAACTGGGCGCCGTCACCATCCGCTGACCTCGCTCTCACGCATTTTCACGATTTTTGGGGACATCACATGCGTTACAGTTCCATCCTGATCGCCTCGGCCGCCGTGGCTGCCGCCCTTGCCTCGCCTGCCTCTGCGCACCGTGCGTGGCTGCTGCCTTCGACCACGACGCTCGCGGGAACCAGCGAATACGTGACTGTCGACGCGGCCATCTCGAACGACCTGTTCTATCCCGACCACTTCCCGATGAACCCCGAGCAGGTCACCGTCTGGACGCCCGACGGCAGCCCGGGCAAGCTCGAAAACCCCGCCACCGGCCGCTATCGCTCGACCTTCGACGTGAAGATCGACAAGCCCGGCACCTGGAAGATCGGCACCCAGCGCTCGGGGATCATGGGCAGCTTCAAGGTGGACGGCGAGACCTGGCGCCTCGGCGGTCGCGGTCGTCCGATGGGTGCTCCCGGTGCCGGAGGCCCCGGCGGGCCTGGAGGTCCGGGCGGCGCTCCGGCCCGGAGCGTCGCGACCGTGGCGGACATTCCGGCCAATGCTACCGACGTGAAGCTCGTGGAATCGATCTCCGGCAATTACATCTACGTGACCGCCGATGCGCCCACCAAGACCGTGTTCGCGCCGACCGGAAAGGGCCTCGAAATCGATCCGATCACCCACCCCGACGAACTCGTCTCGAATGAAGAGGGGCAGTTCCGCTTCCTGATCGACGGCAAGCCTGCCGCCGGAGTGAAAGTCACGGTCGTTCCCGGCAGCAAGAAGTACCGCGAGGCCGAAGAGGCGCAGGAACTGACCACCGGCACCGATGGCGTACTCCATATCAAGTGGCCGGTCGCCGGAATGTACTGGATCAACGCCAGCGCCAGCGACAACAAGCCCAGCGAAAAGCGCGCGACCGAGCGTCGCATGACCTATACCGCCACTGTCGAAGTGGTCGCGCCCTGACCGGCGGCCCGCGACTGGCAATCCCCCTCGAAATCGATCCGGGCGCCCTTGCCGACTGGCGGCAGGACGCTCCGGTCATCGATCTAGGGGGAGAAACGATGGGCACGACATGGCGCCTGCGCCTTGCCGTGCCCGAGCCTTTCGACCGGGTCGCAACGGTCGAGGCGATCGAGGCCCGGCTCGAAGACATTCTCGCGCAGATGAGCCACTGGCGCGCGGATTCCGTGCTTGGCCGGTTCAACGACGCACCGGCCGGTGAATGGACCTTTCTCCCGCCCGATTTCGCGGGCGTGATGAGTGCCGCCATGGCCATTGCAGAAATGACCGATGGCGCCTTCGATCCGGCGATCGGCGGGGTGGTCGACCTCTGGGGGTATGGTCCGAGAGCGGTGGAGGCCCCGCCGACGCCGGACGCGCTTGCCGAAGCCCACGCCAATTCAGGCTGGCAGCGGCTGACCTACGATCACGAAAACAGCCGCCTGCGCCAGCCAGGCGGCCTGCGCCTGGACCTTTCCGGCATCGCCAAAGGCCATGCCGTCGATGCCCTCGCTGCACTTCTGCACAAACGGGGCTGCCATCACTTCCTCGTCGAGATCGGCGGAGAACTCGTCGGTCACGGACTTAGGCCGGACGGCGATCCCTGGTGGGTCGATCTCGAAAATCCGACCGGCGACGTGCCGCCGCTGCGTATCGCGCTGCACCAACTCGCGGTCGCGACCTCGGGCGATTATGTGCGCGGCCGCCATACGATCGATCCGCGCAGCGCCGTGCCGGTGGAACATGCGATGGCCGTAAGCGTCATCCATCGCTCCGCCATGCTCGCGGATGCCTGGGCCACCGCGCTTTCTGTCCTGCCCCCCGCCACAATGCACGCTCTTGCAATCCGTAAGAACCTGGCCGTCCGCGCGCTCTCCCGAAGCGATGAAAGCATTGAGGAATGGATCAGTCCTGCCCTTCAGAAGCTGATCTTCGAACCATAAGTCGTGGCCCGCCAGCCACAGTCATTCCTGCCAAGCTGCTGCTTTCGAAGGACTTTGCAACAAAAGCGATACATTTGCAACAAAGCATATTGCGAATGCGAATGACTCTCATTATCGGAGCCGCAACAGGTTTCCAAAACATGAGGGTAAATATGTCGTTCAAGCCTTCGTCCGCGGCTGCACGCCGCACGTTTCTCGCGCTGTCGTGCATAGCCCCGGCCATCGCGCCGGTCGCCCATGCGCAGCAGGCCGACGGCCAGCGGGTGCTCGGCGGCGTCACCGTCAGCGATACCGCAATCGACGAGCAGCCGGGACGCAAGCTGGAATCGCCCAAGCGTACCCGTCCGGTTCTGGACACGCCGCAGACCATCACCGTCCTGTCCAATGAAGTGATCGAGCAGCAGAACCTGCTGACCCTGCGCGACGTGCTCTCGACCGTGCCGGGTATCACCTTCGGCGCAGGCGAAGGCGGCGGCGGCTATGGAGACAGCATCAATTTCCGCGGCTACAGCGCCAACAACGACATCACTGTCGACGGCGTTCGCGACAGCGCCCAGTACACCCGCAGCGACCCGTTCAATCTCGAACAGATCGAAGTCACGAACGGCGCCAATTCGGTGATTTCGGGCGCCGGTTCAGTCGGCGGCAACATCAATCTCGTCACCAAGCGCCCGAAGTCGGACGACGCCTACGTCGCCACCGCCGGGATCGGCACCGACAATTACTATCGCGGCACCGTCGACTTCAACAAGCGGGTGAACGATCTCGTCGCCTTCCGCCTGAACGCCATGTGGCACCGCAACGACGTGCCCGGCCGCGATGTCGAGGACAACCGGCGCTGGGGTGTCGCTCCGTCACTCACCATCGGCATCGACAGCCCGACACGCCTGACGCTCCAGTACCTCCACCAGGAGGACGACAACGTCCCGCAGTACGGCCTGCCCTATTTCCAGACCGCCACGAATTCCGGCCGCATCCCCGGCGTGCACCGCAGCGACTACTTCGGCTATCGCAACGTCGACAAGCAGAAGGTCAACGTCGACCAGTTCACCGCGACCTTCGAGCACGACTTCAGCGACACCGTGTCTATCCGCAACCTGGGACGCTGGCAGGACGTGACGCAGTTCTCGCTGGTCAACCCGCCGCAGGGCACCTGGTGCCTGGCAAACGGAGTGACGCCTGCGGGGGCGACCTGCCCGGCAACGGTTCCGGCAGGCTACTACCTCCCCTCCGGTCCGCGCGGAAACACCCGTGACAGCCGCAACCAGCTGCTGTTCGATCAGGTCGACCTGACGGCGAAGTTCAACACCGGCGCAATCGAGCACACGATCGACGTGGGCGCTGCCGCAACCTGGGAAAAGTACGATCTCTTCTCGGGCAGCTCGCTGCGCAACGCAGACGGCACGGCCTATTACACCGCCTATCCGCTGATGAACATCGACAACCCCAATGCGGTCATCACCGGTCCTGCGGGCTTCAACTACGGCAGCAACGTCTACACCGGCGCGCTGAACTTCATCCGCACCGCGCACCAGATGGGCGAGCAGACCAACGTTGCCGGCTACATCTTCGACACGATGAAGCTGGGCAAGTTCGAACTCAACGCCGGTCTGCGCCTCGAACGCAATACCGGCACCTATCGCAACGATGCGATCTCGGCGACGCCCGCAACGCTGGGCGACGTGACGCCGGGCACCAAGGTCGAGAACAAGGCCACGCTGTTCTCCTACCGTGTCGGCATCGTCTACAAGCCGGTCGAGGCGGTCAGCCTCTATGCCGCCTATGGCAATTCGCGCACCCCGTCGAAGGCTTCGGTCAACGGTTCCTGCACGATCGCGGGCGTCAACGGCGCCACCGCGACGACGTGCAGCGTCTCGCCCGAATCCGCCCGCAACTACGAGATCGGCGCCAAGGCTGAACTGTTCGACGGCGACCTGCTGCTGACGGCTTCGGCCTTCCGCAACGAGCGCAACAAGTATGCGGTCGCCTCGGCCGATCCCGCGATCCCCGACCAGCAGCTCGACGGCAAGTCGCGCGTGGACGGCATTGCGATCGGCGCATCGGGCAAGATCACGCCGGACTGGACGATCACGGCGAACTATACCTATCTCGACACCAAGCTGATCCGCTCGGTGGCGCAGAACGGCTCGGCGATCGACTATGCGGCGGGATCGGAACTGACGCAGACGCCCAAGCATTCGGGCAGCCTGTTCACCACCTATCGCCTGCCGTTCGGCCTCGTGATCGGTTACGGCGCAACCTACCAGAGCTCCTTCGCGCTCAACACCCCGACGGCAACCGCGGCAACCGTCTATCGCTCGGACGACTACCTGATCCACCAGGGCTTCCTGTCCTATGAGTTCACCCCGAACCTCTCGGCGCAGATCAACGTCAAGAACATCGGCAACAAGCTCTATTTCCAGCGCATCCGCAACAACGGCTGGGCGACGCCGGGCGATGCCCGATCGGCGGTCCTGACCATTACCGCGAAGATGTAAGAGCTCCCAACGGCCCGGCGGGTGCGTATCGCGCATCCGCCGGGTTCCATTTCGAAGAATTGCTTGATCGCGGTCATTGTCAGCACCCGATTAATGGGCAAGAGAAGCCGCATGGTCATCGAAATCCCCGAGCTTTTCTCCGCCGACGAAGTGCGCGAGTTCCGCCGGGCGCTGGAAGGCGCTGACTGGACGGACGGCCGCGCCACCGCCGGTCACCGCGCCGCGCAGGTCAAGGAGAACGAGCAGCTTCCGCTCGAACATCCGCTGGCGAAGCAACTGGCAGACCGCGTGCTGGCCCGGCTCATGCAGACCCCGCTGTTCATCGCCGCCGCCCTGCCGCAACGCGTGCTCCAGCCCCGCTTCAGCCGCTACGACGGGCGCGGGCACTACGGCAATCACGTCGACAATGCGATCTTCCCGATCCCCGGCACCGGCGAACACTTGCGCAGCGACATTTCGAGCACCCTGTTCCTCAGCGACCCCGACGAATACGACGGCGGCGAACTGATGATCGAGGACATGTTCGGCACGCACACGATCAAGCTCCCGGCGGGCCACCTGATCGTCTATCCCGGCAGCAGCCTGCACCGCGTCGCCCCGGTGACGCGCGGCACCCGCTTCGTCTCGTTCTTCTGGACCCAGAGCTTCGTCGCCGCACCCGAACGCCGCCGCCTGCTTCTCGAACTCGACGGCGCGATCCAGGGGGTGGCGGGCGACCATCCCGAGCACCCTTCGGTCGACACGCTCACGCAGGTCTACCACAACCTGCTGCGCCAATGGTCGGTGACGTGAGCGACCTACCGCTTCCCGCGCTGACGCAAATCCCGCCGGACTTGCGCAGCCTAGCCGACTACGAAAGGCGCGCCCCCGCCCATCTCACCGCCGAGGCCTGGCACCACATCGAGGAAGGCTCAGGCATCGGACAGACCCTGCGCGCCAACCGCGAGGCGTTCGCGCGCCGTGGATTCCGCCCACGCGCCATGGCCGACCTCCGCGGCGGCAGCACCGCGACCGAGCTGTTCGGACGCACCCACGCCGCCCCGCTGATGCTCGCGCCGATTGCCTACCAGCGCCTTGCCCATCCCGATGGCGAACTGGCGAGCGTGCGCGCCGCCACTGCCCTCGACACCGGCACGATCGTCAGCACCCTGTCGAGCGTGACCCTGGAGGATATCGCCGAGGCCGCCCGCGCCTTCGCCCGCGAACTCGGCAAGCCTGCCGCACCCCTGTGGTTTCAGCTCTATCTCCAGCCCGACCGGCAGCATAGCCTCGCTCTCATCCGCCGCGCCGAGGCGGCAGGCTACGAAGCGATCGTGTTCACCATCGACGCCGCCATCAAGCTCTCGGGCATGACGCTGCCGCCCGGCGTCGGCGCGGCGAACCTCGCCGGAATGCCGCTGCCACGCCAGACCGCGACGCCGGGCGGACGTATCCTGTTCGGCACCCCTCTTGCCGATACGGCCCCGCGCTGGGAGGACCTCGCCTGGCTCCGGCAGGTCACGGCCCTGCCGATCCTCGTCAAGGGTATGGTGCTCGGCGAGGATGCCGCGCGCGCCGTCAATCTCGGCGCGGACGGTCTCATCGTCTCCAACCACGGCGGCCGCGTGCTCGACGGCTTGCCTAGCGTGCTCTACGTGCTCGAAGAAGTGGTCGAGGCGACCGGCGGGCGCGTTCCGCTCCTCATGGACGGCGGGTTCCGCTCCGGCACCGACGTGGTCAAGGCGCTCGCGCTCGGGGCAAGCTCGGTGCTGATCGGCCGTCCGCAGATGCATGCCCTCGCCGTCGCCGGAATGCCGGGCGTGGCCCATGCGATCCACCTGCTGCGCACCGAACTCGAGGCAGCCATGGCGCAACTCGGATGCGCGACCCCAGCCGATATCACGCGCGAGCGGCTGACCGATCTCTATTGATACCGCGACAATTGCGGATCGCTCATCTTCGGTAAATCTCTGGAATTGCATCGTTCATTTGTTAGCCGACCAGGCCAAGCAACAATGACGCGAAGCTGTCACCAATTAATACAAATTATGACGCCTCAAAGGGCGCGAACTTTGTCATGGCAGCAACAAAACAAGATGAGGGATTTACAAAGTGGTGCGATTCCGTTGCGGCCTTTTGGCATCGGCTGCCCTGACAGTCTGGCCTATCGCTACCGTTCACGCCCAATCGGCTTCGAGCGGCACAGGTACCGGCACGACCACAACGACCCATGCTGCCACCGAAGATAGCGGCGAAGAAATGGAGATCGTCGTTTCGGGCCAGAAGCCGCGCGGCTCGGTCGTCGGCGATATCGCTCCCGAAGTGACCTTCAACTCCGGCGACGTGCGCGCGCTGGGCGTCTCCAGCGTCACCGAACTGCTTGAGGAACTCGCGCCGCAGACCGAAAGCGCGGGCGGCGGTTCGCCGGTCGTCCTGCTCGAAGGGCGCCGCATCGCCAGCTTCCGCGAAGTCGGCACGATCCCCACCGAAGCGATCCAGCGCGTCGAAATCCTGCCCGAGGAAGTCGCGCTGAAATACGGCTATGCAGCAACGCAGAAGGTCGTGAACATCGTCCTGCGCCAGCGCTTTCGCGCCTACACGCTCGAAACCGGCGGCAAGCTCACCACCAAGGGCGACGGCCTGACCCTCAACCCCAAGGCCGATTTCCTGGCGATCCGCCGCGGCGAACGGGTCAACATCGATGCCAATTACTCGCACGCCAATCCGATCACGGAAGCCCAGCGCGGCCTTGCCACGAGCGGCGGCGACGGCAGCAACCGTACCTTGCGCTCGGGATCGGAAGCCCTGACACTGACGGGCACTTACGCCAAGCCGCTCTCGCAAGTCTGGCTGGCCACGATCAACGGCGAAGTCACCACCACCGATACCGAGGCCCTACGCGGCAGCGCGCTTTCCCCCGTCACCATTCCCGGCGGCAGCGCTTATGCAAGCGGCGCGACGGATGAGACATTCCTTCCGACCGTCGACGGTCTTTCCCCGCTCACCAACAGCAACAGCACCCAGACCGGGCATCTCGGCCTGACCTTGAACGGCACCACCCGGAAATGGCAGTGGACCGTCACCGGCAACTACGACCACAGCGACACCCGCTCGATCCAGCAGCGCCCGCTGAACCTTGCCGACTATGCCGCCGCCGTCGCCGCCGGAGACCCGCTGGCCGATCCCTCACTGCCGATCGCCGGTCAGTTCCTCGACTTCCAGTCGGCTAACCAGTCGCGCAATTCTACCGATAGCGCCGAACTCAACCTGATCGCCACGACCTCGCCTTTGCAACTGCCTGCCGGTGCGGTAAACACGACCTTCAAGGTAGGCGGCACGCTCGACCGCTCGGAAAGCGAGATCACCCGGCAAGGCCTGACGCAATACAGGAATGTCGACCGCAACCAGGGCGAGGCCTCGGTCAACATCGACATCCCGCTCAGCAGCCGCGCGGTGCCATTATTCCCCGGCGCCGGAAAGATGTCGATCAACGCCAATGCCGCCGTGCGCCAGGTCGGCGATTTCGGTACGCTGCGCACGCTCGGCGGCGGTTTCACCTGGAACCCGACCAGCCAGTTCAGCCTGATCGCCAGCTATCGCGACGACCAGAGCGCGCCCAGCGCGGCCCAACTCGGCGGTGCGGTAATCACCACCGCCAATGTCGACATCTTCGATTATACGCGCGGGCAGTCGTACCGCGTCACCGCACTGACCGGCGGCAATCCCGATCTCAAGGGATCGGGCATGCGCAACTTCCGCCTGGGCGGCACTTTCCGCCTCGACGATCCAAACATCACGCTCAATCTCGACTACAATCGCAGCTGGCAGCGCAATCAGGTTACCGCCCTGCCCGGTGCGACGCCTGCAGTCGTTGCCGCTTTCCCGGAACGCTTCACGCGCGATGCCGACGGCGACCTGGTCTCGGTCGACCTGCGGCCGATCAACATCGCCAGCGAGGACAAGTCCCAGCTGCGCATGGGCATCACGTTCACGAAGTCGCTCAAGACCCCGCAGTCGCAGATCGACGCCATGCGCGAGAGCTTCCGCAAGCGGTTCCCGAACGGCTTCCCCGGTCGTCCCGATGGCGAAGGTGGTCCGCCGCCGCCTCCGAGTGAAGGCGAGGCTGCCGGTTCTCGACCTGACAGTGCCGGAACCTCTGCCAATGCACCGGGCAATCCTGGAGGCGGTGAAAGCCCCGCCGGCGGCCCCGGCGGCGGCTTCGATCGTCCCGGCGGTGGCGGTCCGGGTGGCGGTCCGGGCGGCGGGCGCGGCTTCGGCGGCGGCGGCTTCGGCGGCGGCGGCTTCGGCGGCGGAGGACGCGGTGGGCGCCTCACGTTCTCGCTCTACCACACCTGGGTCTTTTCCGACCGTGTGGTCCTGCGCGAGGGACAGCCCGAGATCGACCTGCTCAAGGGCGGTACGATCGGTGCCAGCAGCGGCGGCACCCCGCGCCACAAGCTGGAACTGCAAACCGGCTATTCGCAGAGCGGGCTCGGCATGCGCTTCACCGGAAGCTGGCAGAGCGGCACGACCGTAAACGGCGTGGACGGCTACCCGACGACACAGCTGCGTTTCGAGGACTTCGCCAAGTTCGACTTGCGCCTCTTCGCCGATCTCGGCCAGCAGCCCAAGCTGGTGGACAAGATGCCGTTCCTACGCGGCTCGCGCGTGACTTTCTCGGTCTCCAACCTGTTCGACGCCCGCCAGAAGGTGCGCGACGGCAACGGCGATACGCCTTTCGCCTATTCGCCTTACTACCTCGACCCGGTAGGCCGTTCGTTCCAACTCACGTTCCGTAAACTGTTCTTCACGGCGCCGCCGGGCGGCCAGGGGCGCGGGCCGCGGTAACGGCAAGCGGCGCGACGAGGAGATCATCGTCGCGCCGCCGCGGTGTTAGCGCCGTTCCGGATGAACTTCAGGCTAGTATTTGCGAATGATTTTCATTAGCATGTTATTCGCGACCTGGAGTGCCCGCCGATGACCTTTCACTTTCCCGCCCCGTCCGGCCCGCCCGCCACCCTGCCGCCCAGCGTTCTCGTCGACATGGCGCGCTGCTGGACAGAGGCCCGCAGCGACGGGCACCTGACTCAGCCCAGCCTTGCCACCCGCCTCGATTTGTTCGACTGCGCCGTTCTCGCGCCGGTACTCGACAGCTTCTGCCTCCTGCTCGAATCCGCGCTCGATCGGCCGTTCCGCATGGGCGAAGCCCGGCACCTCTCCTCCGACGAGCGATTGATGCTGACACTGCTCGAAGGGCCGGAACTGCGCACCGTCACGCTGCCCTGCGACAGGACACGCGGCGCCCTGCTCGATCTTGCGATCCGTTCGACCCGGATCATGATCGCCCTTACCCTTCGGCAAGCACGCAAGGTGAAGGTCAAAGGCTGATTTGGGCCATGATCATCACGAAGAAGATGACCAGCGCCGTCGAAGCGAACCAGCCCAGCAGGACGGTGCGCCAGAACGCGCCGAACCGGCCTACTCCGTAAGCTCCGCGCAATTGCCGGTACATGTGGATCGGCGGTACGAAGAACAGAGCGGTCCACAAGGTGGCGGCGCCGAGCGCATCCAGCACCATACCGAGAATGACGAGCATCGTCATGAAGCAGAGCGAGTACGTAACGAAGACCGTGTGGTCGTAAAGGTGGAAGCGGCGGCTGAACGGAAAAAGCAGCCAGAGGAACGGCACCGAGATCGGGATCAGCGCCCAGCTATACTTATAGGCATAAGTCTGAAGCTTGTAAGCGGCGAGTTCCGGGTTCTTCTTGAATTTCTTGATCGCCTTGTCGATCTGGTGGAAGTCGCTGTAGCGCTTCTCATCGGGCAGGTTTTCGGCAATGGCGGACCGGGTGTCCTTCAAAGCCTCGATTTCCTGCCGCCTGCTGTCGATCCGCCTATCGATCGCCTGCGTATCGGCTTGCCGGTCCTTCAGCTTCTGCCGCTCTGCCTGCAAAGCCGCGAGTTCCTTCTCACTCGCGGCGATCGCCTGCCCGAAATTGCCGGATCGGACGGCCGGCACCTCGGCGCTCTCATGGCCTTCAAGGGCATGGAAGGTCGCGAACATCAGGAAGACGCTGAACAGGAAGAGCGCGATCGGAGAGACATAGCTCGCGCGCCGACCATCGATATATTCGCGCGTAAGTCGGCCGGGGCGCCAGGCCAACATCGGCAGCGTGCGCCAGATCTTGCCCTCGAAATGGAACACGCCGTGAAGCAGGTCGTGAAAGAACGCGCCGAGGCTGCGATGGACATGCGCCGCCTGTCCGCAAGCATGGCAATGCGAACCGACCAGCGAAGTGCCGCAATTGAGGCAGGCGGTTTCGTGCGTGTGCCCGTCGCTGCCCGTTTCCGGTTCGGCGGCCTTCGCGGCCAGCGCGCCTTGCCCGATTTCGGCCAGACTTTCAGTAATCTCGTTCATGCGTTCCCCCTGAAGCAGCAGGAACTTATCGCGTTGTCCAGCGACTGAACAGGCCTGCTAGCCGCCCCGAGCGGCAAGCTTGGCCTCTATGGCGCGCCACAACCGCGCGAACTGCTGCGCTGCCGGACTTTGCGGTGCATGGTCGCCGACCGGCCGCTGCTGCACGGCGCATTGCTCGACCGCACTGGCATAGGGCACCGAGGGCCAGCTCGGGTTGGCCTCACGCGCCTGTTTATGCAAGGCCCTTCGCAAATCGAGCATCGAAAGGACCGGCAGGATCGGCGGATGACGCCGCGTATTACCCGCGATTTCCCGAACCACCAGGTCAAGCGCCCGTGCGGAAAGGGGCGAGGGCGGCAGGGGAACGATCACCAGATCGGCCGCACGCAAGACTTGCGCGGAAAGCTCGTTCATCACCGGCGGGCAATCCAGCACGATGCGGGCATAGTTTCCGGAAAGCTCCTCGGTCAATCTCGCCAGCCGCTTCCGCTTGCCGATGCGGATCAACTGGGCGTCGAGTGCGCGAATGCTCTCATCCGCAGGCAAAACGTCCAGCCCTTCCCAGGCGGTTGACCGGATCAATCTGGCTGGGGAGCGATCGCGCGAGAAGACCTCTTCCGCCAACCCGCTGTCGCTGGATTCCAGCCCATAGAGAAACCCGGAACCGCCCGCCGCATCGAGATCCCAGAGCAGCGTGCGATGGCCGCCTTGTGCCGAACACCAGGCGAGATTGGCCGCAAAGGTCGTCTTTCCAACCCCGCCCTTGACGCTGTAGATCGCAATCGTGGCCCCGCCGGAGGATTGCCTATCCGCATCCGGTTCATCCACGCGGCGTCCGCGCTCGCGAACCGATCCACCGGCGATCCGGGGTAATTTGTGCTTCCTGCCAACCACGAGCGGGATCGTTGCCGGTGGAGCGCGATCCGTCAACCGGGAACCGCTTTCGGTCGCTGCCCAAAACGGTATCGGCCCGCAGCTCTGTCCGATAAACGGAGAGAACTGCGGGCCGATACCGCAATCCGGCTCGCACCGGATCAATAAGTCAGGCTATCAGCCGTCGTAGTCGCCACCCAGCGAGGTATTACGGGTGGGCGCCGAAGCGGTGATGCGCAGGGCTTCGGCCGACTGGCTGAGCGAACCGATTTCGTCCATCTCGTCGTCGTCGTCCGGCAGGACGCGCTGCATCGAGGTGACCAGCGTTTCCTTGAGGTTGGTCGGGGTCACGGTCTGCTCAGCGATTTCACGCAGGGCAACAACCGGGTTCTTGTCGCGGTCGCGCTCAAGGGTGAGTTCGGCGCCGCCCGAGATCTCGCGCGCACGCTGTGCGGCCAGCAGGACCAGGTCGAAGCGGTTGGGGATCTTGTCGACGCAATCTTCGACAGTAACGCGCGCCATGGGCACTCCGTATGAAATCTGGTGGATCGGTAAACGGGAGCCGATAAGCCCTCCCCTCCCGAGAGTCAAGAAAATGCGCGTCGGTCAGCATGCAAGAGTCATGACGCGGCGCCAAGCTGGTCGAGAACGAAAGCCTCCCATTCCGCCGAATCCCGGTAGCGCTCGAACCGGCCGGATTTGCCGCCATGCCCTGCCTCCATGTTGATCCGGAACAGCAGCGGGTTGCCATCGGTCTTTCTGGCCCTGAGCTTGGCCACCCATTTGGCGGGTTCGTAGTACTGAACCTGACTGTCCCACAGCCCTGTCGAAACAAAGAGCGCCGGATAGGCTTTGGCCGTCACGTTGTCGTAGGGCGAATAGCTCAGCATGTAATCGTAATAGGGCTGGCTGGCCGGATTGCCCCACTCGTCGTATTCGAACGTGGTGAGCGGGATCGAGGCGTCGAGCATCGTCGTCACCACGTCCACGAACGGCACTTGCGCGACGATCGCCTTGTAGTCCTGCGGCGCCATATTGGCGACGGCGCCCATCAGCAGTCCGCCCGCACTACCGCCCATCGCCGCCACCCGCCCTTTCGCCGCATAGCCTTTCGCCACGAGGTCGCGAGTCACGTCGATGAAATCGGTGAAAGTGTTCTTCTTGTTCAGCAGGTGGCCGTCGTCATACCAGCCGCGCCCCATTTCCTGCCCGCCGCGAATATGGGCGATGGCAAAGACGACACCTCGATCGAGCATGCCGATGCGCGAGGGATCGACGCTCGGATCGGTGGAAAAGCCGTAGCTGCCATAAGCATACTGGAACAGCGGCGCGGTGCCGTCGCGTTTCACGCCTTTTGCGTGGACCAGCGAAACCGGCACTCTGGTACCATCACGCGCGGTCGTCCAGACCCGCTCCGTCACGTATCGCGAAGGGTCGTAGCCCGGTACCGGCGTGACCTTGAGCACACGCTTCGCGCCGGTCGTTGCATTGATCTCGATCGTCGTGGTCGGCGTCACCAGCGAACCGTAAGTGTAGCGCACCCACGGTGAGGACGGCACCCGGTTGATATCGAGCGCCATGCGATAGGCCGGTTCGTCGGCGCCGACCGGGATCGACTTGCCCGCATCGGTCAGCAGCCGGATCGTGCGATTGCCGCCCTCGCGCTGGTCGATGGCGATAAAGCCTTCGAACGGCGCAAAATCCTCGATGAAGACGCTGTCGCTGCCAGGCGTCACATCCTTCCACGCGGCCACGCCCTTGGCGGCGTCGGCATCGGCGAGGCTCACCAGCTTGTAGTTCTTCGCACCGCGATTGGTGCGGATCACCCAGCGCTTGCCGAGATGTTCGGCCGAGTAGCGGAACTCCTTTTCGCGCGGCGCGATCACCGTGAAGCGGTCCAGCGCATCCACGGCGGCGCAGCGCTGCTCGTCGCTGACCGTGCTCTGGACGACGATGCAGGCATATTTGCCGTCCCGCGTACGGGTGATGCCCATCTGGAAGGTATCGTCCTTCTCCTCGTAGAGCAGGCGATCCACCGCGGCATCGGTGCCCAGGACATGGGCCTTCACCTGATAGCCGCGCAAAGTTACCGGGTCCTTGGCTATATAGAGCACGGTGCGCCCGTCCCCGGCCCACACGATGTTGGGTTCCACGTCGGCAATCGTATCGGCCAAGACCTTGCCAGTCGCGATGTCCTTGACCTTCAGCACATATTGCCGCCGCCCGACGGTATCCTCGGCCCAGGCGACTTTCGTGTTGTCGTCGCTGACGGAATAGTCGCCGAGCGTGAAGAAATTGTGGCCCCGCGCCATCTCCGGTTGGTCGAACAGGACTTCCCATGCACCGGCGCTCCCCGCCTTGCGGCGCTCGACCACCGGATAATCCGCTCCGGCAGCGAAGCGGCGCGCGTAGGACCAGCCGTTATCCTCGTAGGGAACCGAACTGTCGTCCTGCTTGATATGCGCGACGGTCTCCTCGTACAGCTTGTGCGAGAGCGGTTTCAGCCGCGCCATCTGCGCATCCGTCCAAGCGTTCTCGGCTGCGAGGTAGGACAGCATCTCCGCGTTCTTGCGGGTATCGTCGCGCAGCCAGTAGTAATCGTCCTCGCGCGAACCGTTCGGCGAAGGGACCTGATAGGGTTTCCTCGCCGCGACCGGGGGGCTGGCCGGCAGGTTGACGGAAGGGACGCTCTCACCAAAGGCGGGCACTGTTCCCAGCACCGCGCTCATGACCGTTATGCCCGCAAGAAACGTCGACCGCATCGTCCATATCCCCCCGTAATCGAAGCGCGATGCTATCCGGCTCGTTCCCGGTTGGAAAGACGCGATATCAGCGGCGGAAACAGGCCGTTTCGTGATCGTTGACGACGCCCACAGCCTGAAGCCAGGCATGGACCACGACCGGGCCAACAAAACCGAAGCCGCGCTGTTTGAGCGCCGCCGACAGGGCATCGCCTGCCGGAGAGCGCGCCGCACTGCCGGTGCCGTCGCCCATGGCAGGTTCGCCGCCGACGAAGGACCAGACGAACTCGGCGAAGTCCTCGCCCTGTTCCTGCATCGCAAGGTATCCCTGCGCGTTGCGGATGGTCGCCTCGATCTTGGCGCGGGCGCGGACAATTCCCGCATCGCCCATCAGGCGTTCGATTTCGGCAGGACCGTAACCAGCGATGCGATGAGGATCGAAGTCCTCGAAAGCCGCACGGAAAGCATCGCGCTTGTGGAGGATCGTCCGCCACGACAGGCCCGCCTGGAAGGTGTCCAGCACCAGCTTTTCCCAGAGCGCGCGGGAATCGCGGACGGGAACGCCCCATTCGTCGTCATGATAGGCCTGCATCCGGGCATCGCCCTCGGACCAGCGGCAGCGGCATAGCGTTTCGGTCATCGGGCTTTCCGGAAAGTGAGGTTGTAGCGCCAAGGGCCGGTGGCAGGATGCGTACCCTTCTCGACACTGTCCACCCCATGGAAGACCATGCGCGACGGGCCTCCCCAGACCACCACGTCGCCATGGTGAACATGATGGCGACGGGGGCGGTCGCTTCGCGCCTTTCCGCCCCAGAGGAACGTGGCCGATAGCCCCAGCGAAACCGAGACGATCGGCGCATCGTGGTCACGCTCGTCCATGTCCTGATGCAGCGAGAGGCGCGTTTGTGTGTCATAGCGATTGACGAGGCAGGCGTCCGGCACGAAGCTCGGATAGCCCGCGGCAGCCGCCGCGCGCGCCGCCAGATCGAGGAAGCGCGGCGGCAGCGCGGGCCAGGAATTTCCCGTCTCCGGATCGGTGGACTGATAGCGATAGCCCTTATCGTCGCTGACCCAGCCCGTCTCTCCGCAGTTGAACATCGCCACCGAAAGTCGGCCGCCGCTGCGGGTCGTCATATGGCGGAACGGCGAGATCGCCGCGAGCGGCGGTATCTCGGCGAGCAATGCGTCAGCATCATCCAGCGCGAAACCGCCGAGCAGGATCGCGCCCGGCCCCAGCGCGACTTCGCTGCGAGCGCAGGCGAACATGTCAGGCTGCATCATGGAAGATTACCCCCAGAACATGGCGCCTGCCCGAGCGAAGCCGCGACACCCCGTGCCGCATGGCGACGCGGTAGTCGCCCCGCGATCCGCGCTGCGGCCGCTGGTTGACCGCAAAGACCACGCCGTCGCCCTTGGCCAACGGCACGACGATAGGCCGCGACTGCATGCGCGGGCGCTGCTCGGTCAAGACGAACTCGCCGCCAGTGAAATCCACTCCCGGCTGCGAAAGCAGGACCGCCACCTGCAAGGGGAAGACATGCTCGCCATAGAGGTCCTGATGCAGGCAGTTGTAGTCTCCGGGACCGTACTGGAGCAGCAGCGGCGTCGGCCGTCGCTGTCCGGCAGCATGGCTGCGGTCGAGGAACTCGGCATGATTCGCCGGAAAACGGGCCGCCATGTCCATGCGCTCATGCCAGCGGTTCGCGATCGGCGCGAGACGGGAATAGAGCGCCGTGCGCAGCGACTGGACCACATCGGGCAGCGGATAGGCGAAATAGCGATACTCGCCCTGTCCGAAACCGTGGCGGGCCATGTGAACCTGGCTGCGGAACATGTCTGTCGGGGCGTAAAGCCCGCAAACCGCATCGCATTGCCCATGCCCCAGCAGGCCCGGTAGGAGCGCCCAGCCCTCCCTGTCGAGCTGGGCCGCGATTTCCGGCCAATCCTGTCCCGCAACAGCGGGCATTTCGTCTTCGTTCTGGGTCATCACCGGCGGCCTATCGCAAGCACCCTGCGATAGCGCCCCGATCCTTGCGATCAAACCTAGCTCTCACCGGCAAGGCAGCGAACAGGCATCGTTGCAATTATCGCTATTGATTCGCATTAGTTTATATGCCCAAGGACGAGTACGCCCATCCATCGAGAAAGACCCGATGACTCGCACCAGACACCTCGGCCTCATGACCGCCACCCTCGCTGCCATTCCCGTCATTGCTCTCGTGACAGCCGCACCGGCAGCGGCCCATTCGCCTTACCTGCTGCCCAACGGCTTCAACCTCGACAAGGACGACCATGTTACCGTCGAAGCCTCGTTCAGCGAACATGTCTTCGTGCCGACGATCGCCATGCAGTCGGACGACTTCCACCTCGTCGGGCCGGACGGAAAGGCCGTGCCGCTGAAGCCGGTGGCGCTGCGCGATCTCACGATCCTGGAAGCCCCGCTCCCGGCCGACGGCACGTATCGCCTGACCAGCGGCGAGCGGCAGGGGCGGGTCGCCAAGGCCGCGCTCATCGACGGCAACTGGGAATTCATCGATCCGCGCCGCCCCCTCCCCGCCGGCGTCACGCCGGTCGACATGCAGAGCGTGACCAAGGCGGAGACGTTCGTGACACGCGGAAAGCCTGATCAGGCCGCGCTCGCGCCATCCGGCAAGGGTATCGAATATCGCGCGATCACCCACCCCTCGCTGATCCACGCAGGCCAGCCTGCCGAATTCGAACTTCTGTTCGACGGCAAGCCGCTCGCCAATGCCGACGTCGAAGTCGAACAGGCGCGGGCGGGCGAGGTGGAGAACACGCGCCTGCCGCTCGTCACCAGCGATGCGCGCGGCCGCTTCACCATCACCGCGCCCGAACCGGGGCTCTACTTTGCGATGACGCGCCACCGCGTGGATGCCGCAAACGGCCTGCCGGCGCGGAGCTACACGTATTCCCTGAGCTATTCCGTTTCGAAATGAGGAAAAATACCATGAAGTCCGCACTTTGCGCGATGTCCCTGCTGGCCGCGATCGGCGCCGGAACCACGGCAGCCCATGCCGCCTCCCACGATCTTGCGACTTTCATCAGGGAGCAGGACCTCGACGGCGACGGCAAGGTCGGCAAGGACGAGTTCCAGCGCGGCCGCGATGCCGAGTTCGACCGGATGGACCGCAATCGCGACGGCGTCCTCTCGCACGACGAATATGTCGGCGACTATCGCGAGCGTCTGGAACGTGAACTGGCGCAGCGCCCCGAAAGCGAGCGTGCCGAGCAGCGCACCCGCCAGATGCGACAGGCCGAAGTGCGCTTCGGCGTGCTCGACAGCGACAAGAGCGGCGGCATCACCCGCGCCGAGTTCGCCGCCACCGGCTGGGGCATGTTCCTGCGCCACGATACCAATCATGACGGTTTCGTCTCGGCTGACGACGTACCGGCGAAGGACGACGAATAACCTTCTCCCCCGCAGAAGGGGGCAAGCCTTCATTGGATTTTCCGGGGAACGGCAGGGAAAAACTCCCCTCGCCCGTTCCCCGGAAAAAGCGCCGATCAGTTGACCTGTGCTGAACCCTGTGCCGCTGGGGCACCTTGCGGGTCGGCAAGACCACCGCCGAGCGAGCGGTACAGTTCCACCAGATTGCTCGCCCTTGCAAGGCGCGTCGTGACCAGTTGCTGCTCGGCGGCATAGGCCGTGCGCTGGGCATCGAGCGAGGTCAGGAAAGAATCCACCCCTGCCTTGAAACGGGCATCCGACAGGCGCGCCGCGACCTTTGCGGATTCGGCCCGGTTGGTCTGTGCCTCGACCCGTTCTCCGATCTTGCCCCGCTGCGCGAGCGCATCGGCCACTTCGCGGAAGGCCGTCTGGATCGCCTTCTCGTAAGTCGCCACGGCGGCCTGCTGCGAGGCCTTCGCATAGGCCAGATTGCCCGAGCGCTGACCGCCGTCGAACAGCGGCAGCGAAAGGCCCGGCGATGCCGTGTAAGTGTAGGACCCCGACTTGAAGAGCCCGGACAGCGCCGTGCTCAGGGTTCCCACCGTGCCGGTCAACGAGATCGTCGGGAAGAACGCCGCGCGCGCCGCGCCGATATTGGCGTTTTCGGCAATGAGCAGATGTTCCGCCCGCAACACGTCCGGACGGCGTAGCAGCACGTCGGAGGAAACGTCCGACGGCAAGGCATCGCGCGTCACCGCTTCGGCGGCAAGTCCGGTCGGCAACTGATCCTGCGGCACCGTGGTGCCGACCAGCAGGTTGAGCGCATTCTGATCGAGAGCGACGCTGGCTTCCAGCGTGGCAATGTCGTTCACCGCATTCTGGTAGTTGGTATCGGCCTGTCGCACTTCCAGTTCGGAACCGACGCCGATGCGGAACTGCTCCTTCGTCAGGCGTAGCGTATCCTCGAAAGTCCGGAGCGTTTCGCGCGAGAGGCGCAGTTGCTCGTTATCCGAGGCCAGGGTCAGCCAGGCCGTCGCGATTTCCGCGATCAGGCTGATCCGCGTCGAGCGCTGCGCTTCATCACTGGCGAAGACCTGCTCCTGCGCGGCCCGCGTCAGGTTGCGGATGCGGCCGAACAGGTCGAGTTCGAACGAGGATATTCCCGCCGTCGCCTGATATATCTCGAGATCCGAGGAGACGCTGCCGGTGCCTGCGCCGCCCCCGGCGCCCATGATGTTGTTGGTGTAAGTCGCCGTCCCGCCCGCGTTCACCGTCGGGAACAGCGCGGAACGCTGCACTTTCAGCTGCGAGCGCGCCTGGAGCACGTTGGCCGCCGCGACCCGAAGGTCGCGGTTGTTGGCAAGGCCGGTCTCGATCACCTGCCGCAGGCGGGGATCGAGGAAGAAGTCCTGCCAGCCGATACGGCTGACGTCGACGGCATCGGTTGCCGCCGCCGGGTAAACCCCGCCCTGCGGCAAGGCCGCAGGCACGGCGCCGACCGGCCGCTCGTAACGCGGCGCGAGGTTGCACCCGGCCAGCATCGTCGTGCCGGCGATCAGGGCGATAAGGGATTTTTTCATGTTCAGATTCCCTGCGGCTCGGTGCCGTCGGAGGAGCGAGGACCGGCCTCGCCATCGGTTTCCTGACCCTCATACCGGTCGGTCTGGCCGTGCTTGAACAGACGGCTGACGACCACGAAGAACATCGGGACCAGGAAGATCGCGAAGATCGTGGCCGAAAGCATGCCGCCCACGACCGCGCGGCCGATGGCGTTCTGCCCGCCTGCGCCCGCGCCGGTCGAGACCGCCAGCGGCAGCACGCCGAACACGAAGGCCAGCGAGGTCATCAGGATCGGACGAAGGCGCAGCCTTGCCGCCTCGATGGCCGCGTTGAAGGCATTCATGCCGGACTGGACGCGCTCCTCGGCGAATTCGACGATCAGGATCGCGTTCTTGGCCGAGACGCCGATCGTCGTGATCAGGCCCACCTGGAGGTAGATGTCGTTGTTGAGCCCGGTGAGCTTGGCGGCGAGCACGGCACCGATGACGCCAAGCGGAACCACCAGGATGACCGCGATCGGCACCGACCAGCTTTCGTAGAGTGCTGCAAGGCAGAGGAACACCACGAAGAGCGAGAGGGCGTAAAGTGCCGGAGCCTGGCCGCCGGAGAGACGCTCTTCATAAGAGAGGCCCGTCCATTCCAGCGCCGTGCCCGGCGGCAGCTTCTGCTGCATCTCGGTGATGGCTTCCATCGCCGCGCCGGTGCTGACGCCCGCGCCCGGCGCACCCTGAAGCTGCACGGCAGGACGGCCGTTGTAGCGGGTGAGGATGACAGGAGCCAGCTTCCACGAAAGGGTCGAGAAGGCGCCGAAGGGAGCCATCTGCCCGTCGCTGCCGCGTGCGTAGAAGTTCTCGATCGCCTGGGGCGAGGAGCGATACTGCTCGTCCGCCTGGATATAGACGCGCTTGGTGCGCCCGCGATCGAGGAAGTCGTTGACGTAGGCACTGCCCCAGGCGGTCGATATCTCGCTGTTCACCGCGCTCAGGTCGAGGCCGAGCGCGCCCGCCTTGTCCTGATCGATGTTGACGTCGAGCTGCGGTGCATCGTCGAGGCTGACCGGACGGACCTGCGCCACGCTCTTGTCCTGGGCGGCAAGGCCCAGAAGCTGGTTGCGCGCGGCGATCAGCTTGTCGTGGCCGATGTTGTTCTGGTCCACGAGCCAGAGGTCGAAGCCGGTCGCATTTCCCAGCTCCTGCACCGCCGGCGGCACCAGTGCGAAGATCATCGCATCACGGTACTTGGAGAACGTGCCCATGGCGCGGCCGACGATGGCCGGCGCACGGTTTGCGGCGCCGCTGCGGTCCTTCCAATCCTTCAGCTTGACGAAGGCAAGACCCGCGTTCTGACCCTGGCCGTTGAACGAGAAGCCGCTGATGGTGAAGACGGACTCCACGTTCGCCTTCTCGTCCTTGAGGAAGTAGTCGCGAACGACGTCCAGACCGCGCTGGGTGCGCGGCAGCGTGGCTCCCGGAGGCGCCTGGACGAGCGCGAACATCGTGCCCTGGTCCTCGTCGGGAAGGAAGCCGCTCGGCAGGCGCCAGAAGATCAGCGCCATCGCGCCCACGATCAGCAGGTAGACCACGCCCGACCGCTTCCAGTTGCGCGCGGAACTGCGAACGCCCTTCTCGTACTTGCGCGTACCGAGGTCGAACTTCTCGTTGAACCAGCGGAAGAAACGGGTGAGCAGCCCGTTGCCTTCATGCTTGGTCGGATCGTGCGGCTTGAGGATCGTGGCGCAGAGCGCCGGGGTCAGGATCAGGGCGACCATGACCGAGAGCGCCATCGACGAGACGATCGTGATCGAGAACTGACGATAGATCACGCCGGTGGAGCCGCCGAAGAAGGCCATCGGCAGGAACACCGCGGACAGCACCATGCCGATGCCGATCAGCGCGCCGCTGATCTCGTCCATCGACTTTCGTGCTGCTTCCCTCGGCTTGAGATGCTCCGTCTGGATCAGGCGTTCGACGTTCTCGACCACGACGATGGCGTCATCGACCAGCAGGCCGATCGCCAGCACCATGCCGAACAGGGTGAGCGTGTTGATGGAATAGCCGAGCGCCTGCATGACCCCGAAGGTGCCGAGCAGCACGACCGGAACCGCGATCGTCGGAATGATCGTCGCGCGCCAGTTCTGGAGGAACAGGAACATGACGAGGAAGACGAGCACGACCGCTTCGACCAGCGTGTGCACGACCTGTTCGACCGAAAGGCGGACGAACGGCGTGGAGTCGTAAGGATAGACGACCTTCACGTCCTGCGGGAAGTTCTTGGCGATGCGTTCGACTTCGGCCTTCACGAGGTCGACGGTGTCGAGCGCATTGGCGCCCGAAGCCAGCCTGACGCCGAAGCCCGAGGCGGGCTTGCCGTTGTACTGGGTTTCGAAGCCGTAGATTTCCGCGCCGAGTTCGACGCGGGCGACGTCGCGCAAGTGCACGACCGCACCGTTCTGGCCCTGGCGCAGGCGGATATTGCCGAACTGCTCGGGGGTCTGGAGGCGGGACTGGACCGAAACGGTCGCGTTGAGTTCCTGCTCCTTGGATGCGGGAAGCTGCCCGATCTGACCTGCCGAGACCTGCGCGTTCTGCGCCTGGACCGCGGTGGTGACATCGGAAATGGTCAGGTTGTAGCTGCGCAGCTTCAGCGGATCGACCCAGATGCGCATGGCGTACTGGGTGCCGAAGATCTGGAGTTCGCCTACGCCGTTGATGCGGCTGACCGGGTCCTGCACCTGGCTGACAATATAGTCGGACAGGTCGTTGGCGCTATGGCTGCCGTCCTGCGAATAGATCGCCGCGACGAGCAGGAAGCTCGCCGCCGACTTGGCCACGGTGACGCCTTGGCGCTGGACTTCCTGCGGCAAGAGCGCGGTGGCCGCCTGCAGCTTGTTCTGCACCTGGACCTGCGCGATGTCGGGATCGGTGCCCTGCTCGAAGGTCAGGGTGATCGTGACGTTGCCCGCCGAGGACGATTGCGCCGAGAAGTAGCGCAAGTGGTCGATGCCCTTGAGCTGCTGCTCGATGATCTGCGTGGTCGTGCGCTCCAGCGTTTCCGCATCGGCGCCCGGATAGGTCGCGCTGATCGTCACGGTGGGCGGCGCGATCTCGGGGAACTGCGAGACCGGCAGGCTGCGGATCGCCAGCGCGCCGAACATCATCAGCACGATGGCGATGACCCATGCGAAGATGGGCCTGTCGATGAAATAACGTGCCATGATCGGTTACTGACCCTGTCCGGCAGCTTGGCCCTGTCCGGCAGCCTGGCCCTGCTGGGCAGGCGTGCCTGCGGCGGGCTTTGCGGCCTGCGCCGCGACCGGCTTCACCGGCATGCCGGGGCGAAGCATCTGCGCGCCGTCGACGACGACCTTGTCGCCCGGCTTCAGACCGTCGGTCACCAGCCAGTTCGTGCCGACCGTTCGTGGAGCGGTAAGCTTGCGCACTTCCAGCTTGCTGCCGGCGCCGACCACGAGCGTCGTCGGATTGCCCTTTTCATCGCGGCTGACCGCCGATTGCGGCACGAGGATGCCGTTGCTCTTGGTGCCCTCGACCAGTTCGGCGCGAACGTACATGCCCGGCAGCAGCAGGCCGCGCGCATTGCCGAATTCGACGCGGACCACCTGGCTTCCGGTGGAAGGATCGACGGTCACGTCGGTGAACTTGAGCCTGCCTTCCTCGCCGTAAGCCGTGCCGTCCTCCAGCTTCAGGCGTACGCGGGCGGCGCCGCCATCCTGAGATATCGCGCCCGACAGCATTTCCTGACGCAGGCGGAGCACTTCGGCGCTCGACTGCTGGAGATCCACGAAGATCGGATCGAGCCGCTGGATCACGGTCAGGGCGTCGGTCTGCGAAGTCGATACGAGAGCGCCGACCGTGAACGTCGAACGGCCGATGCGGCCCGAAATCGGCGCGCGGACGGTGGTACGGCCAAGGTCGATCTGGGCGCTGCGCAGCGCGGCTTCCTGAGCCGCGACATCGGCCCGCGCCTGTGCGGCGCTAGCGACGGCGTTTTCCGCTTCCTGGCGCGAAATCGCATTGATCTTCACCAGTTCGCCATAGCGACGGGCCAGAGCGGCGGTGTTCGCGATATTGGCCCGCGCACGGACGAGCGCGGCGCGCGCGCTGGCGACCTGGGCCTCGTAAGGCGAGGGATCGATGCGATAGAGCGGCTGTCCCGCCCGCACCATGTCGCCTTCCTGGAACAGGCGCTGCAGGATGAGCCCGTTCACCTGCGGACGGACATCGGCGGTTTCATAGGCGGTAGTCCGGCCAGGAAGTTCCGAACTCAGCGTCACGGCGCCTTCCTTCACGGTCACGACTCCGACCTCGGGGGGGCCAGCAGGAGCCTGCTGCTCGCCTCCACCGCCACAGGCGGACAGTAGCAAGGCCAGAGCCGGTGTGATCTTTTTCATGGAACACGCTCGCAAAGAGAGTTAAAACGTGAGTGAATGTTCACTCATTGATTCGCGCGATGTTTATTGCGTCGCAACAACGAATGCAAGGCAAGGAGGCTGCAATGCAGGACGAACCGATCATGGACCGCTCGCGCGCGGCACGGTCCGTCGTGCGCCGCCAGCACCTGCTGGACACGGCCAGGAAGCTCTTCGTGGAACAGGGCTTTCATCGCACGGGCATGGCACAGATCGCACTCGCCTCCGGGATCAAGGTCGGGCAAATCTACCGGGATTTCGCGAACAAGGAAGCCATCATCGCAGCCATTTGCGAAGCCAATCTCAACGTCTGGCTGGACGAGGACGAATTGGACAAGGCTGTCGCGAACCGAAACGTCGTCGCCATCCGGGCGTGGATCGAACGCATCTGCTCGGAGGAACCGACCATCGAGGATCGCCGGCTCATGACGGAACTCCTCGCCGAGGTGGGCCGCAACCCGATCATTGCGGAACTCAACAGCAAGGCAGACGAACGGGTACGCTCGCGCCTGAACGCTGCACTCGAGTCCCTGTCGCCCGAAGCGTCAATCGATCGCCGTTCGATCATCATCGACCTGATCTTCATGCTTTCCTGGGGCATGATGGCGATGATGGAGCTTTCCCCGCACAAGAAACACGGGCCGATCAGGGACCACATGATCTCGATCCTGCGCAAGGAAATGGCCGAATTGACGCCATGATGCGCAGACCATTGCTGCACTGCGGCAATTTGTAACGCCAGACCTCTCCATAAGGCGAGATTGACGCACTATTGTTACGCAGAAGGCTGGACAGCCGTTGGGTTCCGTATCATTCTGATGCCGGTGCGATGATCGAGCGAAGTCGCGCCGGAGGATCGAGATATGATCGAGAAGAATGAAGTGGACTCGGGCGAGAAGGCCATGATCCTTCTGCAGAGCCTGATCTGCTACTTGCGAGAGAAGAACGTTCTGACCCGCGCCGACATCGAAGAGCTGCGGGAAAAGGTCGAGGCGAGGATCGCCGATGCGGAAGCCAACCTGCCTTGCGCCAGCGCCCTGGCCTCGGCGGCTGCAACGGAAATGCGCGAACTCGAACGGTTCTGCGGCAAGAAATACGGCGGCAAGCACCGCCACCACCGCATGAACTGAGCGCCTGCAAGCGCCGGATCAGGGACTGCCGAGCAGGCGGTCCCATCGAACATAAGGCAGGATCGATGCATGATCGTCGGTCCAGGGTTTGGCCCATGGCTTTGCGCGGTCTTGTTCGAGCGTGGTCCATGGCATGTCGCGGCTCTGCCGGACCAGTTGCGCCAGCACGGACGGGTCTCGCGAAAGGGCAATCCAGCGCGAAGGCGTATAATTGTCGGTATCGCGCGGCTGATCGAGACGCGAGATCGCCGCCAGCCCGCTAACCCTCGCATTGATGCCGACGACCGGAGCAAGGTCGATATAGCGGTTGGAAATATGCAGCAGCATCAGGCCCCGCGGCGCAAGCGCCCTGGAATAGATCTGCAGGGCCTCCGTCGTCAGCAGGTGCACCGGGATCGCATCGCTCGAAAAGGCATCGATCACCAGCACGTCGAACGTATCTGCGGGTAGCCGCGCCAGCTCCAGCCGCGCATCCCCCAGGACCACGCGGGCATCCGGCGTGCAATCGCGCAGGAAGGTGAAGCGCCCGCTCGTCGAGAAACGGAGGATGACCGGGTCGATCTCGAAGAAGGTCCAGTGCTGTCCCGGCGCTGACTGGCAGGCAAGCGAGCCGGTACCGAGGCCGACGACGCCGATACGCGCTCCGGCACCCTCGATCCGGGGCGCAGCCTTGAGAGCAAGAGCGACACCGGAGGTAGGCCCGTAATAAGTCAGCGCATCGCGCGATCGGCCGGGTTGCAAAGACTGCTCGCCATGCAGCGTGGTACCGTGTGCGAGGGTTCGCAGGGTGCCCTCGGCGGTATCGCGTACGGTATAGATACCGAAGTAGCTGCGGGTCCGCTCGCCCGCCAGGGTCGCGCGGATCGTCCATATCCCGCCCTGCGCGATCATGGCCACCGCCAGCACCAGGACGAAACCCGCGCGCCAGGCCATGAGCATGACACCGGTCGCAACCAGGAAGACGGTAAGTAGAACCGCCGCAAGCCCGTCTTGCGGGCGCAGGGCATATTGGTCGAGCTGCCATCCGAGAAAGGCCGCGAAAACCAGCAGCAACACCAGCGCGATGCGGGCCATGCCGGGTTCGATGCCCTCGTTCTCATGCCAGCGCAGCAGCGGTGTCAGCGGCATGAGCAAGGCGGCGGCGAGGACCAGCAGCGGATGCTCCCAGGCCCAGTCGAACACCAACGGCGCAATCAGCGCGGTAAACAGTCCGCCCAGTGCGCCGCCTGCCGACATTACCAGATAGAAGTGCGTCAGGTGCGCCGCGCCCGGTCGCAGATCGTAGAGCCGCCCGTGCAGCGCCGTCGCGATAGAGAACAGCATGAGGCAGGCGCCCCCGGCGACCCACAGCGTACCCGATCCGTTGGACAGCATCGCATAGCTGCCTGCGAAAAGCACAACGACCGGCGCGATACGGGTCACGGCGATGCATGCGCCGCGCCGGTCGGCAAAGGCGACGACGAAACTCAGCAGATAGAGCCCCAGCGGAATGACCCAAAGCAAGGGCATCGCGAAGATATCGGTAGTGAGATGGGTGGTCGTCGAGAGCATTAGCCCCGAAGGCACGGCGGAAAGCAGCAGCCAGACCGCCATGCGGCGCCAACCGATCGGTTCGGCCTCGTCCTTCTCCGCCACGACGACCGAGGCCTCAGTGAGGTTGCGGCGGGAACCCGCGGCGAGCGCGACCAATAGCACGAGCAATGCGAAGCCCGCCGACCAGGTCAGGCTTTGCAGCCGCAAACTGAGGAACGGCTCTGCCAGTAACGGATAAGCGAGCAACCCTGCGAAACTGCCGAGATTGGATGCTGCGTAGAGCGCCCAGGGCTGGCCCGCGGCGGGATCGGCAGCGAACCATCGCTGCATCAGCGGCGCCTGCCCGGAAACGGCAAAGAACACCGGACCGATACTCAGCCCCAGAAGCAGCGGCACCCACAGGGCTTCGGGCAGACCTGCAGGTTGTGCGATGGAGGACAGACCCACGGGCAGCGTCGCCCCGGCCACCAGCAGAACCAGCAAGTGGACCACCGCCTGCCGCCGCACCGACCATCGCCCGAGCAGATGGGCATAGGCGTAACCCGCCAGAAGCAGCGCCTGGTAAACCAGCATCGCGCTGTTCCACACGTTAGGCGCGCCGCCCAGCCGGGGCAGCGCCATGCGCGCCACCATCGGCTGCACGAGGAACAGCAGAAAGCTGCCCACGAGAATGGTCGCGACGAACAGGCCGCGCGCGGCTCCGCCGGGTCTCACGTCAACCTTCACCCGTCATCCAGAATCGTCCGCTACTATGCGACGGCACCTCTATCCGACGAGGACGGCGGGATAAAGCGTCCCGACCCGGCGTTCAGGGTCCAACTGGCCCGAATTCAACTGGCTTCCAGGGCCTGGGCGAGATCGGCGACGATGTCGTCGGGATGCTCGATGCCGATCGACAGGCGGATGGTCGATTGCAGCACGCCGATCCGGTCGCGGACTTCGGCGGGAACCCCGGAATGGGTCGTCGTCGCGGGATGGCTGGCCAGCGACTCGGTGCCGCCAAGACTGACCGCCAGCTTGAAGATCTGCAGCGCATTGAGAAACCGGAATGCCGCTGGCTGACCGCCGACGATATCGAAGGAAAACGTCGATCCGGCCCCGGTCGACTGAGCCGCGAACACGTCCGCTTCGCGCGAGCCTGCCGGATAGAACGGCGGATAGGCGACCCGCTCGACTTTGGGATGGGCCTGGAGGAACTCGGCCGCAGCTGCCGCATTGGCATTGGCCCGCTCCATCCGCAGACCCAGCGTTTCCAGCGACCTGCCAAGCATCCAGCAACTATGGGGATCGAGCTGCGTGCCGATCGCGCTGCGCAGCAGGCGCACCTCGCGCATCAGTTTGGCCGACCCCAGCGCCGCCCCGGCAACCAAATCCGAATGCCCGCCGACATATTTCGTCAGCGAATAGAGCGAGATATCGGCCCCGAGCCGCAGCGGATGCTGGAATACCGGACCGAGCAGCGTATTGTCGCAGACCAGCAGCGGACGATGCCCCTGCTCTTCGCCGATGGCATCGCAGACGCGCTTCAACAGGCGGATATCGACGAGACTGTTGGTGGGATTGGCAGGCGTCTCGATCAGCACGAGCGAAATCCGTCCCTGCGCAGCAGCAGCCTTCGCGGCAGTCAGGACGGCCTCTTCATCAAGCCCGTCGCTGAAGCCGACGGCCTTGATGCCGAGGTTGGCGAAGGTCTTCGCCAGCAATGTCTCGGTGCCGCCGTAGAGCGGCTGCGAATGCAGGATGACATCGCCGGGGCGCGCGAATGTCAGGATCGTCGTGGTGATCGCGCCCATGCCCGACGAAAAGACGACGCCAGCCTCCGCGTCCTCATAGACCGCCATGCGATCCTCGACGATCTCGCTGTTGGGGTGGTTGAAGCGCGAATAGACGAGGCCCCGCCCCTGCCCCGGCGGCGGCTCCTTGCGGCCCGCAACATAGTCGAAGAAATCGCGTCCTTCTTCCGCCGTCGGGAACACGAAAGTCGAAGTGAGGAAGACCGGCGGCTTCACCGCGCCTTCCGAGAGGAACGGGTCATAACCGTAGTTCAGCATCAGCGTGTCGGGGTGCAACTTGTGGTCACCGATAGCCGTCTTGCTTTCGCGCGGTGCAGTCATTTCCATCTCCCAAAGATAGGACCATGATAACGGCAGGTTACGCCAAATCGCGCGGGACGGAAGTGGAAAGATGCCCGGAAATATTTCGATATCCCATCGATTTCAATCTGATAGACCCAACACTTCATGACCGGAAGCTGACATGGCTTGCCGCTCGCAACCGTTCCGTCGCATCGACGAACCCATTCGCCGCCCTTCCATACCCGCCCCGATATTTTGCACTTGACGGAGTTTGTCAATTAAATAGGTTGAGAATACCGGATCGAGAATCCCGCATTCAAGATCGTCAACGCCAAGAGCACTCTGATTGGAAGCCATCGATTCCTCGCCTCGCGGCCGGGATCGTCACCAAGGAAAGAAGGGGAGTACGGACCCATGCCTCAAAGCGATTTTCACGTCGTCCGCAAAGGCCTCGACTGGGCAGTGAGCCTGCACGGGGTTTTCCTGGCCGCCTTCGAAACCCAGCGCGCTGCGCTCAACCGTGCGATCGATGCCGCGCATCAGGTCGGCATGAAGGGCCACGAAGCCAAAGTGCTACTGCTCGATGGCCAGGGCGGCCCCGAAACCCGCTGGGTCTTCGGTCGCCATCCCTATCCGCCGACAGCCTGATTTCCTCCAAAGCTGGAGCGACCACGATGTTCAACCGACTTTTCGTCGACCATCCTCGAACCGTGGATGAAAGCTACACGCAGCATTGGGTGGTCGCCAGCAGCTTCGGCCTGAGGATGATCGTTGCCGGGATCGGCACGATCATCCACGGGTTCGTGCCCGGCCTGCTTACCCATGCGGGGAGCGACATGATCCGCAAGCTTCACGGCGAGATGACGCGCCGCCAGTCCGGCGCGGCAAGAGCGGAGACAATAACTGTCGGACAGTGGCAACCGGAATACGAAATCTGACGCCGGGAAGTTGCGTTAAAACGGAATTTCCTTGCCCTCGAAATCAAACAGCTTGCCGCTGTCGGAGACTTTCAGGTCCTCTATCACGTCGAGCAGTTGCAGCGCCGCGCGCTCGGCGTCGAACAGACGCCCGGCCTGTACATTGCCCTGAAACGGGCGCGACAGCGCGGTATCGACGGTGCCGGGATGCAGGGCAACCACGATCGCCCGGTCGTTTCGGCGACGCTCCTCGATCGCCAGATTGCGCACGATCATGTTGAGTGCTGCCTTCGAAGCCCGATAACCGTGCCACCCACCGAGGCGATTGTCGGCAATCGATCCTACCCGCGCCGAAAGCGCCGCGAAAACCGCCCTGCCGGTTCGCGGCATGATCGGCAGAAAATGCTTCGCCACAAGCGCCGGTCCGATCGCGTTGACGGCATGGACTTTCGCCAGCCAGACCGGATCGAGATCGCGCAGCGCCTTTTCGGGGCCTGACGCGCCCTCGTGAAGCAGCCCAGTCGCCACGATCACCAGCGTTGGCGGCGGCCCCTTGGCGACCTGCGCAGCGGCAGCTTCGATACTTGCCTCATCCAGCAGATCGAGATGCTGCGCCCCGCTGCGCGACCGTGCAAAGCCATGGACGACGTCGAAAGCGCCCTCCTCGATCAGCGCCGCCTCGAACGCCCCGCCGATCCCACCGGAGGCTCCGATGATAACGGCAGACGATCGGCCCGCACCGCTCATGCGCGGGTGAACCGCCAGCGGTCGGGTTCGCTGGCCTCGGGATCGAAGCGATAGCCGTCACTGTCGAAACCGCGCATCGCCTCGATATCGGTGACGTGATGCTCGCACATCCAGCGCGCCATCATGCCGCGCGCGCGCTTGGCGTTGAAGCTGATGAAGCGCGGGCCGTTCGGACCGGGTTCGCGGAAGTCCACGTCGATCACCCGAACGCCAGGCAACTTTCCGGCGACGGCAGCGTAATATTCCTGGCTGGCGAGGTTGAGGATCACGCCCGATCCCTCTTCGGCAAGCTGGGCGCGCAGGAAGGCGGCGATGCGATCACCCCACCAGTCGGTCAGGCTCTTGTGCCGGGGCGCCCAGCGCGTACCCATTTCCAGCCGGTAGGGCCGGATCGCATCGAGCGGCTTCAGCAAGCCATAGAGTCCCGAGAGCATCCGCACATGGTCCTGCGCGAAAGCCACGCCTGCCTCGTCCAGCGTATGCGCTTCTAGACCGGTATAGACGTCGCCCGCGAAAGCGAAGAGCGCCGCCCGCTCGGGCAGTTCGGGAAAGTCACGAAAACGGTCTGCATTCAGCTTGGCGAGGCGCGGAGAGATATGCATCAGCTCCGACAATCGCTTCTGGGTCAGGTTCGCGGCAGAACGCGCGAGACTGGCCGCTTCTTCCGCGAAATGCGGTGTGGAAACATCAAGAGGCGGCAGAACCCGCTCGAAATCGAGCGTCTTCGCAGGGGACAGGAGAACGATCATCGCCGCCGCGGTAGCGAGAGCCGGAGGCGGCGTCAAACCGTCTCCCCATCGGCCCGAGCTGCGTCGACGGCAGGACGGGCCGATGGGATAGCAAGCCGAACTCAGATCCAGCTACGGCCGTCGGCGCTGCCGCACCCATAAGGCGGCAACTGGTTCGAGAAGCGGGATTGCAGCTTGTGGCAGCCCCAGGTCCGCAGCGGGCCGGGCATATAACCGTTCAGCGCGATTCCCACTTCATCGTAAGGGCTCTCGCCTTGCGCGACATACATGTACCAGCGTCCGCCGAACATCACTGTCGCCGCAATCAAGACGACGAGCACGACCTGCACAACCTTTTGGATAATTCATCTCCTGCAATGAGAGTTGTTTTGAAATCAGCCTCTTACGGGCTTCGAAGCGGGCAAATGCCAGTGAAACTCCGGAGCATCAACTGCTATTGCAAACCACATTCAACGCCCTGTCGACGCTCCGGGGCAAATGGTCGCATCCTGCTGCCGATCGTGTCGATGAAATGCCTCAGATCGGCGGCCACCGCGTCAACAAGCGGACGAATGAAAAGAAATTCTTCCCGTAAAAATGCGCGAATGCGAAGATAAGAGGAATTGTGACAATATATCCTCTCGTCAAATACTCTCAAAAACCCTCGTGACGCCGATCCTCAATCGCATTATGCAGCATTCCATGCGCGCACTCGGGCACATCTTTCTGTTCTTGCTGATGGCAACATCGCTTCTGGCGACGACGACCGTCCATGCGCAGGAATTTCCCGGTGCCGAAGCGGTCGATTGTTCGGGTTTCGTGCATAGCAAAGGCGATGCAGACGAGAGTCAGGGCGATGCGGACAAGGGCGTTCCCCATCATCACGCCAGTTGCCATTCGGCGGCGGCCTTCGTCCCTCAGGTTTCCGACGACCTCCTCGCGGTCCGCCCGATCAAGGCAGTGAAGGCCTCTTTCGATACGGCAAACGTCGACCGCTGGTCGATAGGCCCGGACTTGCGCCCCCCCATCGCCTGACGAAGCCATAGACGGCCGCCCTCTGCCCCTTTTGCGGCAGGCATGCGGCCATCCTTGCCTTTCGCTCAGGATGATCTCCCATGCACCGTATATTCGCAGCCTTGCTGGCTGCCGCGTCCTGCACCGCCGTGGCACAGGCGCAGGAAACCCCGGCTCTGACGCTCGAACAGGCGATCGCGGCGGCGGGCGGCTCCGCGCCTGCCGCCCAGGCTGCGCAGGCCGACATCGAAGCCGCCGCAGCTGCCCGCACCGTCGCCGGACTGCGCCCCAATCCTTCCGTCCAGACCCAGGTCGAGAACGTTGCCGGTTCCGGCCAGTATCGCGGGTTCGACAGCGCAGAGACCACCGTTAACCTGGCCGTCCCCATCGAACTCGGCGGCAAGCGCTCTGCCCGGATCGCACTGGCCGATGCCCAGACGGACCGCGCGCAGCTGCTTGCGGCCGTCACCCAGGCCGATATTCGCTGGCAGGTGACGCTGCTCTATATAGAAACCGCAGCGGCGCAGCGGCGCCTCGCCACCGCGCGCGACCAGTCGCGGATCGCCGCTGAGGCTGCAAAAGCCGCCCGCATCCGGGTTCAGGCAGGCCGCGCCTCTCCACTGGAGGAACAGCGCGCCGACGTCGCCCGGATCAACGCCGACGCCGCGGCCGAACGCGCGGCGCGGCTTGCCGAAGCGGCGCAGACGAACCTCGCCCGCAGGATCGACGCGCCCGCTGTCGGCACGCTCGATAGCAGCTGGCTGGAACGCCTGCCCAAAGACGTGGGCCCGCAACTTCCTGCTTCCGCTGCCGGGACCCTCGCTCTGGCGGCGGCCGACGCCGACCTTGCGATCGCCGATGCCGGGGTCCGCCTCGCGCGGTCGCAGCGTGTGCCCGATCTCAATGTCGGCCCCGGCCTGCGCAGGCTCTCGCAGACGAACGACACCGCCTTCGTCTTCAGCGTATCGATGCCGATCCCGCTGTTCAATTCGGGCAAGGCGGCATTGGCGCAGGCCAGTGCCGAGCGCACCCGCAGCGAAGCGCAGAAGCGCCTAACCGCACTCGATGTCGAGCAGGCGATCACCAGCGCACAGGCCGAAGCCGACAATGCCGCCGTGACCGCTCGAACGGCCAACGGCCCGGCCCTCGCCGCCGCGCAGGAAGCCGCCCGCATCGCCCGCATCGGCTACCGCGAAGGCAAGTTCGGCCAGCTCGACCTGCTCGATGCAGAGCGCACGCTGGCCGAGACCCGGCTCGCCGCGATCGATGCCCTCGCCGCCTACCAGACCGCCCGCGCGCAGTTGGAGCGCCTCACCGCACCCGCGCCGGTTAAGGGAAACTGATTGCCATGAATATCCATCACATCGTCCTTTCCCTGCCGCTGGCCCTTGTTCTGGCGTCCTGCGGAAACAAGGAAGAGGCCGCGACCGAAGCGCCTGCAGAAGCCGCCGCAAGCGCTGCGGATAAAGGCGAGGTCACCCTCACCGAGGAACAGATCGCCACCGCCGGTATCCGTCTTGCACGCCCTATGGTCGGCGGCGCGGGAACCATCGAACTGCCCGCGATGATCGAGGGCGATCCGGACGGGACCCAGGTCGTTTCCGCCGCCATCGGCGGCAGGGTCGTTTCGCTCACCCGCAATCTCGGTCAGTCTGTCGGTGCCGGGCAGGTGCTGGCCGTGATCGAGAGCCGCGAGGCCGCCTCGCTCAATGCCGAAGTCGAGGCGGCCCGCGCGCGTCTGTCTCTTGCCAATGCCACGCTGGCGCGGGAGCAGCGCCTCTTCGCCCAGCGCGTCTCCCCGGAGCAGGACCTGATCGCGGCACGCACCGCCGCCACCGAAGCCCGCATCGCCCTGCGCCTCGCCCAGCAGCAGGTCTCGGCTGCGGGAGCAGGCGGCGGTAGCCTGAACCGCATCGCCATCACCGCACCGCTCTCCGGACAGGTGATCTCCCGCAGCGTGACGCTGGGCCAGACGGTCGCCGCCGATGCCGAGCTGTTTCGCGTGGCCAACCTGTCGAGCATCTCGCTGGCGCTCAACCTCCAGCCGCAGGACGCCGGACGCGTCCGTCCGGGAGCCGCAGTCACGGTGAAAGCGGCGGGACGCGAGGCGACAGGCCGGATCTCGTTCGTCTCGCCCGCACTCGATGCAGCGACCCGGCTCGTTCCGGTCATCGCCACGCTCGACAACCGTTCGGGCCAATGGCGTGTGGGCGAGCCGGTGACGGCCGCCGTAACCCTCGCCAGCAGCGGCAACGATAACGGTGCGATCAGCGTGCCCTCCACCGCGATCCAGACCGTAGACGGCAAGCCCGCCGTCTTCGTGCGTACCGCCAGCGGCTTCAGGGCGGTGCCGGTAACGCTGGGAGATAGTGCCGGGGAAAGCGTGATCGTGCGCTCCGGCCTCAAGGGCAGCGAGCAGGTCGCGACCATCAACAGCTTCACGCTCAAGGCCGAACTCGGCAAGGGCGAAGCAGGTGAGGAAGACTGAGCCGATGATAGCCGCAACCGTAAACTGGGCGGTCCACAAGCGCTGGCTCGTGCTGCTTCTGGTCGCCATCGCCGCCGTGATCGGCGCCGCCGCGCTCTCGCGCCTGCCCATCGATGCCGTTCCCGACATCACCAACAACCAGGTCCAGATCAACGTCCGCGCGCCCGCGCTCTCTCCGGAACTGGTCGAGAAGCAGGTGGCCTTTCCGATCGAGACCGCGCTCGCGGGCATTCCCGGCCTCGAATATACCCGCTCGCTGAGCCGCAACGGCTTTGCCCAGATCACCGCCGTCTTTTCGGAAAAAACCGACATCTACTTCGCCCGCCAGCAAGTGAGCGAACGGCTAGGCGGCGTGAAGGAAAACCTGCCGGGCGGCGTGAACCCGGAAATGGGGCCGATCGCCACGGGCCTCGGCGAAGTCTTCATGTGGACCGTGCGCCTCGAACACCGCAAGGACGACACCCATCTTCCCGGCGAACCCGGCATGCAGCCCGACGGCAGCTACATCACGCCCGAAGGCGAACGGCTCGTGGGCGAAACCGACAAGGCCACCTACTTGCGCACCGCGCAGGACTGGATCGTGGCGCCCCTGCTCAAGAACACGCCGGGCCTTGCGGGCGTGGATTCGATCGGCGGCTATGCCAAGCAGTTCCTCGTCGTGCCGGACGTGCAACGCCTTGCCGCGAGCGGGATCACGCTTACGCAGCTCGGCCAGGCGCTGGAAAGCAACAACGTCAGCGTCGGCGGCGGCTTCGTCGAGCGCGGCGGCGAAGGGCTGGCCGTGCGCGCCGACGCGCTCGTGCGCCACGCCGGCGAACTGAGCCAGATCGTCGTCGCCACCCGCGAAGGCGTGCCGATCACCCTTTCGCAAGTGGCGCAGGTTCGCACCGGACAAGCCGTGCGCATGGGGTCGGCCTCGGAGAACGGCACCGAAGTGGTCGTCGGCACCGCGATCATGCGCATCGGCGAGAACAGCCGCACGGTGGCCACCGCCGTGGCCGACCGCCTTGCCGCCATCAATGCCTCGCTGCCGCCCGACGTCATTGTCCAGCCCGTGCTCGACCGTACTGCGCTGGTGAATTCCACTATCGCGACCGTTGCCAAAAATCTCGGCGAAGGCGCATTGCTGGTGATCCTCGTGCTCTTCGCGCTGCTCTGCAATATCCGGGCCGCGCTGATCGCCGCTCTCGTCATTCCCGTCACCATGATGCTGACTGCGTTCGGCATGCTGAAGGCGGGCGTCTCGGCCAACCTGATGAGCCTCGGCGCGCTCGATTTCGGCCTGATCGTCGATGGCGCGGTCATCATCGTCGAAAACGCACTGCGGCGCATGGCCGACCGGCAACACCGCGAGGGCCGCCTGCTGACGGTGAACGAGCGCCTCGATACCGTCGCCCTCGCCGCGCGCGAGATGATCAAGCCCTCGGTCTACGGCCAGGCGATCATCATCCTCGTCTATGTCCCGCTGCTCACGCTGACCGGCGTGGAGGGCAAGACATTCGTGCCGATGGCGCTCACCGTCATCATCGCGCTCGTCTGCGCTTTCGTGCTTTCCCTGACTTTCGTGCCCGCGATGATTGCCCTCTGGCTGTCGAAGCGGATCGAGGAGAAGGAAGGGCGGATCATGACCTGGCTCAAGGCCCGCTACGAACCGGGCCTTGAGCGGGCGATGAAACGTCAGGCGCTGACCATCGGCACCGGCATCGGCGCCTTTGCCGTCGCCATCCTCGCCTTCCTTTCGCTCGGACAGGTGTTCCTGCCCCAGCTCGACGAAGGCGACCTGCTGATCCAGGCCCTGCGCATTCCGGCCACCTCGGTCCAGCAGAGCCAGGCGATGCAGGTGCCGATCGAACGGATGATGTCGCGGCAGCCCGAAGTGAAGTTCGTCTTCTCCAAGACCGGCACTGCCGAACTCGCCTCCGATCCGATGCCGCCCAATGCCACCGACATGTTCGTGATCCTCAAGAACCGGGCGGAATGGCCCGATCCCCGCCTTTCAAAGGAAGATCTCGTCGCTCGGATCGAGGGCGGGCTCGCGAAGATACCCGGCAATGTCTACGAGATCACCCAGCCGATCCAGATGCGCTTCAACGAACTGATCGCCGGGGTTCGCGGCGACATCGCGGTTAAAGTCTACGGCGACGATTTCGACGCCATGAACGCCACCGCCGAAAAGATCGCGGATGTGCTGCGCCGCACCCCCGGCGCGGCCGACATCAAGGTGGAGCAGACCAGCGGACTACCCATGCTCGACATCCGCGTGAACCGCGATGCCATGGCCCGTCTCGGCGTCTCCGCGCAGGACGTGCAAGAGGTGATAAACGCCACCCTCGGCGGCAAACAGGCGGGCGCGATCTTCGAAGGCGACCGGCGCTTCCCCGTGGTGATCCGGCTCGCTGAAGCGCAGCGGGCCGATCTCTCCACTCTGGAGCAATTGCTCGTGCCGACGCCCGGCGGACAGTTCGTGCCGCTCGCCAGTCTCGCAGATATCCGCGTGATCGACGGCCCCAACCAGATCAGCCGCGAGAACGGCAAGCGCCGCGTCGTCGTCCAGGCCAATGTGCGCGGACGCGACGTGGGCAGCGTGGTTGCCGATGCACAGGCCGCAATCGCGCGGGGCGTCCGCCTCAGCCCCGGCAGCTATCTCGAATGGGGCGGCCAGTTCGAGAACCTCGCCTCGGCTCGCGAACGGCTCCAGCTGGTGGTTCCGGCCTGCTTCGTGCTGATCCTGCTGCTGCTCTACGGCGCGCTCGGCTCGGTGCGGGATGCCGCCATCGTCTTCACCGGCGTGCCGCTTGCACTCGTCGGCGGTGTGCTGGCGCTGTTCCTGCGCGGCATGGACTTCTCGATCTCGGCAGCGGTGGGCTTCATCGCGCTGTCGGGCATCGCCGTACTCAACGGTCTGGTCATGGTGTCCTCGATCCAGGACCTGATGCGAGAAGGCATGGACCGGGCCGAGGCCGCCCGCACCGGCGCGCTCCAGCGCCTGCGCCCGGTGGTGATGACCGCCCTCGTCGCCAGTCTAGGCTTCGTGCCGATGGCCTTGGGAACCGGCGCCGGCGCGGAAGTGCAGAAACCGCTGGCAACGGTCGTGATCGGTGGCCTCATCTCGGCGACGCTGCTGACGCTTTTCGTCCTGCCCACGCTCTATGCGCGCCACGGGAGCAAAGTGTGAAACGAGAGGCCTGAAACACAAGGAAGGGCCGGCAGCGATCCCGCTGCCGGCCCTTCTCATGATGTCCAACTCGAAGCGCTCAGATCAGAACATCGCCCGCACGCCGAAGACTGCGGAAACACCGGAAACGCCTTCACCGGCGGCCCGCGCACGATCCGCAGTTCCGCCCAGCTTGCGCTCCCAGTTCACGCCCACATAAGGCGCCAGCGAACGGTTGCGTTCATAGCGTAGCCGGCCGCCCATTTCGAGGCGCTCGAAGCCTGCGCCAACGTTCAGCGCAGGCACGTCCTGAAACGCGAAATCCACTTCGGCCTCCGGCTCGATCACCAGCGACTGGGTGATCCGCTGGCTGTAACCGGCCTTGCCGCGGGCATGGATATCGCCCTTGTCGGAAACCAGCAGCTGGCCCTGCACCTCCAACCAGTAAGGCGCGAGGCCCTCGATACCGATCAGCGCATAAGTCCGCTGCGGATCGGGACGGAAGTCATGCCGCACGCCGAGTTGCAGGTTGAAATACGGGTCCAGCGCATGGCGCCAGTAGGCGTTGAGTTCGATGCGCTCGGCCCGCTCGCCGAAAGTGCCCTCGCCCTCGCTGGCCAGCACCGCGCGGTCGATATCACCGCCATACCACGCCTGCCCTTCCCAGCCGAAACCATCGCCGCCCTTGCCGGTGCGGAATTCGAGCTGGTCGACCTGAAGCGCGAACGTGCTGAACTTCATCTCCTTCACCATCGCCGCGCGCGAAGCCGCCATGCGATCGGGTGCGAAGAAGCGCTCGGCGGGATAGTCCGTGGGGACCGGCGGCGGCGGGGCATCACCCGGCTCGTCGGAGACCGTGCTTGCGGGCATGGCATGGGCGGAGTGATCCATTCCCTGCATATCCGGCCCGCTCATGTCCATGCCGGACATGTCCATCTGGGAATGGTCCATGGAACCGTGATCCATCGAACCATGATCCATTCCGGAATGCTCGTCGGCCTGCGGCGTCGCGCTGCCGCTTTCCTGCGCCTGCACCGCAAGCGGAGAAGCCGTCAGCAGCAACGAAACGAGGCCCGGAAGAAGACGCGCCATCAGGCTTCTCCCTCCTTGCGCACCGTGACGACACGCATCATCCCCGCGTGCATGTGCAGAAGCATGTGGCAGTGGAATGCCCAGTCACCCTCGGCATCGGCGGTGAGATCGAACGAGGCCTTTCCGCCCGGCAGCACGTTGATGGTGTGCTTGCGCGCGCGGTTCCCCGGCTCGCCGCTGACCAGTTCGAAGAAGTGGCCGTGGATGTGGATCGGGTGCGGCATCATCGTGTCGTTGATGAGATTGACCCGCACGCGCTCACCCAGACGGAAGGGAATCGGCGCCGGGTTCTCCGACATCGCCTTGCCGTCCATCGACCACATGTACCGCTCCATGTTGGCGGTCAGATGTACGTCGACCTGACGGCTCGGCACGCGCGGATCGGGATTGGCATCGCGCGAGCGCAAGTCCGCATAAGTCAGCACGCGGTGATCGACGCTTTCCAGCCCGGTCGGGCGGTCCGCCAGGCGGTCCACCGGCATCGGCGAAAGCGTGGCAACGCCTGGCCCCATCTTCACCCCCGGCGCAACCGAGGGATCGCGCATCGACATGGAATGGCCGCTCATCGAACTGTTGGCAGGCTTGCTGAGGTCGATCACCCCGCCCTTACCCATGTCCATGCCGTCCATGTCCATGCCCATGTCGCGCATCGTGAGAAGCGGCCGTTCACGCAGCTTCGGCGTCTCGCCGACGAGGCCCGGCCGCTGTGCCAGGGTCGCGCGGACGAAGCCGAAGCGGTCGATCGCCTCGGCAATCACGCCGTAGCTTTCCGCAGCGCCCGGTTCGACGATGAAGTCGTAGGTCTCGGCAATGGCGATCTGCACTTCGTCGGTCTCGACCGGCTGCACCGGATTGCCGTCCGCCGCCACCACGGTCAGCGGCAAGCCGGGGATGCGGAAGTTGAAATTGGTCATCGACGAGGCGTTTATGACGCGCAGCCGCACTTTCTCGCCCGGTGCGAACAGGCCGGTCCAGTTCTCGGCATTGCCGTGGCCGTTGACGAGGAAGCTGTAGGTCGATCCGGTCACGTCCGAAATGTCGGTGGCGTCCATGCGCATCTTTGCCCAGGCGAGACGATCGGCCTGAGACTGGTCCTTGCCCGCGAGCAAGCCGGCAAGCGTCTGGCGCTGACGGTTGAAATAGCCGCTCAGCATCTTCAGGCGGCGCATCTGCTCATGCGGATGGATCGGACTCCAGTCCGACAGGACCAGCACGTGCTCGCGGTCGCAGGCGATCGGATCGGCACCGGCAGGATCGATCACGATCGGACCGAACAGCCCCTCGGCCTCCTGCATGCCGGAATGCGAGTGATACCAGTACGTACCCGACTGGATGAGCGGGAACTCGTAGACGAACGTCTCGCCCGGATCGATGCCGGGGAAGCTGACGCCCGGCACGCCGTCCATCTGGAACGGCACCAGCAACCCGTGCCAGTGGATCGAGGTCTGCTCCTTCAGGTGGTTGGTGACGGCGATCCGCACCGTCTCGCCTTCGCGCAGGCGCAGCAGCGGCGCGGGCAGCGAGCCGTTGACGGTCACCGCATGCCCCGAACGCCCGCCCGTTTCGAAATGGCTCTCGCCGATCTGGAGCGCGATGGAATTGCCGGTCAGGACGCCCGGCTCGTTGCTTGCGTGAACGAGTCCGGGCGTCCCGCTCCTTGCCCATGCCGGAAACAGCCCGGCAAGGCCGAAGCTTCCGGCAAGCGCGCCGCCAAGGGCAAGAAAACGCCTGCGCTGAAGCAGGCTGCGACCGAAGGTATCGTGCGGCGTCATGCTGGAGATACGCCTGCACGGCGCCGATCCCTCAAGCCAGCCACGACAAAATCGATCGGGCTTCGCCAATCCGAAGCCGCCTGCCCGAACCTGGCAACCTATCCCGCGTGATCCATTGCCAGCAGGGCGAACGTCGCCAGCCAGTGCTCGCCCATGTAATCCCCCTCCAGATGGGGAAGCGCCGCTTGCAGGTGCCGTTCGGCGACCTCTTCCCCCATCCCGCGAACGAGGTGCCCCTCCGGCAATCGCGCCGCGATCTGCCGCCAGCACCAGGCTCGGCTGAGGTTCAGCCCGTCGAGATGGGCGATCTTGCCATCGCTCCGATCCGATACGAAGGCGGGAACCAGCAAGGTCTCCGGACGTCCTTCAGCCATCTGGGGAAGGAAAGCGTCGAACCACTCCGCGAACGCGGCGGGCGGCAGGATGCGGCCCATCGCCAGCGCCTCGACCAGGGTAGGCGAGAGAAACTCGTCGCCGGACGGCTCCCAGGCCTGGGCTCCGCGATCGCCGCCGAACCAGTCGTCGAGGCGGCTCTCGATCAGCCTGGCAAGACCACTGCTCCGATCCTTCGCCCATTCCTGCGCGAGAACGAGCGCGAACGCCGAATTGGTGTGAATGCCGTGACGGATCGGATAAGTCAGCTTGGGCAGATAGGCTTCGAAGCGCCCGGCAAAGATTTCGGCCAGGGGTTCGAGTGCCTCGCCCCAGTCCCGGCGCTCATGCAGCGAAAGTTCGTGATGGAGCGCCAGCAGCCAGCCCCAGCCGTAAGGACGCTCGAACCCCGTCGACAGCGGACGGGCCAGATAGGCGATCTCGCCCGCGATCTTCTCCGGCACCAGCATCGCATCGGCGCGCGTCCGAATGGCGGCGGCTTCGGGAATATCGGGAAAGAGGCGCAGCAGGCGCATGACCTGCCACCAGCCATGGACGCAGCTGTGCCAGTCGTAGCTGCCGTAGAACACGGGATGAAGCGCAGAAGGTGTCGCCGCATCTTCCGGGCCGCCGAGCACATGATCGAGCTTATTGGGATATTCGCGCCCAAGGTGGCCGAGAGTGAGCCGCGCGAAATGCGAAGCGTGCGCCGCCGTCAGGATCGTGGTCATCGTCATGGTCCCAGAAAAATCGAGAAATTGCGGTATCGGCCATTGCCATAGCGGACCGCGCATTTCGAGACCTTCGGCCAAAAACGACGCCTGCCTCTCGCGCGCCCACTATCCCGATCTGTGAAAAAAATTCGTGCCTGGCGGTTACTTTGGCGGCGCGAGACGGTTATGCCCCCCGTTATGCAGCAGCAAGCCCTTGTCTTCGCGCTGATCGGCATCCTTGGTATCGGCGCGCAATGGATCGCGTGGCGGACCGGGTGGCCGGCCATTGCCCTCATGCTCGCAGCCGGTGTCCTAGCAGGCCCCGTCACCGGCCTCGTCGTTCCCGAACAGACTTTCGGGGGCCTGCTCGAACCGATGATCTCGGTCGCCGTCGCGCTGATCCTCTTCGAAGGCGGCCTCAGCCTCAACTTCCGCGAACTCAGGAAGACCGAAGGCGCGGTTACCCGCCTCATGGTGATCGGCATACCGATAGGATGGGTGCTCGGCACCCTCGCCTGCTACTACGTCGCCGGGCTGGTCTGGCCGGTCGCGATCCTGTTCGCGGGCATTCTCGTCGTGACCGGGCCCACGGTGGTCATCCCCCTGCTGCGCCAGAGCAATATCGCACCGCGACCGCGCGCGATCCTCAAGTGGGAAGCCATCGTCAACGATCCCTTCGGCGCGCTCTGCGCCGTCATCACTTACGAATACCTGCGCCGGTCTGGTGAGGGTGGCACCCTGCTCTCGGTCCTTGCCGCATTGCTGGCCGCCGCCGTCGTCGCCGGTCTGATCGGCTATATCGCAGCCCGTGCGATCGCCTGGGCCTTCCCGCGTGGCCATGTCCCGGAATATCTGAAGGCGCCGGTGCTGCTCGTCACAGTGATCGGCACTTTCGTGATTTCCAACCTGATCCAGCAGGAGACCGGACTGCTCGCCGTGACGGTGATGGGCGTCGCCATCGCCAACATGCGGCTGGACAGCCTGCGCGACATCCACCCGTTCAAGGAGAACGTCACCGTCCTCCTGATCTCGGGCGTCTTCGTGCTGCTCTCGGCCTCGCTCGATTTCGGCGTGCTGCGCCAGTTCGAGTGGCGCTTCATCGCCTATCTCCTGGCCTTGCTGTTCCTGGTCCGCCCGGCGACGGTGCTGCTGAGCCTGGCTTTCAGCAAGATTCCCTGGAACGAGCGGCTGCTGATCGCCTGGATCGCCCCCCGCGGCGTCGTCGCCGTCGCCATGTCGGGCCTCTTCGCGCTGCGCCTCGACCAGCTCGGCTACGGCGACGGCAGCATCCTGGTGACCCTGTCCTTCTCCGTCGTCGTCGCCACGATCGTCGCCCACGGTTTCAGCATCCGCTACGTCGCCCGCTGGCTGAAGGTCACGGGTGCGCGCAAGAAGGGTCTGCTGGTGGTGGGCAGCACGTCGTGGAGCCTGTCGCTTGCCGATCAACTGCGCCAGCTCGACGTGCCGGTAATGATCGCCGACACCAGCTGGCAGCGACTCTCCGCCGCGCGCCAGGCGGGCATTCCGACCTATCACGGCGAAATCCTGGCGGAATCGACCGAGGAACGGCTCGATCTCGTGCAGTTCCAGGTCCTCGTCGCCACGACCGACAACGAGGCCTACAACGCGCTCGTCTGCAGCGAGTTCGCGCCCGATATCGGGCGGGATTCGGTGTACCAGCTTGGCGGTACCGGCGACGACGAAGACCATCGCAGCCTGCCCGAAGCGCTGCGCGGACGCGCGATGTTCGCCTCCGGCATCGGGGTAGAGGAGATCGCCCGGCACGAGCGCGCTGGCTGGACCTTCCGCAAGACCCGCATCAGCGAACAGTTCGATTTCGCCGATGCCCAGGCAGCGCTTCCCGACGAGGCCGACATGTTGTTCGTCCTGCGCAAGGAAGGCCGGATACTGTTCTTCACCCACGCCTCGCGTCCCACGCCGCAGCCCGGCGACACGATCGTATCCTACGGCCCATCGCGTCATGGAGAGCCGGAAACCATGCGCGGCAATACCCACAACAATAGTCATAACAGGGAGGCTAAAGCATGAAGAGCAGGCCCGTCATCGCATCCTCGATCCTGTTCGCCGCCCTTTGCGGCTGTCAGCAGGAGACCCCGAGCGGGAGAGAGACCGGCGATGTACCGACGGAGGAAGCTGCGGTACCCGATGCAGTTGCCAGCGCCGGACCAGACGACACGGTGGAAGAACCGAAGAAGTCGATCATCCGCACCGAAGTCGGCACGGAACCGAGCGAAGCGCCCGCTCCGGAGACGGTCCACCTCGTCGTTCCCTACCCCGAGAAAGGCGCAAGGCCGGACGCGGCCGCCATGAGCCTGATCGATGGACTGCTGACAACTCCGGCCCTCAAGGCAGGCGGCCCGATCACGATCTGGGGGCACAGCGATTCGCGTGGTTCGGATGCGGAAAATCTCGCGGCTTCCCTGCGAAGGGCTAATGCTGCGCGCGATTACCTGGAAAGCAAGGGCGTGAATTCGCAGCGCATCACCGTCATCCCGCTTGGCGAAGCGCGTCCGATCGCGCCCAATCGCAAGCTCGACGGCAGTGACGATCCCGAGGGCCGCGCAAAAAACCGCCGCGTCGAGATAGAGATCGCCGCGCCTTCGCCCGCAGGCCCGGCAGCACCGACACCCTGAGGCAATTCGTCCGTTTTTGAGATTGGTTCGCAACAACTGTTCTGCTAATCCGCGCGGCATGGATCAGCCTGCCGCCAGCAATTCGGAAGCCGACGCGCAGGATCACCTTCGTCTCTTCACGGGGAACAGGGCCGGACTCATCCGTTATGCCGCGGTCTTCACCGGGGATGTCGGCGTGGCGGAAGATGTCGTGCAGGATGCCTGGATGCGGTACATGGCCGCTGCCGGCGCGCAGACGATCCAGGAGCCCGAGCGTTTCCTGTTTCGCATCGTGCGCAATCTGGCTCTCGACGCCCGGCGGCGGCGAGCGCTTGAAAAACGGCTTTTCGCACAGGATTCCGCAGAGGCCGTGCAGCAGATCGCTCACGATGCGCCTTCGGCCCATGCCCAGACGGAATCCGCGCAGGAACTGGCGCAGGTACTCGACGCCGTATCCCGGTTGCCCGAACGCACGCGCCGTGCATTTCTGATGAACCGCGTCGAGGGGATGACGCTCGTGGAAACCGGCAAGCGGCTCGGCGTCTCGAAAAGCGTCGTCCACGAACTCGTCGTTTCCGCCCTCGCCCATTGCCGCAGCGTGCTGCGCCGGGGAACATGACGGCGATGACGATATTATTTCCGGAAACCTCTCGCGCCCGTTCGTCATGGATACCAGACGTTCGATGGGAAAGACGCAGGGCTCCATGACCAGTGACGATCAGGACAAACGCGCCCTCGACCGCGAGGCGCTGGACTGGCTGGTCCGCCTCGACGACCGGCCTGACGACGAAGACTTGTACGCCGCGATCGCGGCCTGGCAGGAACGCAGTGCGGCGCACCGGGCAAGCTGGGAAAGCGCTCTCGATCTTGCCGCGACGGTCAGGACCGCGCTGCCGCAAGCCGCACTTCCGACAGCCGCGAACGACAGCACGGCAAGCGCCGACGAAGTGCCCACGCTGGACAATCTTGTCCACTTGCCCATCCCATCCTTGCGGCGCAGATCCCTCCTCCGGCATTGGCGGGCCATCGGCGGGCTTGCCGCAGCCGCCTGCCTCGGCCTCGTCGTCGCCCCCGACATGGCGTTGCACATGCAAGCCCAGGAACTGACCGGCACCGCCGAAGTCAGGACGATCGCGCTGAGCGACGGTACCCGCGTCGTCCTCGCACCGGGCAGTGCGCTGTCGTTCGATAGCGACGGCAGCAAGCGAACGGCGCACCTGCTGCGTGGCCGCGCCTTCTTCGACGTCGCCCGTGACGCCGCCCGACCGTTCGAGGTGATGGCGCGGGAAACGAAAGTCACGGTGCTGGGCACGGCCTTCGAAGTCGACAGCCTCCCCGAAAATGCATCCGTTGCGGTAAGTCGCGGCATCGTCGCCGTAGACTATGCCGGTCACGCGCCCCGCACCGTGCTGCACCGGGGAGAAACGGTCACCCTTGCACCCGATGGCCGTGTGATCAGCGGCACCCTGCGCTCCGACCGGATCGCCGGATGGATCGACGGTCGGTTGTTCGTCAAGGATCGTCCGGTCAGCGAGGTGCTGGAAGCGCTGCGCCCCTGGTATCGAGGCTATATCATCGCCCGCGGCCCCGGCCTGACCGAACGCCGGGTGACGGGAATCTACGACTTGCGCAATCCCGAAGCGGCGCTGACCGCACTTGGGAAGGTCCATCCGCTGCAAGTGCGGCGGATCACGCCTTGGCTGAAAGTGGTCACGGTGGATTGAGGTCACTCATGAATCTGAATATTATCCTTTAATTTCATTTATTTGAAAAATCTTTCAAGTTTTTCCGGAAATCCCCGATGCCCAGCCGTCATTCATATATGCAAATGCTTTGCATTAGCATTTAATGATCTACTCAGACGGATGGAGCGAATTTGTGATCTCGGGGGGAAAGTACGGGCAGGTCGGCAGGCAGGGTAAGGCCCTTGCGGGATTGTTGCTGGCCACGGTTTCGCTGAGCGTGATGGCCTGGCCGGCGGCAGCGCAAGTCGAAGCGGCGCAGGCGGTCCATCGTTTCGATATTCCCGCGCAGGCGCTGGACGAGGCCCTGATGGACTTCGGCAGCCAGTCGGGCCTGCAAGTCAGCATCGACGCCGCCGACCTTCAGGGGCAGCGCAGCTCCGGGCTGCGCGGCCGCATGACCGCCCGAGAAGCCCTGACGCGGCTGCTGGCGGCCAGCGGCTTCACTTTTCGCCTCGAAGGCAATGTGGTCACGCTTGCCCGCGCATCTGTCACCGGCGCCGAGGGCACGGTGAATCTCGGTACGCTCAGAGTCGAAGGGCAGAGCATCGAAGAGGCGGAGAACACCGCCGCCCAGCGCGACATCCTGCGCAAGGATGCCGTCTACGACCAGGACATTTCCTCGACTTACGCGGGTAAGGAGGAAATCGAACGCTACAAGGGCGTCAACACCGCCGATGTGCTGAAGGGCATGGTCAACGTCTATAGCGGCGACGCCCGCAACGGCGGCGCGATCGACCCCAGCATTCGCGGCATCCAGGGACCGGGCCGGGTGCCGGTACTGATCGACGGTACCGAACAGGCACTTACCGTCTGGCGCGGCTATAACGGCGCCAGCAACCGCAGCTATATCGACCCCAGCCTGATCTCAGGCGTGCAGGTGCTGAAAGGCCCCGTCTCCGCGCGCGGCGTGACCGGCTCCACCGGGGGTGCGGTCGTGATCAACACGCTCGATGCGGACGATATCCTCCAGCCGGGCAAGCGCTTCGGCGTCGAACTGCGGCTGGAAGGCGGCAACAATTCCACCAATCCGCGTCTGCCCACGCTGCTGACCGGGCAGAACTACAACGACGTGCCCGGCTTCCTCTGCGCCTCGGGCGGCTCGCCCACATTTCCTTACTGCGATCCGTCGCTGCGCGTGACCTTGCGCAAGGCGGACGACAACGAAAGTTTCTCGGCCGGGGATCGCGCGGTGCGGCTGGCCGTTGCTGGACGCATCGGCGACGTGGACCTGATGGGCGCCTATGCCTTCCGCGAACGCGGCAACTACTTTTCGGGCAAGACCGGCGCAGGCTATTACCGACAAGAAGGGCTGCCGCAGAACGCCGATACTTACGTGCGCATTCTCGGCCTCAATTACGAGCCCGGCAACGAAGTGCCCAACACATCCAGCGAACTGGAATCGATCCTGCTCAAGGCCACCTGGCACATCGCGGACGACCAGGCGCTGCAACTGGGCCTGCGCGACAGCCGCAGCAAGTTCGGCGAGATCCTGCCATCCCGCATCATGACCACCAACGGCGAGACATTCGGCAATATCCAGTGGCCGCTCAGCAAAGTCCATGCGAAGGCCTACAACGCCGAATACAAGTGGCAGCCGGGCAGCCGCTGGCTGGACCTGCGCGCCACGGCCTGGCTCACCGACACCGTCAGCGACACCTACAGCTCCGGCGGTTTTCCCAATGCCGCCTCGATCGCCGACCCCATCATCATCAACAGTGCGCTCATGAACGCCCGAAACGACCGCTTCGGCTTCACCGCCAGCAATCGCTTCGCCTTGTCGGACCGCCTGGACTTCCTGCTCGAAGGCAGCTGGAGCCATGAAAAGCTGCGTTCGGACGACGAGTATTCCGACGCCGCAGCCAATGGCTGGCGGCAATTCCCCCGCGCCGGACGCCGCGAGGAATACCGCATCAACTTCAGCGGGGAATGGAAGCCTGCGCGGTTCCTCAAGCTGAACGCGGGGCTGGCCTATTCGGGCTATTGGGCGAAGGACGATTTCCTGCCGAGATACCTGGAACTGCAGGGCGGCTCGGCAGATCGGTACATGGCGCGGGACTATTCCACCAGCTATCGCACCAATGAACAGGGCGTCGAAGCCTATGAAGCCTCCCTGCGCGAACGTTACGCCTCCAGCACTGCCAATCCCGCGACGATCGAACGGGTCATCGCCCAGGCCGTGGCCCGCTATGCGCTCAACCCGACGCCCTTCGTATGGAGCCATACCGGGCCGGTCTGGGAAGCAGGTGCAAACGGCAAGTACAGCCGCGCTGACAACATCTGCCTGAACGGTTCGCTCGACAGCATCGCCAATTACGTGGCCGGTTCCTGCGTCGCCTCGGCCAATATCGCAGCCGTGTCCGTCACCGAAGCAGCCCGCAAGTCCGCGCACGGCTGGACGCCCACCGCCTCCGCGACGGTCTATTTCAGCGACAGCAGCCGCGCCTATCTGCGCTATGCCGAAGCCCTGCGCTTTCTCAGCATGTTCGAGAGCACGATCGGCTTTTCGGCTTCGCTCAACCCGCTGGCGAACCTCAAGCCGGAACGCATGCGTTCCTGGGAAACGGCCTTCATCCAGGACTTGCGTCCGCTGCTGGGGCTGGGCGGCGAAGACCAGCATGCCGATATCAAGCTTACCTGGTATCATAACACCACGCGCAACGTGATCGAACGCGATACCAATCTGATGTTCACCAACCTGGACAAGCAGGTCATCGCCGGGTTCGAATTCCAGGCGCGTTTCGACAACGGCCGCTTCTTCACCGACATCAGCGCCGGTCACATGACCACCAACAAGGCCTGCGACGAAGATATCGCGACGCGGCTGGACCCTTCGCGCGGGCGCGTGCCGAACTGCGTGAAATACGGCTTCCTCGCCGGCTTCCTGCTGACCCAGGCAACGCCCGAAGATACCGTCAACTGGACGATGGGCGGGCGCTTCCTCGATCGCCGGCTGGAAATCGGCGGCCGCTTCACCTGGTACAGCGGCTACGACAACCCCCAGCTCGCCGAATTCACGCAGGAGAACGACTGCGTGGGCGGGTGCGCCCTCAACATCCCCTATACCTGGGGCGAAATCGTCACCCTCGATGCCTATGCCCGGTTCCGGATCAATGCGCGTTTCACTGCCGAGCTGACCGGGCTGAACCTGAACAACCGCTACTATCTGGACCCGCTCTCGCGTTCGATGCTGCCCGCACCGGGGCGCACCGTGCGGCTCAGCCTGACGGGAAGGTTCTGATCACCAGTTTCAGGACCGCCGCCGCATCCGGGACTCTGCAAAAGCAGGATGACAGCGACGGCCCTGAATGAATGCGCCCGGCAGTCGGGCGCACACCAATGGAGGAACTACTATGAAGTTCGTCGACATGAAAGCAGCCGCTGCCGTTCTGGCCCTTTCCGCTGCGCTGGCAGGCACTGCCTCAGGCACGGCTCAGGCCCAGACCATCACCGGCACCTCCAGCGACACGTCCAAGGTGAACATCGGCGTCAGCACCGTTTCGGCAGGCTCGATCCACGTTCCGGGCCGCGTCGGCATCAACGTGCCCAGCATGCTGCCCACCCAGTATATCGACTTCCAGGGCCTTCAGGGCATTCTCGGCACCGACGCGAATGGTGTAACCAGCTTCGTCAACACCACCCAGGCCACCACCGACCACTCGCGCTATGGCCGCTTCGACTATGCCAAGGTCGGTGCCCAGGACGTCTATTACGGCGAATGGTCGCAGACCGGCAGCGCCGCGGCCGGCGATCACACCGTCTACTTCGGCGGCACCGGCGCCACGGCCGAAGCCAGCGTTCCGACCAGCGGCACCGCGACTTATGCCGTCAAGGGCATCAGCGACTATGCTTCCAGCGGCGCGCAGCTGAGCGGCACCTTCACGGCGAACTTCGGCGCCGGCACCGTCACCGGCTCGATCCAGAATGCCGCGCTGAAGGTCGATATCGGTACGGCCAGCATCATCGGCTCCGAGATTGCCGGTTTCGGCACCGCCACCGCCTCGAACGCGGCCACCAGCGCCACGCTTGCAACCGGCGGCGATGTCAGCGGCCAGTTCTTCGGATCGGCAGCCCAGGCGTTGGCGGGCGTCGCCACGTTCGCGGGCAGTCGTCAGTACGACACCGCTTTCGGCGGTTCGCAGTGACACCGCAAGCCTGAAGGACGTCGATGGGGCCGGATCGCTCCGGCCCCATCGTTCGGGAAAAGACATGAAGCTGCCCCGCTCTCTCCCTCGCCGCGCGGCCTGCGCGGCATTGCTGCTCGCCAACCTGCCGGCGCCCGCGCTCGCCCAGAGCGCCGCCGATCAAGACACCCGTCTGCGCCTGGACCAACAAGTCGACGCCCAGCAGCGCAAGACCGAACGGGAGCGACTGAAAGCCGCCGAGGACTGGGACGCCCTGCCGACCTCGCTCGAAATCGACGGCAAGACCTATGTCGTCGCAGACAATGTCGACGACATGGGCCGCGCCCTCTATATCGCGATCGGGCGCCGGCAATGGAACGACGTACGGCGCTTCCTGCTCGCCTATCGCCGCTACTCCGACCATGACCCGATGCTGACGCTCCATGCCGAAGGCGCGCTCGCGCGGCATGAAGGCCGACTGGCAGAGGCCGAGCGCCGTTACCGCGCACTTGTCGCGCTGAGGGCAGACTTCGTTCCTGGGCGCCTCGAACTGGCACGGGTGCTGTTCGAAAACCACAAGGATCGCGAAGCCCGCCGCAGTTTCGAAGCCGTACGCCACCTGCTCGCCGCGCAGGGCGATGAAACCCGCGGTGTCCTGGCCACCGTCGATGTCTTTCTCGGCGCTCTGCGACAAAGGCGCGGCTGGCAGGGTAGTTTCGCCCTCGGCCCCGGCTACAGCACCAATCTCAACCAGTCCTCCGCCAGCTATACCTGCCTGCTTGCCGCCGTCGACGGCTCCTGCCTGTTCGAACGCAAGGTTCCCGATCCGATCAGGGCAACGGGTCTCAATTTCGAGGGCACGCTGGGCCGCACCGTGCCGCTGTCCGGACATAATGCCGTAAAAGCGAGCGTGCTGCTGTTCGGAGACATCTATCCCGCACAGCACGCCTATTCGCAGACGACCCTGATGATGCGGATCGGCTACCAATATCAATCCGCACGCGATACGCTCACGCTCTCTCCGTCGCTGGATTTCGGCACGTTCGGTTCGGCGCGGCTCTACGACGCACCGGGGGCCAATGCCCTGTGGCAGCACGTCCTTTCGCCGCGAACGCTGCTGCGGATTGAAGGCAATTATCGCGACTATCGCTATCGCCAACGCGCCTTTCGTTCCCAGGACGGAGCTTTGACGGACCTGAGCCTGACCGCCTGGTACGCCCCCTCCTCCGGCTGGAGCCTCTTCGCCGGACCTGACTTCGCCGCCAAGGACGCTCCCGCCGCCGTCGATGCCTATCGCCAGTGGGGCGCGCGGATCGGTATGAACCGGACTTTCGGACAGGCGGCAAGCCTGCTCGTGATCGGCTCCTGGCGTCGGCGCAATGCCCGTGCCTTCAACGAGGTCTTCGCCGCCCGGAGACGAGACGACCAGTACAACGCCACTGCCATCGCCCGCTTTCCCGCACTGCGCATCGCCCGCCTGATCCCCGAGATCGTGGTCCAGCACACCCGTGTCGAGAGCACGATCGACTGGCTCTATTCCTACCGCCGCACAAGCGCGAGCCTGCGCCTCAGCCGCGCCTTCTGACCTCGAAGGAGACCCGCAATGTCCATGACCATCCTGGCCGAATCCAGTCGCGCCCGGCGCCTCAAGACCGCCACCAGATCTGCTCACGAAGATGTCGACAGGTCGATCGTCACGGCCGCCGCCTTCACCGATCGCCAGGGCTATGGCCGGTTTCTGCGAATACAGTACCTGTTCCATCGCGATGTCGAGGCGCTCTACGCCGACACGCGCCTGCGCGCCGCCTTGCCGGACTTGGCCGCCCGCTGCCGTCTGCCGCTGGTGATCGAGGACATGGACGATCTCGCCATCGCCCTGCCGGGCACAACACCCCCCATGTTCGCCATGGGCGCCCCGGTGAACCTCGGCAGCGCGCTCGGCTGGCTCTACGTTGCCGAAGGCTCCAACATGGGCGCGGCGCTGCTGCGCAAGGAGGCGGCGAAGCTCTCACTGTCCGACAGCTTCGGTGCACGCCACCTCGCTCCCGCCAATGAAGGCCCCGCCGCTCATTGGCGCGCATTCACTGCCGCGCTCGATGCCGTCTCCCTTTCCGAGGCAGAAGAGACACAGGCAGAACAAGGCGCCCTTGCGGCCTTTGCCCGCGTGCGGACGCACATCGATGCCTGTCGTGCCTGAAGCCGAAGACCGCATCCAGCGCCCGCGCATCGCGCGCGGTGCCTGGCTGTTGCTGGGCATGGCTCTGGTCGGGATCGGTTTCGTCGGTATCTTCGTGCCCCTGCTGCCGACCACCGACTTCCTGCTGCTCGCGCTGCCATGCTTCGCCCGTTCCTCGCCCCGGCTGGAGGCCTGGCTGTTGAATCACCCCCGCTATGGCCCCAGTCTGCGGGCCTGGCGAAAGAATCGCGCCGTGCCGCGCCACGCCAAGATCGCCGCCTCTATCGGCATGCTGATCGGCTTCGGACTGTTCTGCTTCCATATCCGTCCGCGTCCGCTGATAGGCTGCGCCGTGGCGATCTTCCTGCTGTTCTGGGCGCTATGGATCATCCGACGTCCCGAACCGGGAACCCGGCCATGACGCCTGGAACGGGCATTGCGCAAGGTGTTCGAAGAGTGAGGCCTAGCGCTACGGGCCTGCGCTATTCAGATCGCCCAACCGGCTGGCCCGCGCGGCTTGCGGGCCTGTCGGGAACGGCCGGTATCGCTGCAACGCTGCTCTTCGCCGCTCTGTTCACATGGCAGCCGGCGCGGCAAATCGCCCCGCCTTCTTCCTTGCCGCTTACCATTGAACTGCACTCTCCCGCAGCCCTGCCCGAGCCGGTGCGGGATGTCGCTCCCGGTCCTGCCGAGATCGAACGACAGCAAGCCGAACCGCAGCCGGACCGGGAAATCCCGCCGCCGATCCTTGTGCTTCCCCCTCCCCCGGCGACGGAGCCACTCGCGCCCCCGCCGCTAGACATCATCGACCCCGGCCCACCGGTTCAGCAGACCACCGCTCCCAGAAACATCGTGGCGCCCATGGCCGACCGGCTGGCCAACGATTCCCGGCCTGATTGGGAAGCATCGGTCCTCGCCCACCTTGAGCGCTTCCGCCGCTATCCGCCCCGCGCCCGCGCGGCCCGCCAACAGGGCGTAGCCCATGTCCGCTTCATGATGGACCGGGCAGGCATGATCCTGTCCAGCGCGATCGTGGGCAAATCCGGCTCCTTCACGCTCGACCAGGCCGCGCTCGATACACTGAAACGGGCCCAGCCTCTTCCCGCTATCCCAAAGGGACGACCTGACAGGCTGGAACTAACCGTACCGATCGAATTCGACCTTCATGATGACGTGAAGGGATAGAGAGACACCCGAAGCCCCGGCGATTTTCTCAGAACGCGGCACTGCGCCCTTGGCAGTATCGGAGAAGCAAAATCCTGATGTCACAGTCGTTAGCACCGACAATAGAGTGCCGATCGATAGGACGGAAATGGATGCAACCATAGCTTGCCGCTCCATATGCCAGACGTCAAACTTGCGGGACGACTGGGCAGTGCTCAAAAATCCCGAAGGTTGAAAACATGTTCAGAGAATCTGTTTTCCTGTGGCTCGCAAACCATTTGCCGCACGGGCGCTTCGGCACCCGCGCGCGATATGAAGCGCTCAGATTTGCCGGGATGAAACTTGCGCCCAAGGTCATCGTCATGGGACCGATCTCCATTTCGCCCCCCGGTACTGGAAGCAGGGTCACGATAGGCTCCAGAACCTTCATCAATGCCAATGTGCGGTTCGGGGCCAAAGCAGGCGTAACGATCGGACGATTTGCGCAAATCGCACCCGATGTCTCCTTCGAAACGAGTTCCCATGACCTCAGCTTCACCGACGGACGCAGTCGTGCCGACAAGTCCTTGCCAGTCGTGGTACACGATCATGTCTGGATCGGAACCGGGGCGATCATCTTGCCTGGTGTCACGATTGGAAGAGGCGCAGTCGTCGCAGCCGGAGCTGTCGTTACCCGCGACGTTCCGGCAAGAACACTGGTCGCCGGCGTTCCAGCCAAGACACTTCGAGACGTTCAGGAGTCATTTTCATGATGACGGAAACCATGATGGATCACTTCACGCATCTGACCGATCGGTCGTCTCCGGAAGTCGGTCAGTCAGTCCAAGTTCCGAAAGATGGCCGTTATTTGAGTGTGGCAGTCGTTATCGCCAGTACATCCAGGCCGGAACTGCTCGATCAGATATATGGCTTGATGCAGGGTCAGACCTGCCGCCCCGACCTTCTTGTCTTCTCCGTCGTGAATGAAAGCGATGTCGGCGATAAAATTCGGAACGAGCCATCCGCCGAGATATTGTACGGCCCCAAAGGGCTTTGCGCTCAACGAAACAGGGCACTGGACAGGCTTGGGAACACTTACGATCTAATCGTTTTTTACGATGACGATTTCATTCCCGCCAGCAACAGCATTGCACGAATAAAGAAATTCTTCGCAACCCATCAGAGCGTAATCGGGGCGACGGGGAACGTCATCAAGGACGGAATAGGAGGAGCAGGCGTTTCTTTCGATGAAGCGATGAGGCATCTCGCCGAGCATGAAAGAAAGAATTTCGACCACAACTACATTGTTGCCAGCCTTGAAGGCCTTTACGGCTGCAATATGGCATACAGAGCCTCCGCGATCGGAACCTCCCGTTTCGACGAGCGCTTGAAGCTCTATGGGTGGCAGGAAGATGTCGATTTCGCATCTTCATTATCCTCGCGCGGGAGGATCGTGAAGACATTCGCATTTTCCGGAGTTCATCAGGGCGTAAAATTTGGCAGAACCTGCGGAATAAAATTGGGATATTCGCAAATAATAAACCCGATTTATCTAGTTAAGAAAGGAACGATGCCAAAATCATTCGCATTGCGCCTCATTTTCGGCAATCTTATTTCCAACCATGTAAAATCATTGCGGTCCGAATCCTGGATAGACCGCCCCGGACGTATGCGAGGAAATTGGATAGCCCTGTTCGATTTATTAAAAGGCCGCATCAGACCGGAACGGATCGAAAGTCTCTAAAGGCGCTCGTACCCCGCGACGATCGAAACGCGAAGAACAACCATTGAGCCTTGATCTCAAGTCAGCAGGAAATCGCGGCCCTCGGCGCTGACGATCCGCAAGTCCACCCCATAGAGACGGGACAGTCGCTCCGCCGTGACAACATCTGCGGTTGGCCCATGGGCCGTGACCCGCCCCTGATCCAGCAGCACTGCCCGGTCGCACCAGCGCAGGACGGCCTCCGGCTGGTGAACCGACATGAGCACGGCGTAACCCTCTCGGGCCAAGCCGTGCAGAAGCTGCATGACCCGCGCCTGTTGGCCCAGATCGAGCGAAGCGGTCGGCTCATCGAGCAGAAGTGTGCGGGCGCCCTGTGCCAAGGCCCTGGCCACCAGCACCGACTGGCGCTCTCCGCCAGACAATCCCGCATAGCTGCGCCGGGCGAGGCCGGTCAGCCCCATGCGTTCAAGGGCATCGGCAACCGCGTTGCCGTCCGCAACACAAGCGCGCGCCCCGCTCCATCCCCGATCGCTCCACGGCGCGCGTCCCATTGCGACCACTTCGGTCACGGTGAACGGAAAGGCCGCTACATGCGCCTGTGGGACATAGGCAATGCGGGTAGCGATCACCCGCCGCGTAAGGCTGTTCAGCGGCACGCCTTCGAGACAGACCCTGCCCTGCGCGGGTACGATCAGTCCCAGCAGCAGACGCAGCAGCGTCGTCTTGCCGGAACCGTTGGCACCCAGCAGCCCGGTGAAAGTGCCGGGAAGCAAGTCGATTGAGACTTCTGCCAGGATCTCGCGCCCGTCGCGCCAAAAGTGGAGATCGCGGGCCGAAAGTCCGGTTTCGGCGGTATCGCTCATATCCAGGCCCTGCGCACGCGCGGCAGCACGATCAGAAAGGCGATGACGCCGATGAGGTCGGTGACGATGCCGATCGGTATCTCGGACGCCGTCAGGCTGCGCGCCAGAGTATCGCAGATCAGCATGAACATGCCGCCGAGGCAGGCCGCGATCGGCAACAAACGACGGTTTGCCGGCCCGACGATCAGGCGCGCGACATGCGGCACCACCAGTCCCACCCAGCCGATCGTGCCTGCCAGTGCCACGGTCAGCGCACAGGTCGCGGTAGCCACGGCGATCACGCCCATGCGCAGCGTGGGAGCAGGCACACCCAGGCTGCGCGCCTCGTCATCACTCAAGGTCAGGATATCGAGAAACCGTCCACAATGGAGCATCGCCGCGATCCCCAGCGCAAGCCATGGACCGACCTCGCCGATCTGCCCGGCGCTGACCGAAGCAAGACTGCCCAGCAGCCAGAACACGATGTCCGGCAAGACGTTTTCCGGATCGGCCACGAATTTCACGAGCGAGAGCAGCGCGGTGAACAGCGCGGTGCTGATGAGGCCCGCGAAGACGAGGAGCAGGATGCTGCCTTCCTCGCTGCGCCCGAACAGGGCGGCGATGACGATGCCCGCGCCCACGGCGACGATGCCCCCGATAAAACTCGCGACCATGCGCAGTGCGGGCGGCCAGCCGAGCAGGATCGCAACGGCGGCTCCAAACCCCGCCCCTGCCAGAACGCCGAGCAGGCCCGGCGAAACAAGTGGATTGCGAAACACTGCCTGATAGCTGCCCCCGGCCAGCGACAGACCCGCGCCGACAAGCACTGCCGCGATCACCCGCGGCAGGCGGGAATCCAGCACCACGGTAGCGGCATAGGGATCGCCGCTGGCCGATCCCAACCCACCAGCATGAAGCAGTACGCGCCCCACATCGAGCGGGCCGATGGAATATTGCCCCATGCACATCGCCGCGAGGGATAGCGCCACCAGCCCGGCGAGCGCCAGCGGCAGCAGGATCCGGGTCTGCATCATCGGCTCGGCGGCGGCAGGGCGCCGAGAATGCGGCGATACTCGTCACCGCTCAATCCGTAGTCGAAGAAACGGCGATAGAAGGTCACGCTTTGCCGCTCCATGTTCAGCCCTTCGAAATGCGCAGGATGAAGCAGCTTGGCCGTCCATTGCAACTGGAGCGCGAATTCCGGGCCATAGCGATCCCAGGGGAACACACCCGCCGGATTGCGCACCACCCGCCTGCCCCGCAGTACCGGGATACCGTCCCATGGCCGATCGGCGAGGTTTGCGGCCTGGCCGCCGACGATGACGATATCCGGGTTCCAGCGGGCGATCTGCTCGGGCGAGATCGGCTTGAGATTGCCCGACAGCCCGACGGCGGCATTGCGGCCGCCCGCCAGCGTGATCCAGGTATCGATCAGGGTGTCACTGCCATCCGCGCGCAGCGGGGAAAGCGAGGCGAGGTGCAGGACCCGCGGCCGCTGCTCGGGCCGGAGACCGGCCAGCCCGGCACGCAATAGCCCCAGCGTGGCATCGAGGTAGCCTTCATAGCTGCGTGCCCGTGCTGCGGCGAGCGGAGTACCGATCGCCGCAGCCGAAGTTCGCAGGCTGGCGCGCAGGCTGGCGATGTCCGTGAAATCGACCCGCCGGGCGCGAATGCCCAGCCGGGTGAGGCGATCTGCCTCGGAGCCTTGCGAGACGAAAGCCAGATCGATCCCGGCCGCCATCAGCGCCTCGGCATTCGCGGGTCCGTTGGCGACCGAGCGCGCCCTGGAAAGCGCCGGGGCAATGCGGAACATCCAGGGCTGCGCCCGAGGCGTCGCCACCGTGATCGCAATCCTGTCCGCCGCGCCCAGCATCACCGCCATCGCGTTGTGGGCATACCACAGGTCTGCGATCCGCTGGGCCGGAGCGGCAAATGCCGAAACCGGCGCCAGCAGCAGCGCGAGCGCAAGAAGAACCCGCTTCCTCAAAGCGCCAGCGCCAGCGAGGCCTGAACCGTGCGCGGCCGCCCGAGCGTCGCCTGGGTATTGCCCGCGCCGCTGTAGCCGTTCAGCCCGCCCGGCAGGATATTGGTCAGATAGTGCCTATCGAACACGTTGGCGACATCGATGCGCGCCACCACGGTCTTGCCCGCGATCGGAATCTCCTGCTTCGCGCCGAGATCCAGCGTCGTATAACCGGGGGCGTAGAACCGGTTGGCATTGTCGGTCGGCCGGTTGCTGACATGGCGGCCGAAAGCGGTCAGCGCGAAACCGGGCATCGGCGCCACGTTCCAGGTCAGCAGCAGGCTCTCCGTCCAGCGCGAGAGGCCGACGATGCGGGTATCGCGGGTGGCCGCGCTGGCCGTGTCGAGCAGGCGCGGATCGAGATAGGCGATGCCCCCGAAAGCCGTCAGGCCGGGCAGGATCGTGCCGTTGACGGTGAACTCCGCGCCCCGGTTGCGCTGCTTGCCGTCTTCCCGGAAGGTCAGGGTCGCCGGATCGGTATAGGCAAAGGGCCTGGATATCTGGAACGCCGCCAGCGTCAGGTCCAGCCCGGCGAGGCCCCACTTCGCGCCCGCTTCGTATTGGCGGCTGCGGAACGGGGCGAGGATATCGTTCGCATTGGTCGTGCCGACAGGCGCCGTATCGCCCTGTTGCAGACTGCTCGCCCAGGTGGCGTAGAGCGTGACGGCATCGACAGGCTTGTAGACCAGGCTCACCGATGGGCTGAAGCCATGATTGTGGGAACCACTTGTGCGCGCGCCTGCGGCGTTGCTGTTGCGGGTGCCAAGCCAGCTATAGCTTCCGGTGAGCACGGCGCTGACATCCCGGCCAAGCCCGATACGGTCGCTGGCCACGATCACCTGCTGCCAGGACCGCGCCGAGCGGTAGCGATCGGTGAAATCGGGAAAGGCGGGTTCGGCGAAAGCGCGCGGCGCCGCCAACGTCGCGCTGCCGAGCGTGTAAGTGCGCGCGGCGCGGGGATTGAAGTTCTTCGCCGTGAAGCCCGTCGTGCCCAGCGCCAGTTCGTGCGAAAACGGTCCGGTGGCAAAGCGCCCGTTGAGATAGAGCTGGTTCGAAAGCGTGGTGAAGCGGCTGGCGGTCGCCGTCTGGATCGTCGCGGTATAGGCTCCTGCGGCATTGGTGATGGTGTTGTTGATCTGCGTCGTCTGGCGGTCGGCGATCTGGTCGCCGAGGCCCAGGGTCAGGTGCCAGTCGGCCCCGAAGTCGTGGAGCAGTCTTGCGCTGAACGTGCCCGTATCGTTGCGCTGTCCGGCATAGTCCTGCCAGTAACCGCTCTGCCGGGGATCGATGTCGTGCGGAAACGCCAGCCCCGCCGCCAGCGTGAAAGTGCCGGGCAGGCCGCGCGTGTAATAGTGGTAATAGCTGGCATTGGTCTGGAGCACGGTATCTGCGCCCAGCCTGAAATCGAGCGCGAGGCTGGCCAGCTGGCGGCTGACGTGGCTACCGCCGATATAGCCGCCCCCCGCTTCGTTGAGACCGTTGAAGCGCACACCGACCGGGCCGGCGGTTGCCGAAACATCTGCCGATTCCAGCCAGAGATTGCCGGAACCGAAGCCTGCACGAAGATAGGCGGACGGCTGTTCGGTCGGGCGTTTGAGCACGTAGCTGAACAGCCCGGCCGGGTTGCTCGGTCCGTAGATCGCCCCCGAAAGGCCGTTCAGCACGTCGATGCTTTCGAACTGTTCGGTGGGATAGTCCGTGGTCGCCGCGATGTTGAAGCCATCGATCCGCGCATTCTGGACAACGCTGCCCTGAAAGCCACGGCTCTGCGGGCGGGCGCCGTCACCCTGGACCGAAGGAATATAGCGCAGCACTTCCTGAACGCTCTTGAGCTGCTGCTGCTCGATCAGCGCGCGCGGAACGATGTTGATCGTGCTCGGCGTGTCGAGCACGCCGACTTCGCCCAGCACGCCGAGCGAGATGCTGCGCGATTCCGCATGGACCGAGCCTTCGCGCTGTCCGGTGACGATGATCGAACGGCTTTCCGCGGCGGCGCCATCAGCTTCCTCTGCCTGAGCGGTTCCTGCCGAAGCCAGAAGGACGAGCGCGCCGGGGACGCCCGAGAAGACGCCAACGAGTCGAATGGATTTGTTTTTCAAGAACGGCCCCAGGATGATCGATTAACTCTATATCTTTCCGTATATAGATATCGTCGCCCCCTGCCATTCATGCGCAGGGCGTTCAAAGGCTAAACCTTGGTTTAGTGCGCCCAGCCCAAAGCGATAGGCAACCTCGCCTGCCGTTCGGGTTTCCTCGTCAGGGCCGATCGACGAACCTGTTCCCGCAAGATTTGGGAACCATACATGCTGCACCAGACGATCACGCCGGACACCAGCCAGGCCATTTCCGATCCGGGCACCCTGATCGGCCGGCACTCGCTGGCGATGACCCTGGTCGCGGGCGTCCGGCGATCGCTGGATGACGATCCGGTCCTGGCGCGCCACTATCTGGAACGGCTGGAGGCGCTGCTCCATCCGGCGTCGCGGTCTCCAGAGCACGGCCCCGAAAGCGGTCTCGACCTCATTCCCGGCGGCATTCTCGCTCGGCCTCAGAAGAGCAAAGGCGGCCTCGCCCCCTGGCAGGAACGCCGTATCGTCGACCATATCGACGCGAACCTCGGCACATCGATCCGCGCCGAGGATCTTGCTGCGATCGTCGGCCTCAGCGTGGGTCATTTCACGCGGGCCTTCAAGGCCGCCACCGGCGAGACGCCGCATGTCTTCCTCGTCCGCCAGCGGCTGCGCCGGGCGCAGATACTGATGCTGGAGACGCACGATTCCCTCGCACGGATCGCCTGTGCCTGCGGACTGACCGACCAGGCCCACCTCGCCCGTCTGTTCCGCGCCGCCGTGGGCGCAACCCCCACCGCCTGGCGCCGCGCGGCGCAGCGACCGTTACAGCAATAGCCTTTCATCGCCGGGAGCCGCCTCATGCAGATACAGCATCTCGACAGCCTCTCGCCTCCCGAGCCAAGCCGCGCCGAACTCGTTGCACGCATCCAGACGCTGGAAAGCCAGGCGCACCGTCGCAGCCTGATGATGACGGCGGCTGGTCACGACTTGCGCCAGCCGCTCCAGAACATCCTGGCCGCCATCGAGCACGTGGCCGAGCATGTCGCATCTCCGCAATCGCAGCCGGGAGCCGCGTTCTGGCGCTCGGTCGCGATGGACCAGGTCTCGCGCCTGTCCCACGGCCTCGCGGAACTCATGATGGCGTCCAGCGACGAACACCCCTGCTTCGGCGGGGAGCATCGCCCGGTTTCCATCGCATCGATCTTCGAATGGCTGGAAGCGGAATGGTCCGTCGCTGCCGACTACCGGCACCTCTATCTCCGGTTCGTGCCCTGCTCGGCCGTGGTGACCTGCGACCCGGCGGTCCTGCGCACGATCCTGACCAACCTGATCGGCAATGCCATCAAGTACACCCGCGAAGGCGGGATCGTCGTCGGCTGCCGTCGCAGCGGCGATGTCCTGGCCGTCGATGTGGTCGACACCGGCTGCGGCGTGGATCCGGCCCTCCACCGGCGCATCTTCGATGCCTTTGCGCAGGGACATTCCGGCAGCGAGGGCTTCGGCATGGGATTGTGGCTCGTGCAGCGCCTTTCCCAGGTTTCAGGTCATCCGCTCCAGTTCTGGAGCAAGCCCGGATCGGGCTCCCGGTTCCGCGTCAGTGTGCCGATCGCCCGTATCCCCGCACACTGACAAATCCCGTCCCGCTCTCTCCCCCTGACGGACGGGTTCCCTGGGCCGAGGCACTTCGTTGCCTCGGCCTTTTTTTTTCGTCATGACTGCGAAAGCCGGTCCGCCGCAGACATGCCAAAGGCCGGAAACCTTCCCTTGGGGAGGATTTCCGGCCAATCGCAATGATGGCTCAAGGCAGGGTTGCGGGGCTCGGTGGCAGTTGCCCCCCGCTCATTTGCCCGATGCCGCCGACCGTCAGGCCGGGTTGGGCTGACCCAGCGCCTTGCGGGCGATGCTTGCAGCGAAGAGCGGGGTTTCGCGCTTGTTGTGGTCGCCGCCGGCAGCCTGGCGCGCAGCCGCGGCATCCTCGTAGCTCACACCATGTTCGGCGATGAAGGCCATGAACGCATCGGTTGGATGCGCGGTAACGGCATTGGTGTAGCGCGTACGGCCGCCCTCGATCGCCTCGGCCTTGAGTTCCCAGATCACGTTGACCTGGGTGCGGCCATTGGCGGTAAACACGTCCGAGATCGAATTCATGCGGCAGTAGGTCGGGGTCGCTTCCTCGGCAACGTAGTGCTGCACGACCAGGCCCGTGCCGATCATCTCGACATTGATCGACATCCGGCGGCCGTCATCGGTAACGGTGCTGCCGGCGGCGATGTGATCGGGCGGGCAGCAGCGCTGGTATTCAGCCTCGGCAAGATTGAACAGCCAGTCGGCAATGTCGATCTTTTCGATCGGCACATCGATCTCGGCGCTGAATGCCGACTGCGACAGGATCGTATCGGTGAGAACCTTCATAGTTAATTCCTTTCGACTGTAACGGTGTCTTGTTGTGGGTACGGAGGGTGAAACGAGGGAACGGTCAGCCCTGGGTCGGCTTGCCGTCGACAAGGCGCCACAATCCCTGCGGATTGCCGTCGCGGATCGCATCCGGCAGCAAATCCAGGGGCAGGTTCTGGTACGAGATCGGGCGCAGGAAGCGGTCGATCGCGGTCGCGCCGACGGAGGTGAAGCGGGGATCGCTGGTCGCCGGGAACGGACCGCCATGGATGGTGGCGTGCGATATCTCGACCATGTTGGAGAAGCTGTTGGCGATGATGCGATTGGTGCGGGTCTCCAGCACCGGGATCAGGCGGCGGGCAAGGTCCATGTCCGCTTCGTCGACCTGTAGAGTCGCGGTCAACTGCCCGTTCATCCTTGCGGCAAATTCCAGCATCTGTTCGAAATCGGTGCAGCGCACCAGCATCGCCGAGGGGCCGAACATCTCCGAGGCAAGCTCGATGTTCGCAAGCAGGTCGGAAGCCGCAATCTCCAGGATATGGCTCTGACCCTCGCCAGGGCGGGAGACTTCGCCGCCGCTGGCGATCAGCTTCACATGCTCGCTCGCCATCTCTGCGGCGACTTCGCGGTTGTAGTTCCCTAGGATTCCGGGGCTCAGCATCGTCGCTGCCGGAGCGGCCCCGATCGCCGCCACAAGCGCAGAGCGCAGCGCCTCGTAGCCGTCTCCGTCGATCGCGAGGATCATTCCCGGCTTCAGGCACATCTGGCCGACACCGGCCGTCATCTGCCGGGCGAAGCCGGCCGCGAATTCGGCGGCGCGGGCGGCCTGGGCCGCAGGCAGGAGGAACGTGGGGTTGATGCTCGTCATCTCGGCAAAGACCGGGATCGGCTGGGGACGGGCGAGACCTCGGCGGACCAGCGCCATGCCGCCGCCCTGCGAGCCGGTAAAGCCGACAGCCTGGATCAGCGGATGGTCGACCAGCGCTTCGCCCAGTTCGTTGCCCGCGCCGATCAGCACCGAGAACACACCCTCATGCAGACCGTGATCGCCGACCGCCTTCTGGATGGCGCGTCCGACCAGTTCGGAGACCCCCATGTGCGAGCCATGCGCCTTGACCACCACCGGGCATCCGGCGGCGAGCGCCGAAGCCGTGTCCCCGCCGGCCACGGAATAGAGCATCGGGAAGTTGCTCGACCCGAATACGGCGACCGGGCCGATGCCGATCTTCTGCATGCGCTGGTCGAGACGCGGCGTGGGCTTGCGCTCCGGATCGGCGGTGTCGATCGTGGCGGAGCGCCAGCGGCCCTCCTCGGTCAGATCGGCGAACATGCGGAACTGTGCAACGGTGCGCGCGGTTTCGCCTTCTGCACGGGCCTTGGGAAGCCCCGTCTCGCGGGTCAGGCGATCGTAGAGGACATCGCCCAGCGCCGCGATATTGTCGGCTGCGGAGCGCATGAAGGCAGCACGCGCCGAAGGTGCCAGATTGCGATAGGAAGCGAAGGCTTCCGCTGCCAGGCGGCAGGCGCGATCGACTTCGGCAGCGCCGCCGCCATGGAAGACCGGGTCGATCTCGGCGTTGAGAGTGGGATCGAAGGCGCGGACCTGCCCACTGGTGCCGCGCACCGAGGCCTGGCCGATCAGCATCTCGCCAGTTACGTTCATTTCAAGCTCCAGAAGATTTCGTGTGGTTCGGATCGGGACTGCGGAAACCGGCAGGCGCCTAGTCGCCGCTCAACGGGCCGAGGGTTTCGCTGGCCCGTACCGAGGCGGAGATCGCGGCGGGAAAACCGGCGTAGAATGCCAGGTGCGTGATCAGTTCGCTGAACTCGTGCTTGGTCACGCCGTTGTCGATGCCGCGCCGCAGATGGGCCGGAAGCTCTTCGAAGGCCCGCAGCGCGACCAGCGCCGCAACCGTCACGAGACTGCGATCGCGCTTGCTGAGCGCCGTGCCCTCCCAGACCTTGCCGAACAGCGGGTCTTCGACATAACCCGTCAACTGAGGGGTGAAGGCCCGTGCCGCTTCACGCGGGCTCGTCATGTCGGTGGCTGCCATTCTCGTTACTCCGCATCATCATCCATGAGCGGCATCGACAGAATGGTTCCGCCTCGCCGCCGTCACGGATATCGACGCGAAAGCGCTGACTAACAGGCAAACCTTGGTTTAATGATTTGAGACATTGGCACTAGAGGCCGAATCCGGCGGTTCGGCTTCGTCGATTTTCAGGGACCGTAAAACCTCCGGGTTTCCCCACCGGGGATGGTCTGCCAAAGCCTCGGGCGATGAGCCTGTCCGAAATTCAATCTGCCGGAACAACGTCCTGGCGGTCCCTGCGACCGAGCACGACAGACCTGCTGCTGCTTGTCGTTTACGGCCTGGCCTTCGCCGTGCTGCACTGGAGCGCCAGTCCCTGGAGCGGAAAGGGGTTCTTCTCGCTGTGGTATCCGCCCGCTGGCCTTCGGTTCGCAGTGCTTTGGAGCCGGGGGGCGCGTCTTGCACCCTGGCTGATGCTGACCGAACTCATTGCCGACTGGTGCAGCGGCTCTCTGGTGATCGCCCATCCGGGAACGCTGCAGGCGGTCACGGGCATCATGCGCCCCGGACTGACTTGCGGGCTGGCAGTGGCAAGCGTGCGCCGGATCGCCCGTCGACGTGCCGATACCCTCTCGCTACCGCCCATGACCCTGGGTATCGCCGCAATCGCCGCGCCTGCCCTCAATGCCTTGACCGTCATTCCGATCGAGGCCCTGCTGCCCGCTGCGGCCGGGCGCTACCGGATCGACGTCGATATCGTCATCTCGCTTACCGGACTTGCCGTGGGCGATCTGCTCGGCATTCTCGTCCTGGCACCGCTGCTGCTGTGGATCGCCGCGCTGGTCGATAAGCCGCCTCGCGCCCGGCCCGGTTTGCCGCGGCTGCGCCCGGTGATCGAAGACGCGCTGGTGATCGGCGGCTGCCTGTTGCTGACGGTCGCCCTATGGCGCGCGGGGCTTGGTGCCCAGCCCGCCCCGGTCTGCTTGCGGGTGCCTGGATCGGCCTGCGCCACGGCCGTATCGGCGCCTGGTTGGCGATCCTGGCACAAATCGCGGTTTTCCTGCCCTATTCCGCCGGACACCTGAACGATGCGACCCGTCTGGAACTGCACCTCGGCCTCGCCGCCGTCGTTCTGGTCACCTGGCTGGCTGGCAGTTTCTCGGATGCCCAGAAAACCGCCGGCGAAGTCCTCGAACGGCGCAACCGCCTGCTGTTTCAGGCCGAGCGGCTCAAGACCCTGCGCGCCATGTCCGTCGCCGTGATACACGAGATCAGCCAGCCGCTTTCCACCCTCGCCATCGAGGCCGGACACCTGGCCCGCGCGACCAAGGGCCTGCCCGCCGATATCGCCGACAGCGCCGCGCTGGTCGACCGCAAGGCCCGCGCCCTTTCCGACCTCGTGCGAAGGCTGCGCCGCTTCGGCGGGCGTGATGTCGACGAACCCTCGCCGCTCCCGGTCTCCATGTTGCTGCAGACCGCGAGCCAGATCGTCGCCGCCGAGATGCGCGCATCAGGAGCACGGATCGCACTCCCCACCGTCGCGCCCGATCTGATCGTGCAGGCGCAGGAGATCGAATTGACGCAGGCGCTGGTAAACCTTCTGCGCAACGCCCTTGCCGCCAGTCCCGGCAAAACGATCTCGCTGCACGCGCAGGCGCGTGGAAACGACGCAGCGATTGAAGTGACAAATGCGCTTGGCACGGCGAACGGGGCGAGCGCAGGCATGAGTATCGGTCTCGTCGTCGCCCGCACCATCGTCGAGGCGCATGGCGGCACGCTCACCAGGCAGGACATGCCGGGTCACGCCCGCTTCATCGTTTCGCTTCCCCTCCTCGTCGGATCTTCAGAATGAACGATACTGCAAGCCTGCTCGTCGGCGTCGTCGACGACGATGCCGATCTCGGCGCCACCGTCGCACGGCTGCTCGGCCGCAACGGCCTTTCCGCGCGCGCCTTCGTGACGCCGCATGACCTGCTGGCCTCCCTGCCTGACTGCACCTTCGGCTGCGTGGTCAGCGACATCCAGATGGGCGAGATGGACGGGTTTGCCTTCGCCGACGCCTTGCGCGCCCGCGACCCCGCGGCGGCACTGGTGTTCATGACCGCCTGGCCCACGACCAGTCACGCCGTCGATGCGGTGCGCCGTCACGGCGGGCTGGACTACCTTGAAAAGCCGATCGACGAAGCGCGCCTGCTCGCATCCGTCCACGAGGGATTGGCCTGGTCGGCGCGAGAACGGCGCATCGCTGCGCTGACCGGACTGTTCACCCGGCGCGAGCGTCAGGTGTTCGACCTGCTGGTGCGCGGCCATTCCAACAAGGAAATTGCCGAACACCTGACGATCTCGGCACGCACGGTGGAAGATCACCGCGCCGCTATCGTCGCCAAGACGCGCACCAACGGCCTGGCCCAACTTGTCGCGCTCAGCCGGGGCGACGAGCTGTAACCCCTACCGCGGGGGAACGGCCAAGGCCTCTCACTTTCGTGGAAAGCGCGCCGGCTGCGATCGCGATCTCGACGTCTCCGGATCTCGCCTCGCCCGGTGTGCCGTCGGCCGAGCGGATGCGCCAGTCTCGCACGGTCGGGCTATCGATACGCAAGATGGCCTTGCGGGGCGGACCGGCCTGATGCTCCAGCGTGATCTCCCATTCATCGAGAGCGGGAGACAGCACGATCGGCACACCTGCGGCAAAGCGGGTGCCGCCTGGCAGCTCGATGTCCAGACCGGCCCCCTCCAGGCGGGCATGGAAGCGCCGTCGCACGCCGTCGCGCGGCTCGACCAGCAAGTGCTTCCCGCGCCGTTCCAGCGTTCCGCCGATCGCCACGCGCCCGAACAGGTCGTCATCGACCAAAGTCGTGCGGGCCGCACGAAGCGCGCCGCAGAACCCAAGGTCGATCTCGCAGGAATAGTACCATGAGCCATGGCGGTGCGGCTGATCGAGCCAGGTCTTGCCTAGCGCGGCCGGTTCGAACCCGCCGCCCGCCGCGCCGTCGTTCGCCTTGCCGGGATACCAGTAGCCGTAATCGCTCTCCGCGGTGCCGCTGTTGAGCAAAGCCCAGCTGCTCAGCGCCGAAGCATGGCCGAGCCGCAACAGGGCGCGCGGATCTTCGGCGTCGTTCAGCGCATAGTCGAGGATTGCCCATCCGCCCATCTGCGCCATGTAGCTCAGCAGGTAACTGTCCCCCGCATCTGCCCGGTAATCGCTGCCAAGCGTATAGTAGGCGGGTTGCAGCCACCCCCGGCAGAACAGATTGGACTTCATCTGGTGGTGGCTGAAAGCCCGCGCGCGCACCGGGGAAAAGCGCTCGGGCCGATCGAGCGCATAGCGGGCGATCGCCTGCGTGGATTCGAACCCCGTAGAATCGAAAGCATATTCCGAAACGAACAGATCATCCACTTCGTCGATGAAGTGCGCGACCTTGTGCTCCCAGATCGCGGTCAGTTCTTCGGCCTGCACCGCCCGTCCTTCGAGGCGGAGCGCCGCGATCAGGTCGGGAATGACGATTTCGTTGTAATAGCCGATCGAATTCGCTTCCCAATCCGCAAAGGCCTTGGGAATCACGAACATCGCCCTGGCCGTGCCGAATGCCCGCTCCAGGTACTCGGCTGCCGGAAGCCGCGTATGCACGCCCGGATGATCCCGCGCGATGCGGAAGAGCGAATAGTACATCAAGACGATATGCGGATAGTCGTAGGGCCGCCAGAAATGCTGCTGTCCCTTCGGCCCCGGATCGCCGCTGTCCCGGTTCCGTTTCCAATCGGGAATGCCGTAGATCGCATAAGCATGGCTTTCGCCGGTCGAACGCTGGAGCCCACCCCAGACGAAGTGCTCGACATAGTCGTCGAGTGCGTCGATTTCGGCCTGGACCGGCAGCTCCGCATTCTTGGCCGCCAGGAACGCGGGCTTCGACAGACCGGGATCGTCGCAAGTGACTTCGTAGATGCGCCAGCCCTTGATGCGATCGTAATTGTCGGGGCCGAGCAGGACCTCGCTTTCCATGTTCCACTCAGCCAGCAACCCGTCGTACCATTTGGCGGGATCGCGATATCTGTGCGCGGCTATGAAGGCGCCGCGCTTGGCGATCATCGTCTCGACCGGCTGGGTCACGAAGAATTCCAGCGTGGTGAGGCCGCCATCCGCCTGCTCGACGGTTATCTGGTTTTCGCCGAGACGGCTGAAGCGCAACTGGAAGACCTGCCGCCCCGCTCTTTCCGGCAGGGACCGGACTTGCGTGGCATTGGCATGCTCCGCCGTCAGGCCGCGAACCGCAACGGTGGAGCCGATGGATAACAATACGTCCAGATCGCTGGGCACGGTCATGCCCGGAACCACCTCGATGTCGAGCAGGCCATTGCCGGCAATCGTGCGGCGCATGTCCTCATAGCCGCTCACGAAGAAGAAGCGCAGGCCCATCTCCCGGCGTTCTCCGGCAGGCACGACAAGGCTGGTGGCAGGCAGGCGCCAGCGAGAACCCGCCGCTTTCCAGGCGGAAACTTGCGTCGCACCGTGGAAATGGATGCGGAAGCTATCGGCGGCGTCCCCCGGTCGGTCCCAACATTCCAGGGCGGTTCCCGGTGATGGCAGCATCGCCAGCCAGGGTTCCTTGAGGTCCTTGCGCTGCCAGAAGATGTGGGAACTGCGACCCGAAATGAAGCTGTGCTTCAAAAGGGCATCGGGGTCCTTTTCGTCGCTATGGATCTTGTTGATCGGCAAGGGCAGCGCGATATCGCCGAATTCGACCGGGTTCGGGGTATGATTGGCAAGCTCCACGGCAAGATGCAGACCTGCCTCGTCGAGCGAGAAACGGCACACGGCCTCCACTCCTTTCCCGATCGCATAGCGAACGGATAGCCCGCCTTCGGGCAGAGGGCGGATTTCGCCCTCCAGATCGGCCGTGTCGAACGGCTGCCATTCTCCCAGGCCCGTCCGAAAACATCCCGCGACATTGCCGAGCCTGCCGCCGGCATGCAGGAAGTCGCCGGGAATCTGCCCACCGGCGTCGCGAAGGCTGGTGATGCGCCCGCCGTCGAACCCGATGGTGAAAGGCCGCCCCGGACCGGCCAGTGTCCGGCTGACCTTACGCGGCAGAGGCGCCGATTTCGCCTGCGCCGGGCTGCGATATGCGAATGCAAGCGCGAGCAGACTTGCTCCCAGCATCGCCCGGCGATCCAAGCCGCCGAAACAGGGCAATCGGGTCGGCGAACGGAAGCCAAATCGCCCGATCGAGCGCGGAGCAAGGCGAGACATCGAATACCCTTCTACGGTTTCGAATATCGTATACCATTATAAATGCGGCGCAATCCGTTTTTAAGCCCGATGCCGCAACGATCCGCGCCTTATATAAAGCTGCTCCATGCGCCGGAGATACCAGTTCGGGCGTTCTCGCCGCAGGATCGAAGTGAACGACAGCCGAGCGGGCACGGAAATGCGGTATCATTTCAGGCGAACTCACGCCTGGCTCGAAACTGCCGTCCCAGAAGCAGATCGGGAGGCAAACCTCCACCGCCTGCTGGATGACTGGCCAGTTGATGAACGTCATGCCTTAGCCGACCAAGGCGTGCCATACTCCCGGAATGCTCATGCCTGTCTCAAGACTGCCTTTTTCGGAGCGAGATCGTGCATTGGAAAACGCATGAAATCGATCGCAGCTATCCAGCGCACCGAATTGCATTCAGCCTGAGAAAGCCGCCTCCGTATGACGCGGCACCCAGAGCAAACCGACAAGGCTGAGCACCGCGGCAACCGAGATGTAGAGGCCGACGAACAGCACCCCGCCCTTGTCCACCAGCCCCTGCGCAACCGCCGGCGCGAAACCGCCGCCGAGAATACCCCCGACGTTGAAGGCGATCGAAGATCCGGTGTAACGCACCCGCGCGCCGAACAGTTGCGGCAGCAGTGAGGCAAGCGGACCGTAGACGAAGCCCATCGTAAACAGGCCCAGCGACAGGAACGCGGCGATTGCGCCCAGCGATCCGGCCGCGAACATCGGCCCCATCAGCAGGCCGACGACAATGGCACCAGCACTCCCCGCGATCAGCACCCCGCGCGAGGTCCAGCGATCCGCCGCATAGCCGGCCAGCACGATACCCACCGCCATGAACAGGATCGCGAACAACTGTACGCCGAGGACCGCCTGACGATCATACCCAAGCGTCGTGGTTCCGTAGCCCAGCGCGAAAGCGGTGGTCAGGTAATAGATCGCAAAACAGGCGACGACCGCGAATGTGCCCGCCAAGGTCTGGCGCATGTGGGTGCGGAACAATTCGACGATCGGGATCGATTTCGGTTGCTCGCCGTGCATGGCCGCGAAAGATGGCGTTTCGGCAAGGCGGAAGCGGATCCACAAACCGAGGCCGACCAGCACCGAACTCAGCAGGAACGGAATGCGCCAGCCCCAGCGCACGAAATCGCTCTCGGAAAGAGTGAGGCTCAGGACGAGGAACAGACCGTTCGCCGCGATAAACCCCACCGGCGCGCCCAGTTGCGGGAACATGCCGAAGCGCGCACGCCAGCCGGGCGGGGCATTCTCCACCGCCAGTAGTGCCGCGCCGCCCCACTCACCGCCAAGTCCAAGGCCCTGTGCGAAGCGCATCAGGCAGAGCAGGAAAGGCGCGATCCAGCCGACGCTCTCGTACGTCGGCAGCAAACCGATGGCGACTGTCGCGCCGCCCATGAGGAGCAGCGAGGCGACAAGCGTGGACTTCCTGCCGATTCTGTCCCCGAAATGGCCGAACAACGTGGCCCCGACCGGTCGGGCGACAAAAGCCACGCCAAAGCTGGCATAGGCGGCAAGCTGCTGGATCGAAGCGGAATGGGCGGGGAAGAACAAAGGACCGAACACCAGCGCTGCGGCAGTGGCGTAGACGTAGAAGTCGTAGAACTCGACCGCGGTGCCGACGAGACTGGCAGTCAGGATGCGCGCGTTGCGACGGTACTCGTTCACCGGCCCGCGCCTTCAACCACGCGGTCACCCCGATCTGCCGTCACTTGTCCTGCCCTTTACGAAAATTACGAATCGGCGTGGATTTACGGCAATTGTTGCTTGAGTACACCCAAACTTACGCATTTTTCGGGGAGCGCCTCACGGTCAGAACCTACGATATGCTCGCACTGATGGGATCGGTTGGCACAATCGTGGCACGAGGAGGCGTTTCCGTGCGTAATGTGATCCGCCTTTTATAGGCACATTTTCCGCTGTCCCACAGTGCCGCCAAAGGTGGATGACGTCGATCAATTAGCGACATCGTCTTCGTCACAGCAACGGCCTGCGATGGCGCGATGCGCCAAGCGACTATGGCTCGGCGCAGACGACCTGCCACCGCTTGATCCCGCCGAGCTGGGCACCTCGAAGAACCGTCGAATTCCGGCAGTATGGACCGCAGAGGGTTAACAGAGCAGGCGCGGCTACGCATTCTGAGGACATTTCTACGTCGCCGGTGTCAATGGAGAACTGCATTCGCATCAAACAAGCGCAGTTCCCCCTCGATCCAGGTCAGGCGCTGGAAGTTATAGGCAAGGTTGAGCAATACCTATCTTGACGATGACGCGAGCAATGCCGATAGCGCGCAAGACGAGTTCCATCCGATGCTTTATGCCCAGCGAACATATGCTCGAACTGAGCACGGATCTTGGATCGCCAGCTGTTTGCTTTGGCGATCTGCTCTGGCAGCGGGCGCTAAGATCAGGACTTCTGTGGTTGCCGCCCGTGATGCAAGAGGTTTCTGACCGTGTGGGTTGGTGATCGAGTGCGGTCTTCTGTCAGGCCTTTTGATACGGCATTCAGAAGCCGCTGGCCGGTATGGTGATCCGCGGATCAGATCCAAATCTCATTGGCGAGCTGTAGCGCTCAGAGTCCTGAACTGGTTTTTCTGATCCAGATCTGTTCGATCGTTTTGCCCATTCGGGTCGTCGCCTTCTCACACTCCCGTTTATCCGGCCTCAGGCAGAATTTTCAGCATAAATGTTATGCTGCTCCCGCCTGTGCCGGACCTCGATAATCCTCGTTTTTCGTCAGCATTGCCCAGACCGTCCGCGCCATCTTGTTGGCTAAGGCGATTGCCACGAGCATCCGTGGCTTCCGCGATGTGATGCGTGCTAGCCACGAGTCTTCTGGGATGGATTTGCGTCCCATCCAGTTCAACCGTGACATTGCGCCAATAATCAGCAATCGGCGAATATCAGCCTGCCCTGCCTTTGAAGTGCGGCCGAGCCGCTCTTTGCCGCCTGAGGAGAACTGGCGCGGAACAAGGCCTAGCCAGGCTGCAAAGGCTCGGCCGCAATTGAAACTCTTCATCGACGGCGCAAATGCCTCGACCGCCAGTGCCGTCATCGGGCCGACCCCAGGGATTGTTTGCAAGCGACGGGCGGTGTCAGCCTCGGCTGCTAGAGCTTTGATCTTTTCCGTCCGCGCGTTGATACGGACCGTCTGTTCGGCGATCTGTTCCAGCAGATCGCGGCATTCGTCCCGCATCAGATCAGGTAAGTCACTGTGTGGCGCGCCTACGATTTCCTCGATCCGTCCAATCTGACGGATGCCTTGCGGCACGACATGGCCGTATTCGTAAAGGGCTGCCCTGAGTGCATTGATGAGCTCAGTACGCTGGTGGACGAGCCGTTCGCGAGCGCGAAACAGGATCGCTCGGCTTTGTTGCTCGGCACCTTTGGGCTCGACGAAGCGCATTTCAGGCTGCCGGGCCGCGATCACGATGGCCTCTGCATCGGCCGCATCATTCTTCTGTCGCTTTACGAACGGTTTTACGTAGCGCGGCGCAATCAGCTTCACCTCATGACCAAACCTGATCATCTCTCGAGCCCAGTAATGAGCGCTGCCACACGCTTCCATCACGACCAAAGCGGGAGGCTGCTCGGCCATGAACTTGAGGAAACCTGGGCGTGACAGCTTCTTACGAAATCTCGGCTCCCCGGCCATCGATGCTCCGTGAACCTGGAAAATAGCCTTTGCCAGATCCACGCCAATCACCGTCTTGTTCATCATGGTCGCCGTCCTCTCCGCTAAGCTTTTGAGCACCGTATTGTTGGCATAGTGCGATGCCGTCTGGGAGGGCGGCAACCACCCCATCTCATTGATTGATCCAGAAGATGACGGTTGCTGCGATGCAGATGGCGGATATGAATGTGTGGGCGCGTCGATCGTAGCGAGTATGGATGCGGCGCCAGTCCTTGAGCCTGCCGAACATGTTCTCGATCCTGTGGCGCTGGCGATATAGCATCGCGTCGTGCGGGATCGGGACCTTCCGGTTCATCTTTGACGGGATACAGGCCGCGATGTTGCGCTGCGCGAGTGCTTTACGGAACCAATCGGTGTCATAGCCTCGATCGCCGAGCAGGGCTTTGGCGTGGGGCAAAGCATCGAGCATCGGGGCGGCTCCCTTGTAATCGCTCATCTGGCCCTCGCTCAGCAACATGGCCAGCGGCCTGCCCTTGCCGTCGCACACGGCATGGAGCTTCGAGTTCAGGCCGCCTTTGGTGCGTCCGATACGTCTGGGAACAGCCCCTTTTTGAGCAGACTGGCGGCTGTCCGGTGTGCCTTCAGATGGATCGCATCGATCATCAACTGGTCGGGCTTGCCGCCTTGCGCGGAAAGGGCAGAGAAGATCTTATTGAACACCCCGAGCCGGCTCCACCGGATGAAACGATTATAGATCGTCTTGGGCGGACCATAATCAGCGGGCGCGTCGCGCCATCGCAAGCCGTTCCTGATGACGAAGATGATACCGCTGATGATCGGGCGATCATCCACCCGCGGCACACCGTGAGACAGCGGGAAATATGGCTCGATCCGGCGCATCTGCGCCTCCGACAACCAGATCAGATCTCTGATGGCGACGCCTCCTTACGCCGACATTGAAACAACCAATCGCCCGATCGGCAACAAATTTAATAGGTCCTGACCTTAGCCTCTGCCGGTTGTGCCTAGCGCCTACTGCCCAAGTGCTTTGGGCCGGTCTCGACAGTGCAGCGCTACTTCTACGCCTGGCGAAACGCAGGCTTGTTCGAAATCATAAACGCCTTGCTGGTGATGAACGTGCACGAGATCGAAGGCCGCAAAGCCTACCCCAGTGCGGGTGTCATCGATAGCCAGTCGTTCAAAACGACCGAAAGCGGCGACTCCTACGGATATGACGCGGGTCAGAGGATCAAGGAGCACAAGCGCCATATCCTGAACGAGACCTGCGGATTCCTGATTTCCATTCTAGTTCACACCGCAGATATTCAAGACCGCGATGGCGCCGTAGATGTGCTCGTGGGCGTTCGAAAGCGCTTCCCTTGACTACACCATGTTCTGCCGATGGCGGTTCCGCGGTCGACAAGCTCAGGAAAGCTCTATGCCGAGAGGGATATTGGACGATCGAGATCATCAAGCGCTCTGATCGGGCGAAAAGCTCTACGCCTTGCCCCATGTTGGATCGTTGAGAGCACTTTCGCATGACTGGGGTTATACCGACACCTCGCCCAAGATTGGGAGGAAACCATCGCATCATCAACAGCGTGGGTCACGATTGCCTCCATCCGCTTGCTCATCCGCAAAACCGCAAGGTGGGCACCTTCATTTACCTCTCGCCAAGGGGGTCTTGGGATGCTTCACTGCCATTGTGCTGCGGGAGCGGTCGATGCGGCAGACGGGGCTTTTCGGTTTATCAGACCACATGAAGCGGCTTTCAGCGGACGGCGATCCGCTGGAGGTCCTGGCTCGTGTCGTGGACTTCGAGGCGTTTCGGCCGACGTTGATGGCGGCGCTGGCCTATTCCGATGGCGCGAAGGGTGGCCGCCCTACGATCCGATCGTGATGCTCAAGATCCTGGTGCTGGCGGCGCAGAACAACGTGGCCGACGCGCGCATGGAATGGCTGATCCGCGATCGTCTGAGTTGGCTGCGCTTCCTGGGATTTGACCTTGGGGCTGCAACGCCGGATGCGAACACGATCCGCACATTCCGCGAGCGGCTCACCAAGACTGGGGCGCTGAAGACGATATTCTCTGACTTCGACCGGCAACTGAAGGCGCAGGGCTACCTGCCGATGGGCGGGCAGATCGTCGATGCCACGCTGGTCGCCGCGCCCAAGCAGCGCAATACCGAGGCTGAGAGGGCAGCGGTCAGGGAAGGCAAGACTGCCGCCGAGATATGGCCGGGTGAACACGCGAAGGCGCGGCAGAAGGATACCGATGCGCGCTGGACGCTCAAGTTCGCCAAGGCCAGGCCGGCCGCCGATGGCAGGCAGCAACCGTACATCGCGATCCCGAGTTTGGGCTACAAGAGCAGTATTTCGATCTGCCGAGCCTTCGGCTTCATCCGCAAGGGCAAGGTTACCGATGGCGCGCGCTACGACGGGCGCATGCTGCGCGATGTTGTCAGTGAGGACAACACCGCTGGGCGGATACCGCCTACCGCAGTCAGAGTAACGAACGCTGGTTAAAGGCCCATGGCCGGGTCAGCCGCATTCACCGCAGAAAACCCAAGGGGCGGCCGATGCCTGCCCATATCCGACGTGGCAACGCCTCCAGATCCAAGGTCCGTGCCCGGGTTGAACACGTGTTCGCGCATCAGAAGGCGAAGATGGGCCTCTTCATACGTACCATCGGCATCGCCCGCGCCGAAGCCAAGATCATGCTCGCCAATCTGGCCTTCAACATGCACCGCCTGGTCTTCCACGAAACCCGGCAAGCCACAGGATAGGTGCGCCTTGATACGGTGCGAGGAGCCCCGGCATCCAGGGATACAACACAGAAACCCCCAGCGAGCATGTGACATCGACGCTTTAACGCTCGATCAGCCAATCAATTCGTCAGCCCGTTCCAATTCGACGGGTAAATGGAGGTGCACAGGTATTGCTATGCCCTGCCGAACTTTTGAATCGAACCCTTATAAATAGAGAGTAATTTGACGCATTAACCTAAATTACGAAATATTTCAAAGCCTCACTATAATGACGAATTATTTCAACAACCCAATCTTCTTGGCCATTAGATAATTTTATATATGAATTAAACCCGTTTTCCGACATTTTTTTACCAAAAGATCATTGGCAAATAATTTATTCACCGCCTCAGATGATTCATCAAAATTATGAATATCTATAGTAATTCCAGCTTGAATTTTTTCTATATCCCTTGCCATTAGTGCATTTTTACTAACTACCGTCGGGACTCCAGATCCAATTGCTTCCACGGCGGCGAGGCCAAATGGCTCAGGCCACCTTCCCGGCATCAATGCAATTCGCGATTCATGGAGGATTTATCTAATACCCTCCCTATCAACATGGCCAATAAAATTGGCCGTCGGGTTTATAGATTTTACAAGATTTTCTTGATCCCCTGAACCAACAAAGGAAATATCAGCCCCCACTGAAAGTGCTAATCTTGCAGCAACGTCAGCACCTTTTTCCCTAGACACCCTTCCAATAAATACTATCTTCTTATTTTTTTCTGCAAAAACTCTTTTATCACTAATTGGAACAATCGGATTCTTGATAACAGAAAGATTTTCTCTAGGCCACCCAGAGATCACAAAGTTCTCCAACTGCCCTGGGTGTATCAAAATCACCCTCGCCCCACCGGATCCTATAGAGCACAATGATTTTCTAGTAATATCCCTAGATAATCTCCAAATTTTCTGCGCATAAGAATTTTTATCACACTGAGTTGCAACACACCTCAAAGACCCTGGCTTTAAGCGACACTCCAGTTCTTTTTGAAAATCATAAAACGCTCCATTAGGGCAGGCATTAAAGTAGTCATGGGCGTGCAAAATAACCCTATCTGACACACTTCTTAAAGCGTTAAATATAGAAACACTTAACGTTTTCGTCCAACCATGAAGATGATAAACGGTTCCTTTTGTATCATTAGCCTTTATCCATTCAGATATTTTAGAACTCGATGCCTGATTCCAAAACCCTTTAAAAAAGGCATCTGAAACAGATCTTTGCAGCAAAGACACCCCACCCAATGGAATAAACTCCACTCCTTTTACACGAAAATTATTGCCAGAATCTCCAGAAAAAAAGTAACAGGAACGCCCATTTGGGCCAAATTTTTAATTAACAAATTAACAAGATAAGACGCCCCACCTAAAACCTCACTATAATCATGCATTATCACGACCCTATCTATTTTTTTTAAATCACCCCTCATAGATCACCTTTGTTGAAAAAATTACATATTATTCCAATTAAATACGCTGCATGTATATTATTATTCTCGCAAAGACCTATTTAATTGATCCATCAACGGCCTTGTGATATATTGCAGAATTGTGCGACGATCGGTTTGAATGAATACCTCAACCGGAAGTCCGATAGGAATTCTTGCGCGCCCTAATTTTTTTAATTCATCATCAGGAATTGTAATTTCCACAGGATAGAAGGCATCGTTTGAAACAGTCGCGTCGTTAATATTCACGGCTACAAGCTCAACTGAACCAGATAAATCAGGAGTTTATCGCCCACTGAACGAAATAAAGCGTAGCCTTGCCAATTGTCTCCACGAAATTTTATCTATATCTCTTGGTTTGACCCGGGCCATCGCAATCACCCCTTCTCGTAAGGGAACTATTTCCATCAGCATTTTTCCTGCTGGGACAACACCCCCCGGTGTACGAACTTGAAGTTTATCGACGACACCATCCTGCGGCGCTCGAACAAGCATTCGATTATATTGGTCGCTTGTAACAATTCGCTGCTTATTCAAATCAGCAATTGCCGTCTCGACTTGAGCAAGTTCCATGGCGGCTTCACTTCTTGAAGCGCTATCGGCTAGGTACATCTGGGCCCTGAACTCCGCGGCTCTAGCGCGCGCTTCAACAATCCCCGCCCTCGCAGATGCTACTTGCGCATCGACCCCCACCGCGGCGCGCTCTAATGCGTTTAGACGGTCCAGTGTTGTCAGTCTATTTTCATAGAGCCCTTTTGTTTGCTGCAATTCTTGTTGCAATAGGGAAGACTGCCTATCCAGCGCACTCACCTGACTTAAAAGGGACATTATTTCCGCATTTGATTGAGAAATTTTTGCTTTCCACTGCTGGGCTTGGTCAAATCGCACTTTTTTGGTTAAGTGAAAATTCTTCAACTCGTCATTTAAAACCGCTCTTGTTTCCGAATTTGATTGAGCGCTCAATTCCAATGGAGTGGGAAAAGATACCATTTTGGCGCCCTCCTGTGTCGCTCGCAATCGAGCCTCCTTTGCGGACAGCCGATCTATTCCCAATCTGGTAAGTTCCAGAACTCCCCCGGAGACCGTGCTGTCCAGTTGAATAAGGGGCTGCCCCTTACGGACGAGATCTCCATCCTTGACCAATATTTTTACAACAACACCTCCAAACGGATGCGTTATTTCCTTCACATGTGTTGCGACGGTGATTTCTCCGGGAGCAATGACTGCCCCGGAAATAGTAAGAAATGCTATAAGCGCTGTAAGACACATGCCCAGCATAAATATTGATAAGAATCCGGCATCGAATATTCTACTCAGTTTTCTAACTGAATTTTCACCATCGGTGTCCAAATATGGTTTAGCAAGGATATTGCCGAATGGCCTCATGCCGCCCTCCCAGCAAAGCTGGTTCCTAAATTATTCCTAGAAATCCATTTATTTTCCTAATAGCATTCGACAAGAAAATTGCCCCCCTTTCACTGCGTGAGTGCAACCTTATTTTCTACGTTTACTGACTGCATTTGAGTTTCAAATTTCAAACGAGTGTCAAAACGCTCTATGCGACCATTATTCATGACCATAATATGGCTGACATTCGCGATTACATTTGATCGATGCGCTACGATAATTGATATTCCTCCGCGCGCGCGGATAGCTTTTATCGCGGCATCCAAAGCACGCTCACCTTCATGATCCAGGTTGCTATTGGGCTCATCCAAAACGACCAAAAAGGGATCACCGTAAAGCGCTCTGGCTAAAGCAATTCTTTGTCGTTGCCCCGCAGATAACCCATTTCCGTTAGGGCCGATGAGATGGTCATATCCGTTTGCAAGTCGTACTATCAGTTCATGGCAATCAGCAGCCCGTGCAGCTTTCAAAACAGCCTCCTTGTCGGATACCTCCTGAAAGCGGGCGATGTTCTGGGAAATCGTTCCTTCGAACAATTCTATTGTTTGTGGAACATAACCGACGATCTGGCCAACTTCATCGCAGGTCCATTGATCGAGGGTAGCGCCGTCAAGGCGAACGGAGCCTCTTGATAGCGGCCATATTCCACACAAGGCCCTGGCCAAAGAGGTTTTGCCCGATCCACTCCTGCCAACAACGGCAAGAGCATCGCCAGCAGCCAGTTTGAAACTGATATCATTCAGGCTGACATTCTGCGCTCCTGGGGGAAGCACTGTCAGGTTCTTTACTTCCAGATTATGACGAGGTGGCTCCAGGCCCATAGGTTCCTCACGATGCGGCAGTGCCCTAAAGACATCCCGAAGACGTATCATCGACACCCGCGCCGCGAGCATTCCCTTCCAGTTCGCTATCACCTGCTCCACGGGGGCAAGGGCCCGGGCAGTCAGGATCGAACCGGCAATGATAATTCCCGCCGTTGCCCTCCCTTCCATTACAAGGAATGCACCGAGAGCTAGTGTTGCCGATTGCAGGAACATTCGGAATGCTTTGGTCAAGCCCCCCAAAGTGCTGGAAATATATGAAAATCTGTCGCTTGCTTGGAGATAGGATGATTCCAGCATCGTCCATTGCCTGCGCCAAGCCGGAGCCATTCCCAGGGCTTTCAACGTCTCCGCATTCCGTCTTGTCGTTTCGGCCAAGCCCATTCGATTTGCCGAGGCGCGCAGAGCGCTTTCCGCCAACGGTGCGGTCATGTGATTATTGATAAGCATGAGCATGATCAACACACCCACACCGCACAGCGAAAGCAGCCCGATGCTCCAATGAAAGATGCTCAGCACAAGTAAGTAGACCAAGATCCACGGCAGATCGAGAATGGCCAGCGGCCCAGCGCCGGACAGATAGGACCGTATTGTATCCACGTCGCGTGCGATCTGGATACACTGCGGCATAGGACCACGGACCAGTTCATATTCGGAAATCACGCCCAACACGCGCGGGCCCACCGATTCCATGAAAAAAGATCCGATATGAACCATGATCCGGCCTCGTATTACATCGAGCACGGCCTGAAACGTATATGCCACGGTGACGAGTACGAGGAGGCTTATTAACGACGGAATACTTCCGCTTGGAAGTACATTGTCATAGACAAGCAGCATGAAGAACGATCCTGAAAGCAGCAATACGTTATATATGCTGCTAATGAACAGGGCCGGCAGCGTCGCGCGCCATAGAGGTGCGATGGCATCTTCGAGTTCGCTCGGAAGCTGGAAGAGGAAACTCATGTAAAGTGTCCTGGCCTCATTGCCGCGGAGTTTCGGAACAGGCTTCCCGTAAAGACGCCTCCAGCTCAAGGCAGAGCTTTTCAATACTCAGCATCTCTGTCGCCTGCTCCTCGATTGCGTCCTCTCTGGAACAATCTCGACCTCCATTAGGCCAGCAGGAGCGATAGAACGCCACCAGGGTTTGCTCAGAATTGGCGCATTCAATTCCTTCGCATCAACCTGTATCGTTCTATTGGGGGTTACACTTGGGTAAACTTACCTATACTCGCTATATCTGTATTCTTCCTTATTTCCTGACACCTATTCAGGCACAGGCGGAGACATTGGAGGAGGCACTCGTCAGCGCCTATCATAACAACCCTGATCTCGAAGGCGCCCGTGCCTTGGCGAAAGCGGCCGGCGAAGGTGTCGTGCGCGCCAAGGCGGCTTATGGCCCAACGCTCAATATCAGCGCGCAGCATCGATACGCCGATGCGCGTCTGCACGGCTATATCGCAAACTCCTACGAAGCCGGTTTCACGACTTCTGCGGAGCTAGCCCTGTCACAGCCCTTGTTCAGTTTCGGCCGCCTGGCAGCAGGTGTGGATGCATCCACGGCCGATAAAATGGCAAGTGAAGCCCGGATGGATGAAGTCGGGCAACAACTGATCGCCGATGTGGTCTCCGCATATGTAGCACTACAGCGCGATGTCGAACTTTATGGGGTGGCAGAAGAGATCCACGGCTTGTTGCTGCGCCAGCACGAGGCAACCACGTCTCGTTTTCGCTTGCGCGACGCCACTGCGCCCGATGTCGATCAGATAACGAACCGCCTGGAATTGGCCGCCGCGCGCCTAGTGTCCTCACGCGCCGATATCGATGCGAGCACCGCACGCTACGGAAACCTTGTGGGGCATGATCCAGACCGGCTGAGTGCATTGCCTCAGGCCCCGACTCTGCCGACACTGGAAACGCTCTACATCGATGCGGAAAACCACAATCCTTCACTTGCGATCTCAACGTTCGTCGAAGCAGGGTCTCGCGCTTCCGTGGCTGCCGCAAGATCGGAAATGCTGCCTCAAATCAACGCATTCGCAGCAGCCGTACGGGAGCCTATCGCCTCGGATCGGAATTCCCCCTGGAGGGAATCCGTTGTACTGGGGGCTCGTTTCAGCATGCCCCTCTACACCAACGGCCAGCTGTCGGCTTCCCTTCGAGCAGCAAGGGACCGCAACCTTGCCGATCAGAGGTTTCTCGAACAAACCCGGCGCGACGTACGCGAGAAGCTTGCCACGGACTGGGCGCGGCTCGCCGCAACCCTGGAGGCCTTGCCGCGTCTCGACGCCGCGGTTGAGGCTGCCGAGCATGCCGTCGAAGGCGTGAAGCAGCAGGAAACGGCAGGCATTCGCACCTTGCGAGACGTCCTGGACGTCACCAACGACCTCCTCGCAGCAAGGACGGCGATGGTCGAAGCGCGGGCGCAGGCATACATCCTTCGCGTTGCCGTTCTACGAGATGCAGGCCTTTTGAATCTGGATCTGTTTTCCGCCTCGGCCGAATGAGTCCACGCCCCCTCGCATCGGCGATCAGAAATGGAACTCCACCGGCACCACCAGTTCGATCCGTTCCCCTGCCATGTCCTCAGGAGGAGGCGGTAGAGGGGATGCTCGCCTGGGCAAGGCAACCGCCTCGCGATCGAGCAAGGCGAAGCCGGAACTCTGCACCAGTGAAACTTCGAGAACCACGCCCCGACGGTCCAATGTGAAACGGATCATGGTGACGCCCTGCTGACGGCGCGCGCGGGCAGAGGCCGGATAGGATTTCACCGCGTTGAGCCGCCCGAGGACGTGCGATTGCCAGTCTGCGGGCTTTTGCGAAGAAGCTGCCGAGGCGGAACGCTGGGGCGCCGGTCTTGCCGGCTGCGCCGCCTCTGCGGGTTCGGCGGAAGGAGGTCGGACGGGCCTGGAAGGCCCCGCGGCAAGGATGATCTTCGGCGCAACCGGCGCAGGTTCTGGCAGCGGCTGAGGCGATGCGGGCGCTTCATCGGCCTGAGGCATGTCGACCGGCTCTTCCGGCTCGGGAGCAGGCTCGACGTCTGGCGTTTCGGGCTGGGTGACGTCATAGACCGAAAGTGTCGGTACCGGAGCCACCTGAACCGTCGCCGGTTGCCACAGCCACAGGGCGACGATCACCGGGATCGACTGGATCAACGCCGTCAGACCCAATGAAACCGGCGACCATCGCCGCGGTCGGTACTCCCCTGCGCGCCGCAAGGCCTCCCCCGATTCCTCGGGAGAGGCCGCAGCTTCGCCGGGTATTCTCAATGCTACATTGGTTGCCATCGCAACATTCCTAGAAACGAGCGCGAACCGTGCCCGTCACGCGGCGCGGGGTGCCGAGATAGAGGTTGCTCTCGCTCTGCACGCCTTCGATGTAGAAGCGGTCGGTAAGGTTCTGCGCATTTACCGACAGCTCCCAATGCTCATCGATGGCGTAACGGATCGAAGCGTCGAACGTCTCGTAACCTTCGATCGTGAAGCTGTTGTCGAGATCGATCTGCCGCTTCGTCGCCACGCGCATGCCCCCGGCGACCGACAGTCCCTTGAGAGCGCCCTGCCCAACGGTATAGCTGGTCCAAAGACGTCCGCTCCATTTGGGAACGCCGGTCAGTTCATTGCCGATGGCAAACACGTTGTCGCGGGTGATCGCGGTATCGAGATAGCCGACATTGGCAATGATGTTCCAGCCCGGCAGGATTTCTCCGGTAAGATCGAATTCGACACCGCGTACCCGCTGTTCGCCGGTCAGGATCGAAAAATCGGAATCGGTGGGATCGTCGGTCGCGACATTCCGCTTGGTGATCTGGAACACGGCGCCGGTCAAAGTCAGGGCATCGGGAACCAGGTCAAGCTTTACGCCCACCTCGTATTGTTCGCCCTTTTCGGGGGCGAGCGGCGAGCGATCGATCAACTGCCCCTGCTGAGGAATGAAGCTGCGCGAATAGCTGGCATAGAGCGAGACGGCAGTGCTCGGTTGATAGACCAAGCCAGCCCGCCAGGTCAGAGCATCGTCGTCCGTGCGGGTCTCCTCCTCGTTGAAGATATCGTCGGTATGACTTTTCGCCCGATCATAGCGCAGCCCGACAAGCGCCTTCCACTTCTCGCCAAGGCTGATCTGATCCTGGATATAGAAACCCCAATTTCGCGCTTCACGGTCGTATCGGGCATTCTGGCGCGTCACCGGCACCGGCGTGGCACCATAGACCGGCTCATAGATATCGATGGAGCCGATATTGGCGCGGGCGGAATCGAAGGAGAATTCTCCGCGATTGTGCTCCGCGCCCAGCATGATGCGATGCTCGATCCCGCCGGTGAAGGCATCGACGAGGCCCTCGAAGCGCATGGTCAGTTCTTCCGGCGCTTCGGTGCGCGTCGTCACACGGCGGCGCAAGGTGCGATTGTCGTCCTCCAGCCCCTGCAGGTCGACGCCATTGCTGTCGAAGGATGTCGCATCGCTGTAGCGGCCGGTGAAGCGCAGCATAAGCCAAGGCGTTACCTGCCGCTGCGCGGCAAGCCCCAGGATCAGCTTGTCGGAGGTGTTAGTCGACCATTTTTCGGCGAGATAGCGACTGGCGTCATGGGGATAATTGCCGTTCTCGTCGGCATAGAGACCGCGATCGAAGGGCTGCTTGCTATCGAGATAGTCGGCGCTCAGATCGACCTGCGTCAGCGCATCGGGCTGCCAGCGCAGCGCCGCCCCGCCGAAAGCACGCTCACTGGCGCGGGCTTCGTCGCGGAAGCCCCCATCGGTCTGGATCGCGCCTGTCGCGCGGGCGGTCAGGGTGCCCGAAGCATTGAGCGGACCGCTGACGGAAATTTCGCCGCGATAGAAATCGAAGCTACCGCCCTGGAAGGAGGCATCGACACTGAACGCCTGGCTGGGTGCGCGGGTGACGATGTTTATCACGCCGCCCGGATCGGTAAGGCCGACCAGAACCGATGCCGGTCCTTTCAGGACTTCCACCCGCTCGACATTGGCAAGGTCGAGAAAGGCTTCGGGTCGTCCGGCCGGGCTGGTGATCGCAAAACCGTTGATGGCGTAGCGAGAGGCCACGAAACCACGGATATTGTAGGTTTCCGCGCGATTGCCGGCGGTGCCGTTCATCTGCACGCTCGACACGTTCTGTAGCACGTCGGTCAGGCGGACTGCGGCCTGATCTTCGATCACCGTGCGGGGAACGACCTGGATCGAGGCAGGAACGTCGCGAACCGCCGTATCGGTACGGGTAGCCGTGGCGCTGAGCGTCGCGCGATAGCCGGGGACCGGGCCGGTGGCGGTTTCAATCGGGGTCTGCGCCGAGGCTGCACCCGCAGCCCCCTGCACGCGCACCGGGCCGAGCTGCGTTGCATCGCCGCTTCCGTCGCTTGCCAGACGTTGCAGTCTCACCGTCTCATCGCCATTCGAACGCGCGGTCAATCCATTTCCGTCCAGCAGGCGGGACAGCGCTTCGGTGGGCGACATCGAACCCGAGATCGCAGCGGACGACCTGCCGGTGACATCGCTCGGTTCATAGGCGACCTGTACGGCAGACTGGCGCATGTACGATCTCAGCGCCGCTTCCAGGGGCTGCGCCGGGATGGAAAAATTCTGCCGATCGGTGCTCTGGGCGGCGGCGGCCACTGGAATCGTCAATGCCAGCGGCGCCACGCTACCGAGCAGAACGGCGACCAGAAAATTGCCGGATTTCGAAATCATTATTCCCCCGTATCGAAAGTCAGGTGCTTGATGCTGCGTGTCATTCGCAACGTTCATGCTCTTGACGCCTGAGGGAGCGGCACACCCAAGGGGACGGTGAAAATTAATCTTCCAGGGAGGCGGCGAGGAACGACCCTTCCTTCGGAAAGGCCGATGCGTGCGTGATGGTCGGCCCATGCATCGAGGGGAAAGCAGCGCCACGATGCTTCCGGTCGCAACAGAAAGGCCCTGCTCGCTAATTGCGACCAGGGCCTTTCTGCTTTGGATGCGACCTCACATCAATATGTGAGGTCAGAACGGAATGTCATCGTCCAGATCGTCGCCGAAGCCGCCGCTGCTGCTGGTGCGCCCCCAGTCGCTGCCGCCCGACGAACCGCCCGAAGACGAACCACCGCTGCGTCCCCAATCATCGCCGCCCGACGAGGCTGCCGACGAACCACCCGAGCGTCCGCCGCCGTAGCCGCCGCCCGAAGAGCCGCCTTCGTTCCAGCCCCCGCCGGAACCACCACGCGCACCGCCGCCGGAGCCGCCCTGGGCGCCGTCGAGCATGGTCAGCACGCCGCCGATGCCGCCCACCGAGACTTCGGTGGTGTAGCGGTCGTTACCGTTCTGGTCCTGCCACTTGCGCGTGCGCAGCTGGCCTTCGATGTAGATCTTCGAACCCTTGCGCAGGAACCGCTCGACCACGCCGACCAGGCCTTCGCTCTGGATCACGACGGAGTGCCACTCGGTGCGCTCCTTGCGCTCGCCGGTGGCGCGGTCCTTCCAGTTTTCCGAGGTGGCGATGCGCAGATTGGCAATGCGCCCGCCGTTCTGGAACGACTTCACTTCGGGATCGGCTCCGAGGTTGCCGATCAGAATGACCTTGTTGACGCTGCCTGCCATGAGGGAATCGCTTTCCTGTATAAATTCGGCGAACGGGGTAGCGAATGGGGCGCCCCCGCGCGAGTCTGCCTGAGCGGGTTTTCTACAACCCAGCCCCGACCGCGATCCAGTAAGTCACACCCGCCGCCACATAGGCAAGGCCGAACAGGTAGGCGAGCATGAAGACCGGCCACTTCCAGCCGTTGGTCTCGCGGCGGGTGACGGCAATGGTCGACATGCACTGCGGCGCGAAGACGAACCAGGCGAGGAACGCCAGCGCCATCGGCAGGGTCCAGCGGCCTTTCAGGCGGTCGCCCAGTTCCACGGCCTGCTGGTCCTCGTCGTCACCGGCATCGACGGCATACGTCGTCGCCAGCGAGGAGACCGCCACTTCGCGCGCGGCCATGGCCGGGATCAGCGCCAGCGCCATGTCGCGGTTGAAGCCGATCGGCTCGACCACCACGGCAAGGCCATTGGCGATCTTGCCCGCGATCGAGGCATCGACCTGGCTCTCGCCCGGTTTAGCCTGCGGGAAGTTGAGCAGCACCCAGAGCACCACGGTGACGGTAAAGATGATCGTGCCGGCGCGGCGCAGGAAGATCCAGGCGCGCTGCCACAGGCCGATCGCCATGTCCTTGAGCCGGGGCAACTGGTACTTCGGCATTTCCATGATGAAGCCCGAAGCCGCGCCCTTGGTGATCGAACTGCGCAGCAGCAGCGCCACCACCATGGCCCCGACGATGCCCGCCACATAAAGCGCGAAAAGCACCACGCCCTGAAGGCCGATACCCCAGCCGAGATCGGTGTTCGGAATGAAGGCGCCGATAATCACGGCATAGACCGGCAGGCGGGCCGAGCAGGTCATCAGCGGGGCGATCAGGATCGTCGTGAGCCGGTCCTTGGGGTCGGTGATCGATCGGGTCGCCATGATGCCGGGAATGGCACAGGCGAAGCTGGAGAGCAGCGGGATGAAGCTGCGGCCCGAAAGCCCGACATAGGCCATCAACCGATCCATCAGGAACGCCGCGCGGGCCATGTAGCCCGAGGCTTCCATCGCCAGGATGAAGGCGAAGAGGATGACGATCTGCGGCAGGAACACGATCACCGCACCGACGCCGGAGATCACGCCGTCGGTCAGCAGTCCGCGCAGCAAGCTGGGCGACATCGCCCCCATCACGGTATCGTGCAGGTACCCGACACTGGCATCCAGCGCATCGGCGAAAGGCGCCGCCCAGGTGAAAACCGCCTGGAACATCACGAAGAGGAAGGCGAAGAGGATGATCGGCCCGATCCACGGGTTCAGCAGAACCCGGTCGAGGCGCGCGTGCAGGCGGTGCTGCTTCGATTCCGAGAGGATCGTGGCATTGGCCATGGCATGGGCAGCGACGCGGCGCTCGGTCGGCCCGAGGTCGGTAAGGCCCGGTCCGGCATGGCGGCTTTCGGCGGACGCGATCGCCTCGCCCAGTTCGGCAAGGCCCCGGCGGCGCACGGCGACGGTCGGCACGACCTTCACGCCGAGTTCCTCTTCCAGCACGGCGGCATCGAGCACCAGCCCGTCACGCTCGGCCAGGTCGACCATGTTGAGCGCCACCACCGAAGGCTTACCCAGCGCCAGCAGTTCCTGCGCGAAAACGAGGTGCTGTTCGAGGTTGGAGGCATCGAGCACGATGACCAGAACGTCCGGCTCGGCTTCCCCGGCGAACTTTCCGGCGATGACCTTGGCGGTCACTTCCTCGTCCGGGCTGGTGGCGTCGAGACCATAGGCGCCGGGAAGGTCGGTCATTTCCACCGGCTCGCCGGTCGGCAGGACCATGCGGCCCGACTTGCGCTCCACGGTGACGCCCGGGTAGTTCGCGATCTTCTGGCGCGCGCCGGTCAGCGCATTGAACAGCGCGCTCTTGCCCGCATTGGGGTTGCCGACGAGGGCGATCTTGCGCTGGCGACTCATAGCGGCGAGACCTCCATCGCCAACGCATGGGCGCGGCGCACGGCGATGGTCATTCGGCCGATGGCGATGGCGATCGGGTCCCTGCCCCCCGCGACTCCGCGATGCGCCACGGAAACGGTCGCCCCCTCCTCCAGTCCGAGCGCGCGCAGGCGCTTGGCTTCTTCGGGAACGAGAGCATTCCAGTCCACTGCGACGATTCGAGCGCGCTGGTCGATGGGGAGCAGATCGAGAGTCATGCGGCTCCGCTGCCAGATCAGCGCAGCGATTGCAACTTGTTCGCAATAACTAACAAATCTGCCCTCGATCGGCCCGACCTCAGATCAACGCGCCGGATAACGCAGCCGACCCAGCAGCCGCACCAGGCTGATCCGCTCTTCCGGCGCGCGAAGGAACTGCGCCTTGGTCTTCTCGAAGCGGATGATCCCCTCGATCCGGCGGTCAAGGAAAGCGCGGGTCTCGGCCTTGTCCTCGCTCTTGTCGGAGGCGAAGACCCGCAGCGTGGCGGCGTAGATGCCGCCCAGGATCGTGCGCTTGGTATAGTGGTTGTAGTCGGTCGCGGTATCGCCCGCGAGGCGCCACATGGCATCGGCGCTGTGCCAGCCGAGCCGCAGCGAGGTGCGCAGGTTCTGCGGCATCGCCATGATCGTCAGCGCCCGGTTCAGCGCTTCCTCTCGGCCCGCGACGGCATCGAGCCGCGCCATCACCAGACGGCGGATACGCTCGCGGATGGACACGCCCGCCAGCGAAGCAGCCGGAGTGGTACGCTCCATCTGCTCGTCGACATGGCTGACCCAGGCGGCGATCATCGCCATCTGTCCGTCGCGGAATGCGAATTCTGCCAGCGCGGTATCGACTCCGGCCATCCCGGCAGCCTGACGCACCGCGTCCATCGTCCAGCCGTCGAATACGGCGGCATCGGCAATGGCGGGCGCAAGCTGGCGGCGCAGCGCCTCAAGAGTTTCTGGCTGTTCCATCATGGTTCTCAGAACGTCGGGCCGTAGATCGCCTTGGCCTTGCCCGCGTTCTTCTTGGCATATTCCTCGACGAGGTTGGCGAGCGAGCTGCCCCGTGCTTCCTGCGCCGCGTAATCGCGCGCGTTGCGGCCGGAATTGTCGGCGCGGTTGGGGTTGGCACCCGCTTCGAGCAGCGCCTTCACCATGTCGGTGTCCTTGCGATGGACCGCGAAGATCAGCGGCGTTTCACCGGCGTCGTTCGAAGTATCCGGGTTGGCCTTGCTTTCCAGCAGCGTCGTCACGCCCTCGCGCCAGCCCAGGCTGACGGCGACGGCCAGCGGGGTGCGGCCGCGATCGTCGGCGGCGTTGACGTTCGCGCCCTTGCCGATGAGGAAGCCCAGCCAGGTGGCGTCGCGGCGATTGGTGACGATCAGCAGCGCGGTCTCGCCGGTCGTCACGTCCTTCGCGTTCACGATCTGGCTGTTCTCGCTGAGCGCCTGCTCGACTTTCTCGCCTTCCTTTTTCTTCACCGATTCGAGGAACTTGTAGCCATCGGAGAAATCGGCGTGCGCGGGGGAAGCGAACAGCACGCCTGCCGCGAATGCGGCCAGCACGGCCCTGACAGGACCCGCTTTCAGGATTCCGCGCGAGCGCTGCGAGACGTTCCCGGACATGGTCTTCGACACCTTAAATACCTCCAGACAGACAGAGGGGCCGTGAAAACCGGCCTTCCCTTCCGGCATCGCACCCTTGCACCGCAGGCTCTAGCAGAGCATGAAGCGCGGCGCCATGACATACCTGCTGCGCCGCATTGCACCGATCGCACTCGCTCTTTCGTTGAGCGTGACACTAGCTGCCTGCCAGCAGAGCGCCACCGAAGCGCCGCCGCTGGAAGGCGCGCAGATCGGCGGGCCTTTCACCCTCAGCGACAAGGATGGCAAGACCGTCACCTGGGACACGTTCAAGGGCAAGTGGCGGATCGTCTACTTCGGCTATACCTTCTGCCCGGATGCCTGCCCGATGGACGTCCAGGCGATGATGCGCGGGTTCACCCTGTTCGAGAAGGCCCATGCCACCGAGGCCGCGAAAGTGCAGCCGATCTTCGTCACCATCGACCCCGAGCGCGACACCCGCGAGGTCGTCGGCGAATGGACCGCCGCCTTCGGCCCCCGCCTCTACGGCCTCACCGGCACCCCTGCGCAGATCAAGCAGGCGGCAGGCGCCTTCGCCGTGTATTACAAGAAGGGCGAATCGACTCCGGGCGGCTACCTGATGGACCACAGCCGCATTGCCTACCTGATGGACCCGGACGGCAAGCCGATCGCGATGCTGCCGGTCGACAAGGGACCGGAAGCGGTATCTGCCGAACTGGCGAAGTGGGTGAAGTGAACGCAGGCAAACCTTCCGGGACCAAGCCTTTCTGGGAACGCCCGATCGAGACGCTCAGCCGCGAAGAGTGGGAAGCGCTCTGCGACGGCTGCGGTCAGTGCTGCCTGCACAAGGTGGAAGATGCCGATACCGGCGAAATCTACCACACCAATGTCGCCTGCAAGCTGCTCAACCTCAAGACCGCCCAGTGCAGCGACTATCCGCATCGCCACAAGTTCGTGCCGGATTGCCTGAAGCTCACGCCCAAGTCGGCCGGCAACCTCGCCTGGCTGCCGCCGAGCTGCGCCTATCGCCTGCGCGCCGACGGCGATCCGCTGCCCGAATGGCACTACCTCGTTTGCGGAGACCGCGAGGCGGTGCACAAGGCGGGCATGTCGGTGGCGGGCAAGGCGATCAGCGAGACGGTGGCCGGTCCGCTCGAAAACCATATCGTCTGGCCCTATGGCGAGGATGAGGACGAATATCTGGAAGCCGAAGGCCCCGCGCCCTGGGAAGTCGAACGGGGTGAAATCGGGCGAGAGACCGACTGACCCGTGCTCGACTGGCTGCGCCGAGACCCTTCCGAAGAACCGATGATCGAACTGGCCGGGCGGCAGGTTCCAGTGGTGATCCGCCGGCTGGCCCAGGCCCGCCGCATGACCATGCGCCTTGCCCCGGACGGCAGCGAAATCCGCATCTCGGTCCCGCGCTGGACCCGCACCGAAGACGCGCTGGAATTCGCCCGCTCCAAACGATCCTGGCTGGCCATTCAGATCGAGGCCCTGCCCGAGGCGCGCCCGCTCTCGGATGGCGCCATGCTCGATTTCCGGGGCCACCGCTTCACGATCCGCCACGACAGCGCCCTGCCGCGCCGCCCGGTACCCGACGATGGCTTCCTGCTGGTCGGCGGGCCGGAAGGCTCGCTCTCCGCGCGGCTCAAGCGCTGGCTGGAAGGCGAGGCGCGCGAAGTGCTCGCCGTCGATCTTGCCGAATATTGCGCGCGCGCCGGACAGCAGATGCCCTCGCTTGCACTGTCAAGCGCCGCGCGGCGCTGGGGAAGCTGCGCCGCCGATGGCTCGATTCGCATCAACTGGCGGCTCATCATGGCGCCCGACCCGGTACGCCGCTCGGTGGTAGCGCACGAAGTCGCGCACCTCGTCCACTTCGACCACTCGCCCGCATTCCATGATTTCCTGGGCGAAATCTTCGAAGGGAGCGTCCCTTCCGCCAATCGCTGGCTGAAGGAAAATGGCCGGTCGCTCTATGTGCCGTTCGGCTAGCGTTCGCGCGCATTAGTCCCTACATAGCGCCACATGGCTCTGTTCAAGCGTTCTGGTTACTGGAAAGACGTAAATCCCGTCGGCATGATCGCGGATTTCCGCGCCGTGTGGAAACAAGCGGGCGGCAACCGCTGGCGCATCGCCGCGGTGTCCGGCGCCTGCACCTTCTCGGTCTTCTATCTCATGTCGACCCAGGAGGCGCGCGGGCCGCATCCGCCGCCGAAGATCACTTATATCTCGGTCCTTCCCGAACATCAGACGGACGCCGAAATCCTGGCCTCGAACATCGCAAACCAGAAGCGCAAGGAAGCCTGGGCCGCCGAACAGGCCAAGCGCGATAAGGAAGTGCGCGAGATCTACAAGACCATCGGCCGCTATTCGGGGATGGACGTGGACAAGATCGCCCGCGACGCCGAAATCGAGGAAGCCGCGCGCAAGAAGGCCGAGGCCGAGCGCATCGGCAAGCCGCGCCTGCCCGAAGGCCGCACCCTGCCGCAAGTCGATCAGGTTCCGACGCAGCAGTGATGGACGACGCCCGCTGGCTTGCCGCCGCCGCAGCCCTTGCCGCGCGCGCCCGGCCTGCGAGCAGCCCCAATCCCGGCGTCGGCGCAGTGCTCGTGAGGCATGGCAAAGTCGTCGCGCGGGGCTGGACACAGCCTGGCGGTCGCCCCCATGCCGAAGCCGTGGCGCTGGCCGCCGCCGGTGACCAAGCACGCGGCGCCACGCTCTATGTCACACTAGAACCCTGCGCCCACCAGTCGCCGCGCGGCCCCGCCTGCGCCGATCTCGTCTGCGCCTCCGGCGTCGCGCGGGTCGTGATCGGCTGCATGGACCCCGACCCGCGCACGTCTGGCGCCGGTCTCGACCGCATCCGCGCCGCCGGAATCGCAGCGGAATACCTGCCCTCGCCCGCCTGCGAGCGCAGCCTCTCCGGCTATCTCGTTTCCAAGCGCCTCGGCCGCCCGGAAGTGACGCTGAAGCTCGCGCTCTCGCTCGACGGGTGCATCGCCCTCGCCAGCGGCGAGAGCCAGTGGATCACCGGCCCGCAGGCCCGCGCCCATACACACGCCATGCGCGCAAAAGCCGATGCCATCCTCGTCGGCGGCGGCACCCTGCACGCCGACACGCCCCGCCTCGATGTGCGACTGCCCGGACTCGAAGCCCGCAGCCCCCAGCGCTGGGTTCTGACCCGAGGCGATGTCCCGCAAGGCTGGAACCGCCTCTCCTCGCCGCAAGCGATCACGGAGATGGAAGGCGTCCAGTACCTCTTCCTCGAAGGCGGCGCGGGTGCAGCTTCGGCGTTTCTGCGGGCAGGTCTGGTCGATCGCCTGCTGATCTACCGCGCCCCGATCCTCATCGGCGGTCGCCCCGCCCTCTCCGACTTCGGTCTCGCCAGCCTTCATCAGGCACACGGCCAATGGCGCCTCACCGAACGACGCCAGCTTGGCAGCGACACGCTGGAAGTCTACGAAACCGCCCATTCATCAGAGCAGCCGCTCGAAAGGTAGCCATGTTCACCGGAATCGTCACCGCCGTCGGCCAGATTCGCGAAGCCCGCCAGACCGGCGACTTGCGCGCCGTCATCACCTGCCCCTTCGATCCCGCCCATATCGCGATGGGCGCCTCGATCGCCTGCTCGGGCGTATGCCTGACGGTCGTGGACAAGGGCGGCGTGGCAGGCGATGCCTGGTTCGCGGTGGACATCTCCGCCGAATCCGTCTCGCGCACCGTCGCGAACCGCTGGGCAGAGGGTACACCGCTCAATCTGGAGCAGGCGCTCAAGCTGGGCGACGAACTGGGTGGGCACATCGTCACCGGCCATGTCGACGGTGTCGGCACCGTGGTCAGCATCACGCCGGAGGGCGATTCGCTGCGCTTCGTGATCGCCGCCCCGGCGCAGCTCGCTCCCTACCTCGCGCCCAAGGGCTCGATCACGGTGGACGGCGTCTCGCTGACCGTGAACGACGTGGCCGACCAGAGCGACGGCACCTGCCACTTCATGCTCAACATCATCCCCCACACCGCCGAAGTGACGACCATCGGCGCGCTCAAGGCCGGTGACGGGGTGAACCTCGAAATCGACGTGCTCGCCCGTTACCTGCAGCGGATGCAGTCGCTACGGGGATGAGGGCGAAGTCGGGAGTCCCGGCGACCCGCTCGGGACTCCCGTCTATTCGGCGACTTCCTCCACCGCGCGATAACGGTTCTGCGCCGCCAGCCTGATCCCGGCATTCGGCGCGCCATATCCGACATAAGTGCCGCCCCGCTCCACGAATTCGAAGAAGAACAGCTTGTCGAACGCCCGGCTGTAGAGCTGGCGATAGGCATTGCCCGCAATGTCCTCGTCATAGAGCATCCCGGCTTCTTCCATCCGCGCGGTAACGTGGCCATCGAAGCCGAAGCGGGCGACGAGATCGTCGTAGTAGTTCGCCGGAATGTCGAGCATCGCCGCCCCCCGCGCGCGAACCACCGAAGCCGTGGCCCGAAGGTCGTCGCTGGCAAGCGCAACGTGCTGGAAGCCGCCGCCCATGCCCTGCGCGAGGAAGCGCGAGGACAGCGTCTCGCGTGCGTCGGAGGCATTGAGGGTGAGACGGAAGCCCCCGTCCGGCGATTGTAGCGCCTGACTATGAACGAGACCCGAGGGATCGATCACATCGTTGGCGTCGCGCCCTTCGAGGCCGAACAGCGCACGCCAGTAGAGCTGCCAGGACAGGAACTCGTCGTTGTGGACCACGGCGGCGAGATGGTCGATCGAGCGTGCGCCGGCATCGTCGGTGAGATCCTCGACCGGCACCGCCTCGAATTCGCGCGCCCAGAGCGCTTCGGCGCCGTCGTCCTCGACGAGGTAGACGAGGCTGCCGCCGACGCCGCGCAGCGCGGGCATGGCCATGCGGCCGGGGCGGCCCTCGGGGCTATAGGCACGGATACCGAGCGCCGCGGCGCGCTCCATGACCGCGTCAGCGTTCTTCACCCGCACGCCGATCGCGCAGATCGAGGTGCCGTGGACGATGCGGTAGGACTTGGCGAAGCCCTTGGGTTCGGCATTGATGACGAGGTTGACGTTGCCCTGCCGCCAGCGCGTCACCTTCTTGGTGCGGTGCGTGCCGCCATGCACGAAACCGAGCGTGTGGAAGGTGTGACCGAGCCGCGCCACGTCCTCGCCGTTGGCGGTGAACTCGACGAATTCGGCACCGAGCGGCGGCTGCGGCGCGGGCATCGTGGTCGGCTGATCCAGCAGGCGCCGGGCGGCATCGCGGACATATTGGAGCGAGCGGTGCCCATCCTGCGCGACGAGGCGCGAGGAAATCGAACGGAACCGGTCGTTGAAGATTTCCAGCGAAAGCGGCCCGTCATAGCCGGTGCGCAGGATCTCGGCGACATAGCCCGGCAGGTCCAGTCCGCCCTGCCCCGGCAGGTTGCGGAAGTGGCGGCTCCAGTAGAGCAAGTCCATGTCGAGCAGCGGTGCGTCGGCGAGCTGGACGTAGACGATCTTGTCGCCCGGAATGTCACGGATGCTCTCGCAGGGGATGCGGCGCGAAAGCGAGTGGAAGCTGTCGAGGATGATACCGATGGCGGAGTGGTCGACTTCCTTGACGATCGACCAGACGTCGCGGTGATCGTTGACGTGACGGCCCCAGGCCAGCGCCTCGTAGCCTACGAGAATGCCGCGCGCGGCGGCGCGATCGCCCAGTTCGCGAAAATCGTCGACGATGCGCTGCCGTTCGCCCAGCGAATGAGGCGAGCAGTTGGAGCAGACCAGGATGCGGTCGGTGCCGAGTTCGCCCATCAGGTCGAACTTGCGCTCGGCACGGTCCATGGCGCGGGCACGCATCTCGCCCGGCATGCCTTCGAAATCGCGGAACGGCTGGTAGAGCGAGCAGTGAATGCCGAGGTCGTCCATCATCGCGCGCACTTCGCGCGGGCGCAGGGCCGAGCCGATCAGGTCGTTCTCGAAGATCTCGACACTGTCGAAGCCCGCGTCGGCCGCGGCTTTCAGCTTTTCTTCGAGCGTGCCGCGCAGCGAGACGGTGGCGATGGCGTTGGTGTCGGCCTTGGACATGGCGATCTTCCCGGAATTGTGATCCTTGCAATATCGCTCCGGAAGCGGCGCGATTGAAGCGGGATCGTTGCAGTCTCCCATGCCATCTTGTTATGGAATAGCCGCAAATCCGGTCTTTTCAGTATCGACGTCTGTGCGTGACAGTATGGCGCGAAGCTCGCTCCTCGCAGGTCACGAATGGGCCGCGTCGGGACAACCATGTCCGATGCGGTGGTTTACTCGCTGGCAAGATTTTTGCGGCAGGAGCATGAGATGGGAGGAACCTGCTCGTGCTTCCAAGGAGCGGCAGGGGAGCAGGAAACGGCATGCGCATAGCGACGATCACCAACTGGGCTTACGGGGCGACGGTCTGCCTGACGATCGCCGCCGGGGTTACCATGGTCATGGCCTCCAATGCCGACGGAGTGGAACGCGAGGCGGTCCGGCAGCGCGATCTGTTCGACCAGCTCGCCTTCGAGGTCGAGGCTGATGAAGCCCAGCTGACCGATCAGGCGCGTTTGGCAGCCGTCACCGGCGACCCCAGCCACGAGATTGCCTATAACCGCACGCTCACGGCGATCGGGCCGGTCGAGCAGCGCCTTGCGAGGCTCAAGGACAATGGCGCAAAGGAAGAGGAACTGCGCTCGCTCGAAGAAGGGCTGCGCTGGGCCGCGACCCTCCAGGACGAACAGAAGGCGGCCATCGCCGCGATCAAGGCGGGAGACGAGATCACTGCCCACAAGATCATTTTCGGCGCCGAATACGAGCGCGAACTGGAACGCGTGCACTTCCTGCTGGGCCGCTTCCGCTACATGCTCGACAACCGTTCCGACCGCGCGATCGAGGAAGCCAGCCGCGCCTCGCAGCGTCTGCGCACGGTTTCGGAATTCATGGTGGCGATCACCGCCGTGCTGTTCCTGTTCGTGCTCGGCTTCGTGCTCAAGCGCCGTATCCTGAAGCCGGTGGTCAAGCTGAGCGACGTGGTGAACCGGCTGGCCGACCAGGACTATGCGGTGGAGCCGCCGCAAATCTCGCAGATCGACGAGATCGGCGACATGGCCCACGCGATCCGCGTCTTCCGCGAGAACGGCATCGAGCGCCAGCGGCTGGAGCGCGAACGCGATGCCGACTGGCACGTCCGCGACCTGCTGGCGCGCATGACCCAGCGGTTGCAGGGCTGCGAGTCGGTAGCGGACCTGTTCGAAGTCGTGCGCCTCTTCGCCCCCAGAATCGCGCCGGAACTTGCCGGGCGGCTCTACACGCTCGACACCCGGCTGGGGATGATGGCCTGCGCGTCCGAATGGCAGTCGCCCCACGGCAGCGATGCGGCCTTCACCCCCGACGATTGCTGGGCGTTGCGGCGCGGTCAGTCACACATGCCCGGCGGCGATCTCGTGGACGTGCCTTGCAAACACGTCCCACCGGAGACCGCAGAGGCCACGGTCTGCGTGCCGCTTACCGCACAGGGCGAGACGATCGGCCTGCTGGTGCTGGAAAACGTAGCGGACGGGAACGACGCGGACCGGCGCGGGCCGAACGGCAACACCCAGGTCTATATCGAGCTGATGTCGGAAACGGTGGGGCTGGCGCTCGCCAATCTCAAGCTGCGCGACGCCCTCCATGAAAAGGCACTGTTCGACGCGCTGACGGGCCTGCGCAACCGGCATGAACTGGCCGATACCCTGCGCCGCAACGTCGCCCAGGCCGATGCCTCGAAGACGCCGCTGAGCTGCCTCATGGTGGATATCGACCACTTCAAGCAGCTCAACGACCGCCATGGCCATGATGCCGGGGACATGACGATCCGTTCGGTTGCCGGCGCTCTCGACAATGCGGTGCGCGAGGACGGCATCGCCTTCCGCTACGGCGGCGAGGAATTCCTGCTGCTCCTGCCCGGCTGCGACCGCGACCGGGCGCTCGACCGCGCCCGCCTGATCCAGGACCGCATCCTGGCGATGACGCTGGTGCATGACGGGGTGCCGCTCGGCCCGGTCTCGGTCTCGATCGGCGTTGCGACATATCCGGACCACGGCCCAGCACATGCGCTGATTGCCACGGCGGACGCAGCCCTGCTGCGCGCCAAGGATGAAGGCCGCAACCGCATCGTGCTGGCAGGGGAGAGCAAGGAAACAACGCCCTCTGCCGCAACCGGCTGAACACCGGGGATTGCTTCGCCGCGTAGTGCCCCTAAGATTTGCGAACGATTCGCAAATAAGGTTTGGCAATGAGACAGGCAGAAGCGGCGGAAGCCCGAATTCACAGGGTTTCCGACTGGAACGGCTCTACCGGCGACAACTGGGTCTCGAACCAGATGCGACTCGATGCGATGCTGGAAGTCTTCGGCACCGAAGCGCTTGCCGCCGCCGCTCCGGCAGTGGGCGAACAGGTGATCGACATCGGCTGCGGCGCGGGCGCGACCAGCTTCGCGCTCGCCCGCAAGGTCGGCCCCGGCGGGCGGGTACTCGGCGTCGACATCTCGCAGGCCTTGCTGGACCGAGCACGCCGGATCGCGCCAGCCGATACCTCCATCTCCTTCGAACGGGCCGATGCGGGCGAGGCGCTGCTGCCGCAGACCGCCTTCGACCTGCTGTTCTCCCGTTTCGGCGTGATGTTCTTCGACGACCCCGCCCGCGCTTTCACGCATATGCGCGGCGCCCTGAAGCCAGGCGGACGGCTCGCCTTCGTCTGCTGGCGCGGAGCGGCGGAGAACGACTGGGTGCGCCTGCCGATGGGCGCGATCGCGGATCTGGTTCCCACTCCGCCGGCACCCGATCCGGAAGCGCCCGGTCCGTTCTCCTTCGGCGACGCAGACCGCATCGAACGCATCCTCGGCCAGGCGGGCTTTGCCGATGTGACGGTCCTGCCCTTCGACCACGACATTCCTTTCGGCCGCGGCGAGAACCGCGAGGCCGCGCTGGACGATGCCGTGGCCATGGCCTTCGCAGTCGGCCCGCTGTCCCGCGCGCTGGCCGACCGATCGCAGGACTTGCGCGAACGTGCCGCCTCGGCCGTGCGTCAGGCTTTCGCGCAGCGCCCCGGCGAGACCTCGGTAATGATCGACGGCGCGGCCTGGATCGTCACCGCGCGCAATCCTACGGGTTGACCAGCCCTAAACCGAGACCGCGCTCGCCACTCGGCCCGCCTCACCGAACACGCGCAGATAGCGCTGGATTTCGTCCGGCCTGCCGGTCGCCTTGGCCGGGTTGTCCGAGAGCTTCACCGCCGGACGCCCGTTCGCCGATACGACCTTGCAGACCAGCGAAATCGGGTCGAGGTCCGCCGTCTCGAACGGCGCGCAGCCACGGAAGTCGTTGGTGAGGTTGGTGCCCCAGCCGAAGCTCATGCGCACGCGGCCGTGGAAGTGGCGATAGGTCGCCTCGATGCTGTCGATGTCCATACCGTCGGAGAAGATCAGCAGCTTGCTCTTCGGATCGCGGCCCTTTTCCTGCCACCAGCGAATGATCTGCTCCCCGCCCTCGATCGGCGGGGCACTGTCGGGGCGGAAGCCGGTCCAGTCCGCCACCCAGTCGGGCGCGCGTTCGAGGAACGAGGCCGTACCGAAGGCATCGGGCAGCGCCACCCTCAGATTGCCGCCGTAGTGATCGCTCCAGTCCTTGAGCACGCGGTAGGGCGCCTGCCGCAGTTCCTCGTCGCTGTCCGCCAGCGCCGCCAGCACCATCGGCAGTTCGTGGGCATTGGTGCCGATGGCCTCGAGATCGGCATCCATCGCCAGCAGGACATTGGAGGAGCCGATGAAGCGGCTGCCCAGCCCCTCCTTCAGCGCCTCCACGCACCAGCGCTGCCAGAGGAAACCATGCCGCCGCCGCGTGCCGAAATCCGAAAGGACGAGATCGGGAAGCTGGGCGAGCCGCTCCACCTTCTCCCAGAGCTTGGCCTTGGCGCGGGCATAGAGCACGTCGAGCGCAAACCGGCCGCGATCCTTCATCGCCGCGCGCGAACGCAGTTCGTTGACGATGGCCAGCGCGGGAATCTCCCACATCATCGTATGGGTCCACGGGCCTTCGAAGCGCAGTTCGTACTGGCCCTCGACCTTGCGCAATTCGTATTCGGGCAGGCGAAAATCGGCGAGCCAGGCGATGAAATCCGGACTGAACATCTGCGCCTTGCCGTAGAAGCTGTTGCCCGCCAGCCAGATCAGCTCCTTCTTGCCGAAGCGCAGCGTGCGCGCATGGTCGAGCTGGGCGCGCAGTTCCGCCTCGTCGATCACTTCCGCCAGTCGTACCGACTTCGTGCGATTTATCAGCTCGAAAGTCGCCTGCACATCCGGATAGAGATGCCGGACCATCTGCAACATCAGCAGCTTGTAGAAGTCCGTATCGAGCAGGCTGCGCACGATCGGATCGAGCCGCCAGTTGTGATTGTAGGTGCGGGTTGCAATATCCGTATAGACCATGAGCCAGTCTTAGCACGCCGCGGAAAAAGTCAGTTTCGGACCGTTTGAGCGCCTGATTTTGATTAGGTTTAGCGCCAACGGGGTGGTGTCATCGGTATCTGTTGACTGCCGCGCTTGCCAGGACCCTTCTTTCTGCGGATTTCGGGCACAGTTATGCTGCCACCAGCAGCTTTGGTAGCCTGATGAGATTGTAAGCCGCAGCGGTCAATGTGAAGTTCCACCCCACGCGGGCTTGCCCTCGATGTCGGGTCTTGCGCAGGTTTCCGCTGGTCTTGGCCCAGCCAAAGACCTCTTCGATCCGTTTCCTGATCCGCTGAGAAACCGCGTAACCAGGGTGGCGGGTGGTGCGCCCATCAATGGCGGAGCGCCTGCCATTGACGTTCTGTGCCACGTGCGGGGTAACTCCGATCTCGCGCAACGCGGCGACGAAGTGGACGGTATCGTAGGCTTTGTCTGCCGCCAGCGTGATGCGATGACGCCCCTTCATACGGCTAAGCATGGTCAGCGCGGCCTCCCGTTCGGCCGTGCCCGTGGCATGGGTGAGCGTTGCATCCACAACCAGACCGTGCCGGTTTTCCATGAGGACATGGGCCATGTGGCACAGCTTCGCGGCCTGACCGCGTGCCTTCTTGAATAGCCGGGCATCAGGATCGGTGGTTGAGGCGTGGGTGAGGTTGCTCCACTTCTCGCCATGGAAATCGCGCTCAGCATTGCGCCCCTTGGCCTTGGCGTGACCGTTTTGTCCGGTACCCGAAGCGCTGTCGTCGTCGTCACCGTCCGAGGCGGTGTCATCCTTGGGCCTGAAGCTCTTTATGCTCGCCCAGGCTTCGATCAGCGTACCGTCCACCGAGAAGTGGTCGTCTGACAGCAGCGCCTGCACGCGCGATTGCCCTACGATCGCGGACAGAAACTTGGCGGCGATATCGCCGCCAAGCAGCCTCTCGCGGTTCTTGGTGAAGACCGTCACATCCCAGATCGGCGCATCCATCGCCAGCCCTACGAACCAGCGGAAAAGCAGATTGTAATCCATCTGCTCCATCAGCTGGCGTTCCGAGCGGATCGTATAGAAGGCCTGCAGCAGCAGCGCACGCAGCAGCTTCTCGGGCGGGATCGACGGCCGGCCAATACGCGAGTACATCGCGTCGAAATCCCCCGACATCACCTCAAACGCCTCGTCGACAATTGCACGGATTGCCCGCAGCGGATGATCCGCCGGTACCCGAGCTTCGCAGCTCACGTAAGAAAACAGCCCTTCGCTCCGGTGATCGCCGCCGCGCATCTTCAATCCTTCAACCTCGGTCGAGGCGACTTGAATCACCTCAACGGCCTCAAGGGAAGTTCCTTTTTCCGCGACCTGTTAGGACGATATGCGCCAATGACAAACCTTCCCGCGATCGAACTTTCGGCAACTCCGCTTCCGGTTTCCGGCGGGAAGCGCTTCGTCATCGTCGTCGACATGCAGGGTGACTTCGTGCACGCCTCCGGCGCCCTGCCGGTTCCGGACGCCGAAGCGATCGTTGCGCCGATGCAGGACTGGCTTGCCGCGCTTACCCCGGAAACCACGGCGGGCGTGCTGCTCACGTTCGACACCCATGTTCCCGAAGTCTACGCCGGGTCGCCCGAAAGCGCGCAGTTCCCGATCCACTGCGTCCACGGCACGCCGGGCTGGGAGAGTGTGCTCGACGCGGGTGCCATCGCGGCCTCGATCCCAGTCTACACGCTGGACAAGGGGGTGTTCGACATGTGGGCCGAGCCGGGCCTCTCGCTGAAACCGCTAGGGGAAGAAAGTGGAGAGATAGACCGAGAGGCCTTCTTCGCAAGCCTCGCCGCGGAGGGTCTTTGCGATGTTACCGTGGTCGGCGTTGCCGCGGACTTCTGCGTGAAATGGGCGATAGAGGGACTGCTGGCACGCGGATTCCGTGTGGAGTTGCCTGCCTCGCTGACGCGCGGGATCGGCATGGAGGCCGCCGCCGTGGTCGCGCTGCTGCGCGGCCAAGAACGCTCGGTGCCTGCCGGATAGCGAAGGTCAGGTCCGCAGGACGAAGGGAATCTCGACCAGCCCGCGCACCATGACCGCCGCGCCGTCACGCTTGGTGGGAGACCATTTCCAGCGTCGCACCGCGGAAAGCGCGGCCTTGTCGAGCCGGTCGAAGCCGCTGCTCTTCGAAACCGAGATATCCGCCACCGTGCCGTCGACGCCCAGGATCACCATCAGCACCACCGTGCCCTGCTCGTGCTTGCGACGCGAATCCACGGGATAGCGCGGCGGTTCGGCCGAGATCATCTTCGAGGAAAGGTCACCGGCATTCTCGATACGCGGGGCCGGGGCCACGGCGACGCTCCGGGTCTGCGGCGCGGGCGGGCCGGGCACCGCGACCTGCACCACGGGCGGCTCGGGCGACGTGCTGATCGTGGCCGGGGCCGCAGTCAGCACGATCGGCGGCGGCGGCACCACGACCGGAGAGACCGGCTGCACAGTCACTTTTTCCGGCTGCGGCTGGGGCTTGGGCGGCGGGGGAGGTGGCGGCGGCTTGAGCTGCTGAAGATCGGCGACGACCAGCCGCTTGGGAGACGCGCGATGGGCCTGGACGATGTTGAGCGCCAGCATGGAGGCGATCATGCCGCCGACGATGGCGGTAGCGCCCAGCATGGCCGCAAGATTGGGTCTGCGGCTTTCCCCATAGCGCGAAGCGATCCAGGGCGCTTGAAAGGCGACGATGTCAGCCTGCGGTCGCGGTTGCGGGACCGGGGCGCTTGCCGGGAAATCCGGCGCCAGCGCGTCCGGGTGAGGAATGGTGGCGTACATGGTCAAACGATCTAACCCCGAGCGATCAAATCCACAGGGTCGCCCTTTCGACCCGGCTAATGCGAGTCATTCGCATAGCTTAAGAGAGTGCGCCGGTCGAGTGCGAATCGGGCCCACTCCGGCGCGAATGCTTCCGAATTCATGTCACGAGGGCGCCTGGCGCGTTATCGTTGGCCCCAACCAAGCAACACCCCTTTGTTTCCGCGGTGTTTCCACTGCCTTTCGCCTCGGTGAGCAGGTCGAAATAAAGCGCTGCCGACCCGATTCGCGATTATTGCGACTGAGAGCAAGTTGCAATAATCGCGAACCATGGCGCTGCCGATCTCTCCCAACCTGCTTCTGACCCTGACCCTGTTGCTCAAGACAAAGAGCGTCAGCGGCACCGCTCTTGCGCTGGGGGTCAGCCAGCCGAGCGTCAGCCGCTCGCTTTCGCAGCTGCGCACCGCGCTCAAGGACCCGCTGCTGGTACGCTCGGGCAGCGGCATGGCCCGCACGCGCCGGGGCGAGGAACTGGTAGGCCGGCTGGCGGACTGGATGGCAACCACGTCCGCCCTGCTGGTGGAGGAAAGTTTCGACCCCGCCCACGTCGAACGCCGTTTCCGCGTGGCTTCCACCGATTTCGGCGTCATGTCCGTGCTTCTTCCCGCCATGGCGACGCTGCGCAAGGAAGCGCCCGCGATCGCCATCGACATCGTGCCGCTGAGCCACGCCACCCACCGCGCGCTGGCCGAAGGCGATATCGACTTTGCGATCTCCGGTCTCGACCATGATCCCGCACAGCTGCACCGCGACCTGTTGTTCGAGGATCAGTTCCTCTGCGTCACCCGCACAGACCATCCGCTGGCACGAAAAACGGCGCCGGTTTCCGTCGATGAATTCCTGGCCCATCCTCATCTCGGCCTGACCGTGAGCGAAGCGGAACTGGACCGGGTGACGGTCACGCTCGGCCCCGCCGCCGCCGCGCGCAAGGTCGTGGCCAGCCTGCCATACTTCGCCCTTGCGCCGGACATGCTGGCGGCGGGCGACCTGGTCATGGTCCTGCCCTCCCGCGCCGCCGCCCGGTTCGACGAGCACGACGGACTGGCCACACGCCCTGCGCCGTCCGAACTCGGCCTGCTGCAATACTGGCTGCTCTGGCACGAGCGCAGCCACCGCGATCCCGCCGCACAGTGGCTTCGCGAACGGCTGGCCCGAATATGCAAGCTACAGCCGACGCGCGCGATTCCTGAATAGTCGATATCCGATCTTGATTGTTGGCCTGCGGGTCACCCCACGCCAAGGGCGCTACTGCAAAGCATTCGCATTAGTATCCCAAAGGGGGGTTATCGTGATCCACAAGTTCCGGCTGCGCGCGAGCGCGGCCACCCTGAGTCTCGCCGCAGCTACACTGTGCCAGCCTGCACTGGCCGAAGAAGCCGAGGGCACCACCAGCGCTTCCACCATCGTCGTCACCGCCACCAGCCGCGAGCAGGAAGTGAAGGACGCGCCCGCTTCGATCAGCGTTATCACCCGCGAAGAGCTGGAGCGCCTGCCCTACCGCGAAGTGACCGACGCGCTGATGGAAATCCCCGGCGTCACCGTCACCCCCGGCGAGGGCAACAGCCGCGATATCTCGATCCGCGGCATGTCGCCCCAGTACACGCTGATCCTGGTCGACGGCAAGCGCCTGAGCAGCCGCGAGACCCGTACCAACGGCGGCAATACGTCCGAAGGCGGCCTGCTGCCGCCGCTGGAATCGATCGAGCGCATCGAAGTCGTGCGCGGTCCGATGTCCTCGCTCTACGGTTCGGATGCGATGGGCGGCGTCGTCAACGTCATCACCCGCCGCATCGCTCCGTCATGGCGCGGCAGCATGCGCGTGAACGGCACGATGCAGCTCGGCAGCGACTACGGCAATTTCTACGACGGCAACTTCTACCTCTCCGGCCCGCTGGCCAAGGGCGTTGGGCTTCAGGTCCAGGGCTCGCTCAACCGCCGCACCGAGGACCGCGTCGTCGGCGGCACGCCCGAGCGCAAGGACGAGAGCCTCGGCGGCAAGATCGGCTTCTCCGCAGGTCCCGACCACGACTTCCTCGTCGAGGGCGGCTTCTACCGCCAGGAAGTGACCGCAACCGCCGGCAAGACCGTGGAAGTGACCGCCACCGTCCCCGAAGGCACGCTCGATACCCAGACCCAGGAGCGCTACGTCGCCGCGCTCAGCCACTCGGGCCGCTGGGGCTTCGCCAATTCGGAAAGCTACGTCCAGTACGAGGACGCCAAGAATCTCGAAACCACCAAGCGGATCAGGAACACCGTCGCACAGTCGATCTGGTCGGTGCAACTGCCGTCCAACATGCTGAGCCTCGGCGGCTTCTTCCGTAACGAAGACCTTGCGGACTCGGTCGGCAACCTGCTTGCCGGTTCGACGCGCACGGGGGCCAGCCGTACCAACTGGGCGCTGTTCGCCGAGAACGAACTTTCGATCCTCGACAGCCTCCGCCTGACCGGCGGCATCCGCATGGACAACGACGAGCAATACGGCAAACACTGGACCCCGCGCGTTTATCTCGTGTGGAACACCACCGAGCGCTTCACGCTCAAGGGCGGCTATTCGCAAGGCTTCCGCGCGCCGAACCTTCGCCAGACCCTGCCCGACTGGGGACAGTCAAGCCGGGGCGGCACGATCTACGGCAACCCCGATCTCGAAGCGGAAACCTCGCGCACGATCGAGGCGGTGGCGATGTACGAAGGCAAGGGCTTCCAGGCCAGCCTGACCGCCTACGACACCCGCTTCAACGACAAGATCACCCGCGTTACCTGCATCTCCGCCGGAGCCTGGTGCGTCGATGAGCCGCTCAGCTCGATCGGCCGTCCACCGACGACTTACGTGAACGTGGACAAGGCCAAAGTGCGCGGCATCGAGGCGACCATCGACCTCGATCTCACCCGCACCCTGCGCCTCAGCGCCTCCGGTACGCTGACCGACTCCGAGCAGCTCACCGGCGCCAGCGCGGGCATGGCGCTCAACGACACGCCGAAGCAGCAGGCCAGCGCCTCGCTCAACTGGCGCCCCGACGACCGCCTCACCATGTATGCCCGCGCCGTCTATCGCGGCGAGGAAGCGGTGACCGAGGCGCAGATCAGCGGCAACAACCTCGTGGTCGAATCCTACACGACCGTCGACCTCGGAGGATCGTACAAGGTCTCGCCCGGCCTCACCTTCCATGCCGGCGTGCAGAACCTGTTCGACAAGCGCCTGAACTACGACGAGGCGGGCTACATGATCGACCCGGCCCGCGTCTGGATGGGCGTGACCGCCCGCTTCTGACGACTTGAGAGAAAGCGCTCCCGACTGGCTCGGGAGCGCCTTTTTCAGATTTCCAGCTGACTGCCCAGTTCGATCACGCGGTTAGTCGGCAGCTTGAAGAATTCCATCGCGCTCTGGGCGTTGCGGACCAGCAGCGCGAAGAGCTTCTCCCGCCAGAGCGCCATGCCCGGTCGCGCGGAGGGGATCAGCGTCTGGCGCGAGAGGAAGTAGCTCGTCTCCATCGCCTTGAACGGCCCGCCCGCCCGGTCCTCTGCGGCGAGCGCGGCGGGAATGTCCGCCTCGTCCATGAAGCCGTAGTGCAGGACCATGCGGTAGAAGCCCTGCCCCATGTCCTCGACTTCGCAGCGGTCATCGGAGGCGACATGAGGCACGCCGCGGTTGGACACTGTCAGGATCACCACGCGGTCGTGCAGGATGTGGTTGTGCTTGAGGTTGTGCAGCAGCCCCGGCGGCACGCCTTCGTTGGTCGAGGCCAGGAATACCGCCGTTCCCGGCACGCGCCGCACCCGCTCGCCCACGGACTTTAGGAAGACGCCGAAGGGGATCGAATCCTCCTTCAGGCGCGTGCGCACCAGCTGCCTGCCGGTCGCCCAGGTCGTGAGCAGGGTGAAGACCACAGCCGCTACCAGCAACGGGAACCAGCCGCCGTCGGGAATCTTGGTGACGTTCGAGGCGAAGTACAGTCCATCGATGACCAGCAGGCCCAGCGTCACGGCGCCTGCAACGAGTGGATGCCATTTCCACACGGTGAAGGTCAGCACCCCGAGCAGGCAGGCGGTGATGACCATCGTGCCGGTCACGGCGATGCCGTAGGCCGCGGCCAGGTTGCCCGAACTGCGGAAGCCGAAGACCAGCAGGATCACCATGACCAGCAGGCCCCAGTTGACCAGTGGCACATAGATCTGCCCCGCCGCCTTGGCGCTCGTGTGCAGGATCTTGATCCGCGGCAGGAAACCGAGCTGCACCGCCTGCTGCGAGACCGAGAAGGCGCCCGAGATCACCGCTTGGCTGGCGATGACCGTGGCCATCGTCGCCAGCGCCACCAGCGGCAGACGCGCCCAGTCCGGCGCCATGAAGAAGAAGGGATTGCTGATCGCCTCGGGATTGCGCAGCACCAGCGAGGCCTGCCCGAGGTAATTGAGCAGAAGGCAGGGAAAGGCGACATAGAGCCATGAGATCGAGATCGCCTTGCGGCCGAAATGCCCCATATCGGCATAGAGCGCCTCGGCCCCGGTCACGGCCAGAACCACCGAACCCAGCGCCAGGAAGGCCAGCTTGGGATTCGCCATGAAGAACTCGACCGCATGATGCGGACTGAGCGCCGAAATCACCTCGGGCGCGCGCAGGATCGAGGATACACCCAGCCCTGCCAGCACCAGGAAGTAGACGATCATGACGGGTCCGAAGAACTTCCCCATGATCCCCGTGCCGTGCGACTGGACCGAGAATAGCGCGATCAGGATCACCACCGCGATCGGCAGCACGAAGCGGGCGAAACCGGGGTTCACCACGGTCAGCCCCTCCACCGCCGAAAGCACCGAGACCGCCGGAGTGATGATGGCATCGCCATAGAACAGCGCGGTCGCCGTCACCCCCAGCATGGCGATCAGCGGCGTCCAGCGGTTCTTGCCGATCGTCCGGCCGATCAGGGCTAGCAGCGCCAGGCTGCCACCCTCACCGTTGTTGTCGGCGCGCAGGATGATGAAGACATACTTGATCGTGACGATCAGCATCATCGTCCAGAACATCAGCGAGATCACGCCGAACATGTGCAGGCGGTCCACCACCAGCGGGTGATGGCCGATGAAGCTCTCCTTCAGCGCGTAAAGCGGCGAAGTGCCGATATCGCCGAACACGACGCCGATGGCGCCGATCGACAGCGCCGTGAGGCTTTCATTGGGGGCGTGATGCCCGGAAGTCTCGCTCATGAAACGGGCGCCTAGTCTCACGCGCGCGAAGGCGCCATATTCTCTATGTAATCTTTATGCGATCCGCGCAATTCCCCGTGGGAATCTTGAGCGCCTGTCCGGGGCCTGACCGCTTTGCCGAGGCACCGCGCGACATTCTCAATCGGCCGGACTTTCTCTCAGGACTGGGCGGAGGGTGTCCCGACCTGGCGCGCCTTGCGCAGCGGCGAGAAACCGGCATAGCGTCCCGGACGCAGCCAGAGTGCCGTCACCACGCCCATGCCGATCGCGCTGGTCGCCGACCAGGCCAGCTTGTCCAGCGGGAGGAACACCGAGGACGCCGCAAGGATCGCAAAGTCGATCAGGATTTGCGAACGCCCGATGTTCCAGCCGCGCGTACGCTGGAGCCAGACCGTGACGATCCCGACGCCGCCCACGCCCGCTCCGTGACGCACAACCGCCAGCGTCCCCATGCCAAGCAGCGTGCCTGCGCCCACCGCAGCGGCGAAGGGGTCCTTGACCTCGATCGTCAGCGCATGTTCGGACAGCACCGAAGCCAGCGCGATGCCGCCGCTCGCCGCGATCGTGCGCAAGGCGAAGAGCGAACCCATGGCCCGCAGCGCCAGGAACAGGAACGGCACATTGAGCGCGGCGAAGAGCAGGCCCGGCGGCAGCGGTGCGAAATGCCCCACCAAGAGCGCCAGCCCGGCCATGCCGCCCGTCACCAGTCCCGCCGAATGGAGAATCGTCAGGCCCAGCCCGATGAGCAGGCTACCCACCGCAAGCGCGTAGATGTCCTCGATGCGGCCGTGGCGGATGGCGGTCATGGCGAAAACCTCGTCAGGAGGAGTGATTCGCCAGCCGTTTATGCACTTGCGAAGGCACTGTCGAGGACAACTGAAACCACGCAATAACCCACTATTCGCGGGACCCTCCAGCGCAATCCGGACACATCTCCGTCACCCGGACAGACGGAATTGTTTCGCAGGCGCAACATCGCCGCCGGGACCTCCGATCGGCACTCGCCTGGGACGACGAGACCATGTAGGCTCTGCCAAACCAACTTTGCCCACCGAGCATGACCGCCAGATCGAAATTGAAACTGCACGCCCGAATCTATTGCGGAGACGAGATCGCCATGGGGCCGGGCAAGGCCGACCTGCTGGAGGCCATCGACCGCGAAGGATCGATCTCCGCCGCCGGGCGCGCCATGGGCATGAGCTATCGCCGCGCGTGGCTGCTGGTGGATGCGATGAACCGCTGCTGGCAGGCACCGCTCGTGGAGACCGTCGCCGGAGGCGGCCGTGAACGCGGCGCCAGAGTGACGGACGCCGGACGCATGGTGCTCGGGCAGTTTCGCGGCCTTCAAGCGCTGATGGCCGGTCTGGGGCAGTCCGACGAATATCGGGCGCTGGAAGGCGCCGTGCGCGAGGAACCGCTCCCCGCGCAGGGCGAGTGAACGGTATCAGGGCAGGCGCGTCACCAGCAGCGGCAACCGGGCAGCGGCATTGCCCGAGATCTGGAGCAGATAAATGCCGGGCTGGAGCGTGAAGTCCACCATCTTGCGGATGCCCGAGCAGTCCGGCCCGTGGCCATGCGCGGTCGAAGTCATGACCGTGCCGTTCCCCGCCTTGGCTCCGGCCTTCACCACGTCGATCCAGGCCGCCGCGCCGAGCGCCACGCGGTAACTGCCCGCATCAGCGACGGAGAACGTGTAAAGCCCGCCGAAGCTCACCGAACCGCCGGGCTTCTCGGGACGCTGGGCATAGCGCATTTCGGAAGTCGGGCGCAGACCGCCCTCGATCGCCTTGCCGAGATCGATCTTCGCGCCGGACAGCGAGCGCGTGTCGCGGGCGGCCAGCAAGGGCTTACGCGATCTCCACGCCGCGAGCTCAGGCGGCAGGTCCACCGGATCGGACGGACAGGCCATCGGAGTGGGCATGTTATCCGGCTGCCCTGAAGGCTTGCCCTCCGACGACGGCGACGCGCTGGGGGGCCCGACCGGCGATTGCATCGGAAACTTGTCGGGCGAGACTTGCGCGAAGGCCATGCCCGCAGGCAGAACGACGGCCAGCGTCAGCACCGATGCCAAACAGGCGGCGCGGGACAGGAGAGGCCGGGTCATCGTCTAGGTTCCTTCATTGCAGAGGTCTCTTCAAGCTTGGCGATATAGCCGATCATGGTCAGTCCAACAGGTCAAAAATGCGGGCTGAGGTGCATACGATCGCTCAGAAAATCCACGAAGACCCGCACCCGCGCAGGCATGTTCGTCCCTCCAACGAAGACCGCGTGGACGAGTTCCACGTCGCCGGGGTTATAGTCTTCCAGCACCGGCACCAGCCGTCCCGAAGCGATCTCCTCCACCACGCTGAAGCGGCCGACGCGGGTGATGCCCACGCCGTCAGCCGCCAGTTGGCCCAGGGTCTCGCCATTGTTCGCCTCGATCGAGCCGCGCACGCTCAGCGCATAGTCGCGGCCATCCTTGCGAAACGGCCATACCGGCTCGGCGCGGCGGAAGTTGAAGTTCAGGCAATTGTGCTCCAGCAGGTCTTCGGGCACCTGCGGCATGCCGCGAAGCGCCAGATAGCCAGGCGCGGCAACGATGACGCGGCGGTTCTCGCCCAGCTTGCGCGCGGTGAGCGAACTGTCGGCGAGCGGCCCGAAGCGGATCGCCACGTCGGCCTCTCCCGCCGCCACATCGACCAATCGGTCGCTGACCCCGACATCGACCAGGATATGCGGATAGAGCCGCGCAAATTCGCCCAATAGCGGCACAACGGTCAAGCGGGCATGGGCATGGGAGACGCTGATCCGCAGCCGTCCGCGCGGCGCGCCGCGATCGGCAATCGACTGCTCGGCATCGTCGAGATCGGCCAGAATCCGCCGCGCCGCGCCGAGATAGGCCTGCCCTTCCGCCGTCAGCGACAGCGCCCGCGTGGTGCGGAGCAGCAACCGCACGCCCAGCCGTGCCTCGATGCGGTCGACCGTCCGGCTGACGGCGGAGGGGGTCAGATCGAGCAGCCGCCCGGCGGCGGAAAAGCTGCCTTCCGACACCACCGCGGCGAAAACCTCCAGCGCCCTCGCCCGATCCGCTCCTAGCGGCATCTTTGCATCCGGTTCAAAAATCTTTCGCATCCAGGCAGCCTACCGCGCGGGGTTGGAACAGTCCATTTTTGCACCATGCACTTATCACCTCTCCGCCTGACGATCGATCGAAGGACTTTCCCGTGACGGCCAGCAATCCAGACCCAACCCATCCCCGCCGAGTCCTGCTCGCCCTGGCGATCGGGGCCTTCGGCATCGGCACCACCGAGTTCTCGCCGATGGGCCTGCTTCCGGTGATCGCCGAGGGCGTCAAGGTCTCGATCCCTACAGCGGGCCTGCTGGTCAGCGCCTATGCCCTTGGCGTCATGCTCGGCGCGCCGGTCATGACGCTGGCCTTCAGCCGGTTCGGGAAACGCACCGCGCTGATGCTGCTCATGGGCATCTTCACAATCGGCAACCTGATGTCCGCGATGGCGCCGGGCTACTACACGCTGCTGCTGGCCCGGCTTGTCACCAGTCTCAATCACGGGGCCTTCTTCGGCCTCGGCGCGGTGGTTGCGGCTAGTGTCGTGCCCAAGGAAAAGCAGGGCAGCGCCGTCGCCACGATGTTCCTCGGCCTGACCATCGCCAATATCGGCGGCGTGCCGGCGGCGACGTGGATCGGCCAGCAGGTCGGCTGGCGAACCGCTTTCGGGGGAACCGCACTGATCGGCCTCACCGCGATTCTCGCACTCTGGGCCGCGCTTCCCAAAGGCAGCAGCGGAACCCGGCCGGACGTGGCGCGCGAACTCAGGGTCCTGACCCGCGGCCCGGTCCTGCTCGCCATGGCGACCACGGTCATGGGGGCTGGCGCGATGTTCACGCTCTATACTTACGTGGCGCCCGCCCTGACCCAGCTCGCCCATGCCTCCAACACCTTCGTGACTCTTGCCCTCGCGCTGATCGGCGTCGGCTTCACCATCGGTAACTGGATGGGCGGACGACTGGCGGACTGGTCGCTCGACGGCGCGACCAAGCTGTTCCTCGCTCTCTTGGCCGTGGTCATGCTGGTCCTGCCGCTGGCGCTGACCTCACAGATCGGCGCCGCGATCGGGCTGCTGGTCTGGGGCGCCGCTGCCTTCGCGCTGGTGCCGCCCGTGCAGATGCGGGTCATGGCGGCGGCCTCGGAAGCGCCGGGCCTCGCCTCCTCGATCAATGTCGGCGCGTTCAATCTCGGCAATGCGCTGGGCGCGGCCGCCGGCGCCGCCGTCGTCAAGCTCGGCCTCGGTTATGGCGCGGTCTCCGTTACCGGCAGCCTCCTGGCCGTGACGGGACTTGTGCTCGTATTGTTCGGAAACCGATCGATAAAGGTCGGCCAGCCCCATCTGGCAGAAGCCTGACAGTCGAGAAAAGCCACTTTCCTGCAAACCGTAGAGAGTTTGTTTCCGTCCTTTTCAGAAAGCGGCAAACTCTCTACGCTCGGCAGACCATCTTTTCGGGGTCTGTCATGTTCGGATTTCTTCGCAAACAGTTCGTGGACGTCATCGAATGGCTCGAACAGCCGGGCCAACTCGCCTGGCGCGTGCCGTTCGAGGACCGCGAGATCCAGAACGGCGCCCAGCTGACAGTGCGCGAGGGGCAAGTCGCGGTCTTCGTCAACGAAGGCTGCGTCGCCGATTTCTTCGAGGCCGGTCTGCACACGCTGAACACCGCGAACCTGCCGGTGCTCACCAGCCTGATGAACTGGGACAAGGGCTTCAAGTCGCCCTTCAAGTCCGACGTCGTGTTCCTTTCGCGCAAGGAACAGCACGGGCTGAAGTGGGGCACCGCCCAGCCGGTCACGGTGCGCGATGCCGAGTTCGGCGCGCTGCGCATCCGCGCCTTCGGGTCCTATTCCTTCCGCGTCGCCGATCTCGAACCGTTCGTGTCGCGGGTCGTCGGCACGCTGGAGGGCTTGAACGTCTCCGCGCTGGAGCCACAGCTGCGCGCCGCGATCCAGACCGCGATCGCCACCGCACTGGGCAGCGGCGGCATCCCGTTCCTCGATCTCGCCGCCAACCAGCAGGCGCTGTCGGACCGCATCAAGGGCGAAGTGGACAAGGCCTTCGCGCAATGGGGCCTGGAATGCCTGAGCTTCTACGTCGAAAGCGTGTCGCTGCCGGAAGAAGTCCAGGCCCACCTCGACAAGGGTTCGTCGATGCGGGTGCTCGGCGACCTGGGACAATATACCCGCTTCCAGACGGCCGAGGCGATCGAACGGGCGGCCGGAGTCGATGGCGGCGTGGCCGGTGTCGGCGCTGGCATCGCGGCGGCGACCGCGCTGGGCGGGGCGATGTCGGCGGGTCTCGGCGCTACGGCGCCATCTTCCCCGCCGCCAGAGGAAGACCCGATCGCCACGATCGAGAAGCTGCACAAGCTCGTGACGCTCGGCGCGCTCAGCCAGCAGGAGTTCGACGCCAAGAAGGCCGAACTGCTGTCGCGCATTCGCTGATCCGCGTTTCGGGGGGAGCGACAGCGTGATCCATTGTCCGTCGTGTGGCGCCGCCCTGCCCGTGCGCGGACTTTCCGTGCCTTATACGACCTGTACCCATTGCCAGTCGCTGATCCTGCGCAAGGGGCAGGCGCTCGAAGAGATCGGCAAAGTGGCCGAAGTGCCGTTCGACATCTCGCCGGTCCGGCTGGGCACGCGCTTCACGATCGCGGGTATCGAATATACCGCAGCGGGCCGCGTGCGTTGGGGCTGGAGCGGCGGCTCGTGGAACGAGTGGCTGCTGGCGACACCCGGCGGCGAAAGCCGCTGGCTGGGCGAGGCCATGGGCCTCTACATGCTGACGGCGCAGCGGCCTGACGTGATGGCCGATCCGCTGGCGCACGCCTTTGCCGAAGGTCGCGACCCGCTTGTCGGACAAGGCCTGGAAGTGGACGGCATCGCCTTCGAGGTTTCCGACATCAAGCAGGCCGAATGCCTCGGCAGCGAAGGCGACCTGCCCTTTCCCACCCTGCCCGGCTGGTCGATGACCAATGTGGACTTCCGCGCTCCCGGCGGCGAGGCGCTCTCGCTCCAGCGCGACGCCGAGGGCACCAGCGCCTGGCTCGGCACCTGGCACGAGCTTTCCGGCCTCTCGCCCCGCGCCTTGCGTGAGATCGAGGGCTGGCCGCTCCCGGCAGCGCTGCAATGAACGAGGCGCAGAAGGGCACCCGCACGCTGGCCTGCCCCGCTTGCGGCGGCACGCTGGAAGTGCGCGCGGCGGGCTGGTCGGTCAATCTGGCCTGCCGCTATTGCGGCTCGATCCTCGACGTCTCACGCCCCGAGGTACAGATCATCGAGCGCCACAAGCGCGCTGCCGGGCAGTTCTCGCTGCCGCTCGGCGCGCGCGGCAGCCTGTTCGATAGCGAATGGGAAGTCGTCGGCGCAATGAACCGTCGCGGGCCGACTGATCGCTGGCGCGAATATCTGCTTTTCAATCCTTACGTCGGCTATCGCTGGCTGGTCGAGTGGGATGGCGAGTGGCAATTCGGCACTCCGCTGCTGGGCCGCCCCGACGCCAAGGCCAATTCCGTGTTCTGGCGCGGCCAGCGCTTCCGCCAGGAAGACGACGAGAGCGAGGCCGTGACCGGCACGCTGATCGGCGAGTTCTACTGGCGCGTCTCCAAGGGCGACAGCGCGCGCGCCACGTCCTACACATCCCGAGACTTCACCCTCTCGCGCGAGGACACGGACGGGGAAGTCAACTGGACCCAACTCGCGGCCCTTTCGCCGGGTCATGTCGAAACGGCTTTCGGCATCGCGCCTTCTCGTCTGTCTCGGGAAACCCGCTCCGCGCTCTACGCGCGCGGCGAAGAGACCGGAAAACCGGACGATCTCGGCCGCATCTGCCTGCTCGTGCTGGCGAGCGCGATCCTTGCCCTGCTGGCAATGATCGTCATCTCGGGACCTGTCGAGCGCGTGAGCGGCACTGTTACCGCGCCTTTCGGATCGACGCGCGAAGGCCAGAAAATCGGCGCGATCACAGTGCGGCGGGGCTGGCAGTTCGTCACCGTCACCGCCAGCGGGGAGAATTTCGACAACCGCTGGATCGAACTCGACTACCGCCTGGTCGACCGGACCACGGGCCAGTCGATCGACGGCTACGGCCTTTCCGAGCACTATTCGGGCAGCGACTCCGACGGCGCCTGGACCGAAGGCAGCCGCAGCGCCAGCACCCTGTTCGGACAAGTGCCGCGCGGCACTTATGACCTCTACGTCGATGCCGCCGCGCATTCGTGGCCGGTCGACGTGGTGCCTGACAGCAGCAATTCCTGGTATGCCCCGGAATCTATCGAAATCCGCATCGACGCGCGCACCGGCAGCCTGCCCTGGGGCAACTGGTGGACCCTGGTGATCCTGCTTTCGATCTATCCCTGCGTGCTCGTCTGGCGACGCTTCAGGAACCAGAACTCATGACCCCGCGCGTCATCCTGTTCACGCTGTGGTGCCTGCTGCTCGTCGCCGGAACCGCCACCGCCTCCTATTACGCCTGGTCGCCCTTTTCGGACGAGAGCCGAGAAGCGGGGAGCGGCGGCAGAAGCGGCGGCGGCTTCTACGGCGGGCGCGTCGGTCCCACGCACAAATAGCCAAGCCAAGCCAAGCCCAGCCCTCTCACCGGGCCTCTCACTGGAAGGAGCCGACATGCTCACACTTTCCGTCTTCCTCGCCACGCTGCTTTACGCGGGGCTGGGCATCGTGATCTTCGTCGTCAGCTTCGTGCTGGTGGACCGGCTGACGCCCGGCGAACTCTGGCGCGAGATCATCGAACACAAGAACGTGGCGGTCTCGATCCTTGCGGGAGCCGTCGCCATCGGCATCTCGAACATCATCGCCGCGGCCATTCATGGCTGAAGACATTGCGGCCGCGAGTCCGGACGGCGGGAAAGCGCCCGCCTCGCTCGCGGTCATCCTGCTGGTCTCGGTCCTGGTCGTCGCGACGTGCGGGCTGATCTACGAACTGCTGGCCGGGACCCTCGCCAGCTACCTGCTGGGCGACAGCGTAACCCAGTTTTCCACCGTGATCGGCACCTACCTATTCGCCATGGGCGTGGGCAGCTGGCTCTCGCGCCACGTTCGCGGCGACGAGATGGGCGTCTTCGTGCGCGTGGAGATCATGATCGCGGCGCTGGGCGGCTGGTCCGCCGCAGGCCTGTTCATGCTGTTCCCGCTGGTCGGCGACTTCCGCGTGGTGCTCTATGCGCTGGTGCTGGCGATCGGCGTGCTGGTGGGCCTCGAAATCCCGCTGCTGATCCGCATCCTGCGCCACCGCTTCGCCTTCCGCGAACTCGTGTCGAACGTGCTGACGTACGACTATGTCGGCGCCCTGATCGCCTCGCTGCTGTTCCCGCTGGTGCTGGTGCCCTGGCTCGGCATGATCCGCACCGGCTTCGTCTTCGGCCTCGCCAATGTCGCGGTGGCGCTGGCCCTGCTCTTCGCGCTGCGCCGCCAGCGCAGCGTCGCCGCCGACATGGCCGCCGCCCTCGTCGTGACCGCCAGCCTGATCGCGGGCCTCGCCATGGCCGACCGCATGCAGCGCTGGTCGGAAGTGGCCTTCTATGCCGAGCCGGTGGTCCATGCCCGCTCGACGCCCTACCAGCGCATCGTCATCACCCGGCGCGGCGAGGACCTGCGGCTCTACCTGAACGGCAACCTCCAGTTCTCCACCCGCGACGAGTATCGCTATCACGAGGCGCTCGTCTGGCCGGTGCTGGGCCGCGTCGCCGATCCCGCAAACGTGCTGATCCTCGGCGGCGGCGACGGCCTTGCCGCGCGCGAAGTGCTGCGCGACCCGCGCGTTCGCCACGTCACCCTGGTCGATCTCGACCCGGAAATGACGCATCTGTTCCGCGATACGCCGCAGCTCGCCGCGCTGAACCAGGGCGCGCTCTCTTCCCCGCGCATGACCGTGCACAATGCCGACGCCTTCCGCTGGGTCCGCGAGGCCGAGGGGCCTTACGACGCGATCCTCGTGGACTTTCCCGACCCCACCGAATTCTCGCTCGGCAAGCTCTATACCGAGAGTTTCTACCGCGAAGTCGCCCGCCTGCTCGCGCCCGACGGCGTGATGACGGTGCAGAGCACCTCGCCGCTGATCGCCCCGCGCTCCTACTGGACCGTCGCGAGCACGCTGGAGGCCGCCGGGTTCACGGCGCGCGGCTATCACGCCTATGTGCCCAGCTTCGGCGAATGGGGCTTCACGCTCGCCGCGCACCGCCAGATCGGCGACAGCGTGCGCCTGCCCAAGGGCCTGCGCTTCCTGACCCCGGCCAGCGAGCGCGCGATGTTCGATTTCCCGCCCGACATGGCGCGCCGCCCGGCCCCGGTGAACCGCCTCGACAACCAAGCCCTCGTGCGCAGCTTCGCCGAGGAATGGGGCAAGTATGAAGGCTGAACCGACGCGGCGCGAGGTGCTGGCAGGTGGAACACTGGCGGCCGGCAGCGCGCTGGCGGCCAGCACGCTCGCCGGGTGCGGCGAGGAAGCCATTCCCGGTACGCTAAGCGGCGCCGACTGGCAGCGCGGCCACCTGCTGCGCGACGACCGCTTTCCCGAACCGGAAGGCGCGGTCGAGGATGTCGACGTGGTCGTCGCGGGCGGCGGTGTGGCCGGTCTCGCCACGGGCTGGCGCCTTGCCGAAGCAGGGTTCGAGCGCTTCGTCCTGTTCGAACTGGAGGACCGCACCGGCGGCAATGCCCGCTCCGGCCGCAATGCCGTGAGCGCCTATCCGCTCGGCGCGCACTATCTGCCGGTGCCGAACCGGGAGGCCGGTGCCCTGCGGCACATGCTCCGCCAATTCGGCATGATAACCGGCGAGCGGGACGGCGTGCCGGTCTACGATCCCTACCAGCTCTGCGCCGATCTGGAGGAACGCCTGCTCTGGCGCGGGCACTGGCAGGAGGGCCTGTTCCCCCGGCAAGGCATAACCGCGCAGGACCGCGCCCAGCACGAAGCCTTCGAGCGGCGCATGGCCGAATACCGCGCCGCGACCGGCAGCGACGGCAAGCCCGCCTTCGCGATCCCGATGGCCTTCTCCAGCGAAGACCCGCGCTTCCGCTCGCTCGATCGCGAAACTTTCGCGGCGTGGCTGGACAGGGAAGGCTTTACCTCGGGCGTCCTGCGCGCTTGGCTGCGCTATGGCTGCCGCGACGACTACGGCAGCGAACCCGAACATGTCTCGGCCTGGGCGGGCATCCACTACTTCGCCGGACGCCGGGGCTGGGCAACCGATGACGACGGGGACCGCGAACTGACCTGGCCCGAAGGCAACGACCGCCTCGCCGCCCGCATGGCCGGGCGCATTGCCGGGCATTTGCGCCCCGCCCACACCGTCTTTCGCGTCGCCCCCGCCGGGAAAGGCGCGCATGTCGATGTCTTTGATCACCGCTCCCACCGCAGCCGCCGGCTGCGCGCGAAAGTCGCGGTTCTGGCGATGCCGCACTTCGTCGCCGCCCGCGTCGCCCCGGAAACCGCCGAGGCGGGCGGTTTCAGCTATGCGCCATGGGTTACGGCGAATGTCACGGTCGCGCGGCATCCCGAAGGCAAGGGCATTTCGCTGGCCTGGGACAATGTCTCCACCGCCAGCGAATCACTCGGCTACGTGGTCGCGACCCACCAGAGCGAAGCGACCGATGGCGGCAAGACGGTACTGACGTGGTACATGCCGCTTTCCCGGGAAGCTCCGAAGGAGGCGCGCAAAATCATGATGACCCGCCCCTTGCGCGACTGGCAGAACCTCGTCCGCAGCGATCTCCTCGCCATGAACCCGGACCTCGAAGGCGCCGTCGAGCGCATCGACGTCTGGCGCTGGGGCCATGCCATGGTCCGCCCCTCACCCGGTTTTCTGAGCGACCCGGCCCGCCGCGCGGCGAACGGAGCCGCGCCGCCTATCCTCTTCGCCCATTCCGACCTCAGCGGCCTCTCGCTGTTCGAGGAAGCCCATCACCGCGGCGTGATCGCAGCGGAAAAGGCCCTCGCCCACCTTCGCCACCCCTTCGAAAGTCTCGCCTGACATGGCGCATAGCCCCGACAGCAGCCTGCACCTGATCGCCGACGTCGACCACTGCCGGGGCCTCGGCGACATCACCCTGATCGAGACCAGCCTGCGCGAGGCGGCCCAGGCTGCGCGAGCCACCCTGCTCGACGTGCGGCTCCATCATTTCGGCCCCGGCATGGGCGTGACCGGCGTGGCCCTGCTCGCCGAATCCCACATATCGATCCACACTTGGCCCGAGCACGGCATCGCGGCGGTCGATCTCTTCGTCTGCGGCCGAGAGGCGGATGCCGAAGCCGGGCTGGAGACGATCTGCCGCCACTTGCAGGGAAAGGTGCGCCGCAAGCAGGCCGTCAGGCGGCTAGGTCTCGTAAACCCGACCGCTTGACCGCATTGCGATCAATCGACCACGAAAGTGGTCGTCGCCACCGTGTGCAATGTGGCGACCTTGCCGAGGCTCGTCTCGCCGCCGCTTTCGTTCTTGTGCGAGGCCGTCAGGATATACCGCCCCTTTTCCCGCGCGGGGAGCGCGAACCGGCCCTGCGCATCGGTCTTGACCGACTTGGACCACTTGTCCGGCGAGATCACGGTAACAGGCGCATTCGCCACCGGCTTCCCATCGCGCACCAGCACGAAACCGTTGCCATGCGCAGTGACGGGCGCGATCTCGAACGGCATCGCCGCGCGCGCCTCGCCGCGACCGGCGCGGGCGTAGTAGACGATGCCTTCCTTCTTGTCGTCCGGCCCCCAGGGCGCGAACACGGTGTCGTCATGGGCGCGAACGTCCCCGGCGGGGACGGCATATTCGATATAGCCCGCCTTGCGGACACCGGCGGCACCGGCAGCCGGGATCAGCTTCGGCGCCTTGAGGTGGTCGAATTCGGGATCGCCGCCCTGCGGCAGCGGCTCGCCCGGCTCGCCGAGATAGACGCGGGCGGGTCCCGCACCGTCGCGCTCGATCCAGACCTCATGGGCCTGCACGCTCGGAGCAAGGCATGCGAGGACAAGCGGGGTCAGATATTTCAGGTTCATCTCGATCTCCATGACGTTGTTTTCGCAAAGGGCCGGGTGCTGGAATCCGCAGCTCTTCCAAACGCGTCATCACCTCCCCCGGATCGGGGCAGACGCTATCTATATTGATAATTAATTGCAACATCACAACGACGTCCAAAGCCCGCTCAGCCTGCAGGCAATCGGCAGCAACAAAGCGCACCCGAACTTTGCCCTGAGAGCTTTGACCCAAACCTATGGGAAAGAACGTATTTCGGCCTGCAAAGGATTTTCGACACCCTGCTTATGTTGCAGCTTTGCTACAATATTTCACCTTTATTTCAAAAACGAAGGAGCCCCCCACAAAAGTCGTTGCGGCGCACCATCAGGCAATAGACCTTTGATTTCACCCGTTTCGAGGCGACTTCATGAAGGGGTGAAATAATGAATTCCAAGCGTCTTCATTTGCATTGCAGCATGGCCGCACTGGCTCTCGTACTTCCCGCCACGGCCTTCGCGCAGGATAGCGCAAGTTCCTCCGCCGATCCCGCCGATGCCATCATCGTCACCGGCTCGCGCATCCGCCAGAACCCGCTCGACAATCCCAGCCCGGTCGTTACCGTCAGCGATCAGGACCTCGCCAGGACCGGCCTTTCCTCGGTAGCCGACATCTTGCAACGCCTGCCCAGCGCGGCGGGCGGCCTCAACAGCAAGGCGAACAATTCGGGCAATATCGGCAATCCCCAGGATGGCGGCGGCGTCGGAGCAGGCACCAGCGAGATCGACTTGCGCTACCTCCTGGCCAAACGCACGCTCGTGCTGGTGGACGGCATGCGCTACGTCAACGCCACCGCGGCCAGCGGCATCCCGTCCACAGTCGACCTCAACACCATCCCCGTCAGCCAGATCGAACGCATCGAAGTGCTGCAATCGGGCCAGTCCCCGCTCTACGGTTCCGACGCCATCGCGGGCGTCGTCAACATCATCACCAAGACGAAGCAGGACGGCCTGCGCGCCTCCGCCCAGTTCGGCACCTTCCGCCAAGGCGACGGCCATACGCAGGACTACAACGTCAGCTACGGCGTGAACGGCCCGACCACTTCGGTCGTGTTCGGTGCCAGTTACGTGAAGCAGGAGAAGGTGAGCACGGCGGATCGCTCGATCTCGCAGTTCCCCAATCCGGGCCAGACCAGCTGCGACGATCCGCGCGGCGGCTGCTCCTCCGCTGCGGTCGATGGACGCATCGTGTTCAATCCGGGCAATCCCTCGCTGCCCGCAGGCGGCAGCGTGACGCCCCGCAACCCGCCGCTGCTGACGCGCGGCACTTACGATCCGACCCTGGTGGGCGGAGACTTCCGCGCCTTCACCACGGCCGACCGCTTCAACTTCGCGCCCTACAACTACTTCCTGACGCCTTCCGAACGCTACGGCTTCTTCGTCAACGCCAAGCAGGAACTCAGCTCCAACGTCACCTTCCGCGCGAAGATGGTGTACAACCGGCGCAATTCGCAAAACCAGGCGGCATTCCTGCCGCTGTTCCTCGGCCCCGACGCTGGTAACGGCAATCTGCTCGATACCGTCTCGATCGACGCCACCAATCCCTACAATCCCTTCGGCATCACGCTCAATTCGGGCGCGAACGGTGAACCGGCGACCTACAGCTTCATCGCCCGGCGCCTGGTCGAGGCCGGACAGCGCACGTATACCCAGCATGTCGATACCTTTACCGCCAATGCCTCGCTCGACGGCAGTTTCCAGGTCGGCTCGCGCAAGTTCTACTGGGACGTGAACGCTGCCTTCGGGTGGAACGACGCGCATCAGGTCTTCACCGGCAACGTCAACGCCGCGCGCGTCCAGCAGGCGCTCGGGCCGCTGGCCAATTGCACCGGGGACTGCGTTCCGCTCAACGTGTTCGGCGGCGCCGGATCGATCACCCCGGCCATGCTGAACTACATCTCGTTCACCGAACGTGACCGGTCCAGCCAGCGGCTTCAGGACTATACCGCGAACCTCACCGGCGACCTGTTCGACCTGCCCGCGGGCCCGGTCGGCATCGCCGTCGGCTACGAGCATCGCTACCAGTTCGGCTCCTTCACCCCCGATCCGATCATCCAGGCCGGATTGGGCGCCGACATTCCCGCGCAGGCGGCAGCCGGCAGCTACAATTCGGACGAGTTCTACGGCGAAATCCGCGTGCCGATCCTCAAGGACACGCCGTTCTTCCACTTGCTGGAAGCGGACGGCGCGGTTCGCCACGCCAATTACTCGACGAGCGGCTCCAGCACGACCTTTACCGCCACCGGCCTGTGGAAACCGGTGTCCGACCTGCTGCTGCGCGGCTCCTATGCCGAAGGCTTCCGCGCACCCGCCATCGGCGAACTGTTCGGGGCCCGCTCCCGTGCGGACGCACCGATCGACGATCCCTGCACCAATGTCGCCGGCTCGCTCTGGCAGAGTTCCGCGACGGTGCGCACCAACTGCATCGCCAACGGCGTCCCCGCCGACGGCAGCTACCAGGAACCGCAAGGCGGCCAGATCCCCACCCTGACCGGCGGCAATTCCGATCTCGCCCCGGAAACCAGCAAGACCTGGCTGTTCGGCGGCGTCTACAGCCCCAGCTGGGCGCAAGGCGGCTTCGCGCAGAGCCTCAGCCTCGAAGTCAATTACTACGACATCAAGGTCGACGGGGCGATCTCGGCGATCAACCCGCAAGTCACCCTGGCTCGCTGCGCCGAACTCGGCGATGCCGATGCCTGCGCCAACGTGACCCGCACGCCGAGCGGGATCATCTCAGGCGTGGTCGGCCTGCTGCAGAACATCGGCAGCATCCGCACGCGGGGCCTCGACGTCAGCCTCAACTACCGCTCGCCGGAAACCGGGGCAGGCACCTTCGGGCTGGCCTTCAACGCCAATCGCCTGCTGCGCTATACCGAAACGCTCCCCGCCGCGAACGGCTCGGCGACGATCAGCTACAAGGGCACGACCCGCGGCTTCCCGGACCAGTCCTACCCCAAGTTCAAGGGCACCGGCATTCTCAGCTGGTCGCTGGCGGGCGTGGATGCCTCGTTCACCGGGCGCTACATCGACAGCGTGACCGAGAGCGACGGCCACAAGATGAAGAGCCGCTTCTACGGCGACGTTCAGCTCGGCTATACGCCCAGCTTCCTCGATAGCGCCCTGACCTTCACGCTCGGCGTCGTCAACGTGTTCAACAGTGATCCGCCGCCCTGCAACACCTGCACCGGCCCGAACTACGATCCTTCGACTTACGACGTGCCCGGCCAGTTCGGCTACCTGCGCGTCTCCTATCGCATGTAATCCGGTACACCGGCGCGGGAGCCAGACCTTCCGCGCCGGTCCTTCGATCAGCGCCCGTCAATCGGCAGGTGCAGGCACCGCTCCGAACAGCGGCAGCGCGGAATCCTCGGCTGGCCGATCGAAGTTGGAGACGGTCACACCGACCAGGCGGATGCCCTTTTCGGTGGGCAATACCGAACGGATCAGCGCCAGGCTCGCGTCCCGCAAATCCTCGTGACGACAGACGACGCCCGCGTGGGTGCGGCTGCGGGTGATGATCTGGAAATCCGCATATTTGACCTTCACCGTCACCGTACGTCCGAACGCCTGGGCGCGTTCGCACCAGGCCCAGACATCGTCGGCCTGCCCCAGTACCCCCGCCTCGATCTCTTCGCCAAGCGTCAGGTCGCGGTCGAACGTCGTTTCCGAGCCGGACGACTTGCGCTCGCGGTCCGGGTTGACCGGACGCTCGTCGATCCCGCGCGCGATCTGGAAATACCATTCGGCCGAACTGCCGAAATTCTGCTGGAGAAACGCCAGCGGCTTCGCGCGAAGGTCCGCCCCGGTCTCGATCCCGAGCCGCTGCATCTTCGCCGCCGTGACCGGGCCGACGCCGTGGAAGCGCTTGACCGGCAGGGTCTCCACCCAGTCCGCCCCCATATCCGGGGTGACCGCGAACTGCCCATTGGGCTTGCGCTGGTCGGAGGCGAGCTTGGCGAGAAACTTGTTGTAGGAAATCCCGGCGGAAGCGGTCAGTCCTGTTTCCTCCAGGATGCGCGCGCGGATTTCCTTCGCGGTCTTCCACGCCGTGGGCAGGCCGCGCCGGTTCGCGGTCACGTCCAGATAGGCCTCGTCCAGCGAAAGCGGCTGGACCAGGTCGGTGTAGTCGGCAAAGATCGCATGGATCTGCCGCGACACCGCCTTGTAAACATCGAACCGAGGCGGCACGAAGATCAGGTCCGGACAGCGGCGCAGCGCCGTGACTGAAGGCAGGGCCGAACGCACCCCGAACTTGCGCGCCTCATAGCTGGCCGCCGCCACCACGCCGCGCGCCGCCGCATGACCGACCGCGACCGGCTTGCCGCGCAGGGCCGGATCGTCACGCTGTTCGACCGACGCGAAAAATGCGTCCATGTCGACGTGGATGATCTTCCTGTCCGCAGCATCCGGCATGGACTCGGACTTAGCACCAAGCGAACAAAATGTGAACTTCGTAAATGTCGCCTGCGCCAGTGTCTCGTGATATGCCCTTGCCTTCGATATCGGGAGACGGAAACATGGGCGTGACGGGGATCGGCGGCTTCTTTTTCCGTGCAAGCGATCCGGACGCCCTGCGCGCCTGGTATGCCGAGCATCTCGGCGTCGGCTCGGCGCCCTACGGCGCCTGGGACACGCAGGCTGGTCCCAGCGTCTTCTCACCCTTCCCTGCCGCCACCGACTATTTCCCCCCCGACAAAGCCTGGATGCTCAACTTCCGGGTCGACGATCTGGACGATCTCTGCACCCGGCTGCTCGTGGCGGGCATCGTCGTCGTCACCAACCCGGAATGGAACATGCCGGGCGTGGGCCGCTTCGCCCGCATCCACGATCCGGAAGGCAATCCGATCGAACTGTGGCAACCCGACACTTCGGATTGAAACGACGGCACGGATCATGACATCGAACGACTTCGCACTCCCCCAGCTCGCAACCGCACGCCTGACCCTGCGCCTCCGCACGCCGGACGACGCCGAGGCCCTGTTCCCGGCGATGTCCGATCCGGTTAGCATGACATGGTGGTCACGCGCGCCCTTCGCGGACCTTGACGAACTGCGCGCCGATTTTGCGCTGGAGAAGGCCGGTTCATGGCGCACTTGGGCCATTCTCGAACGCGGCGGGGACCGGGCACTCGGCTTCGTCTCAGCGGGGCAGAAGCGGCCCGGCGTCAGCGAGATCGGCTATTTCCTCGCGCGCGAGGCTCAGGGACGCGGGATCGGCCGGGAAGCGGTCGGCGCAGTGATCGAACAACTTTTCGCCGAAGGGCAAAGACGGGTCTTCGCCGATACCGATCCTGACAATCGCGGATCGATAGCGCTGCTGAAGGCCCTCGGCTTCCGGCAGGAGGGGCATCTGCGCGCCGAATGGCAGACCCATATCGGCATTCGCGATACCCTCCTCTTCGGTCTTCTGGCCGAGGAGTGGCCTAGCGCTCAGCGCGCGGCGGGCATCGCTTCATCGGCATAGATCGCGGTCTGCGGTGCGCTCGCCGCGGAGACCTGCCCGCGGTACATGCCCGAAGAATTGAGCGCGAAGGCCGGAACGCCCTCCGGCCCCATCGCGATCAGCCCGCCGTCGCCGCCGATCGCACCGACCGAAGCGATCGTCTCCTGCGCGGCAGCGGCCAAGCTATGGTGCAGATAGCCGACCCGGTCGCAGACCTGCCGTGCCGCGCTCTCGCGGATGAAGTATTCGCCGGAGCCGGTCGCCGAGACCGCGCATTCGCCATTCCTCGCATAGGTGCCCGCGCCGATGATCGGGGAATCGCCGATGCGGCCCCAGCGCTTGCCGGTCATGCCGCCGGTCGAGGTGGCGGCGGCCAGGTTCCCGGCGGCATCGAGCGCCACGGCGCCGACAGTGCCGTAGAGATGGGTGGGATCGAGCGCGGCCTGATGATCCTTGCGCCATTTGAGCAGTTGCTCCCAGCGCTTCTCCGTGCGGAACCAGGAGGGATCGACCTGTTCCAGCCCCTGCTCGCGCGAGAAGCGATCGGCGCCCTCGCCCGCCAGCATGACGTGCGGGCTATGGTCCATCACCGCCCGCGCGGCGTCCACCGGATGGCGGGTGCGGGTGATCCCGGCGACAGCTCCGGCCTTGAGCGTGCGACCGTCCATGATCGCCGCGTCCAGTTCGTTGCGTCCCTCGGCCGTGAAGACCGCACCGCGCCCGGCGTTGAACAGGGGGTTGTCTTCGAGGACATGGATGGCAGCGGTCACAGCGTCCAACGAAGTGCCGCCCTTGTCCAGCACGGCGGCCCCGGCGCGAAGCGCTTCGTCGAGACCTGCGCGATAGGCCTTTTCCTGTTCCGGCGTCAGCGAGCCGCGCTCGATCACGCCTGCGCCGCCATGAATCGCCAGCGACCAGCGCGGGGCGGCAGCCGCCGATCCTGCATCAAGGCCTACAAGGCCAAGCGCCAGAGCAGTCAGACCGGCAAATTTCCCGAGGCGCATTCGAATTCTCCCTGCTGCATGGCGATCGCATTGCAATCGCCTTCAGGACAGCATTGCCGGATTTGCAAGGGCGCTTACGCATGGAAGACAAAAAAAATGGGCCGGTCCGAAGACCAGCCCTTGGAAAGTTTTTGGGAGAGGATGCCTGAAAGGCCCGCTCTAAATGGTCGAGAATCGCGATTATCGCAAATGAAGAAAAGAAATCAGCAGTTGCGCGTCATGCAACTTGCAGGGATTTTGCGATCATTCGTAAAAGTCGGGCGACGTTCTGGCAAATGAACGATTGCGCTTTCCGCACCGCTATCCCGGTGAAACCGGAACGGATCACCGATGGCAAAACCTTCAATCATGTATATGTTATTGCTAGCTTAATCAGCATGCCCACGATGGGCCTGCGCTATGCTGAACCGCTTGAACCATGATGTCGAACCGATTTCGCTATCCATCGCATCACGATTTTCCGTCGCAATAACCGCAACTTTGGCCATCATGGAACACGGCCAGGACGGGGAACCGCTTGAGCCTCGGCCGCAGTTGCGTCATACGCAGAGGTACATGCAATTAGAGCAATCGATCAGAAGTGAGCCAGGTAGCCACCATCGACGCCGATGACCTGTCCGGTCACATAGCTCGCCGCATCGGAAGCCAGAAACACGACCGGCCCTACGATTTCTTCCGGCCTGCCCCAGCGTCCCAGCGAAGTCCGCCGCGCCAGATGCTCCGCCACAGCCGGGTCCGCAACCATGACGGCATTGGCTTCGGTCGCGAAATAGCCGGGGGCGACGGCATTGACCGTGATCCCGCGCGGCCCGAGTTCCGCCGCGAGCGCCCGCGTCATCGCGTCCAGCCCGCCCTTCGCCATCGTATAAGCCGCATCGCCCGATCGTGCGATCTGCCCGGCAATCGAGGTTACGTTGATGATCCGCCCGCCCTCATCCATGCCCGGTGCGAGTGCCCGCGCCAGATCGAACGGCGCAACGAGATTGATCTCCAGCATCCGCCGCACGGCCTCGCGGTCCAGTTCCGCCATGGCGCGCCGATCGCGATGGCCGGCATTGTTGACGAGGATATCGACCTTTCCCATCCCCCGCAGCGCCTCCTCCGCAGCCTCGGCATCGGCCAGATCGAAGGCCGCGATCTCCGCTGTGCCCCGCGCCTCCACGATCTCGCGAAGCAAGGCGGCAAGCTGCGCCTCGCGCCGTCCATGCAGGATCACGTGTGCACCGGCCCGCGCCAGGCCCAGAGCAATCTCACGACCGAATCCGCCCGCCGCGCCGGTAACCAGCGCACGGCGATTTTGCAGCGGCGTCGAAGAGGGATTCGCAGGCGAAACAGAGGGAAAAACGGTCATCCCGCTTCGTTACAACCCTCTTCCAAAACGGGCCAGCCGTCTCTCCGGCGATTATTCCAGAAACGAAACAGGCAAGCGAGATAGCAACAAAATACTGATATTAAGTCATATTCCTAGGATGAAGAGAACACCCCGAAATCGGTACCATAGCCCCCGATAGAAAACCTTGCATTGACCCGACTTTCTCAACCAAATAGCTAGACAAGCACACCGCACGGCAAACGGCTGACCAGTCCGCCCGTGCATTCAAAGGTTCACCGGTCCGCGGCATTTGATCGGGAAGCAGCTTGCTCCGCGTTACCAACCGCTAAAGCGCGCGATGCTCCAGGCGACAGCGCCAGGCATCGTGTTCCCCTCACGCCAATGATGAGGTGATACGATGCAGACCATGATTCCGCGCGCCTGACGCGCCGCGACGGACCGCCCTGCCGGCAGTCCGCGCCTTTCCTGACAGACTTCACGCACCTTGCGCGCAGACCTGAGGTTTTGCGGCGAGAAGGCATGTGCTCCGGGCCCTCACCGCAGGCTCCGGCTGCGGCCTCTCGCGTCGAAGTCAGCCAGCCCGACCAACCGAAAAACCAAAAAGATCACGCCCGACGAACGACTCGGTGCGCACTCATGAAAACAGGGACCGACTTGAATGTTTCGCCGTTTCGTCACCGCCAGCAGCCCGCTCGCCCTCACCGTTTCACTGCTCACCGCCGCGCCTGCCGCTCTGGCTGCCGAAGAGGCACTCGCAGCCGCCCCTGAAACCGCCCCCGAAATCAGCGCAGAAAGCGGCAGCGGAGAAGCCATCGTCGTTACCGCCTCGCGCCGCCGCGACGAGAACGTTCAGGACGTCCCGGTCGCCATCAGCGTAATCAGCGCCGCCAGCCTCGAAAGGCGCGGCGACTATACGCTCGGCTCGATCCAGCAACAGGTGCCGAGCCTTCAGGTCATCACCTACAATCCGCGCAATACCAATATCAACATCCGCGGCCTCGGCTCCAATATCTCGCTGACCAATGACGGGCTGGAGAACGGCGTCGGCTTCTATATCGACAACGTCTACTACGGCCGCGTCGGCCTCGCCCAGTTCGATCTCGTCGATCTTCAGGGCATCGAAGTGCTGCGCGGCCCTCAGGGCACGCTGTTCGGCAAGAACACCACTTCAGGCGTCATCAACGTCACTTCGAGGAAGCCCACCTTCGACCCCGAACTTTCGGCCGAGGCGAGCATCGGCAACTACGGCTTCTACCAGTTCCGCGCTTCCGGCTCGGCCGGAATCTTCAAGGACCTGCTGGCCGTGCGCCTGTCCGGCGCGATCAGCGAGAACGACGGCTTCCTCTGGAACAAGACCACCAGGACCCGCGCGCAGGACTATCTGAACAAGTCGATCCGCGGCCAGCTTCTCTTCACGCCCGACCCGGACCTCGAAGTCCGGATCATCGGCGATTATGCGCGGCAGAAACAGAACCACGTCCTCAACGTCTTCGCCGGACTGCACACGACTTACGAGAACGGCGCGACGATCGCCAACAACTGGGCGCAGCGCGCCGCGCGCTTCCCCGGCTATACGCTGCCCAGTTTCCAACCGTTCGACCGCGTGGGCGAGGCGGACAGTCACTATCAGTCGAACATGGCCGGATACGGCGTCTCGGGCGAGGTAAACTGGAACCTCGGCGGCGCCGCGCTGACCTCAATCACCGCCTATCGCTGGTGGGACTGGGACCCGGCCAACGATGGCGACAGCACCTCGCTGCCGATCGTCACCAAGGCGCAGCAGGCCAATCGCCAGCGCCAGTTCAGCCAGGAACTGCGCCTTGCCTCGAAGAGCGGCGGCAGCTTCGACTACGTGATCGGCGCCTATTACTTCTGGCAGATCGTGCGCGGCTACGGCGCCTCGCGCTACGGCCCGGCGGCGGCGCTGTGGAACCTGCCGAACGCCAACCAGACGATCGCCAATGCCGCGCTCGACGGTTTCGAATCCAACTCCACCTCGACGCCGGAAACCAAGACTCTCGCCGCCTTCGGCCAGACCGACTGGCACATCACCGATGCCCTGACCCTCACCACCGGCCTGCGCTTCACCCATGAAAAGAAGTCGGGCGCCTTCTCGCAATACTGGGTGGACGGCGCCGACATCTCCGGCTTCACCGCTGCGCAGCAGGCGGCGATCACCGCGATCCGTACCCAATTCAACCCGGTGACGAGCTATGCCACCAGCTTCACCGACAACAGCCTGTCCGGCCTCGTCACGTTGAGCTGGAAGGTCGCACGAGACGTCAATGTCTACGGCTCCTATTCGCGCGGCAACAAGTCGGGCGGGCTCAACCTCTCGGTCCTGCCCGCCGGGGTCGATCCGGACGTAAAGCCGGAGAAGGTCGATGCCTTCGAACTGGGCCTCAAGTCGCAGTTCCTCGACCGCCGCGCGACCTTCAACGCCGCCGCCTTCTGGACCGAAATCCGCGACTACCAGACCACCATCACCGATCTGCCCGCAGGCGCCGTCGTCGGCCGCCAGTACATCTCGAACATTCCCAAGGTCCGCTCGCGCGGCATCGAGGGCGAGTTCAATATCGCGCCGACCGACAGCCTGAGCTTCAACGCCTCTGCCACTTACACCGACGCCACCTATGTCACGTACAAGAACGCCCCCCAGGCCTTCGAGCGCCAGAACCTCGGCGCGATCCAGGACCTTTCCGGCGAGCGTCTGCCCGGCGTGCCGAAATGGGCCTGGACCGTGGGTGCGGACTTCAACACGCCGCTCGGCGATCTCGGCGGCAAGGGCCTCGGCCTCTATGCCCATGCCGACTACGCCTATCGCTCGAACTTCAACACTTCGGCCTCGAACTCGGCCTGGGCGCAGATCCCCGGCTTCGGCATTGCCAACGGCCGCATCGGCCTGAGGACCGACGACGGCCTCTGGGACTTCTCGATCTGGGCCAAGAACCTGTTCGACAAGAACTACTTCGTCAGTCTCAGCGCCGCCAACACCGGCGCGGTCACCGCCCAGCTCGGCGAGCCGCGCACTTTCGGCGCGACCTTGCGCACCAAGCTCTAACCCCGCTCCCAGCCAGGAGGCGCCAGCCATGACCCGCGAGACATTCTCCAGATCGGCATCACGACCGGAACAGCTCGACAGCTGGCGCCTCCTGCGCTTCTCCGCGATGTCGGTTCCTCTCTATGCCGCCGCGCAGCCGGTGATCGCCTTCGTGCCCGCGATCCTTTCCCGCCACTACGCGATCCCGCTGGCCGGGCTCGGGCTGATCTACCTTGTGGGGCAGATCTTCAACTCGCTGCTGGACCCGGTGATCGGCACATTGAGCGACCGCACCGTCAGCCGCTTCGGACGGCGGCGCCCGTGGATCGCGGGAGGCGGGCTGCTGTTCATCGTCGGCAGCGCCATGCTGTTCTTCCCGCCTCAGGGCGTGGGCCTCACCTGGGTGGCGATTGGCGTGCTCGCCTATTTCAGCGGCTATTCGATCACCCAGACCACGCTCTACGCCTGGTCCGGCGAGGTCAGCGGCGACTACGACCAGCGCACGCGGATCGCCTCGCTGTTCACCCTTCTCACCTCCGGCGCCCTGGTCCTGACGCTGCTGCTGCCCGCCATTGCCGACCAGCTTCGCCCCGACGACGGACCGCTGCGCCTGACCCTGTTCGGAACGCTGGTGCTCGTCACCGCCATCCCCGGCCTGCTGCTGACCTTGACTTCCGTACCTGACCGCAGCGCGCCCAGCGGCGCCGAACCTTTCGCACTGGGCAAGACGCTGAAAGCGGTCTTCGGCAATGCCCTGCTACTGCGCGTGCTCGCCGCCGATGCAGCCGTCACTGCCGGACAGGGCGTGCGCACCGCACTGCTGCTGTTCATCGTCACGATCTACTTCCAGCGCCCGGAATGGGCGGCGGGCTTCTTCCTGCTCCAATATTCGTTCGGCATCCTGGCCGGACCGATCTGGCGGCGCATCGGCCAGCATCTCGGCAAGGGCCGCGCCGCCGTCGCCGCCGAACTGACCCAGGCCGCGATCAACTTCGGCCTCGTCTTCCTCACGCCCGACCGTTTCGGCCTGATGATGGCGCTGGCCGTGGCGCAGGGCCTTTCGCAAGGCTCGGGCAACCTGATGCTGCGCTCGATGGTGGCCGACGTCGCCGACCTCCACCGCGCCGAGACCGGCGAGGACCGCGTGGGACTTTACTATTCGGTCTTCAGCGTCTCGATGAAGCTGGGCAGCGCATTGGCCTTCGGTATCGCCCTGCCGCTCGTCACCGCCTTCGGCTTCGACCCCAAGGCCGCCACCAACACGCCCGAGGCGCTGAACGCCCTGCTGCTGGTCTTCGCGCTCGGTCCGGCCCTCGCCCATACCCTCGCCGCCGCGCTGGTCGCAGGCTTCCCGCTCGATGCCGACCGCCACGCCGAAATCCGTCGCCAGCTCAAGGCCCGCGACGAAGTCTACGCCGCCGCCCTCGTTCCCGCTGAGTAAGTTCCCGACATCAATAAGAAGGAGTGAATGCCATGACTTCGATTGCCACTTACGCCAATGCCAAGGACCCCGCCTCGCCGCTGGACATCGTGCCGATCACCGGCACCATCGGCGCCGAAATCCGCGGCGTCACCCTTTCGGGCGACCTCGACGCCGAAACCGTTCAGGCCGTCAAGGACGCGCTTGTCCGCCACAAGGTGATCTTCTTCCGCGGCCAGCACGAACTGACCGACCAGCGCCACGAGGACTTCGCCTCGCTGTTCGGCGCTCCGGTCGCTCACCCCACGGTGCCGGTGGCCGAAGGCTCGCGCTACCTGCTCGAACTCGACAGCAAGGAAGGCTACGCCGCCTCCAGCTGGCACACCGACGTAACCTTCACCGACGCCTATCCGGCCGGTTCGATCCTGCGCGCTATCACCATTCCGGAGGCGGGCGGCGACACCGTCTGGGCCAATACCGAGACCGCCTACGAAGGCCTGCCCGAAAGTCTGCGCCAGCTGGTGAACGGTCTCTGGGCCGTCCATTCGAACGACTACGACTATGCGGCCGTGCTGGCCAATGCCCCCAAGGCCGACGAAGCCGCAGAACAACGGGTCAAATTCCACAAGAGCGTCTTCGCCTCGACCGTTTACGAGACCGAGCACCCACTCGTGCGCGTCCACCCGGTTTCGGGCCAGCGCGGACTGCTGCTCGGCCACTTCGTGAAACGGATCGTCGGCCTTGGCCAAGCGGACTCGGATCGCATCTTCTCGATCCTTCAGGAACACATCACCCGCCCCGAAAACGTCGTGCGCTGGCGCTGGCAGCCGGGCGACGTGGCCTTCTGGGACAACCAGGCGACCCAGCACCGCGCCGTCGCCGACTTCGGCCTCCAGCGCCGCACCCTGCGCCGCGCGACGATCGCCGGATCGGTGCCGGTCTCGATCGACGGCCGTAACAGCCGCACCATCCGCAAGGAGAAGGCAACCACCTACGAAACGGCCTGATCCCTCATACCTGCACAGGCCGTTCCCTTCCCGCGCCGCGCTCCGGAGCATTGAAAGACCGGACACGGCGCGGGACTTTTCCACCAAGGACCACCTGATGAAAACCTCGCGTTTCGCCTTCGCCGCCGCCCTCGGAGCCGCCCTGCTCGCCACGACCACCGCGGTTCCGGTCGCGGCCAAGGCGCCCGCGCCCTCACCCGCAAGCGTTCCCGCGCAGCAGCGCCCGAACTTCCTCGTCATCATCGCCGACGACCTCGGCTTTTCCGATATCGGCGCCTTCGGCAGCGAGATCGCTACCCCCAATCTCGACCGGCTGGCGCTGGACGGGCTGCGGCTGACCGGCTTCCATACGGCGCCGACCTGCTCGCCCACCCGCTCGATGCTGCTCTCCGGCACCGACAATCACCGCGCAGGTCTCGGCAGCATGGCGGAACTGACCGCCCCCAACCAGAAGGGCCAGCCGGGCTACGAAGGCTATCTCAGCCGCGACGTCGCCAGCCTGGCCGAGCGCCTGGCCGCCGGCGGCTATCGCACGCTGCTCTCGGGCAAGTGGCACCTTGGCCTGACACCGGACCTCGATCCCCATGCACGCGGCTTCCAGCACAGCTTCGCGCTGCTGCAGGGCGCCGGAAACCACTACGGCCGCGATCTCGGTCCCGATCCGAAGAAGAACACGACCTATACCCGCGACGGCCAGGTGCTGACCGAACTGGACAAGGACTTCTACTCGTCGGACACTTATGCGACGAACCTGATCGCCGAATTGAAGCAGAGCCGCACGGAAAGCCCGGACAAGCCGTTCTTCGCCTATCTCGCCTTCACCGCGCCGCACTGGCCGCTCCAGGCACCGGACGCGGACGTTGCGCGGCAGGCAGGCAGGTACGACGCCGGATTCGACGAAATCCGCCGCCGCCGCCTCGCCCGGCAGGAGCAACTCGGCATCCTGCCCAAGGGCACGGTCCCTCACAGCGTTCGCGCGCCGCGCGGGGGCTGGGATTCGCTCTCCGTCGCCGACAAGCGCGAGGCCGCGCGCGACATGGAAATCTACGCCGCCATGGTCGAGCGGATGGACAGCAACGTCGGCCGCGTGCTCGACGCCTTGCGCGCCAGCGGCGAACTGGACAACACCGTGATCGTGTTCCTCGCCGACAACGGAGCCGAAGGGCTGGACTATCGGACCACCGGCGCCAAGATGCTCGCCAATCGCATCGAGGCGGCAGACAACAGCTTCGCCAATCGCGGCAAGCCCAATTCCTACGTCACTTACGGCCCCGAATGGGCACAAGCCGGCACCGCGCCCGCCTGGCTGACCAAGGCCTATGCCTCCGAGGGCGGCACCCGCACCGTCGCCTTCGTCAGCGCGAAAGGTCTGGCCAACGCCAGGGGCATCGGCGGTGCCTATGTCAGCGTGGCAGACATCGCGCCGACCCTGCTCGACTATGCCGGTGTGCCGAGCGGCGGTACCACGTTCCAGGGCCGCACCGTGCTGCCGATCACCGGCAAGAGCGCCCGCCCCTGGCTCGAAGGCAAGGCCGCCTTCGTCCATGCCGCCGACGAACCGCTCGGCACCGAGCTGTTCGGCAGCCGCGCGCTGCGCAAGGGCGACTGGAAAGTGACCGACATCGGCGACGGCCAATGGCGCCTCTTCAACATCGCGAAGGACCCCGGCGAGACCGAGGACCTCTCGGCCAGAAACCCCGACAAACTGCGCGAGCTGACTGCCGATTGGGACGGCTACGCCAAGGCCAACGGCGTGATCCTGCCCACCGAAACTCTCTACCGGCCGTAAAAAGGGGCACGAGCCGGTACCCGGCCCTTCGCGCGAAAAGCCGAAGGGCCGGGATCACGCAAGGTTCCCTCTCGTTTCGCCAACCCAGCGAACAAAAACCCCGCTTATCAAAGCCGCGCGGCGATAGATGGCAACGCTGCGGATACCCCCGATGGGCCACGGACTGGCCCTTTTGTTGAATATCACCAACGCGCCGCGCTGGTTACGCTTGCACCTGCTCCAGGATCACGAGAGGTCGCATGCGTTCCGAATCGCCGCTTCGCGCACTCTTCGTCATAAACTCGCTGGCCGGCGGCGGCGCGGAGCGGGTGTTCACCGCGCTGGTGGACCAGCTCGGTCGTCGCCCCCATGAATTTGCGATCACGGTCGCGCTTCTCGATAACGAGGCGGAGGAGGCCTATCGCCTGCCCGCTGGCGTGCAGGTCGAGCGCCTCGATACGCGCGGCGGGCTGCTGCGCAGTGTAACCCGCACGCGCAAGCTGGTGCGCCGCCTGCATCCGGACGTGACGCTGTCCTTCCTCTCGCGCGCCAATGTCGCAGCAATCCTCGCGATGCGCCGTACCGGCGGTGCGGCGGTCATCAGCGAGCGGGTGAATACCACTGCCCACCTGAAAAGCGGCCGCCTCGGCTCCTTCAGCCGCATGCTGATCCGTCGCACTTATCCATCGGCCCGGCGGATCATCGCCGTTTCCGAAGGCGTCGCACACACGCTGGAAACCGACTTCGCCATCAAACCCGCGCGGATTTCGGTGATCTACAACCCGGTCGACATCCCCCGCATCCGCGATCTCGCCGCGCTCGAACCGGCGATCCCGGTAAGCGCCGCCGACTTCGTGACGATGGGCCGTCTGGTCGACAACAAGAATACCGCCATGGCCATCCGCGCACTCGCGAAGGCGGAAACGAAAGGCAACCTGATCGTGCTGGGCGAAGGCCCCCTGCGCGAGGATCTGACCGCGCTGGCGGCATCGCTGGGGCTTGCCGAACGGGTCCGCTTCGCGGGCTTTGTAGCCAACCCCTACGCCGTCCTGGCGCGGGCGGGATGCTACCTGCTCACGTCCAACGCGGAAGGCTTTCCCAACGCAATGCTGGAGGCGATGGCCGTCGGCCTGCCGGTTGCGGCGACGGACTGCCCATCCGGCCCGGCGGAAATCCTCGAAACGCGCCGCCACGGCCGGGAGCCTGCATTCGGCCATGGCTGCGCACTCGTCGCCATGGACGACGACCGGGCCATGGCGCTGTGCATGGCCGAACTCACCGGCGACAGGCACGACGCTTTCGCCGCCGCCGCCGCCGGGCGCGCCGCCGCCTTCTCGGTGGAACGCGCCGTCGAACGGTTCCGCGCCGTGCTGATCGATGCCGCGCAGGAAGCCCGGCCATGAAAGTCTGCGTCACCGGCCTGCGGGGCATTCCGGGCGTCATGGGCGGCGTGGAAACGCATTGCGAGGAATTACTGCCGCGCATCGCCGCGCTCGATCCCGGCATCGAGATCGAAGTCTGCTGCCGCGCGCCCTATGTCGATCCGGCAATGACGAGCTTTCGCCATGTCGCGCTGACCCCCCTCTATTCGCCGACCGGGCGCGTGAGCGAAGCGCTCGTCTCCACGCTCGTCGGCATTCTCCACGCCCGCCGCCGGGGTGCGGACGCGGTGCATATCCATGCCGTGGGGCCTGCATTGTTCGCCCCGCTCGCCCGCCTGCTAGGCCTCAGCGTGCTGCTGACCCACCACGGCGCCGACTACGACCGCGAGAAATGGGGGCGCGGCGCGCGGATGATGCTGAAACTGGGCGAGTGGCTCGGGGTCCAGTCCGCGGACCGCGTGGTCTGCGTTTCCCCTTCGCTCGCGTCCCGCATGAAGGCGCGCTATCCGGCGCGGGCCGAGCGGGTCGAATTCATTCCCAACGGCGTCAGCACGATGCCCCCTTCCCCGCAGAGCGATGCGGAAGTGCTCGACGAACTTACGCTGATTGCCGGAAACTACATCCTCTGCGTGGCCCGTCTGGTGCCGGAAAAGGGCATCCACATCCTTATCGAAGCGTTCCGGCGCAGCAACGACACCCGCACGCTGGTCATCGCCGGAGCCGGGCGCAAGGACGACCGCTATGCGCAGGACCTGCTGGCGCTGGAGGAACCGCGCATCCGCTTCCTCGGCATGGTGACGCGCGCGCGGCTGGGCGTGCTGCTACGCAATGCCGGACTTTTCGTGCTGCCCTCCTTTCACGAGGGCCTGCCGATCGCCGCTCTGGAGGCACTGGCCTGCGGCTGCCCCGTCCTGCTCAGCGACATCCAGCCCAATCTCGACCTCGATCTGCCGGCCAGCCGGTACTTCCCGGTCGGCGATGTCGTCGCTCTCGCCGCCCGCCTTGCGGATCGCGCCGAGGCGCGCGAGGTGAAAGGCCTCCTGCCCGACACCCTGATGGACTGGGACGAAGTGGCGAAACGCACCGCCGCCACTTACCGCAAGCTCCGGCCCCGCAGGAGGCATCGCCATGCGCTCACCCATGCCAACTGATCAGCCCCGGAGCACGCGATGCTGGCTTTGACCGCGGGCAGCCCGCCCATCCCGATCTTCCTGCTGCTACCCTCGATGATGCTGTTCTGCGTGCTCGTCATCGTGCTGTGCCTGCGCGTCGGCGCCTCGGCACGGTTCCTGATCGTGGCCTTCGCCCTGCGCCTTGCGATGTCGGCAATGCCAAAATTCTCTTTCGCGTCCTCACCGCTGGGGCTGAGCTGGAACGCGCTGGCTTCGGTCGTGCTGGTGCTGATCGGCAGCCTCCTGCTCCTGCGCAGCCGTGCGGTGCCGCTGATCCTGGCGCCGGTGGTTCCGCTGCTGCTCGTCATCGTGATGAGCGCGATGCTCAACGGCGAAGCCTCCGGCGCGGTCGAGAGCCTGGTGAAATACGCCTATCTCGCGATCATTGCCCTTACCGCCTACGATGCCTTCATGGCCGACGGAGCGGGAAAAGTGCTGCTGCGCCTGCTGTTCACGTTCTTGCTGCCGCTGGCGCTTCAAGGCTTCAGCCTGGTCCTGCACATCGCCAAGGCAACGGAGAGCGACGGCTCAACCTCCTACATCGGCGGCTACAACCACGAAGCCAGCTTCTCGATCATCCTCCTGACCGGCCTGCTGACCGCAATCCTCAACCCCCGGTTGCGCGCGCTCTACAAGCTGGCCATCGCCGCGATCTGCCTTGGCGGCATTCTTGCCGCCAATTACCGCACGGCGATCATCACCGCCGGACCGCTCATGCTGGGCCTGTTCATCGCCTCCATCACCGGCGCGGTGCGCCCTGCCCAGCGGCCGATTGCCGGTATCCTCGGCGTGCTGCTGGTGCTTTCCGCGGTTCCCGTCATCCCGATGGTCGCGGGCGACCGCTTCGATGCGGTCAAGGCGCTGGCGCAGAACCCCGCGATCCTCAGCAAGGCGCCCGGCGAATTCAGCCGCGCCGATCAGGCTCTGCTCTCGGGTCGGCTGCTGCTCTGGAGCCAATACGTCAATGCCTGGGAAGACGGCACCCCGCGCCAGCACGTGCTGGGCTTCGGCGCCAACGCCTGGGAGGGCCGCTATCGCTACTATGCCCACAACACGCTGATCTCCACGCTCTACGAACTGGGCGTACTGGGCGTGGCGGCGATGCTGCTTCTCTGGATCTGGATGTTCGCGCTGGCCCTGACAGCAAGAACGCCCGCGCGCTTCACGCTGGTCATGGCACATCTGGGCTTCTTCCTGCTCAATATGGCGACGATGCCGTTCTGGATGATCGAGGGCCTGCTGTTCTACGGCCTGCTCTGCGGATTCACTGTCCACGCCAACTTGCAGGGCCGCACCGCGAAACGGTCCGTCGCAAACGCCGCAGCGCTTCGCCCCGTTTGAGGACCTTTGATCCGCTCCGGAAGTTGCGGCCCCGCGATCCATTCGGCAAGTAAACTCATAGAATCATGCCTCACAAATGAGAATAGACTCGAGACAATTTGCAATAAATCTCAAATAAATACCTGAATCATTGGAAAACAACATGTTCCGAACGCTTGTCTTTGCACTTCCGCTGACCGCGATGGGATCATCCGCCGGCCTGGAGAACGCTTCCCTGTCGAGCGTCGCCGCTGCACCGATGACGGCGGCAAGCGCAACGACCGCGGCCACGACATTCCGGATGCCCGCGATCGCAGCCCCGCAAGTCGGTTCCGCAGCCTGCAAGGTCGTGCCGACGATCCGCCTGACAGGCTCGACACCGGACGTAACGAAGCTCTGCGTGATCGACGGCAAGATCCTCGTCAACGGCAAGAATGCCAGCGGTTTCGTGATGCAGGACGTCAAATCGCTGCGCTACGGCCCCTTGATGCGCGGCGAGAACGTCCCGGACCTCCAGGTCCGCCGCGTGTCCGATACGCAGGCGCGCGCCGATGCGACACTGGGTCTCGGCCTCGTCAATGTCAGCAACGGCATCGGCAAGGCGGTGTTCCGCGACCTCGTCTGGATCGGCGACAAGAACCGCCCGGCCATCAACAGCGACGACGCCTGGGGGGCCATCACTCTCAAGGGAAAGGACGCCAACGACGTCGGTACGTTTGAAATCAGCAACTTCGACTTCCAGAATCTGTTCATGGCGCCGGGCAGCCATTACCTGAACGTCGACGGCATTTCGACCGAAGCGGGCTATTCCGGCACGATCTCCAATGGCCGCGTACTGAACGCCAGCGATGCCTGCCTCGACATCAAGGGCAATGTCCGGGTGGACAACGTCTACCTCGCGGGTTGCCGGCAGGGTATGAAAACCTGGACCAGCCAGAGCCACGGCCTCGTCGAACTCGGCACCAACCGCTTCGTCGGCATCATCGGCAAGGGCAGCAAGACTGCCACGCGCACCATCACCATCGACGTGCTGATCGCCTCGGGCGATCCCAAAGTGCCGCTGTTCCGCGCCGAGGACGGCGTGGTCAACCTGCAGATCAAGCGCCTGATCGCCAAACCGGGCCAGGTGCTGAACAGTTCGACCAGCTACACAGGCTCCAAGGTCACGGTGGACCAGCGTCTGGCAATCTAGCGCCTGTCTCCCGCCCCTTTCTCCCCGTCGCCCCCGCGAAGGCGGGGGCCCCGCTTCCTTTTTCCGACCTCTCGCCCTGCCGCAAGAAAAGCGGGATCCCCGCCTTCGCGGGGATGACGAAGGTGGTTTGGGCAAAGTCAGAGATAGCAAGTCGAAGCGCTCGATCTAAGCGAGCAATGCCTTGTAGACCTTGAGGATCTGCGCCGTATGATTGGCAGCCGAAAGGCTGTCACGGGCATGTTGGCGCTCCTCCGTGAAATCCGGGAGCATGGTGCCGAGCGCCTGCACCACTGTCGCCGCGAAAGCACCGGGACCTGCCCCGCGCGGCACCAGCAGCCCGCCGCCGAAACGGCGCCCGGTCTCGCCCAGTCCGGCATCGTCAGTGGCGACGTAAGGCACCCCCAGCATCAGCGCCTCCAGCGGGGTGCGCCCCAGCGGCTCCTCGATCGCGGTGATCGCCAGCAGGTCGAGCAGGGCGATGTTCTCCTCCACCGGCAGGCGGAAACCCGCGAAGATCACCCGGTCCGCGATCCCCAGCCGCGCTGCGAAGGCTTCGAGGTTCTGCTGCGTCTCGTCCACCGCCCGCCCGAAGATCACGAAGACGGCGCGCGGCATCTCCAACAGCACCGCTCGCGCCATTTCCAGGAAGAAACGCGGGCGTTTGCGCTCGGCGAAGTTGCCGATGAAGCCGATCAGCGGGCCTTCCCGCGCGATCGGAAATTCCTCTGAGAAGCGCCGCCGCAGTGCCGCGCCGTCGACGTCTGCGGGCAGTTCGAAAGGGTTGTCGATCCGCACCGAGCGGCGCCGCAGCCAGTCGGGCAGACGACCCTCCACCGCGCGCGAGATGCAGACTATCCGCTGCGCCGTGGCCATGACCATGAGGTTCGGCAGCACCGGCCGGTTGAAGGCACGGTTGTGATAGATGCAGGCGATCCCGCGCAGCCGCGCCGCCGGTCCCCAGCTCTGCTGCGCCGAAAGGTCGTTGTTGTGGATCACCGTGCCTTGCGGCTGCCGCGCCAGCCGGGCCAGCCGCTGCGGCAGCAGGCGCGCTTCTGCGGCGAGGCCGTGACGGAAGGCAGGCTTCTCGTCGAGCGGCCAGATCGCGAAACCACGATCGCGCGCGACCTGCTCGATGAGGCTGCCGCCCGGACAAGCCACCACCACCTCTACGCCGTGGTCGCGCTGCAAGGTCGTACCGAGCGTGAAGGAGGAGACGTGGCTGCCGCCGATCTTCTCATTGGTGAAAGGAAAAACGACCCGTTCGACTCGCATCAGCGCCCCGCGACTAGACTTAATCGCCATTGTGCGGTGCAAACAAAGAAACTAGCCAATGCAATTAGGTATATAAGCCGTAGCAGAAGGAAGCCATGCTTCGAATCTGGTGCTTCCCCGGCGAGGAAAACCGCCTCAGCAATCCCTATACCGCGATCCTCGTCACACAGCTCAGGCGGCTGGGGCACAAGGTTTCCGCACCCGGCTGGGTGAAGCGCTTCACCAGCCGCTGCGACGTGATCCACCTCCACTGGCCCCAGAAAGTCGTCCGCGCGAGCCTCTTCGGCAGCCTGCGCACGATCGCGGTCTGGTCCGTCTTCCTCGCACTGCAAAAGGCGCGGGGGGCGAAGGTCGTCTGGACCATGCACAACGTCGCCTCGCACGAAGGCGAAAGACCTCGGCTCGAACGCTTCTGGATGAAACGCCTGATCGCCCGGCTGGACGGCATTCATGCGCTTTCGCAAGACAGCCTGGATCAGGCGCGCACGCACTACCCGGCGCTTGCCGCACTGCCCGCGCTGGTCGCACCGCACTGGACGTATTCGGATGCCTACCCCCAGCCGGCCCCACCGGCGCCGGACACCCCGGAAACCATCGCCTTCCTCGGCGACATCAAGGCCTACAAGGGCCTCGATGCCTTCCTCACCGCACTGGAACAGACGCAGCCCGACGCGCGATGCTACCTCGTGCACGGGCGCCCGGAGGACGAGGAAGCCGGTAATGCACTGGACCACCGTCTGCGGACTCTGGCTGCGCGCGGCTGGCGCATCGAATGGATGCTGGAACGCCTGAGCGACCAGCAAATGGCCGACCGTCTCGCCGAAGCCGCCCTGCTGCTACTCCCTTACGAGAGCGGCGAGAACAGCGGCCTTGCCGTGCTCGCAGCGGAGCGCGGCACGCCGCTGCTGGTCTCGCGCATCGCCGCCTTCGCACCGCTGCTGGAAGAACTCGGTCCTCCCCGCGTCGCGGCTATAGATGCACCGCTGGGCCATACGCAGATCGCCGAGGCAGCGCAGGCCGCGCAGTCCTTGGCCGGTACGGTGCCCATGGACTTCGTCCATCGCCGCTCGCCCGAGGCCGTCGTGGCTGAGATTTCGAGTTACTACCTGTTTCTCATGGATTTCAAGGGGCGAAGGCTCGCAAAATAAATCCGCGATTTTCCTCGATTCCCGGAAGGTAGAAACTTGCACGTGGCTACGAACAAGCTTGATCCTTCCGCCTCCCAGAGGCTGGGACTGACCGACCCCGCCCCTTCCGGTGCGACCGCCGGCCCCGACGGGGGCAAGCTCATCGACCTGTCGTGGCTGGCGACGCTGGCCTGGCGGCACAAATGGGCCATGCTGCTCGCGATCCTCGCCGTGCTGGCCGCCACCGCGCTCGCTTATGCTCTGGCGGTCAAGAAATACGATGCCAGCGTCGTCCTCGCGCTCGACCGGGGCGACCAGCAGCTCGTCCGCACCGCGCAGACCAACAAGGATACGATCGTCGATTCCCCGGCGGTCGATACCGAAGTGCAGGTTCTGCTCTCGCCGGAAGTGGCGGCAGCGGCCGTGCACAATGCCCGGCTCAACACCAACCGCGCCTTCATCGCCGCTTCGGCGCCCGATGCAATAGAGCCGCTAAGCGAAGCCGCCGCCGCCAATATCCTGCGCGCCAATCTCACGGTGGCGCGGCAGGGCCTCTCCTATGCGATCAACCTCGCCTACCGCTCGCGCGATCCGCAAGTCTCGGCGATGGTCGCCAATGCCGTGGCCGACGCCTATGTCAGCGGGCAGGTGCAGGGCGAGCAGAACGCGCGCAGCCAGGACATCAACATGCTGCGCAGCCGGCTCGACCAGCTGCGCGGCGACGTGATCAAGGCCGAAGCCGCCGTCGCCTCCTATCGCGCCAGCGCGGACCTCGTCGCCGTCAGCAACGACAGCACTATCGCGCAGCAGGAGCTGTCCACGCTCAACACCGAACTCGCCTCTGCCAAGGCGGAACTCGCCGCCTCGCAGGGCCGTGCCAGCGCAAATGCCGGGGAGAACGGCACCGCCGTCAACAGCAGCCCGGTGATCCGCGACTTGCGCACCGATGTCTCGACGCTGGAAGTGAAGCTGGCCGAACAGTCCTCCACGCTCGGCCCCAATCACCCCGACCGGGTGAGGACGGAAGCCCAGCTGAACAGCGCTCGCCAGTCGCTGCGCCGCGAAGTGGCCCGCGCGAGCGCCGGGGTCAGTTCCGACGTCAAGGTAGACAGCCAGCGCGTGGGCGCGATCCAGGCCGCCATCGGCGGGGCCAAGGGCCGCCTGCTCGCTGGCAACAACGCCTCGGTACGCCTCAACGAACTGGAGCGCGTGGCCGAAAGCTCGCGCCAGCTCTACCAGACTTTTCTCGACCGCTACCGCGTCGAACTCGCGACGCGCGGGACCGAGAAGAGCAAGGCCCAGGTCATCGCCCGCGCGCAGGTGCCGCCCCGCCCCTCCTCGCCCGATCTGCTCGTCTACATGCTGGGCGGCGGCATTGCCGGGGTGATCGCCGCGGTGCTGCTGGCGCTTACGCTCGAATGGCGCGAACGCGGCATCCGCACCCGCGCCGAGGCGGAGGAACTGACCGGCTACGAAGTGGTCAGCAGCCTGCCCGACATCGCGACGATGGACGAACCCGACTTCCACAAGGATGAGGCATTGGGCGTGCCGGACTTCCTGATCGAGCACAAAGACTCGCCTTTCGCCGAATCCGTGCGCGCGATCTGGACGGCGCTGAAGATCGGCCACAAGGGCCAGGTCGCCCGCTCGGTGGGGATCACCTCCTCGATCCCCGGCGAGGGCAAGACCAGCACCGCCATCGCGCTTGCCCGCTCCGCCGCACTGGCCGGTCGCCGCACCCTGCTGATCGATTGCGACGTGCGCCGCATGGGCACGACGATCGCGCTCGACTTGCGGGGACGCCTCGGCCTTGCCGAAGTGCTCACCGGCGAGGCGCGGGTCGAGGACGTGCTGGTGGTGGACGAACCGTCCGGCGCTCATGTCCTGCCGCTCAATTCCACCGCGCAGACCCCGCTCGACATCATCCATTCCGACGCCACCGCCACCCTGTTCGACCGCTTCCGGCAGGAATACGACCTCGTGGTGCTCGATATCGCCCCGGTCATCCCGGTGGCCGAGGCCCGCGCACTAGCGGCCATGGCGGACGTGACGCTGATGATCCTGCGCTGGCGCACCACCCAGCGCAATGTCGTCAGGACGGCGCTGCGCGAACTCGACCGCGCCGGGGCGCATATCTACGGGCTGCTGCTGACCCAGGTGGACACGCGAAGCTCGGCGGTACTCGGCGAGGAAATGGCCTATTATCAATACTACTACGCGCGCGGAGCGAGCTAGATCGCTTCGTCCGCGTAGCCGAAGAACGCCAGCAAGTCCGGCGCTTCGGCCACGGTCTCGGCAACGATCCGACGCTCTCCGGTCGTCAGCATGAGCACTTGCGCCGAACCGGCTTCGTCCTCCGCCGCAGGAGCCGAGGCCCCTACCTCCAGCCCGAAAGCCGTCAGGATCGCATCGTTATCGCTGCGAAAGCGCTCATAAGTGACGAGAGGATAGCCGTGCCGCTCGACAGCATCGCGCAACAACCCGCTGCGCCATATCCACGTGCGTGCGAGATGGCGCACCACCTGCTCGCGCGGAACGCCGCGATAGGCAGGCAGGGCATAGCGCTTGAGCTGGGCGTCGATATTGGTCAGCGGCGCGCGGTTGCACACGGCGACGCGGTATTCGGCGAAGTGGGAAAACAGCGTCTCGTAGCGGACGAGATGGGGCGGGCTTTTTTCCAGAAAGAAGGCGTGGCTGCGGCTGCGCTCCACTTCGGCCATGCGCGCGCTCCAGCCGCCGAGCACGGCCTCGTAGTCCACGAATTTCTGGGCGAGCCACTGGTCGTTGTCCATCAGCCCCCGCACCAGTCGCTGTCCCTCGAAACTGGAATGCAGGCCGACGACATCGGCGCGCGCGGCGACATGGCGGGCCACGGCGGTCGTCCCCGCTCCCGGCGGCGCGAGAAGGAAGAGAAAGGGGTGATGAATGCGCTCCACCCGGCGCCTTGGCCAATAAGGCCCCGGATCGGCGGCACGGGCCTGAAGCCCGAGCGGTTTCAGGAAGCGGTCCACCGCCACGTTCACAGAGAGGCCCCGTCCATGAAATTCTCCCGATGCAGGGAATCAGGATAACCGCTGGCTTCGCGGCGGGCCCGGCTATTGCGAGCGGCGGCCTACCCCTTTCGGCGCTTCAGAGCAGTTCGAAGCCGGTGATCCGCAGAAGGCTTTCGGTGATCGGCTTGCCGTGCAGGACCAGCACGCGACCTTCCTGGAGGCGCCGGACGAAATCCTGCTCGCCGCGCCCGTTCAGTATCAGGTCGATCTCGATCCGGTCTTCGTAGACCCGGCCCTGCCCGAGTACGCCCTCGCGAAAGGTCGTGCCTGCGGGATTGAGAACGATGCGGACCTCGGCACCTTCACAGGCCCAGCCCGTCGCGGCCACGCCCGTGATCTCGAATCCCGACGGCTTGGCGGCAACCTCGGTCACGTCCACAGCCATCACCGTGGCGTCACTGCGTTCGATCATCCGAGCCATGCCATTCATTCGTACAGGATAGAACGCAATGTCTAATGAAATGAGAAGGAAACGGCGCGATTGCGCGCCTCGCGATCAGGGCTGCGGCAGAACTACCGGCGTACCCGGCGCATCGCGCAGGCGCAGATAGAGCTTGCCGCCGACCGGATGCGGCACCGCAAAACTGGAACCGGTGAAACCGGGCGGCACCGCAGCAGGCTGCGCAAAGGCAAGTTCGGCTGCCACGGCGTCGATCAGGAAGAGATCGCGCCCGGACAGTGTGCAGGCCTTCGCCTCTGTCTTTTCACCCGTATCGCAAGTCAGGTTCTCGACGCGCGGCAGGCGGACCAGAGTGGCGAGCGGGCGCCAGTCTCCGGTCATGTCGTCCCCCACCAGCCGGAAACGCAGTGGGCCGAACGATCCGGCGGGCAAGTCTGCCGCCTTGAGCCGCCCGACCAGCACTTCCCGGCTCTCCAGCGTCAGCCCTTTGCCGGCGGACAGGCGCGCGGCCACGGGGCCATCGCCGGTCGCCACCTCGATCGTGTCGCGCATGCCGAACGTGGCGCCGGGCGCGGCCTTGACCGAGAAGACCAGTTCGCCGTTGTCCGGCAGCAATTCGCCCGCGCCGAGTTCCAGCGCTTTTGCGCCGGGCGCCACCGGGCCGGGATAGACGGTACGGCTCAGCACTTCAGCCTGAGGCCGGGGCGCGCCCACGCGGACCGGCAAAGTCAGGTTGCGACCATCCGCCAGCCGCACTTCCGCCTTGGTGGATGTGCCTGCCTCCGGCGCACGGGCATTGCCCTGCGCGATCAGGCGCAAGTGATCCACCGCGTCCTCTCGGGTAAGTCCATCGGGACGGAACTCGGTCTCGCCCAGCTTGACCGATTGGACCTGATCGAGCCGCTGCCCGGTAAGCAGACCCTGGCTGTCCCCGGCGTGAAGCTCGAAACCATCGACCCGGCTTGCCTCCGCGCGCGAATGCAGGGCCACGGTTTCCGGCCCCTTGGCGCCCTGATAGCGCACTTCCAGCCGCACTTCGCCGGGCTTGGCGCCCGTCAGCGGCACGTTGAAGACGAGGCGGTTGCCGTCCTGCACTTTCCAGTCGAGCGGCTTCGGCGCGCCGCTGCCCTGTCGCAGCGAGACTTCCTCGACACAAGAAGGCGCCGCGCCTTCCAGGGTCACGCTGTTGTCGCGCCCGACCACCAGCGCATCGGGATCGCCCGTAACCTTCCAGGCATTGCCGTCCGGCCGCTGCAACAGGAAGTCGGGACCGCCGAACGGCGCGAAGCCCCAGATGCCGTGTAGCTGCGCGCGCACGGAACCGGCAAAGGCGCTCGGCAAGTCGTCCGGCCCGATCATGTAGCCGCCCCGGTCGGCGCGCGGCACGACCGGCAGGTCCACCGTCTGCCCCGAGGCATTGGTGAGCTTCACCTTCATGTCGTGAGCGAAGGCGGTCGAGAAGACAAGCGGCGCGCCTTCCACGGGCAATACCGCACCGGGGCGGGCGACGCAGATCGGCGCCTTGGCGGTGCTGCGCAGTTGCGGCGGAATATCCGATTCCACGGCAGGCAGCGCTGCGACCATGACCGACTTCGGCTTCTGGAACGAGGGCGCGGCATTGAGCAGCAACGACATCGTCGCCTCCTTGCGCACCCAGAGCGTCGGCAAATAGTTGAACTGCGGGTTGGAGAAGGCCCCGAATATCCGCGCGATATCGCGGGCAGCGCCGATATAGGCGCTGTAATAGCCCGCGCCGCCCTCGGGCGTGGCGCTCAGTTGCAAGGCGAGATCTGTCGGCGCGCCCGTCAGCGTATCCGCCAGCGAACTGGAATGGACATCGTTGAGCACCAGCGATTCGCGGTTCTCCAGTAGGCAGGAAGCCTGCATGTCGACGACCTTGGACAGGCACTCGTCGTTCAGCTTGATCGAGAGACTGCGCGCCAGCACCGGCGCCAGCGTGCGCAAGTATTCCGGCCCGGTGTTGTCCTGCGCCTGGATCGCGGCCATGAAAGCGGCCAGACGCGAATGGTCGAGCGAGGCCTGGTTGAGGTCCTGGCTGGCGCGCACGAACTCGCCCGGCTTGCCGCGCACGGCGTCGAGCAGCACGCCTTCGGCCCCGCCGGTATCCGCCACCATCAGCAGCACGACCTGCCGCGCGCCCTTGGGCACGGTGACGGCGATCGCCTTGTCCTTTTCCTTCTGCTTCCAGGTGCTGACCGTGGTGATCCAGTCCTTGGGAGGCGGATTGGTAGCGCCGCGCAGGAAGGCCGAAGTCAGCAGGAACTTCTCGCCCTGGTCGCCCGGCAGGTCGGCATGGATCGAGAGCTTGTCCCCCTCGGCCAGGCTGGGCACTTGCGCGATCGGCAGGGTCTGCTGCCCGCGCGTGACCTCGATCCGCAGATCGGGTCCGTTCAGTTCGAAGGGTGCGGGATCGGCGAGGGCCGATGCAGGCGCCAGCAAGGCCGCAGCGAGCACGCCCGCCGACGACAGGGTGAGCGCTCCGGCGCGCGCGATCCGCGAATCATCGTCCTTCATGCTGATCGGCAAAGCGCGTCCATCCTGTCGGTTGCCTGACTATGGGTTCCGGAGCGCAAAATTATTCACGCCCGCGCCCGCCTTGCCAAGACCACGCAGCCGATTTGCCGAACGGACCATGGCTTCCTCCCCGCACGAAGAAGAAGGTTCAGCGCTGCTTCTTCGCCGGAGCGACCGTGAAATCGGGGTCCTTGTTCGCCACCCAGTCGACGAACTTACGCACATTGGGATGGGCCAGAAGGCCCTCCACGTCCATGCCGTGGCGCTGCAGTTCGGAATTGGTGAAATTGGTGGTCAGTGTGTTCTGGCAGATGGCATGCATCGGCACGACATCGCGCCCGCCCCGGCTCTTGGGTACGGGATGGTGCCAGACGATGGTCTTGCCGGTGGGACGGCCGCAGAGCCAGCAGGGGACCGGCGGCGGCGCCTGTTCCTCTTCGTCCTGAACGTCGTCCCAGGAGCCGTGTTTACGATGCTTGCGGGCCATGCCTCTGCCTGAATTGCGTGAAAATCGGGCCGCACCTAGACCGTGACGGCTGACATTGCCACCGTAACCTCCTATCGCGCCGCCCATGGCCAGGAAAAAACGATATCTGACCGCAAGGATGCCCGACGGCTATGTGAAGACGATCGGGCCGACCGCCGATCCCTTCACCCATTACTGGCGCATCGTCGCCGAGCTGGAAAATGGCAAGACCGAAGTCTTCTGGGGCCATACCCGCTCGCTGGCCGAGGCGAAAAAGAGACGCGCCGCGACGCAGGACGCCGTGCGCATGCGGGGCTGGAAGAGTTTCGTCTTCGAGATCGCCGAACTGGAGGAAAGCGCGGAGCCGCCTGCCCGCGCATGAGCTGAAGACCAAACCTCAATCGTTTTAGTTGCAAATCATTCGCATTAACAATATAGCGCCAGCCGTTAGCCTTCGCAAAGGATGGGCGGCATGTCGCAGTTCGCCGAATGGCGGTCGGAGTTCAGGAAAACCGTGCCCGGGCGCAGTCTCGCCCTTGCGCTGACGTGCCTGTTTCACGCCCTGCTGCTGGCGGCGCTGCTCTGGCAATGGCGGATGCAAAGCGCCTTTCCCCCGCCGCCGCCGATCACCGTCGTTCCGCTCAAGGCGGTGGAAGCCACGCTGGTCAAACCGCCAAAACCGCACATTCCCCCCTCCCCCGCAAGGCCCAGCACTGCCCCGGAACAGCAGCAGTCTCGCACGATCCAGACGCCGCTGCCTACTCCCCTGCTGACGCTACGCCCGCCGCTGGAACTTTCCGCGCCCGCCATGGCAATCGAGCCTCGGCCCCTGCCTGTCCCGTCCGAGGAAACCGCGCCGCCGCCCTCCCCGCGTTCGCGCAAGGGCGAAGTGAGCTTCGAGGGCCTGCTACTCGCCCGCATCGAGGAAATGCGCCGCTACCCCGCGAGTGCGCTCAGCCGCCGCCAGCAGGGCGTGGTGCAGCTTCTGTTCCGGATGAACCGCGAGGGCGAAGTGCTCTCCGCCCGCGTCACCGGCGGATCGGGCTTCGCCGTGCTCGACAGCGCCGCGTTGCAGATGCTCCGCCGCGCTGAGCCGCTCCCCAGGATTCCGCCCGAACGCCCGGACGAGATCGAGGTCGCAGTGCCGATCGAATTCTCGCTGAAGCAGCAGGAGCGGCTGGCCCGCGCCAATTGACATCAGGTGTTTCCACCGGCCCCTGAAATCGTCTAGGCCTCTGGGCGATGTCCAGAATCTCCATGCTGCTCGCCGCCCTGTGCGCCACAGTTCCCGCCCTATCCATCACCGCAGAGGCCGCGCCCGTGACCCAGCAGACCGCTTCGCCGCTCGATTTCCAGCGCGTCTTCGCCAGCCCCTCGCTCGACGGGCCGCAACCGCGCGAAGTGAAGATCTCGCCGGACGGGCGCTATCTCACCCTGCTGCGCAACCGCACCGAGGACCGCCAGCGCTACGACCTCTGGGGCTACGACCGCGAGAGCGGCGAGTGGCGCATGCTGGTGGATTCGCTCAAGCTCGGCTCCAACCGCGAGCTTTCCGAAGCCGAGAAGATGCAGCGCGAACGCAAGCGCGTGGGCGATCTCAAGGGCATCGTCGCCTATGACTGGAGCGACGACGGCCGCTCGATCATCGTCCCGCTCGACGGCGATCTCTATCTGGCCGGACTGGACGGCTCGGTGCGCCGCCTCACCGATTCCCGCGAGGACGAGCTGAACTCCGCGCTCAGCCCCGGCGGCAAGTACCTCTCCTTCGTGCGCGAGCAGCGGCTCTGGGTCGGCTCGCTCGAACAGGGCGCGCAGAAGCCGATCACGCCCGAGGAGAGCGCCAGGACCATCCACTGGGGCGAAGCGGAATTCGTCGCCCAGGAAGAGATGGACCGCATGTCCGGCTACTGGTGGTCGCCGGACGAGAGCCGCCTCGTGGTAGAGCGCTACGACGAGGCGCCGGTCAATGTCGTCACCCGCGCGGCGATCGGCGCCGAAGGCACGCGGACTTACGAGCAGCGCTATCCGGCGGCGGGCACGCCCAATGCGGTCGTCTCGCTCTTCGTGATGAAGCCGGACGGCAGCGGCCGGGTGGAGATCGACCTCGGCGCCGATAAGGACATCTACGTCGCCCGCGTCAACTGGGCGCGCGACGGCAAGACGCTCTACGTCCAGCGCCTGAACCGCGAGCAGACCCGTCTCGACATGCTCGCCGTCGATCCCGGCACCGGCAAGAGCCGCATCCTGTTCAGCGAGAACGCCACGCCGAAAAGCTGGATCAACCTGACCAGCAATTACCGCTTCCTCAAGGACGGCAGCCTCGTCTGGTGGTCGGAACGCGATGGCTTCGGGCACCTCTACCACTACGCGAACGGCAGGTGGCGCCAGCTGACCTCCGGAGACTGGGTGGTGACGAAACTCGTCGCCGTCGACGAGGCGCGCGGGCGGATCACTTTCACCGGCACCCGTGACGACGTGCTTGCCCCGCAGCTCTACGCCATCGATCTCGACAAGCCCGGCACGCCCGAGCGGCTGACCGAAGCCGGCTGGTCGAATGCGGCGGTGGCCAACAAGGACGGGCGGACGTTCGTCGTCACCCGCTCCTCGCCCACGCAGCCTTCGCAGAGCTACGTCGCCGATGCGGCAGGCAAGCGCCTTGCCTGGGTCGAGGAAAACCGCCTCGACGCCGCGCATCCTTATGCGCCCTATCTCGCCGCGCACCGCACCCCGACATTCGGAACCGTCAAGGCCGAGGACGGCAGCGACCTGCACTGGATGATGATCACCCCGAAGATGGAGCCGGGCAAGCGCTACCCGGTGTTCTTCGAGCACTACGGCGGCCCGCACAACCAGCAGGTCTCGCGCGGATGGACTGGCGCCCTGCCGCAGGCGATCGTCGACAAGGGCTATATCTACTTCCGCATCGACAACCGCGGCAGCGCCAATCGCGGCGTGAAGTTCGAAAGCCAGATCTGGCACGCAATGGGCACCGTTGAAGTGGCCGACCAGCGCGCCGGGGCCGAGTATCTGAAAACCCTGCCTTTCGTCGATCCGAAGAAGATTGCGACTTATGGCTGGTCCTACGGCGGCTACATGACGCTGAAGATGCTCCAGGCCGACCAGGGCCTCTACGCGGCGGGCATCTCGGGCGCGCCGGTGACGAAGTGGGAACTCTACGACACCAACTATACCGAGCGCTACATGGGCGACCCGCGCAAGGTGCCCGAGGCCTACCAGGCCTCGGACGCGATCGCCAATGCCACGAAGATGACCGACCCGCTGCTGCTGATCCACGGTATGTCGGACGACAACGTGGTGTTCGAGAACAGCACCGTGCTGATCTCGAAGCTCCAGGCCAGTGCCGTGCCGTTCGAGATGATGCTCTATCCCGGCTATACCCATGCGGTGAAGGGGCCGATGATCAGCAAGCACGTCTGGGATACGATCTTCGCCTTCCTCGGCCGTCACGGCGTGACGCCGCCCGAGTAATATTTCGCATCCCTGATGCGCTCCCTTTCGGGAGACGCTTTTTCGAAGCGCCGGGCCTTATTGGTCCGGCGTTTTCGTTTGCAAACTGCCGCCTCTCTGCCGGACCTCGCTGGCGCTGCGTGAAGCGAGTCGGCAGCGGCCCGAAGCCCCCCCATACAAGGCTATACGAATGGTTGGTTTCGCCCAACTTTCGCATGGCGTCATATGCGCTCCGCAAGCACGGCAACCGCTGCCGGATCGGTCCGAAGCCAACTATTCAATTTTATAGAACGTTTATCGTCATTTTATCCAACTTCACCGGAAGCCGAAATGCCGCAAAAACAGCTTCACCAGACAACGACAGGAGCTTACCAATGACCGTCACCGCAACCCCCACCGCTACCGCAACCCCCGGCAAGTCGCTCATTTCGCCTGACAATCACGCGCTTGTCCTGATCGACTTCCAGTCGCAGATGGCGTTCGCCACCAAGTCGATCTCGGCCGAACTGCTGCGCAACAATGCCGCCCTGATCTCGCGCGGCGCCAAGTCCTTCAACGTCCCCACGATCCTCACCACGGTTGCCGAGAAGAGCTTCTCCGGCCCGATGTTCGACGAGATCACCGAAGCCTTCGAAGGCCAGGCCATGCTCGACCGCACCAGCATGAACACCTGGGAAGACGCAGGCGTGATCGAAGAGATCAACCGCATCGCCAAGCCGCGCATCGTCTTCGCCGGTCTCTGGACTTCGGTCTGCATCGTCGGCCCGGTGGCCTCGGCCATCGACCAGGGCTTCGAAGCCTATGTCATCACCGATGCCTGCGGTGACATCTCGACCGAAGCGCATGAGCGTGCGGTCGAGCGCATGATCCAGCTCGGCGCGGTGCCGATGACCTCGCTCCAGTACCTGCTCGAACTGCAGCGCGACTGGGCCCGCACCGAAACCTACGACAGCACCACCGGCATCGCCAAGAAGTGGGGCGGCGCCTACGGCCTCGGCATCAAGTATGCCAAGACCATGTTCGGCGCTTCCGAAGGCGGTCACTAATTTCAGCTCGGGGCCCTTCGACAGGCTCAGGGAGAGCGGCAGTTGCTCTGCCCCCGAACCCGCTCAGGCTGAGCTTGTCGAAGCCCCCGCAGCACAAAACCCAACTCTCATCTGAAGGATCAGCATCATGGCATATGTAACCACCAAGGACGGCGTCGAAATCTTCTACAAGGACTGGGGTCCGAAGGATGCTCAGCCGATCGTCTTCCACCACGGCTGGCCGCTCTCGTCGGACGACTGGGATGCGCAGATGCTGTTCTTTCTTTCCAAGGGCTACCGCGTCGTCGCCCATGATCGCCGTGGCCACGGCCGCTCGGAACAAGTGAGCGAGGGTCACGACATGGACCACTACGCCGCCGACGCCGCCGCGGTGATGGAACACCTCGACCTCAAGAATGCGGTCCACATCGGTCACTCGACCGGCGGCGGTGAAGTCGCGGCCTATGTCGCCCGCTACGGCATCCCGCAGGGCCGCGTCGCCAAGGCCGTGCTGGTCAGCGCCGTGCCGCCGATCATGCTCAAGACGGAAGCCTATCCGGGCGGTCTGCCGATCGAAGTGTTCGATGGCCTGCGCGCCGGTCTCGCCGCTAACCGTTCGCAGTTCTTCCGCGACGTCGCTGCCGGCCCGTTCTACGGCTTCAACCGCGAAGGCGCGAACGTGCTGCCCGCAGTAATCGACAACTGGTGGCGCCAGGGCATGACCGGCAGCGCCAAGGCGCACTACGACGGCATCAAGGCCTTCTCGGAAACCGACCAGACCGACGATCTGAAGGCGATCACCGTCCCCACGCTGGTTCTTCACGGCGATGACGACCAGGTCGTGCCCTACAAGAACGCCGGCGTTCTCCAGGCCGAGATTCTGCCGAATGCGACGCTCAAGATCTACGAGGGCTTCTCGCACGGCATGCTGACCGTCAACGCCGACACCATCAACCCCGACCTTCTGGCCTTCGTGCAGGGTTGAGGCCGTACCGCCGAGGAGACTGATCCATGAAAGCCTACCTTTTCTCGATTACCGCCGGGTTGCTGGTGGGCGTGGTCTACAGTCTTCTCGGCGTTCGTTCGCCGGCGCCGCCGATGATCGCGCTGATCGGGCTGCTCGGCATCCTGCTGGGCGAACAGATCGTGCCGCTGGCGAAGAAGATCTGGGCGCACGAGGAAGTCGCCCACTTCGTCCAGACCGATTGCCGCAAGCATGTGCTCGGCCGTCTGCCGGGAGACAAGTTCCCCTGCCGCACCGCCGACCATAAGGCCGAGGCGTGATCACCCGCCGCCAGACTCTTGCAGGAGCGGCGGCCACCTCGCTCCTGCCCTCCCTGCTTGCCAGCCAAACAGCACGTTCCAAGGAAGCCGTCATGACCGATACGATCATCGTCAACGCCAAGATCACCACCCTCGACCGGGAGAACCCCGAGGCCGAAGCCGTGGCGATCCGCGACGGCAAGTTCCTCGCCGTGGGCAGCGAACAGGAAGTCCGCGCCGCCGCCCCGCAGGCCGAAGTGATCGACGCCAAGGGTCGCCGCCTGATCCCGGGCCTGATCGACAGCCACATGCACATCATCCGCGGCGGTCTGAACTTCAACATGGAGCTGCGCTGGGACGGCGTGACCTCGCTGGCCGAGGCGATGGCGATGCTGAAGAAGCAGGTCGACAACACCCCCGCCCCGCAGTGGGTCCGCGTCGTCGGCGGCTTTACCGAGCACCAGTTCGCCGAGAAGCGCCTGCCGACCATCGCGGAACTGAACGCCGTCGCCCCCGATACGCCGGTGTTCATCCTCCACCTCTACGACCGCGCGCTGCTCAATGCGGCGGCCCTGCGCGTCGTGGGCTATACCAAGGACACGCCGAACCCGCCGGGCGGCGAGATCGTGCGCGATGCCGCCGGCAACCCGACCGGCCTGCTGCTGGCCCAGCCCAATGCGACGATCCTCTATTCCACGCTCGCCAAGGGACCCAAGCTGCCGCCCGAGTACCAGCTCAACTCCACCCGCCACTTCATGCGCGAAGTCAACGCCCTGGGCGTGACCGGCGTGATCGACGCGGGCGGCGGCTTCCAGAACTATCCCGACGATTACGACATCATCGAGAAGCTGCACGCCGAAGACCAGCTCACCGTGCGCATCAGCTACAACCTCTTCACCCAGAAGCCCAAGGAAGAACTGGCCGACTTCGCGGGCTGGGCCAAGCAGGTCACGCCGGGACAGGGCGACGATACCTACCGCCACAACGGCGCGGGCGAGATGCTGGTCTATTCCGCCGCCGACTTCGAGGACTTCCGCCAGCCCCGCCCGGACATGGCGCCCAGCATGGAAGGCGATCTCGAACCCGTCATCCGCCTGCTCGCCGAGAACCGCTGGCCCTGGCGCCTTCACGCCACTTATGACGAGACCATCGGCCGCGCGCTCGACGTCTACGAGAAGGTCAACCGCGACATCCCGCTCGAAGGCATCAACTGGTTCTTCGACCACGCCGAGACCATTTCGGACCGCAATATCGACCGTATCGCCGCGCTCGGCGGCGGCATCGCGGTGCAGCACCGCATGGCCTATCAGGGCGAATATTTCGTCGAGCGCTACGGCGCCAAGGCCGCCGAACGCACGCCGCCGATCGCCCGCATGATCGCTGCCGGTATCCCCGTGGGCGGCGGCACCGACGCTACCCGCGTCGCCAGCTACAACCCCTGGGTCTCGCTCTCGTGGCTGGTCACCGGGCGCACCGTGGGCGGCCTCTCGCTCTATCGCGGCGACAACCGCGTCAGCCGCGAGAAGGCGCTGCGCATGTGGACGCACGAGAACACCTGGTTCTCGAACGAAGTGGGCAAGAAGGGCCAGATCAAGGCGGGCCAGCTGGCCGACCTCGCGCTGCTCTCGGACGACTACTTCAGCGTGCCGGACAATGAGATCGTCCATATCCGCTCGATCCTGACCCTGCTCGGCGGCAAGGTGGTCCACGGTGAGGGCGACTATCACCCGCTCGCGCCGCAGCTGCCGCGCCCGATGCCGGACTGGTCGCCGGTCGCGACCTTCGGCGGCTATTACCAGACGCCGGAAGCCAAGCAGAAGCTCGCCTCCGCCTGCGGCTGCGCCAGTTCCTGCGGCGTCCATGGCCACGACCATGCCGCTGCGCTCGGCGCCAACGTTCCTGCTGCCGATGTCCAGACTTTCTGGGGATCGCTCGGCTGCGGCTGCTGGGCCGTCTGATCCGATGTGGCCCCTTCCGACGAGAAGGGGCCGCATCATCCACATTTCCATAATCTCGAACATATCGAACGATATTATTCGGATCGATAGCCGTTCGTCTGCGCCCTACACCGTTCCCGGAAGTTCACTCCCGCTCCTCGCTGCGGGTTTGGACACGCCCGAGACGACGATGAAACTCGCCCCCCGAGCAATGCCCCCCAGGAGACTTTCGATGAAGCGCTTTGCCTTCCTCTTCGCCGCCGCCGTGATCGCCGCCAGCCCGATCGCCGTTCCCGCCGCCATCGCCAAGCCTGCCGCAGCCTCCGCCGACTATTCGGTCGGCGCCCAGTACGACACCACCCACGTCTACGTGCCGCAGGATCAGTTCGACACCTTCGTTGCCAGCTTCGTCGCCACTTTCGGCGGCACCACCAGCAAGCAGGGCGAGTTCCAGGTGACGCCGACCAAGAGCCTCACCAAGTCGCAGCTCGTGCTGACCCCTGCGGGCACCGTCTCGGTCTTCGGCTTCAAGACACCGATCCCGGTCCCCTTCGGCGATGAGCGCACCGGCTATCTGGTCACCGACCTCGACGCCGCCGTGAAGTCGGCCCGGGACCATGGCGCGGTGCGCCGTCTGGAGACCTTCCCCGATCCGATCGGCCGGGATTCGGTGATCCAGTGGCCGGGCGGCGTGAACATGCAGCTCTATTGGCACACCGCCAAGCCCAGCTACACCGCGCTTGAAACCGTGCCCGAGAACCGCGTCTACCTGACCGCCGATGCCGCCGATACCTTCATCAAGGGCTGGACCGGCTTCGCCCACGCCAGGATCACCGCCGACGACAAGGCAGCGAGTGGCGCCGAGATCGGCGAGCCCGGCAAGACCATCCGCCGCGTCGCGCTCACCAGCGGCTACGGCAAGATGGTGGTCTATGTCTCGGACGGCCAGCTGCCCTGGCCCTATGGCCGCGACATGACCGGCTATGCGGTCGGCGACCTTGCCGCGACGCTCGCCAAAGCTTCGGCTGCAGGCGTGGAAACGCTGGTCGCGCCTTACACGACGGGCAAGCGCCAAGCCGCCATCGTCCGCTTCCCCGGCGGCTACATCGCCGAAATCCACTCGGGCGAGGTTAACTGAGCCATGTCCGGCACCGGTACGCCCAAATTCGTCGCATCGGTGCTGGACTTCGCACCGACGGCATTCCTCGCCCGCCTGCTGCTGGTGGGCGCCTACCTCGTCGGCGGGCTTGCCAAGCTCACCGACTGGCAGGGCGCGGTGGCGGAACAGGTCCACTTCGGCCTGACCCCGCCCGCGCTCTGGGCCGCGCTCACCATCGCGGTGGAGCTGATCGGCCCGCTACTGATCCTGACGGGCCGTTTGGTCTGGCTGGGCGCGGGCATGCTCGGCGTATTCACCTTCTTCGCCGCGATGGTCGCCAATGCCTTCTGGGCAATGCCCGCCGGCCCCGAGCGCTTCGCTGCCACCAATGCCTTCTTCGAGCACATGGGCCTCGTCGGCGGCTTCATTCTCGCGGCCATCCTCGCCTACCGGGCGCAGCGCAGTGTCTAGGTTTCTTCCGCTTGCCGTTCTCGCATCGGCCTTCCTGCCCACTCCGGCACAGGCCGAGCCCACCGAGGCCTGGCAGGCCCCTACCCTCTCGATCACCCGCTACGACGAGGACTGGTCCGACCTCGCCAATGCCGAGAAGCGCGCGCACCACTGGACCGGGCAGTTCAAGTACATCCCGATCAGCGACGACGCCTGGCTCTCCACCGGCATCGAACTGCGCGTGCGTAACGAAAACCTGGAGAACAACCTCTGGGGCAGCGCTCAGGCGCCGAACGACAGCTACGTCTGGCTGCGCGCCCTGCCCTATGCGGACCTGCATGTCGGCAAAGTGCGCGCCTTCGTGCAGCCGATCGCCTCGACTTCGGCCAGCGTCGCGCCCTCGCCCGGCCCGGTAGACGGCACCGGCCTCGACCTGCTGCAAGGCTTCGTCGAGGCCGACCTCGGCCCGGTCACCCTGCGCGGCGGGCGGCAGATGCTCTCGCTCGGCACCGAGCGGCTGATCGGCACCCGCTACGGCCCCAACGTGCCGCTCGCCTTCGATGGCCTGCGCGCGAACGTAAAGCTGGGCGCGGCCAGTGTCAGCCTGCTGGCGGTAAAGCCCGTGCAGGCGCGCAGGGGCGACTTCAACGACCGCACCTCGCCCGACAAGTCGCTGTGGGGCGCCTATGCCGCGCTGCCCAGCCTCGACCTCTACTACCTCGGCTACCGCAACGATGCCGCCCACTGGGGCCCCCGCACCGGCACCGAGACCCGCCACAGCCTCGGCGCGCGCTGGCACGGCACGCGGGATGACTGGCACTGGAACGTCGAGGGCGTCTACCAGTTCGGCCGCTTCGCAAATGGCCCGATCTCGGCCTGGACCTTGGGCACCGAACTCGGCCACGCCTTCCCGGATGCCCCGCTGGCGCCCGACCTTACCGTGCGCGTCAATGTGGTGAGCGGCGACAAGGACAGGTCCGACAACCGCCTCGGCACCTTCAATGCGATGTTCCCCAAGGGCAAGTACTTCGGCGAACTCTCGCCGGTCGGCCCCTACAACATCGTCAACGCCTATTCCTCGCTCGGCATGCAGCTGGCGCCGGATATCTCGGCCAGTTTCGCCGCGATGGCCTACTGGCGCTATTCCCGCGAGGATGGGATCTACGACATTCCCGGCAATCTGATCCGCGACACCGCAGATAGCCGCGCGAAATTCGTCGGCAAGGAAGTGGAAGCCACCCTCGCCTGGCAGGCGACGCCCGAGCTGGAACTGTCCGCCTCGCTCTCCGCCTTCGCGCCGGGGGCCTTCATCAAGCAGACGGGTTCCGCAAAGACCATCCACATGCTCGGCCTCGAAAGCAATTTCCGGTTCTGAACCACGTTTCCAATATATCGAACAAACCGAACGATCTTATTCGGATACCTGAGAAAGCAGCCGCCTCCTAGAACAGGACCAAGCCCACCGGCATTCCCCCTATCCCCCCGGAGATCGACATGACCGCCACGCCCGCCACTACGCCCGCCAACGGCCCTGCCACCCCGCTCAAGTCCACCCTGCCGCGCCTGCTGCTGCTGCTTTCCGCCACGACCGGCCTCGTCGATGCTGCCTCGGTCCTTGGCCTCGGCAAAGTCTTCACCGCCAACATGACCGGCAACGTCGTGTTCCTCGGCTTCGCCACGGCGGGCGCGCCGGGCTTCAAGGTGATCCCGGCGGTCATGGCGCTGCTGGCCTTCATGGTCGGCGCCTGGGGCGCAGGCCGCCTCGCCCGCGCCCATGTCGACCTGCCGCTGCGCCGCTGGCTGCTCTGGGCCGCCATCGCCGAGACCGCCCTACTGTGGATCGCCGCGGCCATCTCCACGAAGATCGACATCGCCGCCCAGGCCCCCGAGATCGCCGTGCTCTCGGTGATCGTGCTGACCGGCTTCGCCATGGGCCTGCGCAATGCCACCGTCCGCGCGCTCAAGGTCCCCGACCTGACCACCACCGTGCTCACCCTCACCATCACCGGCATCGCCGCCGACCGGACTGCCGGAAAGTCTCCCAACCTCCTGCGCCGCTTCGGGGCCGTATTGTCGATCTTCCTCGGCGCCGCCATCGGCGCCCTCCTCCTCCTCCACGTCGGCCTCGCCATCCCCCTCCTCCTCGCCGGCGCCATCGTCCTCACCGCAACCCTCCTCTTCGCACGCGATCCTCAAGCCGCCATGCCTCATCGCGCTTGAGCGAGCCAATCGCACCTTTCGGGCGAACCGGCGCAGGATTTTTACCTGCGCCGGAACCTCCCGCTCTCCCAAGCACTACCCAGGTCATACCTTCGTGTTGTTCCGTCATCGGCGTCCGCGCGATACATGTCCGCCCGCCGGAGCCGGGCATGAAGCGTGCCCACGCGGGTAGCGGAAGGAGAGACCATGAAGGAGCAGTCGAACCATGCGGACCTTAGTTCCTCTTCCCGACAGGTGGCCGACAGGTTCCTCCGCACCCGAAATCTCAGCCGCGCCCTTGCCGAGAACCTGAACGAGGCGGATGCCACCGTCCAGTCGATGCCGGACGCCTCGCCCGCCAAGTGGCACCTTGCCCATACGACCTGGTTCTTCGAGACATTCCTGCTACGCGATCACGCCCCCGGCTATCGCCTGCACGACGAGCGCTGGCCCTTCCTGTTCAATAGCTATTACGAGGCCGAAGGCGCCCGCCTCGCCCGTCCGGAGCGCGGCCTGCTGACCCGTCCCACAGTCTCCGAAGTGCTCGCCTATCGCGATCATGTCGAAGCGGCCATGCTGGAAGCCTTGCCCCTGCTGCTGGAGCGGCACGGCGACCTGATCGAACTGGGTATCCAGCATGAGCAGCAGCATCAGGAACTCCTGCTGACCGATATCAAACACCTGTTCTCCCGCAATCCTCTCGGCCCGGCCTATGCGCCGCCCTTGCCCCGGCGGACCGACCGGAGCGTGCCGCTGCGCTGGATCGAAGGTGCGGAAGGCCGGTTCGATATCGGCGCGGACGAGAACGCGCGCTTCGCCTTCGACAACGAACTACCGCGCCACCCGGTGTGGCTGGCGCCCCATGCATTGGCCAACCGCCCGGTCACCAATGGCGAGTGGATCGAATTCATCGCCGACCAGGGCTATAGCACCGCCGCGCTCTGGCTCTCCGATGGTTGGGACTGGGTGCGGCGCGAGGATATCAACGCTCCGCTCTACTGGCGCGGCGGCGGGCGGCAGTGGGAGCATTTCACGCTCTCGGGCTGGCATCCCGTCGATCCCGAAGCGCCGGTCACACACATCTCGTTCTACGAGGCCGACGCTTTCGCGACATGGGCCGGTGCCCGCCTGCCAACCGAGCAGGAATGGGAAGCCGCCGCTCGTACCCGCGATCCAGCGGGCGAGGTGCAGCTCGACCGGGCCGAGGCAGTCCATCCGCGCCCGGAAACGGAAAACGACGGATTTGCCTCCCTATACGGCAATGTCTGGGAATGGACCGGATCGGCCTATCGCCCCTGGCCCGGCTACCGACCGGCGGCAGGCGCGGTGGGCGAATACAACGGCAAGTTCATGTCGAGCCAGTTCGTGCTGCGTGGCGGCAGTTGCGCCACCCCGCGCGGCCACATGCGCGCCAGCTACCGCAACTTCTTCCATCCGCACCAGCGCTGGCAGTTCACCGGCCTTCGTCTCGCAAGGAGCCTCTGACATGTACCTGACAGCCCCCCGGATCGACGAAACCCCGAATGCCCGTCCCGCCGTCCAGCCCGACCCCGCCTTCCGTGCCGAAGTGCTGCGCGGGCTGGCCCAGCCGCAGAAGGCCATTCCCGCGCGCTGGTTCTACGACATGCGCGGTTCGCAACTGTTCGAGGCGATCACCCAGGTCCCCGAATATTATCCCACTCGCACCGAGACCACGCTGCTCCAGGAGCATTGCCCCGCCGTCGCGGCACGGATCGGCAGCGATGCCACGGTCGTGGAGTTCGGCTCCGGCAGCTCGATCAAGACGCGCATCCTCCTTCGTGCCATGCCGGAGGCAACTTATGTGCCGATCGATATCTGCGGCGAATTTCTGGACGAGGCCTGCGCCGCGCTCGGGGAACTGTTCCCGGCGCTCACCATCGTTCCGGTCGAGGCGAACTTCATGGAGCCGGTACATCTGCCCCTGAAAAATACGGAGCGGATGCTGGGCTTCTTTCCGGGTTCGACGATCGGCAACCTCACCCCCGATGCCGCCGTGGACCTGCTGCGCTCGATGCGCGAGACCTTGGGCGAAGGGGCCTATCTGCTGATCGGCATCGACCGGGTGAAAGCGCCGGAGCGCCTCGTCTCCGCCTATGACGACGCGGGAGGGGTGACGGCGCTGTTCAACCTCAACCTGCTCCAGCGCATCAACCGCGAACTCGGCGGCTCGATCCCGGTCGGCGAGTTCCGCCATGTCGCGCGCTGGAATCCGGTCGCCAGCCGTATCGAGATGCACCTTGAGGCGCGCCGCGCGCTGCGTTTCGAGGTGGACGGTCGGCCTTTCCGCATGGAGTGCGGCGAAACGATCCACACCGAAAACTGCCACAAGTACCGCCCCGGAGAAATGCGCGTCCTGCTCGCCGCCGCTGGCTGGCACGCGTTGGAGCACTGGACGGACCCGCAAGGCGACTTCTCGCTGATACTGGCGAAGGCGGATGGCGGACAACAGGAGCCTTAGAAGCGCCTCCGTTCCGATACCCTACGAACGCGAACGGCTAGCAAAAGGACGCGGAAACCCGCTCCGTCCCAACCAAACTCCGTCGTCCCCGCGGAGGCGGGGACCCCGCTTGTTCTTCACCAGCACCAATTGCATGACTGCAGAGCAGCTCTCTTCGCCATTTAAGCGGATAACCGTCCTATGCTCTTAACGACGAAGGAGGCGGTATCGGCACCGGATGAAACCGCATCCGGAACACCGCACCCGTAGGAAGATTCCCCTCCGCTTCCAGATTGCCGCCACTGCGCGCCATAAGTTCGCTGGCGATCGCCAATCCCAGCCCCGAACTGCGCTTGAAATCGCGGCGGGCGGAGAAGAACCGCGCGAACAGTTCCCCACCTTCCGGCAAGCCCGGTCCATCATCGCTGACCCGGATCTCCGCGGCGGGGTCGACGGTGACCACCACATGCGTCCCCGGTGGTGTATGCTTCATCGCGTTTTCCAGCAACGAGTCGAGCGCCCGCGCCGCCAGATGATGCGGCGCGAAGACAAGCATCCGCTCCGCCCCGATGATCTCGATCTCCTGTCCGCGCGCGATGAACAGCGGCGCGATCGCCGCCACGCGCTCTTCGGCCACCGCGCGCATGTCCGTCACTTCGCCGGGATCGCAGGCCATGGCGTCCACTTCGGCCAGCAGCAGCAGACGCTCGACCATGGCTTCCAGCGCGTCGATCTGGCGTTGCAGGCGCGGCTGGGCCTCTAGCGATCCTTCCTGCTCCACCAGCAGGCGCAGGATCGAGAGTGGCGTGCGCAACTCGTGCGCCGCATCTGCCGCGAAATCGCGCTCGATGCGATAGGCCTCCTCCACCCGGTCGAGCGCGGCATTGATCGCGCTGAGCAGCGGCAGGACTTCCTCGGGCATCCCTGCCGTATCGACGCGCTGCTGGAGCTGATAGGGCGAAACCTGCCCGACCTCGCGCGAGGCGCGCTTGAGCGGCGCCAGCGACTGGCGCACGATGGCGACATCCACCGCCAGCAGCCCGATCAGGAACACCGCCAGCAAGGCCCCGCCCACCAGTGCGATATCCGCGCGCAAGTCATCAAAGATAACGTCGGGATGATCGAGGTTCTGGACGATCACCAGCCAGCTTCCCGGCTCGCCGATCAGCGGCATCGAAACGCCCGAATAGATCCTCGGTCCCTTCACCCGCTTGAAATAGGCGGTTCCCGTGCGCGTCGGTACGGCAAGCGAGGGATCGGAGCGCAAGTTCTCAATCCTGACGGGGCGCCCCTGATCCTCGATCCAGAAGCTGAAGCTGGAACCCCCGCCGCGCAGCGCCGAGGCGGACTCCTCCGAGATCGACCAGCCGCCCTTCTGGCGATGCAGGCCGCCCTGCATCTTCTGGGCATATTCGTCGAGCACCTGGCGTTGCAGCCGGTCGCCGGTGCTGTCGATCAGCAGCATCGCCCCCCAGGCCGCCAGCACTGCCGTCACCAAGGTCGCCGCCGCATGGAGCAGCAGGATGCGCCGCAGGATCGAGTGGCTGCGCATCAGGCCTCGGGCGCGGCGCGCAGCAGATAACCGAGGCCGCGCACCGTCACGATCTCGATCCCCGCCTCCAGCGACTGGAGCCGTCGCCGCAACCGGTGCACGCTGACTTCGGCGGCATTGGAGGAAAATTCCTCACCGAGGCCGAAGAACACCGATTCGATCTGGGTCTTGCGCACCACTTTGTCGCGGTGACGCATCAACAGGTCCAGCAGCTGCACTTCGCGCGGGGCAAGAACGATGCTGGTCTCTGCCACTCGCACCGTCTGCGAGGCAAGTTCGTAGCGCAGACGCCCGCAGGCGATCTCGCCGCCGTTCTCACCAAGGGAGCGGCGGAGCAGCGCGGCGACGCGGGCGATCAGTTCCTCGGCGGCGAAAGGCTTGGGCAGGTAATCGTCCGCCCCGGCATTCAGCCCGGCCACCCGGTCGGCGATCGCCGAGCGCGCGGTCAGCACCAGCACCGGCAGGAAATGCCCGGCCGCGCGCAGCGAACGCAGCAATTCGATGCCGTCCTGATCGGGCAGGCCGAGGTCGAGCAGCAGCGCGGAATGGTTGCCCGCGTCCACCAGGATGCGCGCTTCCTCGGCGGTGGCGACGATGTCGTTGCCGAACCCCGCCTCGCGCAAGTGCGTGCCGATCAGGTCCGCGAGTTCGGGATTGTCCTCGACGATCAGCAGACGCATGGGAAAGCCCCTCTCAGGCTGGTTCTCCTCGACGGGGGGCTGCCCTTTATCGCTGTCATGCCCGCATCTATCGCGGGGATGGCCCTAAGGTGCAACAGGCGGCGCGATCAGACGGGAACCTCGATCGTCACCCGCAGGCCCCCTTCCGCGCGGTTCGCGGCGGCAATCGATCCCCCGCACGTCGCCACGGCCCGCGAGGCGATGGTCAGGCCCAGCCCGAACCCGCCGCCCGAACCGGTTCCGCCGCGCACGAACGGCTCGAACATCGCGCTTTCCATGCCCTCGGCCACACCCGGCCCTTCGTCGCTGACCGAAATGCGGAAAGTCTCCGGGTCCGACAGCAGTTCGGCGCGGACCTCGATCCGTCCCCCGCGCGGCGAATGGCGCAAGGCATTGCGCACGACATTGTCGATCGCGCTGCGCAGCAGTTCGGCATTGCCCCGCACCGGCGGAAGCTCTTCGGTTTTCCGATCCGGCAGCGCAAAGTCGATCTTCACGTCCTTGGGCTGCGCCTCGTAGCGCGCATCCGCCAACACGCTCTCCGTCACGGCCACGAGATCGAAATAGTTCTCGTCCGAATCCCGGTCGTTCTCGGCGCGGGCGAGCATGAGCAATTCGCCGACCATGCCGTCGAGCCGCTCGACCTCGCGCTCCATCCGGTCCATCGAGTGCTCGAAGCGCTCAGGGCTCTGCCGGGCGAGCGCGATGGCCAGTTGCAGCCGCGCCAGCGGCGAGCGCAATTCATGCGAGACATCGTGCAGCAGCCGGTCCCGGCTCGCGACGAGATGTTCGAGACGCCGCGCCATGCCGTCGAATTCATGGGCAAGGTCCGCCACTTCGTCGCGGCGGCGGCCGATCTCCGGCGAGACCCGCGCCGTCAGTTCGCCGCGCGCCAGACGCCGGAAACCGTGCCGCAAGTGGTTGATCGGCAGGACCAGATACCAGGCAAGGAAACCGCTGAACAGCAGCCCCGCCACCCACCCGATCCCCACCAGTTCGGGCGGCACGTTGAAGCGCCACCGCTCGCCATCGCGATGATAGCGGAAGCGCAGCAGCCACTCGGTTCCGGACGGATCGCGCACCCGGCGTTCGAGCACGGCCGTCTCGCCGTCACCGGAAAACGGCGCGGCATGGCGGGCTTCCATCAGGTCCAGCCGCAGGCGCTGGCCCAGCGGCAGGTGCGAGACCATCTGCTCGTAGCGTGGGCGTCCTCCGGCAGAGAGCGCCTGCACACCCGCTTCCAGCACGGCAGGACCGATCTGCTCGGTCATCAGGAACGCCGGGAGTTCGCGGTCGTCGCGCAAGGCGAAGAGCAGCCAGACCGCCTGGGTCATCAGCAGGAACGTCACCAGGAAGCCCAGCAGGATCTTCCAGAACAGCCGCAGCCGGATCATGACACCTGCAACCTGTAGCCGACCCCGCGAATGGTCTCGACATTCGCGGCGCCTGCGGAAGCCGCTTCCAGCTTGATCCTCAAGTTGCTGACATGCACGTCGACGCTGCGGTCGTAGCTCTGCCGCGCCCGGCCGAGACCGCGCAGCGAGAGTTCGTCCTTGGTCGACACCGCCTCGCCCGCCCGCGCGAGGACGAGCAGGATGTTGAACTCCGAAGCGGTCAGTTCGACCGGCTCGCCCCGCCACGAGGCCCGGCGCGCGGCGATCTGGATTTCGAGCGCCCCCAACCGGCATACCGAAGGAAGCGGTGAGCCGCGATCCGCAGGCTGATGACGGCGCATGTTCGCGCGCAGCCGGGCGACCAGTTCTCGCGGAAAGCATGGCTTGGCCACATAGTCGTCGGCGCCGAGTTCGAGGCCGATCACTTTGTCCACTTCGTCGCCGCGCGCGGAGAGCATGATGACCGGCACGTCTATACTCTCGCGCAGGCGGCGCAGCACTTCGATGCCGTTCAGCCGGGGCAGCATGATGTCCAGCACGACCGCATCGTGTTCGCCAGAGAGGGCGCGCTCGATCCCGTCCAGACCGTCGGTGACGATCTCGACCCGGAATCCCTCGCTTTCGAGATACTCGCCGAGCATGGCGCCCAGTTCGAGATCGTCGTCGATCAGCAGGATGCGTCTGGCTTCCTCTTGCACCCCGCACTGATGCCGCAAAGCGCCGCACATGTCAGCCGCCGCCACGCGCCCTTACGGAAACTTTACAGAGCGCTTGCGAAGTCCTTACCCACAAGCCGCGCGTCTCGCTCCATAGCAAAGGGCATGTCGACCAAGCGCCGTCTCGTGATCGGGGGCATTCTCGTTGCCGCCGCCCTCGCCCTGTTTCTCGTCTGGAAACTGTTCTCCGGCCCTGCCGAACCCGTCGTCGCGACAGCCAAGGTCACGCGCGGCACGATGGAGCAGACGGTCGAGGCCACCGGCACGCTGGAACCGAAGGAACTCGTCAGCGTCGGCGCGCAGGTCTCCGGACGGCTCGACGAACTGAACGTGGCGGTGGGCGATGTCGTCCATCAGGGCGACCTGATCGGCAAGATCGATCCCCGCACCGCGACCAACAGCCTCGACACCTCCCGCGCCGACCTAGCCAACATGAAGGCGCAGGCGGCGGGCGCAAAAGCCACGCTGGCCCGCCAGAATCTCGCCTACCAGCGGCAACTGGCGCTCGGCGCGGGCGAGGCGACCTCGCAGCAGGACTTCGAGACGGCGCGGCAGGAACTCCAGTCCGCGCAGGCGAGCTACGAGGCGCTGCTCGCACAGATCCGCGCCGCCGAAGTGAGCGTCAACACCGCCGAAGTGCAACTGGGCTTCACCAAGATCACCGCGCCGATGGACGGTGTGGTCGTGGCGATCGTCACCAAGCAGGGCCAGACGGTCAACTCGGTACAGTCCGCACCGACCATCGTCATCCTCGCCAAGCTCGACGTGATGACCGTGAAGGCCGAAGTATCGGAAGCCGACGTCATCAATGTGAAGCCGGACCTGCCGGTCTACTTCACCATCCTCGGCGATCCCGACAAGCGCTACGAAGCGAAGCTGCGGCTGATCGAGCCGGCGCCGGAATCGATCGTCAACGAAGTCGATTCCACATCGACCAGCTCGTCCAGCAGCACTTCGGATTCGGCGATCTATTACAATGCGCTATTTGAAGTGCCCAACGAGGATGGCCGCCTGCGCGCGCTGATGACTGCCAAGGTCAGCATCGTGCTAGCCCGCCGCGCCAATGCCCTGATGATCCCCTCGACCGCGCTCGGCGCCAAGGGCAAGGACGGCACCTACAGCGTTCGCGTGAAAGGCGAGGACGGCAGGATCGCCACCCGCAAGGTGCGCATCGGCATCGACAACAATATCAGCGCCGAAGTGCTTTCGGGCCTGAAGGAAGGTGAATCCGTGGTCGTCGGCGAAGCGAAAGCCGAGGCCAAGAGCAGTCAGGGGCCGATGGGGCCACCTCCGGTCTGAGCCGCTCGATGACCCGCACCCCGCTCATTTCGCTCTCGCACGTCCGGCGCGAGTACCCCTCGGGCGACGGCGTCTTCGCCGCACTCAAGGACATCGACCTGTCGATCGAGGCGGGCGAGATGGTCGCCATCGTCGGCCAGTCCGGCTCGGGCAAGTCGACGCTGATGAACATCCTCGGCTGCCTCGACCGGCCGACGTCCGGCGCCTACCGCATAAACGGCCGCGATACCGGCGATCTGGAGCCGGACGAACTCGCCGCGCTGCGCCGCGAGCACTTCGGCTTCATCTTCCAGCGCTACCACCTGCTGACCGACCTTTCCGCGCTCGGCAATGTCGAAGTGCCTGCCGTCTACGCAGGCCGCGCACGCGGCGAACGGGCGGGACGGGCACGGGAAATTCTCGCCCGGCTCGGCCTCGGCGAGCGGACCGGGCACCGGCCGGGCCAGCTTTCCGGCGGCCAGCAGCAGCGCGTCTCGATCGCGCGCGCGCTTATGAACGGCGGCGAAGTGATCTTCGCCGACGAACCGACCGGCGCGCTCGATTCCGCCAGCGGCGTCGAAGTCATGCGCATTCTCGGCGAACTCCACGCCGAGGGCCACACCGTCATCATCGTCACCCACGACATGAAAGTGGCCGAGCACGCCAACCGCATCATCGAAATTCGCGACGGCGAGATCATCGACGACCGCCGCACCCGCGAGAATGCGGTGCGCCCGGCGGTGCAGAAGGTCCCCCCTGTCGCCAGCGGCTTCCAGCAGGTCCTCGACCGCTTCCGCGAAGCCTTCCGCATGGCCGTGCTCGCCATGTCGGCGCACAAGCTGCGCACGTTCCTGACGATGCTCGGCATCATCATCGGCATTGCCTCGGTGGTCTCGGTGGTGGCGCTGGGCGGCGGCGCGCAGGAGAAAATCCTCTCCGACATCAGCAGTCTCGGCACCAATACCCTGACGATCTATCCCGGCAAGAGCTTCGGCGACATGCGCTCGGCCAGGATCGAAACGCTTAAGGACGCCGATGCCGATGCCTTGGCGCAGCTGCCGTATGTGGACAGCGTGACGCCCAGCGTCTCGACCAGCGTGACCGCCCGCTACCGCAATGTCGCGGCGACCGCCCAGGTCAGCGGCGTCGGCGCCGACTACTTCCGGGTGCGCGGGCTGGAACTCATCTCCGGCGGCCTCTTCGATGCGCAGAGCGTGCGCGAACTGGCACAGGACGTGGTGATCGACGAAAACTCGCGCGACACGCTGTTCCCGAACGGCGAGGACCCGCTCGGCAAAGTCGTGCTGCTCGGCAAAGTGCCCGCCCGTGTGGTCGGCGTCGTCGGCACCCAGCAGCAGGGCTTCGGCGGCAGCGACAGCCTGACCGCCTATGTCCCCTACACCACGGTCATGAGCCGCATGCTCGGCCAGACCTATCTGTCGAGCGTGACCGTGCGCGTCAACGACGACACCTCGACTTCGGCGGCGGAAGCGGCGGTGACGCAACTTCTCGCCAAGCGCCACGGCACCACCGACTTCTTCATCAGCAATTCCGACGATATCCGCGAGACCATCACCAACGCCACCAACACGATGACCCTGCTGATCGCCGCCATCGCCGTGATCGCGCTGATCGTCGGCGGGATCGGGGTGATGAACATCATGCTCGTCTCCGTTACCGAGCGCACCGCCGAGATCGGCGTGCGCATGGCGGTGGGCGCGCGCCAGTCGGACATTCTCCAGCAGTTCCTGATCGAGGCGGTGCTGGTCTGCCTGATCGGCGGGGTGATCGGTGTCGGCCTGTCGCTGGCGGTGGGCGTAGCGGTTGCGTTCACGCCGATCGACTTCCGCATGGCCTATTCGGTGACGTCGATCGTGGCCGCTTTCGCCTGTTCCACCCTGATCGGCGTGGTCTTCGGCTTCCTGCCCGCCCGCCGCGCGGCCCGGCTCGACCCGGTCGACGCCCTTTCGAGAGACTGATCCCGTGCCCGAGCAGACCAGACCCTTCCGCCCCGCCCGGCTTGTCGCGATCTCGCTTCTCGCGCTGTGGACCGGCGGCTGCGCGGGCGTGACGCGCACCCACTATGCCGCGCCGGAACTGCCGGTGGCGGCAGGCTGGGACCAGACCTCGCAAGGCCCGGCGCGAACCGCAGGCGCGCCGTGGTGGAACGAGTTCGGCGACCCCGCCCTCACGGCGCTGGTCGATCAGGTCCTGGCCGCCAATGCCGATCTCGCCGCTGCGGGCTTGCGGCTGAAGCAGGCGCATCTCTCCGCCGAGCAGGCCCGGCAGGGCCTGTTCCCGAGCGGCAACGCCAGCCTCTCGTCCAACGGTTCGAAAGCCCTGAACGGCGGCGCGGACTGGGCGAAGTCCAGCGCCGCATCGGTCGGCGTCTCGTGGGAACTCGACCTGTTCGGCCGCCTCGGCGCCACCGCCGACGCCGCGAAGTGGGAAGCCGAGGCAAGCGCGCAGGACCTTGCCGAAACCCGCCTCTCGCTGATCGGCACGACGGCCCAGGCCTGGTGGCAGCTCGGCTATGCCAATGAGCAGATCGCCATCGGCGAGGAAAGCCTGGCCTATGTCCGCCGCGCGCTGGCACTGGTGCAGCGCCAGTACGATGCCGGAGCGGTCTCGCGCGTCGAACTGCGTGATGCGGAACAGTCCCTCGCCGCACAGGAGGCCTCGCAGACCCAGCTGGTGCAGGCCCGCGTCTCGGCGCTGAAGACCATCGCCGCACTGCTCGGCCGTCAGTCCTACGAAGGCGCCGAACTCAAGACCCTCCCCCGGCAGCCCCTGCCCGCCATCGCCGCCGAGGCCCCGGTCTCGCTGCTCGCCCGCCGCCCGGACCTCGCCGCCGCCGAACTGCGCCTGCGCAAGACTTTAGCGACCAGTGATGCGACGGTGGCCAGCTACTACCCCAGCTTCAGCCTCACCGGCACGCTGGGCACCGCGAGTTCCTCTCTGCTCAAGTTCTTCAGCGATCCCAGCGCCAGCCTCGGCGCGGTACTTTCACTGGCGGAACTGAACCCGGAGAAAGTCCGCCTCGGCACCGGTATCGCTCGCGCCGATTACGAGATCGCGGTGCAGTCGTTCCGCCAGACCTTCTACGACGCCCTGCGCGACACCCAGGTCTCGCTCTCGGCCCGCGAACAGTACTTGCGGCAGGCGGGCTTCGTGGAAGCCAACTACACCGCCGCGCGCGATGCCGAGCAGCTCTACGAACGCCAGTATCGCGCCGGAGCGATCACCCTGCGCAGCTGGCTCGACGCGCAGGAACGCCTGCGCACCGCCCGCACCGGCCTGATCCAAAACCGCTACAACCAGCTCGTCACCCAGGTGCAGGTCTATCAGGCGCTGGGCGGCGAAACGGCTCCCGGATCCTGAACGCAACGCAACCTTACAGGCTTGTAAGGTTGTCGTAAGCCGGGCCGGAATAGCGGGGATTTCGAGCATCGGCAGGTTTTGTATCTGCCGGCCGCAACATCGAAATCAGGATATGAAGCCGCAAGTCGAACTCGCGCCCGGCACGCGCCACACTGTCGCATCTCGCCCCTCCCCCACCTCCCGGCGCCCGCGAGTTGCGCTTTTCTCCGGAAATTACAATTACGTGCGCGATGGTGCCAATCAGGCACTGAACCGTCTGGTCGGCTATCTGGAACGGCGCGGCTGCACCGTGCGCGTCTATTCGCCGACTTCGCCGACCCCCGCCTTCGCGCCGGAAGGCACGCTGATTTCGGTGCCATCGGTGGCGATCCCCGGACGCGGCGACTACCGCCTCGGCCTCGGCCTGCCGCGTCGCATCCGCGCCCATCTGGCCGAGTTCGCCCCGGAAATCGTCCACGTCTCGGCGCCGGACTGGACCGGCACCGCCGCCCAGCGCTTCGCCCGGCAGTCGGGCATCCCCGTCGTCGCCAGCCTGCACACCCGCTTCGAGAAATATGCCGCCTTCTACGGCGCCAGCCTCGTGCGCCCGGCGATGGAGCGCCACCTCGGACGCTTCTACCGCAATTCCGACCGCATCCTCGTGCCCACCCCGGCCATCGCCGAGGAGTTCGCGCTGGAAGGCCTGGGTGAGAAGACCCACCTTTGGGGTCGCGGCGTCGATCGCAGCCAGTTCACCCCGCTCGCCCGCGACGAGGCCTGGCGCCGGGCGATGGGCGTGGCCGACGGCGAAGTGGCCGTGCTCCATTTCGGCCGCCTCGTGCGCGAAAAGGGCCTTGCAGCCTTCGCCGCGCTCTGCCGCCGCCTGATCGCGGAAGGGCTCCCGGTCCGCCCGCTCGTGGTCGGAGACGGCCCCGAACGCCAATGGCTGGAACAGAAGCTGCCGGAGGCGCGCTTCGCCGGACACCTGATGGGCGCCGATCTCGGCCGCGCCGTGGCCAGCGCCGACCTGTTCCTCAACCCCAGCACGACCGAGGCTTTCGGCAACGTCACGCTGGAGGCCATGGCCTCGGGCCTGCCGACCGTCTGCGTCGATGTGCCGAGCGGGCGCAATCTGCTGAAGGGCGGCTCCGGCCTGCTCTTCGCCCACGGCGACGAGGACGGCGCGATGAAGGCGCTGCGCCTGCTGGTGCAGGACGGCCGCCGCCGCGCCCAGATGGGTGCCTTCGCCCGCGAGGCCAGCAAGGCCTACGACTGGGACGGCGCCTCGCACCAGGTCCTCGAATGCTACATGGACCTGCTCGGACGCAGCCTTGCGCCGCCCTCGGCGCAGGACCTCGGCCTGATCTCGCGGGCGGCCTGACGGTTCGATGGAAGAGGTGATCGCCCATGCCAGCGCCTTCGTCCAGACCCACGGGATCTGGGCTGGGCCGGTCGTCGGCCTGCTCTGCTTCGGGGAATCGCTGGCGATCGTCGGTCTCTTTGTGCCCGCAACGGCGGTCATGCTGGCGATCGGCGGGCTGATCGGCGCCGACACGCTGGATGCCTGGCCGATCTTCTTCTGGGCCGTCGCCGGGTCGATCCTTGGCGACTGGGTTTCCTATGCTTTCGGCAACCGCATCGGCCCGCGCGTCTATCGCCGCTGGCCGCTGAACCGGCACCGCCCGGCAGTGGCGCGGACCCGCCTGTTCTTCCGCAAATACGGCTTCGCGGCGATCTTCATGGGCCGCTTCCTCGGCCCGATCCGCGCGACGGTGCCGCTGGTGGCAGGCGTACTCGCCATGCCCAGACGGCCGTTCCAGATCGCCAACATCGCCTCGGCCTGCCTCTGGGTGCCGCTGATGTTCGCGCCCGGCTACCTCGCTGCCGGTCCGCTCGGCGCGGCGCTGGCGCTGGACGAGAGCAAACTGGTGCTCGGCGGCCTCGTGCTCGCGGCAGTGGCGATGGGCGTGACCCTGCTCGGTTCGCGCCTGCTGGGGCGCCGGAAGCGGTCGAGAGCATGAAGTTTCAGCATGACGACAGCAAGCGATGGGGTGATGGAATGCGCGTGAAGACGATAGGACGAATTTTCCCGGGCGGACGAATTTTCATGGGCGGCACGGCGGCACTGCTGGCCGGGTGCAGCGGCACGCCGAAGGTAGCCGAGACCCCGCCGCCACCGCCCGTCGTCGCGGTGATCCCGCCGCGCCCGATGCCACCGCTGGGCGCATCCCCGAACATGGCCGTCCCCGCCAAGGCGGCCGACGGCACCCGCCGCACCGTGAACAGCGAGATTTCCGCCGCCCAGGCGCTGTGGAACCTGCGCTCGGCCTACAATGTCGCGGCGCTCAACTGCACCGGCGCCGAAGGTGCGCCGATCCTGGCGGGCTATACCGAGTTCCAGAAGAAGTACGCCAAGTCGCTGGCGACCACGAACAAGAACCTCGACAAGGAATACAAGGTCCGTTTCGGCGCCAAGGCGATCCGCGAGCGCGAGGCCTACCAGACCCAGGTCTACAACTTCTTCGCCCTGCCCCCGGTGGTGCCGTCGCTATGCCAGGCCGCACTGGAGCTGACCACCGCGCTCCAGACCGTGCCTGCCGCGCAGCTCGAAAGCTTCGCCACGTCGACCGGCCTCGCCCGCGCCGAAGCGCCTTTCCGCGCCTTCTTCGACAGCTACGAGCAGTACCAGGCCGACCTGCTGGCCTGGGAAACGCAATACGGCGCCGCCCGCGCGTCAGCCACGGAAGAAGCGCAAAGCATTGCATCGCCCGCCGTCGCTGCGAATCTCCTCTGAGATAGAAAACTGTGCACAAAGCGCTGTAAGGATACCGTAAGCCCGGTTAGTATAGCGCTTGCGTTGTCGGTTCCGTCTTATTCGCCGGAACCGCACGCGGGGGCAATCTGGGATAAAACGGCGTGGCGGATCACGAACTTATTTCGACGGCCTGCGTGCCGGCAAGCGAAGGTTTCTATATCTCCACCCGGCCCCGGTTCGGCCAGGAACAGGCCGTTCCCGCTGAAATGGATCAGGTGCTCGCCTGGCGCATCGATACCTTCAAGGTGAAGGGAGACGCCATTCCCCTTTCCACGATCACTCCGGTCACCATCAACGGCAGCCTCGATTCCGCCGAGTACGCACTGCTGCGGCCCGATGGGACCATCGAATATCCGGATGGCTCGTCGATCGCCGTGGGCGGCGGGGCACGTCTGCGCCTGGTCGACGACAAGCTCTGAATTTGCGGAATCCCGCGAACGGTAGCGGAACCGCGCGGCAGTCGCCCCGTTCCTGACTGATGTCGATAGAAGCTCTGATCGCCCAGTTCGGCCTTCCCGCCGTTGCTCTCGGGGCTGGACTGGAAGGCGAAACCGTCGTCATGACCGGCGGCCTGATCGCGCATCAGGGCCTGCTGCCGCTCTACGGCGTCATGATCGCCGCCGCGATCGGATCGTTTGTGGCGGACCAGTTCTTCTTTCTGCTCGGTCGCCGTTTCCGCTCGCACAGACTGGTGCGCAAAGTCACCGAAAGACCCGCTTTCGCACGCGTCCTGACGATGCTGGAACGTCACCCAACCGGCTTCATCCTCGCCTTTCGCTTCCTCTACGGCCTGAGGACGATCAGCCCGATCGCCATCGGCACGTCCGCCGTTCCGACCCACCGCTTCGTGCTGCTCAATGCCCTTGCCGCGATATTCTGGGGCGTCGTGATCGCCGGGATCGGCTACAGCTTCGGCGAAGGCGTCGAAATGGCCTTCGGTCATTTGCGCCGCTTCGGCCACGTCGCGCTGGCGATTGCCGCGCTCGTGGCCGTCGCAACGGCCGTGGCCCTGCTGGTGCGGGGACGGCTCAATCGCTCGATGGCAGCGAAGGACTGAACCTCACCCGCATTTGCTGAAGCCGCATTGTTGGCAGGTGAGGCAACCTTCCATCATGATCGCCGCGTCCTCTCCGCAGTTCGGACAGGTCTCTCCCGCTGCAGCGGCAGCGGGCGCAGCGACCGGGCCTTGCGCATGCTCGCGCAGGATGCGCCCGATCAGCGCGATCAGGCTCGGCGCGTAGCGGCCTTTGGTATCGTTCTCCAGCGCCACGAAAGCCCCGCCCTTGGCCGAATGGACCCGCTCCAGCTCCTCGAAGATGAACACCGCATCGCCCCTGCGGCAGACCGCCGAGAGCGTGCGCGTCAAGGCCGCCATCGTCTCGAAGTTCTCAGCCGAGCTGGTATTGATGAATATCTCGAAGGGAATACGGCGGCCGTCCGGCGCGAGATAGTCGTTGATGGTGAGGTAGTAGTTCTCCCCGTCCACCGGCCATTTGATCTTGATCGTGCGGCCCTGCAGCGTCTCCGGCCGCTTCGGCACCGGAGCCTCGGCCGGGAAGGACGGCGCCTCCGCCTGCTTCGGCTTTTCCGCGACCGGCTCCGACAGCACCGAACCGCGCACGCCACTGGGACGATAGGTGGTGCAGCCCTTCATGCCCTTTTCCCAGGCCGAGAGGTAGACAGCCCGGAATGCTTCGTAAGACATGTCCGCCGGGCAATTGATGGTCTTCGAGATCGCCGCATCCACCCATTTCTGCGCGGCGGCGGCCACGGCGATATGGTCCTCCACCGATAGCTCCAGCGCCGTCACCATGTAGGGCGGCAGCGGCGCGGCGGCATCGAAACCGGGCAGGCGGCTGTAGAGATACCAGCCATAGTCCTCGACCATGAAGCTCTCGGTGCGCTGCTCGGTCGCGGTCTGCTCGACGACGACGGCGCGGTTGTAGCGCCAGGAAAAGCTCGGCTCGATGCCCGAACTGACATTCCCGTAGAAGATGCTGGTGGTGCCGGTCGGCGCGATGGTGAGCAACACGCCGTTGCGGATGCCGTGCTTCGCCACGTCCTTGCGGATGTCGGCAGGTAACTTGTCCAGCATCGGCGCGCGGGCGAACTTGTCCTTGTCATAGGCCGGGAACGGTCCGCGCTCTTTCGCGAGATCGATCGAGCCCCGATAGGCCTCCGCCGCCATGGCCGCGCAGATTTCCTCGACCATCGGCACGCTCTCGGCGCCGTAGCGCAGGCCGAGCTGCTGGAGCAGGTTGCCCAGCCCGGTGAAGCCCAGCCCGACGCGGCGCTTGGCCTGGGCTTCCAGCCGCTGGTCCTCGGTGGGGAAAGGTGAAGTTTCCAGCACGTTGTCGAGGAAGCGCACACCGATCCGCACCGTCGCGGCCAATCGATCCCAGTCGACCCGCGCCTCGCTGGTAAAAGGATCGAGCACCATGTTGGCGAGATTGACGTGACCGAGATCGCAATCGCCGTTGGGCGGCAGGGGCTGCTCGCCGCAGGGGTTGGTCGCGGAAATCGTCTCACAATAGGAAAGGTTGTTGAGCCGGTTCACCCGGTCCACGAAGACGACGCCGGGTTCCGCATATTCGTAAGTCGTGCGGGTGATGAGATCGAACAGTTCCGCCGCGCGCATGCGGCGATAGACGTACCAGGGCTTGCCGTCGCGCTCGGTTACGGCGACATGGCTGCCGTCGGCGCGCGGGATCGGGAAGCCCAGGTCCCAGTCGCCGTCGGCCTCCAGCGCGGCCATGAAATCGTCGGTGATCGCCACCGAGACGTTGAAGTTCTTGAGCACGTCCTTGCGCGTCTTCGCCTCGATGAAGGCGATCACGTCCGGGTGCCAGACCGGCAGCATCGCCATCATCGCCCCGCGCCGCGAGCCGCTGCTGCGGATCGTCACGCACATGCCGTCCCACATGACCATGAAGGGGATCACGCCCGAAGAGACCGAAGCGGTGCGCGCCACCAGGGCGCCGTCCGGGCGGATCGTGCCGAAATCCATGCCGATGCCGCCGCCCTGCTGCTGGGTGAAGGCAGCGACTTTCAGCGCATCCATGATGCCGACGCCCGGCAGGTCCGGTTCGGTATCCATGGAATCCTGGATCGTCGGACTGACGAAGCAGTTTATCCAGGTGACGCGCTTGCCGGTGCCCGCGCCTGCGAAGATGCGCCCGCCGGGCACCCAGTCACGCGCCTCCAGCGCCGCCAGCGCCTGTGCGGCATGGGCCGGATCGTCCTTGGCATAGACCCCCGCGACGACGCGGCGGAACGTGTCCGAAGGGCTCTGCTCGTCGGCGTGGCGATACTTCTCCTTCCAGACGTGGAGGGTAACGGGCTGGTCGAGCGGGCCGGACGAAGTCGGGGCGGACATGTTGGTTCCTTGTAGAAAGCGGATGGACGGCGGGCGCGCGCCTGCCCGAGGACCATCACCGGTGTAACGGCCTCCAGGCGCATTTGGTTGTCGGTGAGCGATGGCCGCTTCAGGGCGGAGCGATAGTCACGACCGGGGAATGGGTGTGCGTCGAACTGCGCAACCTAAACCCCGTCGCCCCCGCGAAGGCGGGGCCCCGCTTCCTTTGGCGAGGCCGCGGGCAAGAAGCGGGGTCCCCGCCTGCCCTTTGGGCAGTTCATCCTGAGCGGCCGGCCTGCCGGCCAGCCGAAGGGCGGGGACGACGGGGAAGGAACTGCAAAACTCAAGCGCGAAACCCACCGCGGCCTGCGTCCGGCCGCCCTGAAGGCGTGAATCATCAGGGCGCGAAGCGGCGCCTGGGCAGCGATCATGGCGGTATCTCCATCGCGCCCAACCCTTTGGGCAGCGATGGAGATCAGGATACCGATCGGTTTTTCAAATACAACCCGGCACCGAAATTTTCATGGTGGAGGAAGGCTGCTCAGCGCTCCAGCAAGGGCGGAAGCGCAAGCCGCACGAGGTCTCCGGCACGCGGCTCTGCCACGAACGTCAGGGCCGGAGCGAAGGCGATCTCGAACAACAGCGCCCCCAGCGTCTCGGCCTCGGCAGTGCAGTGCGGGAAGCGGCCCAGAAGGTATATCCCAAGCCTCTGCCATTGCGACCGGACGATCGCTTCCTGGCGGCGCAGCGAGTCCTTCCCCTGCGCCACGCGGGCATGTTCCAGGATCGTCAGCGACCAGCCGCCGAACTGCGACCGCTCATCCGCCCATTCTGCTAGGATATCCACGATATCTGCGGATTCCGATACCTTCTCCAGACGCCCCAACAGGCCCTGAAGGTTCTCTTCGTTCTCCGATTCCAGCACGGCGAGGAAGATCGCCTCCTTGCCGTCGAAGTTCGAATAGACCGCCCCCTTGCTATAGCCCGCCGCCTCGGCGATGCGATCCAGCGAGGTCACGGCATAGCCGTCGCGGCGAAACAGTTCGCGCGCGGATTCCAACAGCCGCAGGCGCGTCAGCGCCTGGGTTTCGCTTCGCGTCAAGCGCGTCATATGCCCACTTCTCCTGTCGGCCCGCCTCTTCCGGGCGGCCTTTTCCTGGTCTTGCCGACAGGGCGCCCGCAAGGCGCCATGTCGGATACTCATTGGAATTTCGTATTCCCGTTTCCGCCCGCTGGAAACGGGTTTCGGGTCAGCTTTCGAACTTCTCGGTCGTATCCGCCGCACCCTTGACCCAATAGCCGCTGGCCTTGAGCCATTGCGGCACATGGCCAAGGTCTTCCAGCACGTAAGTCCGCAAGGTCCGCGTCACGCCGCCCTCGGCGGCAATGAAGATGAAACCGTCGCCCGGCGGCGGCACGAAAGTACGCAAAGCCTCCAGCAGCGGCGCGGCATCCGCTGCCTGTCCGGCGGGACGATGGACCCAGATCGCCTCATGCCGCGCCTCGGTCTCGAAAGACTGTTCCTCCGCTGCCCCGGTCACGGCCACGATGCTCGTGACCGGAGTGCCCGGCGCGAATTCCTCGATCCGGCGGCCGATCGCGGGGAGCGCGGTCTCGTCGCCGACCAGCAGCCACCAGTCGAAGTCCTGCGGCACCACCAGCGAGCCGCGCGGCCCGCCTATCCGCGCCTCGTCACCGACTTTCGCACCGACGGCCCAAGCCGTAACCGGCCCGGCCTCGTGAATAGCGAAATCGATGGTCAGTTCGTTCCGCTCGGCATCGTAGCGACGCGGCGTATAGTCGCGCATCGCCATGCCGCCCGCCTCCCCTTCCGGTACGAAGACCTTGATGTGATCGTCGGGCGCGAGGCTGGTGAAACCGGCGAGTTCCTCGCCCGCCAGGGTAAGACGCAGCATGTTCGGCGTGACATGCTCGGTCCGGCTGACCGCCAGCGTGCGGCGGTGCAGTTCGTGGCGAATGCGGTTGATCTGATGCTTCAATGGGCTCTCCTGCGAGCGGGCTGGGCCTTCCCTTCTATTCAGATACTCACGGGTATCCGCATCTGCAAGAGCGCACAGCAATAAAATCTTACGACAGCCCACTCTTTCGCCCATCATTGCTATGAGGTTTTCTTATAGAATATTGTCCAATTCACTCAGTCATTTGCATAGATTTCGAGATCGAACGCCGCAGCCCGAAAGCGGCAAGTCCCGGCGGAAATCGGCTTCCAACGGATCGGTTTCAGGAATTTCCGGATGGGTTGGAAATACAGGCCATACCCCTCAAAAATCCCGCAATATGGTTTTACATTCCAAATATATAGAAGAAGTTGGCCCCGGAAAAACAATAATTTGTCGGACTAATAGAGGCATCCGCTATCCATTCTCCACTGATTCAGTTGAGAACAGGGGTGCGATAGATGACGAAGAACCGGCGATCGAAACGACTAGCATGGCATGCGGCAGCCACCACGATCCTGGCGGGGAATTGGGCCTTTGCCGCCGGGGCCGAGGAAGCGCCGCCACCCGAGGACCCGCAGATCGTCGTGGTCGGCACCCGCGCCAGCCTTGAATCGGCGATCGCCCGCAAGCGCAGTGCGGATACCGTGGCGGATTCGATCGTGGCGGAAGACGTCTCCCAATTCCCGGACAAGAACATCGGCGAGGCGCTTCAGCGTATCACCGGCGTCCAGTTGCAGCGGGAATTCGGCGAAGGCGTCGCCGTCTCCATCCGCGGCGTCGAGCCGGACCTCAACCGCGTGGAGATCAACGGCGTCTCCCTGCTCGGCAACAGCGGGAGCGGCGAGCGCGGGGCAGACTTCCGCGAACTCGCCTCGGAACTGGTGAAATCGATCGACGTCTTCAAGGGCTATACCGCCGACATGACCGAAGGCGGCATCGGCGGGACGGTATCGATCAAGACCCGCAAGCCGCTGGAACTCCAGAAGCCGCTGCTTTCGGCCATGCTCTCGGGCCAGGTGCTGGACGGCGCCGACAAGACGGTAAGGCCCCGCGCCAACCTGACGGCGGGCCGCAAGTTCCTGAACGGCCGCCTGGGCGTGCTGTTCAACGTCACCTACGACCACAACCTCACGCGCGGCGACTTCATCCGCAATACCGAGTGGGTACGCCTGGCTGATTTCAACGGCGACGACCGGGTGGTCGTACCCAATCCGAACTTCAGCGACATCACTTCGCTGGCCGGTTGCCGCCGCGTCCCGCAGGGTCCGGACTTGCGCGCGGCTTGCCAGCGGCAGTTCTACGACAACACGCCGCGCATTCCCCGCTACGGCATCTGGACGCGCGACGACAAGCGCATCTCGGCCATGGGAACCCTGCAATACCAGTTCACCGACAATCTCAACGCCTGGGTCGAAGGACAATACAACCGCCGCCGCAACCGGATGATCGATTACAACTATGCGATCAACCTGGCCGCGGCCACGCGCTTCGCCACCGGCACGGTGGTCACGGACGAGAACAACAACGCGGTCGAGCTGATCACGGCCCCTACCGCCCCCACCGACACCACTGGCGCGGGATCGATCTTCAGCTCCACCAAGCGCGACTTCATCTACAACCAGCGCTCGCGCTATCTCTCGGGCGGTTTCGACTGGGAGGTCGACCGGCTGCACCTGACCGGCTTGGCCGTCTCCTCGAAAGCCACGGTGAAGAGCGACAGCAAGACGATCAGCCTCAGCGCCTCGATTCCCTCGATCAGCATCGTGCTCGATCCCGATACCGGCATTCCCCGCTTCACGTTCCCGGAGGGTTACGATCCCGCCGACGTCTCTACTTACACGAGCGGCATCCGCCCCGTCGGCCCGTCGCTGGAGTATCGCCCCGACGAAGTGACCACGAAGGAAACCCAGTTCAAGCTGGACGCCGATTACGATCTGGACAGCCCTGTGCTGCGCAGTCTTGAGGCGGGTGTCCAATACCGCAAGTCGGGATCGCTACGCTATCGCGGCGGCGGGCGCGTCGAGCCTGACGGAACCACCGTGCCGACCGCCAATGTCGATTATGACGTCGCGATCCGGTCGAACGGTGCGACCGCGCTGGTCTGGACTCCGGAAAAGCTCGCGCAGTTCATCGCCGATTCCTCGGAACAGACCCCGGGCACCTTCTTCAACGGCGGCGGCATCGACACAACCGGCCTGCCGCAATCCTGGCTCGCGCCGAATTTCGATGCCGTGGCCGACTATTTCGATCTGTCCGGTTTCAATCGCGACTGCATCCGGACCTGCAACGGTCTGGCGCAGATCCCCGATCACGACTTGTCCGAGACGATCGCCGCGACGTACCTCAAGGCCAATCTGGAAGGCGAACTGCTGGGCCTCTCGCTTTCCGGCAATGTCGGCGTGCGCTATGTCGCCACCCGCACCCATGTGACCGGCTCCAACGTCCGGCGCGAGCGGGTGACCGATCCGGTCAGCGGCACCAATAGCATCGTGATCGTCGGCACCCAGTCGGTAACGCTGAACAACCGTTACGACGACATCCTGCCCAGCGCCAACCTGGCGGTGGATTTCGGCCGCAACGTGACCCTGCGCCTCGGCTATGCGAAAGTCATGGCCCGTCCGAAGCCGACCGACCTCGTTCCCAATGCCAACTGCATCTACGACCTCACCCTGGATGCCGAGGAAGGAACGCTCGACACTTGCGCGGCGGGCAATCCCGACCTCAAGCCCTACCGCGCCAACCAGTTCGACGTGAACCTGGCCTGGTACGCCAACCGCGACACGCTGTTCAACGCCTCGTTCTTCTACAAGGACGTGAAGAGCTTCATCCTCGGCCGCACGCTGCGTACCGGGGTGGACCTGTTCAAGGACGGAATCCTCTACGACGTGACCCAGCCGATCAACGGCGGCGGCGCCAAAATCCGCGGCGTTGAGCTTTCCGCGCAGACGGCTTTCACTTTCCTGCCCTCCCCGCTCGACGGGTTCGGCGCCATCGTGAACTATACCTACAGCACCGCGCAGGACGTCGGTCTCTACAACGAACTCGACGGCTCGGAACTGGACTTCCCCGGACTTTCCAAGCACAGCTACAACCTGATCGCCTATTACGACAAATACGGCATCAACGCGCGACTGGCCTATAACGGCAGGAGCAAGTACCTGCTGACAGCCGCCGAACGCTCGGGCAATCCGGTGTACCGGGACGGTACCGGCTATCTGGACGCCCGCGTCTCCTACCGGATTCCGCGAACCGGGGTCTCGGTATTCGTGGAAGCCAAGAACCTTACCGGCGAAACGGAACGTGCGACCGCTGGCGACATGCGCCTCACGGAAATCAGCTATCCGGGCAAGCGCTACCTCGCCGGCGCGACGATGCAGCTTTAGAGCATTTTACAACTTCAGACCCCGTTCGGGAATGCCCCTCACGAGGGGGCATTTCCGGCACGGAAACCGCTCTAGGACACGCCCGGAAAGATCGCGCATATCGCCATGCCCAGCAGCAGGACGACAACAGCCAGCGACAGCGCCAGTCCCATTCCCGCGAGTGCAAGCGCTCCCGCAAACACGCCCGCCACGAACGCACCCCAGGACAGGAAATTCGACAGAACCTGAAGCGGCCGGACCTTGCCCTGCAGGCAATGCACGAGCGAGGCCCCGAACGCGAAGAGCACCCCGGTGATGAAGCCCTTGCCGACATCGGCTCCCGCAATGGCCTGATGCTGGGTATTCTGCATACCCATGGCGACCGCGACAAGTGCCAGCCCGATCCGACCGTGCCCGGACAGAACGAGACCGATCGCAACCAGAAACACCGCAATCTCGCCCACGAATACCGCCACGAGCGCAAATTTCGTGCTGGTCTCGGCCAGCAAGGTGCCGAGGGCGCTTCCCAGTACGAAGGAAGCTATGATTGCAAGTATCAGCGCCACGGGGCGGCCTTCCGCCAGTGCCATGCCGAGCTGGGTGGAATTGCCGCTCATGAACGACACGTAGAGATGGCCAAGCTGAACATAGCCCACCGCATCGAGATAGCCGGCGATCCACGTCATCAGCAAGGCGAAACCCAGCCGATGACGCGGAGCGGTTCGCGCCGGGACGTTCATCCCCCCACCTGAATCCTGCTCCGCGGATTGAGGTTTCCGATATGACCGCTTTCGGTCCCCGCGGCAGGATCGATCATGCAGTTGATGAGCGCAGGCCTGCCCGACGCTATCGCCGCTTTCAGCGCCTGCTTCAGCGCCTCGGGCTCGTCCACATGGTAGCCGATCCCGCCGAAAGCCTCGATCATCTTCTCGTAACCGGCCCGCAGCAGGACGGTGGGAGCTGGGTCCGATCCGCCCGAAAGGTTGGTGCCGTCGCCGCGATAGATGCCGCCGTTGTTGAAGATCACGGTGGTCACCGGCAGATCGTAACGGCAGATCGTCTCCAGCTCCATTCCGCTGAAGCCGAAGGCGCTGTCCCCCTCGATGGCTATGACCGGCTTGCCCGTGGTAACCGCCGCACCGATGGCATAGCCCATCCCGATTCCCATCACCCCCCAGGTTCCGGTATCGAGCCGGTGGCGCGGGACCTTCATGTCGATGACGTTGCGGCAGATATCGAGCGTATTCGCGCCCTCGTTGACGAGATAGTGCTCAGGCGCGTCATCGAGTACGGCCTTGATCGCACCAAGCGCACCGTAGAACTCCATGGGCTGCGGACTGGCGGCAAGCCGGGCCGCCATGTGCTCGCCGTTGTGCCGCTTCTTTGCCTCCAGCGCAGTGATCCATTCGGGACTGGGCGCGATTTCCCGCGAATCCAGCCCCTCAAGCAGAGCGGCGACCGAGGAGCCGATGTCGCCTATCACAGGCGCGGCAATAGCCCGGTTGCTGTCAGCCTCGGTGGGTGCAATGTCGAGCTGGATGAACCTCGCCGCCGCCGACCATTGCGGACTTCGGCCGTGGCCCAGCAGCCAGTTGAGCCGGGCGCCCACCAGTACCACCACATCGGCCTCTGCCAGCGCCAGCGACCGAGCAGCGGCGGCCGACAGCGGGTGATCGTCCGGCAGCAGTCCCTTGGCCATCGACATCGGCAGGAAGGGAATGCCGGTCCGTTCTACCAGGCTGCGGATATCGGCATCGGCCTGCGCATAGGCGGCGCCCTTGCCCAGCAAGATCAGCGGCTTCTTCGCAGTGACCAGAAGATCCAGCGCCCGCTCGACGGCCTCGGGTGCAGGCAACTGACGCGGCGCGGCGTCCACCACCTCGATCAGCGACGCAGCCCCTTCGGCCGCGTCCATCGTCGCTGCGAGGACTTCTGCGGTCAGGTCCAGGTAGACCCCGCCCGGACGACCGGAAACGGCAGCCCGGATCGCGCGGGCAAGACCGATGCCGATATCCTCCGGCCGGTTCACCCGGAAGGCGGCCTTGGCATAAGGCTTGGCCGCGTTCATCTGGTCGAGTTCCTCATAATCGCCCTGCTGCAGATCGACGATCGCGCGGTTGCTGGAACCGCTGATCTGGATCATCGGAAACCCGTTCACCGTCGCATTGGCCAGCGCGACCAGGCCGTTGAGGAAGCCCGGAGCGGATACGGTAAGGCAGATGCCGGGCTTCCGGGTGAGATAGCCGGAAATCGCCGCGGCATTGCCCGCCGAAGCCTCATGGCGAAAGCCGATGTAACGAATCCCCGCACCCTGCGCGATACGCGCCAGATCGGTCACGGGAATTCCGGCGACACCGAAGATGCTGTCTATGCCGTTGAGCCGGAGGGCATCGACGATGAGATGAAAACCGTTGGTCAGCGAAACGGAATCGGTCGGGGTCGCCATGGAGGTCAACCTTTCGTGCAAGGACGCGGGAAACGGCGACGACTTCAGACCACGCCCGAAGCGTGCAGCGCCGCGATCTCGGCGGGCGTATAGCCAAGCTCGGCCAGAACCTCGTCCGAATGCTCGCCCAGCAACGGCGCGCCCTTGATATCCGGCGCGAAGGACGAAAACTTGATCGGGCTGCCCACGGTCAGGTACTTTCCGCGCTTCTCCTCCTCGACTTCGACGATCGATCCGCTGGCCCGCAGCGCCGGATCGTAGGCGATCTCCTTCATCGACAGCACCGGCGCGCAGGGCACCTCGAACTTCGACAGGATCGCCACGGCCTCGAACTTGGTCTTGTCGGCAAGCCAGACCTCGACCTCCCGGAAGATGTCGAAAAGATGGGCCTGCCGGGCCTTTGCGGTGGCATAGGCCGGATCGCCCTGCCACTCCGGATGGCCGACCGCTTCGCAGGTTCGCGCCCAGTTCTGCTCCTGGATGGTGAAATAGATATAGGCGTTGGGATCGCTCTCCCAGCCCTTGCACTTCAATATCCATCCCGGTTGGCCGCCGCCGCCCGCATTGCCGCCGCGCGGCACGGCATCGCCGAAAGGCGTATTCGGATACTGCGGATATTCCTCCAGGTAGCCGACCCGCTCCAGCCGCTCCTGGTCGCGCAGCTTGACCCGGCACAGATTGAGCACGGCATCCTGCATCGATACCGCCACCTTCTGCCCCTTCCCGGTCTTTTCCCGGTGCAGCAGCGCGGTCAGGATGCCGATCAGCAGGTGCATGCCGGAATTGCTGTCGCCCAGCGCCGCAGCGCTCACTGTCGGCGGGCCGTCCCAGAAGCCAGTCGTCGAAGCAGCGCCGCCAGCACACTGCGCGACGTTCTCGTAGACCTTGAGGTCCGCGTAAGGCGATTCCTCGCTAAAGCCCTTGATGGAACCGAACACGAGGCGAGGATTGAGTTCCTGGATACGCTCCCAGCTGAAGCCCATGCGGTCGAGCGCGCCCGGCGCGAAGTTCTCGACCATCACGTCCGCACCGCGGATCAGCTGTTCGAGGATGCGCTTGCCGTCCTCGGTCTTGGTGTCCAGTTCCAGAGACCGCTTGTTGCTGTTGAGCATCGTGAAATAGAGGGCATCGAGATCGGGAATGTCACGCAATTGCGACCGGGTAATATCGCCCTTTCCGGGGCGCTCGACCTTCAGGACGCTGGCGCCGTACCACGCCATCATCTGCGTACAGGCGGGACCTGCCTGAACTCCGGTAAAATCGACGACTTTTACACCTTCCAGCGGCAATACCATGATGATGCTCCAATTCCTGGAGACAAGAGGTGGTCGCCCCGCAAAGCGATTCAATAACACCAAGGTCTGTATGAACTTATACCGGGAAGCAGGATGCCCCTGCAGATCCGGCGATCTCCGTACTGCCTGGCAATAGAAAGTGCCTCATGGCGCCCGACACGGTCAGGCGTCGCCTGCGATCCGGTGACTGCCTCCATTCCGGACCAAGAATGCAAACGCCCGCACAATCGGCGCCTTTCCCTCGCCTTGACGATCGAAACACCCCTCCGTCCGAAAGCGGAACCTCGGCATCCGGATAGTTACCGCGCTTTCGGATCAATCAAGGCACGCGGTTCACCGAACACCTCCTGTAAGCCTTACTCACTTTTCCTAAGTCGAATCCCAAGGTTCGAATTGGACGATTAAGTAATGCCTCAATCCGCAAAGCGAACCGACCGGATGATACTGCGCGTAATGTTTCCAGGGCGCTTACCGGCGTTCAAGGCGTCGTCGAAGCGCAGGCTGTTCGAAACCATCGCGGCCTGGGGCGTCACGCTCTGCCCCGGAACCGTGCTTGCACAAGTTGGTGAGGGGACATCCATCGTCATCGCACCTCAGTTGAACCGTTCGGACGTTGCCGGAGCCCGGCTCGAACCGGACTATCAGCAACCGCCCATCCGGATTGGGTCGTTCGCCCTGCAACCCGCCCTTTCCATCGCCGGTGGATTTTCAGGCAATGTCTTCAACCGGAAAGAAGGCGTTTCGGACATCATGGTGCTCATCTCGCCAGCACTTCGCGTGAATGTCGAAACCCCGCCCTATGCGCTGAATCTCTCGGCCAGCGGCACCGCCCGCCGGTTCGCGAAATTCAAGGGCGAGAACAGCGAAGAGTTCGAAACCGCCGCAGAAGCGCGCCTGAATCCGGCAGCCGAAACAACCTTCACCGCCAAGGCCGACTATGCGCACCTGATCGAACCTCGCAGCAGTGCAGGAACGATCGCCGATGCATCGGAACCCGTGAGCTATCGCCGGATCGAAAGCAGCCTCGCGCTGGACTGGGCATTCGGCAAGTTCAGGCTGGTCCCGTCAGCCGGCTATCAGCAGCTTCATTACAATCCGCTCGCCCGAGAAAGCGGGCCGGATGTGGATCAGTCCTTCCGCGACACCCGCACCATCCGCGCAGAAGTGCAGCTGAACTACGATTTCACCGGCTTGGTTTCCAGCTTCATCAGCGCCACCGTGTCCGACAGCGATTCAACCGCCGGGCCTGACGATTTGCGGCGAAATTCGCGAAGTACCTCGGCCGTTGTCGGCCTCAAAGGCAGTGTCACACCCCTTCTATCGGCGCAGATCGGCATCGGCTACCAACGACGCGATTACACGTTGCAGATCTATCGCGATTTTGCGGGGATCACGTTTCTCGCAGATGTCCAGTGGTACGTCACGCCGCTGACGACGTTGCGCATCCAGGCCAACCGGACCTTCCAGAACAGCGGTGAACGGGAAGTCGCAGGCATCCTGAACGATACACTCATTGCCTCTGCCTATTTCGATCCCTTACGCAATCTGCGCCTGAGTCTCAGCGCGACGAGCGAAAGAGGGGCCTATCGCGATGTCGATACCCGAACTGCACGCCGAACGCTGCGCCTCGGCGGCCAGTACCGGCTGAACCCGATGCTATCCCTCGGCGGCTATGTTTCCGTCGTCGATCAGGACGTCGAAGGTACGCCTCTCGTCAGTGGCTTCAAGTCCATTTCCGCCGGCATCGGTGTCACCATCACCCCTTGATGCGGGGGTTGAATGTCCAGTTCGACTGCAAGGAGTGCCTCGCTTGAATCTTCCCGCGCTCTACGAATCTCCCGACGGTGTACCCCAGCTCATGACCGAAGCTGCCGCCGAATATCGGTTGTCGGAGGATCAAATCACGGTCAAATACCTTTTCGCCATGCTGCGGCGGCGCAGGGAAGCCTTTTTCCTGACCCTGGCCATCTGCGTTATCGTCGCGCTTCTCTGGACGACTGCTCTGCCGCGGACTTACCTGGCAACCGCCGATGTCGTCATGATAACCAAGCCGACCAAAGTCGTTCCCCACGAAGACGATAACGCCCCCACGGCCCCGGTTCGTTCGGAAGAAGTCGAAACGCAGATACAACTGATAACCTCACGCAAGATGGCGGAGCAGGTTCTGGATTCCATCGACCTTCTCCAGGATCGCAACTTCATCCTGGACGTGGCCTACCCACGGTCATTCCTGGACAATCTGCTCGTTTCGATTGGCTTCGACCGAAATGCCGGCAAGACTTTCGAAAACCTGCAACCGGACGCCTTGCGAAACAGGGCCGTGACGTATCTGCTCAGGCATCTCAACGTTACCCGCATCGGCGATTCCTACACATTGCGGCTTTCATTTTCGGATTCGAATGCCGAAAGGGCAGCACTGGTCACCAATAGCTTCGCCCGTTTCTATACGACGGATGACGCGCGCGAGACGGAAAAGGCCCACACTACAGCCGCTCGGGTGCTGAAGGGACGGGTTGACGAGTTGCGACGCTCGGCCAATGACGACTTTGCCGCCGTACAGGCTTATCGCATCCGCAACGGACTGCTCAGTTCCGCCGCGACAGGTCTGACCGAACAGGAAATTTCAACTTATAATCAGCAAGTTGCTCAAGCACGCGCAGAATCGGCGCGCGATACCGCAGCCCTTGCTAGCGCGCAGCGACAACTTCGGTCCGGTGGAGCGAACAATGTGGGCGAAGCGGCCACGTCGCCGGTCGTGACGGCCCTGCGAACCCAGCGGGCCCAGCTGATCGTCAAGGAACGGGATTTTTCGGAGCGCTATTTCGACAGCAACGACGACCTGATAACCGTGCGCCAGCAGATCGCCGATATCGACAGGCAGATTGCGGCCGAAGTCGCCCGTTCGATCAAATTGCTGGAAACCACCGCAGACACGTCGTCCCAACGGCTTGCCTCGCTGCTATCCAGTCGCAACGGCGCTCAATCGCAGTTGAGCACCGATAACAATGCGCTCGTCGTTCTGGCCGATCTCGAGAAGCGCGCAGAAGCGACGCAAGGCCTCTATCAATCCTACCTTGAACGCTACAATTCGATCATCGCCGGATCGGGATCGGAGCAGCCCACCGCAAGGCTGGTTTCCCCTGCCAATATCCCAACATTGCCGATTTCACCAAACTTGTCCTTGAATTTGGCTATCGGCTTTACCGTCGGAATACTGATGGGGGCGATCGTCGCCGTCGCGTCGGAATTATCCTATCGAGGCTTCACGACGCTCGACGACATCGAAAGCCGGCTGGGCTTTCGCGCGCTCGGCTTCATCCCCGCGCATCGCACCGTTGAGCCCTATTCGGCAACGCCGCTCGAAACGGTGCGCGAGCACTCGAACGGAGCATTTTCCGAATCCATACGCAATGTGATCGTCTCGATCCGTCAATCCGGCAACCGCCAAGGCAAAGTGATCGCAACGACATCGGCACTTCCCGGCGAAGGCAAATCGACCATCGCATCCTGTCGGGCCCGCTCGCTGGCCTTGGCAAACGAATACGTCATCGTCGTCGATTGCGACGTGATACGTGCCCAGTTGAGCAAGCAGTTCGGATTTCGCGATGAAGATCCCGGCCTCTACGAGGCGCTTCATTCCGAAAACTGGCAAATCACCCACTATCCCGATCCTGGATCGCCGTTGCGCATCCTCCCCATAACCCGCCCCTTTCCCAAAGGAGAACGCCTGACTGAAAAAGGCCGCCTCCACCGAGTAATCGCCAAGCTCAAGGAAGAATTTGACGTTATCGTTCTCGATTGCCCCCCCGTTCTGCCGATTGCGGAAGCGCGGGAAATCATCGCCCAGGCAGACAATATAATTTTTGCCGTGCACTGGCGCAAAACGATCGAGCGCATTGCGAAAGCCGCGATCAGGCAAATACCGGCACGGGAAACCAAGCGGCTTGGGATCGTTCTGAACAAAGTCGACATGAAGAAACAAAGTCGCTTTGGCGGAAACGATATTTCAAGTTTCTACAGAAGCTATCGCGGATATTACTCATGATCCACGCAATGCCCTCCATCGTCGAGATTTCGACGATTAAATCCACGCGCATTCATGCCGGACAAAAATATTCATGCCGATCGGAAGGTTCGCGATGAAACATGCAATTGTTCTTGCCTTGAGCGCCTTGCTTATCGCCTGCAGGTCAGTTCCCTCAGCGGAACTACCACGGGTCAGTCTCGTGCAATACCGGCTTGCAATCGGTGACAGGCTCCAATTGGATATATTTCGTGAAAAAGATCTTTCAGGAGAATACATCATTGACGGCAATGGCTTTCTGAGCTTGCCCATGGCCGGCAGCGTCGCCGCGGCGGGAAAAACCCTTCCAGAACTCCGCACCGAACTTTCTCAGATTTTCAGCCGTGAATATGTCCGAAATGCCAAAATAACTTTGGAAATATCGAGCTACAAGCCAATATATATACTGGGAGAAATTCAAAAACCTGGAGAGTACACCTATACAGAGGGAATGTCTGTCTTCGCACTCGTGGCAAAAGCAGGAGGCTTTACATACCGCGCAAATCAGGGCCGGGTTTATATTCGACATTCGAACGACAGCACCGAACAAGCATACCGCTTGACCAGCGGAGCCGCGGTGCTTCCTGGGGACACGATCCGCATATCCTCGCGATTTTTCTAAGATCTATTTTGAAATGAATCGCCGCGAACAGCGCTGACGGTTCCGAGGGCTATTCCCTGGAAGAAGCGCATCCCTCGTCGACGCATGCCAATCAATGAAATATGGGCAACTTGATAGGCATCTCGATAAAAAATACAACACCATATTGGACGAATTTTTTCTGAGATATCGAGAGTTTTCATCTAAAAATTGACCAGTCCTTTTAGAGATTGACTGCCGGTATGTTTAATTCTCACTCCTCACCTTTATGCCGAAAAATAGCGGAAGAATGCCTCAAAAATGTCCGCACAGGTATTCTCGAGGCGGCCATGGCCCACAAACTCATCCTACGAGCCAACGGCAATATCGCTCGAGTGGTAAGGTGGGCAATTAGTCCGGTGCTGCGAAATTCGCATTTCACGAGTTTCCAAACCAGCTCTAAGTCCGGGCCTAGTAGCGCCCGACTGACAAGTCGCGTTTCGATCAATTCTAGTATAGCAGCGCGTACTCAGTCGTGAATACGATCCCCATCATCATCTTCTGGGTACTCGTGTTCGCCGCCATGATCGCGCCGCGCCCCATGGCGCTTTACCTGTTCTTCGCAACGATGCCTTTCGGAGCATGCGCTGCTATCCCTACAATTGTCACCGGCGGACTGACATTCATCGCAACTCCGATCGTCGCGCTGGTCCTCATCGGCAAGGCCTTCCTGAACAGGCAGGGTCCAGCATCGTTCCTCGCCCTGGCTCTCCTTCCAGATCGCCTGCTGTTCCTTTTCGCCTTCTGGATCGTTGCGAGCGTGACGACGCTATTCATGCCGCGCCTGTTCGCAGGCAGGATACCCGTCGTTCCCGTGCGCGGCATTTTGAGCGAAAGCGCACCATTGTATCCATCGACGCAGAACCTGTCGCAGTGGGTATACATCACGATCTCAGTACTCACGGTTTTCGCCTTTGCGCAACTTCTCCAATCGGCACGTATGCGACAACATGCTTTGCAGGCCATGTGCCTCGGCGCCGCCGTGCTGATCGCCACAGGACTGCTCGACTACGCAAGTCAGTTCCTACCGCTCGACCCAGTCCTCGCCCCCTTCCGCACCGCGTCCTATGCACTGGCCACAGAGGTCGAAGTTCTCGGTTCGAAGCGCGTCGTCGGACTGATGCCCGAGGCATCAGCTTTTGGAAACTATTGCCTAGGCTTTCTGTGCGCGGTTCATTTCTATCGGCGCGCTATCGTCAATGCCAGATTGCGGAAGACGATCTGCCCCATTCTGATAGCACTGCTTTTCCTTCTGTGCTGGCAGGCAAAGTCATCGGCAACGTATGTGGGGGTCGTGATCTTCGTTCTGATGGCCATGCTGGAGTGGCTGCTGCGCATAAACGTGCACGGCCGGGACATGGCGATTTACAGGCAAGGTCTGCTTGGCGAATTGACGCTGCTCATCGGCATCCTGATCGCCGTCACGACGACACTACTGTTCAAGCCGGAGCTTCTGGACCCGATAGTCTCGATGATCGATCGAATGGTCCTGCAGAAAGCCTCTTCCTATTCGTTTGAGGAACGCGGGATGTGGCGCTACGTTGCTTTGTCCAGCCTGTTCGAAAGCCAGGGCATCGGCATAGGGCTGGGAAGCACGCGATCCTCCAGCAGCCTCGTCGCTGTCTTCAGCGCCACCGGGATACTGGGCGGGCTTTCCTTCTATACCTTTTCGCTGATCTCGTTCTTTCGCGCCCCTCGGTTCGGAACGGCGGAATCGCAAATCATAATCTCCGCATTTCGCTTTTCCTACATACCCGGTTTGACTGTGTCGCTGATGATCGCAGATGCCAACTTCGATCCGCTTACGGGGTTCGGCTTCGCAATCACCACTGCATTATCGATGACGCTCCGCCATCGACCGCCCCCACCCATCCGAACCGCTTCGGCACATAACTTAGGCAGCCCACCTTACGTGAAGGGTTTCGCATGAGGCGCATTGGCACGAAACACGCCCGGTACGGACTTCTCGACGAACTTCGCGGCATTGCCGCCGTGATCGTTCTAATTTTTCATATCGGCACCCGCGCCCAGGCTCCCGCCCTCGCGCCGAACGGTTATCTTGCCGTCGATTTCTTCTTCATGCTGAGCGGCTTCGTCATCGCGGAAGCCTATCGGGAGCGCCTTCTACAAGGCATGTCGTTCCGAGAATTCGCGGTACGACGCCTGGCAAGAATGATGCCGGTAGTCACGATGGGGATCTGCTTGGGCGCGGCCTATGCCTTGGCCCGCTGGATTATAGCCCCGTCCCGCTCGGACAGTCTCCCTGACATCCTTTCCGCGACCCTGCTGAACATGTTCCTTCTGCCGAAATGGTGGCCGGGGCATGCTTCGGGATGGGAGGCCTTTCCGATCAACGGCCCCTTGTGGTCCTTGTTTTTCGAACTCGTCATCAATTTCATCTGGGCAGGCCTCATCGTATTCCGCGGCCGCTTCACCCTCATCGTCCTCGCCCTCGCCGGATTGCTCAGCCTTTCAGGGCTGACGGCAATACAAGGGACTCTGGACATGGGCTGGGACATTCCCTCATTTCCCGGCGGCCTCGCGCGGGTCTGCTTCGGTTTCTCCGTGGGCTTGCTGATCCATGCCTATCGCAGACACCTGCCACGCCTTGGGAGAGCGGCGGGTGCCGTCGCCGCAGGCCTGCTGATCCTTTTTCTTGCCGCTCCGATATCGGGAAATGGATGGACACTGGGCATCGCAGCACTGGGCCTGCCGCTGATATTGATGCTCGCGATATGCTCGCCAAATGGAAGCGGTATTCCCGGCACACGCTTTCTGGGGAGTATTTCCTACGCTCTCTACGGTATCCATGTGCCGATACTCGCAATTTACTCCGGCGGCGCCGAGAAACTCTTCGGAATGAACCGCGCCGGTTTCGAATCCTACCTGCTTGTGCCGGTAATCATCCTCGCTGCAGCTGGGGTGACGATATACCTAGACCGCCCCGCGCAGCGGCACCTGCGCCACCTGATCGAAAAACGGCCATTTTTGAGGCGTGCCGGCCAAGGAGAAATCGTGCGACAGGATGCCGGGCCAACTATCCTGCAAGCGCCCCCTTCCGACGCACCGCTCTCTCCGTGAGGCACGGGCGGCGGCCCTCAATCGACCATCGCCCGCATCATGCCTTCAGAATTTGTAGCCCAGACGGGCATAGTAGAAACCGCCGCTCAGGCCGAACGGCGCGAAATTGCCGTAAAGACCGGAGCCGTCGGCGGCGATGGCACCATTCTTGTCGGGGTAGCTATCGAAGAGATTGTTCGCCCCCACCGCAATATCGAGGGCTTGCGTGAGTTGATAGCCGATCTCGGCATCGGCCACCCACTTCGCACCGAACGTGCGATCGGATGTCGCGACATTGCTTGACTCCGTATATCCACCATAGCGCGTCACGCGCACCAACGCGCGCAGCTTGTCGAGCGACCAGTTGCTCGACAGCACCACCTTGCTGCGCGGCAGTGCCGCCACGAGATCGCGCTGGGCCTGGCGCCCGAATAGGGTAACATTGAGGCTGCTGAGTTCTTCCGGATTATCGATCACGTGCAGGATCTTGGTCCGGTTGTAGCTGTAGGCCGCGTTGAGACGGACAGTGCCGAGCGCGGCGGTATCGAGGGTATATTCGCCCACTACATCGACACCGCGCGTGCGGGTGTCGATGGCATTGGTGAAGAACTGGGCGCTGTCCACATCATCGATACCGTTGGCGACGAGAATATCCTTGATCGCTGCGCCGCCGTTGGAAGCCGTACCGAGGAATTCAGTCTTGACGATACGGTCGTCGATGCGGATCTGATAGGCATCGATCGTCAGGCGGAACGGGCCCGTCTCGTAAGTCACACCCGCCGTGAAGTTGAGCGACTTTTCCGGCTTCAGCGGCTTTGCGCCAAGCGCAACCGCCGCCGCACTGTTGACGGGCAGGAACTTCGAGACCGTCGAAACGCGCTCGTCGCCGATCACGGTGACGGTGTTCTGCGTGGTCGAGAATGCCGTCTGTGCCAGTGACGGTGCCCGGAAACCGGTGTTGACGCCTCCGCGTAATGCAAGCCCCCTCGCCAGTTCGACACGGGTCGAAGCCTTCGCGCTGAACGTGTTTCCAGCGCTGTCCGAATAGTGTTCGAACCGCCCCGCAAGTCCCAGGAACCAGCCGGGCGTCAGGTCTGTCGAGAGATCGACATAAGCCGCCACATTGTTGCGGCTGATGCTCGACGCATCGGCGGGCGAGGTGCCTGTGAACGATACAAGCCCCGGCGACGGCGAACGGCCTCCATAAAGCTGGCCGAACGGCGTGCCGTCCGCCGGGATCACATAGCCGCCGTCACGATAGGAATCCGGTTCGCCGGCAATGTTCTGGAAGCGCTCCCAGCGATGCTCGACACCCAACGAAAGGCTGACCGGCTTGGCCAGGCCCAAATCTACATCGCGGCTGAGATCGAGATTGTTGACCCAGAGATCCTGCTTCTGCCGCCCCATGAAGAAGCTGCTCTTGGAATCCGGCCCCAGCGAGGGGTTGAGCGTGTTGTCCGCGCCGAGCTTGACGTTGTCGCGTCCGAAGCTGGTGGAGAGATCGAGCGACCAGCCTGCAAATTCGCTGCGAAGGCCGAGGGCGGCCTGCCAGTCCCACTCCCAGATTCGACGGTAGGCCTGGAAGCCCGCAGGATAGAGCTGCGGCAGCACCGAGGCGCCGGACGTATTGGCCAATCCACCGTAGCCCGTCGCCGACGCGAAATAGGCGCCGCGTGCGTCGTTGATGTCGCGATAGCTCAGGGTCGAGAACGAATAGAGCGTGGTATCGTCGCCAACGGGCAGTTCGGCGTTGTAGCTGGTGTTGACGATCTTGTCGCGATTTGAGCGGCCATAGCCGCCGGCGATCAGGTGGTTGGCATCGGCCTCCCGCGGGTCGGGCTGACCGTTTACCAGCGGGTAGACATAGGGCACCGGCTGAGCCGAGGAATCCGCGCGGTCATGATATTTTGCCTCGATCGAGAAGCGCGCGAAGCCGCCGTCGCCCAGCGGCGTGCCGTAGGACCCGGCGATTTGCACCAGCGCCCCGCCCTTCTCATAGAGCTGACCGCCCGTTACCGAAAATTCGCCGCCGCGCGGCGCATTGTCGAGAATGATGTTGATGACGCCGGAAATCGCATCCGAACCGTACTGCGCCGCCGCGCCGTCGCGCAACACTTCGATCCGGCCAACCGCGCTGGTGGGAATCAGGTCGATGTCCACCGGGGTCGACCCGCCTGAAATGCGCGAGAGATTGTTGATGAGCGAGGTCGTATGGCGGCGCTTGCCGTTGACGAGGACCAGCACATAGTCGCCGGAAAGACCCCGGATCGAGATCGGCCTGACACTCGCCGATGTACCGCCGCCGCCGAGCGCGGGCATGCTCAACGAGGGAATGATATTGCCGAGGATTTCCTTGAGGCCAGTGCGGCCGGTGTTCTTCAGTTCCTGCGGGCTGATGACATCGATCGGCACTGGGCTGTCTGCGACCGAGCGCTGAATGCGCCCGCGCGCGCCGGTCACGACGATCGCGGAACCCTCCGCATCCGCCGCTGTGGTGTCGGCAGCAGGCGCTGCCACTTCCTCTTCCGCTCGCGCCGGGCTGACGGCGAGGAAAGAAACGCCGGCAAGAAAACTGGATACCAAAAACTTCTTCACAGGAGCCCCCGAATTCAGAAACATGAGAGCTTCGTGCCATCTCAACAAAATTAGTTGAAATTGAATTAGCTTATCTCAGACCAAGTTTTTCTTGATTCATGCATTCAAAACGAATGCGCCATCGAGCGGCCTTGCCGACTTCACTTCCCCAAACTTCCGGAATGTATCCAGAACGACCTTCTGGTCGGAGATAACTCTATTGTCGATCGGAACGCGGAGGCGGATATTCTTCTCTGCCGTCGCGCGCGCGATATCCGGGGGCAGGCCCGTTTCCTTGGCCAGGACCGCGCCATAATCGTCGATATGCCCCTTGGCCCATTCGAGCGCCTTCGCCTCTCTGCGGAGAAAATCGCTCAACTGGTCGCGCTTGCTGGCGATGGCGCTTTCCGGGGCGACCTCGAAGCCATAGCCCTGCACGAATTCACGACCGTCCACGACGATCCGGTCGCCTTCGGCCTGAGCCGCCGCGACATAGGGCATCCATGTCGACCAGGCATCCACAGCACCGCTCTGAAGCGCGGCACGGGAATCGCTGGGAGAAAGGAACACGATCTTCACATCCTCGGGCTTGAGACCCGAAGCGATCATCGAACGGAGAACGAGATAATGCCCCACGCTCCCGCGCGTCGTGGCGACACGCCTGCCCTTCAGGCCCCTGCCGTCACGCACCGGCGACTTTGCCGGCACGAGGATGGATAGCGCGCCATCGAACCGCGCCTGCGTACGCTGGGCGCCCACCGCCTTGATGGGACTGCCCGCCTGGTAGGCGAACTGAAACGGCGCATCGCCGACGAGACCAAGGTCGACCGCACTGCTACCAAGCGCTTCGAGCAGGTTCTGCGCCGCCGGAAACTCCGACCATTCGACCTGATAGGGTGCTCCGTCCAGCGCACCGGAAGCCCGCATCAGGGATTTGGTACTGCCCTTCTGGCTGCCGACGCGCAGCACCCGCGCATTTGCGCCGCCGCCCCGGCCGCAAGCGGCCAGGGCGACAGTCGTGGCTAGTCCGAAAAGCAGATTACGTCTGTCCAACATCGATCAGAGGTCCGTCCAGAGCGGTTCGTCGGCGATCAGGATGCGGTGCAGTTCGCGTGGGAAATCACCGTAGTTGCGGACCGCGAAATGCACCGTGGCGCGGTTGTCCCAGAAGGCCACCGTCCCCGGCCGCCACGAGAAGCGCGCCTGAAGATCGGGCCGCTTGTACTGGCGCAGCACTTCTTCCAGCAGTTCGCGGCTTTCCGACAGTTCCAGTCCGAGAATCTGCGGTTGCTGCGAGAAGTTGACCCAGAGGATCTTCTCGCCGGTCTCGCGGTGGGTTCGCACGATCTTGTGGGCAACGATCGGATATTCGTGACCGGAAAGTTCCAGCGCGGGCACGAAGTTATGGGTAACGTGCTTGCCTTCGAGTCGTGCCTTCAGGTCTTCGGGAAGCGTCTCGTAGGCGAGATAGGCATCGACCCAGATCGTGTCCCCACCCACTTCCGGCAGGTTCACGTCGCGCAGCACTGCCCCCCAGGTGGGCACGAGCCGCCAGCTGGTGTCGGTATGATAAGCCTCGCCGGGGCGCAGCTTGTAGCCGAGCTTCTTCTCGTACTCGCGGTCTTCCCGCGCGGCGATGGCGTGGACTTCCTTGTTCGCCGCATCGTGCCGCGTGGTGGGATGGGTGTAGAGCGGACCGAAGTTCGCCGCGAAAGCCGCCTGCTGGGCGTCGTCGATCGACTGGTCTCGGAAGAACAGGACCTTCCATTTCAGCAGGGCCGCGCGGATCGCCTGCCGCAATTCATCGGTCAGCGGCTTCGAAAGATCGACGCCCTCGACTTCGGCGCCGATGGTCGGCTGGACCGGGCGAATGACGAGACCGGCATTCGAAACATCGAAGGTGGAAGCGGTACTGGCCATGAGTCTTCTCCTTTCCGTGTTGTCTGTCAGGCCGCCGTGCGGCGCAGGCGTGCGGCAGTGTTACGATTGACCGGAACCTCCAGTCCCAGCGTCTCGCGCAAGGTGCCGCCAGGGTAGTCCTGCTTGTAGATCCCCCGCGCCTGAAGGATCGGCACGACATGGTCCACAAAGACCTCAAGCTGTCCCGGCAGGGATTCGAACAAATTGAACCCGTCCGAGCCGCGCTGTTCCAGCCAGAGCTGGAAACGGTCGGCGATCTGCTCAGGCGTGCCGGTGAAGTGGCTGCGCGGCGTGGCGACGCGCAGGGCGATCTCGCCCAGAGTCAGCCCGCGCGCGGCATCGGCCAGCACGCGCTCCGAAGCGCTCTGGTTGCTCTTGCGGCCTTCTTCCGCGACATGCTGCGGGAACGGGCCATCGGGATCGTAGACGCTGAAATTGTGGTCGTTGAACGACCGTCCGAGCGCCCGCAATGCGTTCTCCAAACTGACCAGTCCTGCCAGTTCGCCGTAAAGCCGCTCGGCTTCCTCCTCGGTCGAACCCACGACGGGACGGCCGCCGGGCAGCACCAGAAGCTGCTCGGGATCGCGACCGAAGCCCCGCGCCCGCCCCTTGACGTCGGCATAGAAGGCCTGCCCCTCGGCAAGGTCTTCCTGATGGGTGAAGATCGCCTCGGCATGGCGCGCGGCGAAATTGCGCCCGTCTTCCGAGGAACCGGCCTGGAAGATCACCGGCTGCCCTTGCGGCGAGCGCGAGATGTTGAGCGGGCCTTTCACCGAAAGGAATTCGCCCTTGTGGCCCAGCTCGTGCAGCTTGTCGGGATCGAGGAACTGCCCGGAAGCCTTGTCACGGACCAGGGCATCGTCTTCCCAGCTGTCCCAAAGGCCCTTCACGACATCAAGATATTCCTCTGCGAGGCGATACCGCACATCGTGGTCGAGGTGCTTGTCCCGTCCGAAGTTGGCGGCGCTGCCTTCCAGCCAGGAGGTGACGACGTTCCATCCAGCGCGGCCGCCGCTGATATGGTCGAGCGAGGCGAACTGGCGGGCGAGATTATAGGGCTCGGTGTAACTGACGGTCGCCGTACCGACGAGGCCGATATGCTCGGTCACGGCAGCAACGGCGGAAAGGATCGTCAGCGGCTCGAAGCGGTTGAGATAATGCGGCGATGAGCGCGCATTGATCGAAACGCTATCGGCCACGAACAGGTAATCGAACTTGCCCCGCTCGGCGATTTGCGCCTGGCGGGTATAGAACGAAAGGCTGGTGCTGGCATCGACCTGCGCGTCAGGGTGGCGCCAGTCGTCCCAACCGGGGCCGACGCCGTGCAGGATGAAACCGAGTTTGAGTTGGCGTGTGCTCATGTCATTCCTCCTTCTGCATGGGTTCAGGCTATTGCGTGCGAGGGCCGTGAACCAACGCGGATGGCTGATAGGAACGTGAGTATTTCCAATGCTCGAAACGCCGTTTCAGCTTGCCAGCGCGACTTTGTCGGTACCTTCGCGGGCGGCCACTTTGGCGCGCACGAGGGGGATCAGATCGCGGCCATAGTCGATGGCATCGGCCAGCGGTTCGAAGCCCCGGATCAGGAAATGATCGATGCCGATGTCGTAATATTCGAGCAGGGCATCGGCGACCTGTTCGGGCGTACCGACAAGGCCAGTGCTGTTCCCCGCCGCCCCGGTAAGCGCGGCCACGCCGGTCCAGAGGCGGGTGTCGCGGCGCTGGGTCTGCGCGGTTTCCAGCAGGCGCAGCGATCCGGCATTGGGAGGACGGTGGCCGCTCGTCGGCAAGCCTGCCGCCTCACGCTGGGCGCGGACCTTTTCGGTGATCTCGTCAGCCTTCTTCCACGCCGCTTCCTCGGTATCGGCAATGACCGGGCGCAGGGAGAGCGAGAATCCGGGATTGCGACCGTGCTGCGCGGCGGCATGGCGCACCGAGCGCACGGCTTCGCCCACTTGCTCCAGCGTCTCGCCCCAGAGCGCGTAGACATCGGCATGGCGGCCAGCGACCTCGATCGCTTCGGGCGAGGAGCCGCCGAAGAAGACCGGCAGGTTGTCCGGCTTCACCGCACTGAAACCGCCGCGCACTTCGTAGAAGCGGCCGGAATGGTCGAAGGGGCGGCTTTCGCTCCACTCGCGCTTGAGCACGTCGAGGTATTCGTCGCTGCGCAAGTAGCGTTCGGCCTTCAGGGTATGCACATCGCCGTCGCGTGCCATCTCGTCATCGGCGCCGCCGGTGATGATGTGCACGGCGCCGCGCCCGCCCGAAAGCTGATCCAGCGTCGCCAGCTGGCGCGCAGCCACGGTCGGCTGGGTGAAACCGGGCCGGTGCGCGACGAGGAAGCCGAGCCGCGTGGTGATCGCTGCGGCATGGGCGGCGACGATCTGGCTTTCCGGCGAACTGGAACCGAACGGGATCAACACCCGGTCGAACCCGCCTTCTTCCTGCGCGCGGGCGGCGGCATCCACATATTCGCGATCGAGCACGCGCGAACGCGGGCCTGCGTGGATTTCGGACGTGTCGTTGAAGCCGATATAGCCGATGAACTTGACGGACATGATGCAATTCTCCCTGAGGGGATCAGATGACGAAGAAGCCGTGGGTGCCGTCGCGCTCCAATTGGGCGACGAGGCCATATTCCCAGTCGAGATAGGCCTGCATGGCGGCCTCGCGGTTGTCGGTACCCTCGTAAGGGCGCTTGTAGCGACCATGAGCGCCGCGCGGCGCCGGAGCGCCGTCCTCGCCGGTTTCGAGCGGGCCGTCGAAAGCATCCGCCAGCACCAGCACGTCCCAGCCGAGTTGGGCGAGCCAGGACGCGGTCATGTCGGCGCGCGCACCGAGATCGTCGGCGAGCACGATACGGGCACCGCGCACGGGTGCGAAATGGTCGGTTTCCTGCACGAGCTGGCCGCCCGGCGCATTGCGGAAGCCCGCCGGATGCCCGGCCGCGAAATCGGCAGGCTGGCGCACATCGAAGCGGTAAAGTGTGCGGTCGCTTTCCGCGAGAAGTGCCTTGAGGTCGGCGCTGTCGATCCGGCGGACACCGGCGCGATAGGCCACATCGCGGGCACGCTCACGGGCCAGGTCGAATTCGCTGCCGTCCCCTTTATCGACGCTTTCCTGCCGCCCGGTCTCCAGCGCCTGCCCGGCCAGCGTCCAGCCGATCGTGCCGTTGCGCAAGGCAAACACCTTGTTGGGCAGCCCCGCATTGATAAGCGACTGGGTGCCGATGATGCTGCGGGTGCGGCCCGCGCAATTGACGATGATCGTCGTGTCCGGATCGGGCGCGGCGACCGGCGCCCGCAGTACCAACTCCGCGCCCGGCACGCTGCGGCCGCCGGGAATGCTCATCGTTGCATATTCGTCGAAACGGCGAGCATCGAGAATGGCGATATCCGCCTTTTCCTCGATCAGCGCGAGCACGTCGGGCGCGGGAAGCGAGGGCGTATGGCGGCGGTGTTCGACGAGTTCACCGAACGCCTTGGAGTAGCTGTTGACGTCCTCGAACAGCTCGTATCCCGCGGCCTTCCATCCGCCGAGACCGCCTTCCAGCACGTCCACCTGCGTATAGCCGAGCGCGCGGAACTGATGCAGCGCCGGTTCCGCCAGCCCTTCCCCGTCATCGTAGATGACGATCGGGGTATCCTTGCGCGGAATGCGCCAGGGTGCTTCGAGAGCGATGCGCTGCAACGGAATCTGCGCTGCGAACAGCGGATGGCCGAGCGCGAACTGCGCTTCCTCGCGCACGTCTATCAGGGCGATCTCGCGCTGGGCCAGCAAGGTGCTGCGGATTTGCGACGGCGTAACACTCATGCCCGGATCACTCCATTCCAGAGGTTGGGCAGGACCTCGTTCGCATAGCCCGAGATGAAGGGACGCTCCTCGCCGTTGTCGCGGTAGGTCGCGCGTTCGACCGCGCCGATATTGGCGCCGTAGACGTGGATCGAGATCGAGGTGCGGTCGGCAAAGGCATTGGCGACGCGGTGGATGTCGCCCGTCTGGGGATCGATCGGATCGACATCGCCCGGCCGCAGCTCTTCGGTCGCGCCCTGCTGTACCAGCGATCCATCGCTGCGGCGGCGATAGCTCTGCACTTTCTCCGCCCCGCGCAGCACGCCGACGAGGCCCCAGACGCGGTGGTCGTGGATCGGCGTCGCCTGCCCCGGCCCCCAGACGAACGAGACGACACTGAAGCGTTCGGCGCTGTCGCAGTGGAGCAGGTATTGCTGGTAGCGTTCGGGGTGCGGCTGGGCGAATTCGTCGGGGAGCCAGTCGTCCTGCGAAACGAGCCGGGCCAGCAGATTGCCGCCCTGTTCGAGGATCGCAGGCTGCCCCGCGCCGCTATCGAGGATCGCGGCAAATCCGGTCACGAAACGGCGCAGCGGGGTCACATCGAGCTTCGGAACGACGAGCGAAACCGGCGCGTTCATGCCAGCCCCCCGGCGTGGAGGGCAATGACTTCAGCAGGGGACGGCCCTTCCGAGACCTGCCCTCCGAGCGCCCGCAGCAGGCGGCTGCGCAAGGCGCGCGCGACCTGGCCGCGCTCGCCGCGAGGCGCCTCGATCCGTTCCTGCAGGACGATGCGGCCCTGATCGAGCAGGACCACGCGGTCGGCCAGGGCAATGGCCTCGTCCACGTCGTGCGTGACCATCATGACTGCCGGGCGGTGGCGGGTCCAGAGCGAGAGCACCAGTTCGTGCATGCGCAGACGGGTCAGCGCATCGAGGGCGGCGAAAGGCTCGTCCAGCAGCAGCAGGCTCGGTTCGCGCACCAATGCACGGGCAAGGGCCACGCGCTGCGCCTCGCCGCCGGACAGCGTAAGCGGCCAGGCGTCGAGCCGGTGTCCAAGGCCCACCTCGCGCAGGGCATCCTCGGCCCGCTGACGCACGTCGCCCTGCCTGAGACCGAGCGCAACGTTACGCCAGACTTTCTTCCACGGCAGCAGCCGCGCGTCCTGGAACACGACGGCACGGGAATCGGGGACGATCACGTCCTGTCCCGGCGTGGGATCAAGCCCGGCAAGCGTGCGCAGCAGGGTGGTCTTGCCCGACCCCGAACGGCCGAGCAGGGTCACGAACTCGCCGGGCGCGATATCGAGGTCGAGGCCGGAGATGATCGTGTTGTCACCGAAGCTGCGCGTGAAATCGCGCAGGCGGACGACGGGATCGACGTAGGGGGCGGTCACGCGGGAAAAGCCGGTCGGGCGAGCGTCCATGGCATTGTTCTCCGTTGAAAAGGCGGTTGTGAAAGTCATTGGGAGACTATGCGTCATTGAGAGACGATACTGGGGCGCCAGACGAGCGCACGGTTCTCGATCGCCCGCACCAGCGCGTCGGCGGCGAGCCCAAGCACGGCGTAGATCATCAGGCAGACGACGATGATGTCGGTGCGCATGAAGTCGCGGGCATTGTTGATGAGATAGCCGAGACCGGCCGAGGCGTTGATCTGTTCGGCCACGACGAGCACCAGGATGGCCACCGAAAGCGAATAACGCAGCCCGACCAACAGCGACGGCAGTGCACCGGGCAGGATCACATGAACGATCTGTTCCACGCGGCTGAGGCCGAAGCTGCGTGCACCTTCCAGCAGGCGCAGGTCCACGCCGCGAATGCCGCTGTAGAGGTTGAGATAGACCGGAAAGATCGACGCGAAGGCAATCAGCGCGATCTTCGGGGTCTCGCCGATGCCGAACCAGACGATAAACAGCGGCGTCAATGCCAGCGTCGGAATGGTTCGCTTGATCTGCATGAGCGGGTCCACCGCCACTTCGCCCTGCCGTGACAGCCCGGCAACAAGCGCCAGCACCACGCCGACACTCACGCCGATCGTCAGACCAACGGCGATGCGCAGAAACGAGACCCAGAGGTTATCCGCCAGCTCGCCCGAAACCGCCATGTCCAGCAGGGTCGACAGCACTTTCGAAGGCGCCGCGAGGGTGCGTTCGGGAATCAGCCCCGAGCGGGAACCAGCCTCCCAGGCGAACAGGAACAGCAGCGGCGAAAGCCAGCGTGCGCTTCCCAGCGAGGCGGATATGCGGTGCGAAATGGCCATTGTCTTTCTCGTCCACGAGGAACCCGGAGAAGACTATGCATTCTCAACCAATTCAATTGAGTTTTGTCAGAGCGACGTATCAGCAATGCTCATAGTGACGCAAAAGCGTGCCTCATGCCCGCCCAACCGTGGCCTGTTCGGGGTGAACGCCATCTCCGAGGCACGGGCCTATTGGAAACTCTCAAGTCATTTGCCGGTCTTCTCGTTATCCAGACCTCTCTCTTCACAGCTAGGCTCTGCTCCGTGACAAACAGGAGCAAGAAAATGGGCAAGACCCTCAAGGATCGTTTCAACGAACTTCAGGCGGAACGCGAGCGCACCTGGAACGCCGAGCAACTGGCTCGCAATGCCGGGCAGCGCCGGTTGCTCGCCGAACGGCACGATCCCGCGAAACTGCCGCAAGTCGGCGACGAAATCCCGCCTTTCACGCTGATCGACGCCGAAGGCCGGGAACTGACGCGGGACGCACTTGTCGGCCAAGGTCCGGCAGTGCTGGTCTTTTTCCGCTTCGGCGGTTGTCCGGCCTGCAATATCGCGCTGCCTTACTATGACGAGACGCTCCGGCCCGAACTGGAAGCACGCGGCATTCCCCTCGTGGCAGTGAGCGCGCAAACCCCTGTCGATCGCGCGCTCATCGCGCGTCACGATCTGGCTTTCCCGGTAACGAGCGATCCCGGCTATGCCCTCGCCCGCAGCCTCGGGATCACTTTCTTCCCCGAGGATCGACCCGAAGTCGCACCCGGCCAGGATTGGATCGGCGCGACGCTGGGCACGCTCAGCTACGAGATCGACCAACCCGCCGTCCTCGTGCTTGGCCCGGACGGAAAGATCCTGTTCCTGGATGTCAGCCCGGACTGGCTCGACAGGACGGAAAGCGAAACGATCCTGGCAGCACTGGCGGAAACGGTTCCGATATCATCACCCCGCCGCGCAACCGCCTGACCGCGAGAGGCTACCGCTCTCCTGCTGCTGAGGGCGGCGGCAGGAGCTTCCCGTTGATCGTCACCCGATCGAACAGGATATCGTGCACGCCCTCCAGTTTCAGGCTGGCGTCACGGACCTGCAAGTCGAAATCACGCAGGACCACATCGTCGATCTCGGTCTGGCCGGGATTGGGGCGTATCGTGCCCAGCGCCCCGAACCGGCCGCTTATGCCCGAAAACGAGAGTCCCCTCACCCGCGACATCGGCGGTTTCATGCCCCTGAGGTCGGTATACTGGCTCCACGGCTCGACCGCCATGACCGTGCCTTCGCTGCTGTCGAGGACGATGTTGCGGAAACGGATGTTCTCGTAGCTTTGCGGCGTATCGGCCCGCAGCTTCAGCCGGGCCAGAACCATCGGGCCAGTCACCCGGCTATCCTCCACGGTGACATCACGGACCACCGTCGCCTCGCTGCCGCAGGCGAGCGCATGGTGTCCACGCCGGAAGTGGCAGCGCCGCACCGTCAGTCCCTCGACCGGAGGACTGTCCCGGTACTCCAGAGCCAGCGGCCCTTTCGATCCCTTGGCGGCGATGCAATCGTCGGTGACCGAGAAATAGCAGTCCTCCACCGTGATGCGCCGACTGCTGTCCACGTCGATCCCGTCGCTGCTCGGGGCCTGATGGTAGTCGTCGGGTACTTCGAAGCGGGCATTGCGGACCAGCACGTCCTCGCACTTGTAGAGGTGCAGGTTCCAGAACTGCGCGTCCCTGAAGGTGACGCCGTCGACCACGACGCCTTTCGAATTCTCGATCAGCGCGAGCCGGGCGCGCGGCAGGCCGAGGTTCGGAAACTCGTTCGGATCGGGCGCGGCATTCCGCAGCTTCCAGAACATGTCCCAGATCGGCCGCCCGGCTCCGTCAAGCGTACCGGCTCCGGTGATCCGCAATCCGTCGCAGCCGTCGGCATTGAGGAGTGCCGGGGTGAAGCTCGGCTCGAAATGGCCCTCGATCCGGGTTCGGCGGGGTGGGAAATGCTCCATCCGCGTGCTGCATCGCAGGACGGCGCCGGTAGCGAGATGGAGATTGACCCCGGGCTTCAGGAACAGTGCTCCGCTGACGAAAATGCCTGCGGGGATGACAACGGTCCCGCCGCCCTGCCCGGCAAGCCGATCTATCGCGGACTGGATCGCCTGCGTGTTGATCGTCGCCCCGTCAGGAACCGCTCCGAACTCGGCAATCGACACGCGCTTGCCGGAGAGTTCTTCCGCGCCTCCGCTTCCGGCGAACAAGGGCAGCGTCAACAGGGACAAGGCTATGGCCCGGCGATCGCAGCGGAAAGGAGATGCTTGCGCTGCAGATGTTTCGATCGCCGTTTTCCCACGCGCCATTCGCCTCGTCCCATATTGTGCTCTTTGGGTCCATCTTACATGACACGCCGGGCAAGGGAAGGTCGAGAAGCGGCTGGCTATTTATCTTGCGGTTCGGGAACCTGCGTGCGGATATAGGCGATCAGATCGGCTCGATCGAGCGCATCCGGCACGCCGCCGAACTGCATGGTCGTGCCCGGCACCACCGAAGCCGGCGCCGCAATCCAGGCATTCAGCGTCCGCTCGTCCCAGGTGCCGCCCGCCTGGGTGAGCGCCGCCGTATAACCGTAGCGGGAACTGTTGGTCCCGAACCTCTTGCCGAAAACGCCGAAGAGGTTCGGCCCGCCTCGATCCATCGCGCCTTCGAGCATGCTGTGACAGGCCGCACATTGCCGGAACTTGCGCCCGCCCGCTTTCGCGCTGGCCACTTTCATCAGGGCCTCCAGCGAAGGGTTCGGACCGGCGGCCTTCAACCGCTCGTCCCGGTGGTCGTTACCGCAGCCGCCGAGCAGGAGCGCGGTTCCCGACAGCAGCAGGACGGCTTGCCGGATACCTGCCATGAACTTCATGCCCGCCAACGGCAACACAACCACCTTCGATCCGGGACGACAAAGCGCGCCTCACTATGCGCGAGTTCCCTATTCACGCCTTTCCGCGAAGGCAATGGCAGCAAATCGCGCACAGCGGTGCTAAGGACCATGGATGCGCGCCATTCATCATATCGCCATCATCGGTTCGGACTACGACCGCTCCCGCCGTTTCTATAACGAAGTGCTCGAACTGCCGATCATCCGCGAGGTCTACCGCGAAGAACGCGCCTCGTGGAAATGCGATCTCGATGCCGGGAATGCCCAGATCGAACTGTTCTCCTTCCCCTCGCCGCCGCCACGCCCCTCGCACCCGGAAGCCTGCGGGCTGCGCCACCTTTCCTTCGCCGTGGACGACCTCGACGCGGAAGTGGCCCGGCTCGGGGCGGTGGGGGTCGAATGCGAACCGATCCGCGTCGATCCCTACACGGACAGGCGGTTCACCTTCTTCGCCGATCCCGATGGCTTGCCGCTGGAACTTTACGAAAACGCTTGAGAGAAGCCCCCTCAAAAGCGCGTCATTCCAGAGACGTAAAGCATTGAAGCCTTGCCGGAAGGCGCGCGGCGGTTATGACGGGGCGTCACGCTGAAAGGGATGATCGGATGCGCCTCGCTCTCGGACTGTCGCTCTGCATGGTCGCAGCTCTTTCCAGCGCGCCCGTCTCGGCGGCCGACAAAGTGATCCGGACCATGGACCTTTCGGCACCGTTCCACACCCGCGCGCCCTGGCAGTTCATCGCGACCCAAGGCGCCGAGGAGGAAGACCCGAGCGGCGACACCGCGCCCGGCGCGATCACCCCCTGCATCACCCGTGACAAGGGCGCGACTTGCCATCCCGCCGCCACCGAGGCGCTGCGCCTGCCCGGATCGGACGATGTGTTCTCCGTCCCGCATTTCATCAGCCGGTTGGAAGTGGTTCATCCCGCTGCCGACAAGCCGCTCCTTCTGCTGCAACTCGCCAGCTTCCAGGCCGGCAACGGCGACCGGCGCGTGGCACTGCAACTCTACGCCTACGACCGCGAGAAGGACGACTTCACCTCCGTCTTCACCCACCGCGCCGGGCGCAACAACAACCAGGAACTGCGCTATGTCGAGAAGGGTCCGCTGCGCGGCGACGTGATCATAGCCGAACCGACCGCCGATGCACCCTACGGCTACTGGATCACCGTCCATAAACCCTCTCCCTCGGGGAAATACGAACAGGCCCTGCGCTTCCGCAGTGCCACGACTTACGGTGACGGGAACCCGCTGGCCGTGATCGATTCCGAAATGCCCAACATTCTCAAGCGGCTTGGCCTGTGGCGTGCAGGAATGCCGCTCCCCTTGCCTACCGGTGAATGCCCCCGCCCGCATCTGGTCGGCATGGCCCTCTGGTGCCGCTGAAACGAACACCGGATTTCCTTCTCTCCGGCTGGCGTGACGCGCCGGTTGCTATATGGAGTGCGCCCATGCGCTACCTCACTCTTCCCGCTTTCGTTCTTGCCGCCTCGCTCGGCGCCGCTTCCCCCGCCCAGGCCTGGGGACCGATCGGCCACCGCATCACCGGCGCCATTGCCGACGAGAACCTGAGCGGCGTCGCCCGCGCGCAGGTTCATTTGCTGCTTGGCAACGAAGACCTTGCCGAAGCGGCGACCTGGCCCGACGATATGAAGTCCGATCCAGCCGAGTTCTGGCAGAAGAAGGCCAGCCCCTGGCACTACGTCACGGTGCGCGAGGGCGACGCCTACAAGCCCTCCGACGCGCCGCCCGAAGGTGACGCCCTCACCGCGCTGCCTCGCTTCACCGCCACGCTGCGCGATCCGAAGGCCTCGATCGAGGACAAGCGCCTGGCGCTGCGCTTCATCGTCCACATCATCGGCGACCTGCATCAGCCGCTCCACGTCGGCGGTGGCAACGACCGGGGCGGCAACGACGTCAAGGTGACGTGGTTCGGCAAGGAGACCAACCTGCACTCGGTGTGGGACTCCGGCCTGATCGAGCAGCGTTCGCTGTCCTATTCGGAATATGCGCATTGGCTTTCGCGCAAGATCACGCCTGAAGACATGGTCGCCTGGAACGTGCGCGACCCGCTCGTCTGGACCTCCGAAAGCATCGCGCTGCGAAAGACGATCTACCCGGCGAACCCGAACCTCTCGTGGGACTATGCCTACCAGCATCGCGGCGAAATCGACGACCGGCTGGAACACGCGGGCGTGCGCATCGCCGCCTACCTGAACTGGATCTTCGATCAGGAAGCGCCCAAGGCGAAGAGCAGCCGCCCGTGAGCTTCTGCGACGCGATCTGGGAAGAAATCGCCCCGCTGCGCCGGGCGATCCTGGCGCAGCCCTTCCTGAGCGAACTGGCGGACGGTTCACTCGCTCCGGAGAGCTTCCGGCACTACATCGTGCAGGACAGCCTCTACCTCGCGGAATATGCCCGCGCACTCGCCATAGCCGCCGCCCGCGCGCCGACGGCGGCGGGTCGGCTGGAGTTCTCCGACGGCGCCAAAGTGGCCGTGCAGGTCGAGGAAGCGCTGCACCAGGCCTTCTTCGCGCAGTTCGGCGTAACCGCGGAAATGGCGCATGACAGCGAGGCCAGCCCGGCCTGCCTCGGCTATACCAGCTACCTCGCCAGTCTGGCGGCAACGCGCAGCTACGAGGAACTGATTGCCGGAATCCTGCCCTGCTTCTGGGTCTATTGGGAAGTCGGCTGCGCCATCAAGCCGCGCGCCGCCTCGCCAAATCCTTACGCCGCCTGGATCGACACTTACGCCGCCCCCTCGTTCGGCGAGGCGACCGACCGCGTGCGCGCGCTCGTCGACGAAGCCGCCGCCAATGCCACGCCAACGACCCGCGTCGCCATGGCCACGGCTTTCCGCAACGCCGCGCGCTACGAGTGGATGTTCTGGGATTCCGCCTATCGCCGCGAGCAATGGCCGATCTGACCGGCCACTGAAGCGCGGAGGATCAGGCCTGATCCTCCGCGATCCACTCGCCAAGATCAGCCGACTGCCCGATCAGCGCGAGGCCGTGGGCGATCGAGGTCAGTTCGTTGCCGGTGGCGATCCGTTCCTCGCCGAAGCGCTGCTCGAACAGGCCGCGCACGGCGGGGATCAGCGAGGAGCCGCCGGTCAGGAAGACATGGTCGATCTCGTCGGCGCGCAGCCCCGACTGCACCAGCGCGCCGTCCACGGTCTCGCCGATGCGCTGGAGATCGGGCGCGATCCATCCTTCGAAATCGGCACGGCTGACTTCGGCCTCGATGGTCAGCGCATCGCTCTCGAACCGGAAGGCACCATGCTCGGCGCCCGAGAGAGCTCGCTTCAATCCGCCCACGGCTTCGTAGAGGCCGAAGCCGAGTTCATGCTCGACGACCGCGATCATCCGGCCAATCGCCGCGGGATCGGTAGCGCCGTGCTTCAGCTTTGCGAGCTGTTCCAGCGTACGACGGTTGCGCATCATGGCGAGACGCGACCAGTCGCCGAAGTCCGCGAAATGCCCGGCGGGGATTTCCAGAACCTTGTCGAACGAACGATAAGTGCCACCCTTGCCCAGCAGCGGCAGCACCAGATTATCCATGATGCGGTAGTCGAAACGGTCGCCGGCGATACCGATACCCGCAGAACCGAGCGGCTCGCAGCGCCGCGTCGAACCGGGCGCATTCACTCGCACGATCGAAAAGTCGCTGGTACCGCCGCCGAAGTCGGCTACCAGCAAAGTCGCAGGCTCGGTGAGCCGGGAAGCAAAACTGAAGGCCGCCCCGATCGGCTCGTAGACGTAGTGGACCGGACGGCCCAGCAGAGCGAACATCGCATCGTAACGGGTGCGCGCCAGTGCCGCATCGGGACGCGCGCCGACATAGCGCACCGGCCTGCCGACAACGATGCTTTCGGGAAGGTCAGCGAGCGCCCCGCCGGTATGCTCCACGAGATGTTCTAGGAACACCTGCCCCAGTTCCTCGAAGCGCAGACGCTTTTCGAACAGCGTCGCCTGCTCGAAAGCGGGATTGGCCGCAACCGACTTGAACGATTGCAGGAAGCGCGAGCCCTGCGGGAATTCGAGAAACTCCGAAATCGCCCAGGGACCTGCCTCATGAGCGAGGCCGCCACGCACCCCTTCCTCCTGCCAGAAGCACAGGGCCGAACGGAACACCGAACTCGTTCCGCCCGGTGCGGCGAAGTCCACGAGATCGGCGTCTCCCCCGTGCCCCAGCGCAATGACGGAATTGGTCGTGCCGAAGTCGATACCGACTGCACGGGGAGCGACCGAACTGGAACCGGCGGAACGGGGCGAGACCATGCTGGTCGGCATGTGGGAAGTCCTTGCGAGAATCGGAGCGGGCCGCGCCTATCGCAGCGCCGCCGACATCGCGCAACCCGCTCGGGATCCGATCCGGCTGCGATACCGCAAGGATTGCAGCCTCTCGCAAGCGTTGCAACCCGGCGGCAGGGCAGCGCGGCAAGCCCTGTCAGGGCGTGGCACCAGGAGCGGGTTCCTGATCCACCGCAAGCATTTCCGCCATGCCGGATTTCAGCCCCTCTGCGGTTGCCGTCACCGTGAAACGCCCTGCCCCGGCGCCGCGAACCAGAGCGACGGCCATGCCGCCCAAGGCAGCACGATCGTGCGAGGGGAACGGTGTGTGATCCACCGACGAGCCGTTGTCCGTCGCGATGATCGCACCGGCGCCCTTGACCGCAAAGTGCAGGCGATGCGTGGCGGATGGCACGGTGACGCCGTTCGCATCTACGATCCTTGCCCGCACATAAGTCATGTCGTCGAAATGCGATCCCACACGCACCGCCTCGGCCTGCAAGTCGATGCGAACGGGCGCGCCCGCCGTCCGCAAGCTGTCCGACATCCCCGCCGCACCGTCATCCCGGCAGACCGCGCGCACTTCGCCCGGTTCATAGCGCACCGGCCAACGACGCGGCGATGCATCCCCGTTGATCGGCAGCGAACCCAGCGAGCGCCCGTTCAGAAAGGCTTCGACCTGCTGGCAATTGCTAAAGACTTCGATCGTTTCCTCGTGCGGAGTGCGATCGTCCGGTGTCCAGTCGTCGAACAGCGCCACTTTGGGCTTCGGCGTGGCGACGGCGATCATCGTCGGCAGCACCGGCTGGTTCGGTCCGCCCGCCCCATCGGTTGCAGGCCCCGCTGCCGCCGGATCGGCATTGCGGACCAGATGGACAACCGGACGCTGCGACCACCAGCTCTCGCGCTCCATTCCACTGATCTTCTGCCGCCCAGTGCGATCGAGCAGCCCCGCTGGATTCTGGATGTTCGGCCAGCCGGACCGATTGGCCTCGCCCAGATAGTCTACCCCCGTCCACAGGAACATCCCCGAGAACGGCGCATAATCGCGCACCGGCACCCAATTGCTGCGATTATGCCCGTTCTCGGTACCGACGATACTGCGCTTCGGGTTCTGCTTGCTGGCAGCGATCAGCTCATTCTCGCGGTAGTTCTGACCGACCACGTCCAGCATGTCGGCCAGGCCGTTCTCATAATCCTTGGTGACGTTCGGGCGGAACAGCGCCATCGTCACCGGGCGCGACGGGTCGGCGGCATGCACGATATCGAGAATACTGCGCAGCGCCGCCTTGGCCTGAACCGGATAGGCGGTGTCGTGAATTTCGTTGCCCGCGCTCCACAGGACGATGCTGGGATGATTGCGATCCCGCCGCACCATGTCGAGTGCATCCCGCTTATGCCAATCGCCGAAGAACAGGTGATAGTCCTCAGGGGTCTTGGCGACATTCCACTGATCGAACAGCTCATCCATGACGATCAGCCCGAGTCTGTCCGCCAGGTCCAGGAACTCGGGGCTGGGCACATTGTGGGCCGTGCGAACGGCGTTGACGCCCTGCGCCTTCAATGCCGTCAGGCGCTGCCGCCAAACGGCAAGCGGAACCGCCGCGCCCACGGCGCCGCCGTCATGATGCAGTGCGACGCCCTTCAGCTTGAAATTGCGGCCGTTGAGCCAGAACCCGGTCGCCGGATCGAAACGCACCTCGCGAATACCGAAAGGCACCTCCTCATCGTCGAGCACGGCGCCGTCAGCCGCGAGAACGCGAATGGCGGCATGATAGAGCGCCGGATCGTCGATGTCCCAGCGATGCGCATCGGCCAGCGGCAGATCGAGCGGCACCGTCACGGTACGTCCGCCCGGCAGGCTCACAATCGGCGTTACCCCGCGCGCGGCTTCCCGGCCCTCGGGATCGGTCAGCACCACCTCGACCCTGACCTCTCCGGCGGCATCGACAGCATTGCTCACTTCCGCCGCAACCGCGATCACGGCCCGGGCTCCGTCGATCATCTTCACCCGCACGAAGGCACCGCCTTGCGGAATATGAACGTCGCCGGTCTCGATCAGCCGGACACGGCGATAGATGCCCGAACCCGTGTACCAGCGCGAGGAAGGCGCCGCGGAGGTGTCGGCCCGCACGGCGATCACATTCTTGCCGTCAGAACGAAGATGGCGAGTCAGATCGTAGCGCTGACTGACATAGCCCATCGGGCGATAACCGACATGATGCCCGTTCACCCAGACGCCGCTGCGTTCCATGATACCGTCGAACTCGATGAAATATCGGCGTCCAGGCTTCGGCCTGATATCCAGTACCTTGCGATACCAGGCGACGCCGCTCGGAAGGAAGCCGTTCTCCCCCGCGGCCTTCGCATCGGCATCGAAGGGGCCTGCGATCGCCCAGTCGTGCGGAACGGACACGACCTGCCATGAAGAATCGTTCAGCAGCGGTGTCTCGGCACCTTCCGGATCGCCCTTGAGGAAACGCCAGCCGTCAGGCAGTTCGGTCACCGCGCGCGGCGCGGCAGCCGCCATGCCGGTCGGCGCAAAGCCCGCGATCGCCCCGCCCATGATCGCCAGAGACACCATGACTGCGCGCCGCCCGCCTCGCAGCAAGCCATCGCCATTCGATCTACCCTGAGCATTGCTGCGAGCCCTGCGCACCGACATCCTTGTTTCTCCCCCGCACCGTTCGCCCGGCGCATGTTTCTTCGGCATCGTTCAGGCGTCTGTTCAGCCCAAACCGATGTACCAAGGAGGGCATACTCCACTATTTGCAATCTAGTTTCAACATGCGGATTTTTCGTGAACGTGCGATTGAAACTGAAAGTTTATCGTCCCGCCCACGAACACGCTCTTGAGTCGGGAAAAGTCCTGCGAGGCTAAAACCGCGGATGCGATGCTTCGTGACCTCGGTGCCGAGCGAAACCATGGCATTCACAAAAACACACCGACCCCATGCACTCGCATTCTCTTGCGAGTGCATGGGGTCGGTCCAGTCGATACCGAAAGGAGCTATCCTATTCGGAAAGCCTTTTTCTGAACAACGTGCCGACCAACCTGCCTTCCAGGATACGACCAATCAGATAGAGCGCAGCAAAGATTCCGGCGAATATGTAAGCTGCCTTTGGCGAGGCTTTCCTCTCGGCACTGCGCTTCTCGTCTTTTTTCGGCTTTTCAGGGGCCGGTGCACCCAAAGCCTTGTCTATCGGGTTCTGGATGAGCTTCGCGCTTTCCTTTTCGGCCTTTTTCAGCGCTTCGGATTTGCTCGCGGGCTCAGCAGGAGGCTTGTCAAATTTGCCCTTGAGAATGGTAAGCTGAGCGAAGGCCAGGAACAGCAGGGGCGCCAGAAAACAGAACAACAGGGCCCGGCTCGTCAGGTTGTAATGCAGGACAGCTCCGCCCGCTTCTCTCTCGATCTTCAGGATGCCACCGTCGAACACCGACATCTTGTCTTGCGCGGCAGGGTCAATCTTGCGGAAGGTCAGGCTGTCCTGCGTTCGCTTGTGGCTCGTTCCAGTCTGCCGGAACAGCGGCGCAAGCCTATCGAAGGCATCCTCGCTGGACTGCTCCGGGGCAAGCGCCAGGCTGCCCCTGACGTGCCAGATCCAATTGATGAAACGTGAGTTCATGAGATCGTTTCTCTGGAAGGATGCTGCGATTCCGGCGTAGCTTTTGAGCGTCACTCGGCGGGAACGGCGGTAGTACGGCCGAACCGCTCCTTCATGGTCTTCCAGCCTTCGGTGAAGGGGAAGGTCATCTGCTCGCGGATCGACATGCGGCGACCGCCTTCCATCCCGAGCAGTTCCGCCTCGCCGTCCACGCAAGTGCCGAACATGCGGTCGATGAAGATGAAGGTGTTGGAATAATTGCTGCGGCTCGCCTCGAAATCCTGCGAATGATGCAGGCTGTGATGCTCGGTCGTGTTGAACAGATAGCGCCACCAGCGGGGGGAATTGAAGCGGACGTTGATGTGCTGATACGTCCCGATCGCCATGCCGAAGGCACCCGCCAGCAGAGCGGCGCGCGGCAGGAAATCGAAGAACCCGCCAATACCGAGGCCGATCAGGAACAGTTCCACCGGATTGCCCACCGCGCCTTTGTTGATGTTCAGCTGGGTAATGTAATGGTGCACCGAATGCGTCAGCCAGAGCGGATACCAGTTGTGCATGCCCCGGTGCATCCAATATTGCCCGAAGTCGAAGATGAAGGCGATCAGGAAAGCCTGGAGCAGCAGCGGCAGGCCGAGGAACCAGTTGAACTTGTCCCAGTCGAACTGGTGCAGGATGCTTTCGATCATCACCCCGTCGCCGATAAAGTCATCCACCAGGCGCAACACGGTATAGCCGAGACCGACGTAGAACAGGTCGGTGGTCAGTTCCTTCCAGGTCAGGCGCCAGCTTTCGTGGCGCGGGAAGGCCCATTCCATAGCCAGCAACAACACCTTGAAACCGATGCCGATGCCGATGGCGGTCGATGCCTTGGCAATCGAGTTCGGGGCATAGTACCAGAAGGCGATCAGCGCGAACAGGATCGTCGGCTGGAACCAGGTGAAGACGAACTGCTTCACCGGGCCGCCTTCCACCTTGGGGATGTTCTCCCACCCCACGATGACCGGCGACTGCCCGCCGATGATCCGTTTTCCTACGCGAACCCCTTCCATATGCCTGCCCTCGTCGTATTTTCCACCCAATCGAGCGATCTGGCCCGGCAAGAGCGATCACCCGCTGCGGCTCATCGAACGGGCGTGAGCATGCGTCGCTCTTCGCCCTGAGCTTGAGTCGAACATCCTGAAAGCGGCGACATCACGCCAGATGGCAAAGCCATATGCAGAACATAGTTTCGGTCTATGCCGGAACGACTGCAGCCGAAACGACTGTCGTTGCGCAGAAACAGAAAAGCCCCCTTGCGCATGGCAAGGAGGCTTTCAGCCGGATCAATCTCTGGCCCGTTCGGACCTGCCGTCAGCGCGCGAGTGCGAGCTTTGCCGTCGATGCCGCTGAAGCATCGGCGCGGCGGTTCTCGATGCGATCACGGATATCGGCCAGAACTGCAGCACGGCAATCCTGCGCCTTGCGTTCGAGGGCGAGGTGCACATTTGCCATCTTTTCACCGCAGACCGAGCGAGCAGCATTGTCCATGCGGATGGCAAGGCGCTGCTGTCCATCGGCCGTGGCAAGGTCCAGCCCCTTCAGATCGAGGACGGCCTGATCGCGAGCGAAAGGATTTTCGCCGGTTGCGGTTCCGGCCTCAGCCGATGCACCGGTCGCGATGGCCAGCGATGCCAGCGCCAGAATGCCAATCTTCATCATCTTCTCCAAAGCGCAGATACGAGGCCACGTCTACGGTGACTGATGTCGCCATAGCGCTTTTGGGAAGATACTGCAATATATCGGGCAGTTTTGGCGCCCTTTGCAGCCGATTATCGCCGCGGTATTACCAGATATGCCAGTTCAGTAATACTCCCCAACATGCCTACCGGCAGATCAACTTGATTTACAACGCTATCCTTTGAGTCCGCACTCTGTGTGGAAACGGCGATACTGCGCGCTCCGGGCAAGGACCAATCGCGCACGCTCTGTACCGGCAGAAGCACTTTCCAGCCCCGCCCGTTTCCTTCCGCATGGACAAGGTGCCCATTGACGCGGACCGGAGTCTCGGCGCTGTCGCGCGTGCCAGCCAGCATCAAGCAATCGCCATCGCCGCACGACACCAGCCTTGCCTTGTGATGCGGCTCCGCCAGGACCGGCTGCGCCAGCGCGGCAATCGAAACCGCCCCGCAAAACGCGAGACGCCGCAAAAGAGATGAAGTCGCGATCCGTGACGACGGGCCGAAGCTCATCGGCCACTCCGCCGGTTGGACGCGCCATCGCGCGCTCCGCAAACGGCACCTGCCCGTACCTCGATACCTTCGCGCAGGAACGTAAGGAGCATAATGGCGAATACCTGAATACCGCCGGTCAGACTCGTCCGCTTGTCAGGAAGATTGGTTCTGAGGATAACCTGCCGCCTTCGCCTTGCCTCGATCACGGCAAGACTGAAGCGAAGGGCCTCATCGGGACAGGGGCGAATTCGCGATGGAAGGCATAGACCCGATTTATGCCTCGCCCAGACTACACCCTCGGATGCGCCCGAATGCGGCGGAACACTTCATCCACGAAAAGCTGCGTGGCGGTATCCCGTTCCGGCTCGGCGCGGGCCAGCAGGAAGATGTCGTAGCCCGGCTCGAAATCCCCATGGAGCAGCGGCCAGAGCAAGCCCCGCTCCACGTCCGCCTGAACCACCGAAGTTGGCAGGAAGCCGATGCCCACACCGCAGAGGATCAGGCGGCGAACCTCGTTCATGTCATCAGCCAGCGCCGCCACCCGCGTTCCCAGCCGGTAGCGGCGGCGCAAGTGGGTGATGATCTCGATTTCGCCCTCGCCCATGAGCACGAAGGCCTCGCTCTTGAGTTCCTGCGGCTGAGTGATGCGATAGCCGAACAGCGGGTGGCTGCGGCTGCAATAGAGTTGCTGGCGCTCGACGAACAGCGGCTCGTAGACGAGATTGCCACGCACGCTGTTATCATAGCCGATACCGACTTCCACTTCGCCCGACTCCAGCGCATCGAGCACCTGGCGCCAGGAGGAGACCCGGATCTCGATCTGGATATCGGGATTGCGCCGGTGAAAGCTGGCGATCGCCTCGTCGAATTCCTCGGAAACGATGGCCGAAACGATCTGGATGCGCACCACGCCTTCGACGCGCTTGGTCGCCTGGGCGATCTGGTGCGGCATCATCCGCGCGGATTCGAGCATGTCCTCGCAAAGCGCCATCATCGCCTTGCCCGCTGCCGTCATCTCCACGCCGGCCGCGGTGCGGTGGAGCAGGGTGGCACCGACGTGATCTTCCAGCCGCTTGAGCGCGGCGCTGACACTAGGCTGCTGCTTGTTGAGCTGCCGCGCCGCCGCGCCGATGCCCCCTGCCCGCACGATATCGACGAACGTGCGCATCAGGTTCCAGTCCACCCGGCTGGCGAACTTCCTGTCTGTCAGCGGCGTGCGTTCGCTCATGCCTCGTTCCGTACCTTTATCATTGGCGCCCTCTCTCTGCCGATAGCACGGCATCGGATCAGGCTGATAGAACAGACCGGCGATGAAGCGCGAGCGCCATGTGCAGGCCCGGCTCTAGCGCCCCGATTTCAGTTCCGAGCGGCTCCACCACGAGAGCGTGTGCTCGTCATGGGCCGAGGTCCAGACGCCCTTGCGAGTCCAGCGCAAGGCGCCGCTGCCCGCGGCCTTGCCCTTGCGCGCCGTGACCGTCATCGTGGCGGGGTCGATCACCGCGAAGACCTGATCGTCGGTGGTGCGCAGCCAGACTTTGCCCGCGCCGGTATCGATATCGCCCCACTTGAGGTTGTCGCCCACCTTGATCCGCCCGGCGAGCGCATTGGTGGCGGGATCGATGCGGGCGACGGTGCCATCGCCCTGCTCCTGCACCCAGACACCGCCCTCGCCCGCGACGAGGAAGCCCGGCTCCTTGCCGAGCGGGATCGTCGCGGTGACGGCGTTTGTGGCGGTGTCGATGCGCTGGAGCGACTGCTTCGCCGCGCTCACCGCCCAGACCGCGCCGAAGCCGTAGGTCAGATACCATGTCCCCGGATCGACCGGGACCGAGGCCACGACCTTGTTCGTCGCCGGATCGATGCGGGCGACGAGGCCCCCGCGCCCCTCGGCGCCGTTGTCGCTGGCGACCCAGATCGCGCCGTCGCCCGCCACTACGTTGAGTTCGCCGCTGGAGGCGATGCCGGTGGGGATCGTAGCAACCAGCTTTGCGGTCTTCACATCGATCCGCTTGACCGCCTTCTCATCGCAATCGGCCACCCACAGCGAGCCGGAGGCGATCGCCATCGCCCCGCAAGGATGCGCCATCGCCACTTCGGCGCGCTTGCCCTTGCGGGACCACTGCTCGACCCGGCCCTTGTTCGTCACCCAGACGGTCTTGCCGTCCACCGCGAGGAAATCCGCGAAGCCCGGCACCTGAATCACCTGCTCTGCCTGAGCAAGCGAAGGCAGGGTGGCACTGGCGGCCAGCAGCATCGTGACGAACTTGCGCATGGATTTCCCCCTTGATGATGTCTGCGGATCAGCCCTTGCTGGCGATATAGGCGCGCCAGCCGCCGAGGTGCGTGATGTCCTCCGCGCCGTTCAAGGCACGCGGTTCGGAGACGAATCCCTTGACGGTGGTGCCGTCGGCCAGCGTCACATTGCCGATGGCGAGCGGGGCGGGAACGTCCACGGTGAAGCTGCCGAATTCGGCGACACCCAGTTCGTAGACTTCCACCTTGATCGCCGCACCGTCTTCGTCATGCACCAGCGCGGGCTTGGGCGGTACGCTATCGGCGATGGCGTAGAGCCTGTAGCTGCTGGCCGTCTCGAAAGCGCCGACGAACTCGGCCTCGCGGCTGGTCAGCTGCCAGTGGAGCGGCATGTCCTTGAGGTGGGCACCGACGACGGCGAGTTTTACAGTCTGCATCTTTCCCTCCAGATCGAGTGGCGGCGGCGCGGGAAGATCCGCGGCCGCAAGGTAGGCGTCCGCCGCGTCCAGTAGGGCGCGGTCGGTGTCGGCGGGGCCGATCAGGGTGATCCCGAAGCCCGTGGCATTGGCGCGAATGCCCGCCGGGACCGCGAGCGCGGCCATATCCAGCAGGTTCACGAAATTGGTGTAGAGTCCGAGATTGCTGTTGAGCGCCACCGGCGCGGCGAGCATCTCGGCCACGCGGTAGGTCGCCCCCGTCGTGGGGAAGGCGAGCATGTCGATCTCGCCCCACAGCAGGTCGGCGTGGCGCTTGAGATCGGCCATGCGGTAGATGCCATTGAACAGCTCCACCGCACTCATGTCCTTGCCCGGCTCGACCACCGCACGCACGGTCGGATCGACGGCGAGCGGGTTGCTGGCAAGGATGCCTTCCATCGCGGCGGTGCGCTCGGCCACCCAGGGGCCGCCGTAGAGCAGTTGCGCGGCTTCGAGCAGCGGCGCGAGGTCGATCTCGACGATCTCGCCAAGCCCCGCCAGCGTTTCCAGCGCCCTGTCGTAGAGATATTCGGACTCGACATCGCCAAAGAACACGCGCTGCTCGCGGCGCGGTACGCCGATGCGCTTCACCGCGAGGGGGCTGTCGGCCAGAGCCTTGGAGTAAGGATCGGCCATGTCGAACCCGGCCACCACCGCATCGACCAGCCGGGCATCGGCGGTATCGTCGGTGAAAACGGTGATGCAGTCGATGGTGCGACAGGCCGGGACGAGGCCCCGCGTGGACCAGCGGCCCTTGGTCGGCTTGAAGCCGATCAGGTGGTTGAAGGCGGCAGGCACGCGGCCCGATCCCGCCGTGTCGGTGCCGAGCGCGAAAGGCACCAGCCCCGCCGCCACCGCAATCGACGATCCCGAACTCGACCCGCCGCTGACATAGGCGAGGTTCGAGGCGTTGCGCGGAATGCCGTAAGGACTGCGCGAGCCGTTGAGCCCGGTGGCGAACTGGTCGAGGTTGGTCTTGCCCACGCAGACCGCGCCCGCCGCCAGCAGGCGCTCAATCACGCCTGCGTCGCTTTCGGGTTCATAGGCGAAGGCCGGGCAGGCCGCCGTCGTCTCGAAACCGGCGACGTCGATATTGTCCTTCACCGCGAAAGGCACGCCTGCCAGCGGCAAGTCCTCGCCTGCGGCAACCCGCGCATCCACGGCGCTAGCGGCAGCCAGCAGATCCTCGCGAGAGGCCCGGCTGATCCAGATCTGCGGCTGGACGGCATCGTAGGCTTCGATGCGGGCGAAGGCATCCTCGGCCACGGCCACGGCTGTGGTCTCGCCTGTCCTGACGGCAGCGGCGATGCGGCTGGCGCTCTGGCGGTTCAGTTCGGTCATGCTTGCCTCCGCAAGGCCAGCATCGGCGCGCCGGGCTGCAAGGACTGCCCTTCGCGCATATAGAGCGCTTCCACCGTCCCGCTGCCGGGGCTTTCGACTGGACATTCCATCTTCATCGCCTCGATGACGGCGATCTTGTCGCCTGCTTCGATATGATCGCCCGGCGCGACCAGCAGCCTGGCAACGCTGCCGCCATAGGGTGCTTCCACCAGGTCCGAACCTTCTGGCAGGACGATCGCCGCCTCTACCGGCGCGTCGGCCTCTTCCAGCTTCGCGACATGGTCGAACTCGCCCAGCCGCTGCCATTCCTCGCGCTCGGCATCGAAGGCGGCCTTGCGGGTTTCCTCGAAGGCCGCGATGCCCTCAGCGTTTTCGGCCAGGAAAGCGCGGTAGTCGGCCAGACGGAACTCGGAAGGCTCGATGCGGATCGAGCGGCGGCCGGTCGGGAATTCACGGCGCCAGTCGGCCAGTTCCTCGGGCGTAACGGGGTAGAAGCGAATCTGGTCGAAGAAGCGCAGCAGCCAGGGCTTGCCTTCGGTGAAGGCATCGGTCTGGCGATAGGTGTTCCAGACCTGAAGCGTGCGCCCGAACAGCTGGTAGCCGCCCGGCCCCTCCATCCCGTAGATGCACATATAGGCGCCGCCGATGCCCACGACATTGGGCGGGGTCCAGGTGCGGGCCGGGTTGTACTTGGTGGTGACAAGCCGGTGGCGCGGATCGACCGGCGTGGCCACGGGCGCGCCGAGATAGACATCGCCCAGGCCCATCACGAGGTAGTTGGCCTCGAAGATCAGGTTCTCCACCGCAGCCTGATCGCGCATGCCGTTGATGCGGCGGATGAACTCGATATTGTCCGGGCACCAAGGCGCATCGTCACGCACGGTGGCCATGTATTTCTCGATCGTCTCGATCGTGGCGGGATCGCGCCAGCTCAGCGGCAGGTGGACGATGCGCGAGGGGATCGCGAAGTCCTCAAGATCGCCGAGGCGCTCCTCCGCCTCCATCAGCGCCGCGAGGGCCGCCTGCTGGGTCAGCGCCGCGCCGTCGAAATGGAGCTGGAGCGAGCGGATGCCGGGGACCACGTCGGTCACGCCCGGCAGATCGAGCCGCTCCAGTTCCGTCATCAGGGCATGGACGCGGATGCGCAGCTCGATATCGAGCACGATCGGGCCGTATTCGACCAGGATGTTGCGGTCGCCCTGCTGGCGATAGACCGTGCGCGGACGGCCCGGTGCCTCGGGAATCTCTCCGAGAATGGGCGAAAGATCCGCGACGGCACGCACAGGCGACGATGCCGACGGCGCTCCAGTCGCCACCAGGTCGCGCTGCGCGGTTTCCGCGGCGATGGCATCCTTGATGGTGACGGGCGCGAAGCGCAGGCGGTCGCCCGGCGTCAGTTGCCCGATCTTCCAGCGGTCGGCCGCGATCACCACGAAGGGACAGACGAAGCCGCCCAGCGACGGGCCATCCGGTCCGAGAATGATCGGCATGTCGCCGGTGAAGTCCACCGCGCCGATGGCATAGGGATTGTCGTGGATGTTAGAGGGGTGCAAGCCCGCCTCGCCGCCGTCGCTGCGCGCCCAGCGCGGCTTGGGGCCGATCAGGCGCACGCCGGTGCGGTTGGAGTTGTAGTGGACCTTCCATTCGGCGCCGAGGAACGTCTCGACATCCTCTCCGGTGAAGAAGTCCGGGGCGCCGTGCGGGCCGTAGAGGACGCGCAGGGTCCAGTCGGTGCCGATCTCCGGCAGGTCCACGGCGGGCAGTGCCGCATCCGTGGCCGCTCCGGCGAGATGCAGCGTATCGCCCGCCAGCAGGCGCCGCGCGGCATGGCCGCCGAACTGCCCGAGTTCGAACGTGCTGCGGCTGCCCAGATAAGCCGCGATGTCCAGCCCGCCCGCGAAGAGGATATAGCCGCGAAGCCCGCCGGTCGAAGCGCGGCCGAGCGCGAGCGTCTGGCCCGCCGCGATATCGATCGGCACGCCGCGCGAGACCGGCACCCCGTCCAGGGTCGCGCCAAAATCGGCGCCCATCAGGCAGACGCGCGCGGCCGATACGAAGGCAAGCGTCGGCCCGGTGACGGTGACCTCAAGGCCCTCGGTGCCTTCGGGATTACCCAGCAGGCGGTTGCCGAGGCGGAAGGACTGGTCGTCCATCGGCCCCGAGGGCGGCACGCCGACGCCCCAGAGCTTCTGGCGGCCCGGCCAGTCCTGCACCGTCGTCGCGGTGCCGCCGCTGACCACGCGGACCGCGCGGGGGTGATAGGCGATGGCATCGAGCACGCGGGTCGAGACTTCGCCGCTGGTAAAGGCTGGCGAGCGGACGACATCGCACAGCCAGCGCACATTGGTCTCGATACCGTCGATCCGGCTGCGGTCGATCGCCGCCTGTGCCGCGGCCACGGCTTCCTCGCGGGTCGGAGCATGGACGATCAGCTTGGCCAGCATCGGATCGTACCAGGCGCTGACCGTGCTGCCCGAGGAGCACCAGGTTTCGACGCGGATATCCTCGGGGAATTCGACGCAAGTCAGCTGGCCCGAAGTCGGGCGATAATCGAGCGAGGGGTCCTCGGCATAGAGGCGCATCTGCACCGAATGGCCCTTGGGCGTCGGGGCCGGGCCGTCGAGGAAGGCGAAGTCGCCCGCCCCGCCGCGCACCATCCATTCGACAAGGTCGATGCCCATGACCTCTTCGGTCACGCCGTGCTCCACCTGGAGGCGGGTGTTCATCTCCAGGAAGAAGAATTCCTCGCGGTCGGCGTCGTAGAGATATTCCACCGTGCCTGCCGAGCGGTAGCGCGCCGCCTCGCCCAGGCGCACGGCCGAGGCGATCAGTTCCGCGCGGACATGCTGCGGCAGCAGCGGCGCCGGGGCTTCCTCCACCACTTTCTGGTTGCGGCGCTGGAGCGAGCAATCACGCTCGCCAAGCGCCATGACGCGGCCCTCGCCGTCTCCGAACAGCTGCACCTCGATATGGCGCGCGCGGCGCACATAGCGTTCGAGAAAGACGCTGGCATCACCGAAATTGCTGAGGCCAAGCCGCGCGACGGTGGCGAAACCTTCGCGCAGGTCCGCCTCGTTCTCGCAGACCTTCATGCCGATGCCGCCGCCACCTGCGGTCGCCTTGAGGATCACCGGATATTCGATCCCGGCAGCGGCGGTTACTGCCTCTTCCTCGTCGGTCAGCAGGCCGGTTCCCGGCGCCAGCGGCACGCCATGATCGGCAGCGAGTGCGCGGGCGCTGTGCTTGAGGCCGAACGTGCGGATATTGTCGGGCGTCGGGCCGATGAAGACGATTCCGGCTGCCGCGCAGGCTTCCGCGAACTCGACATTTTCGGCCAGAAAGCCGTAGCCGGGATGGATCGCCCCGGCGCCGGTCTTCTTTGCCGCATCCAGGATTGCCGCGATGTTAAGGTAGCTCTCGGACGCCTTGGCCGGGCCGATCAGCACGGCCTCGTCCGCTTCCGATACGTGGTTGGAGCCTTCGTCCGCCTCGGAATAGACCGCCACGGATTTCAGGCCCATGCGGCGCAAGGTGCGGATGATGCGGGTGGCGATCGCGCCTCGGTTGGCGATAAGAACCGTGTCGAAGCTCATGCGGTGACGATCATGCGAACGGGGGTGGGGTTGAAGCCGTTGCAGGGGTTGTTGACCTGCGGGCAGTTGGAGACGACGACGACGACGTCCATTTCCGCCCGCAGGTCCACAGTCAGGCCCGGCGCGGATATTCCGTCGACGATGCCCAGCGACCCGTCCGGCTCGACCGGTACGTTCATGAAGAAGTTGATGTTGGAGACGATGTCCCGCTTGCCGCGCCCTTCGAGGAGGTTGGCCTCCAGGAAGTTCTCGACGCAGGCATGCTCGGCCTTGGTGTGGTGGCCGTAGCGCAAGGTGTTTGACTCGCAGGAACAGGCACCGCCGATGGTGTCATGGTAATCGACCGAGGTGGCGGCGATCGTCATCAGCACATTGCCTTCGTTGGAAAGCAGCTTGGTGCCCGCGCGCAGGAACAGATTGCCCTGCGCCGAGACGGTGTCCTGCGCGCTGTAGCGCTCGGCATCGTCGGCGGCGGAGTAGAGAAGGAAGTCTACGGCCTGATTGCCTTCGAGATCGACGATCCGCAGTGTCTGCCCGGCCTTGACGTGGTGCAGCCAGGGCGCGCGGGCGGGAACGACGACATCGTGAACCAGGGTGCCGGTGAGGCCGGACATGTGAGGATCGGTGCTCATGATCGCGTGTCCTTTCAGCGGCGGAAATAGTCTTCGACATTGGTGAAGGCGCGCAGGCCCTCGGGCGTCGCATTGCGGACAGCGTCGTCCTCCGCCGTCACCGGCCCCCGCCATGCCGTCGCGCGCAGCGGCGTCACGCTCCATTCGGCGCGCGGGTCGAGGACGTGGGGGACATTGGCGATCACCACGATCACGTCCATCTCCGCGCGCAGGATCACGCTGCGACCCGGCGCGAAGGGGCCGACTTCGGGCGTGATCGTGCCGTCGGCCTCGATCTTCGCGCCCTTGAACAAGTTCACGCAAGGGTGGACATCGCGGCGGCCAAGGCCGTGTTTTGCGGCGCCGAGCAGGAACCTGTCACGCCCGCTGGGATAGGCGCCACTGTTGCGGCCCTCGCCGTACTTCGCGGCGTTGGTGGCGGGGTTCGAGGTGCCGCAGAAGGTGTCGTGCGTGCCCGCATCGTCTTCGAGAATGCTGAACAGCACCCGGCCCATGTCGGACAGGAGCAGCTTCCCGGCACCGAGATAGGCGTTCCACTGAATCTTGACCGTATCGGCCACATTGAGCCGCTCGGTCGGCATCTCGGCATTGAAGACCAGCAGCGAGGCACAGGCATCGCCATGAAGGTCGATCAGGCGCAGGCGCGATCCGCGCGACAGGCGCCGCGTGGCATAGCCGCCTGCCGCGATGGTTTCCTCCCACACGAGGTCGGCGGTATCGACACCGGCGGGCAGGTCGTCCGCCACCGGGGGCAGCACCGGCATGCTCTCGACGACGGTGCCGCCCTGCGCCCGTGCATGGTCGCGCGCGGCAAGCGGATCGGCCAGGGTCTGGGTCATGAATGCGCTCCGATGCTTCGAATGTCATCACCGCTCGTGTCGTAGAGCGGCGGCAGGAGGGACGTCGTGGTGACCAGCTCCAACTGCTGCACCCCGCGTACCCGGCGAATGGCGTCGCAGAGTTCCTTCAGTCTTGCTGCGGGACCCTGCACGAGAAGAACTTCGAGGGACTGGTCATCCTCCAGCACGACATGCTGCGAGGAGATCACTTCCTTCAGATAACCGGCCTGCGTCTGCGAGAGCTGGTGGCGCACCCGCCCGCGCTCGCTGCGGTAGACCAGGGTAATCGTTCCGGCGAACATCTCCTCCGGATGCATGAGCGAGCCGTGTTCCGTCAGTGCATGGCGGATCAGTTCAGCGATGAGCTGGGAGCGGGAAGGCAGGCCGCGTTCCGCCACCATCAGGTCGAGCTGTCTGAAGAGATCTGCCGGGAGACTCATGCTGAGCCGCGCCAGGCCTGTGGTTTCGGAACCCATGCCCACTCTCTTTTCAGTTATTACTATTTACGTCAATCGTAATAATATCAGCCTGGTCGATTTCCTCTTCGGGACGCTCGCGCATCGGCAGGTCGTAGACCACCGTGGCGCCGAAACGGTGCGGCGCGTGGGGATCGTGACGGCGCTTGTCGAGCGCGAGGACGCGGGTGCCGAGCGTGAAAGCCTCGCGGATATCGTGCGTCACCATGACGATGGTCAGCGCCCGTTCGCGCCAGAGGCTGCGGATCAGCTTGTGCATGTCGGCACGGATACCGGGGTCGAGCGCGCCGAACGGCTCGTCCAGCAGGAGGATGCGCGGCCGCTTCACCAGCGCCTGCGCGATCGCCAGACGCTGCTGCATACCGCCCGACATCTGCGCGGGATAGAGATCAAGGCTGTGCCCGAGCCCCACCGCCGTCAGCATCTCGATCGCCTCTTCCTCGGCGGCGCGGCGGGCGCTGCCGAACAGGCGGCCGAGCACCGGCGCCTTCTCGCACTCCAGCCCAAGGATCGTGTTGCGCAGTGCGGTAAGGTGCGGGAACACCGAATAGCGCTGGAAAACCACGCCCCGGTCGGGGCCGCATTCGGGCCTCAGCGGCACGTCGTCCATCAGGATCGTGCCCTGGCTCGGCCCCTCCTGCCCCAGGATCAGGCGCAGGAAGCTGCTCTTGCCCGCGCCCGAGGGGCCGACGATGGAAACAAAGGCGCCTTCCTCGATATCGAGGTTCAGCTTCTCGATGATGATCCGGTCGCCATATTCGACCCAGACATCGCGAAAGCTCAGCAAAGTGCTCAATGGCTTTCTCCATGGGCCCAGGGAAACAGACGTCGGCTGAGGAAAGTGAGCGCCAGATCCATCAGGATCGCCAGCAGCGCGATCCAGGCGACATAGGGCAGGATCACGTCCATCGAGAGATAGCGGCGCACAAGAAAGATGCGGTAGCCGAGGCCCACGTCCGAGGCGATCGCTTCGGCGGAGATCAGGAAGACCCAGGCGGGGCCGAGCGCCAGACGCATCGCGTATAGCAGGCGCGGCATGGCCTGCGGCAAAGCGACGCGGATCATCACCTGCCAGCTGTTCGCACCAAGCGTCAGCGCCTTGATGGTCTGTTCGCGAGGGAGCGCGCCGACATGCGCGGCAATGTCGCGGATCATGACCGGCGCGATACCGATCACGATCAGCGCCACCTTAGCGGTCTCGCCAAGGCCCAAGGCAATGAACAGGATCGGCAGCAACGCGATCGGCGGAATCACGGCAATGCCCGTCACCAGCGGACCGAGCGTGGCGCGCACCGGCGGCAGCACGCCCAGTGCCAGCCCCACCATGAGCGCCATCAGCGTCGAGATGCCGAGGCCGATACCGAGGCGCTGGAGGCTGGCCAGAGTGTCGGCCCAGAACACCAGTTGCCCGGTCAGCTGGTCCGGCACGAAGAGCAGCGCCGACATGCTTTCGGCCATGGCGCCGGGAAGCGGCAGAATCTTGTCCGCCGGGTTCACCGCATGGCGGTTCGCCGCCATGACGATATAGACCAGCACCAAGAGCAGGATCGGCACTGCACCGAGGAGCACCCGCCCCCCTCGCCCGACCTGACGATTCACCCAACGCATTGTCATGGCCTCACTTGAAAGGTTTCGTGCCCGATCGGACCCGAGCTAGAGCTTGCCGTCTGCCGCCATCTTCATGAAGCTGTCGTCGAAGCGCAGCGTCACATGCTGGGCGTCGCCGAGCGTCTTGCCGCCGGGGAAGGCCATGCCCACCGCATCGGCAGACGTCGCGCCCTTGAACAGGCCCTTCGAGAAGCTGAAATCGCGCACCCGCGTCATCGTCGTCAGCAGCGCAGGCGCATCGGCCGCCGCGACCGCCGCCTTCGGATCGGAATAGAGATACGTCGTGCTGAGCTGGCTGTCGAACGCCTCTGGCGTGGAGCCCGCGAGCTTCGCCATCGCCGCACGCGCCGCCTTGCCCTCGGCATCCTGACGCACCATCAGCGCGGTCGTCTCGTACCAGATCCCCGCCAGCGCCTTGCCGAGGTTCGGATTGGCCTTGAGCGTCGCCGTATCGACGCAAAGCAAGTCGAGAATCTCGCCGGGAATATCGGCCGAGCTGAACACGAGCTTCGCGCCCGGCTGCGCCTTCATGGCCGTGAGCTGCGGGTTCCACGCGACCGCGACCTTGACGTCGGGGCTGGCGAAGGCGCCGACGATGTCCGCGTCTCCGGTATTGACCGTCTTCACGTCCTTGAGCTGGAGACCCACCGAATTGAGACCGCGCGCGAGCAGGTAGTGCGACACCGAAAGCTCGACGAGGTTGACCGACTGCCCCTTGATCGCCTTCAGATCGCCAGCACCCTTCATCAGGATGCCGTCGTTGCCGTTGGAGTAGTCGCCGACGATGATCGCGCTGGTGTCCTTGCCGCCCGCGGCGGGGATCGTCAGCGCGTCCATGTTGGCGACGGTCACGCCGTCCAGCTTGCCCGCAGTGAACTGGTTGACCGATTCGACGTAGTCGTTGACCTGGACCACATTGATCTTGAGGCCGTACTTGTCGGCCCACTTCTTCACGATACCGGCCTGCTGGGCATAGGGCCAGGGCATCCAGCCCGCATAGATCGACCATCCGATATTGAATTCGGTGCGCTTGGGCGCTTCGCTCGGCCCCTGAGAGCAGGCGGTGGTGGCGAGCAGCCCAGGTATCACTGCCGCCATCAGCGTGGCCCTGGCAATGCTGCGGATCGATACGATCATGACTCGGTCCCCTTTCGCAGTGCAGCATTGCCGCAATCGAGGACGTTGTCCATCACAAAATATTACGACGAGAAGATTCTGTAATACTGCACATAACAAGGCTATCGAACAGGCCTTGACCCGCTACAACGTACTTCAGGCGATCTCTTCGCCAGCCGCCTGCACTTTGCCCGCACGCCGCGTGGGCCGCTTCACCCCACCCTTGTCATGGAGCGGCGGCAACAATGCCGTGGTCGTGACCAGTTCGAGCTGGTGCACGCCGCGTATCGCCCGCAGCGCATCGCAGAGTTCCTTGAGGCGGGCCGCAGGCCCCTGCACCAGCAGCACTTCCAGCGACTGGTCGTCCTCCAGGAAGACATGCTGCGAGGAGATCACTTCCTTGAGGTATTCCGCCTGGCTCTGCGCCAGCTGCTGCCGCACCCGCCCGCGATCGCCGCGATAAACGAGAGTGATGGTCCCCGCGAGCATCTCCTCGGGCCGGGTCAGCGCCTCATGCTCGGCAAGGGCGTGGCGAATCAGTTCGGCGATGAGCTGCGAGCGCGACGGCAAGCCCCGCTCCTCCACCATCACATCGAGCTGGCGGAACAGGTCGGCGGGCAGGCTCATGCTGAGCCGGGCCAGATTGGCGGCATCGCTGCTCACGCGGCATCCATCCCTTTGGCCATTATCACAATAGTCGTACGGTACATCGTTGCATTGCCTACCGGGAGGCGAAGCTTCCGTCCAGAGCACGCCGCGAACGCCGGGGAGATCGGATTTTACCGGAAATCTCGCCTCATCAATCACATCGATGAGGTCCATAGAATTATTACTGTTGAAACAAATCGTATTATCAATAACCTGACTGCCGAGATGCGGGCAGTTTGGGGACCTTCCGTGACGCAAGATACAGCATGCAGTCCGACGCCTGCGGTGAAGCCGCAGCCCTATTACCCCAACGGCAATATCGCGCTGGGATACAACCTTCCCGGCACCCGCAACACCGACAGCGCGCTGCCGCTGCACCGCACGCAGCCGGTCGTCCATGACTACACTTGCGATGGCCCCGCCCCCGGAAGCCTGGCCTTCCGCTGGACATACGGCTCAAATATTGCGGCGAAGAATCGCGATCCGCGCGTACAGGTCGTGCAGTACAACGAAGACACGTTCGTCCTGCGCCAGAACGTCTGCGTCCACTGGGAAGCGCCGTTTACCTACTTGCTGTTCGGCAATGCCGGCGCGCTGCTGATCGACACCGGCGCCACGGGCGATGCCCGGCACTATCCCCTGCGCGAAACCGTCGATGCCATCGTGACGCGCTGGTGCCAGGCACGCGGGCGCACTTCTATACTGCTCACCGTCGCGCTGACATCGGGCGAGGATATCGCGCAGAACCAGGGCCTCGTGCAATTCGCCGGGCGACCAGCAACCACCGTGGTCCCGAAGCCGCTTGCGGTCATGAAGCAGTTCTACGGCCTCGACGCCAGCTGGCCTTCGGGTACGGGCCGCATCGATCTCGGCGACCGGGTGATCGAGGTGATCCCGACCCCCGGCACCCACAAGGACGGCGTCAGCTTCTACGATCCCTACTGCGACCTGCTCTTCACCGGCGACTTGCTGTTCCCCGGCAAGATCAACATCGGCAACGACCGCGATTTCCTCGCCTCGCTGGAGCGCCTGCGGGACTTTGCCGCCAGCAAGCCGGTCAAGTGGCTGCTCGGCGGGCATATCGAAATGATGTTCGTGCCGGGCAAGTACTATCCGCGCTTCGCCACGTACAAACCCTATGAGCGGCTGCTGGAAATGACCCCCGACATCCTCGACGAGGCGATCGTCCACGCGCGCGCAGTCCTGGGCAAAGACATGATGCTGATCCGGCCCGACTTCGTGCTGTTCAACGGCGTCAGCCCCGACCAGAAAACCAAGGTCTGGCCCGAAGGCGTGCCCAGGATCGACGCGCCCCACCCGTTCTGACCCATTCGAACATCGGGAATTCCATAATGGATCGCCGCAGGTTCCTTGTCCACAATGCCGCCATCGCCGCCGTGCCCCTGACCGGCGCGGCGCTCACTGCGGCAACCGATGCCGCCGCAGCCGTCACTCGGCCCGCACCGATCGATTTTCGCAGCAATCTTCCCGCGCCGGGAGCCTTCCCGAAGCGGTGGATCTGCGGTTCTTCGTCCTGCATGGACAATACCGATCCGCCGGTACAGGTTCACTGGTACAATCCGCATACTGCGATCCTCCGACAGAACAAGGCCTACAGTTACGAGGCCCCCTTCGCGCCGCTCTACTTCGGCAACGACCGCGTTCTGCTGCTGGATGAAGGCTACGTGCAACTGCGAAGCGACTGCGACTACCGCGCCGTCGTCGACCAGTGCATCGACGAGTGGTGCCGCCGCAACCGGCGCGATCCCGCCAGCCTGGAACTCCTGGTCGCCTTCACCCACCTCCATGCCGATCATTACGCCGCCACCAACCAGTTCGTCGACCGTCCGAACACCCGCTGCATGGGCCTCACGCACGAGGAAATGGTCGGCTTCTGGGGAATGACGAACTACCCGGAACAGCGCGTCACCTTGGACCTGGGCGGGCGCGAAATCCTGATCTGGGGCTCGCCCGGCCACGTCGTGTCCGAATTCGCCTATTACGACAGCTATACACAGATCCTCTATACCGGCGACATGTTCTACCGCGGCCGCTGCTACATAAGCTTCTGGCAACCGTGGTTCGACAGCATGAAACGACTGATCGACTTCTGCGACACCCACCCGGTCACGCATGTGATGGGCTGCCATGTAGAGATCAGCAAGGACGGGCAGGACTACGCCTACGGCATGACCTGGCAGCCCGATGAAGCGCCGGTTGAAATGACCGTCCAGCAACTGCGCGAAGCCTATGCCCATGCACAGAAGATCACCGAGCCCGGCATCTACTTCACCGGCACCGTCTTCCTCTGCAACCAGACGCGCGGGATGACGACGATCGATCGCAATCCCTATCGCTACGATTGACCGGCAGGCGGCGAGTCGGCCCTTTCCCCGGATCCCAACACGCCATAAAAACAATCTTCACGGGAAAGCTTCACGGGTCCGCGAATAACCCGAAATGGCAGAATTCCAGCATTCACAAGCCAATATAGCCAAAACCGGGCCACGCAAAATTAATACTCTTGACGCGAAATGTAATATCCATACCGTGTAGAAAGTCGCCTGGCAGAGCGATGAAAATCCGGGAGAGAGAATCTGTAACAACGGGCCGGTCAACCGGCCTGGAGGGGGGTTTTCGATGGAACAACTGCCAATCTCCTATACGGTTCTCTCGAACGAAAGTTCGCATGACGGGCTGGCGTATCATGATCGCAAGGGCCGGGACCGAAAGAGCCACGCGCCTGTCGGCAGGACGATGAAGCAGACGCTTTTCGATCTGATCCCGGCCGCCTATCTCGTCGCCATCGCAGCATTCTGGGGCCTCTCCCCCAAATCGCTGGTGGAAGCGCCGTGGACCCTGACCATCGTGACCTCGCTGATCACGCTCAGCGTGCTCGGACTGGAATGGGTCAACGAGCGCCACGCGGGCTGGCGGATGAACCGGCGGGAATTTTTCACTGACCTGTTCTATGTGGTGCTAGGCACCACGGCGATATCCTGGGCCTCGACCAGGCTGGCCGAAGATCCGCTGAAGGCGCTCAAGGCCTCGCTCGGCATCTCGACCGAATGGGCGATGCACCTGCCGTTCCTCGTGCAGGTGGCGATGGTGGTCTTCATCATCGAGTTCGGGCAATACTGGATGCATCGGCTGATGCACAATTCCACGCCGTTCTGGCTGACGCATGCGCCGCACCACCACATCACCCAGCTCAATGCCGCGAAAGGCTACGTCGGCAATCCCATCGAACTGTTCCTGATCAGCCTGAGCGTGCTGGCCCTGTTCGACCTGCCGCTCGCGGCGGTATTCTGCGGATTGAACGTTCTGGGCGCAGTCTCGACATTCGCTCACGCCAATGTGCGCGCGGACCCGCCGAAGTTCTACTCGCTGTTCTTCACGACGATCCGTCATCACAGTCTGCACCATTCGACCGATTACGAGAGCACCCGGTGCAATTACGCCAATTCGCTGATTTTGCTGGACCGCGTATTCGGCACCTATCGTGAGGGCGAGGCCAGCGTGGTCGGTCAGGACGACCTCAAGCGACTGTCGATCCGCGAACAGTTCGCCTTTCCGTTCAAGCCGCTGATCGAACGCATCAGATCCCCGATCGCCTGACAGGCCCCCATCGCCTGACAGGCAAGGTCGGACAAGAGAGGCGCATCGGCACAACATCCGCGAAGATGGCCGGTCGTCATAAGAAAAGAACGTCTCCCGAAAGTCCGGCGCAGGCAGGCCGGGTGCGGGAGCCTCAGACCAAGGACAGGGAAGCAACATGACAGATCGCGCGAAATTGAGGGCAGTTCTGCTGTCCGCGACGATATTCACCGGCACGCTGGGCGCCATGCCCGCTCTGGCCCAGGATGCCTCCGCAATAGCCGAGGACTCCGGCGATGCCATCGTCGTCACCGGCACGCGCCGTGCCACCACGATCATGGACACGCCGATCAACATTTCCGCCATCGGCGCCGAGGAACTCAACCGCCAGCGCATCGACGACGTGCGCGACCTGGCCGACTTCACTCCCGGCCTGACGATCTCGGACACGGGTCCGGGTTCGACCGGATCTATCGTCCTGCGCGGTCTCAATGCCTCCGACGTCAGTGCCGATGGCGCGAATTACGACGATTCGCTTGGCATCTACCTCGGCGAAGTGCCGCTCTACTACGACTTCAAGCTGCTCGACATCGCCCGCGTCGAAACCCTGCTCGGGCCGCAGGGCACGCTCTACGGGCTGGGTACGCTCGCTGGCGCGATCCGTTACATTCCCAACCGCCCCAACACCGACGCCTGGGAAGCCTCAGGACACGGCCGCCTCTACGCCAAGGGCCATTCGGACAACTTCGGATACCAGGCGGACGGGATGATCAACATCCCGCTCGTACGCGACCATGTCGCCTTCCGTTCGGCCACCGGTTACTACTATGACCCCGGCTTCATCGATTCCCCGCTGCTGCTCCAGACCCCCGGCGTTTCGCTCCCGCAGCCGGGCGGCACCGACGGCGTGACCCAGCCGGAGTTCGCCGCCAACTTGCGCCGCCGCGAGGACCTCAACTTCGAGCGCACCTTTACCACGCGCAACCAGTTGCTGCTCCAGACGACGGAAGACCTCAAGGCGATCTTTACCTACGCCTTCCAGCGCACCAAGACCGACGGCGCGCAATCCAACAGCGCCGGCGTCATGGGCACGGGCAAGTATCAGAACGCCAGCCGTTATGAGGAGCCGGTGAACCGCCGCGCCCACCTCGCCAGCATGGAGATCGACGCGAACATCGCCGATATCGTCGACCTGGTCTCGACCACGGCCTACACCAATGTGCGCAGCCGTTCGCGGGGTGACAATACCGACCTTCTGCTCGATCTCGACTATGATTACGAACTGTTCCCGGCCTTTTCGAGCTGGAACGAGAGCGACGGTCGTCGCAAGCAGTTCAACCAGGAAATTCGACTGGTTTCGCGCCATGGCGGGCCGTTCAACTGGGTTCTCGGCGGTTTCTACAACCGGCAGAAGTACCATAACGACTATGCCGAGCACACGCCAGGCCTGTCCGACTTCTACGGCGTGACGGGCAATCCGGACGACCTCGAATATGTCAGCTACACCAAGTCGAAAGTCACCGAAAAGGCGATCTTCGGCGAAGGCACCCTGAAGGTCCTGCCGGGATGGCAGGTGACCGGCGGCGCGCGCTACTTCAAGTACTCGTCCGACGTCCAAGGCGCGCTGGTGCTGCCGCTGCTCGGCGATCCGCTCAGCCCCTATGACGTCGATCCGGCGGGCGGCAAGGCGAAGAAGGACGGCTGGGTCTGGAAGCTCAACACCTCCTACAACTTCACCCCGGACCTCATGGTCTACGCCACCTATAGCAAGGGCTACCGCATCGGCGGCCCGAACCGTGTCGCTCCCTGCCCCGATCCGGTACCGGCCGACCAGCAGAACGCCTGCGCCCTGCCGAACGAGATCCAGTATGGCCCCGACAAGACGAAGAACGCCGAAATCGGCGTACGCATGCAGCTGTTCGACCGCAAGCTGGCCTTCAACTTCGACGTCTTCCACATCAAGTGGGACGGCATCCAGGTCGACTCCGCTACTTATTACGGTGTGACCGGGATCACTGTGAATGGCGGCTCGGCCAAGTCGCAGGGCTTCGAAACCTCGTTCCAGTTCAAGCCGGTGCCGGAGCTTTCAATCCAGGGCACCTACTCTTACACCGATGCCAAGCTGACCGAGGACGTTCCGGGCATCATCACCATCCGCACGACGCCGAACGACTATGACGGACGGCCGAAATTCACCCAGCTCGACGCACTCGACGGCGACCGCCTGCCCGGCTCGGCCAAGAACTCGGGCAGCCTCGGCGCGACTTACACCGTTCCGATGGGCGAAGGCAGTGTGAGCGCTAACTGGACGGCGACCTACCGCGGCAACGTGGTTTCCCGGATCGGCTGGGATCGCGGCTATGGCGACAAGATCCCCAGCTACGTCCTCCATCGTGCCAGCCTGACTTACGAGACCGACAAGTACTCCGTCAGCCTGTTCGCGAACAACATCTTCGACAAGTACGCCGTCGTCTCGGTGGGTCAGGATCGCTCGCGCATCGGCGTCAACGACGGGGTTGCGGTGCGCTACTACCGCCAGGCCGTGATCACGCCGCGCACGGTCGGCGTCGAGGCCCGCATCAAGTACTGACCGGACTTACGACCCAGACGTGGAATAATGCGCCGCCGCCCGAAAGGGCGGCGGCGTTCTGCTATCCGGTCGCTATTCCCTGCTCTTCCAGCCACACGCGGGCGGGGACAAGCGCTTCTTCATAGGCCCGCCACTTGCCGATCCCGTCGCGGTTCATCGGCCGCCGCACTTGCGCGGCACTCGGCGTGGCGACCGCCGCGCGGTTTTCGTGGAACGACAGGCAGTTTTCGTCCCAGTCCAGTCCGCAATGAGCCAGCAGCCTGCGCGTCTCCCCCTCCTGATCGGCCACCAGCCCCTCATAGGACAGCTGCAGAACCGCGCCCGGCCACAGCCGCTCCCATAGGGCCATGAGCCGGTTGAACCGCGCATAGTAGCGCGCGGCGTCCATGAGATCGTAGGAATAGGCGTAATAGGCCGACTGGCTCGCAAAGAGGTTCTTGTAATTGCTCCAGAGCGTGTCCAGCGGTCCGCGTCGCAGGCAGACCACCCGCGCATCCGGCAGTGCCCGCAGGATATGGCCGATGTAGAGGAAGTTCGCCGGAAGCTTGTCGGTGAAGCGGGGCTTGCCCTGACTACAATGGACTTTCGCCCGCGCCAGATAGGCCTCACCCAGCGCGGCCGGATCGATCGTCCCGCTTGCCGCGACGGTATCGGCATCGAGCACGCGGCGCGACCCTGTGCCCGCCAGTTTCTTGACCGCCAGCGGCATCGCCTGCAACTCGCCCGCCGCCTCCACTTCGGGGTGCGAGGAGAGAATGCGGTCGACCAGTGTCGTGCCCGTGCGCGGCATGCCGACGACGAAGATCGGCGCTTCCCCGCGGCGCCCCTCGCCCTGTGCCAACGATGCGGTCCCACCGGAAAACAGCGCCTCGATCGCATCGAATATCGCCTCATCCTGCGCGAAATCGTAGCCGAGAACCTGTTTCTGCACCTGATTGGCAGCGGAAAGATGGCGCAGCGACCCTGCCGTATCGCCGAGATCTTCCAGTTCCTTGGCCAGCGCATAACGGATGCGCAGTCCATCGGCAGGAACCGGGTTCTTCTCCAACGCCGCCTGCAACCGAGCGACATGATTGGCCTCGGCCGTCTGGCGAGACAGGATCGCGAGCGCATAGTGGACGCGCGCATTGCCGGGGTCGCGCGACAGGATCGTCTCGTAGTGCCCGCGCGCCTGATCGACCTTGCCGGTAAAGCCGCTCGCCGCGGCCAGATTATAGCGATATTCGGCGTTCTGCGGATCGCACGCCACCGCCGCGGTGAACGGTTCCAGCGATCCTTCGTGATCGCCCAGCCGCGCCAGAACGCAACCGATCGTGTCGAAAGTGAGCGCATCGTCCGGCCCCGCCGCCATGGCCCTGCGCGCGATCACCGCAGCCTCGCCATCGCGCCGGACGAGGACCAGGAGCTTCGCCAGTTGCGCCAGATGCTCGGCCTGCCCCCCGCGCTCGACGGCCGCCTCGATCAGAGCAATGGCCTGCGCGACCTGTCCCTCCCCGGCAAGCGCCATGCCGAGCAGAAAATACCCCTCGGGCCGATCGGGAGCGCTTTCGATCAGTCGTTTCGTCGCGGGCACGGCTTCGGAAAGATCGCCGCGCGCAATCGCACGTCGCAGTTCCTGCTCAAGCATTGCAGGAGCGCCGTTCGAAAGGAAAAACGTCTTTGTCCATCGCGCCTTGCCTCGATCGTGGCCCCTGCCGATTTTCTGCCAAGAAAATGGATGAAGCGGAAGCCTGTCCGGAACGACAAATGGCCTTACGCCCCAAGGATCTGCGCAAACCGCCTACTCAGTGGTCAGATGTGCGAGTTTCTGGCGCGCGCGATAGATCCGCGTCTCCACTGCCTTGCGGCTGATGCCCAGAATTTCGGCGGCCTCGTCCTGCGACAGACCCTCGATCGCGCAAAGCAGGAGCGGCTCCTTCAACTGGACCGGCAAGGCCGCCAGCGCGGTATGGATGTGTTCGACTTCGCGGCGCGAAGCCAGTGCCTGCTCGGGATCGTGATCCGGGTCGGCAACGCCCGCAGCTTCCTCTATCGGCAAGGCGAAGGTGAAGAAGCGCCGCACTTTGCGACGCCGTGCCCAATCGTGGCACTTGTTGAGCGCGATGCGCAGAATCCACGCCCGAAACGGCCGTGCGGGGTCGTATCGGCGCAGCGCCAGGAAAGCGGCCACGAAGCTCTCCTGCGTCACATCCAATGCGTCGGCCTCGTTGCCAAGGTGCCCGCGCACCATGCGAAACACGGCATCCCGGTGCGCATCCATCAGCGCGGCGAACCCCGCCTGCCGGCCGGCGAGCGCCGCTGCCACCGCTGTCCGCTCATCCGGCGGTGTATCGAGTTCCCGCCCGGCCACGCCGGGTCAGTCCTGGGGTGCGGTCGTCAGTGCCTCGGCAACGGCCTTGTCGAAGCGCGCGGTCTGGTCGGACCGCAGCACGGCGCGCATGGCGAAGACGTGGCGAAGCGTCGCCTTCTGCAATTCACCCATGGCCATGTGCGAGCGGTCGACCGCCTTTTCCACGTCCGGGCCATAAGTATGTTCGTGCTCGATCGCACGGGCCAAGTCTGCGTTGGCGGCCCGCAACTCACCTTCCAGTTCGCTGCGATGCGCCTCGAAGCCCTGTTCCAGCGCATCGATCCGGCGGCGCTGCTCGCTATCGAGATCGAGTTCCCGGTGGAGCAGAACGTGAATCCGGCTCTCGTCCGGGGCGCCCGCGCGAAGCTTCTGGCCGATCCACAGCGCCCCCAGCGCGACCAGGAAAGAAACGAGCGCAACGAAACCGTAGCGCGAAACCTGCCCCACGGGTCAGGACGCCAGCAAATGGGACGGTGCGGAAGAAGGCATGCCGAGCAGCGGCTCGACCTGGGCATGCCGCGGCTGCGGAGAGGCGGCAGGGAGCGACAGACCGCCCCACAGTCCGACGACAGCGGCTACCCCGCAAGCCAGCCCGATGCCGCGCCGCCCCGCGAGACGCTCCCGCCCGGCAGCGAGGCCCGCCATCACGGCGCCGTCCATCGTGCCCAATGCTCCGGGCAGCGGCTCACTGCGCAGCAGCGAAAGCATATCGTCGATTTCGTTCATTCGGCCCGGTTCCACTTCAACCCTTATGCGGCGATACGCGCGGAAGACGGCCATCCCTCGAAACCTGCGAAAATTTTTCGAAGGGAAGCAAGGAACGGGTTCCGCTTCCTGCCTATGGTTTCCGCTAGCCCCAGGCAAGCCCGAGACGGGGCGCAGCCCGCCCCCGGCATGGCGATGTGGCATCCAGAACGGCATACGCGACCGATTCCGCGCTGCGGCTTCTATAATCATGTCATTCAAGGAGTGATCATGATCCGTTACGTCAGCCCTTCCTCGATGCTCGGTGTCGTCGGTCTTGTCTGGCTTTTCGCGCAAGCAGCCAAGGACCCGCGCCCCCAGGCGTTCTTCGAAATGCACACGGATGAGATGGTCTCGACACTGGCAGACTGCTCGACCGGCCTGCACTTCCCCCAAGAAGAGTGCCGCGCGGTGTCCGCCGCATTCCGCGACTTGTGCGACGGTCGCTATGCGCGTTCCGTCGATTGCAGCCTCGACCGCCCACTGCGCCACTGACGCAGCCCACTTCGACTGTCAGACGATAAGGTTCGGAAAAGGCAGCTGCGTGACGGCGACGGCAGGGATCGTGCCGTGATCGAACCGCAGCGCCTGTAGCTGCCCACGCGGCGCCGATGCGCTCAGGAGTCGGGCCGCTACGGCAGGCCAGCCCACCACACGGCCGCGCAAATATCACCACCTCGCCGATGCCGGTCGTCGCATGCCTCTACCAGGCAACGGATGAAAACCGGGCTTGGAAGCCGCCAGTGCCGACTTCGCGAATGCCCTGTTCGAAGCATTCACGATACTGAAGGTCGGCGGAAAGCGAGAAAGTCAGGCTGCGAGTTGCAGATCCTCTGCCACCGGAGCTTCCGGTGCCGCTTCAAGAATGGCTTCGGCAGGAACAGTCTTCTGATCGAGCACGGGCATATACCGCTCGGCCACGACGACATTGCGGCGATAGGCGAAATAGAGCGACATCAGGGAGAACATGGGACACCTCGGAAGCAGCCTTTGCTGCATTGCAACATGTCGCTTATGTGATCGCCCCGGCGCTTGCATGCAAATGCAAGGTCCTCGCCCTTAGTTGCATGAAACGCATCCTCTAGGTTTTCGAAAATTCAAGCGGGAGCCGGTTCCGCGAAAATCGGCGCAAATCAAGATCGATCCATCATATAAGTGATGGTTTTCATGGAGTTTGATGCAGCCGCCCGCTAGATTGCAGTTAGCTGCAGCCTCCTTACACAAGCGCCGTCGATACCGTTCGCTATGCTCCACCGACGCTTGCAGCGATCTCAATCGGAAATCTTCCACCTCTACTGACGCCTCGAAATAAGCCCAGCACGGGAATGAGCTAGTCTATTGCATCATGTAGCGGGAATAAGTTGCGTGAATTGCAACGACAACTTCAAGTCTTGCAACTCTTTGACACAAAGAGGGAAACAAGGACTCCTTCCCGGACACGGTCGAGCTTGGCTGCCTATCAATCTTGAGGGTGATCTGTTCCTGCCGGAACCAGATCACCCTTCATTTCTCCTTACTTTCCATATGGTCAGGTGGCTTCACCCGACCCCAAAGGGCTTCAACCCTTGTCCAGCTCGGCCGCGGCGATCGCGGTGAGATTGAGAATGCCGCGCGCCGTGACGCCCGGCGTCAGGACGTGGATAGGCTGGGCCAGTCCCATCAGGATCGGCCCGACCGTCGGCGAACTGGACGAAGCCGAAAGCGCCGTCAGCGTGATGTTGGCCGCATCCAAATTCGGCATCACCAGCAGGTTCGCCGGTCCCTCGAAACGGGCATCCGGAACCAGACGGTCGCGCAAGGCCTGGCTGAGCGCGACATCGGCGTGCATTTCGCCATCCACCTGCAAGTCCGGCGCTGCCGCCTTCACGATCTCCAGCGCCGCGCGCATCTTGCGTGCACTCGGACTATGCGAGGCGCCGAAGTTGGAGTGCGAAAGCAGTGCCGCACGCGGACGCAGGCCGAACTGCTTGATCTGCTCCGCGCCGAGCCGCGCCATTTCGGCAATCTGCTCCGGCGTCGGATCGGGCACCATGTGCGTGTCGGTAATGAACAGCGCACCGGCATCGAGGATCAGGCCGGAGAGCGCATAGACGCGGCTGATATCGGGCGCCCGGTCGATCACGCGCAGGACGTGCTCGATCTGACCCCAGTATTCCGAACGTCCGCCGACCAGCGCCGCCTCGGCGCGGCCGGTGCGCAGCATCAGGGCTGCCGTGACGGTCGGGCGGCGATAGACATGGCGCAGTATCTCGTCCGCCGGCACGCCCTTGCGCGAGGCAATCGCGCGATAGGCCTCGACGAGATCGGTCATGACCTCGTGATCGGTTTCCGGGTCGATCACCTCGACATCGCGGTCCAGTTCGAAGCTGAGACCGAGGTCGGGCAGCTTCGGCTCCAGAATACGGCGGCGGGCAATGATCGTCGGGCGCGCAATTCCTTCATCGAGCACGTCCTGGATCGCACGCAGCACGCGCACGTCTTCGCCTTCGCCGTAGACGATCTTGCGTCCGGAACCGCGCGCAGCTTCGAAAACGGGGAGCATGAGCTGGCCGGAACGGGTGTTCTGGCGGGTCAGTTTGCGCTTGTATTCATCGAGGTCGATCGTCTTGCGAGCGACACCGCTTTCCATCGCCGCGCGGGCGACGGCCGTGGCGATCTCTCCGATCAGGCGCGGATCGAACGGGGTCGGGATGATATATTCCGGCCCGAACACCAGCTTGCGGCCGCCATAGGCCTGGGCCACGCTATCATGCGCAGGCAGCCGCGCGAGCGCCGCGATGGCTTCCGCCGCCGCCGCCTTCATCTCCTCGTTGATCGCCGTCGCGCCCACGTCGAGCGCACCACGGAAGATGTAAGGGAAACACAGGACGTTGTTGACCTGATTCGGATAGTCCGAACGTCCGGTAGCGATGATCGCGTCCGGGCGAACGTCGCGGGCGAGTTCGGGGCGGATTTCCGGTTCGGGATTGGCGAGCGCGAAGATCAGCGGATTGGGGGCCATCAGCGGCAGCCATTCCTGCTTGAGCACGCCCGGCGCGGAAAGGCCGAGGAACAGGTTGGCACCGGGCAAGACTTCGGGAAGCGAGCGCGCATCGGTCTGGCGGGCATAGCGCGCCATGTTGGGCAGCATGCCCTCGCGGCCCGAGTGGATCACGCCGTCCTTGTCGGTAAGCGTGACGTTCTCGATCGGAAGGCCCATCGACACCAGCAGGTCGACGCAGGCCAGCGCCGCAGCGCCCGCCCCCGAAGTGACGAGCCGCGCTTCCGCCAGGGTCTTGCCCTGAAGCACCAGCGCATTGCGCACGGCGGCGGCAACGACGATGGCGGTGCCGTGCTGGTCGTCATGGAACACCGGAATGTTCATGCGCTTCTTCAGCTCGGCTTCGATATGGAAGCACTCGGGCGCCTTGATGTCTTCCAGGTTGATGCCGCCGAATGTCGGCTCCAGCAGGGCGACGGCTTCGATGAACTTCTCGGGATCGGTGGTGTCCACCTCGATGTCGAACACGTCGATATCGGCGAACTTCTTGAAGAGGACGGCCTTGCCTTCCATCACCGGCTTCGAGGCCAGCGCGCCGATCGCGCCGAGGCCGAGCACGGCCGTGCCATTGGAGATGACCGCCACGAGATTGCCGCGCGCGGTATAATCGAGTGCCTTGCTGGGGTCCGCAGCGATTTCCTCGCAGGGTGCGGCGACCCCGGGAGAATAGGCCAGCGCGAGATCACGCTGGTTTACCATGCGCTTGGTCGGCTCGATGCGGAGCTTACCCGGCTGCGGATGGAGGTGATAATCGAGAGCGGCGCGGCGGAGATTGTCGTCCATGGCGCTCTCCATAGGCAAAGGATTCGCGCTTGCCTATGCCTTCCTGACCAGCATCTTTTCCTCGCCTTGCAGAAGCATCCCTACACAATCGGCCGGGTTGCGTCGGCCATTCCGGCACGTCCGCCGCGCCTCTGGGCGTCGGAGCAATGTTATCCACAGACCATTTCCAATCTTCCTGAAGCCCTTCAGCAGGCTCAACCAGTGTCTAAAAGCACCGCAAACTGGGGCTTAAGAGCACTTGTCCCGGCACCACACCTTCCAATTCTGACTGTCATCAGAATGACTTGTTCACTTTGGTGCAAGGCCCCTCCGCCCAATCGGTGGCTGCCCGGAAGAGGGCCGGGGAAGATAAGTTACTGGAGTTAGAATATGCGTATTGCACTTGTTTCGCTCGCCGCTGTTGCCGCCGTCGCTGCCGCCTCGCCCGCTTTCGCGAACGAGACCCGCGTCGAAGCCCGCACCGGCGTGATCTGGGACGGTAGCGACAGCGATGCCGTGGCCGGTGCCGCCATCGGCTACGACTACGATCTCAACGACAAGTTCTTCGTGGGTGTCGAAGGTTCGGCCGACAAGGTGCTGACCGACAACACCCGCGTCTCGTGGGGCGTCGGCGGCCGCGCCGGTGTGAAGCTCACCCCCGCCACCAAGCTCTATGCCGCCTCCACCTGGCAGTCGAAGTTCACCAAGTACGGCAACAGCGCCGTCGGCGTGGGTGGCGGCATCCAGCAGGACCTCGGCAACAAGTTCTACGGCAAGGTGGAATACAAGCACCTGATCGTCGGCGACAACACGCCGGACGCGGACCTGGGTCTCGTCGGCGTCGGCATGAAGTTCTGATCTGACGGCTTCGCTCCGGCTGCCATCACGGCCAGCCACCGGGAAAGCCGGGCGCAAGACGTAGGAAAGGGCGGCTCGAAAGGGCCGCCCTTTTTTCGTCCCCGGCGCCGCCCGTGAATTTTATCCACCCCCATTCCGTCAGCCTTCGTTCTTCGATATCGATAGGGTTTCTCGGGTGGGATCGAGATCACCAATCGGGACTGAGAACAATGACGGAATTTGCGTTGGGACTGGCGATCCTCGCCGCCGCGAGCCTGCCTGCCGCGACGGAGAACGAGGAACTGGAAGCCTTGACCGGCCGCGCGGCGGTGGAAAGGCTGGCGGGCAACACGCTGGAGGAAGACGATTCCGCCGTGTCCGGCGCCCATATCATCTTCCTCAAGCCCAACGGCATCGCCCGGATGCGGGAACACGCGCCTCAGGGCAAAGGTCAACCGATCATGAAGCAGCGCTGGACGATCAGCCCCGACGGCCTGCTCTGCGTTTCCGAGAGCAGCCGCCCACAGGACCGTGATACCGAATGCGCCAGCATCTCGATCAGCGGAGACCGCGTGGAAATGAGCGTGCCGGACCTCGACGAGCCGCTGACCGCGCGCCTGCTTCCGGGCAATCCCTACAAGCTCTGATTTCCAGAACCCATCACGCGGCGCGCAAATCGAAGGCGCGCCGCGAGGCTTCCACTTCGCCCAGGTTCTCCAAGGTCCAGCGGTAGAGCGCCTTGAACGGCGCATGGAGCGAATGACCCAGCGCGGTGATCTCATACTCGACGCCGACCGGCGAAGTCGGGATAACCCGTCGGTGCAGCAACCCGTTGCGCTCAAGCTTGCGCAGGCACTGGGTGAGCGCCTTCTGCGTCACCCCTTCGAGATGGCGCTTGATAGCATTGAAACGCATCGGCCCCGGCACCAGCACGGTCAGCACCATCATCGACCACTTGTCCGCGATCTGGTCGAACAGTTGGCGGCTGGGACAATCGATGGTGAAATGCTGGCATTCGGGCAACGCGGTTTCCTCCAGTATACTTAGGCGATCAAAGGTGCCTCATTGACGCTAGGTTTACAGTTTATACCTAGGGGCAACCTGTTTCAACGGAGACCTGCCCGCATGTCGGCATCTGATACCGAAATCCTGTTCCGCCCCTTCACCATCGGTTCGCTCGAACTGCCGAACCGCATCGTGATGGCGCCGATGACGCGCGGCTTCGCGCCCGAAGGCATTCCCGGAGCGCCGCAGGCGGCCTACTACCAGCGCCGCGCCGAAGGCGGCGTCGGGCTGATCCTGTCCGAAGGCACGGTGATCGACCGCCCGGCCTCGCGCAACATGGCGGGCATTCCGCTGTTCCATGGCGACGCGGCCCTGGCGGGCTGGAAGAACGTGATCGAGGCCGTCCATGCAGCCGGCGGCAGGATGGGGCCGCAGATATGGCATACCGGATCGACGGTCGGCCCCGATGGTTGGGACCCCGGCGTTCCGGTCGAAAGCCCCTCCGGCCTGCTCGCGCCGGGCACGCCGCGCGGCCAGGCGATGAGCGAGGAAGACATCGCCGATGCCGTCTCCGCCTTCGCCCGCGCCGCCGCCGATGCCAAGCGCCTCGGCTTCGACACGGTCGAACTCCACGGCGCCCACGGCTACCTGATCGACCAGTTCTTCTGGTCGGGCACCAACGAACGCGCCGACCGCTACGGCGGCGCCACGATCCGCGAGCGCTCGCGCTTTGCAGGCGAAGTCGTCTCTGCCGTGCGCGAGGCGGTGGGTCCGGGCTATCCGATCATCCTGCGCCTCAGCCAGTGGAAGCAGCAGGACTATCTCGCCCGTCTGGCCGAGACGCCCGACCTCATGGCCGACTGGCTGCAACCGCTGGTCGATGCCGGGGTGGACGTGCTCCACTGCTCGCAGCGCAGGTTCTGGGAGCCGGAATTCGCCGAGATCGACGGCGAGAACGGCCTCAACTTCGCGGGCTGGGCCAAGAAGCTGACCGGCGCGGCAACGATCAGCGTCGGCTCGGTCGGTCTTTCCGGCGAGTTCCTCGCGGCCTTCGGCGGCGAAAGCTCCACGTCCACCAAGCTGGACGGCCTGATCGAGCGCATGGAACACGACGAATTCGACCTGATCGCGGTGGGCCGCGCGCTGATCGCCGATCCGGACTGGGTTTCGAAGGTTCGCGAGGGTGAAGCCGCCAAGCTCAAGGGCTTCAACGCCGCCGCTCTCGGCGAACTCGTCTGACGCATGATCGCGGAGCGCCAGTCGGCGCTCGGCGATAGCATTTCAGGCCTTGGCCCACTCCCCAAGGGTCACGTAGTCGATCTTGCCCGTGCCCAGCACCGGCAGCGCCTCGACCCGGCGAATGTCGCGCGGGACCATGAGTTCGGTGATGCCGCTCGCTCGCGCCCATTCCTGAAGCGCCTTCGCATCGGGCGCTTCGACTGACGTGAAGAGCACGAGCTGCTCGCCCTTCTTCGGATCGGGCCGGGTGACGACGGCATGTTCCGCGCCCGGCCAGACCGCCGCGGCATAGCCCTCCACCGCCGGAAGCGAGACCATCTCGCCGCCGATCTTGGCGAAGCGCTTGGCGCGGCCACGAATGGTAACGAAGCCCGCCTCGTCGATGGTGACGATATCGCCGGTGTCGTGCCAGCCCTCCCCCGGCGGTTGCAGCAGGCCCGGCGCAGAGGCGAGGAGATAGCCCGCCATCACGTTCGGCCCGCGAATGGCGAGGCGGCCGCCCTCGGCAATGCCCGGCACGGTCTCCAGCTTCGCCTCGATCCTCGGCAACAGGCGGCCCACCGTTCCGGCCTTGAAATGCATCGGGGTGTTCACCGCGATCACCGGGGCGGCCTCGGTCGCGCCGTAGCCTTCGAGGATGCGCAGGCCGAACTTCTCGGCATAGACCTTGCGCGTCTCGTCGCGGACTTTCTCGGCGCCCGCGAAGATGTAGCGCAGCGAGTAGAAGTCGTAGCCGTGCGCCATACGGGCATAGCCGGAGAGGAACGTGTCGGTGCCGAATAGGATCGTGGCATTGGCGTCATAGGCCAGCGCGGGCACGATGCGGTAGTGCAACGGGCTCGGATAGAGCACCGTGCGGATGCCGTTCAGCAGCGGCAGCAGGGTGCCGCCGGTCAGGCCGAAGCTGTGAAACACCGGCAGCGCATTCAGCACCACGTCGCTGCGGTTGAAGTCGATCCGGGCGGCCAATTGCGCGCAGTTCGACAAGAGGTTGCGATGGGTGAGGACCACGCCCTTGGGCGTCCCTTCCGAGCCGCTGGTGAACAGGATCACCGCCGGGGCATCGGGCGAGATCGCCAGTTTGCGGTGACGGCGGGCAATGCCGCCCTTGCGCAGCGCCGCTCGGAGCTTGGCGCCGCCGGAGATCGTCGCGGCCACCTCCTCCAGCCGGACCACCGCGATCCCGTCCGCCTCCAGCGCCGCGACGACATCGTGGAGCTTGGCCTGCTCGACGAAAGCATCCGCCGTGACGACGGTGCGGATTTTCGCCGTCGCGCAGGCCGAGCGCAGGTTGGCGAGGCCCGCCGTGAAGTTCAGCATGGCGGGAACGCGGCCATAGGCCTGCAGCGCGAAGAAGGCGACGACGACGCCGTTCACGTTCGGCAGCAATACGCCGACATTCTCGCCCTGCACGGTGCGCGCCGCGAGCTTTCCGCCCAAGAGCTGCGCCCCGATCAGCAGCCGGTCGTAGCTCAGCGGCTCGCGCTTGACGTCCTCCACCACTTTGGCCTTGCCGCCGTGGAGCGCGCGGGCGTCGCAGAGCGCCTTGAACAGGGTCTCCTGCGTGTCGGTGGTGTCGAAGATCATGCCGCTCATCTCGTCGTAAAGACGGCGGCCCGCGATGGCGCGGCGCTCGCGGGCGCTCATCTCGCCCTCGATCGAGAACCGGCGCTGCGGCAGGACGGTCAGCGTGATCTTGGGGAACCAGCGGCGGTGGACTTTGCCTTTGAGATAGGAGAACGGCGTGCGCTGCGGCCCGTCGAGACGCACCGGCACGATCGGCGCATCGGCCTTGTCGGCGACCATGCCGGGGCCGTCGAAAACCTTCATCAGCGCGCCGGTGACAGTGATGCGCCCCTCGGGGAAGATCACCAAGGTACGCCCCTCGCGTACGGCCTTGACCATGGCTTTCGCGGCCATCGGGTTGGTTGGATCGACCGGGAAGGCCTCGAACAGCTTGAGGAACGGCTGCACCCACCAGGCGCGGGAAATCTGGGTGTTGATCGCGAAAGTCGGCTTGCCGGGGAGGAAAGCGCCCAGCAGCACGCCGTCGAGCAGGCTGAGGTGATTGACCACCACGACCGCGCGCTCGCCGGGCTGGGGCATGTTCTCGATGCCCGTTACCTCGACGCGGTAGAGCGCTTTCAGCACGCCCCGGATCACGCTCTTGAACAAGGTCTCGGGCAGGAGCCAGATGCTTACGAGCGCCACGAACAGCGAGGCAAACCCCAGCGCGCCGATCAGGCCCGGCACATCGACGCCCGCCGAGAGCAGCCCGGTAATCGCCAGCACGACCAGAACTGTCACCGCCGCATTGACGATATTGTTCGCCGCGATGATCCGCGAGCGTTCCTCGGGGAGGCTGTACATTTGCAGGATCGCATAGAGCGGCACGATGAACATGCCGCCGGAGAAGGCGATCACCGCGAGATCGGCGAGGATGCGGAAGGTGCCCGGCGTCGCCAGGAACTGCTCGAACGAAGCACCTGCCGTGCGTACAGAGAAGTCGCTGGTCGAAAGCCAGAGGTCGATCAGGCCCAGCGCCAGACCCAGCGCCGAGATCGGCACGTAGCGCGCGGAAACCTCGCCGCCGAGCAGCTTGTTCACCGCCAGCGAGCCGAGCGCGATCGTCACCGAGAAGATCACCAGGAACACCGTCGCCACTTCCTGCCGCGCGGCAAGCGTCCCGCTGACCAGCGGCGCGAACTCGGAGACGAGCACCGCGCCTGCTGCGAAGAACCAGCTGATGCCGAGGATCGAGAGCCAGACCCCGCGTCCGTGGCGCGCGGTCCTGAGGATATGCATCGTTCCGCGCCAGAGGTTCCAGTCGATCGGATGTTCCCCGCGAACCGGCGGCGCGGGCGGAATGGCCAGCGCGGCGAGATAGCCGAACATGGCGATCCCCATCGCCGCAAGCCCCGCCTCCCAGGCCGGGATCACACCCGCCAGAAGTTGGCCGCCGAGGATCGCGAGGAACGTGCCTGCCTCGATCAGCCCGGTCCCGCCCATGATTTCGTGGCGGCCCAGGTGCTGCGGCAGGATCGAATACTTGACCGGCCCGAACAGGGTGGAATGCAGCCCCATCAGGAACAGCGCGGTCATCAGCGCGGAGATCGACTGGAACCAGAACCCGGCCAGCCCGATCGACATGATCGCGACTTCCGCCAGCTTGATCCAGCGCACCAGCCGCGCCTTGTCGATCCGGTCGGCCAGTTGTCCGGCGAGCGCCGAGAACAGGAAATAGGGCGCGATGAACAGACCTGTGGCCGCCGCCGCCAGCATCTCCGCCTTGTCCGGCTCGCTGGCGAAGATGCTGAAATTCGCCAGGAACAGCATCGCGAACTTCAGCAAGTTGTCGTTGAACGCCCCCAGGAACTGGACGACGAACATTGGCGCGAAGCGGCGCTTGGCCAGCAGCGAAAGGTCAGGTGCGGACATGTCTCTCTTCCCCCATCGGACCGATCGCCGGTAGCCGGTTCCTCACGCGCCGCGCTTCAGCCGCCGCAGCGCACGGCGTAATCGGCAACCGAGGGATCCTCGTTATCGCCAACGGTGGTGACTGCAAGAGCGGCTTCGGGGCGCTTGTAGTCGAAAGCGCAGAAACCGAAGCCCGTGCCCGAGCAACTCGCCACTTCGGTTACGCCCTTTGCCGCGAGATCCGCCTCGCGCGAATCCTCGCGCCCCTCGGCATCGCCATTGCCGACGGCATCCCAGCCTGCCTTGGCCAAAGCCTTGCGCGCCTTGGTGATCGGCATGCCGTAGATATTGGGAATAGGCGTACCGCCGCCGCAGGCCATTTCCTTTCCGGCCAGCTTCTGGATGACCAGCCCCTTCCCGTCGACGACCCGGATATCCGCGAACGGCGCCGGGACGATGTCACCGTCCCAGATACGCAGCGAATCCTCCTCGAACGGGAGAATTTTCGCGATGCTCTGCTTGCTAGACGAAGGCGCGTAGGCGATCGCGATGATCGTCTCGCCGTCGAAAATCGCGACATTGCCCTTGCCGATCTCGCAGGACCCGCTGGTCGCGGGTTCGAACGATCCGGCAAAGCTGACGGCGCGGTACTTGCCGATCCGCCCTTCCCCGGTTACGCCCCAACCGGCCTTCGCCACCATGCGGGCAGCGGGCGACTGCGGCGCCTTGAGCAACCAGTCGCATTCGGACTGCGAGGATGCGCTTGCAGGTGCCTTGGGCAGCTTCGTCACCGGGTTGAATGCGACGGCGGCGATGTTCGACTTGAAACTGTCGCCCTCTTCCTGCGCCGCATCTTCGGCGGCTGCAGTTTCCTCGGCGGCCTGACTGGCGCCTTCCTTTTTCGCGTCGTCTTTCGAAGAGGAACAGGCCGACACCAGCGTCAAAGTGGCCAGCGCGACAGGCAAGATCAACTGCTTCATCGTGTCATTCTCCTTGGAACCATCGGCCCACGAACCATCATGTTCGGAAACTGCCACGGTAATGATCGGTGTTCAATATTATTTCGAACACTGCTCAATTACAAAGACAGTCATATCTGCTCGACCATGTCGCCGACGAGACCGGGACAGTGCATGCTGCCCGCATCCCGGACACCGCAACACCGTCAGCGGCATCGAAAGGTGGAAAGAGCGGCCATCAAGACTATGAAATCCCTTTCACAATACCCTGTCGATCGGACATCGGCATGAGCGACGTTTCCCGTGAGGATCGAGGTATAGGGCGAATGCGCCGCGTTGTGCGAGATTTTCGGCGCATCGAACCCCGCACTTCTGATCCATGCCTGCCCATTATGCGAAACCTTCGATAGAAGCCTGTTATCGTTCGCGTTTTTTCAGAGACGCGGCCCTCCGCTTCTCCAGCGGCTGTCCGATTTCACCGGACCAGACCCTCAACATCGACGTACAGGTTGCCCAAGATGAAGACTGACTATGGCCTCCCCGATCCCGCAGGCCTGCTCCCCGACCGGCCGATTGCGATAAGGCGGCCCGGCTTTGCCGATCGCTTTCGCATGCTGTTCTTCGGCGTAACGCTGGGACTGGTCTCGATCGGCACGATGGTCGTGGTCTGGCCCGGCCTCTACGCCGACTATCGCATCCTGCGCGATCCGGTCGAAGTTCCCGAGGCCTCGCTCGTCAGCAGCGAGTGCAAGACGAAGAAAATGAGCGTCAACTGCGAAGCCGGCATCGCCTATCCGCGCGACGGACAGACGCAAATCCGCTCGGTCGAGTTCTCATTCATGAGCCTCACATCCGGCGACTACGAGACCACCATCGTCGCCGAAAAGGGCAATCCGGACAACATCACCCTGTCGCTCGCCATCGACGAGTTCTGGAACCGCTTCATCGGTTCGGCGGTGATCGTGTTCGGATTGGGCGCCGTCGCAGTGCTCATGGTGCGGCGCTTCCTCCATCTTTCCGCCACGCTGAAGGCGCTCAAGGAACCCGCGCGCCTGCAAGCGGTCTGGGCGCGCATTACCTTGAAAAGCACGAAATGGGGCAAGACCCGGATCACTTATTACCCGATCGTAGGCCTCAAGAAGGGCTTGGGCATCGTCAGCCTGTTCCCGAAGAACGAGACCCCGTGGATGCACTATGATCCGGCACAGAACGAGACGTTCGCGCTGGCCGTGCGCCATCCCGGCGCACTGCTTCCAGTCATGCTCGACGAGGAATTCGACCGCCTCGACCTGAACCCGCAGGAAGTGGCCGAGGCTCGCACTGCCAGGGACCGGCTGGCGCAGCATATCCCCGGCTGACAGGCCTGCGCAGGCGCGCGACTTCAGGTCGCCGCTTGCGCCCCCACTTGCGCCGCAGCCAGGCTTTCCCGCACGCGGGCGAGCGCCAGTTCCACCGGCTCGCGCTCGCCCATGAGCGCGAAACTGCCGTTGATGTCGAACATGCAATGGCCATGGACCGTCGCCACCAGCGAGCGCGCCAGGCGCGGTGCCTGCGCGCGGCTGTCGGCGGGAAGGACTTTAGCCACTTCCTCCACGACGAGTTCGGTAAGCTGACCGCGCAAGGCATCATGCTCTTCCGGCAGGCGGATGTCCGGCGGCAGGTGATGGTCGTAGATCGCCATCCATGCATTGCGATTGGCGCGGGCGAAACCGAAGTAGCCCTCCACCAAAGAGCGAATGCGGTCGTCCCCGGCACTGCCGAGGGCCTGGCGCATGTAGTCGGTCCACAACACGAACGTACGCGTGTTGATGGCAATGATAAGCTGGTCGTAGTTGCCCATCACGTTGTAGAGCGTACCGATCGAATACCCGATACGCTTGGCCACTTCGCGCGCGGAAAACCGCGAAAATCCGACGTCGGCCATGTGCTTGTGACCTTCGACGATGAGCATCTGCTCCAGCTCTTTGCGGCTGTGATCGGATCGTCTTCCCATATGCCGACAATCCTAACGATCCCTGTTAGAAATGTACAGCGTCCAATTTTATATTGAACATCGATTAATTTCGTTATACCCCTTTGCGGAAATCAACAGGTTGAGGAATGCCCATGCCCTGTTTCCACGCAGAGACCCATCGCTTTGCCCTCCGCACGCTTGCAGCTTGCGCGCTGGCGCTTTCCAGCGCGATGGCGGCCCCGGTCATGGCCGCCCAGCCTGATGCCGCCATTGCTGCGCTCAGCCGCCTGTCCGCCGCCCAGCTCGACACCGGCGCCGGACCGGGCAATGCCTTCCTGAAGGGCTTCTTCCCCCAAGGCTGCGGGGCGCCGGGCGGACCACCCGCACCGCAATTCGAAGCATTCTGCGCCTGGTCGTCCGCCGACGAGGCCGATTTCGACCTGCTCGTCGGTCTGCAGGACCGCAGGGTCGTGAGCGTGGTGACCGAGCCTTACGCGCTCGACAGGACGCTCTGGGAATGCCGCCCGCTCTACGAGAAGAGCGACGAAGTGCCTTCGGACCTCCAGGTCTGCAGCGTGCGCAGTGCAAGCATCGCGGACCGCGCGAACTGGGCAAGGTCGTGGAAGACCTTCCTCAGCGCGGTCAACTGAGGAGCATCCGATGTTCAAGTCGATCCTGATCTCCACGCTCGCCTTATCGGCTCTCGCAGGCGCAGCCCCGGCCATGGCGCAGACACAAGCCGAACCGCCCACACCGCGTTACGACGATCTGATGAGCGCAATGTGCAAGGCTCCGGCGCAGGACCGTTCCTGCGTCCTCGAAGGCAAGCGCCTGACATACTGGCTGAGCTTCGACAGCGCCGTGGGCGGCCGCAGGCTCTATACCGCCGTCGCCACCGCCCAGAACGAGGCCGAGCCAGGCGAAGCGCAGGATTTCGGCCCCGGAATGAAGCTCTCACTGGCACAGGTCACTTATGCGCTCGAAGGCGGTGCCTGGAAGCTGTTGGCGCGCCAGATCGATTTCGGCGCCGTCTATTCCAGCGGCGCCGCCGGAAATCCGCCGATGGACGATGACGGCGTCCCGCTGTTCCGGCAGGCGGTCGGCGACAGCGTGTTGATCGGCTATCCAACGCTCGCCATGGCAAACGAAGGCATCAGTATCCACGCATACGGCATGTTCCGTTCCGCGCCCGCCGGTCGCTGGATCTACGCGGGCGACATCGTGACCGGCTCCGACAACGGCGCGGGATGCGATCCCCAGGAAGAGCCACGAAGCTGTTATTCCAGCATCGGCACGCTCAGCCTCACCGGGCGCACCAAGGGCGGCTGGCCGGAAGTGAAGGCCGATCCGACCGGCAGTCTCTACGACCTCAAGACCGGCAAGGTGCGCGGCGCGACGGCAGCGGATGCAAGCTTCTGGACCTTCGACACGGCCAAGGGCGTCTATGCCGCCCCCAAGCGCCGCTGAGGAGAAACGCTGGCATGACCCCCCGCTTCCCGACCGTATTGCTGCTGGGCGCCGCGCTGGCAGCGAGCGCCACATCGACGCCCGCCCCGGCTGCCCCCAAAACGACGACAAGCACGAGAATCGCCTCGTTCCAGACCTTCTTCTCCCAATTCCGGCAAGCGGTTCTGGCCAACGATCGCAACCGCGTCGCCGATATGACAGCCCTTCCCTTCAACGACTTCAGCGGCGGCGAAGTGGATCGCAGCGCTGCCACGAAAGCGCAGTTCCTCGCCCATTACGACCGGATTTTCACGCCCGCCGTGATCGCCGGAATCCGGGCAGGCAAAATCCGCTCCTTCAAGCCCGGTAGCGATGATGGCGAAGCGCCCGGTCCGATCTCCAAGGGCGAATATCTTCTCGATATTCCAGAGTACGCCGACCAGCTGATCTTCACCCCCACCCCATCCGACTATCGCCTGACCCGCATTCCCTTCTATTCCTGACCCGCAACCCGCGAGAGGACTGGCGATGGCCACCGAATATACAGACATCATGCCTTCGGGCGATGAAACCGGTGAATGGCCGCTGCGCGCCTGGGGCCTCGCCCTGCTCGGCGGCCTCGCGGGCCTGGCCATCTACTGGATCGTCCGCCCGGACCATTATCGCGCCGATTTCGCCGCAATCCCGGTCCGCCTCGCTCTGGCCACTTTCCTTGGCATCGGGGCACTGGTCTTCGGGTTTCTCATCGAGCGAACCCGCATCCACTGGAGCGCGGCCTGCGCGGCAATCGGCGGGGCCGTCGTCGCGCTGACGATCTACTGGAACGGCCCGTTCGGCGGAAGGCACAGCGATGAGCCGTGGCGGATCGTCTGCGCCGTACTCGCCATCGCCGTCGCGGCGCCGCTGTTCCAGGCCTGGCGCGATGCCCATCCCGCGGGCCGCGCGGGAGAGGCCGGAAAGTTCGCCATCCCCTATCCCGAGGCCCACAGTCACGCCTGGACCAATGTGGTGCTGTGGTGCGCGGCCTGGGTCTTCGTCGGTGTGGTCTGGGCCATGGTCCTGCTGCTGTCCGAACTGTTCCGCCTGATCGGCATCAACCTGCTCAAGGAACTGCTCGACAAGGACTGGGCGGCGCTTTGCCTTACCGGCGCGGCGCTCGGCGCGGGCATCGGCCTTCTTCGCGACCGTGACGGCATCCTGCGCCTGCTCCAGCGCGTAGTGACGACGATCCTTTCGGTGCTGGCGCCGGTGCTGGCGCTCGGCCTGGTGATCTTCCTCGCCGCCATCCCCTTCACCGGCCTCAAACCCCTGTGGGACGCGACCCGCTCGACCAGTCCGATCCTGCTCGGCTGCGTGATCGGCGCGCTCTCGCTCGCCAATGCCGTGATCGGCGACCGCACCGCGCACGAGGCACGCAATCGCTTGCTTCAGGCCAGCGTCGCAGCGCTGGGCATTGCAATGCTGCCGCTCGGGACGATCGCGGCGATTTCGACCGGCCTGCGCATCCAGCAATATGGACTGACGCCGGATCGTCTCTGGGCCGTCGTCTTCACCGCCATCGCCTGCGCCTACGGCCTTGCCTATTTCTTTGTGCTGGTGCGATGGCGCATCGCCGCTGCCCCGCACCTGCGTATCGCCAACTTGCGCCTGGCGGGTGCACTGTGCCTCGTTGCCCTGGTGCTCTCGACGCCGCTGATCAACTTCGGCGCCCTCTCCACCCGCGACCAGCTCACCCGGCTGGAAAGCGGGCGAACCCCGCTCGACAAGTTCGACTGGCGCGCCCTTCGCTTCGACTTCGGCCGTTCCGGCGAAGCAGCCACGCGCCGCCTCGCCGAAACCGGCCGCACGCCCGCGATCCGCGCCGCCGCAAGGAAAGCCCGCGATGCACAGAACCGCTGGTCGCTCGATCCCGTCTCGCTCGAACTGAAACGCCAGCCGATCGAGGCCGAACGCCTGCTCGTCCTGCCGCGCGGCACCCGGCTTCCCCAGAACCTCCAGGACCAGCTCAACGGCTACGCGGCCTGCGGTTACAGCGGCGCCTGCACGGTGCTCCATACGCCCGGCAGCGACGAGGCGGTGATCGTTACCGCCAATGACAGCAACCTCTGGAAACTCGAAAACGGCAAGTGGAACAGCGCACCGGCACGGCCAGTCGTGTCCGGCAAGGCGGTTTACGAACGCCTGGAAGCCGCACTCAAGGCTGGTAAAGTCGAGACGCGGACCGTGACCCGCCGTCAGGTCTTCATCGACGGGCAGCCGGTCGGGCAGGACTTCGAATAGTCCGGACAAGCGAAAAGCCGCTCCGCCGTCATGCAGCGAAGCGGCTTTTCGTCATTCAACCGGCTATATAGTCCTTCCGGAATTGCTGCAGTTGATCGTTGCGCCAGAGATAATGCTTGATCTCGCAGTCCAGGCTATCCAGCGAGAAAGCCGATCCGGCGCCGAAAACACTTTCCCTGACAATACAGTCGGCACCGACGAATTCCTGCCAATCCTTCTGGGCCTCGTCGAGATAACGGGCCGCTACCGCGTAATCGGTTGCATCCGGCCCCTTGCCCTTCAGCACCTCATGGATCTGCACAAGCAGGCGGTCCTGGGCGGCCTTCAGTCCGTCGCGATACTCGCGCATGCAGTAGGCCTGTGCCACGCTGGAGCTGTCCCCATCGCTACACTGGCCGGCATCGTCGTCCACTTGCGTGTCCTGTGCAGAGGCGCCCTGCGGCGCCAGGGATGTCAGCATGGCCAGAGCGAACAGGGCGGGCAGCTTCACGGATTTCATCGGAAGTTCCTTGTCTTGAAACAGGGCAAATTCATTTCGCACGCCGCAGCAGGACGAACCCGCCGATGACGAATGCGACCGCGATCAGCGTCATCGGGATGCCGAAGATCAGAACGAAAAAGAACAGCGCGGTACCCTCGTCACGGCCGGGACTGCCCGAATACCCCATCAGCGCCGAACCCAGACCGCCAAGGAACTGGGCAAGAACGGCCGCTCCCACGACGATGCAACCCCAGCCATTGCGCCGCGAGGGCATGACCCGTCGTACGAGCAGCCATGCCACGGTAATCGCCAGAACGAGAGCGGGAAGGAAGGCCAGCGGCATTGCCGCCCCGGCGAGGCCCGGAACCGCCGCGAGGATCATCGCGAACAGCGGTTGCGACAGCCACCCCGCGATCAGTCCGACCGCGCCCGGCACGATCCATTCCGAAGCGGAAGACCTCATCGCCCCGCCTCGCAGGCAGAAAGCGAAACGACTGCTCCGAACTTCAACGATGCCATTGTGCGGCCTCACTGCAAGGAAAGTCCCGGCAGCAGGCCTAGATCACAATTTACCCATGTTCAATATTTAATTGACCATCGATCAATTAAACCTGCTGGAGCCAGTTCCGCAGCAGAAAATTGATCTGCTCGGGATGCTCCAGCGCGGCCATGTGCCCGCACGAGCCGATTTCGTGATAGCTGGAACCGGCAATGCGCTCATGAATCTCGCGCGCATGATCCGGCGGCGTGATGCGATCGCCTTCGCCCACCACGACCATCGTCGGCACGCGGATCGCCTGAAGTCCCTCCAGCGAATCGGGGCGTGTCATGATTGCCTGCTGCTGGCGGATGAAAGCATCTCCGCCGACACGCGAAGCCATGCCGCGCATCTCGTCGGCCACGAGACCTTCCGTATGATCGGCGTGGACCAGCTGGCCCAGCAGCTTGTGGGTAATGCCCACGAACTTGCCACGTCGCAGCGATTCGATCCCGATCTTGCGCTGCAGGGTGCGCTCCGGCGTATCGCTGCGTGCGCTCGAATTGATGAGGGCAAGGCGCGAGACGCGCTCAGGCGCGCGGCGCATGATTTCCAGCGCGACGTAACCGCCCATCGACAGCCCGGCGAGCGAGAACCGGCGCGGCGCGGCAGCCAGGGTGCGCTCGGCCATGGCGCCGATCGTGTCGTCCAGAGTGAGGTCGGCGACCATCGGCGCCGCCACGTCGGCCAGCGCGTGAATCTGGCGACGCCAGAGCGCCTGATCGCAGAGCAGGCCCGGCAGGAACACGACCGGCTCCAGCGCTGCACCCGCTGCCGGGACGCGCTCGGCGCCCCAGTTCCGGTCCGCCACCACATTGCCAATGCTCTCGATCGCCAAACTTGCCATGTCTAATCTCCTGAGGCCCAGATGGGCTTGCGCTCTTCATCTGTCCAATTCATGATGATGACGATCTTGATACATTTTAGGTATGACGTGGAACTCCGGCACATCCGCTACTTTCTCGCCGTCGCCGAAGAGCGGCACTTCACACGGGCGGCCCAGCGCCTGGGCATCGGGCAACCCCCGCTCAGCCACCAGATCAAGGACCTTGAGCGCGAGGTCGGCACACCGCTGTTCCACCGCATCCCTCAGGGCGCCGAATTGACCGAAGCCGGACACGCCTTCGAGGAACGGGTGCGACAGATACCCGAGATCGTCGCCGATGCGGTCAGCGCCGCACAGCGGGCGGCAGCGGGCGAAACCGGCCGCATCCGCGTCGGCTTCACCGGCTCGGCCGCCTTCAATCCGCGTGTCCCCCGGACGATCCGCGTCTATCGCCGCCGCTTCCCCGATGTCGAACTGAGCCTGGCCGAACACAATTCCAACGGCCTTGTCGAAGGACTGAGGAACGGCACGCTCGACGCCGCCTTCCTGCGGCCCGACGCCGTGGACAAGCAGGGCCTGCGCCTGTTCCATCTCGCCGACGAACCGCTGATCGCCGCGCTCGCTTCCGCCCGCATGCCGCACGGCGACCCGATCCGGTTGGAACAGCTTGAACAGGACCCCTTCATTCTGACCCCACGCGCCCTTGGCCCCACGCTGTTCGATGCGACGCTGGAGGCCTGCCGACAGGCCGGTTTCGAACCCGTGCTCGGGCAATCAGCTCCGCAGGTCGCCTCCGTCCTCGCGCTCGTGGCCGCGGAACTGGGCGTGGCGCTGGTGCCGGAATCGATGCGCGACGCCTCGTTCAAGGGCGTGACCTATCACGACCTCGAAGGCGATCCCCCGAAAGTGGCCCTGGCTCTCGCCGTCCGCAGCGACGAACGGGCCGCCACGGTCGCCGCCTTCACGGCAGAGGCACGCTTCCCGTCCGAATCGGAGCAGGATTGAATGCCGAAACACGATTGAACGATTGCATGGATCGGCAGCGCCGTTTACCCGGCGCTAACCATCCTCCAGTAGTCATAGGCAATGTCCCGCAGCCCTTTCAGACGCGTCCGCCTGTCGCTGCGCGAAGCCGTTCTGACCGCCACCTCCTACTTCGTCTGCGCCGCCATCGCGCTGCAGCTGACCCGTTTCGACGGCGGGATCGCCATCGTCTGGCTGGCCGGTCCGGTGCTCTTCGCGCGCCTCAGCACCACGCCGCGCTGGCGCTGGGGGGCGATCATCCTGGCCTGCGTTCCGGCAGCCTTCAGCGCCTCGTTCCTGTTCGGGATACACGGCCTGGCCGCGATCCCGCTGCCGCTGCTCTGCATTGCCGAAGCCTGGCTCGCCGCTTGGCTGATCCGCCGCCTCTATCCGCGCTTCGGACGCTTCCAGTCCCTGCCGGAAGTCGCCTCGTTCCTGCTTGTGGCGGGAGTCCTCGTCCCGGCGCTCACGGCATTCGGAGCCGCCCTTTCCGCACACCTGGCCCGCGACCTGCCCTACTGGCCGGCCTGGCGCGACTGGTACGCAGGCCATGCGCTCGGCCTGGTGACGTTCGCGCCGCCCTTGCTGCTCGCCTTGCGCGGCGAGGCACGGCAATGGTTTGCTGTCTCGGAAAAATCGCGGATGCGGGAAGCCCTGCTGCTTCTCGGCCTCGTGGCGCTGACGTCGCTGGCGACTTTCGGTCAGGAGAGGATTCCGCTGGTGATCCTGCCGTTCCTCCCCACGATCGCGGCCACCTTGCGGCTGGGGCGGTTCGGCGCGGTATCCTCGATCCTGATCCTGGTGACGATCGGCCTGTCATTCTCGCTGGCCGGGCACGGGCCGACCACGCTGCTGGATCTGCCGATGGGGCAGAAGTTCCAGGTCCTGCAGATCTATTTCGCCACGATCGTTCTCACCATTCTGCCACTAGCCGCCGAGCTGCGCTCCCGGCGGCGACTGGTGGACCGGCTCCATGCCGCCGAGGCGCTGCACCGGCTGGTGCTGGACCGGATGAGCGACATCGTCGTCAGGGTCAACGCGGCAGGCGTGGTGCGCTATGCCTCGCCCTCGGCCTCGCGGGTTTCCGGTTACGACCCCAGCGAACTGGTCGGCCAATCGATGTTCCGCCTGGTCCCGCCGGAGGATCACGACATCATCGTCGAAGCACGCCGCAAGGCGCTCGCCGATCCCGAAAATCATGCGATCATCGAATATCGCGTCCGCCGCAAGGACGGCACGCTCGTCTGGGTCGAAAGCCACATGCGCAGCATCGTCGACGATCACGGCCGCACGACCGGAACCGTAAGCATCATCCGCGAGGTCACCCAGCGACGTCTGCTGGTGGAGAATCTCACGGCGCAGGCCATGACCGATCATCTCACTGGCGCCTGCAATCGTCGGGCATTCGACGAATCCCTCCGGAGCCTCCTCGCCGAACGGCAGCCCTCCGGCACGGACGAAAGCGTCGCGGGATGCCTGGCAGTGTTCGATCTCGACCATTTCAAACACATCAACGACCGTTACGGCCATGGCGCAGGAGACGAGGTGCTGGTCCGCTTCGTCTCGATCCTGCGCGGCGCAGTGCGTGACGGCGATGTCGTCGCACGTCTCGGCGGCGAGGAGTTCGCAGTCCTGCTGGGCGGATTGACCGTCGATCAGTCCCATCTCGTCTGCGAGCGCATCCGCACCCGCTTCGAAGAGACCAACATCCTGGATTCGTTCGGCAACAGCGTGCAGGCCACCGTCAGCATCGGCATCGCCCCGCTGGTTCATGGCGGCGAAAGCCGGGAAATCCTTTCCCAGGCAGACGATGCCCTCTATCGTGCCAAGCGCGACGGTCGCAACCGCACGAGCCTGCCGATTGCCGTCCCAACCGACGAAAAGCGCAGCGCCTGATCGCAGCACCCGTTGGTGTTTCCATCACGTTCTTGCCGAAACCCTTGCGTTTCCGCGCTCCGGGCTTCACAATGCTGCAATGCAAAATCACGCGTATTCCATTCCGGCCTGAAAAACGAGCATGATCGATACCCGACTTTCCCTGATGGAAGCGATTTCGTTCCGTCGCACCGTTCATGCCCGCTATAACGGCGGCATCGTCAAGCTCGCCCCGCATCTCATGTTCGAGCGGCATGGCGATCTTTTCGTCAGCGCCCTCAACCTCAGCAAGGCCTGGCGCTCGCCCGAAGAACAGCGCCTCGGCCAGTTCAAGCTCGCCGGACTCGAAGTCACCGAACTGCTCGACGAAGTCTTCGAGCCGCTCGCCACTTACGAAGCCGCCACGCCGCGCATCGACGACACCCTGCTCCTGGCGGTCTGACCGGCTGAGCCGCGCGCTTTCGGTCAAGACATGACGGATCTCTTCGCCGGTTCCGCACCGCAGCATCGACTACCGCTGGCCGCCCTGCTCCGTCCTGCCTCGCTGGACGAAGTGATCGGCCAGGACCATGTGGTCGGGGCAGGATCGATCCTGCGCCGACGGGTGCGGGCGGGTTCGCTCGGCAGCGTGATCCTCTACGGCCCGCCGGGAATCGGCAAGACCTCGATCGCGCGGGCCGTAGGCGCCATGCTGGGCAAGACCTTCCGCCCGCTCAATGCCACGCGCGCCGGAGTCGCGGAAATCCGCAAGCTCGCGGACGAGGCGCGCGTCCATCCGCTGCTGATCTTCGTCGACGAAGTGCAGCGCTTTTCCGCCACCCAGACCGACGACCTACTGTCGATCTGCGAGGAAGGCATTGCCGACTTCATCGGCGCGACCACCGGCAATCCCTACCACGTCCTCACCCCGGCGCTGGTCTCCCGCTCGACCATCCTCAAGCTGGAACCGCTCTCCATCGCCGACATGGAGAAAGTCGTGCACCGGGGGATCGACCATCTCCGGGCAAGCGGCGTGGCTCTGGGGGTGACGCCCGAGCAGGTCCGCATGATCGCAGGCCGTTCCGGCGGCGACGCCCGGCGCGCGCTGACCACGCTGGAAAGCCTGGCGCTCGGCCACGAGGACGCCGCGTTCGATGTGACCGACGCGATGCTGGAGGAGGCCTATGCCGCCGCTCCGGTCAATCACGACAGGTCCGGCGATGCCCATTACGACGTGGTTTCCGCTTTCGTGAAATCCATGCGCGGTTCCGATCCGGACGCCACGCTCTACTGGCTCGCGCGCCTGATCCACGGCGGCGAGGACCCGCGCTACATTGCCCGCCGGATCATGATCCACGCTTCCGAGGACGTCGGCCTCGCCGATAACACCGCCTTGCAGACGGCAGTGGCGGCGCTCCACGCGGTGGAGAAGATCGGTTATCCCGAGGCCCAGATCGTGCTCGCCCATGCCGCGCTGCACGTCGCCCGTGCGCCGAAGTCGGCCTCGTCCTCGCGGGGGGTTGCGGCAGCGCTGCAATTCGTCGCCGCACAGCCGCCAGCGCAAGTGCCGCTCCACTTGCGCGACGCCCATTACAAGGGCGCCGAAAAGCTCGGCCATGTCGGCTATCAATGGCCGCACGACGATCCGCGCGGCTGGGTCGACCAAGTCTATTCGCCGATACCCAAAGGTTCGCTCTACCGCAGCGAGGCGCGCGAGGCAGGCACGTTCGAGCGCCGCGCCGACGAACACTGGCGCCGCGTGACCGGCATCGACCAACCCCGCCGCGACGGCGAGTAGTGCAAGACGCGCCCAACCCGCCCAACATGAATCTTTTGTAACCTCGCCTCCACGCCCGCTCCATGGCGGCAGGACTAGAAAGGTCATGCGGCCCGGGAGCCGAATGTGACATTCGCACCCTCGTCATTGCCTCCGGTTTTCGGGCCGCACCTTCCGAAAGACCAATGAAACTCCGGGCGGCGTTCCCCCACGCCGCCCGGACTTTTCGTGAGGCACGCCGTGGCTGCACCGATTTTCTTCGACCCTACCGGAAACCGGCGCGTCCGGGTCCGTCGTCTGTCGTTCCTCGCCCTGCTCTCGGCCATCGCCGCCTGCGCCGTCTTCGCGACGACCGTGGCCAGCGTGCCCGCACCGCCGCCCCTGCCGATCGCCTACGAGCATGCCTCGCCGCTGCCGTTCCGCGCACAGATCGGCCACCTGACGCGGCGCGCCCGCAAGTTCCTGTTCGGCAAGCCCGCCGTTCCCGCCGCCACGCCCGGCGCGAAGCCGATCACCGTCGGCTTCTATACGCCGTGGAGCGACGACAGCGCCACATCGCTGGAACGCCATATCGACCGGCTCGACTGGGTTGCCCCCGCCACGCTTTCAATCGACCAGACCGGCGCGCTCAAGATCGACGACGACGCCCGGCTCGACCACCTGCTGGCCACCGCCCTGCATCGCCCGCTCGTCGTGCCGGTGCTCCAGAATACCATCGACGGCGACTGGCAAGGCGATGCCACGGCCGCGCAGCTTGCCAATCCCGTCGGTCGTCATGCGCTGGAATCGCAGGTTTCCGCCTATCTCGACAAGACCGGCTATGCGGGCGTCATGGTCGATTTTGAGACCATGCCCAGCGGCAGCCTGCCGAACCTGCGCCTGTTCCTGAGCGAATTGCGCGCCCAGCTTGCCCCCAAGCACCGTATCGTTTCGGTCACGATGCCGATCGACAATCCGGACTGGTCGACCCGCGCTTTCGCAAGCGTGGCGGACCGGCTGGTGCTGATGGCCTATGACGAACACTGGCAGGGCGGCACGCCCGGCCCGATCGCCTCGAACCCGTGGTTCGCCCAGAAGCTGTCCCATGCGCTGGCAGGTTTGCCGCAGGGCAAGGCGATCGTCGCGCTCGGCGAGTATGCCTACAACTGGCACGACGGCAAAGCCGACAGCATGACCGTCGAGGAAGCCTGGCTCGACGCCCACGACAGCGGTGCCGCGCCCCAATACGATGCCATGAGCGGCAACACCGGCTATTCCTACGACGATCAGGGCCATCGCCACGACGTCTGGATGCTCGATGCCGCCGCCACCTGGAACCAGATGCAGGTCCTCTCGCGCCTTGGCGTCGGCGACATCGCGCTCTGGCGCCTCGGTTCGGAAGACCCCGGATTCTGGAGCACGGTCAAGGCCTGGAGGACCGGTGCGCGCCCCAACCTCACGCATCTGGTGCAGGCCGCCAATGTCGACGTGGAAGGCCAGGGCGAAATCCTCGACGTGACCGCCACCCCGCAGGACGGCAGCCGCGCAGTCCAGTTCGACAAGACCACCGGCATGATCTCCGCCGAGAGCTACACCCGCCTGCCGACGCCCTATGTCGTCCACCGCACGGGCGCCCTGCCCAAGAAGCTCGCGCTGACCTTCGACGACGGCCCGGACCCGACCTGGACCCCGCGGATCCTCTCGATCCTGGAGCAGTACCACGTTCCGGGCACCTTCTTCATGATCGGCGAAAATGCCCTCACCAATCGCGACCTCGTCAAGCGCATCGCCGACGACGGCGACGAGATCGGCAACCACAGCTACACCCACCCGAACATGGCCGAGGAAGCCGCGACCGGCATCGGGCTGGAACTGAACGCCACCCAGCGCCTGATCGAGGCCACCACCGGCCATTCGATCCGCCTGTTCCGCGCGCCCTATTTCGGAGACGCCGAGCCAACCACCGCCGACGAACTCGTCCCCGCCGCGATCGCCCGCGAGCACGGCTATACCGTGGTAGGCCTTCACGTCGATCCGGACGACTGGAAGCGCCCCGGCGTCCAGCACATCATCGACAGCACCATCGCGCAGGTGGAATCGGCCACGCCCGACCGCTCGGAAAACGTGATCCTGCTCCACGACGGCGGCGGCGACCGTTCGCAGACCGTGGCAGCTCTCCCCGTCATCATCGAGCGGCTGAAGCAGGACGGCTACACGTTCGTCCCCGTCTCCACTCTCGCCGGTCTCTCGCACGACGCAGTGATGCCCAAGGTGGACGGCGTGGACCTCGCCGCCGTGCGCGCCGACGTCGCCCTGTTCGGCGCGCTCGCGGCGATCCTCGTCGGCCTGAACTGGACTTTCTTCTTCGCGATCTCGCTGGGTGTGCTGCGCTCGATCGGTCTCGCCTCGCTCGCCAGCCTGCTGCGCCGCCCGCAGCCGATGGCAGCGCCGGAAGACACCTGCGACCCGCTCGTCACCGTCATCATCCCCGCCTACAACGAAGAGCGCGTGATCGAGGCCTCGGTGCGGCGCGTGCTCGAAAGCGACTACCGCCAGCTCCAGATCATCGTCGCCGACGACGGCTCCAAGGATCGCACCAGCGCCATCATAACCGAAGCCTTCGCCGACAATTCCCGCGTCGAACTGCTGACGCTCGTGAACGGCGGAAAGGCCGCTGCGCTCAACCGCGCGCTCAAGGATGCGCGCGGCAGCGTGATCGTGGCGCTCGATGCCGATACCCATTTCGAGGTCGAGACGATCTCCCGCCTCGTGCGCTGGTTCGCCGATCCCGCCATCGGCGCAGTGGCGGGCAATGCCAAAGTCGGCAACCGCGTGAACCTCGTCACCCGCTGGCAGGGCGTGGAATATGTGACCGCGCAGAACCTCGAACGCCGCGCGCTGACCAAGCTCGACGCGATCATGGTGGTGCCCGGCGCGGTCGGTGCCTGGCGGCGCGAAGCGCTCGACGATGTCGGCGGCTATCCGGAAGACACGCTGGCGGAGGACCAGGACCTCACCATCGCCATCCAGCGCAAGGGCTGGAAGATCGCCTACGACGAAGATGCCGTGGCCTGGACCGAGGCGCCGGAAAGCTTCAAGGCCCTGTCGAAGCAGCGCTTCCGCTGGTCTTTCGGCACGCTCCAGTGCCTGTGGAAGCACCGCGGCACTCTGGTGAAGGGCCGTCCTTCCGGCTTGGCCTTCATCGGCATGCCGCAGGCCTGGCTGTTCCAGATCGTCTTCGCGGTGGTCTCGCCCGCAATCGACCTCGCCCTGCTGATCTCGATCGGCGGCACGGCCCTGCGCATCTCGCAGCACGGCTGGGCGCAGACGCAGACCGACGTGCTGCGCATGGGCGCCTACTGGCTGGCCTTCACTCTGGTGGACCTTGCCTGCGGCTGGATCGCCTACCGCCTCGACACCCGCCGCGAGCGGTTCCGCCCCCTGCTGCTGCTGGCCCAGCGCTTCGTCTATCGCCAGCTCATGTACAGCGTGGTGATCCGCGCGGTGGGCGCCGCCTTCGCGGGCAAGGGCATTGGCTGGGGCAAGCTGGAACGCTCTGGCCGGGTCAGCGCGACACCTGCGGGTCAGCCCGCCGCCGCGCCCGAGCGGGACCTGGAACCGGCCTGAAAATTCAGAGTCCGTTTGAAAATTCGCTGAAGGCGAATTTTGCGGCACCAGCCCACGCCCCCACCCGACCACCCAACGGTAGTATCCTGCGGGTGGTCGGGTGGGGGCGCCTAAGTTCAAATGGGGCCAGTGCCGCTCTGAAAATGCCCTTACGGGCATTTTTCAAACGGACTCTCAGAACCGGGACGACGGGATGGTCAGCCTGATCTCCAGGCCGCCGCCCGTCGCATCCTCCAGCGCGATTGCGCCGCCATGGAGCTTGGCGACCGCCTCGACGAGTGCCAGCCCCAGCCCGGACCCGGCGACCGAGCGGCTGGGGTCGAGCCGCCCGAACCGTTGCAGCGCAGCCTCGCGCTGATCGGCGGCGATACCCGGACCATCGTCCCGCACGCCCAGCACGACCTGCTCGCCCTGCCGCTCGGCAAAGAGCGTGATCGCGCTGCCGCCTCCCGCATATTTGACCGCATTGTCGACCAGATTGCCGAGCGCCTGGCTCATCAGTTCCCGGTGCAGTGATACCGAGAGACCCCAAGGCGCCTCCGCCCGCAGCACGAAACCGGCATCCTCGGCATAAGGCTCGTAGAGAGCCGCCAGATCGCCGAGGAAGTCCTCCAGCAAGGTCTCCTCGAAGCGCTCGCGCCCGATCCCAGCCTCGGCGCGGCCGATCTGGAGCGCCGTCGTGAGGATGCGGGTCAGCGTATCGGCCTCGGTGAGCGCACGCTGCATCGCTGCCTCGGCGGCGGGGTCCGCCACTTCAGAGACGGCCTGCTCCAGCGCCGAGCGCAGCCGCGTGACGGGGGAGCGCAAGTCATGCGCCAGCCCCTCGGCCACGACCCGCAGTTCGCCCACCAGCGTCTCGATCCGCGCCAGCATCGCGTTGATTTCACCGGCGAGTTCATCGAAAGCATCGCCCGAACCGTCGAGCGGCACCCGCGCCTCGAAAGCCCCGCTGCCGACCCGGTGCGCGGTCTGCGCCATGTCGTGGACCCGCTGGCCGACCAGCCGCGAGGTCAGCACCGCCACGAGCGTCGCCAGCGGCAGGGCCAGAAACAGCGCCGCCAGCAAGGCCTGCTCGAAACTGCGCTGAAGCTTGAGATCGCGCCCGATCTCGATTCCCGCCAGCAGGATCGATCCATCGGCAAGGCGGGTTTCCGAAAGCGCCATCGTCTGCGGCTGGGTGCTGTCGCTGCGATAGAGCATCGTCTCGAACAGGCTTCCGGCCTCCGGATCGGGCGGCGGCAGCGCCGAAAGATTGCCCGCGATCGCCCGCCCCTCGCGGTCCGCCAGCAGCAGGACCGGCGCGCGGCGCCCCTCGTTGCCGAGACGGCGTTCGATATTGGCCTTCAGCGCCGCCGTGCCGCCGTCCTGATAGGTATCCAGCAAGTCGTCGCGCAGTTCCACGACCAGCGCATGCTGCTCGTCCCGCACGCTCTGCTGGCCCGCGACCCAGACGAACGTCAGCACGCCCCCGGTCGCGACGAGCTGGAACACGACGACCGGAACGAACAGACGAAACGTCGTCGAACGCAGGAAAGCCCTAGCGCGCCTGCCCATTCCTGTTTTCAAGCGGCGAGGCCAAGCCGGTAGCCCGCGCCGCGCACCGTATGGAGCAGCGGCACCGCACCGTCCTCGTCGAGCTTGCGGCGCAAGCGGCTGACATGGACGTCGATCACATTGGTGCCGGGGTCGAAGTGATAGTCCCACACCGCTTCGAGCAGCATCGTGCGCGTCACCACTTCGTCGATATGGCGCAGGAAATATTCGAGCAGGCGGAACTCGCGCGGCTGGAGGTCGATCGCGCGGCTGCCGCGCCGGACCTTGCGGGCGAGCAGGTCCATTTCCAGATCGCCGCAGACGAGCCGCGTCTCCACAGCCGCCTGTCCGCCGCTGCGCTTCACCAGCAGGCGCACGCGGGCCAGCAGTTCGGCGAAAGCGAAAGGCTTGGTGAGGTAATCGTCCGCGCCGGAAGTCAGCCCGGTCACGCGGTCGTCGGTCGATCCCAGCGCGGAGAGCACGATCACCGGCGTCTCGATCCCCCCGGCCCGCAGGGCGCCGAGCACCGACATGCCGTCCATCTGCGGGATCATGCGGTCCAGCACGATGGCGTCGTAAGTGCCGTCGCTCGCCAGAAACAGCGCATCGCGCCCGTTGCCCGCGCGATCGACGACGAAGCCCTCCTCGCTCATCCCCTTGGCGATGTAGGTGGCCGTGGCGTCGTCATCCTCGACGACCAGCAACTTGTGACCCATCTCTTCGCCCGGCCCCTTCACGTCGTATTACGGAGCCGTCAGCTCCGGCTCCCGGGCGAGATCGATCGTGCGGACCGCGCCCTGGTGCACCACGGTCAGGTGAATAGGCCTTTGTCCACGCGCAGACAACTCCTCTGCCAAAGCCTGAAGCGTCGGCGGCTCGCGCCCGTCGGCGCGCTCGATCCAGTCTCCCACGACAAGCCCCGCCTTCTCGGCATGGCCGCGCGAACGGACGCTGGTGACGACGAGGCCCGGCTGCGGCCCCGGCACGGGATCGGCGGTAAAGTCCAGCACCTGCCGCCAGTCCTCGCCAGGCGGGTTGCCGTGGGGGCGAGGCAGGCTCTGTCCGATCAGGTTGAAATGCCGCTGCGCCCAGAGATCGCCCCAGGTCAGCGCCCCGGTCACCGCCAGCAGCGCACCAAGCATCGGCAGGAGTCCCAGCAGGCGGCTCTTGCGCTCGTTGAGGTCGGTCATCGTCAAGCCGCTTCTCCCCGGAGGGGGGACCGGCTGGCACGGCACGGGTCCGAACAGGCAGGTGGGAAAACGGGCGAAACGAACATGGAACGGCAATATCCTCGGTACCAGCACGAGGCTGGCGGCAAGTTACACCCACGCCTTGCACTATCGCACCGCGCGGCGGCCAAGTCACATTAAGGAAAGTCCATGTTCGCTCCACCCGGCGGCAAGGTGGAACGGCGCAGAGCGGCATCATGACCACAATGCCTTCTCCCAGGCCGCGGCGCCGAACTGCTATCGTGATCGCGGCGATTCTCGTCGTCGCGGCGCTGCTGGTCGGCGTATTCGGCTGGCTCGGCGCGTGGAACGCCAGCCCGTTCGTGGACATGCCCTCGCATGGCAAGGTCGTCGAAGACCGCTACGCCGCCGTGCTGCTGTCCGGCGACATGGGCCTGCGCTCCGGGCTGGGCGGTGAACTTGCGACGCGCCTCGCCGATCACGGCATCGCCACGGTCGGCGTCAATTCGCTCAATTACTTCAAGGTCCGCCGATCGCCCGAGGAAGTCTCGGCGATGCTGGCGGAGGCCATGCGCCGCGCCATGGCGCTGGGTCATACCGATCGCGTGATCGTGCTGGGGCAATCCTTCGGTTCGGACATGGTCCATGTCGGGCTGGAGCATCTGCCCGCCGACATGCGCCGTCATGTCGCGCTGGTGGTGCTGACCGTGCCCACCCGCACCGTGTTCCTGCGCGTCTCGCCGCTCGAATGGCTGGACGAGACCCGGCCCGACGCCCCAGCTCTTCCCAGCGCCAGCAAGCTGAATTGGATTCCGGTCGTCTGCATCCATGGACGCGACGAACCGGAAAGCCTCTGCCCGCTGCTCCATCTGCCCCGCCTGACGCAGATCGTCCTGCCCGGCGACCACTATCTGAACAAGGACGCCGAGCGCCTGTTCGACGCCGTCCGCAGCGCCATTCTCACCCACACACTTGCCGGTCCGGAGACCGCCCGATGAACCCTTTCCGCCGCGCCCGCCTCGGCTTAATTCTGCCAATCCTCCTCGGCGCCCTGACCACCGCCGTTCCCGCGCGAGCCACCAATGCCGCCGATCCCTTCGGCCACTGGCTCAATCCGCGCGGCGACGTGGAAGTGGCGGTCGCCCCCTGCGGTGCCATGCTCTGCGGCACCGTGACCTGGGTCGGCGGCCAGGCCGTGGCGGACGCCGCCGATGCCGGGGTCGGCCATCTCGTCGGCACCCAGCTTCTGCGGGATTACCACCGCGAAGGGGATGGCGGCTGGCAGGGCCAGGTCTTCGTCCCCGACATGGGCGAGACCTTCTTCTCGCGCATCCACCAGCTCGATCCCGGCCATCTCAAGATCAGCGGCTGTATCCTGCACGGGCTGATCTGCAAGTCGCAGACCTGGACGCGGCGCTCATGAACACGGCCGTCCCACAAGCGCTATCGAGACGCCTCGCCAACCTGAAACCGCTGGCCCGCAGGCTGGCGGTTCCGGCGCAACTGGCGGTCGCGGCGCTGGTTCTGGCGCTCGCGGCGCTCTGCCTGCACCGGCTGGCGATGTCGCTGAACATTCACGCGCTGATGCGCACCGCCCGCGCAATCCCCGGCTGGCGCCTCGCCGCCGCACTCGGCCTGACCATGGCGAGCTACCTGCTGCTGACGATCTACGACGTCATGGCGCTGCGCACGATCGAACGGCCGCAACCCTACCGCACCGCCGCGCTCGCCTCGTTCACGAGCTATACGCTCAGCCACAACCTCGGCTTCGGCATCCTGACCGGCGCCGCCGCGCGCCTGCGCATCTACGGCGCCAAAGGCCTCACCACCGGCGAAGTGGCCCGCGTCACCGCCATTGCCGGGATCACTTTCTGGACCGGCGTCTTCGCCTCGGTGGCGCTGGCCCTGTTGGTCCATCATCGCCCGCTGGTCGCGGCGCAGCACGTCCTTCCCCTCGGCGTCCAGCACGCGGCAGGCGCCGTGCTGCTGGCGCTGCTGGGGGCGGGAACGCTGCTGGCCAGGCGCTGGCACCTGCCCGGCCCGCAGGCGATCGCGCGCATGACGCTGGTGGCGCTGGCCGATATCGCGGCGGCCTGCGGAACGCTCTACGTCCTGCTGCCCCATGCCGGGATCGCACTCTATCCGCCGCTGCTGCTCGCCTATGTGCTGGCCATCGTCGTCGCGCTGGTGAGCCACGTTCCCGGCGGACTCGGCGTGTTCGAGGCGACCGTCGTCGCGCTCTGCCCGCAGATCCCGGCCGGAGAACTCGTCGCCGCCCTGCTCGTCTACCGCATCGTCTATTACCTGGTGCCGCTGGCTCTCGCTCTCGTCCTGCTCGTGCGCCACGAACATGCCCGCTGGCGGCGCCCCGCCGTGCTCGCGCTGAAGGCGGGCGAGACCATGATGGTCAGCCTCGCCCCCCGTGCCATCGCCCTGCTCGTCTTCCTCGGCGGCGCGATCCTGCTGCTGTCGGGCGCGACCCCCGCCCTGCCCGAGCGCATGGCCGACATTCGCGGCATCGTGCCGCTGCCTTTCGTCGAAGCCTCGCAGATCGCCGCCAGCCTCGTCGGAACGTTATTGCTGCTGCTCGCCCCGGCACTCTACCGACGCCTCGATGCCGCATTCCTGCTGACCCGCGCGCTGCTGCTGGCAGGCGCCGCCTTCTCGCTGGCCAAAGGCCTCGACTGGGAAGAGGCGCTGACCTTGCTCGCCGTCGCAGGCGTATTGCAGATCGCCCGCAAGGGTTTCTGGCGACGCACCGCGCTGACCGCCGACGTGATGAGCGGGAACTGGGTCCTCGCCATGGTCGCCACGATCGCGCTGGTCACGGTGATCGGCTATTTCGCCCAGACCTTCCCCGCCTATCGCGGCAGTCTCTGGTGGAAATTTGCCTGGTCGGGCGACGCCTCGCGCTACTTGCGCACGAGCTTCGCCGTCGCGGTGGTGATGAGCGCCTCGATCCTGCTCGCCTTCCTGCGCCCCTCGCGCCGCGCCGTGCTGCCCGACGACGGCCCGCTCGACGTCGAGGCGGCGCTCCGCCACGCCACCCGCTCGGAATCGATGCTTGCACTTACCGGCGACAAGCGGTTCCTAGCCGGTCCCGAAGGCCGCTCCATGCTGATGTATCAGGTCCAGGGCCATTCCTGGATCGTCATGGGCGACCCGGTGGGCGATCCCGCCGACTGGCCCGAACTGCTCTGGCTGCTGCGCGAGCGGGCCGACGCCAACCAGGGCCGCGTCCTGCTCTATCAGGTCACGCCCGAAGTCCTGCCCATCGCCATCGACATGGGCCTGCAACTGATGAAGTACGGTGAGGAAGCGCGGGTTGATCTCTCCCGCTTCGGCCTCGAAGGCCCGGCAGCCCGCCCCCTGCGCCACGCCATGCGCCGCGCCGAGCGCGAAGGCGCCGAATTCGCCATCGTCCCCGCCGCCCGCGTGCCCTCGCTCATGGGCGAACTGCGCGCCGTCTCCGACGAATGGCTGCGGGCCAAGGGACAGCGCGAGAAGGCCTTCAGCGTGGGCCGTTTCGACGAGGCCTATATCGCTCGCTGCGATATCGCCGTGGTGCGCTGCGAGGGCCGGATCGTCGCCTTCGCCAATATCTGGAAGACGGCCGGGCGGGAGGAACTCTCGGTGGACCTGATGCGCCACCGCGCCGACGTGCCCTATGGCTGCATGGACTTCCTTTTCACCCGTCTGATGCTCTGGGGACGGCAGGAAGGCTATGCCTGGTTCAACCTCGGCCTCGCGCCGCTCTCCGGTATCGAGGCCCGCCGCCTCGCTCCGACCTGGGCGCGGGCGGCAGGGATGCTGTTCCGCCACGGCGAAGCCTTCTACGGCTTCGAAGGCCTGCGCAATTACAAGGAGAAGTTCGCGCCAGTGTGGGAGCCGCGCTACATCGCCTGCAACGGCGGCATGGCGACGGGCCGCGCCTTGCTCGACCTGCAAGCGCTGATCTCCGACGGCAAGGGCAGCGCCGCGCGGCAGCGCCACCAGGCGCGCAGGCCCTAGCGAAGCAGTCCCCGAAAACCGGCAGGTAGAAGCGAGGCGTGACTGTTCGGGCCGCCCGCCCGGCGCTATCGTCCTGCCGAGACGACCAGAAATCCGGAAAGCCCCCTCCCCGATGACCGTCATTGCCGCCCGCCTCTATCGCCAGGGCCACCCCGCCGAATCGGTTTCGCTCGACAGCTGCCCACCGCTGCTCGATCATGCCGCCGGACAAAGCGAGGACTTCGTCTGGATCGGCCTTCACGAGCCGACCGAGGCGGAACTGCGCGCCGTGCAGAAGACCTACGGTCTCCACCCGCTGGCCGTGGAGGATGCGCTGAAGGCGCACCAGTTGCCCAAAGTCGATATCTACGGCGACCAGCTCTTCGTGGTGGCCCGCACCGCCCATCTCGAAGGCGACGAGATCGTCTACGGCGAAACCTCGGTCTTCGTCGGCAAGCATCATGTGATCTCGGTTCGCCATGGCTCAGCCCGCGCCCATACCGAACTGCGCGCCCAGCTGGAGGCAGCGCCGACCCTGCTGTCCCACGGCGTCGACTACGTGCTCCACGCCATTCTCGACTTCATCGTCGATGGCTACCTGCCGATCGTCGAGACCATCGAGGAGAACGTGCTGGAGATCGAGAAGCGCGCGCTCGATGTCTTCCTGGACCGCGACGACGTGATGCGGCTGTTCGGCCTGCGCCGCGAACTGATCCGCTTCCAGCGCGTGCTCGCGCCCATGGCGGAAGTGAGCAGCAAGCTCGTCCATCTCGACGTGCCCTATCTCGACACGGCGGTGCGGCCCTATTTCAAGGACGTTTACGACCATGTCCGCCGCGTCGAATCCATGGTCGCCAGCCTGCGCGAAGTGCTGACCACGGTGTTCGAGGTCAGCCACCTGCTGGAATCGCAGCGACAGGGCACGATCACCCGGCAACTGGCGGCCTGGGCGGCGATCCTCGCCGTCCCGACCGCCATTGCGGGTATCTATGGCATGAACTTCGAGAACATGCCCGAACTGCACATGCGCTACGGCTATTTCGCCGTGCTGGGCGTGATCGCCGTGCTCTGCTCCACTCTCTACACCTGGTTCCGGCACACCAAGTGGCTCTGACCCTTAGAGCTGCATGCGAACCTGAAGGCCCAGCGCCAGCGCATTGGGCGTCGAGCGGAAGCTGAAGGCGCCGGGGTCGATGATGTACTGGACGTCGGGACGGATCACCAGCCAGCGGTTCGCCTGGAAGCCATAGCTCAGTTCCAGCGCAGTCTCGCCTGCGGGAAGCGAGGCGTAGCTCCCCGGAACCGGCGCGCTGTCGACGTGGAAACGGCGCAGGCGCGGATCGACGACGGCATGGGTGAAGCCGAGGCCGATGGTATCGGCATCGCGCCCCTTGAACGTGCCGATCTTGACCACACCGCCGGCATACCAGCGGCTGATCTGGCCTGAGACCTGCGGATTGGCGGTGAACTGGCCGAACAGCGAAACGCCCCGGCTGCTGCCACCTTCGCGGTAGATCATCTGATCGGCAAGGATATAGAAGCCGCCGCGGCCCCTGACGGTGCCGCCGCCGCCCTGCTTGTTCACCCTCGCGGTGTCGTAGTAGACGCCGACCTTGTAATGGCCGGGCAGTACGCGGCTGCCCGGACGGGTGCCGGGATCGTATTCCACCTCGAACGGCAGCAGCGCGCCGATCGTGCCGCCCGCGAACGGATTCCAGGCATTGTCCTCGTCATTGAGGCGCGGATTCACCTGGTAGACGCCGGTACGCAGCACCACGTCCGGACGCAGCTTGTACCGCACCGCGACACCCCAGCGGGCATTGGGATAGTTGTACCAGCCGCTGTCTCCCGACATCGAGAGCGGATGGGCGCAGAAGGCCGCGTTCACGAAGTTGCAGCCGATCGGCTGACCGCCCAGATCGTTGCCCATGGCAAAGTAGCCGACGCGGAAGTTGAGCTTTCCGCCCATCAGGTTCTGCTCGACGCTGGCCTCGGTCAAGCGCGCGTAATAGCCGCCCGCAGCTTCCTGGATCGGCAGGCGATTGCCCACGAAGTCCGAGGAAATGCCGACGCCGCGCCGGTCGTTGAAGGTCACGTGGACGATCCCGCCCTGCCATCCGGCCAGCTTGTCCATGTCGAAGTCAGCCCCGAGGCGAAGCTGGTGGACATAAGTGGTCCCGCGCCGCTGGCCACCGTCGACGGCGGCGAAGCTCTCCGACACGTAGTCGCCCCGGAACGTCACGCCGGCCTGCTTGAGGTCGCTGCGCAGCCCGCCCCAATTGCCGGTAAGCGTCTCGCGCGCGGCAGGTGCGGCAACGGTCTTTTCCGTGCTGATGACAGAAGCCATGGGTGCAGCCGCAGACTGTTCCCTGGTCTCGGCTCCGGATTCAACTGTAGTCTCTTCGCCGCCATCCTCTTCCGCATAGGCGGTCGTGGCGGCAAGAGGGGCGGCGATCAGCAGACCGCAGCCAGTCATTCGAGCGGTCATTCGGGCAAAGGATCGTGTCATGATGGAAAGCGTCGGGCCTCGGCCCCCTCCTCTCCGCAATCGATTGTGATGCGGGATTTTCTATATAGAATGAAAGGCGCGGGGACGGTGCCCATGCACCGCCCCCGTCAGCCGTCCCTGCGTTTTACGGCAGCTTGTAAGCGATCACGTAGTCCCCGCGATCGGGCGACTGGCGTGCACCGCCCGCGGTGATCACCACATACTGCTTGCCGGTCTTCGGCGACTTGTAGCTCATCGGGCCACCCTGGCTGCCGACCGGCAGACGGGCCTTCCAGACTTCCTTGCCGTTCGCCGAGTTGAAGGCGCGCAAGTAGTAGTCCTGGGTTCCGGCGATGAAGACGAGACCGCCTTGCGTCGCCAGCGTGCCGCCCAGCGTCGGCATGCCGATCGGGATCGGCAGGCCCATCTTGACGCCCATCGGGCCGGTGTCGCGCACGGTGCCGACCGGGACCTGCCACTTGATCTTGCGGGTCTTCATGTCGATCGCCGAAAGCGTGCCGAACGGCGGAGCCTGGCAGGGAATGCCGAGCGCCGAGAGGAAGCGATCCTTCACCACAGAATAGGGCGTGCCCTTCAGCGGAACGCTGCCCATGCCGGTATTGATCGCCTCACCGGCGGCGCCGGACTTGCCCGCCTGTTCCTTGGTCTGCGGGAACATCTGGACCCAGAGGCCGAGACGCATGTCGTTGGCGAAGATCGTGCCGCTGGTCGGGTCGATCGAGAGACCGCCCCAGTTCATGCCGCCCAGCGAACCGGGGAAGCTCAGCGACTTGTCGGTGCCGGGCGCGGTGTAGAGCCCTTCGTAGCGCATGCCCTTGAAGGCGATGCGGCACATGAGCTGGTCGAACGGCGTGGCGCCCCACATGTCGGCCTCGGTCAGCGGACCGACGCCGATCTGCGGCATGCCGACCGACTTGGGCTGCGTGAGCGAATAAGGCTCGCCCGGAATGTCGGCGGCCTTGACCTTGACCTGCGCCACTTCGGTCAGCGGCTTGCCGGTCGCGCGGTCGAGCACATAAAGCTGTCCGGCCTTCGTACCGAAGACGAGCGCGGGAACGGTGGCGCCGTTCTTCGCCGCGAAGTCGAAGAAGGTCGGCTGCATCGGCACGTCGAAGTCCCAGAGGTCGTTATGGACGGTCTGGAAGTGCCACTTTTCCTTGCCGGTCGTGGCATCGAGCGCGAGCATGGATGCACCGTACTTGTGGTCGAGCGAGGTCCGGGGAACGCCGTAGAGGTCCACCGAGGAACTGCCGACCGGCATGAACACGGTGTTCGACGCGGCATCGTAGGACATCGCCGCCCAGACGTTGGGGGTGGAGCGGGTGTAGGTCTGGCCTGCCGGGGGCATGCCGGTGATCGCGGGGTTGCCCGGATCGAAGGCCCAGCGAAGCTTGCCGGTGATCACGTCGAAACCGCGCATGACGCCGCCCGGCATGTCGACCTGGACGTTGTCCGCCACGCGGCCGCCGACGACCACGGTGGTTCCCGCCATCGTCGGCGCCGAGGTCAGCTGGTACTGCGGGTCAGGCGCATTGCCGAGACCGGCCTTGAGGTCGACGCGGCCGCCGTTGCCGAAGTCCGGGCAGAACTTGCCGGTGTCGGCGTCGAGCGCGATCAGCTCGGCATTGATGGTGTTCATCAGAATGCGGCGCTGGCACGGCGCGCCCTCCGGCAGGGTGACCGCAGTGATCGGGGTCGAGCCGGGCATGTGGGGCTGCTGGAGCGGTGCCTTGGCATCGAAATAGGCAAGGCCGCGGCAACGGTTCCAGACCGAAGCGCGCGCGTCGATCCGCGCCTTCCACTTCTCGCGGCCGGTGTCGGCATCAAGCGCGATGACATTGTTGTGCGGCGTGCAGACATAGAGGGTGTCGCCGACCTGGAGCGGGGTGTCCTGGTCCTCGGCGCCGTTGCCGTCGCTGATCGCGACGTCGCCGGTGCGGTAGGTCCAGGCGACCTTGAGCTTGTTCACGTTGTCGCGGGTGATCTGGTCCAGCGCCACGAAACGGCTGCCGCCGCCGGTATTGCCGTAGGCTTCCCAGTTCTTCTGCTCATGGGCAGGGTCGACCGGGATCAGCGCGCCTTCCTGGCCGGAGAACGCCACGGTCGCGTGCGGCACGAACATGCCGGCAAAACCGGCAGCGGAGGCAATCCCGACCACGGCGGCAACGCCGATGGCCGGTTTCCACGCAGGCACACGGCCCGCCGCGCGCAGCAGCAGCGGATAGGACAGCGCAACCACCGTCGCACCGACGCCCATAGCCAGCAGGCGGGAAATCAGCGGCCAGAACGCGAAGCCCACTTCCCACAGCGCCCAGAGCACCGTCAGCAGGAAAATTGCGCCGAACAGCAGTGCGCCCACCGGACGACGGCGGGCGATCAGGAAGCCGGAAACGAGCAGCGCGATCCCGGCCAACACGAAGTAGAGACTGCCTCCGAGGCTGGCGAGCTTGGCACCCGCGATCGTGAAGAAGAGCCCTGCCCCCAGGATCACTACTCCGAGCAGGAGTAGCCATGCTCTGGTCAGCAGACCACTGTCGTTCGTCGTGCCCCGCATGCGACACCTCCTTGCTTGCTTTCGTACGAAACGGATTCAGACCCACGCGACACGGAAACGGCAAAAGGGCGCGACAATGCCCACTTCGGAAATGCGAAGCGGGAAATACGCGCAACCAATGCTTTGCCGGATTAGGTGACCGCACGGATTGGAAGCGTCGCGCATAGCCACTCCACCGCATCTTCGACCAATTTGAATTGCGCAGAGGCAATCGTTTATTGCTTTGTTATTGCCATAATATTCCAAAACATAATGGCATGGAAGACCATCTTTTTGTTATGGAGGTGGCGCGCCCATCAACGGGAGCAACACACCCCTAATTGTCTACCATTTAGGTTGACAAACACCATCTGCCATGCAAGCCGCTGTCTTGCGTCAGGTTCATACGCAAGGAGCTCTATCCGCCCCTTGCATCCCGGCCCGCAAGTGACGAAATTGAGCCACCAGCCGGGTAGATACCGGACGAGGCCCCGACCGAAAAACGATGCGCCCGGCGACGCAGGGCGCGTCTTCCTCGTACCGGGGCAGGATGTGAAGGTAAGCGAATGTCGAATAACCCGCGCGCCGAACGGTCGTGGCTTCCCGGTTTTGGAATTCGGGCCGGTTTCGGAACCCAGGTCATGCTCGGCATGGTCTTCGGCCTCGCTGCCGGGCTAATCGTTCGGCAGATCGGACCGGACAGCGCCCTGGCCAGCGGCGCAACGGAAACCTTCCACACGATCGCGCAAATCTTCGTCCAGCTTCTGCGCACGCTGGTGCCGCCGCTGGTCTTCACCGCGATCATCGCCTCGGTGGCGGCGCTGCGCGGGCTGGACAATGCAGTGAAGCTGGTGGGCCAGACCCTGCTCTGGTTCGCCATCACCGCGCTGATCGCGGTGCTGATCGGCATCGCTCTCGGCCTGACCATCCAGCCCGGCCTCCATGCCAGCGTCGATGCCGGCGCCGCGCAAGTACCCCAGGCGGTGGGCGGCTGGCTGGACTTCCTCAAGGGGCTGGTTCCCGCCAACTACCTGGGAATCACGGCATCGACCACGCTGGAGGCCGATGGCCCGGCGACTTCGGTTTCGTTCAATGTCCTCCAGATCATCATCGCCGCCGTCGCGGTCGGCGCCGCTGCGGTAAAGGTCGGTGCGAAGGCCGAAGCCTTCCTGACCTTCATGACTTCGGCCAATCTCGTGCTGCGCCAGCTGCTGCGCTGGCTGATCGCGCTGACCCCGCTTGGTTCGGCGGCGCTGATCGCCAATGCCGTGGTCAGCTACGGCTGGGACGCTCTTTCCGCGCTCGGCGGCTTTGCGGGCGCGGTCTATATCGGCCTGGCGATCGTCATGCTGGGCGTATACCCGACCCTCCTGCTGCTCCACCGGATCAACCCGCTGCGCTTCTTCTCGGTTGCCTGGCCGGCGATCCAGATCGGCTTCCTCTCGCGCTCCTCGGTCGGCACGATGCCCGTCACCGAGGAAGTGACCGAGCGCCTCGGCGTCCCGCGCTCTTATGCCGCCTTCGCGGTGCCGCTCGGTTCGACCACCAAGATGGACGGCTGCGCGGCGATCTATCCGGCGATCTCGGCGATTTTCGTCGCCCAGTTCTACGGCGTGCCGCTCCAACTCTCCGACTATGCGCTGATCGTCTTCGTCTCGGTGATCGGCTCTGCCGCGACGGCGGGCCTGACCGGCGCGGTGGTGATGCTGACGCTCACCCTCTCCACCCTGCGCCTGCCGCTGGAAGGCGTCGGCCTGCTGCTCGCGATCGACCCGATCCTCGACATGGGCCGTACCGCCGTGAACGTCGCCGGGCAGGCCCTGGTGCCGACGATCGTGTCCGAGCGCCTCGGCATTCGCGGGCCGATGCAGATCGAAGCGGCGAACGAAGCGGTTCCCGCCGCACACTAACCCGGCGGGAACTTGTAAAAATGGGGCGATGGCTTTTGGCCACCGCCCCATTTTTTTTATTCAGCGCGCGTCCTCGGCATAGAAGCGCTGCATGTCGAGGCGCATCTGGTGCAGCGCCTCGGGGTTGAGATAAACCATGTGTCCCGCGGGATAGTAGCGGAACTGCAGGTTCTGCCGCAGGCCCGGCTCCAGCATCATGTGCTTGAGATCGCGCTCGGTCGAGAAGAACGGCGTCGCCATGTCGTAATAGCCGTTGAGCGACAGCACGCGCAGATGCGGATTGGTTCGCATCGCCGCGCCGAGGTCGGCCGTGACGTCGGCCACGTTCTGCGAGCGTCCCGCTGGCGGACGGTGGCTCCAGTCCCAGTCGAAATCGCCGCCCTCGCGCGCGCTCAGGCGGTAATCGAGATCGGTCTTGTACCCGAGCTGGGTGGTGAGCTGATCGAGGAAGCTGCCGACATAGAGCCCGCTGATCGCGGTGTCGGAAGGATCGTACTCGGGGCTTTCACCTGCCGCATCGGCATCGACGCCCTTGTAGCGACCGTCGAACCGGCCGACCGTCTCGCGTCCGCCGCGCAGCAGCTCCTTGCGGAAGCGGCCGAGATCAATGCGAAGGTTCGCCTGCTTGACGTAGTCCACCGAAAGCCCGGTGAAACGGCTGAGCTTCTGCGCCACGGCGTCTTCTTCGGCAGGCGTGATGTCCTGCCCCTTGGCGAGCGCGGCGGCATATTCGCCGTTGGCGAACTGACGGGCCTGCTCGACGAATTCGTCGACAGTGGCCGGGCGATCGGCGACGCGGCCATGATACCAGGCGACGGCGGCGTAAGTCGGCAGGTAGCCGATATGGATCGTGTCGAAACCGGACTGGCGAATGCCGTAGTTCATGATCGACGACAGCAGCACCACGCCGTTCAGCGCCATGCCGCGGTCTTCAAGCTGATAAGCCAGGGCGCCCGAGCGGGTGGTGCCGTAGCTTTCGCCGAAAATGTACTTGGGATCGCCCCAGCGCGCATTCTTGGTGACATAGCGCATGATCGCCTTGGCGAAAGCGTCCACGTCCTGATCGACGCCGTAGAAATCCGCGCCCTTGGCATCGCCCAGCGGACGGGAATAACCCGCGCCCACCGCGTCGAGGAACACCATGTCGGTGCTGCCGATCAGGCTGTCCGGGTTGGGGCCGACATCGTAGGGTGCCGGGCGCACCGCCTCGGGATTGCCGGTGCGGACGTGGTCGGGCGCGAAGCTGCCCATGCGCAGCCAGAGGCTCGCCGAGCCGGGGCCGCCATTGTAGAAGAACGTCACCGGACGGTGCTTACCGGGCGCAGTATAGGCGGTGTAGAACATGCTGGCGGTCGGCTTGCCCTGCGCATCGCGGATGGTCAGGGTTCCGGCGGTGGCGGTGTAGGCGATGGACTTGCCGTCCACTTTCGCCGTGCCCTTGCTGGTCTTCGTCACTTCCTCGACCGGCGCGCTGGCCCAGTTCGCGGCAACCGCCTCGGCCGTCTTTTCGGCATGCTGCTTGCCGGCGTCGGCGGCGTCACCCTTCTGGGCGAAGGCAGGCTGGGACAGGACGAGCAGGGAAGCAAAGGCAAGGGAGGCAGGAAGCCGCATTGAATTTCCTCTGGTTTTGAAGCGAACCGGAGGGTTTCTTATAGGATTATGACGGCGCCACAAGCCGCCCGGTTGCCTGTGCATGGAACCGCCTGCGACTTCACGGTTTGTCCTTCTGCGAGAGGAAGAAAGGACAATATCATGCGCTCGGGTCTACTCTGGCTGATCGGCGTTCCCATCCCCATCATCCTGCTGCTGGCGTACTGCACCGGCCATTTCTAGACGTCGCGGCCGAGCCGCAGCGAAGCGAGCGCGGCCACCAGCAGCGTCACTGCGGCGAAAGCCATCGTCCAGATCGGCTCACCCGGAAAGAACGCCTTCATGATCGATCCCATCACGGTCGCCACCAGAAGCTGCGGCAGGACGACGAAGACGTTGAACAGCCCCATGTACACGCCCAGCTTGGCTTGCGGCAGACTGCCGGCGAGAATCGCATAGGGCATCGCCAGGATCGAAGCCCAGGCGACGCCGATGCCGATCTCGCAGAGTACCAGCAGCCGGGGATCGCGCAGGATCATGAATCCCGCGAAACCGAGCGCCCCAAGTGCGAGACAGACGGCATGGGTCCACGCCTTGCCGAGCCGCGCCGCCAGCCACGGCAACAGCACCAGCGCCGCGATCGCCGCCACGCCGTTGTAGACGGAAAACAGCACGCCCACCCAGTTGCCCGCCGCCTGATAGGCCCCGCTCGCCGGATCGGCCGAGCCGAAATGATACTGAGCGACCACCGGCGTGGTGTTGATCCACATGATGAACAGCGCCGACCAGCTGAAGAACTGGACGAAGGCAAGCCGCTTCATGATCGGTGGCATGCCCGAGAAATCGCCGACGATCCCCGCCAGCATCGAAGCCTCCCGACCGGCCCGCGCCAGGGCAATCGCCGCGATCACCGCCAGCCCATATGCACCCAGCAGACCGGCAAGCAGGTAGACTTCCTTTTCGAGGCTCCACGACCAGACACCAAGCGCGACGAGACATCCGCCGACGATCCAGGGCAGACCAGACACCATGCTGCGGGCGGCGAGGCGCTCCGCGCCCGATGCGCTCTCCTCCGCTTCGCGAAAGGCAGCTTGCTCCTCGGGCGAATATTCCCGCGTCGTCAGCACCGTCCAGAGCACGGCGGCCAGCAAGGCAAGCCCGCCCGCCCGGAAACTGAAGCGCACGGTATCGGGAATGCCGCCGGGCGCAGCGACATTGCTCACGCCGAGATGGTCCAGCACATAAGGAAACAGCGATCCGACCACCGCGCCCAGACCGATGAATGCAGTCTGCACCGCATAGCCCGCCGTGTGCTGGTCGCGCCGCAGCATGTCGCCCACGAAAGCGCGGAACGGCTCCATCGAGATATTGAGGCTGGCGTCGAGCATCCACAACAACATGGCCGCCATCAGCAACCCGCCGCTCTCGGGCATGGCCAGCAAGGCTATCGTCGCCAGCACCGCGCCGCCGAGGAAATAGGGGCGGCGGCGACCGAAGCGGCCCAGCCAGGTCCGGTCGGAGAGATGCCCGACCACCGGCTGCACCAGCAAGCCGGTAAGCGGCGCGGCGATCCACAGCGCGGGAAGATCGTCGATCGAGGAGCCGAGCGACTGGAAGACCCGGCTCATATTGGCGTTCTGGAGCGCAAAACCGATCTGGATACCGAAGAAGCCGAAGCTGATGTTCCATAGCCCGGCCCAGCCCTGTTTCGGCTTTTCGAGCGTTTCGCCCCCCTTCATCGCGTCCCTTTCCCTTCAGCGTGATCTTCCGGCGTCTCGCTCTTCCCGGCCCTCGCACGGTGCTCCCGGCACGGCAACATGCATACGAATACGCAAGGTCAGCTCGAAGTACTGGCCGATGTGCTACGGCGAACGATCAGCCTGCCACCCAGCGTCGCGTCGGGAAGCGGACGCTCCTCGATCAATGCAACGAGAGTTTCGACCAGCCGTTCGCCCGCGCCTTTCAGGTCCTGCATGACGGTCGTCAGCGGAGGATTGGTCATGCTGGCGGCAGGCAGGTCGTCGAAACCCATGACCGCGACATCGCCGGGGATCGAACGCCCGGCCGCCACCAGCGCGCGCATGGCGCCGATGGCGATGAGATCGCTGGCGGCGAAGACCGCATCGCATTCCACCCCCTCGTCGATGAGCGACTGCATGGCCGCATGGCCAAGGTCCTCATGGCTGATCGCATCGCGCTGAAGCGCGGGATCGCAGGCCAGCCCCGCCTCTGTCATGGCCGCGCAGAGGCCGTGATAGCGCTCTGCGAATTCGGGATAATGCTCGTCCGCCTGCCCCAGGAAGGCGATCCGCCGGCGGCCCAGCCCGATCAGATGTTCGCCCGCCAGCCGCCCGGCGCCGAAATTGTCGGACCCTATGGTGGCGCCGATATTGTCCTCGCTCACCGATCCCCAGCGCACGAACTGGGTGCCCTGCCCAACCAGTTGCCGCAGGCGGCTCTCGTAGAGCGTATAGTCGCCGTAGCCGAGCAGGATCAGGCCGTCCGCGCGGTGACTGTCCTGATAGCGAACGTGCCAATCGTCCTCCATCTTCTGGAACGAGATCAGCAAGTCCAGCCCGCGCGCAGCGCATTGCCGGGTGATCGATCCCAGCATCGCGAGGAAGAAGGGGTTGATCTTCGAATCGTCGGGCGTCTGCTCCTCGAAGAACAGCAGCGCGATCGTGTTCGACCGCTGCGAACGCAGCGAGGAGGCATTCTTGTCGACCGAGTAGTTCAGCTCCCGCGCGATGGCTTCGATGCGGGCGCGCGTAGCCGCGCTCACCGCCTTGCTGCCCCGTAGTGCCCGGCTGACGGTGGGCTGCGACACGCCTGCCCGGTAGGCGATATCGAAACTGGTCGGCCTGTTGCCTGGTTTTCGTCCCATCCTCTCGCTTTCCGGCTCTTCCCGCTAAAGCCCTGTTTTCGCGCTGCTCGGCCCATGTCCGCAGCGTTGCATTCGCGCAACGCAACGTGGCCCTGCGGCACTTGCGTATACGTATGCCATATTATGCATTCACCTGTCCCGCCCTAAGCGAGAGGGAACAGGAAAGAGTCGCGGTGCAAAAACGCCGGACCTTCCACGGCCGCCTCCCGAGACAGCGAGGGATGCGGACGGTCACTTGAGGAGGAGGACAGGATGTCGCTTCATAAGCAGTTTTCGCGCCGCAATTCGTCTTCGCTGGCGCTTGCCGCGGCGCTCGCCGCCGCGCCCACCGGCGCCTTTGCGCAGGACGCAGCCCCGGCGGACGATCCCAAGCAGGATCAGGCGATCATCGTCACCGGCTTCCGCGCCAGCCTGGAATCGGCAGTCAACAAGAAGAAGCGCGCCGAAGTGATCGTCGAATCGGTTTCGGCCGAAGACATCGGCAAGCTGCCCGACGCCTCCATCGCTGAATCCATCGCCCGCCTGCCAGGCCTGACCTCGCAGCGCGTCAACGGTCGCTCGAACGCGATCTCGATCCGCGGCTTCGCGCCGGACTTCTCGACCACGCTGCTCAACGGCCGCGAACAGACCTCGACCGGTGACAACCGCGCGGTGGAATACGACCAGTATCCCTCCGAAGTCATCAACGCGGTCAACGTCTACAAGACGCCGATGGCCAGCCTGGTCGGCCAGGGCCTGTCGGGCACGGTGGACATGCGCACGATCCGTCCGCTCGATACCGGCAAGCGCATCGTCACCGTTGGCGCGCGCGGCGTCTATGCCGATCTCGGCAAGCTCAACAAGGGGTCCGACGACAAGGGCTTCCGCGTCAACGGCATGTACGTTGACCAGTTCGCCAACGACACCATCGGCGTGGCCCTCGGCGCCAGCTATAACGACGAACCTTACCAGGTGCAGGAGTTCAACGCCTGGGGTTATGCCGACGCGCCTGACGGCAACAAGGTGATCGGCGGCTCGAAGTCGTACAACACGTCGAGCAAGCTCAAGCGTCTCGGCCTCAACGGCACTCTACAGTGGCGCCCCAGCCCCAACTTCACATCGACGATCGACGCCTTCTATTCCGACTTCAAGGACGATCAGATCAAGCGCGGTATAGAACTGCCGCTATACTGGTCATCTGCCGTGCTCAATCCGGGCTATACCGCCGAGAACGGCCTCATCACCACGGGCAGCTTCTCCGACGTCAAGGGCGTGCTGCGCAACGACGTGTTCCAGCGCCACGCCAAGCTCTATTCCTTCGGCTGGAACAACGAATGGAAGGGCGACGACGGCTGGACCGCGATGTTCGACGCCAGCTATTCGAAGACCGACCGTAACGAACTGACCGTCGAAAGCTATTCCGGCACCGGCCGCCTTGGCGCGGGCGCCACCGACACGATCGGCTTCACCAGCGCGGCCAAGGGCACGACCTTCACCCACGGCATCGATTACGGCGACTGGAACCAGATTCTGCTGACCAGCCCGCAAGGCTGGGGCGGCACCCAGATCGGTACGGACGGCACCGCGATCTACGGCGGGCAGGACGGCTACTACAACGACCGCAAGATCAAGGACGAACTCTGGCAGTTCCGCACCGAAGTAAAGAAGGAGTTCGAATCCTCCTTCCTCAGCTCGATCCAGGCGGGGATGAACTACACCAATCACGCCAAATCGCTGACGCCGGAGGAATATTTCCTGGGCCTTGCCGCCAATACCGACGGCACGGTGAGCGTGGCAGTGCCCCAGCAGTACCAGCTCGGCACGACCGATCTCAAGTATCTCGGCCTCGGCAATGTCATCAGCTACAACCCGCTCGCGCTGATCCGCGACGGTATCTACAATCTGGTGCCCAACCCGACCGGAGACGTCGTTTCCAAGGGCTATGCGATCCGCGAAAAGCTGATGACCGGCTATCTCCAGGCCAATATCAAGTCGCAGATCGGCGCCGCCGAACTGACCGGCAACGTGGGCGTACAGGCGATCTGGACCGACCAGAACTCCAGCGGCGGCAGCGCCGCGCCCAATCTCGACCCGGTGACGGGGGAGCAGATCCTCAATCCCAACGGCTCGCCGAGCTATCTCTACGCCACGCGTAAGTCGAGCACCGACTATATCGATGTGCTGCCCAGCCTCAATCTCTCGCTGCGCTTCCCCAGCGACTTCGTCGTCCGCTTCGCCGCCGCACGCGAGATCATCCGCCCGCGCCTCGACGACATGCGCGCCTCGCTGGAATACGGCTATACGTTCACCAACGGTGTCGCCGCGGTGACGGGATCGTCGGGCAACCCGGACCTGCGCCCGTGGCGCGCCAATGCGCTGGACCTCACGTTCGAGAAGTACTTCGCCGCCAAGGGCTATATCGCCGCGCAGTTCTTCTGGAAGGAACTGAAGAGCTACATCTACAATCAGGACGTGGTGATCGACAGCTCGACACTGGCCCTGCCCAATCCGGGCAGCGGCTACACGATCTCGCCGATCGCGGTGATCAACGTGCCGGTCAACGGCCAGGGCGGCAAGCTCTACGGCGTGGAAGTGGCCGGGACCATTCCCTTCGATGCCTTCACCTCGGCGCTTTCGGGCTTCGGCCTCACCGGCTCGGTCGCCTATACGGAATCGAAAATCCATCCGACGCCGGGTGAGGCCGCTTCCGCGCTGCCGGGCTATTCGAAGTGGGTCGCCAACGGCACGGCCTTCTTCGAGAAGTGGGGCTTCAACGTGCGCGGTTCGGTGCGCTATCGTTCGACCTTCATTGGCGAAGTCTCCGGCTTTGCGGCCAACCGCACGCGGCGCCGCGCCCAGCCCGAGACGATCATCGACGCGCAGATCGGCTACGATTTCCAGCCGGGCAGCGCGCTGGAAGGGCTGTCCCTCTACATTCAGGGCCAGAACCTGACCAATGCGCCGTTCGTGACGACCAATCCGGGTGATAGCCGCCAGATCATCGACTACCAGCGCTATGGCGCGCGTTATCTTGCGGGCTTCACGTACAAGTTCTGAGCCCATCCGGGCTCGGGCAAGTTCTGAGCCCAGACTTTCGGTGTCGCAAAGGAATCTCCTCCTCCGCTGCGACACCGCACAAGCGGAACCGGGAAGTCCCTCTCCCTCCCTTCCCGGTTCCGCCCCCGTCACCCTGAACTTGTTTCAGGGTCCATGTGTCGGCCTTGCGCCACGACATCGGGCGCAAACCGCGTGACCGGTCTCGCATCCGAGGCCTCGGGGCGTGCTGATGGATGGACCCTGAAACAAGTTCAGGGTGACGATGACGGGAAACATCGGAGAATTTGAAATGAACCGCCTGCTTCCTTCTCTTCTGGCCTTGGCCGCATCGCTTGCCGCTCCGGTCGCGATGGCCGGTCCGCTGGACGACTTGCGCGCGCGCACCCCCGAACAGGAAGTGATCTACTTCGTCCTGCCCGATCGGTTCGAGAACGGCGATCCGTCGAACGATGCGGGCGGCCTGAAGGGCGGCAAGCTTGCCACCGGCTTCGATTCCACCGACAAGGCGTTCTACCACGGTGGCGATCTCAAGGGGCTGACCGCGCGGCTCGGCTATATCCAGAACCTCGGCGCGACGGCGATCTGGGTGGGGCCGATCTTCAGGAACAAGGCGGTGCAGGGGCCGAAGGGGAGCGAAAGCGCGGGCTATCACGGATACTGGATTACCGATTTCACCCATGTCGATCCGCATTTCGGAACGGATGCCGACTTCAAGGCGCTGGTCGATGCCGCCCATGCGAAGGGCATGAAGGTCTACATGGACATCATCGCCAACCATACGGCGGATGTGATCCAGTACCGGGAAGGCGCTGAACAGGGCTATCCCTACCGCTCCAAGGCGGACTATCCGTTCTCGCGTAAAGGCGGTCTGGGCGGAGCGCCGATCAACGCCGGCTTTGCGGGCGAAGGCGATGCCAGCGCGGCGAACTGGGCGAAGATGACCGATCCGTCCTTCGCCTATACCCCCTTCGTGCCGAAGGGCGAGGAGCGGGTGAAAGTGCCCGCCTGGCTGAACGACCCGATCTACTACCACAATCGCGGCAATACCGACTGGAAGGGCGAAAGCGCGCAGTACGGCGATTTCGTCGGGCTGGACGACCTTGCGGCCGAGAACCCGCGCGTTGTGGAGGGCATGATCGCGATCTACGGCGACTGGATCGACAAGTACGGCGTCGACGGTTTCCGCATCGATACCGCCAAGCATGTGAACCCGGAATTCTGGCACGCGTTCGTTCCCGCCATGAAGGCACGCGCCGCAGCGAAGGGTATCCCGAACTTCCACATCTTCGGCGAAGTGATGACGGGCGACTACGACCCGGCGCTGCTGGCCAGCTGGACGCGCAATGCCGGGCTGCCCGGCGTGCTGGATTTCGCCTTCATGCACGCGGTTCTGAAGGCGGCGGGCGGTGGCAGCAGCGAGGAACTGGCGCGCCTGCCCGATGATGACGGGCTTTACGAGGGCGGCGCCAAGGCGGCGATGCAATTGCCGACGTTCCTGGGCAACCACGATGCCGGGCGCGCAGCGATGTTCCTGAAGGCGGCGAACCCGGCGATGAGCGCGGACGAACTGCTGAAGCGCGACGAACTGGCCCACGCCATGCTGCTGACCCTGCGCGGCGTGCCGACGATCTATTACGGCGACGAGCAGGGCTTTGCCGGTGCCGGCGGCGACCAGCTTTCGCGGCAGGACATGTTCGCCAGCAAAGTGGCGATCTACAATGGCGAGGCGCTGGTCGGCTCGGCAAAGACCACGGCCACCGAAAGCTTCGATCCCGCCCATCCGCTCTACCGCCTGATTGCGCAGCTTTCCGCCTTGCGCGTGAAGACCCCGGCGCTGACCGACGGCCGTTCGGTCACCCGCGCGGCGTCGGAGAAGTCGGGCCTCGTCGCCGTCTCGCGCTTCGATCCCAAGACCGGGCGCGAAGTGCTGCTGGCCTTCAACACCTCGACCGCGCCGGTTTCCGCAGCTGTCGCCGTCGATCCAGCCTCGCTTGCGTTCGAGACGCTGGCGGGCACGGCCTGCGCCGCCACGGCCAGCGCGCCAGGTTCGGTGCGCATCGAACTGCCGCCGCTCGGCTTTGCGGTCTGCGCGGCCAAACCCTGATCCACTCCCCCCGGAAAAGACCATGACTGAACCTGCCGAATGGTGGCGCGGTGCCGCCATCTACCAGATATATCCCCGCAGCTTCGCGGACGCCAATGGCGACGGCATCGGCGACTTGCCCGGTATCGCCGCAAGGCTGGACCATGTGGCCAGCCTTGGCGTGGAGGCGGTGTGGATCTCGCCCTTCTACGCCTCGCCCATGGCTGATTTCGGCTATGATATCGCGGATTACTGCGCCGTCGATCCGATCTTCGGTACGCTGGAAGACTTCGACGCGGTGATCGCGCGGGCCCGTGATCTGGGGCTGAAGATCATCGTCGATCAGGTTTACGCGCACACGTCCGACAAGCACGCGTGGTTCGTGGAAAGCCGGTCCAGCCGCGATAACGCGCGTGCGGACTGGTACGTCTGGGCCGACCCCAAGGAGGACGGCACCCCGCCGAACAACTGGCAGTCGATCTTCGGCGGCCCCGCATGGCGCTGGGATGCGCGGCGCGGGCAGTATTACATGCACAACTTCCTGGCCGAGCAGCCGCAGCTCAATTGCCACAACCCGGAACTGCAGGACGCGCTGCTGGGCGTCGCGAAGTTCTGGCTGGACCGGGGCGTATCGGGCTTCCGCATCGACGCGCTCAACCATTCGATGCACGACCCGCTGCTGCGCGACAATCCACCCGCGCCGCAGGACGGCAAAGTCCGCACGCGGCCCTACGACTTCCAGATCCAGCGCTTCAACCAGTCGCATCCGGATATCCTTGCCTTCATCGAGCGATTGCAGGCGCTGATCGCCTCCTATCCCGATACCTATTCGCTGGCCGAAGTCGGCGGGCTCAATGCCGGGGTGGAGATGAAAGCCTTCACTCAGGGGCCTGCGCGGCTGAACAGCGCCTATGGCTTCGACTTCCTCTATGCAGAGAACCTGACCCCCGCGCGCGTCGCTGCCGCGCAGGAATTCTGGCCTGATGAGCCGGGCATGGGGTGGCCGAGCTGGGCTTTCGAGAACCACGACGCCCCCCGTGCGGTCTCGCGCTGGTGCGCGCCTGAGCACCGCGACGCCTTTGCGCGGATGAAGGCCATGCTGCTGCTGTCGCTCAGGGGCAACCCGATCGTGTTTCAGGGCGAGGAGCTCGGTCTGGAGCAGGACGAGGTGCCGTTCGAACTGCTTCAGGACCCCGAGGCCATCGCCAACTGGCCGCTCACCCTCTCGCGCGACGGTGTGCGCACGCCGCTGCCGTGGAAGGCGCAGGACGAGCATGGCGGCTTCACCAGCGGCCATCCGTGGCTGCCGCTCTCCGAAGCGAACCTCGCCCGCGCCATCGATCGGCAGGAGGCAGATCCCGCCTCGCTGCTGCACCTGACGCGGCATCTCATTCATGTGCGGCGTGACGATGCGGCACTGCGGCGGGGGACTTGCACGGTGCTGCTGGCTGACGAGACACGGCTGGTCTTGCGCCGCGAGGCGGAGGGGCGGTCGGTGCTGGCCGTGTTCAACATCGGTGAACGCGATGCGGCGTGGCCGCAGGAGGTGCCTGCAACGGGCAAAGTCCTCGCCGCCGTTAATGACGCCGCACCCGGCTCGCTCCCCGCATGGGCGGCCATCTGGATCGAGGAGTGACCTCCAATTCAGCCCGTCGCCCCCGCGAAGGCGGGGGCCCCGCTTCCTTCTGCCACCTTTCGTTTGGCCGCAAGAACAGCGGGATCCCCGCCTACGCGGGGATGACGGGATTTTTTGGGTGCGAGGAAGCGGTTGGACGCATCGCATCGGCCGCCGCCGCATCAGTACAAATTTCAAAAGGAGATCAGGCATGAAGCCTTTCCGCCTGCTGGCAAAAGCCGGCATCCTCGCCGCCGCTCTCGCGCCGCTTGCCGTGCATGCGCAGGACACGCCCCCCAGCGTCACCGCCGCTTCGCCCGATGGCTCCATCGTGCTCACCGTCAGCACCGACAACGACAGCCGCCCCACGTGGTCGCTGTCGCGCAAGGGCAAGTTGCTGATCGCGCCGAGCAAGCTGGGCTTCGTGCTGACCGACGGCGTCAACATGGTGCGTGGTTTTGCGATCTCCGGCAGCGAGACCGGCAAGCAGGACGATACCTGGGAACAGCCCTGGGGTGAGCGCCGCTATGTGCGCGATCATTATAACGAGGTGACCGTCCACTTCCGCCAGTCCGCCGCGCAGGGCAGCCGGTTGATGGACGTGCATTTCCGTCTGTTCGATAACGGCGTGGGCTTCCGCTACGAACTGCCCGAGCAGCCGGCGATGAAGACGATGAAGATCGCCGACGAAACCACCGAGTTCGACATCGTCCCCAAGGGCGAGGCATGGTGGATCCCCGGCGGCGAGTGGAACCGCTACGAGCAGGTCTACCAGAAGACCGCGATCGACGCCGTTTCCACCGCGCATACGCCGATCACCATGAAGCTGGAGGACGGCACCCACCTGTCGTTCCACGAAGCGGCGCTGGTCGATTATGCCGGGTACTGGTTCAAGCGGACCGATGGGCAGAAGTTCCGCACCACGCTCTCGCCCTCGTCACGCGGTGCGCGGGTGGTGCGCGATCTACCGTTCAATACGCCCTGGCGCACGATCCGCATTGCCGACAATGCGGCGGGCCTTGTCGAGAACGATCTGGAACTCAACCTCAACGAACCCAACAAGCTGGGCGATGTCAGCTGGGTGAAGCCGATGCGCTATATCGGCATCTGGTGGGGCATGATCCGCGGCGACTGGACCTGGGCGACCGGTCCGCAGCACGGCGCCACCACCGCGCGCGCCAAGCAGTACATCGACTATGCCGCTCGCCACAATTTCGGCGGCGTGCTGATCGAAGGCTGGAACAAAGGCTGGGACGGCGACTGGTTCGGCCACGGCGATTTCAGCTTCACCGAAGCGACGCCGGACTTCGATATCAAGGCCGTGACTGACTATGCCCGCAAGAAGGGCGTGGTGCTGATCGGCCATCACGAGACCGGCGGCAATATCGCCATCTACGAAAAGCAGATGGATGGGGGCTTCGCGCTCTACGAGAAGCTGGGCGTCACTTCGGTGAAGACCGGCTATGTCGCCGATGGCGGTGGCATCATCGCCGACACCTGGCACTACGACGAAAAGCCGGGCGAAACGCATATGGAATGGCACGATGGCCAGCGTCAGGTGAACCACCACTTGGACGTGGTGAAACTGGCCGCGCAGCACCACATCTCCATCGATGCGCACGAACCGGTCAAGGATACCGGCCTGCGCCGCACCTATCCGAACTGGGTCAGCCGCGAAGGCGCGCGAGGCATGGAGTACAATGCCTGGGGCGCCTTCGCCAATGGACCGGACCATGAGCCGACGCTGGTCTATACCCGCATGCTCTCCGGTCCGATGGACTTCACGCCGGGCGTGCTGAGCCTTGAAGGCGCGAAGCACGATCCGCTGGCCTCCACGCTGGCCAAGCAGCTTGGGCTTTACCTTGCGATCTATTCACCGATCCAGATGGCGGCGGACTTCGTCGAGAACCTCGACAAGCATCCGCGCGAGATGGAGTTCATCAGCCACGTCCCCACCGACTGGGCCGAAAGCCACCTGATCGCTGGTGAAGTGGGCGATTACGCGATATTCGCGCGCAAGGATCGGGGGAGCCCCGAATGGTTCGTCGGCGGCGTGAACGATGCGACGGCGCGCACTGTCACGCTTTCGTTCGACTTCCTTGAACCGGGCAAGACCTACAAGGCAACGATCTGGAAGGACGGGGAGGGCGCGACTTACCTCACCGATGCCCGCCACCGGATCGCCTATGACACGCTCACCGTGAAGAAGGGCGACACCTACACGCTCTGGCTGGCGCCGGGCGGCGGCGCGGCGATGCGTCTGGTGCCGGGGACGTAAACGGCAAGCTATCGGGGTCGTCCGATGCGGCCCCGATAGCAAATCTGTCTGTCGCTCCGCCCGCGATCGGTGATAGACGAAGGGCATGTCGTCGCTATCCCCCCTCTCCCTCGACCTGCGCAGCTATGGGCAGGACAGCACGATGGACAGCCACGGCTTCGCGCAGATCGTCCTGCCTCTGGAAGGCACGCTGTCGATGGAAATCGATGCGCGCGGCGGCGCGGTCGCGCGCGGAAATCTCGCTTTCGTCGAAACCGACGTGCGCCACGATCAGGTCAGCGCCCACCCCAACCGCGCCTTTATCCTCGACCTCGATCCGGCCATGCTCTCCCCTCGCCTGCGCGAGGAACTCGGCCGCCGCCCTTACGCCGCGCTGTCCCCGGCCGCCGACAAGCTGGTCGACTTCATGGCACTGATGGCTTCGCAGCAAGGCGCCTCCGGTGACGCTGCACAGTCCACGGTGGAGCGCTGGGCACCGCTCCTGTTCGAGACGCTTGCCGGCGGAATGCCCAAGGCCCGCCTGCGCCTTGCAGCCCTGCTCGATCGGCTTGAAGCCGCACCGGGGCAGAACTGGACTGCTGTCGCCATGGCACGACATGCCGGTGTCGGCGTCAGCCGCCTCCACGAACTGTTCCGCGAAGAACTGGACACCACGCCGCGCGCCTGGCTATCGGAACTGCGCCTGAAACGGGTACGCGATGCGCTTGTATCGGGGCATCTTTCGATTGCCGAACTGGCCTATCGCTTCGGCTATTCCGACCAGAGCGCCTTGACGCGCGCGATGCGCAAGGCCACGGGCCTGCCTCCAGCCGCCTATCGCCGCCAGATGCAGGAAGCCGTTCCGCCCGCCGAACCGGAGCCTGCGTCAAAACCGGCGTAGACGCGGCCAAGACCCCGGCGGCATTCCGGTTCAGTCTGCCACTCTTTCTGGACGGAGCCTGCAGTGTCGGATGCGCGGAATACGGTTGTCGGGGTGGGTTTCGGAGCCGCTGCAGGCGCGGTCTGGGGCCTGGTCTTCCTCGCGCCCGAACTGGCAGGCGATTTCGGTCCGCTCCATCTCGCAGCCGGGCGCTATCTTGCTTACGGCCTGATCGCCGCCGCCCTGCTCCTGCCCCGCTGGCGCACGCTGATCCGTCACCTTGGCCGGGCCGAGTGGATCGCCCTCGCCTGGCTGAGCCTGCTCGGCAACACGCTCTACTACATACTGCTGTCCAGCGCCGTGCAACTGGCCGGTGTCACCGTGACCTCGCTGGTGATCGGCTTCATCCCGGTCGTGGTGACGGCCGTGGGCAGCCGCGACGCGAGCGCGCCTTCGCTGGCCCGGCTCGCCCCCTCGCTCCTGCTCGGCTTCGGCGCAGTGGCCTGCATCGGTTGGCAGACGCTTGGCAATGTGCGGGCAGAAGCAGGCATCATGCCGCTGATCGGGCTGCTCTGCGCGGTGGGGGCACTGGCCTCCTGGGCCACTTTCGCGATTCTCAACAGCCGCTGGCTGGTCCGCCTGCATGACGTTTCCGCCCACGAATGGAGCCTGCTGCTGGGCATCGTCACCGGATTTCAGGCGGTGCTGCTGGTTCCCTTCGCGCTGCTGCTCGAACCCGCCGCGCATGATGCCGCCGCCTGGTATCGCTTCCTAGCCGTTTCGGGCGCGGTCGCGCTCTTCGCCTCGGTCGTCGGCAATGCCTTCTGGAACACCATGAGCCGATTGCTGCCGCTTACCATGGTCGGCCAGATGATCCTGTTCGAAACCGCCTTCGCGCTGCTCTACGGCTTCCTCTGGGAAGCGCGACTGCCGACCGTGCCCGAACTGCTGGCGATCGCCTGCATGGGTGCCAGCGTGGTCACCTGCCTGACCGCTCATGGCCCGAAACGCACCGCATCGGCCTGATCGAACGGGCATTCCGCACTTCGATCGAGGTCCGTTTGGGCCTCCCCCAAAACCGGAAAAAAACACCACCAGAAGCATGGAAAACCGTTCGCGTTCACTGTTGAACACAAATTCGATCCATCGCCGCAGGGCCACGGCTCGGCCATAAACTCCCCCTTTTCAAGCAAAACATGTCTATGGGGCGCCCTCCCCGCTTGATGCCCGATACGGCATCGCATCCTTTCACGGCCGTTCGACGGCCGCCTCCCGTCCGGCGATAGTGGTGCCTTCCTGTGCGCCTGCCCGGGCGTGCACGGAGACAGACATGCACAATCCCGTTGCGCCACCGGCGCAATTAGGCACCGTTGCGCAGCATGCGCAATTCGGCTGGTTCAAATCCCGCCGGGAACTGGCCATCGACGACATTACCGTAGTCGACCGCTCTCAACTGAACCGGGCAGTCGGTGCTGCGGCACTGGGCAATGCCATGGAGTGGTTCGACTTCGGCGTCTACGGTTATATTGCTGTCACTCTGGGCCATGTCTTCTTTCCATCCGGCAATCCTACAGTACAGCTCATCGCGACCCTGGCGACATTTGCCGCGGCCTTCGTCGTGCGTCCGCTGGGCGGGCTGGTCTTCGGCCCGTTGGGAGACCGCTACGGCCGCCACAAGATCCTGGCGCTGACGATGGTGATGATGGCCGCCGGCACCTTCGCCATCGGCCTCATTCCCTCCTACGATCGCATCGGCATGGCCGCGCCGCTGCTGCTGCTGGTCGCCCGCCTCGTCCAGGGCTTCTCGACAGGCGGAGAATATGGCGGCGCCGCAACTTTCATCGCCGAGTACTCGACCGACCAGAAGCGCGGAATGATGGGCAGCTGGCTCGAATTCGGCACGCTCGGCGGGTACATCGCCGGTGCGGGAACCGTGACTGCCCTGCAGATGTCGCTCAGCGATGCCGACATGCTCGCCTGGGGCTGGCGTGTGCCGTTCCTGATCGCCGGGCCGCTGGGCCTGCTAGGCCTCTACATGCGCCTCAAGCTGGAGGAAACGCCCGCGTTCCAAGCCTATAACGAACAGGTGGACGAGCGCGAAGCGGACCGCCCGAGCCTGTCCGACATGTTCCGCCTGCACTGGCCCCAGTTGCTGAAGTGCATGGGACTGGTCCTCGTGTTCAACGTGACCGACTACATGCTGCTCACCTACATGCCCAATTACCTGACGGTGACGATGGGCTATGCCGAGAGCAAGGGCCTGCTGCTCATCATCCTGGTGATGCTGGTGATGATGCCGCTCAACGTGGTCGGCGGCCTCTTCAGCGATCGCCTGGGCCGCCGCCCAATGATCATCGGCGCCTGTGTCGCGCTGATGGTGCTCGCGGTGCCCAGCATGATGCTGATCGGCTCGGGGAACGACGGCCTCATCTTCCTCGGCCTGATGACGCTGGGCATGGCGCTCGTCTGCTTCACCAGTTCGATGCCCTCGACACTGCCCGCACTGTTCTACACACCGGTGCGCTACAGCGCGCTGTCGATCGCCTACAATGTCTCGGTCTCGCTGTTCGGCGGCACCACGCCGCTGGTGACGGCATGGCTCGTCAGCCGCACCGGAGACCCGCTAATGCCTGCCTATTACCTGATGGGCGCAGCCGCGATCGGCATCGTCACGATGCTCACCGTGCGCGAGACCGCAGGCCTGCCCCTGCGCGGCTCACCGCCTTCGGTGGAGAGCAAGGCCGAAGCGATCGCTTTGCTCAGGAGCGACCAGGACATCACCGTCGACGATGCCATCCCGGCCATCGCAACCGTCCCGGACGATGCGCCGCAGCCGCGCATGGCCCTGACCTGATCCACACCGCTGGCAGCGCCGACGGCCGGTTGTCCCAAGCGGCAACCGGCCGGTCGCTTTTACGCCGCAGTGCAACAAAAAGCGTTCTAGCGACGTTTCGGGGGCGTCGCTTGTTTCACGGACCCTGTTCACGCTCTCATGACCATGCACCGCCGCGCCGTTCTGTCCGGCATCCTCGGAGGGGCCGCCGCCTTCGGCCTGCCGCGCATCACTTTCGCCGCCAGCGAAGTACAGCACGTGGACGACCTGATCGCCCGCATGACCATCGAGGAAAAGGCCGGGCAGATGACCTGCCTCGCCGATGCCTTCCGCCCCTTCAACCCGCCCAATCCGCAAGCCGGTATCCAGGACGAGAAGCGCCTTTCCGAGGAAATCCGCAAGGGCCGGGTCGGCTGCCTGTTCAACGGCATCGGCGTCGCCGGAGCGCGCCGCGCGCAGGAACTGGCGGTCAGGGAAAGCCGCCTTGGCATTCCGCTGCTTTTCGCCGGTGACGTGATCCACGGCCTCAAGACGATCTTCCCGGTACCGCTGGCGGAGGCCTCCTCCTTCGACCCCGAACTCGCCCAGAGCACGGCGCGCGCCATGGCCGTGGAAGCGACCGCTGCCGGTCTCCATCTCACTTTCGCACCGATGGCCGACGTCGCCCGCGACCAGCGCTGGGGCCGCGTGGTGGAAGGTTCGGGCGAGGACGTGACCCTCACCGCCCTGCTCTCCGCCGCCCGTGTGCGCGGCTTCCAGGGGCGTGACTTGCGGCGGGCGGACTCGCTGCTCGCCTGCCCCAAGCATTTCGCCGCCTATGGGGCGGTGGCGGGCGGGCTGGAATACGGCAGCGTCGACATCAGCGACGAAACCCTGCGCGAAACCCACCTGCCGCCTTTCGCCGCCTCCTTTGCAGCCGGCGCCCTGACGACGATGGCCGCCTTCAGCGAGATCAACGGCGTCCCCGCGACCGCCGACCGCGCCCTCCTCACCGACACCCTGCGCGGCGAGATGGAGTTCCGCGGCTTCGTCTTTTCCGATTACACCGCCGACGAGGAACTGATCGCCCACGGCTATGCCGAGGACGAACGCGATGCCGCCCGCCTCGCCGTGCTGGCCGGGGTCGACATGTCGATGCAGAGTGGGCTTTACATCCGCTACCTGCCGGAGCTTGTGAAATCCGGCGCCGTCCCGATGGGCACGGTCGATGTCGCCGTTCGGCGCATCCTCTATGTAAAGCTCGCCATGGGCCTGTTCGACAATCCCTGGCGCTCGCTGGATGAGGAGGCCGAGCGCACCCATATCGCCACCCCAGCCCACCGCGCGCTGGCACGGGAATCCGCCGGTCGCTCCATCGTGCTGCTCAAGAACAGCGGCGTACTGCCGATCGATCCCGCGCAAGGACAGAAGATCGCGCTGATCGGCCCCTTCGGCGAAGACCGCGACAACGTCTACGGCCCCTGGGCCTTCTACGGCGATCCCGGCAAGGGCGTGGACCTCGCCGCCGGTCTGCGCGCCGCCCTGCCCGATGCAACGAAACTGGCCGTCGAACACGGCTGCAACATAGACGGTCCGATCGACGGCGGCATTGCCAGAGCGGTGGAAGTCGCCAAATCGGCTGACATCGTGCTGCTGGCCATCGGCGAATCCCAGACCATGTCCGGCGAAGCGCAATCGCGCACCACGATCGAGATTCCCGCCGCCCAGCAGGCGCTGGCGGACGCCGTTGCGGCGGCCGGAAAGCCGGTCGTCGTGCTGCTGCGCCACGGCCGCGCACTCGCGCTGCACGGCGGCGTCGCCGATGCCCAGGCGATCCTGGCGACGTGGTTCCTCGGCTCGGAAAGCGGCCATGCCGTGGCTGACGTCCTGCTCGGCAAAGTCAATCCCTCGGGCAAGCTGCCCGTCAGCTTTCCCTGGGAATCCGGCCAGGAACCGTTCTTCTACGACCGCAAGTCGACCGGCCGTCCGGTCGTGGACAGCCGCACCGAGTATCGCGCCCGCTATACGACGACCGACAACAGCGCGCGCCTCCCGTTCGGCCACGGATTGAGCTATACCGAGTTCGTGCTCGATAATCTCAAGCTGTCGGATAGCGCCATGCGCTGGGACGATACGGTGGAGATTTCGGTTCGGATCACCAACAAGGGCAGTCGTCGCGGCAGCGAAGTCGCACAGCTCTACATTCACGACCGCGTCGCCAGTCGTACCCGTCCCATTCGCGAGTTGAAGGCCATGCAGCGCGTGTCCTTGTCGCCGGGAGAGAGCAGGACGATCCGGTTTTCACTGATCCGCAAGGATCTGGAATTCATCGGCCAGGGCAGCAAGCGGATTGCGGAACCGGGCATGTTCGACGTATGGGTCGGCCAGTCCTCGTCCGGAGGATTGCATGCACAGATCGAACTTTATGCTGCTGCACTGCCGCAAAACTGATCCTGCACTGCAAAAAAGTCATGACGATCTCAGGGCAATCCGTCAAAGTTCTCGATATTCCAAGGAACCTTCTTCGTATTCCCCCTTTACTTACGACTGTATTGCCGTGATGTAGCACGGACAATCGACTTTGGAATATCTGAAGGAAGATGCGATGCCTGACAGTGAACAGAACGACCTCGCCCGGCTGACGGTCGATCTCCTGAGCGCTTATTTCGCCAACAACAGCGTACCGAGCAGCGAACTTTCTGGCCTGATCGAACAGACCCGAGCAGCGCTTGCGGGCGGAACTGCATCTGCTTCGAGCAGCGAGACCGTCCACACCCCTGCCGTCTCGATCGAGGACAGCATCGCTTCGCGCGATCATATTCTCAGCCTGCTCGACGGCAAACCCTACAAGAGCCTGAAGCGCCACCTTGCCAACAATGGACTGACGCCGGCCGAATATCGCGCCCGTTACGGCCTGCCGGGCGACTACCCGATGGTGGCACCGTCCTATTCGGAGCATCGACGCGCAGTCGCGCAGCGGATGGGTCTTGGAGGCCGTCCGAACAAGGCGAAGGCATCCACAGCGAAGGCCGTAACCGAGCCGGTCGCTCCGGTAAAGGAAGTGGCTGCAAAGCCTGCCAAGGAAGCGCCCGCGAAGGAACAGGCATCCAAACCCGCACCGTCCAAGGCGAAGGCCGGCGCGGAAAAGAAAGAAGCCGTCAAGCCGGTAGCCGCAGCGAAACCCCGCAAGCGCTTCGCCCGCGAACCCAAGGCCGCAGCACAGGATGCGGCCAAGGTAACGCGTGACGCGGCAATTCAGACCCCGACAAAGACCGCTTCGGAAGCGCCCAAAGCGAAGGCGAAGACCCCGCGCCGGAAGGCCGCCACAGCACCGAAGGAAACCGTTCCTGCGGCCACCTCGGCTTCACCTGCAGCAGCCGTTTCCAGTGACGCGACTGTCAAGCCCGCGGCGACCAAGAAGGCCAAGGCGGCCAAGAACTCTGCCGGCACTGCTGGTGCCAAGACGGCCAGCGCTACCCCTCGCCCTCGGCGGGCCAAAGCTGAAGCGGTCGAAGCCCCCGGCAAGTAACGCATTCTGACGCGAAGCATCCGGCAAACCCGATCTTGTCGGGTTGCCGGATGCTTATTTGCTCGACAGGCGGACATGCGGTTCATGCCGGCCTGCGATGACCGCGCTCGATATCTCCGAAATAACCACCTCGGCTTCGCGTAGAATTACAAACACAGCTGAGGCCGGTCACAACAAGGCTGCACATTCACAAGAATTATGAAGAAGCATCGATCCCATTCCTGCGCGTGAATATCGGGTCATTACAACATCCGGACAGCGCCGTTCATAAGCCCGCACTGTGACGGCTCTTCGGATCGATCATTGCCGTGGTTGGGCAGGCCGCCTTGTCATAGATGCGAATGCGATACTTCGTGATATCGCCACGCACGGTTCCTCCTGCATCGATAACGAAGACCAGAGCCTGACCGGATCGGACCCGCTCTTCACGCTCGATTGCGAGACTTGTCCGCGTTCGTTTTGCAACCAGCAAGCGCCCGTCGATCGAAAAGCTCGCGCCGATGCCGTCTTCCGTCGCGCCTTCCAGGTTGAAATCAGCCTGAACCTTCAGGTCGGCATCGGCACGCGCAACGTACTTCAGAAAAATCGCATTCCGCATCAGATCGGGACCGGGGAGCAGGAGGTCTGCCGTCACGCGGGGAAGAATACTGTTCCTGCGTCCAAGGTACGGAGTCCAGGGCACTCCGTTCGCCTGTTGACCCGGTAGGGTTTCCAATGCGTTTCCGCGATTTGTCGCCCCCGCATAAGCAAGGAAGCCGGCGGGTGAATCGGTTCGGCCATCCGCCGCCGGATAGGTAAATCCGTAATAGCTGTCGGCGACCAAAGGCGTGCAACCCAAAGTAACATTCCCGCCCAGCTGCAGTGGTGCCTTGCCCTTGAGGATCAGCGCCCGATCCTCGCTCAGGTCCAGACGCACATCATCGAGCGGTTTGCCAGTTGCCGAGAATGCCGAAACGGTGCGCCTGTCGATCGTGACCTGTCGCGGCGCCCCCCAGAGAACCCAGGTCTCAGGCCCGAAGGCATGGAGAACAGTAAAGGGGTCCGGACTCATGTCCCGCCCCCTAAAGCCGGACAACAGTTGCGTGACGAACTGAAATGCGCGCCCCGCATCGGTCCTGCTTCCATCACGAAGCAGCAAGGGCACGAAACCATCCCCCCTTTCGCTAAGCGGATACCAGTCGAGTTCGGCCGCGCCGAGGGAGGATAGCGTTGCGTAGGCCCTCACCAGGTCATCCGCAGCGACCCTTTCATGAAGACTTCCGAATTCGGTAATGTACAGCGGGATTGAAGAAGTAGCGGGATGCCGTCGCAACACACCGATCTGAGCGCGAAGCTGATCGATCGGCGTCGTATAAGGATGAAGGGAAAGACCACTCAGATCGGCAGCTTCGGGCTCATCCAGAAGGGGCCAGAGGAATCCTGCCGGCAAGGAATGGGTGGAGCCGCCGATAACTTTCACTGACGGTTTTACGGATCGGACGGCTGCAGCGGCGCTGCGCACCATCGCCAGATGATAGCGTATCCGCATCGCCGGGTCCGCCTCTTTCATGGGACCGGTGACGAATGCGCTGGCGTTGATTTCATTCCCGATTTCCAGTGTGTCCACTGCGGGATAACGACGCAGAACTTCAGCCACGAAGCGACCGAAGGCAGCAAGACCTTCGGGAGAATAAGGGGTATATCCGCTGTCATAGAGCGGATTCCCCCAGTTTAGCGTCAGGGTAAGCCTTGCTGAATACTCTGACAGGCGCTCCGGATAAAGCGTCATCGCGGATTCGAAGGTGTATCATCCTTTCACCGTCTCCACATCGGTCCAGCGAATACTGTCGCGCCAGTTCGTCAGCGGAAGAGCAAGGGCAGACTGGAAAACTCGGGGGTTCCAACCTTGCGAGAAATTCGAGGCCGCGCCGATGCGCATGGGCGCCTGAATATCTTGGCGATCGGCCGGCATCGTGGAGACCTGCGACAAGCCGATCGGGCTACTTGCCTGTACGCGACCTTCCTGCTGCTGGAAAGATATTCGGCTGAGGCTTCCCAGGGCCGCCAATCCAACCAGAAACAGGATCAAAGGCTTCAATGCCGCTGGCCCGAAAGGGTTCGCTCGATTTCGGAGAAAAGGGTTTCAACTCCTTGGTGCGCCGCAACGAGCGTCCGGCCATGCTCGTTCGGCGCGATGCCCCGGGTCATGGCGCCTTGTAATTCGTCGATGACCGTTGTTGCCGGGCAGGCAAGAGAATCCACCAGCCACGCCGCGCGATCCACCGAACGTACAAAGGAATCCAGCTTGGGATCCCAGCGTAGCGCCAGAAAGGGGATGCGGCAGGAATAGGCCGCGATCACGGCATGCATGCGAAATGCGATCAACCCCTGAAGGCCGCCGATAAGCCTGACCAACTCTCCCGGCGTATCGGGCTCGGGAAAAGACACCGGCATGAACTTGCCAGCGCTCTCGATGACCGAACGCAGGCGCTCTGCGCAAAGACGATCTTCCGGGCTGCCGTTGGTAAAAACGGCGACATGATGCCCGGCAGCGAGCAAGCCGTGAATCACGTCGAGATACCATTGCTCCAGATCGCGCGTGTCCGGCTTGTCGATCGAGTGATAGCGCACCGCGACGGGGCTGGTAATATTGAGACCGACAGTGGAGGAGGGACCAGAAGTGCCAGCCGATGCCGCGGACACTCCATATCGAAGGCTGGCGAGAAGACCGGGATCGGGCGCGACTGCGGCGGGAAGATCGAATGCGTTACCGAACTCTTCATCCCAAAGTTGGCGGGATCGCTCGTCACGCACGAAGACTTTGCGCACCACTCCCCGATCAAGCGCCCGCGACATCCGCATCCGCCCTTGCCGGCTCCATCCGCCGGAAACGCCGCAGCCATAGAGGAAGGCGGGAAGGCCGCACCGATCGGCCTCCTCGACCGCGAGCGCGATCTTCGTGGGAAAGTTAAGGTCGAGATCGACCAGCAGATTGCCTCCGCCGATAACGATGCAGTCGGCATCCCGCAACGCACTGCGATAGTGTGGCCGCCATCGCCGGCGGGACTGGACAGCCAGCGGCAGGCTGACCGCCAGTCTGCGCGCCGGTGGTGGAAGCAGATGAAGCGTGCGGATCAGCGCCCCGCGCCCTGCCGCACCGGGACCGTAGCTGCGCCGTCCCGCGAGATCGACCGACCATGTATCTCTATCGGCTCCGCTGTTGATCAAAGCCTGTTCGAGGCATTCCGACAACAGGCCATCGCCCAGGTTGGGGCTATACTTGACGTTGAAAATGCGAACCCGAGGGGATGAACGAGGGCAGGATTCCGGCATTTCCTGAAGCGCATTGTACGCATTCATGATCAAGGCTCCTCATGCGGCGAGTTCGGATGGGTCGGCTACGGGGGTCTGCAGGCCGATGTGCCTATGCACCTGGGCGATGACGCCGGTGGAGGTCGGCAAGTATTCGAAACGCCCCTGCCGGCCCGCTGAGATGATCCCGGCTTCCAGGATGCGCTTCAACGCGGCGTCGAGTTTCGTCTGGGCGCCGACGAAATGAAGCGGATAGCAATTCTCGACAAAGTCATGGCCTTCAAGTTGCAGTCCACGAGCCAGCCCGAGGTCTTGGACATGGTGCCGAAACGCTTCGAACAATGCTTGGAGTTCATAGGCAGTGCCGGATCTCAGCGTCGTTTCGACGGCGAGAAACTCACGCGGGAGCTTGGGCGCATCGTAGATGCGCGAGTAGATGGTCGCCCGCTTCCAGTCGCCCCGCCCATGGAAGTTGAACAGCACGTTTCCGGCGTCGGGATGGAGCCATTGCGCGGAAACATGAAGCGTTGCCATGTCGAGGCATTGCAGGCCCGAAGGTTCGCCGAACAGCGTGCGATGAAGAGCGTCTATAGGGATGGTGCTTATGACGGCGACCGCGCGCCGCGTGCTACGATCCGTGCGGATGCGGAAATCGCTGCCTTCCCGCGTAACCGCGGTCAATTGCTCTCCGAAGGCGAACTCCACCCCACTTGCCAAAAGCCGCTCCACGATTGCGGAGAAGACGGTTTCGAAACCGCTTCTGGGGCGTACACGCATCGGCCATTGCTTCCGCGCTTGCGGAGCACTTCCGGAAACCAGCGTTCTTGCGGCATTGCGCGCCAGGCTTTTCATGCGCGTGAAGCGTTCGATGATGGCCATGCGGCGAAAGAAGAACTCTTCATCGATTTCCGAAGGAGGCGCATGATGGAAACGGGTTATGTAGTTCCGCAGTCCGGAATCCTCGAAGAACCCGCGCCCCAGTCTTTTGCGGCACAGGGTTTCCAAGGTGCCGTCCCGCTTCAGGCTGGCGCGTGAAACGAGCAGTTCCAATGCCGACCTGCCAAGGCGGTGCCAGGACTGCCGGAGGAAGTCGCGCGGCTCGATGGGGTAGAGCAGAAGGGAGCCGTCCGGCGCGATCCGGCGCTGGATGCTCAGAACCTGGGGGCAAAGGTCACGTATGCCGGGCGCAAGGTCGAAGATCTTCGCATCCTCTTCGTAGAATATGCTGCCTACATCGAATGTATAGGGACCTATCTGCCGGCTCCTGTGCATGCCGCCTGCGACATCGCGCTGCTCGACGATCGTGACGTGGTATCCCAGGGAGGTCAGCCTGTCGGCCGCGGCCAGCCCGGCAACGCCAGCGCCCAGAACAATCACCGCAGGAGAACCCCCGAAAGCGGCCATGCTTTTCATACAGAGACCGAGGCCGGTGAAGCGGCAGGAAAGACTTTGGCCATCGCGTTTCTCCCGGTATGCGCGGCCGTATTTCCGCACCTGCTGATCTAGCGCCATCTTCATGGATGCCGCTTGCAGGAGCAATCGGATCAGAATCCGTAGTGGATCGTGGTGGATCGATTTTGGAGGAACTTTGGGGCGCAAGCCTCAGGCAGGCCCGCGGTGATTTCCCTAACGGCACTCCCTGAGCCGCACGGACATGGAGGAACTTGGTCGATCGCGCCCCGGCATTGCCTGCGATCTTCATTTCTTCTGTAGATGAAGCCGACCGCTCAAGCGGCGCCCATCAGGCGATCTTCGATTCAGGCGACAGGATTGGCCGGAAACTGCCCCGACTTTTCGGCCCTGAACTTTACGGCCCCGAACTCTCAGGCCGTGATGCGGCGGGGCTTTTCCATCTCAAGGCGGTTGCGCCCCTTGGCCTTGGCGCAGAACAGCGCAAGTTCGGCGCGTTCGATAGTGCTGTCCATGCTGCCTGCAATCCGCGCGACACTTCCGCTGGTGGTGATCGCAAGGCGGCCGTCGCCCACTTTCTGGCGCAGATCGGCCAAGGTCGTGACGATGCGCGCACAGATCGACTGGGCCTGCTCAGGCGTGGTGCGCGGTAGAAGGACCGCGAAGCGCTCGGAACCTATACGTGAGATGATATCGTCAGACCGGAGCATTTCACGCAGCAGATCGGCAAAGACACGCAGCACTTCGTCGCCCGCGGTCTGGCCATGCCTCATGTTGATCGTGCGGAAGAAATCGATGCTGAACATCGCCAGGCAGCCTTCCATGCCCTGGGCAATCATATGCTCCAACATGGAGATGAACGCCGCACGGTTGGTGAGCTGGGTCAAGGGGTCGGTATAAGTCGCCGCGAAAAGCTGATCGCGCAGGCTGCGCCGCTCATCGATCGTGCGCATCACGGCAAGCGCGCCGTAGACATCCCCGGCATCGTCGGTCAGCGGGCGAATGCGAATTTCGAACCAGCTTTCGCGTGCATCGGCCGTAAGCGCCGGGAATTCCACCCATTGCACACTCCGTCCGCCCGCAACCGCCGCCTCCAGCGCGCCCGCCACCGCCGCGCGACCCTGCTCCGCCACGAAGTCGAGGAGATGGGGGCCGATTTCCGCGTGGAATTCCACGCCCAGCTTGCGGATTCCGGGCGACGCATGGACGATCATGCCGTCCCGATCGGTCTTGAGAATAATGTCGGACGATGTTTCCGCCAGCAGCCCGTACAGCGCGGAGCTATCCTGAACGGTAAAATTCATGCCCATCTTCGTAATGCCCCGGATCAGACGGACCGCAGAACGATCCAACGCAATTCGGGCCGATGATTCGAAGCGCGTTAGCAAACGTTCGAATGTTCAAAAGATGACATCCAAACGTCAGACTTCCGGTTTCCGGCGACCCTGACAATAACCATCAACAAGGAAAGTTAGCCCCGTTACCTAACGTTCTTTATTTCAAGTTATTGTTATCAATACATTTACCATCACTGAATTGAGTCGGAAAGCGCGTTTACCCTGTTCCTGCACAGAACCGGGCACAATTCTCGATCGTTAGAGTTCGATCATGATCCGGACCTTGTCCGGACTGGTTTCCACCGCGGCGGCGATCTGGTCCCGGCAGCGGGCGATCAGTTCGGGCAGGCCGACCACGGTGCGGCCGGGCCGCAGTTCCGCGGCAGTGACACCGAGCTCCTCGGCAATGGCATCGAGCCGTTCCTCGATCGGGCGAGCGCGCCCCTGCTCCCAGGCCCAGACCGTCGGCTTGCTGACGCCGAGGCGCGAGGCCAGTTCGCCCTGGGTGAAACCGCGCAGCTTGCGCAGGCGGTGAAGGCGCTCGCCGAAGCTCTCGCCGCCAATGGCGGCGGGCGCCGGCACTGCCGGAGCGGGCGCCAGATCGATTTCCTGCGCCGTGCTGCGCAACTGAGCAGCACTGAGGATAGCGGGATGAAGCGGCACTTCGAAAGCGCAGCCGTAGAGCCGCCCGCTGGCCCAGACCACGCGGGCGCGGGTCAGGCCGGCTTCGGGGAGCTGGATATCGAGCGCTTCGTCGATCTCCATATCCACCTCGGTTTCCAGCAGAAGGCCGGTTTCCGAGAAGTTGTGGATCGTCACCGGCGCCTCGACACCGGAAGGCAGAGCGCCTTGCGTCTCGATCATCAACCGCCTGCGCGCAGCGCGCGGTTTGCCGGCCTGATGGCCGTTATCGGGCGACTTGATGCCGTCGGTGGACTTGTCTTCAAAGTGTGCCGTTATCGGCATGGCGCATTCTCCAGGAGAATCGCAAATTGTCCGCACAGGAATTAAGAAACCGTTAGCATCTTGGCTAATTTTTTGCCGAATTCCATCCACAGAAACCCTCAGTTTGACCCTAACGCCCTGCAACAGCGCCAAATGGAACGAATTCAACGTTAATCGATTGCTAACCCGAATATCCGTAGTTCTCGTCGAAAGAATCGGGGTTGCGGTGTTCGATATCTACCTTTGCATCCGCGACGGGCACGACCTGAAATTTGTCGTGCTCGCCGCATTGATCTGCCTGCTTTCTTCATTGACCGCACTGGCCTTGCTGCGGCAGGCCCAGTCCTGCGCCGGCAAGGCACGGCTACGCTGGTGCTGCATGGCGGGTGCAAGTGCCGGATTCGGCATCTGGGCGACGCATTTCGTTGCCATGCAAGGCTATGCGCCAGAGATCGTCACCGGCTTCGAACCCGCCCTGACGCTGGCCTCGCTCGCCATACCCATCGTGGCCATCTCCGCCGCCTTCGCAATCGCCCTGAAGGGTATGAACCGCCCGGCCCTGCTGGCCGCTTCCCTCGTGGCTGCCAGCGGCATCGCCGCCATGCACTACACCGGCACCCAGGCGCTCCAGCTTCCGGCCATCATGTCGTGGAAACCGGGCTTCATCCTGGCTTCCCTGATCCTCGCCTGGCTGCCGCTCTACCCCGCCTTCGCACTTGCGCTGGAAGACCGCCGCCTGCGCGGACTGCTCGCGGCGACCGGCCTGCTGACCGCATCGGTCGTCGGGCTGCACTTCACCGGCATGACCGGGCTGACGCTGATCCCGACCCGCACGGCGCCGCCCGAACTGCTGATCTCGCCGCGCGAAATGGCAGGGGCAGTCACCGCCGTCACCTTCCTTCTCATCGCGATTTCCGCGATTTCGCTTGTCGTGAGCCGCCGCACCGCCGCTGCACTGGCCATGAGCGAGCGCAACTTCTCCTTCCTCGTGCGCGGCATTTCCGATTGCGCGATCTACATGCTCGATCTCGACGGCCGGGTGGTCAACTGGAACGCCGGAGCCCAGCGGCTCAAGGGCTACAACGAAGCGGAAGTGCTAGGCCTTCACGTCTCCAGCTTTTACACACCGGAAGATCGCGCCACCGAACTCGACCGGATCGCCCTGGGCAAGGCCCGAAGCGAGGGACGCTACCATGGCGAGGGATGGCGCGTGCGGCGCGACGGCACGCGGTTCTGGGCCCATGTCACGATGGAAACGATGCTGGACGATCTCGGCCAGCCGATCGGCTTCGCGAAGATCACCCGCGACATGTCGCGCTTCAAGGAAGCGCAGGACCGCATCGCCGAAGCAAGCCGCCAGCGCGACGCCGCTCTCGGCCACATGCACCAGGGCCTTTGCCTGTTCGATGCGGACGAGAAGCTGGTGCTCTGCAATCCGCGCTACCTGGAAATGTACGGACTGGAGCCAGGCACCCTGGTTCCCGGCATGCACCTTTCCGAGGTGATCCGCCTCAGCAGCGCCTGCCGCTTCGCCGCGGACCTGATCCCGGAGCGGATCGAGGTCTCGCAGCGGGCCATCCGCGAGAATCTGGCGACAGCGCCCCACCCGCCGATCCTGTTCGAATATCCCGACGGCACGGTCATTTCGATCGCCAGCCGGCCGATGCCCGGCGGCGGCTGGGTCTCCACCTTCGACGACATCACCCGCCAGCACGAATCCGAGGCGCAGATCGCCCATATGGCGATGCACGACGGATTGACCGGGCTGCCCAACCGCACCCGCTTCAACCTCTGGATCGACGAGATGCTCGATCACGCCTTGCGCCATGGCAAGCGCCTCGGCGTGGCCGCTATAGACCTCGACCGCTTCAAGGAAATCAACGACACTTACGGCCACGCCTGGGGCGATGTGGTCCTGACCGAACTTGCCCGCCGCCTTGAATCCATGATCGGCGAGGACGAGATCGCCGCACGCCTCGGCGGCGACGAATTCGGCATGGCCAAGCTGTTCGACACCGACGATCAGCTTGCTGAATTCCTTTCCCGCGTCGGCCCCTGCTTCGACGAACCTGTCGAACATGAGAAGCAGGAACTCAGCTTCGGCGCCAGCCTGGGCGTGGCCGCCTATCCGCACGACGGCGGCGATCGCGAGGCCCTGCTCAACAACGCCGACCTCGCCATGTACCGCGCCAAAGTGCAGATCGGCGAGCGCATCTGCTATTACGAACCGAGCATGGACGAGACCGCCCGCGCCCGGCGCCAGCTCGCCAACGACTTGCGCCTCGCCATCGAACGCGAAGAACTCGTCCTGCTCTACCAGCCGCAATGCCAGCTGCGCAGCGGACAACTTTCCGGTTACGAAGCGCTCGTGCGCTGGCACCATCCCATGCAGGGGCTCGTCTCGCCCGCCGAATTCATTCCGATCGCCGAAGAATCGGGCGCGATCCTCCAGATCGGCGAATGGGTCCTGTCGCAGGCCTGCCGCGAAGCCGCCAGCTGGCATTCGGACCACCGCATCGCAGTGAACGTCTCGCCGATCCAGCTTGTCCAGCAGGACCTTGCACCGATGGTCGCAAGAGTGCTGGAAGAGACAGGACTGCCCGCCTCGCGGCTCGAACTGGAAATCACCGAAAGCGCGATCATCACCGACAAGGCCCGCGCGCTCAACAACTTGCGTCAGCTCAAGGACCTCGGCGTGGCCATCGCCATGGACGATTTCGGCACCGGCTATTCCTCGCTGGACACGCTGCACTCCTTCCCCTTCGACAAGATCAAGATCGACAAGTCGTTTCTGCTGGAATCGGACGAGAACGAACAGGCCCGCGCCATCATCCGCGCAGTCCTCGCCCTCGGCCAGTCGCTGCGCATCCCGGTGCTGGCGGAAGGCGTGGAAACGCAGAGCCAGTTCAATTTACTCATCAGTGAAGGCTGCGAGGAAGCTCAGGGCTATTTCCTCGGCCGTCCCGACCGCGCGCCCAGCACCAAGCCCGACGCGCGAGACATGCGCTCCGAACAGCGCCTGCACGAGGTCGCCTAAAGACTCCCTTGCCCCGGACAAAGCCAATATCGCTGGCAATCCGGGGCGCAGAGGATCATCTGCGCCACCATGCAAGCGAATCCTGCCTCCTCAGGTCGAGTCTTTCTGGTCGGCGCCGGTCCCGGGGACCCCGATCTCCTGACCCTGCGCGCCGCGCGGCTGCTGATGAATGCCGCGCTGATCGTGCATGACGGGCTCGTCGATCCGGCGATCCTGGCCATGGCGAAGCCTTCGGCCCGGCTGATCTCGGTGGCCAAGAGCCGCGCCCGCCACACGATGAAGCAGGAAGAGATCAACGCCCTGCTCGTGCGCGAGGCGCTGGCGGGGCACGATGTCGTGCGCCTCAAGGGCGGCGATCCCTTCGTGTTCGGCCGCGGCGGCGAGGAAGCCGAAGCCTGTCATGCCGCCGGAGTTCCGGTGGAAGTGGTGCCGGGCATTTCCTCGGCGCTCGGCGCCTCGGCCGCCGCGCAGATCCCGCTGACCCACCGCGACCATGCCTCGATCGTCACTTTCGTGGCCGGCCAGTGCAAGGGGCTAACCGATCAGGACTGGTCGGGCCTTGCGGGCAAAGGTCGTACACTGGTGATCTTCATGGGCATCGCCACTGCCGCCCAGATCGCCGAGAAGCTCATGGCTGACGGCCTCGCGCCCGACGTGCCGGTGGCGGTGATCGAGAACGCCACCCGCTCGGCCATGCGGGTGCTGCGCGGGCCGCTCGCCGGACTGGCCGACCTGATCGCGGATGCGAAGGTGCAAAGTCCCGCGCTTATCGTTATCGGCCACGTCACCGCAGAACCCGACAACACCATTCGCGCCATGGCGCTGGAGGCAACAAAGTGAAGATTCTGACGGGCAACGACCTGAAGACCGGAGCGGTCATCTGGTGGACCGGCGTGGGCTGGTCGCTCGACGTCGATGAATCCGCCGACGTGGGCGAACATGGCGCCGCTCTCGCCGCGCGCGAGGAAGGCGCCCAGAACGTCGTCGGCGCCTATGTCGTCGATGGCGAGAAGACCTCCGAAGGCATTCGCCCGGCCCACATCAAGGAGCGCATCCGTGCCCTCGGGCCGACCGTTCGCCTCGACCTGACGCTCAAGCCGTCCGACCCCGCAGCCGCAGACTGGGTGATCTGATGTACAAGTACGACGAATACGACCAGCAGATGGTCGATACCCGCGTCGCGGAATTCCGCGACCAGGTGCGCCGCCGCCTTGCCGGTGATCTCACCGAGGACCAGTTCAAGCCGCTGCGCCTGCAGAACGGCCTCTACCTCCAGCTCCACGCCTACATGCTGCGCGTCGCGGTGCCCTATGGCACGATGAATTCGGCGCAGATGACGCTGCTGGGCGACATCGCGGACAAGTACGACCGCGGCTACGGCCACTTCACCACCCGCCAGAACATCCAGTACAACTGGATCAAGCTGGAAGACACGCCCGACATCCTGGCCGAACTCGCCAAGGTGGAGATGCATGCCATCCAGACCAGCGGCAACTGCATCCGCAACATCTCTTCCGACCAGTTCGCCGGTGCCGCCGCCGACGAGATCGTCGATCCGCGCCCTTACGCCGAATTGCTGCGCCAGTGGTCCAGCTTCCACCCAGAATTCCTGGTGCTGCCGCGCAAGTTCAAGATCGCCGTCATCGCGTCCGAAAAGGACCGCGCGGCGATGCGTCTGCACGACATCGGCATCAAGATGGTGCGTAACGACGCGGGCGAGATCGGCGCCCAGTTCTATGCCGGTGGCGGCATGGGCCGCACCCCGATGATCGCCCCGCTGATCCGCGACTTCGTGCCGCTGGACCAGCTCATCACCTTCTCGGAAGCCTGCCTGCGCGTCTACAACCGCTACGGCCGCCGCGACAACAAGTACAAGGCGCGCATCAAGATCCTCGTCCACGAACTGGGCCGCGACGAATATGTCCGCCAGGTCGAGGAAGAGTTCGCGCATCTGCTCACCCAGCCGATCGAGCCGCCGCTCGCCGAACTGGAGCGCATCAAGGCCCACTTCACCGGCCCGGCCTACGATAGCGCCGCTTCGGACGATCTGGACCTCACCGATCCCGACTTCCGCCTCTGGGTGGAGCGCAACACCCATGCCCACAAGCAGGCGGGCTACGTGATCGCCACGGTCAGCCTCAAGCCCGTGGGCGGCATTCCCGGCGACGCCACCGCCGACCAGATCCGCCTGATGGCGAAGCTGGCCAAGGACTACAGCTTCGACGAACTGCGCGTGACCCATGCCCAGAACATCGTCTTCCCGCACGTTAAGAAGGCTGACCTCTACACGGTGTGGCAGGCGCTGGACGAAGCCGGTCTCGCCACCGCCAACCTCGACACCGTGGGCGACATCATCGCCTGCCCCGGCCTCGACTATTGCTCGCTGGCCAATGCCCGCTCGATCCCGGTCGCGCAGAAGATTTCCGAGCGTTTCGGCAGCGCCAAGCGCCAGGCCGAGATCGGCGAACTGAAGCTCAAGATCTCAGGCTGCATCAATGCCTGCGGCCACCACCACGCGGGCCACATCGGCATCCTCGGCGTCGACAAGAAGGGTCTGGAAAACTACCAGCTCCTGTTCGGCGGCAGCGAGGGCGCGGATACCTCGCTGGCGAAGATCATCGGCCCCGGCTTCACCGAGGACGGCGTGGTCGATGCCATCGAAAAGGCCACCGAAGTCTATCTCGCCAACAAGCAGGGCGAGGAACGCTTCCTCGACACCTATCGCCGCATCGGCATGGACCCGTTCAAGGAGGCCATCTATGGTTGACGTCCAGTTCCGCTTCCGTGACGACGAAACCGTCAACGACCCGGCCGTCACCGTGGATTCGTTCTCCGAACAGTCCAACGCCACCGCTGTCCGCCTCGAACCGGGCGACGACGCGCGCGAGCTGCTGCCTCACCTCGACCGGCTCTCGCTGATCGAAGTGAGCTTCCCGGCCTGGACCGACGGACGCGGCTATTCCTCGGCTCGTATCCTGCGCGAAGCGGGCTACGCGGGCGAATTGCGCGCGGTGGGCGATCTCGTGATCGACATGCTCCATCACCTGCGGCGCTGCGGCTTCGATGCCTTCGCGCCCGAAAAGGCCCTCAACGAAGAGGACGCCCGCACCGCGTTCGATCGCTGGGAAAACGTCTACCAGGCCACCGTCGTCGACGGTCGCCCGGCGATCTGGGCGAAGCGCCACCCGGCGTAAGCGTCCACCGGAAGGGAATAGAAATGCCCCACACCGAAGCTGCACGTATCCGCGACCTGATCGACACCGGCCCTCGTTTCGACGAAGCCGATGCCGTTCGCCTCAACCGCCTCTTCCGCGGCACCGACACGAGCGAGATGCTTGAAACGGTGTTCAAGGAAGGCATGGCGGGCGATATCGCGATCGTGTCCAGCTTCGGTGCGGAATCGGCGGTTCTGCTGCACCTCGTCAGCCGCGTCGATCCCCGCGTGCCGGTGCTGTTCCTGGAAACCGGCAAGCATTTCCCCGAAACGCTGGCCTATCGCGACCTGCTGATCGAGCGCCTCGGCCTGACCAACCTCGTCAACCTCGTCCCCGATGCCGAGGAATTGGCGAAGAAGGACGAGAACGGGCTGCGCTGGTCCTACGACCCGGACGGCTGCTGCGAAATCCGCAAGGTCAAGCCGCTGGAAAAGGCGCTGCTCGGCTTCGACGCCTCGCTGACCGGCCGCAAGGCCTTCCAGGCCTCGACCCGCGCCACCCTGCCCCGTTTCGAGATCGATACCACCGACAGCCAGGGCCGCCTCAAGGTCAATCCGCTGATCGACTGGTCGCCCGACCGCATCGCCGCCTATATCGCCGAGCATGACCTGCCGCCCCATCCGCTGGTGTCGCAGGGCTATCCCTCGATCGGCTGCATGCCCTGCACCAGCAAGGTCGCGGAAGGCGAAGACCCCCGCTCGGGCCGCTGGCGCGGCTGGAACAAGACCGAATGCGGCATCCATGTCGCCACCCATTCGGACTACACGACCAAGAACGCGCCGGAGTTCGATCCGGGGCTTTAAACGGCACCGGCAGTCCCTCTCTCCACCCGTCATCCTGAAACAAGTTCAGGATGACGTTGCGCGTTCGAGTGAGGTTACTTTTCCCGGCAAGCCACAAAACCTCGGCGCAACCGCCCGCAATACATTGCAACAAACGAGACCGCGGATGCAATTATTGCACCTCTCAGCGGGTTGGCATGGCGAAGCGGTCCACTAGATCGCAAATGCCCCCAATATTGCAGTGCAACATGACCAGACAGCAGAACGCCCAGCTTCATACCCATCCCGCCCTCGTCATCCTGGCGCTGGCGATGGGTGCCTTCGCCATCGGCACCACCGAATTCGCCGCGATGAGCCTCGTGCCCTATTTCGCGCGCGATCTCGGCTTGACCGAGCCTGAAGCGGGCCATGCGATCAGTACCTATGCACTGGGCGTGGTCGTCGGCGCGCCGGTGATCGCGGTGCTGGCCGCCAAGCTGCCGCGCCGGGCGCTGCTGATCGGGCTGATGGCGCTCTTCGCGGTGGGCAACGGGCTTTCCGCCATGGCGCCGACTTATCCGCTGCTCCTGCTGTTCCGCTTCATCAGCGGCCTGCCCCACGGCGCCTACTTCGGCATCGCCGCGCTGGTCGCCGCCTCGATGGTGCCTGCCAACAAGCGCGCGCAGTCCGTCGCGCTGGTCATGTCGGGCCTGACCGTCGCCACGATCATCGGCGTTCCGCTGGCCAACTGGCTGGGGCAGGCCTTCGGCTGGCGCACCGGTTTTGCGATCGTCTCGGTGCTCGCGATCATCACCATGGCGCTCGTCGCGCTCTATGCTCCGCACCAGAAAGCTGCCGAGGGCGCCAGCCCGATGCGCGAACTCGGCGCCCTGCGCCGCCCGCAAGTGCTGCTGACCCTGCTGACCGGGGCCATCGGCTTCGGCGGCCTCTTCGCCGTCTACACCTACATCGCCTCGACGATGATCGAAGTGACCAAGGTTTCCGAGCACCTCGTGCCGGTGGTCCTCGCGGTCTTCGGCGTCGGCATGACGGTGGGCAACCTGTTCTGGGCCTGGGCCGCCGACCGCTCGCTGAACAAGGCCGCGATCGGCGCCCTGCTGTTCAGCGCCTTCGCCCTCGCGCTGTTCCCGATGGCCGCCAGCAACGTGTGGACGCTCAGCGTGGTCGTCCTGCTGATCGGTTTTGCGGGCGGTCTCGGCACGATCCTCCAGACCCGCCTGATGGACGTGGCTGGAGACGCCCAGGCGCTCGCCGCCGCCGCGCACCACAGCGCCTTCAACATGGCGAACGCGCTCGGCCCCTGGCTCGGCGGCCTGGCAATCTCGGCGGGCTTTGGCCTGACCTCGACCGGCTGGATCGGCATGTGCCTCTCGCTCGGCGGTCTTGCGATCTTCCTCGTGACCCTCGCCCTCCACAAGCGCGAGAGCGACGTGAGCGGAGAACCTGTCCCCGCTTGCTGAGACGGTTTACCCCACCTCATGAAAAAGGCCCGCGAGTGATGAACTCGCGGGCCTTTTCGTATCAGCCGATCATCATCAGGCTGGCATTGCCGCCCGCCGCGGTAGTGTTGATCGAGGTCGAGACTTCCTCCAACAGCCAGACGAGGTTCGGTCCCGCCGAAGTGTGGACCGGAACGATCGGCCCCGACAGCTCTGCCACCGCCTTGCAGGCCGCGCGGACCGCTTCGGCATCGCCTTCCACCAGACAGGCCGCGAAGTGCTCGCCCGCATCCGGCGCAAAGCGCGCCGCCACCGCTTCCGGGAGTCCTGCCGGAAGCGCCATGCCCTCGACCGTCGCGGTATTGCCGCTGGCGAGCACTGCCGCCATCTGGCCGTAAAGACCCTCGGCGGTCGCCGGACGCAGCAGCACCCGGCCACGCGGGTGGAGAGCATAGAGGTTGGTCTCGCCGACCGGCCCCGGCAGCGCCAGTTCGAGACCCAGCGCCGAAGAGGCCGCCATCGCCCGCGCCGCCACCGCCGAGGCCGCGTCACCCTGTCCGCTCAGCCAGGTCGCGAAAGCCTCGACCAGCGGCGCCGTCTGCGCCGGCGCATCCAGCACTTGCGGCGCCAGCGACGCAAGGCGGCCCAGATAAAGCGGCCCGCCCGCCTTCGGCCCAGTGCCCGAAAGCCCGCGCCCGCCGAACGGCTGCACGCCGACGATCGCGCCGATGGTATTGCGGTTGACGTAGAGGTTGCCCGCGCGGATCGCCGAAGTCACCTGCTCCACCGTCGCGTCGAGGCGGGTGTGGAGGCCGAACGTCAGACCGTAGCCGGTATCGTTGATCGCCTCGATCAGCGCGGGCAGGTCGTCGCGCTTGAAGCGCACGACGTGCAGTACTGGCCCGAACACCTCGCGTTCGAGCTGGGCGATGCTCGCGATCTCGACGATGGTGGGCGCGACGAAAGTTCCCGCCTCGCAGGTCGCCGGGATCGCCACTTGCTCGACCTTGCAGCCGCGCGACTTCATGCGGGCGACATGGCCGTCGATCATGCCCTTGGCCTCGGCGGTAATGACCGGGCCGATATCGACCGCGAGTTCCTGCGTATTGCCCACGCGCAGCTGCGCCAGCGCGCCCTTGAGCATCGTCAGGGTGCGGTCGGCCACGTCTTCCTGAAGGCAGAGGACGCGGAGCGCCGAGCAGCGCTGTCCCGCCGAGTCGAAGGCCGAGGCGATCACGTCCGCCACCACCTGTTCGGCCAGCGCCGAGGAATCGACGATCATCGCGTTCTGACCGCCAGTCTCGGCAATGAACGGGATCGCATGGCCCTGAGCCGAGACCCGGCCCGCAAGCTGCTTTTGGATCAGGCGCGCCACTTCAGTCGAGCCAGTGAACATGACGGCGGCCACTTGCGGCGCGGCGACCAGCGCGGCGCCAAGCATGCCCTCGCCCGGCAGCAGCTGGAGCGCGTCCTTGGGAACGCCCGCCTCATGGAGCAGGCGCACCGCCTCGGCGGCGATCAGCGGGGTTTCCTCGGCGGGCTTGGCCAGCACCGGATTGCCCGCGACCAGCGCGGCGGCGACCTGTCCGGCGAAGATCGCTAGCGGGAAGTTCCAGGGACTGATGCAGACCACCGGCCCGAGCGGCGCCTGATCGGCACCAAAAGTCTCGCGTGCCTGCTTCGCGTAATAGCGTAGGAAGTCGATCGCCTCACGCACTTCGGCAATGGCATTGGCCGCGGACTTGCCCGCCTCGCGGATGACGAGGCCCATGAGCAGGCCGATCCGCGCCTGCATGGCATCGGCGGCGGCATCGAGCATCGCGGCGCGCTCGGCCACCGGCACCTGACCCCAGCGGCTGATCGCGGCACGTGCGACGGCGACCGCAGCCGCTTCGGGGGCGACCTCGATCACCCGGCCAACCACGTCCTCATGGTCCGCCGGGTTGAGCACGGCGCGCGCCTCGCCCTGCGCATTGGCCGGCATGGCGAACCATTCGCGCGCAGCGGAGCGGCGCAGGTCTTCCGAAAGCACGGCGAGCGCGGTCTCGTCGGCCATGTCGATGCCGTCCGAATTGCGACGACCGGGGTAGAGGTCGGCGGCCAGCGGGATCAGGTCGTGACGGGCTCCGGGATTGGGCATGGCGCGCACGACCTCGACCGGATCGGCGACCATGTCTTCAACCGGCACGGCGGGATCGGCGATGCGGTTCACGAACGAGGAGTTCGCGCCGTTTTCCAGCAGGCGGCGCACGAGGTAGGCCAGCAGCGTCTCATGAGTGCCCACCGGCGCATAGATGCGGCAGGGGCGGTCGAGATTGTCCTTGCCCACGACCTGCGAATAGAGTGGCTCACCCATGCCGTGGAGGCACTGGAACTCGTAGCGGCCGATCACGAAGTCCGGCCCGGCGAGGTGGTAGATCGTCGCCAGCGTCTGCGCGTTATGCGTCGCGAACTGCGGGAACACTGCGTCCGGCGCCGCCAGCAGCTTCCTGGCGCAGGCGACATAGGACACGTCGGTGTGGACCTTGCGGGTATAGACCGGGAAGTCGGCGAGGCCGTCCACCTGCGCGCGCTTGATCTCGGCGTCCCAATAGGCGCCCTTGACCAGACGCACCATCATCCGGCGACCGGCGCGGCGGCCAAGGTCGATGATCCAGTCGAGCACGAAGGGGCAGCGTTTGCCATAGGCCTGCACCACGAAGCCGAGACCGTCCCAGCCCTTGAGGTCCGGATCGAGCGCCAGCGCTTCCAGCAGGTCGAGCGAGAGTTCTAGGCGGTCGGCCTCCTCGGCATCGATGTTGAGACCGATGTCGTAGCCCTTGGCGAGCACCGCCAGCGCCTTCACGCGCGGCAGCAGTTCGCCCATCACCCGGCCCGCCTGCGCGCGGCTGTAGCGCGGGTGGAGCGCGGAAAGCTTGATCGAGATGCCCGGACCTTCGTAGATGCCGCGACCCGCGCTGGCCTTGCCGATGGCGTGGATCGCGTTCACGTAGTCGTCGTTGTAGCGATCGGCATCGGCGGCGGTGGTCGCCGCTTCGCCCAGCATGTCGTAGCTGTAGCGGAAGCCTTTCGCTTCCAGTTCCTTGGCGCGCTTCACCGCCTCGCCGATGGTCTCGCCGGTAACGAACTGCTCGCCCATCAGGCGCATGGCGAGATCGACGCCGCGCCGGATCACCGGCTCGCCCGCGCGGGCGACCAGACGGGTCAGCGCAGCGCCGAGGCCCTTGTCATCGACCGAGCCGACCAGCTTGCCGGTCACCACCAGACCCCAGGTCGCGGCATTGACGAACATCGACTTGCCGCCGCCGAGATGCGCGCTCCAGTCGCCGTCGGAAATCTTGTCGCGGATCAGGGCATCGCGGGTGGCATTGTCGGGAATGCGCAGCAGCGCCTCGGCCAGGCACATGAGCGCCACGCCTTCCTGGCTCGACAGCGAATATTCCTGGACGAGGCCCTCGACGCCGGTGCCCTTGTGATTGGCGCGCAAGGTGGTGACGAGCGCGCTCGCGGTCTCGCGCACATCGCGGCGCTGCGCCTCGGGCAGGGTCGCGGCTTCGAGCAGCGGCGCCATGCAGGCGGCCTCGTCGCGGCGGAAGGCATCGGTGATCGCGCGGCGCAGCGGGGTCGGTTCGCTGACAGCGGGGGCGAAGGCGGCGAAAGGCGCGTGAGCGGGCGAGGTCTGGGTCATGAATCGCCAATATCGCAAGCCCGCTTGGCAATCCGACTTTTCAGAGGCACAAGACGATCCATTCGGACTTATCTTCGTCTCATCGGCAGTTCAATCGCATGGCAAAACGCACCGATCCGGTCATTCTGGACGACTACGACCGCAAGATCGTCGCCGCGCTGCGCGAAGACGGCCGGATGAGCGTGACGGACCTTGCGCGAGTCGTCGGACTTTCGAAAACGCCCTGTCAGGTGCGCCTGCGCCGCCTGACCCAATCGGGCGTGATCCGGGGCTTTCGTGCCGTCATCGATCCGGTCGCGCTGGGGCTGGACCATGTGGCTTTCACCGAAGTCAAACTCTCCGACACCCGCGAACAGGCGCTGCGCGAATTCAACGCGGCGATCCAGCGCATTCCGGAAGTGGAGGAGTGCCATATGCTCGCCAGCCACTTCGACTACCTCCTCAAGGTCCGCACCCGCGACATCCATCGCTACCGGGCCGTGCTTGGGGAGAAGCTTTCCAGCCTGCCGCATGTCTCCAGCACCTCTACATATGTGGCGATGGAAACGGTGAAAGACGCCAACAGCTAGGCTGTCTGCGGCAGACGCCGCTCTTTCAGTTATCACGACAAATCGCTGAACCGGCACGCTTTATCGCGTGTTGGCCACTGACATCGCGCCTGCCTTGCTCCCTAAACTCACGTATGGTTGCAAATGCTTCGCAAATGCATCAATGCGCTGCACTGCAACATATGTATCAAGGGTGCGACAATTTCCATTTCCCGGTTTTCCAGCGCGGCCATCGCCATGATGGCCACTCCTCTCATCGCGATTCCAGCCATGGCCGCGGAAGAGGACGATTCGAACTCGATCGTCGTCAACGGCGTCACCGAAGGACGCTACGGCGTCTCCTCGGCCACGACCGGCATGAAGATCGACGTGCCGCTGCTCAAGACGCCGCAATCGGTAGCTGCCGTCACCGACGAAGTGATTCTCGAACAATCCGCCCAGACTCTCACCGACGTGCTGCGCAACGTCAGCGGGATCACCGAGGCCAACAGCTTCGGCAATACCGGTGACAACTTCATGATCCGCGGCTTCGAAAGCGGTCAGGGCACGATCCTGCGCGACGGCTATACCAGCGTCCAGGTTCGCGCGCTCAATGCCTCGACCGAGAGGGTCGAAGTGCTGAAGGGGCCTGCCTCGCTGCTCTACGGGCGTTTCGAACCCGGCGGCCTCATCAACGTCATCACCAAGAAGCCGCTGGACAGCTTCCACTACAACCTGAACACCAATTTCAGCTCGCGCGGCCAGAGCCGCCAGGTCGCCGACGTGACCGGCCCGCTCGGCGGCGGCTTCGCCTTCCGCGTCGTCGGTGAATACGAGGACAGCGACTACTGGCGCCGCCATGGGCACGATGTCGAGCGCACTTACGTGGCCCCCAGCCTGTCGTGGACCGGCGGCAAGGTCAGCGTGCTCGCGGCTTACGAATATACCGACAGCACCCAGCCGTTCGACCGGGGCCGCGTCTACTTCAACGGCAAGCGGGTGGACACGCCCTCGACGCGCTATTTCGGCGAATCCTTCACGACGCTCAAGCAGCGGCTGCATTCGGGCAACCTGCTGCTGACCTATCGCTTCGCGGAAGGATGGCGGGTCGAGGCGAAATACGCCCTCCAACGCACCTCGGGTTCCGACCTTCAGGTCCGTCCGCGCAGCCTCGTGGTCGGCCCCGACGGTCAGCCGACCGGCGAACTGATCCGCAGCCTCGACGGCAATCGCGATCTCAGCGACGACCGCGACTACGTTTCGCTCAACCTGCACGGCGATCTCGGCTGGCTTGGCCTGCGCCACAAGCTGCTGTTCGGCGCCGACTACGAGAACTACCGCAGCCGGCGCGGATATCAGGTCGATTCCCCGCGGCGCGGCGGTTTCAACGTGTTCGATCCGGTCTACGGCCTGCTCGACCAGAACTACGCCAACCTCACGGTCACACCCAATTCCGCGACGATCGACAGCTACAAGACCACGGGCCTCTATTTCCAGGACCTCGTCATGCTGGACGATTCCTGGACCTTCGTGTTCGGTGGACGCTACGAAACGTTCAAGGACTTCCAGCGCGAAGGCACGCTGGCCCGTCCCCGGAACCAGTCGAAGAGCGACACCTTCCTGCCCCGCGTCGGCCTGGTCTACCAGCCGCGGCAGAACGTCTCGCTCTACGCCAGCTATGCGCGCGCCTTCGCGCCGAACCCTTCGGTTCCCGCTCAGGGCGACCAGCCCGCTTCCGGCCCCTTCCCGCCGGAAAAGAGCCGCAGCTACGAGATCGGCATCAAGGGCGAAGTCCTCGACGGCGTGATCGCGACGCTCGCCGCATACGACATCCGCAAGAACAACGTGCTGGAAACCGTCGACATCGGCGACGGCAATTCGATCACCGAAGCGCGCGACAAGGTCACCTCGAAGGGCATCGAGTTCGATCTCGCCGGCGAGATCACCAGGCGGCTGAGCGCGATCGTCTCCTATGCCTATACCGACGCCCGTAACCCCCAGAGCACGCTGGCCGACGAAGTGGTCAACGTCGCCCGTCACACGGGCAGCGCCTCGCTCTCCTATCGCCCCGGCGGCGTTCTGGAAGGCCTGTCACTGGGCGGCGGGGTATTCCATGTCGGCCGCCGCTACGGCGGGCTGTCGCAGGCCCCTAACGGCACGACGACGGTGCCGTTCCATCTGGCGGCCTATACGACGTTCGATCTCAACGCCGGCTACGTCATGCCCTTGCGTTCGGGCCATAGCGCCTATGCCCGCTTGACGCTGCGCAACCTGACCAACCGCAACTACGACCAGTCCTCGGGCAACGCGCTGCGCGTCGTGCCTGGACAGGCTCGTACGCTCTTCGCCACGGTCGGCCTGCGCATGTGACGCAATCGGACCCGAGCCGGGCGCGCCCTGCCCCGGCTCGGGATTCCGGTGCCTAGATATTGGACTTCCGAACCGGCCTGACCGAATAGGCAGGTCAACCTCGCCCGCCCCTTTGCTAGGCTCGCCGACATGAAGCGGGACAGCATGAAGAAGGGAATCCGATGGCCAACGTCGCAATCACCGGAGCAGGACGCGGGATCGCGCTAGAACTCGTCAGGCTGCATCTCGGCAGAGGAGACCGCGTCTTCGCCCTCCTGCGCAGTCCGGACAGTGCCGAGGCGCTAAAGGCCCTCGCCGATAGTTCCGATGGGCAGTTGACGCTCCATGCCATGGACGTTGCCGACGATACATCGGTCAGGACCGGCGCCGCCGATACCGGCGATGCAGCGATCGACGTGCTCTACAATGTCGCGGGCGTTTCCGGCAACACCGCGCCGGAACTGGAAAGCGCCGACTTCGCTGCATGGCTCGATGTGTTCAACATCAACGTCAACGGCCCGATGCGCGTGTTCCAGGCGTTCCTGCCGCGCCTGAAACCAGGTGCGAAAGTCGTCAGCTTCGGCAGCCAGGTCGGCGCCTCGACGTGGCCCTATGGGGGCTACGAGGTCTATGCGGCCTCAAAAGCGGCGCTGCACCGGCTCATGCTTTCCATCGCGCTGGGCACGAAGGATCGGGGCATCATCGCGATCAGCGTGCATCCGGGCTGGGTCCAGACCGACATGGGCGGCGCCGGGGCCGATCTCACCTCGCAGGAAAGCGCCGCAGGCATCGCCGCGCTGACAGACGGGCTGACACCGGAAATGTCGGGCGGTTTCTACAAATGGAACGGCGAGCCGCACGCCTGGTAGCGCGCGCTCAGGCGAGGCTCTCCAGCCAGCCGCGTGTCGCATCCAGCACCGCCTTGGCGCGCAGGATGGGATCGCTGAAAGCCTCGCGCAACGCGGCAGAGCGCAGTTCGATGGACAGCGGCACGTCGCGCGGCAAGGCTTCGAGCAGCGCCGCCAGCGGCAACGCCCCCTCCCCGCACTGCTCGCGCAAGTCCACCGCATCGGCAATCACGGCGGGGAAGTCGGTGGGATCGGGGCGCTCCGCACGCGCATCGCAGAACTGGGCATAGGGCAGCAGCGCCGGATCGAGGGCGGCGATCTCCGACAGTCTGGTGCCCGAACGGTCGACATGGATCGGATCGACCAGCAATGCCGCCAGCGGATGATCCACCTGGCCGATCACTCCCAGCGCCTGCCCCAGATTCTTCACCTCGGTGAAAATACCGAATTCCAGCGCCACGCGCATGCCCGAACCCTCGGCATGGCGGCAGAGTGCGGCGAACTGCGCCACCGCTCTGCCATGTTCGGGATCGGAGGAAACGCACAGGACATTGGCCGCGCCGAGGTCAGCGCCCACATCGATCACCTTGCGGTGGTCGTCGAGCACGGAATCCGGCTTGATCCACACCACTTCGACATCGAGGACGGGCATCCCGGATCGCACCAGCGCCGCGCGGGTATCGCGGGTGTGCTGCGCGGTCCATTCCGCCGGGTCGACCCACAGGCCGACCGCGTCGAAGCCGCTTGCCGCCCCCGCCTCCACCACGTCCACCGCGCCGAATTCGGGCAGCACGCCCGAGGCGAGCGAAAGCCTGCGCGCCATGGTCCGCCCTACATCTGCGGTTCGGGCAGCGAGGCGTCGTCCTGCAAATACCAGTTCAGCCATTCGTGGAAATACTGGTTACCCCTTTCGTTTCGGCCGAAAGTAAGCTCGTCATGCGCCCCGGATTCGAGGCCCTTCTGGATTTCCAGCCCGATGACGTAGTCCTCCTGATAGGTCACGTCGCGGAAGAAGTTCATCGCCGCTTCCGCTTTCTCGCGGTCTGCCTCGTCGCGGACGGGGTCGCGGCGCAGGTAGTTCAGCACGGTGCGGTTGCGATCGGGCGTAGGTCCGGGGAACAACTGCGCGACCTGGGTGATTTCCGGCGCGATGAAGATCGAGACGTTGGGGAAGAAGATGCGCACGAAATCGTAGCCGTAATTCTCCTTGAGCCCCCATTCCGCGCGCGGCACGTCCTTCAACTGCTCGGCGATCGAGTGCTGCGGAAAACCAATGCGGATGTTCGGGCCGAAACCTTCGTAATGCGTGCAGTTGGACGGCGTGCGCGGGAAGATCGTTTCCGGGTGGAGCGACTGGAAGTGATAGCCTTCCAGATAGCCGTCGAAGGCGATCTTCCAGTTGGCCCCCTCGATCGTGCGGTTGCCGAGATAGGTCCAGCCCGCGAAGTCCAGCGCCTCGAAATCCTCAAGAAACCCGCGAAAATGATGGTCTAGATCCATCGGCGCATTGGGCGTCAGGCAGACGAAGATCATCCCCGCCCGCTCCTCGCAGGGAAGCTGGCGCAGGCCCATTTCGCCCTTGTCGACCTGACCGAAGGTGCTCGCCTCGGAAATGCCCAGCAGTCGGCCGTCCGTCGCATAAGTCCAGGCGTGATACTTGCAGGTGAAGCGCGCACAGTTGCCGCGTCCCTCGGCGGCAACCGGCGCGCCGCGATGCGAGCAAACATTGAGAAAGGCGCGGACCTGCCCCTGCTTGTCCCGCGTTATCAGCACCGGCAGCCCGACGGCTTCCATCGCCTTGTAATCGCCGGGATTGGGCATTTCCGCCGTAAAGGCCAGCATCAGCGGCACGCGCTTGAACACCAGCTCCATCTCGGCGTTGAATTGATCCCTATCGGTATAGCTTGCGGTGGGGACCTTGAATGTCCGCTCGGTCTGGAAGGTCTTCCTGTTCTCGACGTAGTCGAGCATGATCTCGGCGACGTCGCCAATCTGCTGCACGCGGTCCACTCGGTCCTCTCCCGCATCGTTATCGACGACGATCCTGTGCCCGTGGGCCAATGGCGGCAACCTGCGCAAGGTGATAGGTGCATTCCGCGGCTTGGCACTTTGGCCAGTTGGCCGCGACCTTCGGCAAGGGCAGTCATCGGCGATGATGGAGAGGAACAACAGCCCCTGGGCGTGGCTGGAAACGCCGCCGCCGCACCTTGCCGCCTATGCCGGGACCGGCCTTTGGGACGAACGCACGATCGCGCGGCAGGCAGAGGCACTGACCGATGCGGCCCCCGATTTCGTGGCCCTGATCGACGGCGAGGTCACCATGACCCGCGCAGAAGCGCTGGCCGATGCCGAGGCGCTCTCGGCCGCGCTCCATGCCCGCGGGCTGCGGCCCGGCGACGTGCTGGCCTTTCAGGTGCCCAACTGGCGGGAGGCGATGGTCATCAATCTGGCCGCCGCAATGTCGGGCCTTGTCGTCAATCCCATCGTGCCGATCTACCGCGACCGGGAAGTGACGCAGATGCTGGCCGATTGCCGCGCCGCCGCGCTGTTCGTGCCTGCCACTTTCCGCAAGTTCGACTATGCCGCGATGGCCGCGCGGATCGCAGCGGACCTGCCCGACTTGCGGCATGTCTTCACTGTGCGCGGAGAAGGCGACGACGACTATGCCGCGCTGGTCGCCGAAGGACGCGGCAACCGTTTCGCCCGGCCTGCCGTCGATCCGCTCGGCGTGAAGATGGTGCTCTACACTTCGGGCACGACGGGCAAGCCCAAGGGCGTGCTGCACAGCCACGTTTCCATCGCCCGCATCCTGCGTCAAAGCGCCGCGCACTGGGGCCTTGCCCCCGGCGAGGCGACGCTGATGCCCTCTCCCGTCACCCACGTCTCGGGCTATGCCAACGGACTGGAGGCGCCCTTCGTCTGCGGCACCCGCACCGTGCTGATGGAAAGCTGGAACGCGGCCGAAGCGCTGGCCCTGATCGACCGGCACGCGCTGGTCGGCACTGTCGCCGCCACACCCTTTCTGGTGGAACTGGCGGCAGCGGCGCGCGCGGCGGGCAATCCGCTGCCCTCGTTCCGCTTCTTCGCCTGCGGCGGCGCAGCGGTGCCGGCGGACCTGATCCCCGCCGCCAATGCCGCCTTCGCCCATTGCCGCGCCTTCCGCGTCTTCGGCGCATCCGAAGTGCCGCTGGTGACTTTCGGCTGGCCGCGCGTCGAGGCGCTGGCCGCCGTGACCGACGGCGAAGTGGTCGATTACGAAGTGCGGATCGTCGACGGCGAGGACCGCGACTTGCCCCAAGGCCGGGAAGGCGAGATTCTCGCACGCGGGCCGGGCATGTTGCTGGGCTATGCCGACGCAGGCCAGACGCGCGAGGCGATCACGGCGGACGGCTTCTTCCGCACCGGAGACCTTGGCCTGCGCTCCGCCGAAGGGGCGATAACGGTAACCGGCCGCAAGAAGGACCTCATCATCCGGGGCGGCGAGAACATCTCCGCCAAGGAAATCGAGGACGTGCTACACGCCCATCCGCTGGTACGGGAGGCCGCCGTGGTCGCCATGCCCCATGCGCGCCTGGGCGAAGGCGTCTGCGCCTATGTGATCGCGGCAGAGGCTGTGTCAGGCGAAGACCTCGCCGCCCATGTCGCTGCGAGCGGATTGGCACGGCAGAAAATCCCGGAACGCTTCGAATTTCGGAACGACTTTCCCCGCACTGCCTCCGGCAAGGTCCGCAAGGACCTGCTGCGCGAGGATGTGCGGGCGATCCTGTCGGTTCGCAGCGGGATCGAATGACCCGAAAGTCCCATGATCTCGATCGTCAACGGGTCAGTGTGCGCCGCACCGCATCGTGCCAGCCGTCGATGAGCTGCCTGCGCGTCTCGCCGTTCATCTGCGGCGTGAACAGGCTGCCCTGAGTCCAGGTCGCAGCGAGCGCGGCGAGATCGGGCCAGACGCCGGTCGCGAGCCCGGCATGGAACGCCGCGCCGAGCGCCGTCGTTTCGAGATGGACGGGCCGCTCCACCGGCGCTTCCAGCATGTCGGCCAGGAACTGACAGAGCCAGTCGTTCGCCGCCATGCCGCCGTCCACGCGCAGCTTGGCCAATTCCTCGCCGCCGTCGGAGACCATCGCGCGGGCGAGGTCCATGGTCTGGTAGGAGACCGCTTCCAGCGCCGCCCGCGCAAGGTGCGCCTGGGTGGCGCCGAGCGTCAGGCCGAAGATCGCCCCGCGCGCCTCGGGGTCCCAATGCGGCGCACCAAGGCCGACGAAGGCAGGGACCATGTAGACGCCGTGGTTGTTCGGCACCTTCGTCGCCATGTCGTTGGTCTCACGGGCATGGGTGATGACACCGATACCGTCACGCAGCCATTTCACCGCCGCGCCCGCCACGAAGATCGAGCCTTCGAGCGCATAAGTCATCTTGCCGCCGAGCCGATAGGCTGGGGTCGTCAGCAGCCGATTTTCCGAGGCCAGCGCTTCCGATCCGGTGTTGAGCAACATGAAGCAGCCGGTGCCGTAGGTCGACTTGGCCATGCCCGCCTCGAAGCAGGCCTGCCCGAACAGCGCGGCCTGCTGGTCCCCGGCGACGCCCGCCAGCGGAATTTCCGCGCCGAACAGGTTCTTGTCGGTCATGCCGAAGATATGGGCATTGTCGTGGACTTCGGGCAGCATCTGCATCGGCACGCGGAACAGGCGGCAGAGTTCCTCGTCCCAGCGCTGTTCGCGAATGTTGTAGAGCAGCGTGCGGCCGGCATTGGTCACGTCCGTCGCGTGAACCTTGCCGCCGGTCAGGCGCCAGAGCAGGAAGCTGTCGATCGTGCCGAACGCCAGTTCGCCGCGCTCCGCCCGCGCGCGGGCATCGCCCACGTTGTCGAGAATCCAGGCGAGCTTGGTGGCCGAGAAATAGGGGTCGATCAGCAGACCGGTGCGGGCGCGCACGTCCGGCTCGGCGCCTTCCGCCTTGAGGTCCGCGCAGAGCCGCGCGGTGCGCCGATCCTGCCACACGATCGCCCGGTGGATTGGCCTGCCGCTCTCGCGCTCCCAGACCACCACGGTCTCGCGCTGGTTGGTGATGCCGATCCCGGCGATCCCCGCGGCGCCCAGCCCGCTCCGCTCGATCGCCTCGCGCGCCACTTTCACGGTGTCGCGCCAGATATCCTCGGCATCGTGCTCGACCCAGCCGAGATCGGGATAGTGCTGCTCGAACTCGCACTGCGCGGTGGCGACCGGATGGGCGGCATCGTCGAAGACGATCGCGCGGGTCGAAGTGGTGCCCTGGTCGATGGCGAGAACGTGGCGGGGCTGGGTCATGAAATTCTCCGAGAATATCTTGTCGTCTTAGGGCGTATGGGGATTCAGCCCATGTGGGCCTGCGAACGGCGGCCTTTCGCGCTTCCGGTGCTCACGTACCTAGAGTACGCTGCGCTCCGGGTCACGAAAGTCCACCATTCTCGGCTCCGCCTGGACTGAATCCCCACACACCCTAGTCAAGCGCAGCGTCCTGCTTCGGCTTGCGGCTCGAAGACGAGTGGGCCGAGGGCAGGTAGGGCTTGATCGCGATCTGGTAGAGACCGGCTCCCGCCACGCCGCCCAAAAGCGGCCCGGCGATCGGAACCCACCAGTAGTTGCCGGGGCTGGGGAACGCCGAGGCATCCCAACCGGCAAAGTATGCGAAGAGACGCGGCCCGAAATCGCGCGCGGGATTGATAGCCCAGGCCTCCAGATAGCCGCCCGAGGCACCGATCATCGCGACCAGCAGGCCGATCATCAGCGCACCGGAATTGGCGCGCGGGGCGATATCGTTGAACTCGTCGGTGATCGCGAAGATGCCGAGGACCAGAATGCCGGTCAGGATCACCTGATCCCAGAAAGCATGGATCGGGGTGATGTGCTCGCCGGGATGGGTGAAGAACACGCCCGCCGCGCCGCCGCCGGCACGGGTCAAGCCGTGGGCAGCATTATAAGCGTCGATCACCGGATGGTACAGTTGCAACACCAACGCCGCGCCGATCACCCCGCCCAAGACTTGCGCGCCCCAGTAGGGCAGAACCTTGCGCTTGGGAAAACCGCGAAACAGCATGAGCGCAAGCGTGACGGCGGGATTGGCGTGGGTGCCCGAAACCGAGCCGGTCACGTAGATCGCCATGGTCACAGCAAGCCCCCAGGCGATGCAGACGCCCCAATAGGCCTGCGCATAAGGACTGGGGTCGTAGAGTGTGATCATCGCCGCGGCCGAATCGCCGATCGTGATGATGATGGCCACCGCCAGCATTTCCGAAATCAGTTCGCCGCGCAGCGCCCGCAGGTTTTCCGTCACTTTCGATCCTCTCGCCATCAGCCTTTCGCTTGACGCGAGCACTTCCTGAACACGCTTTCGAACGAACGTCAACAGTTTCGTTTGCATTTTCGTTTATGCAGTTATATTTTCGGATAACGAAAACCATCCCATCGATGAAAGAGACCGCCATGACGCCCCCCGCCCCCAGCACGCAGGACGAAACCTACGATCTCCTGATCGTCGGCGGCGGCGTGAACGGTGCGGGCATCGCCCGCGATGCCGCCGGGCGCGGTCTTTCGGTCTTGCTGGTCGAGCAGGACGATCTTGCCAGCCACACCTCCTCTTCCTCGACCAAGCTGATCCACGGCGGCCTGCGCTACCTCGAATATTACGAGTTCCGGCTCGTCCGCGAAGCCCTGATCGAACGCGAGCGGCTGCTGGGCATGGCGCCGCACATCATCTGGCCGCTGCGATTCGTCCTGCCGCAGTCGCTCTCGCCGCGCCCTGCATGGATGGTTCGCCTCGGCCTGTTCCTCTATGACCACCTCGGCGGCCGCAAGAAGCTGCCCGGCACGGAAACGTTCGATCTCGACCGCAACCCGCGAGGCAACGGCCTCAAAGCGCAAAATTCGAAAGGGAAAGGAAAGGCCTTCGCCTATTCCGATTGCTGGGTGGAGGACAGTCGCCTCGTCGTGCTCAATGCCATGGACGCTGCCGCGCGCGGCGCCCGGATCGAGACCCGCACCCGCCTGACCGATGCCATCAGCGAGAACGGCGGCTGGATCGCCACGATCGAGGGCGAACAGGGGCCGCGCCAGGTCCGCGCCCGGATGCTGGTCAATGCGGCCGGCCCCTGGGTCGATGCCCTGCTGCGCCGGATCGGTCGTGCAAAGGACGATCGCGGCGTGCGCCTCGTCAAGGGCAGCCACATCGTCGTACCGCGTCTCTATGAGGGCGATCATGCCTTCATGCTGCAGAATCCCGACCGCCGCATCGTCTTCGCGATTCCCTACGAGCGCGAATTCACCCTGATCGGCACGACCGACGAACCCTGGACCGAAGCCCCCGGCAAGGCCAGGATCAGCCAGGGCGAGATCGACTACTTGTGCGAAACCGCCAATCGCTATTTCGAGCGACAGGTCGGCCCCAAGGATATCGTCTGGAGCTATGCCGGTATCCGTCCGCTTTACGACGATCACGCCTCGAACGCCTCGGCAGTGACGCGCGACTACGTGCTCGACTTCGACAAGAGAGACGCCCGGCAGGCGCCGATGCTGTCGATCTTTGGCGGCAAGATCACGACGTTCCGTAAGCTCGCGGAGCACGCGATGGAGCATATCGCGCAGCTCTTCCCGCAAGTCGCAATGCCCTGGACCGCCGGTGCAGCGCTGCCCGGCGGGGATATCGCGGACGGCGACTTCGAGCGCTTCCTCGCCGATCTCATAGCGCGCTATCCGCAGATGCCCCGCGATCTGCTGCGCCGCCTCGCCCGCGCCTATGGCACCCGCGCGCCTGAAATCCTCGGTCAGGCCAGTACCCCGGACGACCTCGGACAGGACTTCGGCGGCGGTCTCCATGTCCGCGAGATCGATTACCTCGTCGAAGCGGAATGGGCGCGCACCTCCGAGGATATCCTGTTCCGGCGCAGCAAGCTCGGCCTGCACGTTCCGCCCGGCACTGCCGAGGCGATCGATGCCTGGCTAGGCCGCGGCGCCGAGGCACGCTAAGGGTCTGCCCGGAAGGCGACGAGACGGGGACCCATGATCGAGAGCACGGCGGATACCAATGGCGATATCGTGGCCCAGCGCCGCGCCCATATCCTGACCATCGCGCGCGGCGCGGGCAGCGTGAGCGTGGACGATCTTGCCGAGCGCCTCGGCGTGACGCCGCAGACGATCCGCAAGGACCTCAACGTGCTGGCCGGGCAATCGCTGCTCTCGCGCGTGCACGGCGGCGCGCTCATCACTTCGGGCGTGGATAATCTCGCCTACGACAAGCGCCGCGACGTCGCCTCGGACGCGAAGGCGCGGATCGGCGCCGCTGCCGCCGCGCTGATCCCGGACGGCGCCTCGCTCTTCGTCAATATCGGCACGACCACCGAAGCCGTCGCCGCCAATTTCACGCATCATCGCAACCTGATGGTGATCTCCAACAACCTCAACGTCATCGATACCCTGTCAAGCCACCCCTCGCTCGATCTCGTCAGCGTCGGCGGCAAAGTGCGCACCAGCGACCGCGCCGTGGTGGGCGCGCTCGCCATGCGCTTCATCGAGAACTTCCGCGTGGACTATGCCCTGATCGGCATTTCCGCTCTCGACAGCGACGGCAGCCTGCTGGACTTCGCGATCGACGAAGTGGAAGTCTCGCAGACGATCATCCGCAATGCACGCAAGGTGATCCTCGTGGCCGATTCCTCGAAAGTCGGCCGTTCGGCGCCGGTTCGGGTCTGCGGGATGGAGGCCATCGACTTCTTCGTCTGCGACCGCCTCACCGATCCCGACTTGCGCAGCGCCTGCGAGAGAAACGGCGTCAACCTGATCGAGACGCAGCCGCCCGGCGCCTGAGGCGCCGTTCCGTCGTCAGCGATTTTCCTGGGCAAGGATGTTCAGACGCCTGCCGGTTACAAGCGTCTGGATCACGAAGAGCGCCATCAGGATCGTTCCGACCGTGCCGACGAACAGGTCGAAGCCTGAAATCACGCCAAACAAGCCGCGCCCGCTGCCCAAGACCATCATCATCGCGGTCAAGCCGATCAGCATGAAGCGCAGTTCGGTCGGTCCCGCCTGAAGGTAGGAGAGCTTGAATTCGCCAAGCACGCGGGCGGCGAGATAAGCGTGGATCGACAGCAGCAGGTAACCGACCAGCGCCACCATAGCCACGTCCATGGTGACGTAAGGGCTGGTGCCGATACCCCAGACGATCAGTGCCGTCGTCAGACCGTCGCAGCTATGGTCGATGAAATAGCCGTAGGAGGGCCGCTCGATCTTGCGGAAGCGAGCGAGGCTGCCATCCATGGAATCGCCGAACCACTGCACCACATAACCGGCCATCGCCAGCCAGAGCCAGTCAGCCGAGAGGTTGCTCGCGGCATAGCCGCCGAACGTCATGAACGCGCCGACGAGGCCGGTGGCGGTCAGCAGGTCCGGCGTCACCCAGCGCGGCATCCGCGCACAGAGCCATTGCAGAAGCTGTCGCTCGCGCCGGGCCAACAGGTTTTCCTGGATGCGGGTAGGCGGGGCGGGGTGGGCTTCGGTCTTGGCGTTCATGCTGGTCGTCCGGAATTTCTGGCGTTGAGGGGCGTGTCGATCAGGACAGGCCACGGCCAGCCGCTTCCCACGCGCGCGGCTCGCGGGAAATGAATCGAAAAGGATTTGCAGAGTTCCATCGTGGGCTCCTTTATGCGGGAGCGCGTTGGTCTCTCAGTCGCCGGCGCGCAAATTCAGTCGGCGATCCGGCCTCCATAGCGGACCATGTGCCGATTGGCCAGTTGGGCGGGTACAGCCGCCCCGCAGCACTGTCAGTTCACCGATTTAAAGGCGGGAAAACAGTGGGATCGGCGAGAACATCAGCGAGACCAGACCGCCCAGACTGAGCGCCACCAGGATCGCTCCGGTCAGTTCCATCAAGCGCCGGGGTGATATGCGCCGCGTCAGCAGTGCCCCGAATGGCGCGGCGACCACACCGCCCACCAGCAGGCCCGAGGCCGCGATCGTGAAGGATTGCAGGCCCAGCCGTCCGATGAAGGCGGTAAGCACGGTGACTGTCACGAAGAACTCGGCGGCATTGGCGGTGCCGATCGCCATGCGCGGGGTCATGCCCTGCGCCATGAGGTTGCCCGTCACCATCGGCCCCCAGCCTCCGCCCGAGGCATCGAGGAAGCCCGCGATCAGCCCGAGCGGGCCGACCAGCTTCATGCGGCGATAGGACTGCGGGCGCCTTGGCCCCCGCCAGATCAGATAGAGTCCGACCGCAGCGAGATAGACCAGCACCGCCGGACGCAGGATCGCCATGTTCACGCTCGTCAGCACCCAGACGCCGAGCAACCCGCCAACGATACCGGGCATGACCAGCCGCGCGAACAGCGGCCAGTCGACATTGCGCTGCAAGGCATGGGCGATGCCCGAGGCGCCGCTGGTGAAGCCCTCGACCCGGTGCGTAACAGCCGAGGCGGCACCGGGCGGCAGGCCGAGCAGGACCAGCAGCGAGTTGGAAAGTACGCCGAAGCCCATGCCGAGGCCACCGTCCACCAGTTGCGCCAGGAACCCTGCAATGATGAAGGGCGCAAGGTCGGCCCAGGGGATCGCGGACATGTCGATCATCCGCCCATCTTCCGACGCAGCGAAGAGGCCGAGCGCCCAATCCGGCCCGCCGGGGCGGTCGTCATGAACACCAGCGGAAAACAGAGCGCGATCATCGAAAGCAGGACGCCGGGCACCACCGCCACACCCGCCAGCCAGGGCAGCACTGCCGCCCAGATCGCCGCGACGAGCACGATCATCAGCGTCCTTTCCTGCTCCTGATCGTTGAGCGCGGAAAGATCGGCGTTCACCCGGCCGTCGAACAGGGTCCGAAGGCCCCGACCGACCCGGCTCTTGCGATCGGTCAGCACGGGAGGAAGCCCGGCATGGGCGAGGCAGCTCAGCCCCGCGCCGACCATGCGCACGCCGACCGCGCTGGCGAAGCGGCGATAATCGGGATTGCGGTCGCTGAGTGCTCTCAACCCTGCGCGTCCACCGAAAGCGAGGTCCGCCAGGGCATTGCTTTCCGCCGCCGGAGCGACGACCGGCGCGGCTTCTTCCTGCGTCGAAACGACCCATTCGAGAATGGCGGAAGGGACATCGTAGCCGGTCGCCCGCTCCAGTCCCTGGAAACCGGGGGCCGAGTTCGCCTCGCAGATGCGGTAGCCGTCCTCGTCGAAGAGAATGTCGATGCCGGTCACGTCGAGTTCCAGCACGTCGGCGGCCTGAACCGCCAGTTCCGCCATTTCCGGCGGCGGGTTATAGGCGATGCCCACCCCGCCGAGCGAAACGTTGGACTTGAACCCGCCAGTCAGCGAACGCCGCTCCATCGCCGCGACCACGCGCCCGCCCACCACCAGCACGCGCACGTCGCGGCCGTGGCTGGCCCGCACATAGTGCTGGAGGATGAAATCGGCCTGGGCATCGGCGCTTTCGAGCAGTCCTGCCAGATCCTCGAACTGGCTGCGATCCTCGCACTTGAGCACGCCCGCGCCGCGCGTCCCCTTCAGCGTCTTGACGATGACCGGGAAGCCAAGTTCGCGTTCCACCAGGTCCACGTCCATCGGGAAGGTGCCGAGGATCGTGCGCGGTACCGGTAGTCCTGCACGGTTCAGGCTTTGCAAAGTGTGGAGCTTGTCGGCCACCTGTTCGATCGTCGCCGGACCGTTGACCAGCCGCACGCCGCGCCGCTCCAGGTGGCGCAGCAGGGCGAGCGTGAAGTAGTCGGTCTCCGCGCCCGTCCGACAGATCACGAAGTCAGGCCGCTCCACCAGGCGGCCCTGATAGGTCGTGTTCCAGCCTTCCTCGGCGCCGACCACGAGGTCGAACTTGTGTGGATGAAGCACCGAGAGTTCGATGCCCATGACGCCCGCCGCCTCCTGAAAGCGGAGGACTTCCGGCACTTCGGAGTTCGCGGGATCGAGTTCGCGATGAAACAGTATCCAGCCACGCAAGGCGTCAAATCCCCCAGGGTAGACAGCGACGGACCATTCCGCCTTGCCGTGTGCGACATGTCAATCCGTTAAAAACAAAGCATATTAGAGACGTAAACGCACGAAGCACGCCTTGGTGCCATGCCAGCAAGCATCCACCAATGATCCTGCTCGTCTGTCACAAATCTACCTTGTAGCCGCGGATGCCACGTCCCCCCGCAAATCTCCCTTCGCTCCCTTCACGTCGCCCCCGCGAAGGCGGGGGGCCAGCTTTCTTTTTGCCGACCTATCGCCTTGCCGCAAGACAAGCGGGATTCCCGCCTTCGCGGGGACGACGGTGAAGTCAGTGAGTAGAACAGGCGGCAGGCGCCCGGATTTTCCCGGTTCCCTCGTTCGCGCAAGGCTTTATGCACGAAGATACAGGCGCGCGAGTAACGGCGCGAAAAGGAGAGCACAATGATCCGCCACTTGCCATGGCTTCTCACCGGCCTCGTCGGCGCCGTTTCGCTCGGCATCGTCGCGGTTTCGCGCGGAGAGACCGTGAACGCGCTGTGGATCGTGGTGGCGGCGGTCTGCTGCTTCCTCGTCGCCTATCGCTATTACGCGCTGTTCATCGCCCGCCATGTCATGAAGCTGGACCCGTCGCGGCCCACTCCGGCCATCCGCCGCGCCGACGGACTGGACTATGTGGCGACCGATCGCACCGTGCTGTTCGGCCACCACTTCGCGGCGATCGCCGGAGCCGGGCCGCTGGTGGGGCCGGTGCTCGCCGCGCAGATGGGCTATCTGCCGGGCACGCTGTGGATCATCGGCGGCGTCGTGCTGGCGGGCGCGGTGCAGGACTTCATGGTCCTGTTTATCTCGATGCGCCGCGACGGACGCTCGCTGGGCGAGCTGATCCGCATGGAATTGGGCCAGATGGCCGGGACCATCGCCCTGTTCGGCGCTTTCATGATCATGGTCATCATCCTCGCCGTGCTGGCGCTGATCGTCGTGAAGGCGCTGGCGGAAAGCCCCTGGGGCATGTTCACTGTAGCCGCCACAGTGCCGCTGGCGATGGTCATGGGTGCCTATACCCGCTGGATCAGGCCGGGCCGGATCGGCGAAGTCTCGATCCTCGGGCTGGTCGGCCTGCTCGCCGCCATCGTCTACGGTCAACCCGTGGCGCAATCGCCGGTCTGGGGACCGCTGTTCACTTTCACGCCGGTGCAGCTGTGCTGGATATTGATCGGCTACGGCGCGGTCGCCTCGGTCTTGCCGGTCTGGCTGCTGCTGGCCCCGCGCGACTATCTTTCGACGTTCCTCAAGATCGGCGCCATCGCCGCGCTCGCCATCGGCATCGTCATCATGGCCCCGCCGCTGCGGATGCCCGCGCTCACCGCCTTTGCGAGCGGCGGCGGGCCGGTCTTCTCGGGCGGGCTGTTCCCCTTCCTGTTCATCACCATCGCCTGCGGGGCGGTCTCCGGCTTCCACGCGCTGATCGCCAGCGGCACCACGCCCAAGCTGATCGCCAGCGAGACCGACGCCCCGCTGATCGGCTACGGCGCGATGCTGATGGAAGCCTTCGTGGCAATCATGGCGCTGGTGGGCGCCGCGATCCTCGATCCGGGTGTGTACTTCACCATGAACAGCCCCGCCGCGCTGATCGGCACCGACGCCGCCAGCGCCGCCCACGCAGTGACCGCGATGGGCTTCGCGATCGCGCCCGAGACCATCGCCCAGACGGCGCGGGACGTGGGCGAGCACACGATCATCTCACGCGCGGGTGGCGCCCCGACCCTGGCCGTGGCCATGGCGGAAATCTTCTCCCACGTCGTCGGCGGACCGGCGATGAAGGCGTTCTGGTATCACTTCGCAATCCTGTTCGAGGCACTGTTCATCCTCACCGCCGTCGATGCGGGCACCCGCGCCGGACGCTTCATGTTGCAGGACCTGATGGCGCTGGCCGCGCCGCGCCTGAACGAAAGCAAGAGCCAGATTCCCGGCTTCGTCGCAACGGCGCTCTGCGTCGCCGCCTGGGGCTTCTTCCTCCATCAGGGCGTCACCGATCCGTTGGGCGGAGTGAACACCCTCTGGCCGGTGTTCGGCATCTCCAACCAGATGCTCGCCGCCATCGCCCTGATGCTGGCGACCGCCGTGCTGTTCCGCATGAAGCGCGACCGCTACGCCTGGGTGACACTCCTACCGACCGCGTGGCTGCTGGTCTGCACGCTTTCAGCGGGCTGGCTCAAGCTGTTCTCCGCCGATCCCGCCGTCGGTTTCCTGGCGCACGGCGCGAAGTTCTCCTCCGCGCTGGAACGGGGAGAAGTTCTCGCCCCCGCAAAGTCGCTGGAGCAGATGGAGCGGATCGTCTTCAACGACCGGGTCGATGCCGCGCTGGTCGCGGTGTTCCTGGCCGTAGTGGTCTCGCTGATGGTCTTCACCTGCCGCACCTGCATGGCCTCACGCCGCAGCGCCGTGCCGACCGTGAACGAGCTTCCGGCGCATCCGGTGGCGGCATGAGCCTGATCGCAACCTTGCGCCGCATGGCGAGGCTGATGGTCGGAATGCCGGACTACGATGACTATCTCCGCCACATGGCCATGCACCATCCGGACCACCCGGTCATGGATCGAAAGGCGTTCTTCCGGGACCGTCAGGAGGCGCGATATGGTGGCAAGAACGGCGGGCGGTGCTGCTGAGGGGGCCGGAAAAACGGTCGTAAACAAAACGTCGTCATCCCAGCGAAAGCTGGGACCGCTATCGGCCCCGACGAAAACTCAGATCATGGTCACAACGGTCCCAGCTTTCGCTGGGATGACGGGTTGTTTTCTCGATCCACGGGTCGCGGCCTCAATGCCGCCGAATCACCAGCTTGGTCTCGCCGCAGAGGCTGCATTCGTCCTTGCTGCGCACGAAACCATTGGTCCCCACAAGCTCGCGGGTCTGGACATCGGCATGGTGAAGCACGCTGAGGCCCAGCCTCTGCGTGATGCAGTCGTCACAGACCGGCTCCGGAGCGAGCCGGACGACGAGTTTTTCGATGTCTTGCAGGATGGTCATTCGCATTGCCCTCGACCTGCCCGTGCCAGCTTGGCGCGTCCTCGGCAATGGCAATTACGATAGCCACGGTTTCGCTTCGGTAAACTCACCACGAAGGCGATTTGCGAGCCACGCCCCGAAAGCCAGCGCCGCCGCGGCCTTGGCAGGCGCGGCAGCGGGATCGCGAACGAAGTGATAGGCGCCCTCGAACGGATGCTCGATTTCCGACAACCGCACCAGCCGTCCAGCCGCCAGCGCATCGCGCGCAATGACCTTGCGCACCAGGGCAACGCCGTGTCCCGCCGCCGTGGCTTCCAGCAGGAGTCCGGCATCGTCGTAGGGCAGCGAGTCGCTCGGCTCCAGCAGGGCCAGTCCAGCCCGCTGGAACCACGGCGTCCACGGCTGCCAGGCATTGCGCAGGAGACGGCACCGCGCGAGGTCCGCCTCGCTCTCCAGCCCCATGCGTTCCCGATAGGCAGGCGAGCACGCCGGAAACAGCGTGTCCTGCATCAGCCGCTCCACCACCAGTCCCGGCCACAGTCCCGCGCCGTAGCGGATCGCCGCGTCCAGCCCCTGCGGGCCGACCGGGCTGACATCCAGCCGGGGGTCGAGCGCGATGGCGATATCGGGGTGCGCCTCGTGAAACTCGGCAAGGCGCGGCACCAGCCAGTGCGCGGCGAAGGAGGGCAGCACCGCCACCCTGAGCACGACACGTCCCGGCCCCGACGGCGCCGGAAACACGCTGGCGATCAGTTCGAGCGACTGGCGCACGGTCGGTAGAATTCGCAGCGCGGCGAGGGTCGGCTGCATGGAATTGCCCCGCCGCTCGAACATGGCCTCGCCCAGCCGCTCTTCCACTTCTCGGACCCGGTGGCTGATCGCGCCGTGCGTAACGCCCAGTTCCTCCGCCGCGCGCGTGAAACTGCGATGGCGGGCGGCGGCCTCCAGCGCGCGAAGCGTATTGAGCGAGGGCGGGCGATACATGGCGCAAGTTGTTACTGGAATTCACAACCTGCGCCAATCTTTCTCGTTCGGATCGGCGGCCTCTCTCGGTTATCTCACAGGCTCAATCTTCCAGGATTTCGCTCATGCCCCCTGCCCTTCGCCGTCCACATCCCGCGTGGATCGTCGTTGCCGTGACCTTCTTTGCCCTGCTGTTCTCGGCCGGGCTGCGATCGGCGCCGGGCGTGATGATGTTGCCGCTGGAACTGCATTTCGGCTGGGACCGGGCGACGATCTCGTTATCCGCCGCCATCGGCATCCTGCTCTACGGCCTCGTCGGTCCTTTCGCCGCCGCGCTGATGATGAGCTTCGGCATCAAGCGCACGATGCTGGCGGGCCTCGCGCTGATGGCCGTATCGACTTTCGCCAGCCGCTGGATGACCGCGCCCTGGCACTTCATGCTGAGCTGGGGTGTGCTCTCCGGCATCGGCTCCGGCGCGGTCGCCTCGGTACTGGGCGCGGCGGTGGTCAACCGCTGGTTCGCGACGCGGCAGGGTCTCGTCATGGGCCTGCTCAGTGCCAGCACCGCCACCGGCGCGCTGGTATTCCTGCCTTTCCTCGCCTGGCTGTCCGAAGGCGGTGCCTGGCGACCGGTGGCCCTCGCCGTAAGCCTCGGCTGCGCCGCGCTGATCCCGGTGGTCGCCCTTTTCGTGCCCGAGCATCCGCAGACGCGCGGCGTCCGGCGCTTCGGCGAGAAGGAAGGCATGCCCCCCGCCCCGCCGATGAAGCAGGCGGCGACGCCTTGGCTGGCAATCGAGGCGCTCGTGCGCGCATCCCGCCGCCCGGTGTTCTGGCTGCTGGCGGGCAGCTTCTTCGTCTGCGGCCTCACCACCAACGGGCTGGTCGGTACCCACATGATCGCCTTCTGCGGCGACCACGGCATCGCGCCTGTCGCCGCCGCCGGGCTGCTCTCGCTGATGGGTTTCTTCGACCTGATCGGCACGACGGCCTCGGGCTGGCTGACCGACCGCTACGACCCGCGCCGGCTGCTGGCCGTCTACTACGGACTGCGCGGTCTCTCGCTGCTGGCCCTGCCCTTCATCGATTTCGGCACCGTCAGCCTCACGATCTTCGCGGTGTTCTACGGTCTCGACTGGATCGCCACGGTGCCGCCGACGGTGAAGCTGGCCAACCAGTCCTTCGGCGAGCGCGACGCCCCGATCGTGTTCGGCTGGGTGCTGGTAGCGCACCAGATGGGCGCGGCACTGGCGGCTTTCGGGGCCGGGGTGATCCGCGAGCAGATGGGCACCTACACCCCCGCCTTCGCGCTGGCCGGTACCTTTGCTGTGGTCGCCGCTTTGGTCTTTGTGGTCGGCATCGGCAAGCAGCGCGCGATAGCCACTCCGGAATTCGCCTGAACTGGCAGGGCCGATTATCCCGGTTGCCCACGCCTCATGTTAGCGCTATCTTCGCTGACAGAAGGTTAAACCGACCGGGAGATAGATGTGTCGAGGCGAATTTACGCAGCCCTTGCGGCTACCGCTTTCTGCGGCCTGATGGCGGCCTGCAACGGAACCGGCGGCGCGCCCGAAGCCACGGCTTCGGCGGACGCCGCGTCCTCGGAAGCAGCTTCGGACAAGAAGTACCTCTCGCAGCCGCTGGTCAGCGAGATCTACACCGCCGACCCTTCCGCCCATGTCTGGAACGGCAAGTTCTACATCTATCCCAGCCACGACATCGACGGCCCTACGCCCGAGGATGACCTCGGCAGCCACTTCGAGATGCGCGACTATCATGTGCTGTCGATGGACAAGGTGGGCGGCAAGGTCACCATCGGCCCCGTTGCGCTCGACGTGAAGCAGGTGCCCTGGGCCGACAAGCAGATGTGGGCGCCCGACGCCGCCTTCAAGAACGGCACGTACTACCTCTACTTCCCGGCCAAGGACAAGCAGGGCGCCTTCCGCATCGGCGTCGCCACCTCGAAGGACCCGATGGGTCCGTTCAAGCCGCAGGCCGAGCCGATCAAGGGCAGCTACTCGATCGACCCCGCCGTCTTCACCGACGATGACGGCCAGAGCTACATGTACTTCGGCGGCATCTGGGGCGGCCAGCTCCAGCGCAATACCGGCGGCAAGTACGATCCGAACGGCTCGAAGACCGACCTCCAGGCCGACGACAAGCCTGCCCTGCTCCCGCGCGTGGCGCGCATGAGCGGCGACATGCTGGAATTCGCCGAAGCTCCGCGCGAAGTGAAGATCGTCGACGAGAAGGGCAAGCTCCTGCTCGGCGGCGACCATGACCGCCGCTTCTTCGAAGCCGCGTGGATGCACAAGTACAAGGGCAAGTACTACTTCAGCTACTCGACCGGCGACACGCATTACCTGGCCTATGGCATCGGCGATTCCCCTTACGGTCCCTTCACCTACAAGGGCCGCATCCTGGAGCCGGTGGAAGGCTGGACCACCCATCACTCGATCGTCGAGAAGGACGGCAAGTGGTGGCTGTTCTATGCCGACAGCCAGCTTTCCGGCCAGACCCGTCTGCGCAACGTGAAAGTCACCGAACTGCACTACAACGAAGACGGCACGATCAAGACGATCGATCCCTTCGTTCGCTGAGGCAGGAAGGGCGGTGAAGCATCTGCGCCTGCTGGCGGCAGCCCTGCTCGCCGCCCTTCCTCTCCCCGCCTTCGCGGCGCCCGCCCCGCAGATCGCCTTGACGTTCGACGATCTGCCTTCGCACCCGCCCTATCCGGCGGGTGAGACGCCGGTCTCGGTCGTGGACTCGATAGCGGCCGCGCTGAAGCATGCCCGCGCGCCTGCCTTCGGCTTCGCGAATGCAGGCAAGGGCCAGCCGGACGAGCGCGACACCGTGCTCGACCATTGGCGCTCAGCCGGATTTGCTCTCGGCAATCACGGCTACAACCACCTCAATCTCGACAAAGTCGGCGCGGCTGCGTTCGTGGCCGAGATCGACCGCAACCGGACGGCCCTCGCGCCTTACGGAATGAAGCCGCTGCTGCGCTATCCGTTCCTTGCCGAGGGCAAGGCCCCCGCCACCCGCGACACCGTGCGCAAGGCGCTGGCGGAGCGGGGCTATCGCATTGCGGGGGTCAGCTTGTCCTTCGACGACTGGGCCTGGAACGCGCCCTATGCCCGCTGCGCCGCGCAAGGGAACACAGCGGCGATCGCCGATCTGGAAACCCGCTATCTCGAAGCCGCGCGCGCCGATGCCGAAGCGGCGCGCGCGGCGTCAAAGGCACGGTTCGGGCGCGATGTGCCTTACGTCCTGCTGCTCCATGTCGGCGCCTTCGACGCGCGGATGCTGCCGCGATTGCTGGCGCTTTACCGCGAGATGGGGTTCCGCTTCATCCCGCTGGAGCAGGCGCAGCGGGATAAGTTCTACGCCGCTACCAATCCGGCGAAACCGGGGCCGACGCCTGCCTTGCTCAGGACCACGCAATTGCCGCGACCGGGCGACGAGGTCTGCCCCGCATGAAACCCCGATAACCTCGCCCCACCCACCCCGCTCATCCTGAGCTTGTCGAAGGATGTGAGGCACAGCACAGCGCCCCGCCGCAGGGGGCTTCGACAAGCTCAGCCTGAGCGGGTTGGGATAGCCCGGATCATCATCTGACCGAGTTGGGGTTATCGTAGCAGTTCCAGCGGAATCGCCTCGCCCATGGTCTTGTAACCGGCCGGATTGGGATGCAGCGCATCGCCCACGTCGTAGGCCGGGTTCAGCCGGTCCGGCCGCGCAGGGTCGCGCATGACCTTGTCGAAGTCGATCACCCCATCGAAGTTTCCGGGCTTGCGTATCCAGGCATTGACCGCCTGCCGGTCCGCCTCGTTCGCCGCATCGGGGTGGTAGTATTCGGTGCCCATGTCGGGCAGGATCGTCGCGCCGTAGACCTTGATGCCGTGCGCGTGAGCGCGGGCGACGATCTGGGCATAGGCGCCGGTGATCTGCTCGACCATGGCCGCGTGTTCCTCAGCGCTCACCGGCTTGAGGCGCGTCAGGTTGCCGAGGTCGTTGATCCCTTCGAGCACGATCAGGTGAGTGACACCGGGCAGCGCCAGCACGTCGCGGTCGAGCCGGGCCAAGGCATTGGGGCCGAGACCGTCCAGCAGAACCCGGTTGCCGCCGATCCCCTGGTTGATGACGGCCCGCTTGCCGCCGAGACGACGCGCGAGAACGTCGGTCCAGCGGTCGTTGCCGTTGGTGGTCGTGCCCCGCCCGTCGGTGATGGAATCGCCCAAGGCCACGACGGCTCCGGCCCCGCAAGCCCGCGCCTCGATACCGGAGAGCATGTACCAGTGATCGACAGGCTTGGCCGAGGCCAGTTCGCTGTCGGCGATGTGATCGCCCGCCAGCCAGTAGGACGTCGCGCGCGATCCGGGATGCGAGGTCTGCCGCTGCGGCACGGCCTGGAGATGGATCGAGACGGCAAGGTCCTCGAAAGCCTTCACCGGCAGATCGACGGGATCGGACAGCCAGTCGGCACCGGGCGGGATCACCACGCGGGCCTTGCCGGAAAAGCGCAGGCGGGTGATCGACGCGGCATCCACTGCGGCCTTGTCCGGCTGCAGCGCACGGGCCAGCGTCGCCGCCTCGATCACCAGTGGCGTCTGGCCGAAAGCGTTGGAAAAACGCACCCGCAGCCCGCTGCCGCCGATCGAGGGGCGCACGATCTGCCGCAGCGTCACGTCGCGCAAAGCCTCGGCAGGCAGCGCATTGTCGGCGCCCGGCTCCATTTGCGAAGAACCCCAGGCGGCAACCCATCGGCAGGCCGCTGCCCAGGACGGCGCAGCCCATCCGCTCGCCAGCAGCGCGGCAGTCAGGGCAAGAGGACGAAATTTCGGCGGCATCGCATGACCCTCAAAAGAAATGAGCCGGCGACCGTGGGCCGCCGGCTCGCAGTTTTCAGGGAGGAGGAGTTCCCTGCAAGAACAATCAGAAGTTGGCGCGCAGGCCCACCAGCACCTGACGGCCCGGATAGTAGACCGAATAGGCCGCATTCGAATATTCGAAGGTGGTGCGGATCGGCTCGTTGGTGATGTTCAGCACATCGAGCGTCAGGCGCACGCCATTGTCGAGGAAAGGCAGCTGGTAACCGGCCGAAAGGTCGAGCTGGCCGCGCGAGTCGGAGCGCAGCGCCGCACCCGGAATGTTGTTCTGCGGACCGTTCACTGCAATCGACTTGTCGTTCCAGACGTAGTTCAGGCTGACCGACAGACCATGGTTCTCGTAGAAGCCCTGGAGGTTGTACGAGTACTTCGAGACGCCGGTGGCGACGAGGCCCGAAGACGACGACTGGTCCAGATAGGTGCCGTTGGCCGAGAAGCCGAGGCCCTTGACGAGGAAGTCGAGCGGCTGAACCCAGGTTGCCTCGATGCCCTTGATCTTGAGGTCGGACAGGTTGACCGGGCGGTTCACCGTGATCGGCAGGTCGCTGATCGCGACGCCGGAAGCCGCAGCGCGGTTGCGCAGGGCGTCCTGCTGGGTCGAAAGCAGGCTGTCGAACGGAATGTTCAGCGAACCGAAGCTGGCGCTGGTCACCTGCGTTTCGGTGAAGCCCTGGATGTTCTTCACGAAGGCCGAGAGACCGACATAACCGATGCCGCCGGTGTAGATTTCACCGCCGATATCGTAGTTGTCCGAGGTGTAGGGGGTCAGGTCCGGATTGCCCGCGGTCGCCACCAGCGCCGAGGGGTCGGAGAAGGTGATGCCCGGCAGGATCTGGCCCGCGTCCGGACGGGTCATGGTCCGCGAAGCCGAAGCGCGCAGCTTGACGTTGTCCAGCAGGTCGTAGGTCAGGTTGATCGAGGGCAGGAAGTTGTCGTAGTTCGACTTGGCGGTAATATCGACGATCGTGGTGCCGACCTGGCTTGGGCCGATCACGACCTGGCGGGTGTGGGCATAGCGCATGCCCGCATTCATGTGCAGGTCCCGACCGAACAGCTGGGTGACGCCGTTCAGTTCGAAATAGGCGCCCCAGACCGTCTCGTCCATGTCGCCGGTCGCGCCGCCGGTCACCGCGCCGCGTGCTTCCGGCGCGTTGTCGCGGTAGCTGGCGTAGTTGGTGGCGGCCTTCAGCGCATCGAAGTCAGGCACCACGAAAGCGTTGTAGCCGACGCTGCCGCTGGCAAGATGGCCGAAGTTGCTGACCGGGAACTGCTTCAAGTACTGCGCGATCGCCGTCGTCGGAACCGAGCCGGTGGCGCCGGTGCAGCCGGTGCCGCAGACCGACAGCTGATAGGCCGGGCTGTTGTCATAGGCGCGGATCGAGCGCTGGGCGCGGTCGTAAGCGCCGCCCACCTTGATGCTGAACTGATCGTCACCGATCGTGGTGTCGAGATGCGCGCCCTTGGTTTCGGTGCTGCGACGGACCAGCGCCACGTTCTGACGATACCACTGCCAGCCGAGGTTCGGGTCGTTGAGATCGATGTTCGTGGTGATGAGCGGCTGGTTCGAAGCGCCGGTGTTGTCGTAATAGACATCGACGCCCGAGTTCGGCGCGGTCTGGAACGCGAAAGTCGGCTGCTCGCGGAAGAACTTGCTCTTCGACCAGTTGGCGCTCGCCTCGACCTTCACGGTGTCGGAAGGCTGCCAGGTCACGCTCGGGTTGATGTTCCAGAACTTGGTGGTCTGCTTGAACTGGCTGGCTTCGAGGAAGAACGACGAGTTCGCGAACGTGCCGCTGGTGACGACGCCGTTGTCATCGACGGTAAGGTCGATCGGAACCATGCCGCCGGTCGCCTGGGCGCCGGTACCGGGACCCGAGTTGCGGACCTGCCAGTTCATGTTGACCTTGTTGTAGTCACGCTTGGACTTGGCCCAGATGCCGTCGAGGGCGAAGTGCAGCTCGTCGCTGGGCCGCCATTCGAGCGAGGCCAGTGCCGAAATGCGCGAGCGGTCGCCGCTGGTCAGGCTGTTGCGGCCAAGGCGCGGCAGCAGCGCGGTGCTGAGCTGGCTGCGCGTCAGGCCCGAAGTCGCGACGACATCGACCGGCTGACCAGCGACGAGGCCGTGGCCGGCATTGGCCGGAACCACCGAGGCCCAGTTCCAGTTGTTGTTGCCCGCATCGGTGCAGCCGGTGCCGCAGGACAAGTTGCCGTCGCCCCAGCCCACGGTCTCGAAACCGTCGACACGGGTCTTGGTCTTCACCCCGGCCACGCCGACGAGGATACCGAAGGTATCGGTCGTGTGGCTGGCGACGAGCGCGCCGCGCGGGCTGACCTTGCCGTTGCTGTCGGTGTACTGGCCCTGCGCCACGGCCGTGATATGCGTGCCTTCCTTGTCGAAGGGACGGGCGTTACGCAAGTTGACCGTACCGGCGATACCGCCTTCGAGCGTCGAAGCGGTCGGACTCTTGGCAAGGTCGAGACGGGTGAAGAGTTCCGAAGGGAAGAAGTCGAGATCGACTTCGCGGTTGGCGCTGCCGCCGTTGGTGCCGCCGTCCGACGCCACCTGAAGCTGCGAGCCGTTGAGCAGAACGCGGGTGAAGCTGGGGCCGAGGCCGCGGATGGCGACCTGGGTGCCTTCGCCGTTGATGTCGCGGTTGAGGCGCACGCCGGGCATGCGGTTCAGCGTTTCGGCCAGGTTGGTGGCAGGCAGCTTGCCGATATCCTCGGCGAAGATGGAGTCGCCGAAGGTCACGGCGTCGCGCTTGGCGTTGGTCGCGCTGGCCAGCGAGGCGCGGATGCCGGTGACGATGATGTCCTCGGTCGTCGGCTCGTCCTGCGGCGCGGGTGCGGCTGCGTCGGCCGCGGCCTGCTCCGTACCGGACGGTGCAGGCGTGGCCTCCTGCGCATAAGCGGCGGGAACGACGAAGCCCTGGAGCGCGGCGGCACTCAGGAGAACGGCACGAACGGAAATAAGGTTGGATCGCATTGGATATCCCCTCCCATGTAACTTTGCGTCCACCTCATGGTGGATCACGGCTTGCGCTACTGCTGATAGCGCTATCATTGATACGTACATATGCCCCGATAAGGTGCACGTCAACCGTTATGTTAGCGGTACCTTTTATCTGTACCCATAGAGCTTTACCCGCTGAATCTGCCATTTTCCGGCTTCGAGACGGATATGGCGGCCCTGGTGAGTCTGGTCCCCATTGAGCAACCTGCCGGGCACCCACTTGCCGCTTTGGTCGAATTTGCCCTCGAACGCCGAATCGATCCCGGCCAAGGCGGCTGCATCCGCCTTCGGCTTGAAGGTAACGGTGATCCCCTGCCCGGTAATGAGATACTCCTCCGGACCAATCTGGATAATCATCCCGCCCGCCGCCGCGATCGCCGCCGTCGTGCCAGGCTGCGAAGCATCGGCGCCGGGATTGGCTACCGGCTTCTGGATATCGGCATAGGCGATGGTGAAGCGGTAGGGACCGATCTCGCGCACTTCCGGCTCGTAGACTAGCGTTTCGTCATAGAGCTGGCGCGGCTTGAAACCGGCCATGCGGTCCGTACCCTGCGCGTCGAGGATATAGGGCCTGAGCTGCTGGAGCACGCCGTAGGCATCCTTGAGCGCGCCAGGGTCCGCGTCCACCGAGTCGATCGAGAACGGACCGAAGCCGATCGCGTCGAGCTGGCCGATGGCGTAGAAGGCATTGGCAGGCGCGGTCGGGTTGTTCGCGTTGTGCGCCTCGGGAATGAACAGCACGTTGTCCGGCCGCTTGTAGCCGTTTACGATGTCCACGAAGTTCGGGAAGTAGATATCGGGCGCCAGGAAATCGAGGTGCGGGCCGCCTGCCTTCCAGACGTCGAGCAGGTGCGGCAGCGGGCCGCCGCTGGGGTATTCGCCGGGAATGCGGCCCGGACGGTTGAGCGCCACGTTGACATACATCGGCAGCGGATAGGCCGCCTTGCCCGCTGCGGCGAGCTGGTCGGCAAAGCGGGCGTAGTGCCAGGCGGCAAAGACTTCCGCCGAGGCATCGCCGCCGCCGAACAGGTCCTCCCACGAACCGCTGGTCCGCGCGCCGCGATCGAGCCACATCCTACGCATGCCCGGAACCAGCGAGTCCTTGTGAGCGACGAGGTAGTTCACCAGTTCGGTCGGAACCGGCTCCCGATAGGCGGCATTGGCGGCGGCGCTGTAGTCGCGCGCGACCGGCAACATGCCGATCTCGTTCTCCACCTGCACCATGACGACGGTGTTGTCCTTCGAATCCACCGCCTTCAGGTGCGCCAGAAGCGCGGCATAGGCGCGTTCATCGGCCTTGAGCGTCTCGGTGCCGAAAGTGGAAAGGATTTCCACGCCCTGCCCATTGGGCAGCGCCGCGCGCGGGAAGCGCTGCTGGTCGCGCTTCACCCAGGCGGGCACGTAAGTGGACATGGAGTTCTTCCAGGCGCCGAACCACAGGATCACCAGCTTGAGATCGTTCGCCCGTGCCGCCTTGAGCTGCGAATCCACCGAGGACCAGTCGAAGGTGCCTTCGACCGGCTCGATGAGTTCCCACGACACCGGCGTCAGCACGGTGTTGAGGTTCATGTCCTTCAACCGCTTCCAGTGCGGCTCCATGTAGGTCGCGCTGGAGGAGGCGGAATTGCTCAGTTCACCCGCGATCATCAGCATCGGCTTGCCATTGACGATCAGCTGCTGGGTATCGCCTTTGGCCTCCAGACGCGGAGTGTCGGCAAGCGCGGGAGCGGCAAGGCACAGGCTGGCGGAAAGGGCCGAGACTGCCATGAGGGCAGTGCGGAAGGTCATGCGTTCTCTCCCAGGAAGGCTGCGATCGCGGCGCGGGCGCCGGACTCTTCGAGATGGCTCAGATGCGCGGTCACGGCGTCGAGCACGGAAGTATCGGGGGTGAAGCCAAGGACGCCCAGCGCAGCGACCACGCGCGCTCGCGGGCTTTCGGCACCGCGCAGGGCATCCGCCAGCGCGGCGGCAGCGGGATCGTCGACGGTGAAGGTCTCGCCCGCGTCGGTAGTCCCCGCCTGCCAGCGCACCCATGCCGCAACGGCGAGCGCGAGGGCGGCGAAGGAACCGCCCTGCCCGCACACCGCGTCCAGCGGGGCAAGCAGGCGCTGCGGCAGCTTCTGCGAACCGTCCATGGCGATCTGGCGGGTGCGGTGCTGGAGCGCGCTGTTGGCGAAGCGCGCCATCAGCTCGCGGCGATAGGCGGGGATATCCAGCCCGGCAGGCGGATCGAGCGTGGGCGCGACTTCGTCCCATAGCCGCTCGACGAAGAGCAGGCCCTGCGCGGTACCGACGAACTCGTGCACGAATAGGTCTCCAGCCAGACCGCCAAGATAGGCGATGGCCGAATGGGCACCGTTGAGCAGGCGCAGCTTGGCTTCCTCCCACGGGGCGACGGCATCGGTGAGCTGCACGCCGAAGCTTGTGAACTCAGGTCGCTCGCCCGCGAAGCTGTCTTCGATCACCCATTGCAAGAAGGGTTCGGCCTTGACCATCGCCCGGTCCTCGACAGCGATCAGCGCGGCGAGACCGGCAATGTCCTCGTCAGTAGTGGCGGGGACGATGCGGTCGATCATCGTGGCAGGGAACGTGCAGTTTTCCGCGACCCAGGCGGCCAGCGCGGGATCGTGCGCCTCGGCCATCGCGAGCACGGCACCTTTCAGCAGCGCGCCATTGTGCGGCAGGTTATCGCAGGAGAGGATCGAGAGCGGTGCCAGCCCCTCGGCGCGCCGACGCGCGAGCGCGGCGACGAGGAAGCCTGCCGCCGTGCGCGGACGCTCCAGCCCGGCGAGATCGGCGGCGACGTCCGCATCCTCGGCCATGAGCCTGCCGGTCTTGCGATCGAGGCAATAGCCCTTCTCGGTGACGGTCAGGGTGACGAGGTGCGTATCGGAGGAGGCCAGCGCGGCGATCACCGCTTCCGGGTCTTCCGGGGCGACCAGCACCCGCTGCACCACGCCCATGATCTGCGGCGTCTGCTTTTCGCCCTCGCGCACCAGCAGAGTGTAAAGCCCGTCCTGCGGGTTCATCTGATCCTGCACCGAGGCCGAGCGCAGCGAGACGCCGACCACGCCCCAGCGCAAGTCGCCCGAGGCCAGCGCCGCCTCGAAAACGGCGGCCTGATGCGCGCGGTGGAAGGCGCCAATGCCGAGGTGGACGACGCCCGCCTTGACCGCCGCGCGGTCATAGGCGGGGCGAGCGACGGCAGCCGGAACCTGGCCGAGGGTCTCGTTCGAAAGCCTCACAGCTTGTACGCCGCCTTGACCAGATCGTAGGCAAGCGCGCGCGCCACTTCGTGTGCCTCGTCCTCGAGCAGCCGATGTTCGGCCACGAGCTGCGCCAGCCAGGCGCAGTCCATGCGGCGGGCCACATCGTGGCGCGCCGGGATCGAGAGGAAGGCGCGGGTATCGTCGTTGAAGCCCACGGTGTTGTAGAAGCCGCCGGTCTCGGTCGCGCGTTCGCGGAAGCGGCGCATGCCTTCCGGGGAATCGTGGAACCACCAGGGCGGGCCGAGCCGCAGCGAGGGATAGTGCCCGGCCAGCGGCGCCAGTTCGCGCGAATAGACGTCCTCGTCCAGCGTGAAGAGGATCAGGGTCAGGCGCGGGTCGTTGCCGTAGCGGTCGAGCAGCGGCTTCAGGGCCTGCACGAACTCACCCGCCATCGGAATGTCGCCGCCCTTGTCGCGACCGAAGCGATCGAGCACGGCCTGGTTATGGCTGCGGTGGACCGCTGGGTGGAGCTGCATGACCATGCCATCCTCCACGCTCATCCCCGCCATTTCGGTCAGGATCTGGGCGCGGAACAGTTCGGCATCTTCCTTGCCCGCGCCTCCCTCACCCACTCCCGCCAGCACCCGCTGGTAGAGCGCCTCGCAATCCTCCGGCGAAAGATCGGCGGTCAGCGAGCTGGGATGGCCGTGATCGGTCGAAGTGGCCCCGGCCTCGCGGAAACGGGCGCGGTGGAAACGGTGCGCCGCCAGATAGCCCGCGTAAGTCGAGACATCCTCGCCAGCCATCTCGCCGAACTTGGCGACCTTCGCGGCGAAGCCCGGCGTTTCGGGATCGACCACCGGGTCGGGGCGATAGGCGGTGACGACGCGGCCGCTCCAGCCGCTTTCCCGGATCGCGCGGTGATGGACGAGCGGGTCAAGCGGGCCTTCGGTAGTGGCGATCGCCTCGATGCCGAAGCGCTCGAACAGGGCGCGGGGACGGAAGGCCGGGGTCTTGAGCGCGGCGTCGATCACTTCGTAGTATTGGTCCGCCGTGGTCTCATCCAGCAGCACATCGAGGCCGAAGACTTCGGCAAAGACCCAGTCCAGCCACATGCGCGAAGGCGTACCGCGAAACAGGTGGTAGTGCTGTGCGAAGAGGTTCCAGATCTTGCGCGGGTCCTGCTCCACCGGGCTGCCGTCGACGCTCGGCACGCCCAGCGATTCCAGCGGCACGCCCTGCGAATAGAGCATGCGGAACACGTAGTGGTCCGGCACGATCAGCAGCGAGGCGGGGTTGGGGAACGGCTCGTCATAGGCGAACCAGGCCGGATCGGTGTGCCCGTGGGGGCTGACGATCGGCAGGTCCTTCACCCGCTCATAGAGGGCGCGAGCGATGGCGCGGGTGCCCGGATCGGCGGGGAACAGGCGGTCGGGATGGAGTGTGAGAGGACGGGTCATGCTGTGACTTTCTCAGCGTCCGGATCGGCGATCTGGTAACGGGGAAGGATAAGGTGAATGACGGCGAGCGCCACGAGATAGGCGCAGGAGGCGACCACGAAGATCGGCCCGTAGCTGCCCACGCTTTCGAGGATCGCCCCTGCAAACTTGGCCATGAGCATCCCGCCGACCGCGCCCGCGAGCCCGCCGAGGCCGACGACCGAGCCGGTCATCCAGCGCGGCATGGTGTCACCCGGCAGGGCGTAGAGATTGGCGGAGAAGCCCTGATGCCCGGCGCAGGCAAGGCCGACCAGCGCCACGGCCGTCCAGAGGCCCGGCGCATGCGGCGCCATGGCGATCGGCACGGCGCAGAGCGCGGCGAGGAACATCGCCGTCTTGCGCGAGCGGTTGACGCTCCAGCCCCGGCCGATGAAGCGCGAGGAAGCCCAGCCGCCCAGCACCGAGCCAACATCGGCCAGCAGGTAGACCGCGATCAGCGGCGGGCCGAAGTCCAGCATCTTCACGCCGAACTGCTTGTTGAAGAAGTCCGGCAGCCAGAACAGGAAGGTCCACCAGACCGGATCGATCAGGAAGCGGCCCAGCATATAGGCCCAGGTCTGGCGATAGCCGAACAGCACGCGCCACTTGACCGGGCGCGGCTTCTCCACCGGATCGGCCTCGATCCAGGCCAGTTCCTCGGCGCTGAGGCTCTTCTTTTCGCGCGGGCGGCGGTAGAAGCCGAGCCACGCCGCCAGCCACAGGACCGTGAGCAGGCCGGTGAGGATGAAGGCCCAGCGCCAGCCGAGCGTCAGCGCGATCACCGGCACCACCAGCGGCGTCAGGATCGCGCCGACGTTGGAGCCGGCGTTGAAGATACCGATGGCAAAGGCGCGCTCGCGCTTGGGGAACCATTCGTTGGTGGCGGCGATGGCGGCGGGGAAAGTCCCCGCCTCACCGATGGCCAGCGGAATGCGGGCGAGCAGCATGCCGCTGGTGGAGGTGAACAGCGCATGCGCCATATGGCCGACGGTCCAGAGCGTCACCGCCAGCGCATAGCCCGCCCGCGCGCCGATCCGGTCGATCAGGCGGCCGAAGAAGACATAGGCAATGCCGTAGCCCGCCTGGAACCAGATCGCGAGGTCGGCATAGCCGCTCTCGCTCCAGCCGTAGCGCGCCTGAAGCTCGGGCTTGAGCGTGGGCAGGACCAGCCTGTCCACATAGCTCAGCACCACCGCCGCAAAGAGCAGCGCGCAGACGATCCAGCGAATCCGGCCCGAGGGTTTCCCCGGACCGGTCGCGGTTTCCATGGAAGGCGTCACGCCGTGCACCACGCTCACCAGTTGTACATCGTGCCGTCTTCGAGGCGGTTCACCGGCAGGAAGGCGCGGCTATATTCGTAACCGGCGGCCAGTTCCTCATCGATGTCCACGCCCAGACCCGGTGCGTCGCCGGGATGCATCATGCCGTTCTCGAAAGTATAGGCATGGGGGAAGACCGCGTCCGTCTCCGGCGTGTGGCGCATATATTCCTGCACGCCGAAGTTCGGCACCGAAAGGTCGAAGTGCAGCGCGGCGGCCATACAGACCGGCGAGAGGTCGGTGGCGCCGTGGCAGCCGGTGCGGATCTGGTAGAGATCGGCCAGCGCGGCAATGCGGCGCAGATGGGTGATGCCGCCCGCGTGGACCACGGTAGCGCGGATATAGTCGATCAGCTGGTTCTGGATCAGGTCCTTGCAGTCCCAGATCGAGTTGAAGATCTCGCCCACGGCCAGCGGCGCGGTGGTGTGCTGGCGGATCAGCCTGAACGCCTCCTGGTTCTCGGCAGGGGTCGCGTCTTCCAGCCAGAACGGGCGATAGGGCTCCAGGTCCTTGCCAAGACGGCCTGCCTCGATGGGAGTCAGGCGGTGGTGGATGTCATGCAGCAGATGGACATCCCAGCCCAGCGCCTCGCGCGCGGCCTTGAACAGTTCGGGCACCACGCGCAGGTACTTCGCGGTGTTCCAGACGTTCTCGGTGGGCAGGTCAGCGTCGGCGGGCTCGTAGAAGTACTTGTCCTTGGAGACGCCGTAAGTCGAGGCCATGCCGGGCACGCCGCACTGGATGCGGATCGCCTTGTAGCCTTGCGCCTGATACTCGAGCGCGACGTTGACGGTGTCCTCGATAGTCGTGCCGTTGGCGTGGCCGTAGACCATCACGCCTTCACGGCTCGCACCGCCGAGCAGCTGGTAGACCGGCAGGCCCGCGATCTTGCCCTTGATGTCCCAGAGCGCCATGTCGACGGCGGCGATGGCGGTCATCGTCACCGGGCCGCGGCGCCAGTAGGCGCCCTTGTAGAGATACTGCCAGACGTCCTCGATGCGGTGCGCATCGCGGCCGATCAGGCAGGGGATCACATGGTCGGTCAGATAGCTGGCGACCGAAAGTTCGCGGCCGTTGAGGGTCGCGTCGCCAACGCCGGTGGTGCCGTCGTCGCACGTGATCTTGAGCGTGACGAAATTGCGTCCCGGCGAAGTGATGATGACTTTGGCATCGACGATCTTGGGCATTGCGGGAATCCTCAGGCGATTTCGAGAGTGGTGGTCTTGAGATCGGCGCTGCTGGCGCCGACCAGAATATCGAACAGGCCGGGTTCGACGACTTCGCGCATGTCCTCGTTCCAGAGGCTGAAGTCGTCGGGACCGAGGGTGAATTCGATCCTGCGCGTCTCGCCGGGCTTGAGCGTGACGCGGCGGAAGCCGCGCAGTTCCATGACCGGGCGGGTGACGCTGGCGGCCTGGTCGTGGACATAGAGCTGCACGACCTCGTCGCCCACGCGCTGGCCGGTATTGGTCACGTCCACCGATACGGTGACATTGCCCGCCGTGCCGATGCGCGCCGCCGATAGGCTCGGCGCGCCCACGGTGAAGGTGGTGTAGCTGAGGCCGAAACCGAAGGGATAGAGCGGTGCGGTCTCGGCGAAGAGATAGCCGCGCTTGGCCGAAGGCTTGTGGTTGTAGAAGAAGGGCACCTGCCCGACGTCCTTGACCACGGTGACGGGCAGCTTGGCGCCGGGATTGACGTCTCCGAACAGTGCCTCTGCCATGGCAGTGCCGCCTTCCTGCCCGAGATACCAGCATTCGAGGATCGCATCGGCCTCACCGGCCACGGTCGGCCACGAAGGCGGGCGGCCGTTGAGCGCGACGACGATCACCGGCTTGCCGGTGGCCTTGAGCGCGGCGAACAGTTCGTTCTGCTCGCCCACGAGGTCGAGGTCGGTGCGGTCGCCAAGGTGGTTCTTCGCATAGCCTTCGCGACTGGTCTGCTCGGTATCGCCAATGGCGAGCACGATCACGTCGCTGCCCTTGGCGACCTCAACCGCCTCGGCGATCAGCGCGCGGTTCTTCGCCGGATCGGCCAGCAGGACCTCGTTTGCCGAGCGGTCCTCGCTCTGCGTAATGAACACGCCCTGCGCAAAGACGACTTCGGCCTTGCCCGCCACGCGCGCCTTGATGCCTTCGACGAGGTTCACGCTGGAACGCGGCTCGGAGGAATAGCCACCCAAACGGGTGACATTGGCGTTCGGGCCAATCACCGCGATGCGCTTCTGCGCACCCGCCGTCAGCGGTAGAATTCCGCCGTTCTTGAGCAGGCAGATCGACTTGCGCGCCGCTTCCAGCGCCAGCGCGCGGGCTTCGGCATTGGCGGTGAGCTTTGCGGAGGCCCTGGGATCGACCGGCCCTGCCTCGAACATGCCCGCGCGGAACTTCAGCGTCAGCATGTGGCGGCAGGCGGCATCGACGGCGGCAAGCGGCACCAGCCCCTTGCGGACCTGATCGGCCAAAGTGCGATAGGCCTCACCGTCGGGCAAGTCGCAATCGACGCCTGCGTGGAGGGCAAGGCGCGCCGCGCCCTCGATATCGCTGGCGAGGTGGTGGAAGCTCGCCAGTTCGCCGATCGCCGCATAGTCGCTGACCACGGCGCCATCGAAGCCCCATTCGCCGCGCAGCACGTCGTTCAGCAGCCAGCGGTTGGCGTGGCTGGGGATGCCGTCGATCTCGTTGTAGGAGGGCATGACCGCGGCGATGCCGGTACGACGCACCACTTCGCGGAAGGACGGGAAGAAGCTGTCGTAAAGCTCGCGCTTGCCGAGCGGGGCCGGGGCGACGTTGTTGCCTGCCTCGGGCTGGCCGTGGCCGGTCATGTGCTTGAGCGTGGCGAAGACCTTGCCCTCGGCCAGTTCCTTGCCCGGCCCTTGCAGGCCGCGTACGGCGGCGACGCCCATTTCCCCGCAGAGATAGGGGTCTTCCCCGAAGGTTTCCTCGATACGGCCCCAGCGCGGATCGCGGGCGATATCGACGACCGGCGAAAGCGCCAGGGTAGAGCCGTGCGCGCGCACCTCACGGCCGATCACCGACTGGACCCGCTCCACCAGATCGGTGTCGAACGTGCCCGCCATGGCAATAGCCTGCGGGAAGCTGGTCGCCTCGGGCGCCATGTAGCCGTGAAGCGATTCCTCATGGAACAGCACCGGAATGCCGAGGCGGGTCTGCTCGCGCGCCCACTTCTGCGTGGCATTGACGAAAGCGATGGTATCGGCGGGCTTACGCCAGCGGCCGGTCACTTCGGTGCCGGTGTTGTTGGCCGTGGCTGCACCGCCCCGGTCGGAGGGGCGCGCGATCTGGCCGATGCCGTCGGGATGGGCCTTGCTGGCGCGCATCGGATCGAAAGCGCGCGATTCGTCCATGATCTCGCGCTTGCGGGTGGACAGGGTGACGAGCTGGGCCACCTTCTCGTCCAGCGTCATGCGCGCCATCAGGTCCTTGACGCGCAGATCGACGGGAACCTTGGGGTCCTTGTAGATCGGCGTCGCGGCGCGCGCGGAGACCGGCAGGAAGGCCAGCATCGAGGCACCCGCACCCCAACGCAGCAGTTCGCGGCGCTTCACGGGGGCGGCGATCATGCGCACACCGCCGCAGGAATAAGGCGCGATCCCACAAGCGACAGACAAACCGGAAAAATCATCTTCCTCCCCTGCATCCCCAGCCGCTGTTCGGCCCATTTCCCAAACGGGCGGCAAAGTATGTTGCCTGCCCGGAACTTTGTGTGTTAGCGGTATCATGCGCGACAACAAACGGGCTTGTCAATGGCATCGACGCGCTAAATACGTTCGGCCACCGGGCCGTGATATGGGACACAGGGGAGGATGATGAAGAAGCGGCTTCTGACGATCGGCGTATGCGTGACGGCACTGGGCTTCGCGACCGCACCGGCCCTTGCAAACGATGGCTACGACCTCTGGCTGCCCGCTGCGAGCAGCCCTGCCGCCACCGAAATCCGCGTAATCGGCCAGTCGGAAACGCTGGATCGCGCCGCCGGTGAACTGCGCCGCGACCTGGCCGCCTCGCCGCTCCCGGTGGTTCTGGCCAAGGCGGGCGACCCGGCGCTTTCCGCACTGCGCCTGCCCGCGGCATCGCTGGGCGAGGAAGGCTACCTGATCCGCAGCGCCACGCTCGATGGCCGCAAGGTGCTGATCGTCACCGGCAAGACCGACCGCGCCGTGCTCTACGGCGCCTTCGCGCTGATCCGCGCCCAAAAGACCGGCGCCGATCTAGCCGCAATCGATCTTCAGTCCGCCCCGAAGATCGGGCTGCGCGTACTCAACCACTGGGACAACCTCGACGGCTCGGTGGAGCGCGGCTACGCGGGCCAGTCGCTGTGGGACTGGTGGACCCTGCCGGACTTCAAGGACCCGCGCTATACCGACTACGCCCGCGCCAATGCGGCGCTCGGCATCAACGGGATCGTCCTGAACAACGTCAACGCCAAGCCCGAAAGCCTGACCGCGCCCTATATCGCCAAGGCCAAGGCCCTTGCCGAGGTGTTCCGCCCCTGGGGCATCAAGGTCTATCTCTCGGCCCGTTTCTCCGCGCCGATCGAGGTCGGCCACCTCAAGAGCGCCGATCCGCTCGACCCCGAAGTGCAGGCCTGGTGGAAGGCCAAGGCGGACGAAATCTATGCCGAGATTCCCGATTTCGGCGGATTCCTGGTCAAGGCCAACAGCGAAGGCCAGCCCGGCCCGCGTGACTATCACCGCAGCCATGCGGAAGGCGCCAACATGCTCGCCGCCGCCGTCGCGCCGCACGGCGGCATCGTCATGTGGCGCGCCTTCGTCTATGCCGAGACCGACCCGGACGACCGCGCCAAGCAGGCCTATACCGAGTTCAAGCCGCTCGACGGCAAGTTCGCCGACAACGTGCTGGTGCAAGTGAAGAACGGCGCCATCGACTTCCAGCCGCGCGAGCCGTTCCATCCGCTGTTCGGCGCCATGCCGAAGACGCCGATGATGCTGGAATTCCAGATCACCAAGGAATACTTGGGCTTCGCGACCCACCTCGCCTATCTCGGCCCGCTGTTCGAGGAAGTGCTGGAGGCCGACACTCGTGCCAAAGGCAAGGGATCGACCGTGGCCAAAGTCGTCGACGGTTCACTCTACGGGCACAAGCTCAGCGGCATTGCCGGTGTCGCCAATGTCGGGCGCGACCGCGACTGGTCGGGTTCGACGTTCAACCAGGCCAACTGGTACGCCTTCGGCCGCCTCGCCTGGGACCCGACGCTTTCCGCCGATGCCATCGCCCGCGAATGGGCGCAGCAGACCTTCGGCAACGACCCGCGCGTGGTCGATACCGCGGTGAAGATGATGATGGCCTCGCGCGAGGCGGTCGTCGATTACACCGGGCCGTTCGGCCTCGCCCATCTCATGGGCACCGGCCACCATTACGGTCCCGGCCCGTGGATCAGCGATCTCGCCCGTCCGGAATGGAACCCGGTCTACTACCACAAGGCGGACAAAAACGGTATCGGCTTCGACCGTACGAAGAGCGGCAGCAACGCCGTCGCCCAGTACGAACCGGCCGTCGCGAAGATGCTGGCCGATCCGCGCACGACGCCGGAAAGCGAACTGCTGTGGTTCCATCACCTGCCGTGGGACTGGAAGATGAAATCCGGCCAGACACTGTGGCAGGAGATGGTCGCACATTACGATCGCGGTGTCGCCACGGTCGCGCAGATGCAGTCCGAATGGCAGGGCGTGAAAGGCCTCGTCGATGCCGAACGCTGGCAGAAGACCGCCAGTTACCTCCAGATCCAGCACAACGAGGCCAAGTGGTGGCGCGATGCCAGCCTGGCCTACTGGATGTCGGTCAACGGACTGCCTTTGCCCGCAGGCGTGGCCGAACCGGAGCACGATCTGGCCTGGTACAAGGCTCAGGACTTCCCGCTCGCGCCGGGGCATCCTCACTGACCGGCGCCAGAATAGCGCGGCGGTGGTTGCGCTATCAATGCGACTTGTGGTGTTAGCGAACATTTCCCGGCGCCCTTGGTGGGTGCCGGGACTTCACCGGGAAACCAGATGAGCAGCCAGACCAGAGTTCCGCGCAAGCAGCGCGCCAGCGCCAAGATCGACGACGTTGCGCGTCTGGCCGGTGTCTCGCCGATGACGGTCAGCCGCGTCATCAACAAAGGCGCCAATGTCCGCGAGGAGACCCGCCGCAAGGTGGAAGCCGCCATCGCGGAATTGAACTACACGCCCAGCAATGCCGCGCGGATACTGGCAGGCGGCGAGGACATCAGGATCGGCCTGCTCCATTCGAACCCGAGCTTCGCCTATCTCAGCGAGTTCCTGGTCGGCGCGCTGGAGGAAACCAGCACGGCGAACGCCCAGCTTCTGGTCAAGCCCTGCAACGAGGAAGGCGGCGAGGCCAAGGCGGTGGAGAAGCTGCTGCGCACCCGCATCGACGGGGTGATCCTGCCGCCGCCGCTCAGCGATTCTCCTGCCGTATTGGAAGCGCTGCGCCATGCCGACGTGCCGGTCGTGGCCGTCGCCACGGGGCGCGCGCCGGAATGGGCGCTATCGGTGAGCATCGACGACCGTGAGGCAGCTTTCACGATGACCCATCACCTCGCAGCGCTCGGCCATCGGCGGATCGGCTTCATAACTGGTCACCCTAACCAGACCGCCAGCGCCGAGCGCCTCGACGGTTACCGCGAGGCGCTTTCGGCGCTGCACCTGCCGTTCGATCCGGCGCTGGTGGCGCAGGGCTACTTCACCTACCGCTCGGGGCTGGAAGCGGCGACGAAGCTGCTCGACCTCGCCGCACCGCCGACCGCGATCTTCGCCTCCAACGACGACATGGCCGCCGCCGCCGTGACCGTGGCGCACAGACGCGGTCTGGACGTGCCGCGCCAGCTCACGGTCTGCGGCTACGACGATACCGCGCTGGCCATCTCGGTCTGGCCCGAACTCACGACGATCCGCCAGCCCACCACCGACATGGCAAGGCGGGCGGTGCGCCTGCTGATCGGCGAGATACGCTCTCGCAATGCCGGAACATCAGCGGGCGAATATCCGCACGTCGTCGCGGAGTTCAAGCTGATCCGCCGGGATTCGGACGCCGGTCCCGCCGCCTGATCCAACGCTTACGAACGGAAAACGCCCCTTTCGACGGATCGCAAGGGGCGTTTTCCGTATCGCTTGACGATGCGGGAGGCCTCAGGCCTCCCGCGCTCGCTTCAGCCTTCCATCTCTTCCAGCTCCCGGCCCTTGGTCTCATTGACCATGGCGCGGACGAAGAAGAACGACACGGCCGCGAAGAAGGCATAGCCGGTGTACGTAACGGCGAGGCCGGGACTGACGGCCAGTGCCGGGAAGCTCACCGAGACCGCCGCATTCGCGATCCACTGCGCGAAGCCCGCCACCGCGAGGCCGGAGCCGCGAATCTGGTTGGGGAACATCTCGCCGAGCATGACCCACATGATCGGGCCCCAGCTCATATTGAAGAAGATCACGTAGAGATTGGCGGCGACCAGCGCGATCACGCCGTTGTGGCCGGGTAGCGAAACCGCGCCGTCGGCGCCGGTGACGGCGGTGGAGAAGGCATAGGCGACGGTCGCCAGCGTCACGGCCATGCCCGCCGAACCGATCAGCAGCAGCGGCTTGCGGCCGATGCGGTCCACCAGCGCGATCGTCGCGAGGCAGGCGCCGATCGAGAGCACGCCAGAAAGGATGTTCGTCTGCAGCGCATAGTCTTCCGAGAAGCCGACCGCCTCCCACAAGGTAGCGCCGTAGTAGAACACCACGTTGATGCCGACGAGCTGCTGGAACACGGCAAGGCCGATGCCCGCCCAGACGATCGGACGCACGCGGCCGGTGGTCTTCTCGATCAGGTCGGAAAGCTTGGGCTTGTGGTGGTCCGCGGCGAGGCTGGCGCGGATTTCGGCGACCTTGCGGTCGGCCTCTTCGCTGCCGAACAGCTTGGTCAGCACGGCATGGGCGCGCGGTTCCTGGCCTTTGACCACGAGGTAGCGCGGGCTTTCAGGAATGATGAGCAGCGCCAGGAAGTAGATCGCCGCCGGAATAGACTGGAGCCAGAACATCCAGCGCCAGGCCGGAAGGTCGAGCCAGAGCGGCGCGGTGGAACCGCCAGCATAGCGCGCGAGCACGAAGTTGGCGATGAAGGCGCCGGTAAGGCCGCTGATGATCATCACCTGCTGCACGCTCGACAGACGGCCGCGAATGGCGGCGGGCGTCACTTCCGAGATATAGACCGGCGAAATCACGCTGGCCGCGCCCACGCCGAGGCCGCCGATGATGCGGGCGATGATGAACACGGCCGAGGAACCGGCGGCACCGGCCACCAGAGCGCTCACGAAGAACAGCACAGCGGAGAGCATCATCACGCCGCGGCGACCGATCACGTCGGCCATGCGACCGGCGGCGAAAGCGCCGATCGACGAGCCGACCAGAATCGCGCCGACATTGAAGCCGATACCCAGCTTGCCGAGATCGAAGGCGGCCTCAAGCCCCTTCTGGGTGCCGTTGATAACGCCGGAATCGTAGCCGAACATGAAACCGCCGATCGTGGCGACAGCCACGATGGCGACGATGAACGCCATGTTGATCCGGCTTTCCGAACCGATCGCCGGTCCAGTCTGCGCCGCAGTCATTCCTCTTTCCCCTTCATCGAGATGCGCGATATTATTTTTGGCGCCCGAAATCAGTTGCCGGGACTTAGCTGTTTGCGGGGGACACCGGCAAGCCGGAAACACCCGGATCGAAAGCAAAAACATTGCCCGCCAGTGGTTGCTGTTCCAGCTCCGCCGCCGACAGGCCCTTGCGCGCCGTCGTCGCATAGGCGGTGCGCAGGTCCGGGCCACCGAAGGCAATCTTGGTGATATTGGCGACCGGGAATTTCACGGTCTCCATCAGCTTGCCCGCCGGATCGTAACGACGCACGCCCCAGCCGCCGAAAAGGCCGGTCCAGAGGCAGCCCTCGGCATCGATCACGCAGCCGTCGGGCCAGCCCGCACCGTCCTCGATGGTGACGAACAGTTCGGGCTTGCCGAGCGTCCCGTCCTCATCGACGGCGACGCGCCAGATCGTCTTGCCGAGCGTGTCGGTGTGCCACAGCGTCCTCCCGTCGGCGCTGATCGCGGGGCCATTGGTGATGACCACCTCGGCCAGACCGGCGTGAATGCAGTGCCCCCTGTCGAGGCGATAGAGCGCACCCGAAGCCTCGGTTTCCTCGTCGTGCATCGAGCCGAGCCAGATACGGCCCGCAGGATCGGTTGCCGCATCGTTCAGCCGGTTGTCCGGACGGGTCGGCTCCGGGTTGTGCAGCAGCGAGAACGCGCCGGTTTCCGGGCTGAAGCGATGCAGTCCGGTCTTCACCCCGGCGATCATGTCGCCCCGCTCGGTCGGCAGCGCCCAGCCGATCTGGTCGGGCGCATGCCACATGTCGAGCATGCCCGTCGCCGGATCGTGGCGGTAGAGCCGGTGCTCCTTGATATCGACGAACCACAGGCGGTCGCCGGTCCAGACCGGCCCCTCGCCCAGCGTGGCGCCGATGGAGAGGACGGATTCCGGCTTCATCTCAGCGCCACCCGGCATCGACGAAATAGTCGTGCCCCGTGCACATGGCGCCGTCGTCCGAGGCCAGGAACAGGCAGAGCGCGGCGACGTCGGCAGGCTGGATACGCGCCTTCAGGCACTGTGCGGCCATGATCTCGGCCTCGCCCTCGGGCGTGTACCACTGCTTCTGGCGCGGGGTATCGACATTGCCCGGAACGATCGTGTTGACGCGGATATTGTCCGCACCCAGATCGCGCGCCATCGCGCGGGTCATGCCCTCGATGGCCGCCTTGGCGGTCTGGTAGAGCACGAGGTCGGGCAGGCCGAGGTGCCAGCTGATCGAACCGAAGTTCAGGATCACGCCCGAGCCTTGCGCCTTCATGCCGGGGAGCACGGCCTGCGCCACGAAGAACTGGTGGCGCAGGTTGGTGGCCATGCGATCGTCCCAATAGGCGGGCGTCACATCGTCGATCGTATGGCGATCGTCGTTGGCGGCATTGTTGAGCAGCACGTCGACGCCGCCCAGCAGGCCTGAAAGCTCGGCCAGGGTCGCGGCGGTGGCGTCAAGGTCGCGAAGGTCGCAGACGCGGAAATGCGTGCCAGGCAGCGAGGCGGAAAGCGCCTCGCCGGCGGCAGCATTGATGTCCACGAAAGCGACCTGGGCGCCCTGCGCGGCGAAAGCCTCGACAAGGCCCGCACCGATGCCGGTGCCGCCGCCCGTGATGACCACGCGCTTGCCCTTGAGGCTGGGATAGATGGCGGAATGTTTGGTCATGGATGGGCCTTCATCAAGCCTTGAGCAGGCCGCGCGAGAGCAGATTGGCGTAGAGCGCGGTGATGCCGGTGCGCCAGGGCGCGGCGTCGCGCGAGGTGACGACACGGTTCCGAAGCTGGCCGAGCTTGTCGCTCTCGATGGTAACGACGTCGCCCACCTTGTGGGTGAAGCCGCGGCCTTCCTCGTCGCGGTCCTGTACGGGCGCGAAGAGAGTGCCCAGGAACAGCACGAAACCATCGGGATACTGATGTTCGCTCAGCGTCTGGCGCACGAGATCGAGCGGATCGCGGCTGATCTCGGCCATGTTGCTGGTGCCGCGCAGGACGAACTGGTCCTCGCCGGTGATCGAGAGGCGCACTTCGGCGACGCGCACGTCGTCGATGGTGAAGCTGTCGTCGAAGATGCGGACGAGCGGGCCGAGCGAGCAGGAGGCGTTGTTGTCCTTCGCCTTGCCCAGCAGCAGGGCCGAACGGCCTTCGAAATCGCGCAAGTTCACGTCGTTGCCGAGCGTGGCGCCCACGGCCTGGCCGTCGCTGCCGACCAGCAGGGCGATCTCCGGCTCGGGATTGTTCCAGCTCGAATCCGAACGCACGCCGATCTCGGCGCCGACGCCGACGGTGGAGAGCACGGGTGACTTGGTGAAGACTTCCGCATCGGGGCCGATGGCGACTTCGAGATACTGCGACCAGAGGCCGTCCTCTATCAGCGCGGCCTTGAGCGCAGCAGCGCCTTCGGAGCCGGGCACGACCGAGCGAATCTGGCCGCCTATGCGCGATTCCAGACGCTCGCGGATGGCGGCGGCAGCGCTCCAGTCCCCGCGGGCGCGTTCCTCGATCACGCGCTCGATGGCGGACGTGGCAAAGGTGACGCCGCAGGCCTTCACGCACTGGAGATCGACCGGGCTGAGCAGGTTCACCGCTTCCGGATCGAACGCGCCGAGGGGCTTACCGCCAGTGCCGGAAAAATCGCCAGCCTCGACCAGCGCCGAAACAGTGGGCGCCACAGCGGACATGTCGATCAGTTCGCCGCGAACGACGAGAATCGGGCTGGGGCCTTCGCCGAAGTCGGCGCGTCCCAGAAATGTACCGGAAGTCCAGTCGGCAGGCATCAACGACATGCAGTCTCGGGATTCGCCACGGATTCCCCCTCCCATGTTTCTTTGAGTGATAGCGCTACCAATTGTCGGATCGGGGGGCTTTGTCAAGACCGATCGAGCAGGCGCGACACGGCCGGGCGGGGAGGTCGCCGCGACTTATGGAAATAAGGGGTTCAGAGGAAAGAGGGGGGCGAAGCCGCTCTTGCCCGGCGAGACTGCCGATCCGGCTCACTGAACCCGCTGCCCGACAACCGATCGGACCCCCGCCGCCGCGAAGCCAGCCGCTGGAGCGCTCTCGTGGAGATCACCCGGATGCCGCCTTCAGAGATGGCGCACCACGTGCCGTGCTCGGCCAGTTCGGCATCGAGGTCGAAGCCGTCAGGAACCACGGCATCGGCCAGGACGATCGCATCGCAGATCGTCACCCCCCGCCCGATCCTGGCTCCCGGCAACAGCACGACATTGCGCAAGGTCGATCCGAAGCCGATCGCCCGGCGATCTCCCAGGCCATGGAGCACGGGATGTTCGAGCGGCCAGGCAGGATCGAGCGGCAGCGAGCCGTCGAGCAATTGCCGCTGCACGCCGTGATAGGCATCGAGCGTGCCGAGATCACGCCACAACGGCTCCCGCCCCTGCCGTCCGGGCAGGGCATAAGCGAAGGCCGTGCCGCAGGACACGAGCGCGGGAACGATGCGCCTGCCGAAATCGAGATCGGCCACGGTGCCCTCGATTTCCTTCAGCAGGTCCCGCAAGAGCGGCCATGCGAAGACGTAGATGCCCATGGAAGCGAGCGCGAAGCCCGGCCGGCCAAGCGCGGGCGGCGCGGCGAAAGGCTTCTCCACGAAGGCGGTGATACGCCAGGCGGCATCGACTTCTAGCACACCCAGCCCCTTCGCCTGCTCCTGCGCAACGTGAACGACACCCAGCGTCACTTCGGCGCCGGTGGCGATATGGCGGTTCACGAAAGGCCGGTAATCCATCTGGTAGAGATGGTCTCCGGCCAGAATCACGACATGGCGCGGCGCGATAAGATCGATCTCGCCGACTATGCAGGAAATCGCCGCGGCCGTGCCTTCGTAAGGACCATAGTCGGCGCCATCGAGGATCGAGATGCCAGGCTGCGCGGCTTCGGCCTGCCAGCTTTCCAGCAGGTGGCGATGGAGCGTATCGGGCTGATACTGGGTCAGCACCATCGCCTCGCCGAAGCCGGAATTGACGACATTGGCGAGGGTGAAATCGATCAGCCGCGCACGCGGACCGATCGGCAGCGCCGGTTTCGCCTCATGATCGGTCAGGTCGTGAAGACGGCTTCCCCGCCCGCCCGCGAGGATGATCGCGAGGACATTTCCGTTGCGGTCTTCTGAAATGGCACGGCCCATTCGCCCCTCTTCGTCGCAGCACGCCTGCGGTGCCTGACCAATGAGGGCCTAATCGATGAGAAAAGGCCCCGGTTCCGCCGTTCCGCGCACGGTTCGTCGCATTCGCGGCACGCGCTCAGGCGGCGTGGAACCGCGGCTTGGGAACATGGGTGATGCGGCAGGCGAGGTCGGCCTCCCCCGAGGCGACAATGTAGTGGTCTCCGGCATCGGCGATTCCGGTCGTGAAAACAACGTTGTGAAGGTACATCTGCGCCTCCAGCGGGTGGGTGAGCGCCGGGTTCGCCTCGATCAGCGGCCCATCTCCGGAGCGCAGGAGGCGGGAAGGATCGTCGCGGTCGAGGAGCGACCAGTATGTGCGATAGATGCCGACGACGTCCTTCGGCTCCACCCCGTGCCAGAGCGTCAGCCAGCCCTCGTCGGTGAGGATCGGCGGCGCGCCCCCACCCATGCGCGCGGTGGCAAGCGTGTCGGAACGGGGCCGGATGCCGGGCCTGTGACAGGGCTTCCAGAACCGGGCATCCGGCGAGTGGGCGAGGTTGATCGACGGCCCCGCGCACCATTCACTGCCGGGTGGATAGGCGAAGTAGAGGTCGCCCAGGGGCCGCGTCTGCGCCCAATAGTGCCCATCGATCAGCCCCTCGAAGATCAGCATGTCCTTGTTCTGGTGATCGAGCACCATATCCTCGAAGCGCCAGTCCAGCCCGTTGTCGGAAGCGTAGAGCGTCGTCGACTGGCGCTCCGGGCTGACCGAGCAGGTCGTCATCAGCCAGCCTGCACCCACCTTGCTGATCCGCGCGTCCTCCACACCGTAGCATTGCAGGCTGGTGCGCGGCGCCACCGCGCGGTCGTAGTGGACGGCCAGTACCTCCAGCCCCTCTGGATCGAGTTCGACCGGGAGCAGCCAGGACAGCGAGGTCAGCGCCATGACCTTCCAGCCGCCGCCGCGCAGCATGAACTTGCGGGGATCGGCGGTGTCGGCCTGTTCGAGCGGCCAGGCGTCGAGCACATAGCAGCCCTTGGTTCCTTCCTCGCCCTCCCAGCGGATGGCGTGGACATGGCCGTCCCGGATCGGCTCGCGCAGCGCCTCGGCAACGCGGACCAGCATCAGCAGATTGCCGGAAGGCAACCGTGTCAGCCCCGGATTGAACGCACCCAGTACATAAGTCTCGACATCGAGGTGCCCGGCCAGCGGCGAGCGTGCGAGGTCCACGTCATCGGGCACGAAGACGAGGCGATCCTCGGGAAACGGGTCTGCCATCGTCGCGAACGCTCCCAAAGCGGATGGAAGAGTGCATCCGCAAGGCAAACGCGCCAGAACCCGCCCAGTGCCCGAGGGCGATCGGTTCTGCCGATCGATCGCCACCCATGCGAACGGCGAACGGGGTATGATCCGGAACGTTTTACGCTACATCCATCGGGAACAAATTCATCGGCATAGCCATTGATCCGGCTTGCAGGATGTCCGCGCAGCAACCGGCGCGGCATTCGCGCAAGGTCGCTTTGGCGGATCGCCCGACCGGCGGGAGCATGCTCTAAGGGCACCCAGCCGGTAGCACACCAGAACGAAGAGTACCCATGGCTGCAAGCACCCCCTCCCCCACCGGAACTCCCACCTCGCCGCCCCAACCTGCCGCGCCCGACGTGCAGGCGCAGATTCAGGACCTCACCCACTCGACGCTGGGCTGGTTCCAGACCTACTGGCTCCAGATCATCATCGCCGGAGCCATCGCCTTCGGCATCGTCACCGCGCTCTATGCCTTGCGCAGGCTCGGCGCCCGGCTCTGCCGCCCCGAACATGCGCGCGGTGCCTGGCTGACCGTGGTGGGCCGGGTGGCGGCCAAGACAACCAACTATTTCATCATCATGGTCGCCATCAAGGTGGTCGACAACTACGCCCAGACCCCGCCGATGCTGGACAATCTGGTGACCTTCCTGTTCACCGTCGCCGCCGTGCTGCAATGCGCGATCTGGGCGCGGGAGCTGATCCTCGGCGCCATCGAGCACAAGACCGCCAGCGAGCACTTCCAGGGCGAAACGATCATCAACGCGATGGGCCTGATCCGGCTGCTGGTGAGCGTGGTGGTCTTCGCGGTCGCCGCCGTGGTCCTGCTGGACAATCTGGGCGTCAACGTGACGGGTCTCGTCGCCGGTCTCGGCGTCGGCGGCATTGCCATCGGCCTTGCCGCACAGGGCATCTTCGCGGATCTCTTCGCGGCGCTGGCGATCATCTTCGACCGGCCCTTCAGCAAGGGCGACCAGATCAGCTACGGCACCAGCACCGGCACGATCGAGGCGATCGGCCTCAAGTCCACCCGCATCCGCGCCTATACGGGCGAACTGCGCGTGATCTCCAACAAGGCCCTGCTCGACCAGGAACTGCTGAACGTCACCAAGCGCGACCACATCCGCATGCCCTTCACCATCGGCATCGCCTACGAGACGCCGCCGGAAACGCTGGCGCGGGTTCCCGCCATTCTCCGCGAACTGGTCGAAGCCGAGGGTGCCAAGGCCGCGCGGGCCGGATTCGAGACCTTTAGCGCCAGTTCGCTGGACTTCACCCTGCTGGTAGACGTGCCGGGCGCGGACTGGTCCGTCGCCCACCCGCTGCGCGACCGGCTGCTGGTGGCGATCATGAAGCGCTTCGCGGCGGAGGGAATCTCGATCCCCTATCCCACCCAGACCACATACACGGCGGCGCCGGACGGCAGGCTCATCATGCCTTATCTGGACGGCGCCAGCACCCAGCCCGTCGAACGTCCCTGAACGCACGAAGCCCCGGCCGCCATGGCGACCGGGGCTTCGCTTGAACCGGAAAACGGCTCAGGAAACGGCAGAATCAGGAAACGGGCGCGTCCTGACGGTCCAGCGCCAGCGAAAGCTCGCGCACGGCCGCAACTTCCACCGGATCGCCCAGCACGACGCCGACGCGCTGGTGCAGGCCGATCGCCTCGACATCGAGAATCCGGTCACGCCCGTCGGTGGCGGCACCGCCGGCCTGCTCGATCAGCATCGCCATCGGATTGGCTTCATAGAGCAGACGCAAACGCGCCTTGCCCGGCTTGGCATAGTCCGAGGGGTAGAGGAACACGCCGCCGCGCTTGAGGATGCGGTGCACGTCCGCCACCATCGAGCCGGTCCAGCGCATGTTGTACTGGCCTGCCAGCGGCCCTTCCACGCAGCCCACGCGATCGTCGATGTAGCGCGTGATACCGGGCGACCACTGGCTGCGACGCGCCATGTTGATCGCGACCTCAGGCGTGCCGGAGGTAACCTTGAGCGGCCCATCGGTCATGCGCCAGGCGCCGACCTCGCGGTCGAGCGTGAACTCGTAGACGCCGTTGCCGATGGTCAGCACCAGCAGGGTCTGCGGGCCGTAGATGGCATAGCCAGCGGCGACCTGCTCGTGCCCCTTCTGGAGGAAGTCCGCCTCGGTCACTTCACGCCCCGATGCGCCTTCGGGAGCCTTGAACACCGAGAAGATCGTGCCGACCGAGAGGTCGACGTCGATATTGCTCGAACCGTCGATCGGATCGTAGAGCAGCAGGTATTCGCCCTTAGGGTAGCGCCCCGGAATGCGGTGGATGGTCTCCATCTCTTCCGACGCCAGAGCGGCAAGGTGGCCGCCCCACTCGTTGGCATCGACCAGCAGGTCGTTAGCGATGACGTCCAGCTTCTTCTGCACTTCACCCTGGACGTTCTCGGAGCCGAGGCTGCCGAGCACATCGCCCAGCGCGCCCTTGGAGATCGCCTGGGCAATCACCTTGCAGGCGCGGGCAACGGTCTCGATCAGGAGGCGCAGTTCGGCGGGACAGGCGGAATTGGGCTCCCGTTGCTGTTCTATCAGAAAACGGGTGAGCGTAGTCGGCTTCATGGTCGGTTCCCTGCCTGACGGTATTAGAGGCGATTACGGCCTGAAAGTGTGAGACGCGGCGGCCGAATGGCCTCCGGTTCGCCATCCTTAGCCCAAGCCGCGCCGCGCGGCCATCGGCAAACGCCGGAATGAAGGATTAGAAAGACGGACTTTTCGGATCACTCCGCCGGGGCCCGTGCCACGCCCCACTCCGCGCTGGATGTGCGCACCGGCGAGTGGTATCCTCACAACAACCGCCGAAGAGCGGGTAAACAGGAGAGCGCCATGGAACGGTTGGAATCCGTATTCTGCGTCTGCGAGTTCCGGGCCTTGTGCGCGGCGACGTTCTGCTCCGGCAGCCTTGCCCTCGCCACGATCCTGCTACTGACCTGATCTGTCCTCGGGACAGCCGATCCCCAGCGTGCTGGGCGCGCCCATCTCGACGATGCGTGCGTTCAACCGCACCAGAATCGACAGGTATGCCTCCAGATCCTGCTGCGGCAGGCATTCGAAGAATTCCGCCGCGAACACGTCCCGGTAGGGCTCCACTTCGCGGATGACCGCGTGCCCCGCTTCCGTCAGATTGATACGCTTGGCCCGCCGATCGTTCGGGTCGGGGGTCCGCACCACCAGCCCGTCCCGCTCCGCGGCATCCACCGCTTCCGTCACCGTACGCGGCGCCTGGCCGAGCGCATCGGCGATGTCGGTCGAGCGCATCTGTCCGCAGCGCTTTATCAGCATCAGCAGCTTGAGCTGGGCAAGCGAGGCCCCCTGCGCCCGCATCCGGTCGTTGAAGAGCCGGTGCATCCGCATCTGCAGATCGCGCATCTGTTCCAGAATGTCGTTCTGGGTGCTCATGGCAAGAAATGTTGTGGTACCATATTAAATGGCATTGCCATATGCGTCGCGACAGTGCAAGTGCGAGGCTTATCACTGCTGCGACGCAGCAATAAGGCACGAGTAAGAACCGATGGCAGACGACGTGACCGAGTCGCAGGAAAACCCCAAGACGCAAAGCCCCACCACGCAGAAGAGTTCCCGCACACGCTTCGTGCTGCTGGGCGGCGTAGCCGTGGCGATCATCGCCGGCGGCGCCTGGCTGCTGCACTACGAAACCCGCGGCAAATATCTGGAAGACACCAACGACGCCTATATCCAGGCCGATGCGGTCACCGTCTCGCCCCGGATTTCCGGCTATGTCGATGCCGTGCTGGTGGGCGACAACCAGAACGTGAAGGCCGGGCAGCCGCTCGTGCGCATCGACCCGCGCGACTATGACGCGCAGGCCCAGCAATATCAGGCCCAGATCGACGTCGCCAAGGCCAATGCCGAGAACGTCCGCGCCGGTATCAGCGAGCAGGAAGCCGGAATCGCCCAGGCCCGCGCCCAGCTCGCCTCGGCCGAGGAAGATGCCCGCTATGCCGAGCGCGAAGCCGCCCGCTATGCCCCGCTCGCCGCCAGCGGCGCCGAAACGAAGCAGCAGCTTGCTTCCTTGCGCAGCCAGGCTGCCAAGGCCCGCGCCGCTGCCGACGCCCAGCGCGCCGCCCTGCTTTCCGCCGAGCGCCGGATCGGCTCGCTCAAGGCGCAGATCCGTCAGGCCGAGGCTCAGGGTGAAGCCGCCAAGGCCCAATTGGCCGCCGCCCACGTCAATGTCGGCGCCACCGTGCTCAAGGCCAGCGTCGATGGCCGCATCGGCGATCGCACCGTGCGCGCCGGGCAGTTCGTGCAGGCGGGCACCCGCCTGATGTCGGTCGTGCCGCTGAACAAGCTCTACGTCACGGCCAACTTCAAGGAAACGCAGATCGGCCTGATGTACCCCGGTCAGCCCGCGACGATCGAGGTCGACGCGCTGGACGGCACCAAGATCGCCGGTCACGTCGAAAGCATCTCGCCGGGCACCGGCGCGCAGTTCTCGTTGCTGCCGCCGCAGAACGCCACCGGCAACTTCACCAAGATCGTCCAACGCGTGCCCGTGCGCATCGCCATCGACGCCGGGCCGGAAGCCCGCCGCGTACTGGTGCCCGGTCTCTCGGTGACGGTCACCGTCGATACGATTTCGGCCAAGGGCGCGCAGCACAGCATCGCCCGCGAAGAGAAGGCCCTGCGGGACAAGCGCCAGTGAGCACGCCCCCCGCGCTTTCCGGGAGCGCCCCCGTACCGGAACAGCGTGCCGATGCCGCCGCCTGGCTGGCGGTGGCGGCGGGCACGCTGGGCGCGCTGATGGCGACGCTCGACGTCTCCATCGTCAACAGCTCGCTACCCACGATCCAGGGCGAGATCGGCGCCAGCGGCACCGAAGGCACCTGGATCGCCACGGCCTATCTGGTGGCGGAAATCGTCATCATCCCGCTGTCCGGCTGGCTGGAGCGCCTGCTCGGCCTGCGGACGCTGCTGCTGATCGCCTCCGGCCTGTTCACGCTGTTCTCGGTGATGTGCGGGCTTTCCACCACCTTGCCGATGATGATCGTCGGCCGCATTGGCCAGGGCTTCACCGGCGGTGCGCTAATCCCCACCGCGATGACCATCGTGGCGACACGATTGCCCCGCGCGCAGCAGCCGATCGGCAATGCCCTGTTCGGCGCCACCGCGCTGCTCGGCCCGGTGGTCGGCCCGGTGCTGGGTGGCTGGCTGACCGAGAACGTCAGCTGGCACTATGCCTTCTTCCTGAACCTGCCCGTCGGCATCGCGCTCGCGACCCTGCTGCTGGTCGCGATTCCGCACCAGAAGTCCAACCTCAGCCTCATTCGCGAGGCCGACTGGCTGGGCATCGTCGGCCTCGCGCTCGGCCTCGGCGGACTGACGGTGGTGCTGGAGGAAGGCGAGCGTGAACAGTGGTTCTCCTCAGAGCTGATCGTCATGCTCACGGGCGTCACGATCCTCGGGCTGGTCATGATCGGCCTGGGTCAGGTCTTCGCGCGCAAGCCGGTCATCAAGCTCAGGCTCCTGCTGGACCGCCAGTTCGGCAGCGTCGTCGCCATGGTCACCGTGGTCGGCATGGTGATCTACGGGACGTCCTATGTGATCCCGCAGTTCCTCTCGACGATCGCGGGCTACAACTCGCTGCAATCCGGACAAGTGGTGATGCTCTCGGGCATTCCCGTCATGATGATGATGCCGGTAACGCCCTGGCTGATCCGCAATGTCGATATTCGGCTCTCGGTGGGCTTCGGCCTTTCCATGCTCGCACTCAGCGCCTTTCTGGAGACCGGCCTCACACCGCTCTCCGACGGTGCGGACTTCGTGGAATCCCAGCTCATGCGCGGCATGGGCACGGTGTTCTGCATGATGTTCCTGAATCAGGCGGCGATCCGCTCAGTGCCCAAGGAAGAGGCAGGCGACGCCTCGGGCCTCTACAACGCGGCGCGCAACCTCGGCGGCTCCTTCGCGCTGGCGGGAATCGCGGTGATCCAGGACCAGCGGTTGTGGCTCCATGCGCGGCGACTTGAGGAGAGCCTCAACGCCAATTCCGTCGCCGTGCAGGACTATGTCGCCGCGCAAGGCGCCGGAGTCCTGCGCTCGCTCGAATCGACGATCCAGATCCAGTCGCTGACGATGACTTACGCCGACATGTTCTGGATGATGTCGGTGGGCATCGTCTTCGTCATTCCGCTCGTTCTGTTCCTTCGCCCACTGCCCAAGAATGCGCCGCTGGCGACCGGACATTGAGGTATACCATGCGTTCCTATCTCCTGCTGCCCCTGATGACCGGCATTCTGGCGGGCTGCACCGTCGGCCCGAACTATGCCGGTCCTCCCAAGGCCGTTCCCGATGCGGCGACGCCCGCCGCCTTCGTGCGCGCCGATGCCGCTGCCGTGACCGAGGCCCCGCCGGTCGCCGACTGGTGGAAGCCGCTCGGCGATCCGCTGCTGGACGACCTGATCACCCGCGCGCTCGCGAACAACACCGACATCAAGGCCGGTGAGGCCCGCCTGCGCCAGGCCCGCGCCGCGCTCGGCGAGAGCCGCGCCAATCTCGCCCCCAAGGCCAATGCCTCGGCAGTCTACGCCCATGCCCACGTACCGGGTCTCGACCTCGGATCGGGCGACAGCAGCTCGGGATCGGGCGAGGAAAGCGGCGGCGGCAGCAGCGACTTCAACCTCTACAACCTCGGCTTCGACGCCAGCTGGGAAATCGACCTGTTCGGCGGCCAGCGCCGCGCGGTGGAAGCCGCCCGCGCCGGCCTCGAAGGCGCCGAGGCCAGCCTCGCCGACGTACAAGTCAGCCTCTCGGCCAATGTCGCGCAGTCCTATCTGAACTTGCGCGACCGCCAGCAGCGCATTGCGCTCGGCGAACAGTCGATCGCACTTCAGGAAGAAGCGCTCGGCCTCACCCGCCAGCGCTTCGAGCGCGGCACCGCTACCGCCATGGACGTGGCGCAGGCGGAAGGCCAGCTTGCCTCGACCCGCGCGCAGATCGCCCCGCTCGCCGCCGAGCGCGATGCCTACATGAATGCGCTGGCAGTGCTGACCGCGCAGGAACCGGGCGCGCTCGATGCCAGCCTCGCCACCGCCGGAGACATCCCGCTGCCGCCCGCCTCGGTGCCGATCGGCGATCCGGCCCGCCTGATCGCCAACCGCCCCGACATCCGCGCCGCGGAACGCGAACTTGCCGCCGATACCGCCAAGATCGGCCAGGCCGAGGCCGCGCGCTTCCCGCGCCTCTCGTTCATGGGGCTGATCGGCATCGGCGGCACCAAGATCGGCGATCTCGGCAAGCTCGACGATTTCACCGCGATCGCCGCGCCCCAGCTCAGCTGGAGCTTCCTCGATTTCGGTCGCAACAAGGCCAAGGTCCGCCAGTCCGAAGCCGTTCGCGACGAAGCCGAAGCCCGCTATCGCGGCACCGTGCTGACCGCGCTGCGCGATGCCGAGGACTCGCTGGCCCGCTACCGCGAAGGCCGCGTCACCGTCGCCGCCCTCGCCCGCGCGCGGGACAAGGCCGCACTGGCCGAAAGCCTTACCGAGCAACGCTTCCAGGCGGGAACCACCACCAAGGTCGCCTTGCTCAAGGCCCGGGACGACCGCAATACCGCAGAGCAGAACCTCGTCTCCGCCCGCGCGACACTGACAGCGGACTATGTGGCGATCCAGAAGGCGCTCGGCCTCGCTTGGAAATAGTTGGCCTGGAAATAAACGGAAAAGGCTCCCCGGCCAAACCGGCCGGGGAGCCTTCGCGCACCCGCGGTGGAACAGTTCAGCCGTGCCGCGAGATAAGTCGCAGGCCCGGCGTCGCCGGTCCCATCCGGAAACGATCGGCCTCCGCCGCCAGGGCGACGATTTCCGAAGAAAGGTTGCGGGCCGCAGCCGAGGTCTCCTCGACCATCGCGGCATTCTGCTGGGTCGCGTGATCCATCGCACCGACCGCCGTGTTGATCTCGCCAATGGCTGCAGCCTGAGCATCGTTGTCGGCGGCGATCTGCCCGGCCAGCCGCGTCACTTCCTCGCCTGACGTGGAAATCACCCCGAATGCGGAATCGACCTTCCGCACCGCCTCCACCGCCGCTTCTATATCGGTCTGGGTGACCCCGAGCTGGTCGCGCGCGCGCTTCGATTCTTCCTCCGCCCGCATCGCCAGTGCCGAGACGAGATCGGCCACGACGGCAAACCCGCGCCCGGCATCCCCCGCGCGCCCCGCCTCGACGGCGGCGTTCATGGCGAGCACGCGGGTCTGGAAGGCGATCTTGTCCAGCCCTTCGATGACCCCGTCGATACCCTTGGCACTGTCGCTGACGCGGCTCATCGCCTGGACCGCCGCATCGGTGCGCGCGCGCCCTTCCAGCACGGCGCCCATTGCCTGCTCCGAAGTCGCCACCGAGCGCGTAGCCGCCTGCGCGGTGGCCCGCAGCCGGTCGTCGATCTGCTGGATCGCCGCCGCCGTCTGTTCGAGGCTGGCAGCATTGCTCTCGGTCCGCCGCGCGAGGTCTTCCGAAGCTTGCGCGATCTCACGCGAGCCGGTCAGGCTGTTCTGGGTGCTCGCCTTGACCGAGCCGAGCAGCCCCCGCAGGCTGGCCAGCGCCTCGTTGAAGCTGTCCTTCAGCGCCGCATATTGCGCCGGATAATCGGCCACGATGTCCGCCGTCAGATCGCCTTCGGAAAGACTGCGGAAGTTCTCGGCCATGCCCTGCACGACGAGGGCATTGCGCTGGGTCTCTTCGTTGGCGGCGATTTCCGCCTGCGCGGTGGCGCGGAACTGGAACATCGCCTGCGTCAGGCGGCCTACGCAGTCGCGATAGTCGGTGAATTCGATCGGGCTTTCGAGATCGCCTGCCGCCAGCCCTTCCATGCGCACCACGGTCGTGACGTAAGGCCCGGCGATAGCCTCGCGGTAGAGCACTGCGAGAAGCGCCGCCACCAGGGTTGCGCCCAGGGCCACCCAGTGCGCGGCGCTTTCGTCCACGAGCAATCCCGCCCCTCCGGAAATCGCCACAAGCGCCACGAAGCTGCCGAAGGCAATCAGCAATTTCAGACGGATCGGTGCATTGGCCTTGAACCATTCCATTCGGATTTCCCCCACCCCTGAGTTGTTCGACCGTTGGGGCAAAGACCTCCATCCGGACGAAAGTATCCATTCGACATTATAGAGGAAACGCGGTGCTCGGACGCACTTCTTGAAATTTATGTCCAAATATCTGCAATTTTGCACATTAAATCTATATTATTGATATCGTATAAAGTTGACTTATTCCACGCAATCGATTGCTCAATTCACGCCGTTGAAAGAAAATTTCTCTGTTTTCAAAGCAGTATGCATTCACTCGAAGCCGCAGAGCGAAATCACCGTGCATTCGCGCGCGACGCGGAAAGGCCGCCACAAACGAACTTGCGCAGCGCTTGTCGAATGCTAGGGCCGGTCCCGTACCCGAGAGGATAAGAAGCCAAATGACCGCTCCTGCACCGGCTCCGGCCGCCCTTCCCAAGACCCTGTCCTGGCCGCACCTGCTGGCGCTTGGCGTCGGCTCCATCGTCGGAACCGGCATCCTGACGCTGATCGGCGTCGGTGCCGACCGTGCGGGACCGGCAGTGCTGGTATCGTTCGCCATCGCCGGTGCCATCTGTGCCTGCGCCGCACTCGCCTATGCCGAGCTGTCGACGATGATGCCCACCGCAGGCAGCGCCTACAGCTACAGCCACAAGGTGCTGGGCAGCACGGTGGGCTGGATCGTCGGCTGGAGCCTGATCCTCGAATATTCGCTGGTGGTCTCGACCGTCGCGGTCGGCTGGTCGGGTTATGCCGCGCCGCTGCTGCACGGACTGGGCTTCCCCAAAGCACTGACCGAAGGACCGGAGCTGGGCGGCCTCATCAACCTGCCCGCCATCGTCATCATCGCGGTGGTCGCGGGCCTGCTCGCCTTCGGCACGCGGGAGAGCGCGCGGGTCAACACCGTGCTGGTGGTCATCAAGATCCTGACGCTCAGCCTCTTCGTAGCGGTCGCCCTGCCTGCCTTCGACGCATCGCACCTCTCGCCGTTCATGCCCTTCGGCTTCGGCAAGTCGATGAGTCCGGACGGCGTGGAGCGCGGGGTCATGGCCGCTGCCGCGATCATCTTCTTCGCCTTCTACGGCTTCGACGCGATCTCCACCGCCGCCGAGGAAACCCGCAACCCCGGCCGCGATCTGGTGATCGGCATCATCGGTTCACTGGCGATCTGCACCCTCGTCTACGTCCTTGTCGCCGCCGCCGCGATCGGTGCCATGCCCTTCACGCGCTTTGCCGACAGCCCGGAACCGCTGGCGCTGATCCTGCGCCAGATGGACCGTGGCGGCGTGGCGCAAGTCGTGGCGATCGCCGCCGTGATCGCCCTTCCCACGGTGCTGCTGGGCTTCCTCTACGGCCAGAGCCGCATCTTCCTGGCGATGGCCCGCGACGGCTTCCTGCCCGCCTCGCTGGCGAAGCTCTCCTCGCGCGGGACCCCGGTGCGGGTGACGACGATGACCGCGGTGATCGTGGCGACCCTGGCCGGAATCCTGCCGATCTCGGAAATCGCCGCGCTTGCCAATGCCGGAACCCTGATCGCCTTCGCGGCGGTCGGCACCTGCCTGATCGTGCTGCGCAAACGCGAACCGGAAGCGCACCGCCCGTTCCGCGTGCCCGCCGGGATTTTCGTCGGTGCAGCAACCATCCTCGGCTGCCTCTATCTCTTCGCCAGCCTGCCGACCAAGACGCTGGTGGCCTGCCTTTGCTGGAACGCACTGGGCGCGGCGCTCTACCTCGTTCGCGGCCGGCGGCGCGCTGGCTGAGTCCGTCGAAGAGAGCAGCGCAACCGATCAGTTGGCGCGAGGACGGCGGCGTGCTAGCCGCAGGCCATGCTGACCATCAGGCAGATCGAGATTTTTCGCGCGGTAATGATCACCAAGACGGTGAGCGGCGCCGCGCGGATGCTGGGCACCTCGCAGCCGGGTCTCAGCCGCATGCTCGGGCACATGGAGGACAAGCTCCACTTCCGCCTGTTCGACCGCACGCGCGGAAGGCTGGTTCCCACGTCCGAAGCCCGCGTGCTGTTCGAGGAAATCGAGCAGATCTACAAGGGCTTCAGCGACCTCGAACATGTCGTCCGCCGACTGGCCAAGGGCGAGGATCGTACCTTTCGGGTCGGCGCTTCGCCCTCGCTGGGCCATTCGGTGGTGCCGCAGATGCTCTCGCGCCTCACCACCAACTATCCCGACCTGACCATCCAGTTCGACATTCTCTCGGTTGAGCAGGCCGACGACTGGCTGGCGCTCCAGCGCGGCGACTATGCGCTGACGGTATTTCCGATCGACCATCCCAACGTGCTCTCCAGCCGCATCGGCAACGGCCGCATGGTCTGCGCAGTGCCTGCCGGGCACCGGCTGGCCGATCGCGAGCGGATCACCGTGGCGGACCTCAAGGGAGAGCGCATCCAGTCGTTCCGCGAGGACACCCCCCACGGCCGGATCATCGCCCGGATGTATGCCGACGCAGGCGAGGAACTGGAAGTCTCCACCTATATCCGCTTTGCCGAGACTGCCGTGGCCTTCGTAGCCCAGGGCATGGGCATCGCCCTGGTAGACAGCTTCACCGCCATGCAGCCCCATGCCGAGACCGTACGCTTCCTGGAGTTCGAGTCGCCGGGTCTCCTGCCCGTCTACGTCAGCCGGAACCTCGACGTCGCGCGCACTCTTGTCGGCGAAACCTTCGAGGAAATCGCCCGCAACATCCTGATGAATTTGCCAAGAGTTATCACCCATAACATAACGCTATAAGTCACAGTCCCGCAATGTCTGGCAAAGCGCCCCCGGATCAAACACCGTGGTCTGACGAGCAAAGTTTGGCCCGCAAGGTTCAGACAAGTCCCGGCGCCGAACCGCCGGACAACAACAAAGGCGCAGGGCAAGCGCCGCTTGAGGATGTGAAAGGCGTTACCATGGCCAGCTATTCCGCCGCCGGATCGGTTTCCGTGCGTCCTTACGTGACGGTCGGCGAGTCCGCCTCGCAGAATGTCGACGGCTGGACCGCGCGGCAGGTTCTCGTGGTCGCCATCTGCTTCCTGCTCAACATGCTGGACGGCATGGACGTGCTCATCCTCTCCTACGTCGCGCCGGCGCTTTCCGCTGACTGGAAGATCAGCCCCGAGAGCCTCGGCGTCGTGTTCAGTTCCAGCCTTGCCGGCATGGCCGCAGGCGGGCTGCTGATCGCACCGCTGGCTGACAAGTTCGGCCGCCGCAAGCTCATCATCGCCTCGCTGGTGATGATGACGGTGGCGATGTTCGGCTCTGCTATCGCCGGATCGATCGCCGAACTGATCGTTTCGCGCTTCGTCGTCGGCATCGGCATCGGCACCGTGCTCGCCAGCATGGCCGCACTGACCGCCGAATATGCACCGGCCAAGCACCGCACTTTCGCGGTGGGCTTCCTCCAGGCCGGATATCCGGTCGGCGCGACGCTGACCGGCTTCATCGTCGCCCACCAGATCGACACCCACGGCTGGCAGGCCATGCTGCTAGGCGCAGCGACGCTCTGCCTGCTGGCGCTGCCGCTGGTCTGGGCGCTCCTGCCGGAATCGGTCGATTTCCTGCTGGCCCACCAGCCCAAGGGCGCCCTCACCAAGGCCAATCGTCTGCTCGCCTCGCTCGGCCGTCCGACCCTGGAGACCCTGCCCGAGCGCCGCACTGCCGAGAGCCATTCGGTCGGCCTGCGCGGCGTGCTGGGTGAAGGCCGCACGATGGGCACGATCCTGCTCTGGACCGCCACGATCTTCGGCTTCATGACGCTCTACTTCGTCATCAGCTGGATTCCCAAGCTCGCGGTGGAGGCCGGTCTGCCCTCGACCCAGGCGATCTACGCCGGTGCAGTCTACAATATCGGCGCCTTCATCGGCATCACCTCGATCGGCCTGATCGCCAGCCGTATCGACCTGCGCCGCCTGATCCTGCTCTACATGGTGCTGGCAGCCGTCGCTCTCGTCGTGTTCGGCGCGGTCTCGATGACGATCGCCGCGACGCTGGTGACCGCCTTCTTCATCGGCGCCTTCATCCAGGGCGGCTTCAACGGCTGCTACCCGCTCGCCACCAGCTTCTACCCGCCGCAGGTGCGCAGCACCGGCCTCGGCTGGGCAATGGGCGTGGGCCGCATCGGCGCGGTGATCGGCCCGATGCTGGGCGGCGTGCTGCTGGCCGAGAAGGTCCCGCTTTCCGCCATCTTCGCGATCTTCGCCGTGCCCGCCGTCCTGGCAGGCCTGGCAGTCACCCTGATCCGCATGCCCAACCAGCGCTGAGCGCTCTCCCGTTACCAAGGACTTTGACATGACCACGCCCGCGACGGCTCCTTCGCGCCCGTCCATTCCCGGGTCCATCCTGTGCGGCCTTATCGGCTCCGGCATCGGCGGCTCGCGCAGTCCGGCGATGCACCAGACCGAAGCCAGGGCGCTCGGCCTGCCGCTGGTCTACCGCATCCTTGACAGCGACGTGATCGGCTTCGGCGCCGACGACCTGGGCGATTTTCTGAAGACCATGGCCGCGCTCGGGTTCGACGGCACCAATGTCACCCACCCCTTCAAGCAGGCCGTCGTACCGCTGATGGACGAGCTTTCGGAAGCCGCCGCCAAGCTCGGCGCGGTCAATACCGTTCTTCTGCGGGACGGAAAGCTGATCGGCGACAATACCGACTGGTCGGGGTACCGCGCCAGCTTCCTCGCCTCGCTCGGGGTGCTGCCGCGCGCGAAAGTCGCGATGATCGGCGCGGGCGGCGCGGCCTCGGCGGTCGGCTATGCCCACCTCGACCTCGGCGCCCAACGGCTGGCGATCTTCGACCCCGCCGCCGAGCGTGCGGAAGCCCTCGCCAAACGCCTCGCTGCGCTGTTCCCCGAAGCCGAAGTGGTCGCCGCCAGCTCCGCTGCCGAGGCGATCTCGGGCGCGGACGGCGTGGTCCAGTGCTCGCCGGTCGGCATGCTCAGCCACCCCGGCCTGCCCTTCGACCCAGCGCTGCTGACCCGCGACATGTGGGTTTCCGACGTGATCTACTTCCCGCTCGAAACCGAACTGCTCAAGGCAGCAAGGGAAATCGGCTGCGCCACGCTGAACGGCGGGGGCATGGCAGTGATGCAGGCAGCGCACGCCTTCGCGCGCTTCACCGGGCAGGAACCGGACATCGAGCGCATGCTCGCGGACTTCGCCGCGGCCAGCAAGGCCGCCTGACCCACCGATTTCGCACTGGCAGCAAAAAAGCCCGAAGCCCCGTAACGGGACTTCGGGCTTTTTTATGGCGCGTCGATGGCCTTAACGCGCGACGAAACCGCCAATTCCCGCCACCACGAGATTGCCCGCCGGAAGCGCCGTTTCCGCGAAGTTCAGGCGCAGATAGCGCGCATCGACCGGCTTGGCGAAAGCGATCCGCTGGGTAGCCAGAGCATAAGCGATATTGCCGAACTCGCCCGTCCCCGCGCGCGTCCACGTCTTGCCGTCGAGGCTGGTCTCCGCGACGTAGCCCTTGGGCGGCGCGGAATCGGCCATGACCTGCCGCGAGGGCGTCAGCGTGAACCCGGCGAGCGGGGTGCGCGCGCCGAGATCGAGCGTCACGCTTGCCGGCTTGCCCGGCTTGGGCGCGGGCTGCTTCCAGATAGTCGCCGCATCGTTATCGAGCAGGCGCTCGGCACCCGGCGTGCTGGCCGCGACGATCGACCACTTCGTAGTGTCGAGCACGGTCGGGTCGGTCGAGACGATTGCCGGAACATCGACGGGTGCGACGCTGGCAAAGAGTGCGAACTCGGAAATCGCTGGAGCCGCGCTGCCTTCGAGCACGACCAACCGCACCCGGCGCGGCGCGATCGGCTGCGGCAGACGGATGATGCGCTGGGCGCTAATGCACTCCTTCTCGGCCAGACGCTGCCACTGACCGTCGATTTCCGCCTCGACCGCGAAGCGGGTCACGCGGATGCCGAGGGGAAGGTATTCGCGCAGGCGCACGACATCGAAGCGCGTGCCCGGTGCGAGGTCGAGCGTCAGCGTCGGGGTCAGCACGCTGTCGGGCGTCGACCAGTAGGTCTCGCGCTGGCCATCCAGCACGTTGGCGGGCGCGAAGCGGCTGCCGCGCGAGGCGCTGGCATGGGCGACACTGCCCTGCGCGAGGTCCTTCGCGAAGGTCGCGCGGATCGCATCGCCGAACGACTTGAGGATTTTCACGTCCTGATCGGCGATCCGGCCCCGGCGGTCGGGCGGCAGGTTCAGGTTGAGGTTGGTGCCCCGGCCCACGGATTCGTCGTAAAGGCGGATCAGACGCGCCGGGCTCTTGACCTTGGAGTCCTCGTCGGCGTGATAGAACCAGCCGGGACGGATCGAGACATCGGTCTCCGCCGGCCACCAGATTTCGCCGCCGCGCAGACCGGAGTTGCCGACATCCTGTTCATAGGGGACGTTCGGCATCGTCGGCCAGCAGGGATCGCCAGCCACGCCGTCCTCGTTGCCGACCCAGCGCACATCGGCGCCGAGCGGGTCGAAGGTGCAGGCATCGGGCTGGAGTTCGTGGACCAGCTTCACGATCGAGGGCCAGTTGTAATACTTCGGCGCGTCGATTTTGCGCGCCTCGCGGGCGCCGCCGTAATAGCCGTCACCGCCGTTGGCGCCGTCGAACCAGACTTCGAACAGCTTGCCGTAGCGCGTGCAGAGTTCGGTCAGCTGCTTGCGGTAGTAATCGATATAGGCCGGACGGCCGTATTCGGCGTGGTTACGGTCCCACGGCGAGAGATAGAGGCCGAACAGCATGTCCGCCTTGCGGCAGGCTTCCGACATTTCCGCGACAATATCGCCCTTGCCCTGTTTGTAGGGACTGTTGCGGATCGAGTGCTCGGTGAGCTGGGTCTGCCAGAGGCAGAAGCCGTCATGGTGCTTGGCAGTCAGGATGACGCCGCGCATCCCCGCAACTTTCGCCGCCGCGACGATCTGATCAGCGTTGAAGTCGGTCGGGTTGAACCACTTGGGGTCCTCGTCGCCGTAACCCCATTCCTTGTCGGTGAACGTGTTCATCGCGAAGTGCACGAAGGCGTACATTTCGTGAGCATGCCAGTTCCACTGCCGCGCCGAGGGGACTGCGCCCGACGGCAGCGGCGCGGCGGCCTCACCGGCGGCGCGGCGCGCGGCCTGCGCGGCATCGGCGGTCAGCGCAGTCGCCGCGACGGCGGAAGTGGCGAGGAAACGGCGGCGGGAGAAGTCCATCGATAAGTCCTTGATACGCGCGCGTCAGAGCGGCGCGGAAAGCAGTTCGGGCCGGGTATCGGCCAGCTTGACCAGCAGTTCGCCGAAGAGGCCGTTGGCCCAGGCGAACCAGTCGCGCGTGAATTTCGACGGGTCGTTGCTGTCCACCGCCTCGTGGATGAAGCCGGTGCCCGCGTCGGTATCGCGCAGCATGCGCAGCATCGCACGGATCACCTGCGGGTCACTGCTCGACAGCGCGCGCACGATCAGGCTCATCGGCCAGACCTGCCCAAGCCCGACATGCGGCCCGCCGATGCCCTCGATCTTCGAGCCCCGGAAGAAGTAGGGGTTCGCCTCCGACCAGCAGGAATCCGCCGTGGTTTTCCAGAGCGGATCGCTTTCCGGCACGCATTCGAGGAAGGCGAGGCCCAGCAGCGAGGGGACGTTAGCATCGTCCATGAACATCGCGTTGCCGAAACCGTCCACTTCGTAGGCCCAGACCCGGCGACCGTCCGGCAGCAGCATCGTGCCCCACTGGCGCAGCGCCGCTTCCACTTCGTCCGCCAGAGCGCGGGCATCGGCGGCAAGCGCCGTGTCGCCGCGCGCCTGTTCGGCCACGGTCGCCATCTCGCGTAGCGATGTCACCGCGAAGAGGTTGGCCGGGATCAGGAACGGATACGTGCAGGAATCGTCCGAGGGGCGGAAACCGCAGTGGATCAGCCCGACCGACCGGCTCGGTGCGCCCCAGCCGTCGAGCTGCATGGTCTCGGTCGGCCGGTTGCTGGTGCGCAGGAAGCGATAGGGTCCGGGCGATCCCTTGCGCTGCTGTTCGCGCAAAGTGCGCACGCAGGCGCGCGAGGCCTCGGCCCAGGTCTGGTCGAAGGGCAGCTTGTCCCGCGTCTGGCGCCAGTAACGGAAGCCGAGCCGCATCGCGTAGCAGAGCGAATCGATCTCCCATTTGCGCTCGGCGACGCCGGGCTTCATCTCGGTCTGGTCCTTCAGCGCCCACGACAGATTGGTCTTCGCCGAAGGATCGCGCATGAAGGCATTGGCGTAAGGATCGATCATGATGGAGCGCGACTGGCGGGCGATCAGCCCCCGGAACAGCGCGGTCAGCGCCGGGTCCTTGTTCACCAGATGGAGGTAGGGCAGCACTTGCGCGGTGCTGTCGCGCAGCCAGAGGCAGGGGATGTCGCCGGTGATGACGAAAGCATCGGGGCGACCGTCCACGCTGTCCATGTAGACGGTGGTATCGAGCGTGTTCGGGTAGCAGCCCACGAACATCGCGCGCAGCTTGGGATCGGCGATCTTGCGCGATACGCGGTCGATCTCCGCCTCCACCGCGCGGCTGACGTAGCGCCGTTCGGAGACCGGCGGACGGCCTCCGCCTTGCGGCATCGGAATGGTCGCGGCCTGAGCCGTGGCCGGAAGGGCGAACGCAGCGGCGCCTGCCATGGCGCCGGCCAGCGTGCTGCGGCGATCGAGGTTCATCGTGTCATTCTTCACTTCGGCAGCTCCTGCGCCTGTCCGGTCAGGGTGAATTGTACCCATGCGCCCGCGCCGTCACCCGGCTGTCCGCCGCCGATCCACACTTTGTAATCGCCCGGAACGACCTTGCGCGTGCCCCGGCGGTCCACGACCGAAAGGCTGCGCGGATCGATGGTCAGCGAAACTTCCCGCGACTTGCCCGCCGCGAGCGGAACGCGCGTGAAGGCGGCAAGCTGGCGCTGCAATACGCCCTGCGTCATGATCGGACGCGGCTCGATCACCGGCGGCACGACATAGGCCTGCACCACTTCCTCGCCCGCCATGCTGCCCAGGTTGCGCAAGGTCGCCGTGACCGTCACCGGCTGGCCGAGAGCGGGTGCCGATACCTTGGCGCCTTCGTAGCCGTAAGTCGTATAGCTCAGGCCATGGCCGAAGCCCCAGAGCGGTTTGCCTGTGAAGTATCGATAGGTCCGCTCCTTCATCGAATAATCGACGAAAGCAGGCAGGTCGCTGGTGGACTTGTAGAACGTCACCGGCAGGCGGCCCGAGGGATTGTTGGTCCCGGCGAGCGTCTCGGCAATGGCAGTGCCGCCCGCCTCGCCCGGATACCATGCGGTCATCACGGCATCGGCCATGGCCGGATCGACCGAGACCGCGCTGCCGTTCGTCAGCACGACGATCACCGGCTTGCCGGTGGCATGGAGCGCCGCCAGCAGTTCGGCCTGCGGCTCGGGCAGCGCAATATCGCTACGGTCGCCGCCGACGAAGCCCGGCACCTGCACCTGAAGTGCCTCGCCTTCGAGATCGGGCGAGAGGCCAAGCACGGCGACGATCGCGTCCGCTTGCGAAGCCGCTTTCACCGCCTCGGCACGCTGGGCTTCGGCGGGCGGCAGCCACATGAGGCGCAGGCCCTCGTCCTCGCCGTAATGGTCGAGTTCGAGGGTGATCGGCTGCGGCGTGCCGTCGGAGGTAATGTCGAATTCGACCCGCTGCTTGCCGAGCACGCCGCTGTGCAGTGCATTGCCACCGACGCTCAGGCGCACGTCGTCATGACGCGTGCAGTCCTTCCAGCAGGCCGGAATGTCGAGCGCGAGGCGATAGGTCCCCGCTCCCGGCGGCACCAGCGAGCCGCTCCAGCGCACCTTGAAACCCTTCGCATCGAGCCCTTTCGGCGCGGTGCGGGTGAGGTTGAAGTCCACACGGCGATCCTGTCGCACGAGCACGCGCTTGCCCGACATGTCGAGGTATTCGGCGCGCAGGCCCGGCTTGCCGTCCGCGACCAGCGCGGTTTCCGGCACGACCACGGGCGCGCCCTCGGCCAGCACCGAGCCTTGCGCATAAGCGACGTTCGCCGCGCCGAACTGGCGGCGAATGCCTTCCAGCGGCGTCACGGCGTCAGCGGCGGTGCCGTGGTAATTGGCCTCGATCACCGAGAGATCGTCGGCATTGGTGCCGATCACCGCAAGCCGGGTTCCGGCCTTGAGCGGCAGGCGACCGTTCTCGTTCTGGAGCAGGACCACCGACTTGCGCGCGGCCTCCAGCGCGAGAGCGCGATGCGCGGGGGTGTTGACCTCACCCGGCTTGATCTTGCCCCACGGATTCTTCGCACCGAAGGCAATGCCGAGCTTGTAGCGGGCCTCCAGCGAGCGGGCGAGCGCGCGGTCCACCTCGGCCTCGGTCAACAACCCGCGCGCCACCGACTGGGTGAGCGCGGCATATGTCGTCCCGCAGTCGAAATCAGTGCCCGCCTTAATCGCCGCAGCCGAAGCCTCGGCGGCGTCGTAGCGGTAATTGTGGAACATCCAGATGTTCGCCACCGCATCGCAGTCCGACACGACGAAGCCCTTGAAGCCCCAATCGCCGCGCAATGTATCGTTCAATAGCGCGCTATCGGCGCAGACTGGCACGCCGTGGGTCGAGTTGTAGGCGCACATCAGCGAGAGCGGCTTCGCCTCGGTCACGGCCTTGCGGAAGGCGGGCAGGTACGTCGCCTCGCGGTCCTGCGGGCTGACATCCACGTCGAAGCTGTCGCGCCCGGCCTCGGGACCGGAGTGGACCGCGAGGTGCTTGGGCGTCGCGATCACGCGCGGATGGAGCAGATCGGGACCTTGCAGACCCTTGATGAAGCCCACTGCCAGCGAGCCGGTGAGGAACGGGTCCTCGCCATACGTCTCCTGCCCCCGGCCCCAGCGCGGGTCGCGGAAGATGTTGATGTTGGGCGACCAGATCGTCAGGCCCTCGTAGATGCGCCGGTCGGCGTTCACGGGCCTGGCGTTGAACTTGGCGCGCGCCTCGGTCGAGACGACAGTGCCGACTTTCTCCATCAGCGCCGGATCGAAAGTCGCGGCAAGGCCGACCGCCTGCGGGAACACCGTCGCCACGCCATTGCGGGCGAGGCCGTGCAGCCCCTCGTTCCACCAGTCGTAGGCGGGCAGGCCCATGGCCTTGGCGGCGGGCGCGGTGCTCTGGAGCTGGTCGGCCTTCTCGGCGAGATCGGCCTTGGCGATAGCCGCGAGCACGGCGGGATCGGCCTCACCCGCCAGGTCCTGAGCGGCGGCAGGCGCGGCCAGAACCATGGCGAGGGTGATCGGGAACAGCGCCTTCATCACTTGTCTCCCGCGAGGGTACGCAGCACCAGCGCCTTGCGCAGCGCCGCCACATCGGCCTTCGAGGTGATCTCGATCCGCACGCTCTCACCCGGCAACAGGTCGAAGCCATTGTCCGAAGCCTGCGCATCCACCGCACCGAAATCGAGCATGACCGCGCGGGCCAGCGCCTTGGCGGTGATCGTCACCGCCTTGCCGTCCCAGCTCATCGAAAGGCCGGGTGCGGGGTAGGCCATGGCCTTGGGCAAGGCGCGCTCGACGATCTGACGCGAGACGGTCTTGCCGCCGATCACCAGTTCCGCCACCGCATAGCTCGCCTCCGCCGGAGCACTCGCGAAGACTTGCGCGTCCGACACATCGGGAACGGACGTAGCGGTAGTCGGAGCGAGCGTCACCGCCCCGCCCGCTGCGCCCAGCTTCGTGCCGTCCATGGCATAGCCCGTCAGGCGCCACTCCGCCGCGACCGGGCTGGTCGCATCGGACGCAAACGTGACCTTGGTGGCGCCGCCCTTGTGCTCGGCCACCACCGCCTGCGGGGCGAAGAAGCGCCGCGCGGCATAGTGCAGCAGCTTCCAGCGGCCATCATGGTCCACGCTCGCCCACGAGATCGAAGGCCAGACATCGTTGAGCTGCCAGTAGAGCGACCCCAGCGTCACCGGCGCGCAGGCGCGGTGATGGCGCGCGGCCATGTCGATCGCCTGCGCCTGGTTGACCTGCGTGAGATAGACGAAGTCCGCCAGATCCTTCGCCGGGCGCAGCCTTGCGTCGAGGTAGAACTTCAGGCGCTCGTTGCCCTCGCCCGCGAGGAACTTCTGGTGCGCCTTCATCACCGGGCTGTCCGGCGCCTGCGCAGCGTCACCCGCGAAACCGCGGATCGTCGCCATGACCGGCATGGCCTGGAACCCGTATTCCGACATGAAGCGCGGGCAGGACAGCGTGTAGTTCTCGACCGGCTTGGAGCCGGACCAGACATCCCAGAAATGGCGGTCGCCCGCGGCATCGGTATCGACCGGACCTTCGTAATCGGTCGAAGGCGAACCCGGCCAGTACGGCGTCGTCGGCGCGTGATCGGCCACGGCCCCGCGCAGCACGCGGTCGAACAGCACCGTCATCGAGATCGCCGTGCGCTCGTGTTCATCGGCGCCGATGGCCTTCTTCCACGCCTTGCGGTCGCTCCAGTTCTCCCAGCCGGAGAGCACTTCATTGCCGCCCGCCCAGATCACGATGGAGGGGTGCGAGCCGAGCCGCTCGACCTGCTGCTCGGCCTCGATCCGCACGTTCTCGCGGTAGGCCGTGTCGGCGGGCGGCACCGCACCGCCGAACATGAAGTCCTGCCAGACCATCAGGCCCATGCGGTCCGCCATGTCGTAGAAGCTGTCCGGCAGATAGTTGCCGCCGCCCCAGACGCGGATCATGTTCATGTTCGCCGCGCGGGAATCCTCCAGCAGCGACTGCATCTTCGCGTCGGTAACGCGCGAGGGGAACATGTCGAAGGGAATGAGGTTCGCGCCCTTGGCGAAGACCGTCACCCCGTTCACCCGGAAACCGAAAGCCCCCCCTCCGCGCACGAGTTCAACCTCGCGCAGGCCGATATTGCGCGCCGCCTTGGCTCCGGCACCCGCCCCGGAAGCGATCTCGCCCGAGACCTTGTAGAGCGGCTGATCGCCGTAGCCGACCGGCCACCAGCGCTTCGGCGCGGCGACGGTCAGCGGCACGGTGACGACGCTCTCGCCCGCATCGAACGACGCTTCGCGCGAAACCGGGGCGAGCGCCTGCCCGTCCGGTCCGGTCACGCGCGCGGTGAACTGCGCCTTGCCCGGCTTGTCGGCAAAGACACGGAACTTCGCCACGAGCCGCGCCTCGTCCTTGCCGAGCGCTTCCTGCACGACTTCGAAAGCACCGAGCCGCGCCTCGTCCCAGGCCTCCAGACGCACCGGCCCGGAAATGCCCTGATTGACGATGCGCGGGCCCCAGTCCCAGCCGTAGTGGTACTTGGCCTTGCGGATATAGGCGGAGGTCTGCTTGCCCTTCGGCTCGTCCCCGAAGGCGGAATCGTACTCGCCCGGCAGCGGATGCGCCTCGGCCAGGACCATAGGCTGCAGGGTGCGGATCGGCGAGGCAAAGCGCACGAGGATTTCGTTGCGGCCCTGCTTCAGGAATTCCTTGGCAGCGACGCGCCATTGCCGGTGCCCGTTGTCGGCCTTGAGCACCTCCTTGCCGTTGATGAAGACGGTGGCGAAGGTGTCCAGCCCGTCGAACACGAGGTCGAGATGCTCGCGGCCCATGGCCTCGACGCTCACGTCCAGCGAGCGGCGCAGTTCCCAGTCGGTCAGACCCGCCCACTGGATCGCCGCCTCGTTGGTGCCGAGGAAGGGATCGGGCACTTGCTTCGTGGCGATCAGGTCCTGCTGCACCGTGCCCGGGACTTGCGCGCGGAACCAGCGCACTGCCTTGGGGTGAGCCTTGACCGCATCGGCATCGCTCGGCGCGACGCGGACCTGCCAGTCGCCGTCCAGCGAAGTCACCGACGGCGGCGCAGCCATGACCGCACCCGAAACGCCCGCGAGCCAGAGCGCCAAAACCTTGCTTGCGAACTTCACTTCGCCTTCTCCCCGTAAACGACTTTTTCAACCGCGTAGAATGGATCGGACAGCGGCGATGTGAATTGGAAGCAGGCATCCGTCTCGTCCCCGAGTTCGGGGCGATCGGGCAAGGCTGCGGTAAAGGTGAACTGCTGCGGCGCGACCTTGGGGTCGGGCAGCGGGAACGTGGCGAGCACGGTCGCACCCGGCATCGGCGCATGCTCCTTCTGCTTGCGGTCGGCGCTCTTTTCCGCCGCGCGGCAGCCCGCGCTGATGACGAGTTCGCCATGCGGGGTCACGGCATAGTGCCCGATCACCGCCGATTCCTCATGCGCGAGGCCCCAGTTGCGCGGCAGACGGGCAACCGAGACAGTGATCGTCTTCGCATGGGCCAGCGGCGCATGGTCGTCGGCCTGGCAGGTGTCGAAGATATTGACGTTGTAGGCCGGGCCGTTGCTCGTCGCATCGGCGTTCAGCGGGATGCGCAGTCCTTGCGAGCCGCGCGGGCAGGCGGTGAGCGTCGAGGCGGTCGACGTCAACAGCGTCTCGCGCGCGGTATCGTAGCGGCGCGGTGCGGAAAGCGGCGATCCGTCCGGCGCGAAGCTGGCGGCAGTCACGACCGTGCCCGGCTTCACCGCAAGCGCCTTGGCATAAGCGGGAGACTTCGCGCCCGGTGCCTTGCCGTCCAGCGTGTAGCGGATCGTGCCGTAAGGCGCCTGCGTCGCCAAAGTCACACCGATACTCTTCGCATCGAGTGCCGCGCCGCGCGTCTGGGCGGGGGTGAAGGCCACGGCGAAGGCGCTGTCGGAGACTTCGAAACCGTCCTGCTTCCAGCGCCGGATCTGCGGCGTCAGGCGCGCGAGGAAGCCTGCATAGTCCTTCGTGCCCGCGACTTGCGGCGACCATGCGGTCTCGGCAATGGCGCCGACGCGCGGGAACAGCTTGTGCTGCAACTGCCAGGGCGTGACGATGTACTCGCTCCAGGCATTGCCCTGCACGCCCATGACATGCTTGGCCTTGGCCGCATCGATCCCCTTGGGCATCGGATCGTAGCGATAGACCGTCTCCATCGACTGGATCGAGATGCGCCCCGGCGCCTCGTCCGGCAGGCTGGATTCCAGATTGTCGAGATAGAGCGTCGGCGCGGGCGAGAGCACCACGTCGTGCCCGGCATTGGCCGCATCGACCGCGCCCTGCTCGCCGCGCCAGCTCATCACCGAGGCCGAGGCGGGCAGGCCGCCTTCGAGAATTTCGTCCCAGCCGATCAGGCGTCGGCCATGCTGCGCGAGATATTCGCCGAACTGGTCGATCATCCAGCTCTGCATCGCGTTCTCGCTCTTGATGCCGAGCTTGCGCATCTGCGACTGGACTTCTGGCGAACGCTCCCACTGGTCCTTGACCGCCTCGTCGCCGCCGAGGTGAATGTACTGGGAGGGGAAGATCTCCATCACTTCGTCCAGCACATTGCGCACGAACGTCATCCCCGCCTCGTTCGGGTTGAACAGCCAGGGGAAGATGCCCCAGCCGTTCGACACTTCGGGACGCGCACGCGGCACGCCGAGTTCGGGATAGGAAGCGACGAGCGCCTGCGCATGGCCGGGCAGGTCGATCTCCGGCACGACGGTAATGCCGCGCGCGGCGGCATAGGCGACGAGCGCTTTCAGCTGCTCCTGCGTGTAGAAGCCGCCGTTGCGCTCGCCCGGTCCATGGCCGGTGTCGGGGCCATTACGCCAGGCGCCGATACGGGTGAGTTCGGGGTAGCGCTTGACCTCGAAACGCCAGCCCTGATCGTCGGAGAGGTGGAAGTGCAGGGTGTTGAGCTTCACCTCGACCATGCGGTCGACGATGGCATAGATCGATTCGATCGGCTGGAAGTGACGGCAGGGATCGACCATCACCCCGCGCCAGGCGAAGCGCGGCGAATCCTGGATCGTGAGCACCGGAACCGAGACCTGCCTGACCGCCGTGCCGGGTTCGGCCGTGAGCAGCTGCATCAGCGTCATCGCGCCGTAGAGGAAGCCGGACTTGCCCGAAGCGGCAATGACCGCGCCAGTCGGGGTGACAGTCAGCCGATAGGCTTCGGCGCCCGAGATTGCCGGATCGCGTTCGAAGCGGATCGGACCAGCATTCGCCGAAGTGGTCGAAAGCACGAGGCCGTTGGCGCGCTTCGCATGATCGACAAGGAGCTTTGCCGCCTCGGCCGCATCCGCATCGCCGGAGGGCACGGCCACCGCCGATCCCGCCGCGACCAGCAGCTTGCCGCTACCCTGCTCGACCGAAGCGGGCCACGGCGTCAGCAAAGGGGGGGGCGTCAGTGCAAGAGACGAAGATTGCGCCTGCGCGGGCGCCGAAAAAGCCAGCCCGGCAAGGATCGACGCGGTCGCCATGGCCCCTGCGTGAAACGCCCGCTGTCCCTTGGTTCTGGTGCCCATCGCTGCCCCTCATTGTCTTGTACCTTGAGTGGACAGGTAACCAAAATATATCCTTTCTCGCAATAGGTCTTATTCCTTTCCTGCAAATTGAGGTTGAATTGCGACCATTTGCTGCGATTGTCAGCCTGACAGGACCAATGTAAAGCCATTCGCAGGGAATGGGCCGAAGGGGGATCGAATGTCATTTTCCGACCGGATTGGTCGTCTGCGCGAGGACAATGCTGCGCCGCTCTATATCCAGCTCCAGCAGCTGATCCGCGATGCCATATCCGAAGGCGTGCTCAACCAGAACGAGGCGATCCCACCGGAACGCAACCTGGCCGTCGAATACGACGTCTCGCGCATCACCGTGCGCAAGGCTATCGCCGGGCTGGTCGAGGAAGGCCTGCTGACGCGGCGGCGCGGCGCGGGCACTTTCGTCGCCTCCCGCGTGGAGAAGAGCTTCTCCAAGCTGACCTCGTTCAGCGAGGACATGGCCGCGCGCGGCAAGCGCGCCTCCAGCGCCTGGGTCTCGCGCATGACCGGCGCGGTCAACCCGGAAGAATCGATGGCGCTGGGCCTTGCCCCCGGCAGCACGGTGCTGCGCTTCACCCGCATCCGCTATGCCGACGACGAGCCGCTGGCGCTCGAAATCTCGACGATCGCCGGGTATTGCCTCGCCAGTCTCGATGTCGTCGAGGACTCGCTCTATGTCGCACTGGAGAAGAGCGGCAACCGCCCGGTCCGCGCGCTCCAGCGCCTGCGCGCGGTGCCCTTCGGCACAGAGCACGCCAAGATGCTGGGCGTCGAATCCGGCCACGCCGGTCTGCTGATCGAGCGCCATGGCTTCCTGCGTGACGGGCGCATCGTCGAATTCACCCGCTCCTACTATCGCGGCGACTCCTACGACTTCGTTGCCGAGCTGATCGAGGGTTCATGAAAAGACGCGAATTGCTGCTGCGCGGCGCCTCCACCGGCGCCGTCGCCCCCCTGTTACCCGCCCTTTCGACTGCCACTTTCGCGGCATCCAAGCCCGAGTTCGGACCCGGCCTGCCGGACGGACTGCCGATGCCCGCCCCCCTGCCCGGCCCCTCGCCGCGCCTGCCCGAAACCGACCCCTCGCGCACCCTGCTCGAACGCGGCTGGCGCTTCCACGAGGGCGATGTCACGGCCCCCGAACCGGCCGACCACAATGCCACCTACCTCTCGGTCAAGGCCGGCAATGCACGCGGTGCAGCTGCTTTGGCCTTCGACGATTCCGACTGGCAGACCGTCGATCTCCCGCATGACTGGGCCATCGCCCAGGACGTGAGCGAAAGCGCCAATGTCTCGCAGGGCTATCGCCCGCGCGGGATCGGCTGGTATCGCCGCCTGCTGCGGCTGGACGAAAGCCAGAAAGGCCGCCGCCTCGAACTTCATTTCGACGGCATCGCCACCCATGCCACGATCTGGATCAACGGCAGCGAAGTGGCCCATTCGTGGTCGGGCTACAGCAGCGTCATCGTCGATCTTACCCCCTTCGCCCGCTTCGGCGACGAAGTGAACTGGATCGCCGTGCGCGTCGATGCCACGGCACGCGAGGGCTGGTGGTACGAAGGCGCCGGGCTTTACCGCCACGTCTGGCTGGTCAGCCGCCCGGCCCTGTCGATCGAGACGGACGGCGTCTATTGCGACCCGGTCCATCAGGACGACGGCACCTGGCGCGTGCCGGTAGAAGTCAGCCTGTCGAACGTCGGCGAAGAGACCGGACAGGCCGAGATCGCCGCCCGCCTGCTCGACCCCGAAGGCCGCGAGATCCACCGCACGAGTGGCAGCACGGCTGTCGCGCCGTTGGAACAGGCCAAGGTCACTGCCCAGCTCACCCCCGGTACGGTCCAGCTCTGGTCGCCCGACAGCCCGGTGCTCTACAGCGTCGAGGTGGACCTGGTGCACGAAGGCAAGGTCGTGGACACGCGGCGCCAGTTCATCGGCTTCCGCACGGTGCGCTTCGATCCCGTGCGCGGCATGGTGCTCAACGGGGTGGAGACCAAGCTCAAGGGTGTGTGCATCCACCAGGACCACACCGGCGTCGGCACCGCCATCCCGGACGCGCTGGCGCTCTGGCGCCTGCAACGCCTGAAGGCGATGGGCTGCAACGCCATCCGCATGTCGCACAATGCCCCCGCCAAGGAAGTGCTCGACTGGTGCGACCGGCTCGGCTTCGTGGTCATGGGCGAGAACCGCCTGTTCAACCCGGCGCCGGACTATCTGGCGCAGCTCGAATGGATGGTCCGGCGTGACCGCAACCACCCCTCCATCGTGCTCTGGTCGGTGTTCAACGAGGAACCGATGCAAGGGACACACGCAGGCGTGGAAATGGTTCGCCGCATGCGCAAGGCCGTGCGCGAACTCGACACCCAGCGCCCGGTGACGGCGGCGATGAACGGTTCGTTCTACAATCCCGAGAACGTCTCCACCGTCGTCGATGTCATGGGCTTCAACTACTACCAGGCCGACTACGACAAGTTCCACGCGCTGCACCCGGACAAGCCGATCACCAGTTCGGAAGACACCAGCGCCTACGAGACGCGCGGCGCTTTCGAGAGCATTCCGGCACAGCAGATCATCACCTCTTTCGACAAGGAAGCCGCCTCCTGGGGCGCAACCCACCGCGAGACCTGGAAGATGATCGCCGAGCGGCCTTTCGTGGCGGGCGGCTTCGTCTGGACCGGCTTCGACTATCACGGCGAGCCGACGCCTTATGCCTGGCCCTCTACCAGCAGCTTCTTCGGCGTGATGGACCTCTGCGGCTTCCCCAAGACCGCCTTCGGCATCCATTCCGCCCACTGGCGCGACGACGCCCCGGTGATCTGGCTGGCCCCGCACTGGACATGGCCCGAATACGAACAGAAAGGCCGCGAAGGGCAGACGCTGGAGGTCTTCGCGATCACCAATGCCGAGGCCATCGAGCTGCGCCTCAATGGCGAAGTGATCGAGCGCGTGCCCGCCGCCGACCGGATCATGGGCCACACCTTCCAGGTGCCCTATCGCCCCGGCCGGATCGAGGCGCTCGCACTGCGCGGCGGCAAGGTCGTGGCCCGTGCCGTCCATGAGACGGTCGGCGCGCCGGTCGCGCTGCGCCTGACGTCTGCCCGGCAGGCCCTCGCCAGCGACGGCGAGGACGTGCAGGCGATCACCGTCGACTGCGTGGACGCGCGCGGCCGCCATGTGCCGACCGCCAACCTGCCGGTCGATTTCACGATCTCCGGCGGGCGGATCATCGGCCTCGGCAACGGCAATCCGAACGATCACGCGAGCGAGAAAGGCAGCAAGCGCGCCCTGTTCAACGGCCTTGCGCAAGTCATCGTCGAAGGCGATGCCAGCGGCCAGCGGCTGACGCTGGCGGCGAATGCAAGCGGCCTGCGTTCCGCGCGCCTCAGCCTCGCCCGCGCGCCGCGCGAACCGCGCGCGCAAGTCGCGGTCGTCCCGGCGGAAATGCCGATCACCGACTGGCGCCGCTCGGCGCTGTTCCCGCAGAAGCCCGATCCGGCGCTCGCCCCGGTCGACGGCGACAACAACTCGTGGGACTTCGTGCGCTCGGGCGTGGCCGCGCCTGCCGGAAGCGCGGGATGGCGCAGCTATCGCATCCGCTTCACGCCGTGGAAGAAAGTCGCTGCCGAGGGCGGCACCCTGCACTTCGCCGGGATCACCGGCGCGGCGGAAGTCTGGCTCGACGGCAAGCTGGCCGCGCGGAAGACCAATGCCGCTGCGGGCGCTCTGACCGTGACGATCCCTGCGGGCAGCGGTGCGCGCACGCTCGTCGTTCTGGTTCAGGCGGCGGAAGGTCAGCCGAGCGGACTGACGGGCAGGGTCTACGTTTCGACCTGATTGATTAAGCCGCCCGCACTTCGCAGCTAATCGGAGTGCGGGCGGCTCGATAGACTAACTCAGGCAGCGATCCGGTCGAGATCGGCCACGGCGAACAGCAGATGTACCGCCGCGCCTTCGGTCGTACCGACGGCACGGACTCCGGCGGCGGTGAGCGCCGCTTCGTCGATCGCCGTGCTATCCGCCAGTTCGACTCGCAGGCGGTTGCCATAGCGCACCGCGCTGCGCACATTGCCTTCACCGCCAAGCGCCCGCACGATGTTCGCCGGAAGCTGCATCTGCGCCGCGCTCTCGGCAGCAGCCGGTACGGGAGCCGCACGCGGAGCACTCGCCGCCGGACCTGCCGCGATAGCCTCGCGGATTTCCACCGAAACGATATCCGCCACCGGGCCGAGGATCACCTGAAGCGCCTTGTCCGAAGGCCGCACGATGCCCCGCGCGCCGAGCGCCTTGAGCCGCGCCTCATCCACCGCGCCGTGATCGACGATGATGAGGCGCAGGCGCGTGGTGCAGGCGGAGACGTCCACGAGGTTGTCGCTGCCGCCCAGCGCCGCGAGATAGGCATGCCCGCGCGTCACTTCCGCCGATGCCTCGGCCTGTGCGGGGGCGGCGAGATCCTCGTCCTCGCGACCGGGAGTCTTGAGATCGAGCTTGCGGATCGCGAAGGAAAACACACCGTAGTAGACCGCGAAGTAGACGAGCCCCACCGGCACCAACAGCAGCGGGCGCGTCGCCTTGCCGAAGTTCAGCACGTAGTCGAACAGGCCCGCCGAGAACCCGAAGCCCAGATGCATGCCCAGCGCGTCGGTCAGCCACATCGAAGCGCCGGTCAGCACCGCGTGGATCGCGTAGAGCACCGGGGCGAGGAACATGAAGCTGAATTCGATCGGCTCGGTCACGCCGGTCAGCAGCGAGGTCAGCGCGAGGCTGAAGAACATGCCGCCGACCGCCTTGCGCCGCTCCGGCCGCGCCGCGCGGTACATCGCGAGGCAGGCGGCCGGTAGGCCGAACATCATGACCGGGAAGAAGCCGGTCATGAACGGTCCGGCGGTCGGGTCGCCCGCGAAGAACCGGCGGATGTCGCCGTGGGCGCCGTTATAATCGCCGAAGACGAACCAGAACAGGTTGTTGAAGACGTGGTGCAGTCCCGTCACCAGCAGGAGCCGGTTGATGAGGCCGAACAGGAACAGGCCGAAGCCGCCCAGCCCGGTGATGCCGTGGCTCACCCCGTCGATGCCGGTGACGATCGGCTGGAACCCGAGGCCGACCACGCTGGCGATCACCAGACCGGCCACGCCCGAGACGATCGGCACGAAGCGGCGGCCGCCGAAGAAGGCGAGGTATTCCGGCAGCTTCATGGCCGAGAAGCGGTTGTAGAACAGCCCGCCGACAAGGCCCGATATGATGCCGATCGGCACGTCGAGCCGCCCGATGGCCTGGCTCTTGGCCGCCGCCACGGCCGCCGCGAAAGCGTCCTTGGCTAGCGCGGGATCGATCCCCGGCGGCACCGGCATCAGCACTTTGGCGCCTTCGGTGGCAACGAGGAAACAGACGATGCCCGCGAGGCAGGCGGCGCCGTTGCCGTCGCGCGCATAGCCGGTGGCGACGCCGATCGCGAACAGCAGGCCGAGGTGCGAGAACAGCGCATCGCCCGCCGCGCTCAGCAGCGCGATATCCAGCAGGTCCGGCTGGCCGAGCCGCAGCAGCAGCCCCGCCACCGGCAGCACCGCGATCGGCAGCATGAGCGCACGGCCCAGCGGCTGCAACGTTTCGAGAACCCGCCTCATGCCCCCTGCTCCTTCAGAAATTCGCGTACAAGCTCGCGGACTTCCGCCGCCGAGCCGCATTCCAGCGCCTGCGCGGCGAGCGCGCGGCAGCTGTCGATGGTGAGACCCGTCACCAGCGCCTTGATGTCCGGCACCTGGGCAGGCGTCGCGGAAAGTTCCGCCACGCCGAGGCCCAGCAGCAGCGGCACCGCCAGCGGGTCGGAGGCCAGCGAGCCGCAGACGCCGGTCCAGCGGCCATGCCGCGCACCGCCCTCGCAAGTGAGCGCGATCAGGCGCAGCACTGCTGGGTGAAGCCCGTCGATGGCCGAGGCCACCGCCGCATTGCCCCGGTCCATGGCAAGGGCATATTGGGTGAGATCGTTGGTGCCCACCGAGAGGAAATCGGCCTCGCGCGCCAGAATGTCCGCCGTTGCGGCGGCGGCGGGCGTCTCGACCATGATGCCCAGCGACACCGGCTCGGCCAGACCCAGCCGTGCCGCCACGCTATCCACCACCGCTCGCACCGCGCGCAGTTCGGAAAGGCTGGCCACCATCGGCACCATGATCCGGCACTGCCCGACAGGACGAACGCTCAGGATCGCCTCGACCTGGGCTTCGAGAATTTCAGGGTAAGCAAGACCGACGCGGATGCCGCGCAGGCCGAGCGCCGGGTTCTCCTCGGGCGCTATCGGCAGGAACGGCGCGGGCTTGTCGCCGCCGATGTCGAGCAGGCGCACGATCAGCGGTCGGCCTTCCAGCGCATCGGCGATGACCTGATAAGTCTCCAACTGCTGTGCCGCGCTCGGTGCCTGGGCGCGCTCCACGAAGAGAAATTCGCTACGCAAGAGCCCGCTGCCTTCGGCGCCGTTGGCCATGGCCTGACGGGCATCGGCGAGCGAGCCGAGATTGGCGAAGACCTCGATCCGGCTGCCGTCAGCCGTGTGGCACGGCCCTCTGGCTTCGAGCGCGGCGGCGCGGCGGGCGGCCTGGGTGGCCAGCTGCTCGCGAACGCCGTCGATCCGCGCCTGCGAAGCGCCGGTTTCGAGCCGCGCCGCAGCGGCATCGACGACCAGCGCCGTACCCTCGGCGATGTCGTCGAGCGCGGTTCCCATTGCCACCAGCATCGGCACACCGAGTCCGGCAGCGAGAATGGCGACATGCGAAGTCGGGCCGCCGTTGACGAGGCAGATCGCCTCCAGCCGCTCGGGATCGAGCGCCATGAGCTGCGACGGCAGCAGGTCCTCGGCGATCACGACGGCGTTCTCGGGCAGCGCAAAGCCCATGGCGTCGCCGCCGATCAGCGCACAGAGCACCTGTCGTTCTAGGTCGCGCATGTCGTCCACGCGCTCGGCAAGGCGGGCGTCGCCCGAGCGCAGCAGGAGATCGACTTGCGAGCCAATCGCCAACCGCCAGGCCGCCCCGGCGCTCTCCCCCTTCGCCATCGCCTCATGCGCGGCGGCGAGCAGGTCCTCGTCCTCCAGCATGACCGCATGGGCCGCTAGGATCGAAGCCGCATGGTCCGGCGCGCCTTCGCTTTCCTGCGCGATTCTGGCGCGTAGCTGCGCCAGCGTGCCGTCCAGCAAGACACGTTCGATAGCGGGATCGCCCGAACCTTCGGCGATCTCGACTTCGCCAAGCCGGTAATGGACCGCCTGACCCACCGCCACGCCGGGCGCGGCGACGACGCCTGCCAGCGTACCGTCTGCCGCAATCGCCGTGACGCGGCGCGTGACAGGCGCGGGCGTGGCGGCGCGCACCGGCTGCGGTGCGGGCTGTTCGTCGCCATGCGCCAGTTCGCCCATGCCGCTGGCGATCAGGGCCTCCAGCGCATCGAGCACGTCACCGGCCTGCGTTCCGCGCGCGTGGAGCGAGATACGGTCGCCGAGCTTGATCCCCAGCGCCAGCACGCCGACCGGGCTGCGCAGGCTGGCAGACTTGCCCGCGATCTCCATGCGCACCACCGCGTCGAACGACGTCGCCACCTGCCGCAGACGCGCGGCCGGACGGGCATGAATGCCGTGGCGCAGCGGAACGGAAAGTTCGCGCACCAGCTCCTCATCGGGCGATGCCGAGGCTTCCGACGTAGCACCACCTTCGGCGGCCACGCGGCGCAGCGTCATCACCGTATCCCCGACTTTGATCGGGCCGGGATCGCGCTTCGATTCCAGAGCCCATTCCTCGCTGGCGAGCAGGAGCACCGGCGTCATCGCACTGGCCGCCCCCGTCACCACGGCGTCGAGGTCGAAGCGCACCAGCGGATCGCCCGCTGCCACGCTCTGGTCCTGCGCCACGAGGGGCGTGAAACCACGCCCTCCCATCGCCACGGTATCGACGCCGAGATGGACCAGCAGCTCCGCCCCGCCTTCGAGGCGCAGGGTCACGGCATGGCCGGTCGCGGCGAGCGAGGCCACGGTGCCCGCGCAAGGTGCGTGCAGCACCGAGCCGGTCGGGTCGATGGCGACGCCGTCGCCGAGCATCCCCCCGGCGAAGACCGGATCGGGAATTTCAGAGAGCGGCGCCAACCAGCCCTCCAGCGGAGCCTTGATGGCGATAGTTTGCCCGGCGGGTGTCATGGTCCGGTCGGCGGTCATGGTAGAGGAAACGGAGGCAGTCATGATTGTGGCTTGTCTCCAGAAATCGATATCAGAATGCCCGTTCGCCGGCGATCCACGTCGCCTGCGGCGCCATGGCGCGGTCGAGCTGGACGAAATCGGCGGTATATCCGGCGGCGATCACGCCCCGTTCCGAGCCGAGGCCCAGGAATTCGGCCGGTTGCACGCTGGCCATGTCGACCGCCTGCCCCACCGAAAGCCCCGCCATGTCCACGGCATTGCGCACGGCGGCGGCCATGTCGAGCGAAGCGCCCGCCAGCGTCCCGTCCGCGCCGACGCAGCGCCCTTCCGCGACGATTATCTCGCGGCCATCAAGCTCGAAGCTGGTCAAGTCGGAGCCGACGCAGGACATCGCGTCCGTCACCAGCACGAAGCGGTCGAGCGGGCGGCTCGCCAGCGCGACGCGCATCGCGGCGGGGTGGACATGATAGCCGTCGGCGATGATGCCGCACCAGGCCGTCCGGTTCTCCAGCGCCGCACCGACCATGCCGGGGTTGCGGTGATGCAGCGCCGACATCGCGTTGAACAAATGCGTCACGCCCGTCACGCCCATGTCGAAGGCGGCGCGCGCGGTCTCGTAGTCGGCGTCGGAGTGGCCCATCGCCAGCACGACCCCGGCTTCGAGCAGCGCCTTGGCCTGATCGGCGTGGAGATATTCGGGCGCAATCGTGAACAGCACTTTGCCCGCACGAGGCCGCGTCAGCAGGTCGACCATCTCGTCGTCCAGCTTGCGCAAGTTGCCCTCGGAATGGATGCCACGCCGCTTCGCGTTGAGCACCGGGCCTTCGACGTGAATGCCGATGCAGCCGGGCACGCCTGCCACAATCGCCTCATCGGTGGCATCGAGACCGCGCGCGATCACGTCCGGGGTGGCGCTGATGAGCGTCGGCAGCAGCGCGGTCGTGCCGAACCGCGCGTGCGCGGCGGCGATCGTGGCGATGCCTTCGCGAGTCGGCGCATCATTGAGCAATACGCCGCCGCCGCCGTTGACCTGCACGTCGATGAAGCCCGGCACCAGCCAGCCGCCGTCGAGGTCGACGACTTCGTCTGCCTCATCGCCCCGCTGCGCGGTGACGATGCGCCCCTGCTCCACGCTCACCACGGCATCGCGCGCCCAGGCGCGATCGAGATAGACGTTGCCGTTGACGAAAGCGATTTTCATCAGAGAGTCTCTGTTACCTTGCGCAAGTGAGCAGGATTATCCGGGTCCAGGCCACGCGCCAGCGACAGCGCGTTCACTTGCGGATAGAAGGTCTGGATCATCAGCAGCGGCTCCAGCGCGGCATGGCCCGCGAGCGCGGCCAGCGTGCTGTCAGCGAAAGGCTGCTCGGCATCGAGCAGCGCGACTTGCGCGCCGCGACCGGCGAATTCCGCCGCTGCCCCGCGCACGCTTTCACCGCTGGCGTCCGAGGTCGCGAAAGCGACGATGGGGAAGCCTTCGTTGATGATCGTCATCGGGCCGTGGCGCACTTCGGCGGCGCTATAGGCCTCAGCGTGGAGCGCGCAGGTCTCCTTGAGCTTCAGCGCGCCTTCCTGGGCGATGCCGAAACCGTAACCGCGCGCGATCACGAAGAGATTGTTCGCCTGCGACAGCTGGCCGACGAGATCGAAGGGCGCAGTATTCGCGGCCACTTCCAGCCCTTCCGGCAGGCGCTCCAGCGCGAGGCCGAGCTGGGCATCGCCGGTCCAGTGCGCCACCACCGCGGCGACGCCAGCGAGCGAGGCGATATAGGACTTGGTCGCAGCCACCGACTTTTCGGGACCGGCATGGAGCGGCAGCACCCAGTGCGCCAGATCGGCCAACGGCGCGGTCTCGTCGTTGACGAGCGCGACGACGCGGGCGCCCGCCCGGCGATGCGCCTCGACGGCGGCGAGCAGGTCCGGGCTGCGCCCGCTCTGCGAGATCGCGATTACCAGGACCCGGCCCGGCTGCATCTCGGCACCGAATACCGAAGAAACGCTGAGCGCCGACGAAGAAACCGGCACGCCTGCCAGCGTCTCGATCAGATATTTGGCGTAAGTCGCCGCATTGTCGGACGAGCCGCGCGCACAGGTCACCACCACCGAGGGCGGATCGTCGCGCAGTTCCTGGGCCAGCTTCATGAGAACGGTGCGGTTGTTCTGCAGGAAGCTGCGCACGGCCTGCGGAGCCTCGGCGGCCTCACGGGCCATCAGGGAAAGCGAAGGGTTTGCGGCGTCGGACTGCATGTCTGGGACTCTCCTGCATATCGAGGCCGGTCGGCGAAAGGAGCGCCAGACCGGAACGACTGCTTACCAATATCGGCATAAGTTCTATATTGGTATTCCCGAACTCCGGGCGATGCGCAATTGGTTTCGCGCAAACCCCGCTTTTTTCTTTCGGGTCTACCGCGCCTCAGCCCTGCTCGATAGCCGCCTTGAGGCGCGCAACTTCCGCCGCATCCGTCATTGCCCGCAGTCCTTTCTGGAAACCCAGCTCTTCCAGCCGCGCCGCTCCAACGGGATCGGCCGCTTCGCCGACCTTCCGGCAGGACGCATGGAACTCGGCGATCCCGACCGCGCGCAATAGCGGGACGGCCTCCGCAGAGACACCGGAACCTGCAAGAATCACGATTCGGCCCGCTGCCAGTTCGTGAAGATGCGCCAACATGCGGGCACCATCAGGCGCCCGGACGGCTCCACCCGAAGTCAGGATGCGATCGAAGCCCATCGCGACTGCCTGCTCCAGGCCGTTTTCCATGTCATCGAGCAAGTCGAACACCCGGTGCAGCGTCAACGACAGACGCGCGCCCCGCTTAGCGCCGGCATTTCGGGCATGGCCCAGCCATTCGCCCAATATGCCAAGATCGAGTCCACTCGAAGATCCCGCACCGATCACAATTCCCGCCAGCCCCGCCTCTGCCGCCAGATCTATGTCGTCCCGCACCTGAGCGACTTCTCGCGCATCGTAGACGAAGTCGCCTTCGCGCGGGCGGCAGAGCATATGCACTGGAATTGGTACGGCCGCAGCAAGGCGAACCAGCGATCGCGACGGCGTCAGTCCGCCCAGTGCCAATGCACTGCAAAGCTCGATGCGATCGCCCCCACCTGCAACCGCCGCGGCAACGCCCGCAGCATCTTCGACACAGACCTCAAGCACTTCGCCGGTTCCCCCATGATTCCGCCAGCGCATCGCACGACTGTGCGATTCGCGATCGCGCGAATTGGACATACTTTGGCCTGCTACGCCACCCCACAGCCCGCCTTGGGGTTCCTCACCGGTACCCACCACGCCCGAAACCGCTCGATTCCCGCCAACATTTCCTCAATTCAGCGCGCCAAACCACCTCTTCCACAAGAAGGAAAAAATTTCCGATGGACAGGAGGACCTATTTTGGTGACATTCAATTGCGACATTGGAATGATATTGGCATTCAACAGGGAAACTTTCAGGGCACAGGAAGATTTCGGCGCGCCTTCGACAAGCGACAATCGCTGAAGCGCGCATTCGGGTTCGGGTCATGAGGATAACAACGATGAAATTTGTACGCGCGATGTTGCTTGCCACCAGCGCCACGGTGGGCTTTGCCGCCCCGGCGCTTGCCCAGGATGCCGCACAGGAACCCCAGGATCAGGACGGCGCGATCGTCGTCACCGGCATTCGCGATGCCCTGACCAATGCCATCAACGTCAAGCGCAATGCCGACGCCGTGGTCGACGTGATCACCGCCGAAGGCATCGGCAAGTTCCCTGACCGCAACGTCGCGGAATCGCTGTCCCACATTCCCGGCGTCAGCGTCGACCGCCAGTTCGGCATCGGCGAGCGCGTCTCGATCCAGGGTACCGACCCGGCGCTCAACCGCGTCCTGATCGACGGCCACACGATAGCCTCGGCCGACTGGGGCGGCAACTCGGGCGACGTGACCGGCCGCACTTTCAACTACTCGTTGCTGGCGCCCGAAATCGTCTCGCAGATCGAGGTCTTCAAGTCCCCCGAACCGCGTATCGACGAAGGTTCGCTCGGTGGCACCGTGATCGTGCGCACCCGGAAGCCGCTCGATCTTGCCGCCAACACGATCAACGGCTCGATCGGCTACGGCTACAACGACCGCTCGGAAATCGGCAATCCGCGCGGCTCGCTGCTCTATAGCTGGAAGAACGACAGCGCGACCTTCGGCATCCTCGTTGCAGGCACTTACGACAGGGATTCGCTGGCCCGCGCGGGCGTCGAATATTTCGGCTACAACAGTGGCTCGGACTTCACGTCGACCGACGCGGACGGCAATGTCACGCTGAACAACCCGAACGCGGTTCTCACCGGCGGCACCCCCGCAGACCTCGCCAACGCCCGCTATCCCTACGGCATCAACCATGCCTACTTCAAGCAGACCCGCGAACGCATCGGCGGCCAGTTCGCCGTACAGTGGGCGCCCAGCGACCGTCTCGAATTCAACCTGACGGGCCTGCATATCGAAGGCACCTACAACAACTTTAGCCAGTCGATGTACGTGGTGCCGACCTGGGCTGCCGGGTCGCTGGAATCGGCGACGATCGCCAACGGCCTCATCACCAACGCCTCTTTCGGCGCGACCAATCTGCCTTCGACCAGCTCGCAGCTGGACATGAACTACCGCAAGACCAAGGTTCGCACCGACAGCTACAATCTCGCCTCGTCCTGGAAGGCCACCGATCGTCTGACCCTTTCGGGCAACGTCGGCTGGACCAAGGCAACGGGCGGCACCAATCCCGAATACCTGATGAACCTCCAGTCCAACATGCCCTTCAGCTACAGCTACGGGCAGAACCAGACTTCGGTGACGTTCTCGACCCCGCCGACGGACCCCAATGCGTTCTTCCGGTCCGACTTGCGCAATGTCACCCTTCCCGACGGCAGCACGATCCAGGCCTATCAGATCGGCGGCATCGCCACCTCGCGTCAGCGCGACAAGGAATACTACGGCCAGCTGGACGCCAAGTGGGAAGTGGACGACGCCTTCTTCAAGTCCGTTCGCATGGGCGTGAAGGCATCCGATCACGTCAACAGCCTGCGCGCCACCGGCTCGCAGGTATATCTCACCGATCCGACCAGCCTGGCCGACTACAACTACACGCTGACGCCTTCGGGCCTGTTCAGCGGTCTCGGCTCGGGCGGCAATGCCAATCAGTTCGCCACGCTGCGCAGCGGCGATGTTATCAACACGCTGGAGAACGGCATCTACGTCGATACCGGACTTGACGAAGGCACTTCGTTCAAGGTCCGCGAAAAGGCCGCTGCAGCTTACGTCCAGCTCGACTTCGAAACCGGGCCGATCCGCGGCAACGTGGGCTACCGCGCGGTCTACACGCAGGACATCTCGGACTATTACCTCTATACTTCCGAAAGCGACAGCTACGCACCGACCCGCGCGAAGAACGACTATCTGAAGGGCCTGCCCAGCATCAACGTAAGCTGGGACGTCAACGACCAGATCAAGGTTCGCGGCTCGGTTGCGAAAGTTCTCGCCCGTCCGCGCTACGGCCAGCTGGCAGGCGCCTTCAGCCGCAACGACACCCAGCTTACGGCAGGTGGCGGCAACCCCGACCTGAAGCCTTACGCATCGACGAACTACGAGCTTTCGGCCGAATGGTACTTCGGCCACAGCGCGCTGCTTTCGGCTGAGTATTTCCGCCGCGAGATCTCGTCGTACATCGTCACCACCACCAACGAACAGGTGCTGTTCAACAATCTGACCCAACAGAACGAGACTTACATCGTCTCCAGCCCGATCAACGCCTCTAACGCCACCGTCAATGGCGTCTCGCTCGGCTTCCAGACGCCGATCTGGGGCGGTTTCGGCATCCTGACCAACTACACTTTCGCCGATGCCAAGGGCGGCCGGGACGTGGACGGCAACGTGCTCAACCTGCCCTATCTCTCGAAGCACACGATCAACGTGATCCCCTACTTCGAGAAGGGTCCGTTCCAGGCCCGCGTCAGCTGGAACTGGCGCAGCCACTACTTCACCGGCATCGGCCGCCTGAATTCGGTGGATTCGACCGATGGGTATCACCAGCTCGACGCCTCGATCTCCTACAAGATCAACGAGCACTTCACGGTCCAGGCCAATGCCCAGAACCTGCTCGACTCGACGTACTATTCGTATAGCGGCGTGAAGTCGGCGCCGACCGCGTTCTACAAGAACGGCCGCGTCTTCGCCGCGACGGCCCAGTTCAGCTTCTAAGTCCCGTGCAAAAGCGTGTAGGTCCCTCTCCTCCTCATTAAGATCTGCATGCACACGGGCCGGCGCCTGTCCCGAAGGTTTTTGACCTGGCGGACAGGCGCCGTCCTTTTAAATATAAGGGGATGCCAGATATGACCGCCTTCAGCCGCCGCCGCCTGATGTCCGGCTCCTGCCGCCTCGCGCTGCTGGCCGCCGCCGTGCCTGCCGGAGCCACACGCGCGCTCGCCGCCGAGGCCGAACCCGCCGCGAAAGTCGATCCCTTCATCGGTACCGGCGGCGACGGCCACACGTTCCCCGGCGCCACCCTGCCCTTCGGCATGGTCCAGCTCAGCCCCGACACCGACACCGCGCGCTGGGACACCTGTTCCGGCTACCACCACGGCGACGCCTCGCTGCTCGGCTTCTCGCATACGCACCTTTCGGGTACCGGCATCGGCGACATGCTCGACGTGCTCGTCGTGCCCTGCCGGGGCGAAGTGCGCCTCACCCCCGGACCTCTCGACCGTCCGGACGAAGGCTATCGCCTGCGCTACAGCGACGAGGCTGCAGAGCCGGGCTATTACCGGGTCCAACTCGAAAACGGCGTGGCGAGCGAACTCACCACGACGCTGCGGACCGGTATCCAGCGGCACGTCTATCCGGTCGGTAGCGGCCACCTGCTGATCGATCTCTCGCATCTGGTACTGGACTCGTCCGACAAGTACCCGCTGATCGACGATGCCGAAATGACGCTGGATGCGGACGGCACCCTCACCGGCCAGCGGCGGGTGTTCCGCTGGGCCAAGGGCCGCCACATCTATTTCGCGATGCAGTTCTCGCGTCCGCCAAGCCGGGTGGAATTCTTCGGCGACGACGACGCACCCCAGCCGAAAAGCAGCACCGGAGTAAAGGGCCGCCGCCTGAAGGCCGCGATCCATTTCGACGATGCGGGAAGCGCGCCGATCGTGGTGCGCACCGCGGTTTCCGCCGTGGACGTGGCCGGCGCCCGCGCCAACCTTGCCGCAGAGGCCACGCACTTCGACTTCGAGACCTATCGCCAGGCTGCCGCCCGCGCCTGGACCGAGGAACTCTCGCATATCGCCGTGACCGGCGGCAGTGCCGAACAGCGCACGATCATGGCGACCGCGCTCTATCACGCCGCCATCGGGCCGACGCTGTTTTCCGACGTGGACGGGCGCACCATGGGCCTCGACCGCAAGGTGCACCAGCTAGCGCCCGGCGAGAAAGCCTACAGCGCCTACTCGCTCTGGGATACCTACCGCGCCTTCCACCCCCTGCAGACGCTGATCCGGCCCGCGCGGGTCGGGGAATTCGTCGCCGATCTCATCCGCCAGACCCAGCAAAGCCCCTATGGGCCACCCGTCTGGCCGCTCCAGGGCGTGGAGACCGGCTGCATGATGGGCTGGCACTCGGTGCCGGTGCTGGCGGAAGCCATGGCCAAGGGCATTCCCGGTGACTACGCCGCGGCCTGGCCCAATATCCGCCGCCGTTCGTTCGACTTCACGATGCCCGTGCTCGACAATGCGCGCGGCATTCCGGAGTACGACGCGAAGGGCTACGTCCCTGCCGACAAGGTCTTCGAAAGCGTCAGTCGCACGCTCGAATATGCCTATGACGACTATGCCGCCGCACACATCGCCAAGGCGGCAGGCGCCACGGACGATGCCGCGCGGCTGAAGGCCCGCTCGGGCAACTGGAGGAACGTGTTCGACACGCAAACCGGCTTCGCCCGCCCGCGCCTCGACAGCGGCGCCTGGACCGAACCCTACGATCCGGTCGAACTCGGCCATTCGGACAAGTGGCGCGACTTTACCGAGAGCAACGGCTGGCAGGCGACTTTCCTCAACCAGCACGATGTCCACGGCCTTGCCGAGGCGATGGGCGGCCCGGCAGGCCTCGAAGCCAAGCTCGACGCCTTCTTCAACGCACCCTCGACCCTGCCCAAGAACGCCCCGCCGGACATCAGCGGCATGGTCGGCCAGTACGCCCACGGCAACGAGCCTTCGCACCACGTCGCCTATCTCTATGCCTGGACCGGTGCCCACTGGAAGACCCAGGCCATGGTGCGCCGCCTGCTCGCACTGATGTACCGCGACAGACCGGCGGGCGTGATCGGCAACGACGACTGCGGGCAGATGAGCGCCTGGTACGTACTCTCGGCGCTCGGCTTCTATCCGGTCGATCCGGTCAGCGGCATCTACATCTTCGGCAGCCCGCTGTTCGAGGAGGCCCGCGTGCGGCTCGGCAACGGGCGCGAGCTCGTCGTCAGTGCGCCGGGCAACCGTTCGGACCGGCCCTACTACGGACGCGTCGAGTGGAACGGCAAGGCGCACGACCGCTGCTGGATCAGCCACGAGGAACTCATGAAGGGCGGCAAGCTGACCTTCCACATGCAGAACGTGCCGGAACTGTCCTTCGGCCAGGCCCCGCGCAACCGGCCTCCCCGCCAAGGGTAAAACCAAAACACAACCAAATCGAAGAACCCGCGGGGAGGACGCGCCTCCCCGCGGGTTTTTGCTGCATGTGAGCTATGTGTGAGACCAATTAGCGACATATTTGCGCGTCAATCACAAAAATGTAATGCCAATTTGATTTTTGGAATTGAATTTATTTAATACCTATGACAGCCCTGTTGCAGGGCAAGCTTTGGGAAGGGCAAGCCGATTCAACCGCCGAAAACCGCTCCGGCCTGAAATCGAAGCGGTCCGATTGGCTGAGGGAAAATGGGCATGGGAATTTCGCGTCGCGATACCTTGGGGCTTGCCTTGGCCGGAGCGGCCGTCGCCGGAACGGCGCGCGCTGCGGCCCCTGCGAAAAATGCGGGAAATGCGGCTCTCGTGGTCTCAACCTGGGACTTCGGCGCCGCGGCCAATGCCGCTGCCTATAGCCGCTGGAAAGCCGGCGGCACGCTGGTCGATGCGGTCGAGGCCGGCGCACAGGTGCCCGAAGCGGACCTGTCCAACCATTCCGTGGGCATGGGCGGCTATCCCGACCGGGACGGCCATGTCACGCTTGACGCCATCATCATGGACGATCGCGGTCATGCCGGAGCCGTCGCCGCGCTCGAAGGCTATGTCCATGCGATCTCGGTCGCCCGCCGCGTCATGGAGCGCACGCCGCACACGATGCTGGTCGGCGAAGGCGCCGCGCAGTTCGCTCGCGAACAGGGCTTCGCCGCCCAGAACCTGCTGACGCCCGAAGCCGAAGCGGCCTGGAAGGAATGGCTCAAGACCGCGCATTACAAGCCGGTCGCCAATATCGAGAACCAGCGCGGAACGGCGCTCGACCATGACACCATCGGCATTCTCGCACGCAGCCCGGACGGTCGTCTGGCCGGCGCCTGCACGACTTCTGGCATGGCCTTCAAGCTGCGCGGTCGGGTGGGAGACTCCCCGCAAGCGGGTTGCGGCCTGCTGGTCGAACCCGGCGTCGGCGCGGCCACGGCCACCGGCGTGGGCGAGGAAGTGACGCGGATTGCCGGGGCTGCACGAGTGGTCGGCTCGATGCGCATGGGCATGTCCGCCATGGCCGCCTGCCGCGAGGCGGTGGAGCACATCGTCAAGCTGCGCGGCGATGCCGTGAAGGATGCCCAGGTGGCCTTCCTGGCGATCGACAACAAGGGAGAAGTCGGCGCTTTCGCGATCCTGCCCGGCTTCACTTACGCGGTGACCGACGCCAGCGGGCACACCACGGTCCACCCGTCGCAGAGCCTCCGACGCGCCTGAACGAGCGCCTGAACGCAGGGACGCCAATACCCATACCGCAAGAGAACATGCCGGCAACGACCGGCAACGGCTGAGTACAACCTAAATTCGGGCCGAACACGCTTCGAACCGAGAACACATCAGGGAAGAAAAAGGGGTTATCGAATGAGGAAGATTACCAGGATACTGTTGGCGACGACCTGCATTGCAGGCCTTGCCACTCCGGCGCTGGCGCAGGACAATGCACCCGACGATGCCGAAGCGGGCGCAAGCGCCTCCGGCTCGATCGTCGTCACGGGTTCGCGCATCAACCGCCCGAACTCGACGGCTGCAGCACCGATCACCTCGGTCACCAACGAAGCGATCCGCGCCCAGGCCGCGGTCAACATCGAGGAAGTGCTCAACCGCATTCCCCAGATCGCGCCGGACAGCCAGCAGAACTATTCGGACTCCGACGGCCGCCAGCGCATCAAGCTGCGCAACCTCGGCTTCGAGCGCACCCTCACGCTGATCGACGGCAAGCGCGTCGGCACCATGAACGGCGTCGACGCCAACATGATCCCGACCTCGCTGATCAAGCGCGTCGACGTGCTGACCGGCGGCGCCTCGGCGGTCTACGGTTCGGACGCGGTTGCAGGCGTCGTCAACTTCATCATGGATGACGACTTCGAGGGCATCCAGCTCAACGGCAACTACAACTTCTACCTCCACAAGAACAAGCGCACGCTGATCTCGGACGTCGCCAGCCAGTACGGCTTCGACCAGCCCGCGCGCGGCACCGCCATCGACGGCGGACGCAGCGACATCTCGCTGACGGTCGGCAAGAAGCTGTTCGACGGCCGCTTCCACATCAGCGGCTACGTCAACTACCGCGAAGCAGCCCTGGTGCCGTTCTCGGCACGCGAGACGGCAGGTTGCCAGCTGACCGAAACCGTCAAGGACGGCCCGCTCTCCTGCACCACGCAACCCTACACGCCCTATGGCTACATCTCGCCCGGTGCCGGCACGGCCAGCGGCAATCAGTACGTCAACAATCCCGACGGTTCGCGTACTTTCGTTCCGTATAGCGATGCGATGGCCGCCAATCCCTATGACGGATATTCTTTCCAGCGCGCCGACAAGCGCTGGAACGCGGGCGGCTTCACTTCGTTCGAAATCTCCGACGCTGCCGAACTCTACAGCAGCGTCATGTGGTTCCGCGACCGCTCGACCAACCCCTATCCCGCGCGAGTCTTTGCCCCAGGCGCCTACGGCGATGACGCCGAGGGCAATCCACTAAAGTATTATGTAAACTGCAACAATTCTCTGATGTCAGCTTCTCAAGCGCAGACCATCTGCGGTGCGAACGCAGGCACATCAGCGCTTGCGCCAATCGACGTTCGCTACCGCTTCAACAATGCAAACCAGATCGAAGACGTCTACCTTAACAAGGGCCTGCGCGCGACCGCCGGCGTGCGCGGCCAGTTCGCGCAGGGCTGGAGCTACGACGTGGGCGGCGTCTATGCCCGCAACCGCATGGACACGACCTGGGGCCAGCCCGACTACGACCGCGTAAACAACGCGCTCAACGTCGTCAGCGTCAACGGCCAGCTCCAGTGCGCCAGCGGCACGGCAGACGGCTGCCTTCCCTTCGACGCCTTCAGCGCCAATTCGGCAACCAACAATCAGGCACTCTACGACTACCTGACTGCGGGCGGCTTCGGCACCAGCACGACGATCAACTCGCTCTACAACGCGGTTGCCACCGTGCAGGGCGACCTCGCCACTTACGGCATCCAGTCGCCCTGGGCCGAGCAGGGCGTGGCCATCGCCATCGGCGCGGAGTTCCGTGAGGACAAGCTGAAGAGCTATGCCGACGACGTCTGGCGCAACAACGTCGGCGGATCGGACAGCAACCTTTCGCAGCACGTCTGGGAAGGCAACGTCGAACTTCAGGTGCCGATCATCGAGCACAAGCCCTTCGCGGACCTGCTGCAGTTCAACGGCGCATTCCGCATGTCGAAGTACAGCTCGAACCCCGATACCTTCTCGACCTGGAAGGCCGAGGCGATCTGGGCGCCGATTCCGGACATCACGTTCCGCGGCTCGATCAACAAGGCGCAGCGCGCACCGACGGTGGTGGAAGCCTATCAGGGTTCCAACATCAGCTATGACAACATAACTATAGCCTACAACGACATCTGCGCACCGACGGTCACCTACACGACCGATCCAGTCACTGGTCAACGAACTCCGGTCTACGGTGCCCCCGCCGCTTCGCGCGAGGTTTGCACGGCGACTGGTCTTGCAGATAGCCTCTATGGTAGCCCTACCTTGGTCTGCCCCGACGACAGAGGCTGCACGGTTCGCCACGGTGGCTACACGGTCAACCCTGAAACCGCCTATACCAAGACCTTCGGCGTCGTGCTGAAGCCATCGTTCCTGCCGGGTCTCGTCATCTCGGCGGACCGCTTCCTGATCGATCTAAACGACTCGATCGGCTACAACAATTATGACTACTTCTCGAACGGTTGCCTCCAAACTGGCAGCGATTTCTTCTGCTCAGCATTTGTACGCAATGCGGACGGCACACTTTCGAGTCCCAAGGATAGCAACCCGACCACAGGCTATATCCGCGGCGGCACTACCAACTACTACAAGAGCAAGTCGCACGGCTGGGACTTCCAGGGCCAGTACTCGACCGGCCTCGGCAAGTATGGCACTCTCGCGTTGGACTTCGCCGGCTCGCTGACGACGCTGGCGGGCGGCCAGGACTCGCCGATCCTGGCGAAGTACAACTGTGCCGGATACTACGGCGGCACCTGCGGCCAACTGATCCCGAAGTGGACCCACAGCCTGCGCGCCACCTACACGACCGAGGATCGTTTCTTCAACGCCTCGTTCAACTGGCGCTATGTCGGCCCGCTGACCAACGTCAGCAACTCGAACGACCCGGCGCTGGGCGGAACCGCCAGCACCGAGCGCGAAACGTTCTACCGCATCGGCGCGCAGAACTACTTCGACCTCGCGCTGACGTTCCGCGTCGATGCAGCCTATTCGTTCCGCATTTCCGCGAACAATATCTTCGACAAGCTGCCGCCGCTGCTGCCGAACTCGTACGGCTACGGCCTGTCGCGCAGCAACACGCTCTCGGCCCGCTACGACTCGCTCGGTCGCCAGATCGCGGTTGGCGCGACCATCAACTTTTAACATGACACTGCGCCGGAATGCCAAGCGCGTTCCGGCGCAAAAACAACGCCATAATTGCGGCAGTACAGTTCAGATCGAACAAATCACTAATGCGGTCGATCTTATAAACTCAAATTAATTGTAAAATTTTCATTAAGATAGCATTTTTCGAAATGCCTCCTCACTCCAACCTCGCATTATCTTATTATTTATTATTATGGCAGGAGTGCCTTCTATTTTTAAATTTTTTGCAAGATCGCCATCTTTCTTCAGATAATCTCTCACAGCATCACTGTCGCGAAGTTTTATTACAAGCTCTCGACTAAAACCGGCCTTCTCAAGAAAAGCAAAGCCATCCTGCTCATTCGGGTGGGCAATCTCAAGCATTGCAGCTCTAAATCCTCGATAAACTCCTAGACGACTAGCGACAACAGACAGCTTCGCAACATCAATCGAAGATTGTGATATTATCGGCAATTCATGATAAATAATTTTTCTATCCCCTACCAATTCTATAAGACTAGTATGAATAGCCAATTCAGCCGATTTGCAAAACACGCAATTATAATCAGAAAATATTACTATGGGCATCTGAGAGCTTTTGGAATCATTTTCAGAAATTCCTGCAACTATTTCTTTTTTATATTTCTTTATTAGGGCAGTATTTTCAGCTTCATCTGAAGTTGATTTATTTGAATTTCCATTAATAATTGATAAAACAAGCCTAGGATTATTTTTTATATACAAATTTATTCTACTATCTATGTACAGTGGTAGAAATTTTCCCAGCAATATCAAAGAAAATACTAACAGTGCTGCGAAAAACACCCACTCCTTCAGAGATTTATGCACACCAAAGCGTTCATTTTTCAAATGAAACACAACAAACTCCTAAAAACAAACAACACAGACAACTACTAACGTCATTTCACCGCATAATCCGCCCTAACATAAATTTTAATAAATTTTCAATGCCTGCAAAATGTAAATCATATCGTCACGTCATGCGATTAACAATATTTAATTTATAATTAAATCATTGATAATCATCCCCATGTTTGTATTATTGATTCGCACATCAACACTTCATGAAGTGCAAATACAAAGGGATTAAAAAATGAAAATCAAACTTGCATTTTCAGTTTTTGTTGGCGCAGCCTCCTTATCAATAGTAGCACAAGCTCAAACCTCCTCCAACAACTACCAGGCCTGCGTAAATGCATGTCTTAGCCAATATTATGCAGCGATAAACCTTTGCAACCGATCGAGTAATCCTACAGTTTGTACGGAAAAAACTCAGACGGCACTTTCAGAGTGTCGCTACGAATGCGTGCCCGATTAATTAACTAATAATCGGAATCCCTGCTGTCGAATTTAACACAGTGGGGATTCCCTGTAGGCCGAGCCGGAATTTGGCGTAAAATGCTGTTTTGGGTAAGCAAATGAATTTTTCGCCACGCCCGAATGACACCATGTCGTATTGCGCGTTCCGGATGCCCTCTAAGTCTGGTTTTTATTACGCATCCATGCTTTAGCGCCGGTGTTGCAACTTGCCCTAGAGATACTTGTCAGATGCGCTTCCTGTTTCGTGCGATTCTTCTCGTGTTCGCCGCCGCCAGCCTGCCCGCTGCGGCCCAGATCGCGCCGCCCGCCGATCCGGCAACCCAGATCGTGCAGGCCGAAACGGAACTTCGCGCGATCGACCGTGGCCTCGACACCCGGCTCTCTGTCGACGAACGATCGGACTTGCGCGCCAGGGCATCGGCCGCGCAGCAGGCGGCGAAATCGTCCGCCAGTCAGCTCGACGACCAGCTGGCGCTCGTCGATGCCCGCATCGCCGGGCTCGGCCCCGTCACCGAAGGCGTCGCCGAAGCACCCGAAATCCAGCAGCAGCGCAAGCGCCTCGCCAGCGAACGGGCCAAAGTCGATGCCGCAATCAAGCGCGGTCGTCTCGCCGATGTCGAGGCGCAGCAGCTGATCGACGAAATGGATCGCAGCCAGGCGGAACAGCTCAACGAAACGCTGGCCACTCGCCTCGATTCCCCCCTCGCCCCGGCGTTCTGGAGCGAGTTGCTTGCCGCCTTCCCCCGCGATCTTCGCAAGGTGGACCTGTTCCTGTCGCAAGGCGCGGAGCAGATCGCAAAGCACTGGCACGGCGGCCTGCCGTGGCAGGCGCTGCTCGGCATGGTGCTCGCTTTCCTGCTGCTGTTCCCGCTGCGCCTTGCCGCACGCAACCTCGGGCAGCGCCATCTGATCGGCAGCGCGCCGGGCCACCGCATCCGCCGCTCGGTCTTTGCGCTCTGGCGTATCGTCGTCGGCACCATCGCACCGCTGCTCGCAGCCGTGGCGCTCGTGCAGGGCTTCCGCTGGGCAGGCCTATTCCCGGAGCGATGGACCGACCTAACCGGCGGCTTCGTGGCGGCGGCGGGCTTTGCCGCCTTCACCGCCTCTCTCACCGGCGCGCTGCTGATGCGCGGGCAGGCATCCTGGCGCATCCTTCCGATCGGTGACGAGACCGCGGCGAAGATTCGCCCGCTGACCTGGATACTCGCGGGCATCGCTTTCGCGAGCATTCTGGTCGAATCCTTCAACAAGTCCGTCGATGTCAGCCGCGCTACGATCGGCGCCTGGCAGATGGTGGAAGCCCTGCTCCACTTGCTCTGGATCGGCGCCTTCCTGCTGATGCTGGGCCGGATGCGGGCGGCGCGCGCCGCCCGCGAAGAGCAGGGCGACCTGCCGACCGGCGCGGGCCTCGCGATGGTGACGCTGGTGACATGGGCGCTGGTGATTCTCGCCCTGCTCGCGCTTGCGCTGGGCTACGTCAGCCTCAGCCTGTTCACCGCGCGCATCGTCATCTGGCTCGGCATGGTGGGCGGCGCACTCTATCTGCTGCTGGGCACGGCCGACGATGCCGCGACCCTGCTGTTCAACCGCGACAGCAGGCTCGGCATTGCGCTGGTACGCAGCGTCGGCCTGCGCGGCAGCCTGGTCGACCAGTTCGGCGTGCTCGTCTCGGGCGTGCTGCGCCTCACGCTGGTCCTGCTGGCGCTCGCCATGCTGATGCAGCCCTTCGGCGGCGGTGACGGCATCGGCAGCGTCTTCAGCCGTGTCGCCACGGCAGCGCAGGGCATCGACATCGGCGGCGTGGCGATTTCGCCGGGCGCGATCCTGCGTGCCATCGTCGTGCTGACGATCGGCCTAGCCCTCGTCCGCGCCTTCATGAGCTGGCTGGAAAAGCGCTACCTGCCCGCCACCGACCTCGACGGATCGGCGCAGAACTCGGCCAGCCTGGTCGCGCGCTACGTCGGCATTGCCTTGGCAATCATCTGGGCGCTGGCCTCGCTCGGCATCGGCGTGGAGCGCATCGCCCTGCTGCTCTCCGCCCTCTCGGTCGGCATCGGCTTCGGCCTTCAGGCGATCACCCAGAACTTCGTCTCGGGCCTCATCCTGCTGGCCGAGCGCCCGATCAAGATCGGCGACTGGGTCCGCGTCGGCACCGACGAAGGCGACGTGAAGCGCATCAGCGTGCGCTCCACCGAAATCACCCTGGCCGACCACTCGACGCTGATCGTTCCCAATTCGGAACTCATCACCAAGTCAGTGCTGAACAAGACGCTCTCCAGCCCGCTCGGCCGCATCCAGATCCAGTTCTCGGTCACGCTGGGCACCGATATCGACACCGTGCTGGGCATCGTGCTGGGTACATTCGCCGGGGAGAGCGCGGTGATCGAGACGCCCGCGCCTGCCGCCTACATCGACTCCATCACCGACGGACGGGTCTTCTTCAACTGCTTCGCTCATGTCGGCTCCCCGCGCGACGTGTACCGCGCCCGCAGCCGGATCTTCATCGAGCTGCTCCGGCGCTTCGCCAAGGCCGGGATCGATATCGGCACCGCCGCGCAGCGCCTCGAACTTGCGCCGGGCGAGCACTTGTCCTTCGCGCCGCCGGAAGCCGCCGACCCCGCCGGTTGAGGCGGAACCATCGGCCAGTTCGCGCGCTATTTTCGGCAAAGGAGATCACGATATGCTGGGCAAGATCATCGGAGGAATCGCGGGCAAGCGCATCGCCAAACACGTATCGGGCGTGGACGAGACCGGCGGCGCGATCGCCGGGGTCGTGGCCGCGACGGTGCTGCGCCGCTTCGGGCTGGCCGGGATCGCCGCGGCCGCGCTCGGCGGCTATGCCGCGAAGAAGATCGCCGAGAAGCGCCGGGGTGGCAAAGCGCCTTGACGCGTTCGTTTGCATCGAAGCAGATGCAAAAAGCACAATCCCATGAACTCCAATCGCACGGGACCGGCCGGTTGCGGGCGCGCCTCATGGTCCCGATATGACCGGGCCGGCCGGTTCGCCCGCCGCGCGTAAAGGAGTTCTTTGATGGCCTATCCGGATACCCAGCTTTTCATCAATGGCGAATGGCGCGATGCCGCCGATGGTAAAACGCTGGCGGTGGAGAACCCCGCCACCGGACAGGAAATCGGCCGCGTCGCCCATGCCGGTCGCGCCGACCTCGACCGGGCGCTGGAGGCCGTGGATCGCGGCTTCGAGGTCTGGCGCGACTACACCCCCGCGCAGCGCAGCACGATCATGCGCAAGGCCGCCGCCCTGATGCGCGAGCGCGCCGACGAGATCGCCCGCGTGATGACGCAGGAACAGGGCAAGCCGCTGATCGAGGCCAGGGGCGAGGCGATGGCCGCCGCCGACATCATCGAATGGTTCGCGGAAGAAGGCTTCCGCGTCTACGGCCGCCTGGTCCCGCATCGCAGCGACATCACCGTGCGCCAGATGGTCATCAAGGACCCGGTCGGCCCGGTCGCCGCCTTCACGCCGTGGAACTTCCCGATCAACCAGGTGGTCCGCAAGATCGGCGCCGGTCTCGCCGCCGGATGCTCGATGATCGTCAAGGCACCAGAGGAAACCCCGGCCAGCCCCGCCGCCCTGATCCGCGCCTTCCAGGACGCGGGCATCCCCGAGGGCGTGCTCAACCTGGTCTACGGCAATCCCGCCGAGATTTCCGAATACCTGATCGCCAGCCCGGTGATCCGCAAGATCACTTTCACCGGCTCCACCCCGGTCGGCAAGCTGCTCGCCGCGCAGGCGGGCAAGTACATGAAGCGCGTGTCGATGGAACTCGGCGGCCATGCCCCGGTCATCGTCTGCGAGGATGCCAATATCGACCTTGCGGTACGCAGCGCCGGTCGCGCCAAGTTCCGCAATGCCGGTCAGGTCTGCATCTCGCCGACGCGCTTCCTAGTCCACAACAGCGTCAAGGAACAGTTCGCCGAAGCTCTGGCCGAACTGGCCAAGGGCGTCGTCGTGGGTGACGGTCTGGACGAGGGCACGCAGATGGGGCCGCTCGCCAACAACCGCCGCCTTGCCGCCATGGCCGAATTCCAGCAGGACGCCGTGGCGCGCGGCGCCCGCGTGCTGGCAGGCGGCGCACGCATCGGCGAGGCGGGCAACTTCTGGCAGCCCACCGTGCTCGCCGACGTGCCGCTCGACGCCCGCCTGTTCAACGACGAGCCGTTCGGCCCGGTCGCAGGCATTCGCGGCTTCGACAAGCTGGAGGAAGCGATTGCCGAGGCCAACCGCCTCTCGTTCGGGCTGGCAGGCTATGCCTTCATCCGCTCGCTGGCCAATGCCGACCTGCTGACCCGGCGCGTCGAAGTGGGCATGCTCTGGGTGAACACGCCCGCGGCCTCCACGGCGGAACTGCCCTTCGGCGGGATCAAGGATTCCGGCTACGGCACCGAAGGCGGTCCCGAAGCACTAGACAACTACCTCAACACCCGCGCGGTCGTGATCGCGAACGTCTGATTGACAGAAGAGCCGCTCCGCAAGGGGCGGCTCTTTTCCCTCCGCGCATTACCGGAACGTATATTCCAGCCCCACCGCGCCGCTCCACTGATTGCGGTTGCCGACATCGGCAACGAGTGGCGACCGTGCATAAGCGCCGAGCAATCGCTGATAGCCACCGGTAATGAAGACTCCCACGCCGTGGAGCAGGTTGCCGGAAATCGAATGCACGGCCATCGTGCTGAGGTTCCAGTCCTTCCACCCGGCCCGGTCGGCCCCGTCATAGGCCGGAAGCCCGCTCGCCAGACTGCCTGCGTCGTCCACGTCGTAATAATAGCGTCCGAATCCCCGCCCCACATAGTCGGCGGAAGCGGAGAACGAAACGAAGGCATGCTCGGACAGCGGCGTATCGTAATCGATCTCGGGGCTGGCGACATAGCTGGAATGGGCGCCCGCCACATCGTGCTGCCAGGACATGCTGAGCGAGAGCGTATCGTAGGGGCTGGTCAGGACGCCGGTGCGCTGGACGCCGATCGAACCGCCCAGTTCCACCGCCTTGTCGAGCTTGCCCAGCGCACGCACCGCCGGATTGCCGAAGGCCCCGGTCCGCTCCAGCCGCAGCGCCGCCAGCGGGCCGAGTTCCAGCTTCCAGCCGGGCTTGCCGGAAGACGGTACGGCATCGACATAGATCGCCGTCCCCTGGGTATTGAAGCTGATCCCGGAGACTTCCCCCTGCACCGCCGCCATCGGCACGATCCGGGAACTGTCGGAGCCGACATAAGTCGGGGTGGAAGCAATGCCCAGCCCCACCGAGACCCGGTCGCCGCCGATCTTCAGGTCGTCCGGTCGGCCCGACACGTCCTGCGCCGCGGCGGGCCGGGCGCCCAAACCCGTCGCAGCGGCGCAGACCACTAACGCATGAAATGCAGCAATCGCGGTTTTGCGCCGCAGCGGGCGTCTGTGCAGGATGACCATGGCCGCCGCTTTCGCAGGTGGCAGCTTGCCCTTGCGTGGCGGCTCCATGAAATCACCGTAACGAACTCAGGCCCGTGCCAGCGCATGGTCCAGCGCCGCGCAGACCGCCGCGACTTGCGCCGCGTTGCATTCCTCCGGCGTGGTGCGGGGGCTGTCGGGATAGACTTCGGTGGTCGTCGTGAAGCGCGCACCGGTTACCGATGCGCACATGGCGTAGCGCGCCTGCGGATATTCGATCACGCCATGCGCGACCACCGGCGTGCCGATGATATCGCCGTTGCCGTCCGGCGGGGCGATATGCGTGACATTTGCCACCGCCGCGATGATCGCCTGCTGGAACTCCGGCTGCGGGTTTTCGGCATCGTCGACGAGGTAGAAACCGTCGGGCACCACGTCCGGCTCGTAGGCCTTGCCGTCGCGCGCGGAAAGGGCGGGACGGAACTCGCCTTCGTCGCTGTCGGTGGTCTCGTGCAGGTCGATATGGAGCAGGAACGGACCCGGCTGCGCGGCGACGAGATCGATCAGCGCCGCCGCTTCCCCGGCCTCGCTGCCCGCACGGAAGCTGCGATTGGGATCGATCGCATCGTAGTTCCAGCGGTTGATCCGCTCGTAGCCCCAGGGGCTGACGCAAGGCGCAACCAGCAGATTGACCTTGCCCGCATAGTCGCCCCCACGCTTTTCGAGGAATTCGAGCGCGCCCATCACGCCGCTGGTCTCGTAGCCATGGACGCCGCCGGTCACGAGCGCACTCGGCAGGGCGGGATCGTAAGCGGGGCTGCGCAGGGCGAAGAGCGTGTAGCGCTCCCCCGCATAGTCGAGCGCGCCATAGGCGATCCGCTCATAGCGCTGCGCGAGGGCCTCGATGCGCGGCACCACGTCCTCGTCGTAGCGGCGGCGGCGGATTTGCCGCGCGCGCCACTCGTCGCGCTCCACCGCGCCCCAGGGCTGGCCGGGCGTGCCGATCGGATAGAATGCAGTGTCGGTCATGGTGTTCTCGCTGAAAAGGGCAAACGGCGCGGCCTCCCGCTTTCGGAATCGCCGCCGGGCCTGCTCTAGGGCCTGTGGGGATTCAGTCCAGGTGGAGCCGAGAATGGTGGGCTTTCGTGACCCGGAGCGCAGCGTACTTTAGGTACGTGAGCACCGGAAGCGCGAAAGGCCGCCGTTCGCAGGCCCGCATGGGCTGAAGCCCCGCAGGCCCTAGCGGAGATGCCCTGCACTCGGCAAAGACCTTTGCATCCCGCCTCTTGCCATCCTTTTGCAACTGCACAATAGTATCGGCGTGAACGAAGCGATCGTCGATCCCGTCCCCGCCGGCACCGGTCCCTCGGTGACCCTGCCGGCACGCCCCGAACCGATCCGGCTGCACCCGGACAGCACCGCGATCATCGTCGTCGACATGCAGAACGCCTATGCCAGCAAAGGCGGCTATGTGGACGAGGCCGGGTTCGATGTCGGCCCCGCCGCCGAGACCATCGGCAAAGTCGCCGAAGTGCTGGACCTCGCCCGCCGCGCCGGAATGCCGGTGATCTTCCTCCAGAACGGCTGGGACGCGGACTATGCCGAAGCGGGAACTCCGCAATCGCCCAACTGGCACAAGTCCAACGCCCTCAAGACGATGCGCAAACGGCCGGAACTCGCCGGAAAGTTCCTCGCCCGCGGCGGCTGGGACTACGAACTGGTCGAGGCACTCACCCCGCACGAAGGAGACCTGCGCGTCCACAAGCCGCGCTATTCGGCCTTCTTCAACTCGCAGCTCGATTCCGTGCTGCGCGCACGCGGCATCCGCACGCTGGTCTTCACCGGTATCGCCACCAATGTCTGCGTCGAATCCACCCTGCGCGACGGCTTCCACCTCGAATATTTCGGCGTAGTGCTGGACGACGCGGTGCATCACCTCGGGCCGGACTTCATCCGCGAGGCCAGCCTCTACAATATCGAGAAGTTCTTCGGCTGGGTGAGCAACGTGGCCGATTTCCGCACCGCCGTCGGCCAGTTGCCGCCAAAGGAGTCGTGATGCCTTTCGAAGCGATCAATCCGCCGCAGTTCCCCACTCCCATCGCGCCCTATTCGGCAGGCACGAAAGCGGGAAACACGGTTTATGTCTCGGGCATGCTGGCGCTCGGCGAAGGCGGTACGGTGCTGCATGTAGGCGACGCCGCCGCGCAGACGCGCCACATTCTGGAGGCGATCAGGATCACCGTGGAAGCGGCGGGCGGCACGATGGCCGACGTGGCCATGAACCATATCTTCCTGAAGGACTTGGCCGACTATGCCGCCTTCAACGCGGTCTATGCCGAGTATTTCCCCGGCGCCAAACCCGCGCGCTACTGCATAAAGTGCGAGTTGGTGAAGCCGGACTGCCTGGTCGAGATCGCCTCGGTCGCCCATCTTGGCTGAAGCGACTGGGTCCTACGAAGCGGCTGGGCTCTACTACGAAACCCACGGCAGCGCCGATGCCCCGCCGCTGATCCTGTCCAGCGGCCTCGGCGGTTCGGCCGCTTACTGGGCGCCGAACCTTGCCGCCCTCGCCGCCGGGTTCCGCGTCATCACCTACGATCATCGCGGCACCGGACGCAGCGACCGCACCTTGCCGGAAAGCACCTCGGTCGAAGAGATGGCGCGCGACGTCATCCTGCTGATGGACACCCTCGGCATCGCGCGCGCCCATTTCATCGGCCATGCGCTGGGCGGCGCGATCGGCATCGAGACCGCGATCCGCACCGGACGGATCGACCGCCTCGTCGTCGTCAACGGCTGGCGCACGCTCTCCCCGCATACCCGCCGCTGCTTCGCCGCCCGCCTCGCCCTGCTGCACGGCGCCGGACCGCAGGCCTTCCTCGAAGCCCAGCCGCTGTTCCTCTTCCCGCCCGACTGGATCGCCGCGCAAGACAAGGCGCTGGAAGCCGAGCTTGCGCATCATCTCGCCCAGTTCCCCGGCGTGGAGACCACCGAAAAGCGCATCGCCGCCGTACAGGCCTATGCCCCCGATCCTGCCGGTCTCGCAGCGCTGGACAGCCTGCTCGCCATCGCCACCCGCGACGATTTCCTCGTCCCCTGCAACACCGCGCGCGATTTGGCCGCACCCGTGGCCCATGCACAGGTCGCCCTGTTCGACTGGGGCGGCCATGCCTGCAACATGACCGATCCGGAAAGATTCAACCGCCTCGTCCTCGATTTTCTCAGGAGCAGCTAGTCATGCAGGTCGGCGTTTTCGTTCCCATCAACAACAACGGCTGGCTGATCAGCGAGAACGCCCCGCAATACAAACCGAGCTTCGACCTCAACAAGGAAATCGCCCAGCGCGCCGAGAAGTACGGCCTCGATTTCCTTCTCTCGATGATCAAGCTGCGCGGCTTCGGCGGCAAGACCGAGTTCTGGGAATACGGCCTCGAAAGCTTCACGCTGATGGCGGGCCTCGCCGCCGTGACCGAGAAGATCAAGATCTTCGCCACCTGCCCCACGCTCATCATCCCGCCCGCTTTCGCGGCGCGCATGTGCAACACCATCGACAGCATCAGCCACGGCCGCTTCGGCCTCAACCTCATCACCGGCTGGCAGCCGCCCGAGTACACCCAGATGGGCCTCTGGCCGGGCGACGAGCATTTCCGCAACCGCTACGAAGTGCTCGGCGAATATGCGCAGGTCCTGCGCGAACTCTGGGAGACCGGCCGCTCCGACTTCAAGGGGAAGTATTACCAGATGGACGACTGCCTCGTCCGTCCCCAGCCCGAAGCGGACATGAAGATCATCTGCGCCGGCTCGTCGGACGCGGGCCTCGCGTTCTCGGCGCAGTGGGCGGACTATGCCTTCTGCCTCGGCAAGGGCGTCAACACCCCGACCGCTTTCGCCTTCAACAACGAGCGCCTTGCGAAGTTCACGGCGGCGAGCGGGCGCGAAGTCTCGGTCTTCGTCCTCGTCATGGTGATCGCCGCCGAGACCGACGAAGAAGCCATGGCCAAGTGGAAGAGCTACAACGACGGCGTCGATATCGAGGCCATCGCCTGGCTCGCCGACCAGGGTGCCAAGGACACCGTCAACACCGATACCAACGTGCGCCAGCTCGCCGCGCCGGAGGGGGCGGTGAACATCAACATGGGCACACTGGTCGGCAGCTACGAAAGCGTGGCGCGGATGCTCGACGAAATGGCCGAAGTGCCCAATACCGGCGGCGTCCTGCTGACGTTCGACGACTTCATCGAGGGCGTGGAAGCGTTCGGCACCCACATCCAGCCCCTGATGAAAAGCCGCGCGGCAGGTTAAAGCTCGCCCGCCGCGAAGCCCAGCGCGGACAGCAGGGCGGCGCGCGCGCTGCGGCAGCGGTGCCAGAGGTCCGGCTCGCCGAGATCGTCCGGCGCGATGCTTTCCGGCCATTCGCGTTCGATCACCGCCTCGATCCGGTCGCAGGCGCTTTCATCGAGCAGGAAGCGCGGATCGATCGCGGCATGGGCCTCCTCGCTCACCGCGACACGCAGGCGCAGACAGGCCGGACCGCCGCCGTTGCGCATCGATTCCCGCACATCGACGACTTCGAGACGGCGGATCGGATTGCCCTCCGCCGCCCGCACTTCCTCAAGCCAAGTCCACACGGCATGCGCCTCGCGGGCCTCCTGCGGCAGGATCAGCGCCATCTCCCCGCCTACCAGCGTGACGAGCTGCGAATTGAACAGGTAGGTCCGGATCGCAAGGTCGAGGCCGATCCGCGCGGCCGGAGCCTCGACGATCACCGCACCGGGCGCCCGCTGCCGCACGGCGGCATATACGGCATCGCGGTCGGCGAAGGCCTGCTCGTGGGTGAAGAGGACATTCTCGTTGGCGACCGCGACCACGTCGTTGTGGAACGCCCCCGCCGCAATGGCGACCTCGCTCTGCCGCACCAGTTCGACCGCCGACAGACCGTGGCGGCGGGCGACGGCGGCGCTGGCCGCGCGGTGCTGGCGGGCCGGGAAGGGTGTGCCACCGCCTGCCGGTCGCTCGCCATAGACGAAGACCTCCAGCCCGCGCGCGGCATGGTCGGTGCCGAGGCGCATGAAGTTGGCAGCCCCCTCGTCACCGAGACCGGCGGGTAGCGCCGGATGCACAGCGAAGAACCGCTCGTCCGCGAAAGCCAGGCGAAGCTGGCGCAAGGTCTGCGTGTGCTCGATGCTGCGGTGGAGCATCGTCGAAAGGTTGGCGACACTGAAATGGCAGCGTCCGTCGGCGGTGTCCGGCGCGGGTGAGACCGTGGCGGCATTCGCCGTCCACATGGCCGAGGCCGAGAAGGCATTGCGCAGCAGCGCCGGTTCGCGGCTCCAGGCCTCGCGCAGCACGGCATCGTCATCGCCCGCAAAGCCCAGCGCTCGCAGCCACGCGGTATCGGGCCGCTCGTGGGGCAGCAGCAGCCCTTGCGGCAGGCCGAGCGCCAGCATCCGCCGCATCTTGCCCACGCCCTGCAAGGCCGCCGTGCGCGGCGCCGAAACCGCTCCGGCATTGCTGGCCGAAGCGATATTGCCCAGCGAAAGCCCGGCGTAGTTGTGGCTGGGGCCGACCAGCCCGTCGAAGTTGATCTCGCGCATCGGTTCCGCCATTTCCTTCAAGGGCCTTCATGCAGATTTGGCATGATCGGGGATTTTCTTTCGCGTAAAAAGCCCAAAACCGCGCATGAGCTTGTGAGTTTCCGGAATGAACCATGATGACCGCCGCCGCCTTCCGCCGATGGCCATGCTGCACTGCTTCGAGGCGGCGGCCCGGCTCGGTTCGTTCTCGCGCGCGGCGCAGGCGCTGGGCCTCACGCAAAGCGCGGTGAGCCGCCATGTCGCCAACCTCGAACAGTGGCTCGGCGTCACCCTGTTCGACCGCAACGGCCGCCGCATCGCGCTGAATGCCGAAGGGCGGCAGTTCGACGAAGACCTCGCCCCCGCGCTCGACGCCATCCGGCGCGCGACCGGGCGGCTCATGGAACCCGAGCCCGAACATGTCGTCGAACTGGCCGTGCTCCCCGGCTTCGGCATGCGCTGGCTGGCGCCGCGACTGCCCCGCCTCAGCCGCAAGCACCCCGAACTCGTCGTCAACATCACCGCGCGAACCGACATCTTCGATTTCGCCCGCGAACCGTTCCACGCCGCGATCCACGTCGGCGCCCCCGACTGGCCCGGCGCGCAGCACGACCTGCTGTTTCCAGAGAGCGTCGTCCCCGTCGTCTCCCCGGCCCTTCGCGATCTTGAGGGCATCGCCGCGCCGGAGGACCTCCTGCGCATCCCCCTCCTCGTGCAGTCCCTGCGCCGCGATGCCTGGTCGCGGTGGTTCGCGCTGTTCGACTTGCCGGGGCCGGAAATCGGCACCCTACCCAGCATCGACCAATTCCTGATGCTCGCACAGGCCGTGAAAGCGGGCGGCGGCGCTGCCTTGATCCCGAGTTTTCTGATCGAACCCGAACTCGAAAGCGGTGAACTCGTCGTCCCGGTCGATAGGCCTCTAACCGAAGACCGCAGCTACTGGCTGGCCTGGCCCGAAGCGCCTCGTCAGACCCGCGCGCTGGCATGCTTCCGCCAATGGCTGACAGACGAATGTCTATCTGAATGCGCCGGAGAAAGTCATGCAATAGCAGAGATTTAATCGAATTTTCGATCGACAAGTATCCCGGCATCATGAAGATTATTTCTTCGCTCCACGCGATTCGTGTAAATCCTGATCCCGGAGGCTCGGCAATGGCGATTTCTCTCTTTGCGCTTGCACTGTTGCAGGCCGGCGCAGGCGATATCGATCCGGGCATCACCGTGACTGCGGATTCGTCCTGGGAAACCGCGCAAAAGTTCGTGACCCAGATCGAGTCTGTCTCGCAGCTCAATGACGAACCCCTCGCCCGCTATACCGATCCCGTCTGCGTCGGTAGCGCGGGACTTCCCGCTGAAGCGGCGCAGGTCATCGTCGACCGGGTCAGCGAAGTCGCCGCGTCGGTCGGCCTGCGCATCGGCGCCCCCGGCTGCGCGCCGAATCTGATGGTGGTGTTCGACACGGACACGCCTGCCGCGGTGCAACGCCTGAGCGAGAGCCGGTCGCGCGCGGTCGCCAGCCAGTCCCGAGACGACATCCGCCGGATCGTCGATGAGGCAGGGCAGGCCCGCGCCTGGACGGAAGTGGCGGTGCGGAGCCGCGACGGAGATCGTCCAGGCCAGGAAACCCAGGACACTCCAAACCTCCCTCCAACGCTCAAAGTCTCGACATCGACGCGGTTTTCCTTGCCCATCCGGAGCGACATCCTCAGCGCGACAGTGCTGATCGAGCGAGACGCCGTCGCGGATCGCAGCCTGACGCAGATCGCCGACTATGCCGCAATGCGTGCGCTGACCGGCGCCCGCAGCCGCGCCGAACTCGGCGCAAGCTCGATCCTCTCGCTGTTCACGCCGCAAGGCGACAGCCGGGCGCCGGAGGAACTCACCTCGCTCGACCGGGGCTATCTCAAAGGACTCTATTCGGGCCGCAGCGACCTCTGGCCGATGACCAAGCGAGACTATATCGCCCGGTCAATCGTGCGCGAACGCCTGGAAGGTGGCCCGGAATAGGCCCTCCCGACACTGGGGCATGTCCTTAAGGGCCACCGATACGAACCGATCACGGCGCGACGATGCGTTCGGCAGTCCCGATGGAAGGCATCGGAGGGTCGGTCTCCCCCCTTGGCAACCGATTATTCCACAGAAATGGCGCTTTCTGGCGCTCGTTTAAGAAAAAATCGCTTCGTCGCGCCCACCGATCTCGATATGAGGGGGTCCGTCAATTGGAGACCTCGTATGAATAATGCCGATCTGGCCGAAGCACTTGCCACCGAACATGGCCTGACCAAGGCCGACGCCCGCAAGTATGTTGACGGCGTTTTCGCCGCCATCACCGAAGCGGCTGCCAAGGGTGAAGAAGTTTCGCTCAACGGCTTCGGCAAGTTCAAGGTGAAGGACTCGCCGGCCCGCGAAGGCCGCAACCCCGCCAACGGCCAGACCATCCAGATCGCCGCTTCGAAGAAGCTGGCCTTCACGCCTGCCAAGGCCGTGAAGGATCGCCTCAACGGCTGATCGCTCGGTGCCGCTTCCCTCTTCGGAGGGGAGCGGCACAGACGTTTTTCGGGTCCTTAAACAGCACCCGTCGGCGGCTTTCGCGCCATCGCCACTGCCTTGCGCAGGGCATCGACCTCCGGAGCACCTGCCAGGAGGTAGGACCCGACCACTAGCGCCGGGGTTCCCGACAAATCCATCACATCGGCGAACTTCGCCGTCCGGCCCAAGGCCGCATCGATCTCCGCACGGTGTGCGGCCAGATCGGCCTTCAGACGCTTCGCATCCACACCCGCGCGCTGAACCGCCTGCTGGATCGCCTGGGAATCGATACGGCCCGGCGTTTCCATCAGCGCATCGTTGAACCCCGCGTGCTTCCCCTGATACTTCACCGCCAGCGCCGTGCGCGCCGCTTCCACCGAAGCGGGGCCGAAGATCGGCCAGTCGCGGTAGACGACGCGAATCTTGCGATCCTCGCGCAGGACCTGCTTGAGCACGTTATGCAGCTTGCGGCAATAAGGGCACTGGTAGTCCGAGAAGACGACGATGGTCACGTCATAGCCCGCCGGGGCGACCGAGGGCATCGCAGGATCGTTGCGCAGAGCCTCCACGGTCACGCCGCCGTTACCGGGTGCCGCGATCGCACTGCCTAACGACATAGCAAGAGTGGCCATCGCCAAAGATACCGCAAGGGACCGGGCCCACCACTTCTTCATCCAAACACCTTCCGCCTGTCTGCCGGAAATCACCGGCCATCCATTTGTCAGGGAGCGCCTTATCGGGAGAGCCGCAGCGGCGTCACCCCCTTTCTGCCGCATCGTCGCTGCCGAACGCCCATTCCGCGAAAAGCGCGTGCAAGTCCCGGCCGCTCGCCGCTTCCATCGCGCGCTGGAGATCGAGGCTGGTCACGGTGCCCCCGGCATGGCCGCGCGTGTAGCGACGCAGACCCGCCCAGAATGCCGCCTCGCCCAGTTCGCCGCGCAGCCGGTCCATGAACAGCGCGCCCTTGCTGTACTGCACGGCACGCCGCGCACCCAGCGACGGATAAGACCCGCCCCAGGCGAGCGGCTTGTCGAAACCCTTCTCGCGCGCCCGCGTCAGCCGCTGGCGCGCAAGATCGAGTTCGGCCTCATAAGCCGCGCGGCCATGGCGATGTTCCTTCCAGGCCGCCGCCATGAACGTGGTGATCCCCTCGTTGAGCCAGAACTCCCGAAGCGCCGTGCACGTCACGAGATTGCCCCACCACTGATGCGCCAGTTCGTGAGCGATCGCCCAGTCCTCCGCCGGATCGCCCGGCTGATCGGGCACGGCATCGAGACCGAGAACGGAGTAAGTCGCAGCCTCCTGCGCTTCGTCCCCGCGCACCAGAAGCTGGGTATACTCGCCTGCGGGAAGCGGTAGCCCGGCTTTTTCGGAAAAGAACCGGACTATATCCCCGGTTTCGGCAAAGCGCCGCTTCAAGTTAGCGGAATCGGCTACATCGCTGAGCAACCGCAGCTTCTCCGACCGCACTTCAGTAAAGCGGCCAATCGCGAAGCCGTAGAGATAGGCCGGGTAAGGCCGCGCCGCCCGCCATCGATGGATTTCGCTGCCGTCCGGTCCCGCGCGCTTCGCGGTTCGGCGGCCGACCGACAGGCTGTCCATGCCCGCAGGGACCCTCAGGTCGAGCGAGAACGCCGCCTTGTCGCCGAAGCTATCCTGCACGCAGACCATCCAGTCGCAGGCGAAGTAGCTGGTGTAGAGCGCCTTGGCCGATCTCGCGAACCCACGCGCGGGGCGGCCATGGTAGGTGAGTTCCAGCCTGCCCCGGCGACCAAGCGGCAGGGGCTTGTCCAGTTCGAACACGAGCGCCTTGCCCCGCTGCACCGGAACTAGCACCTTGCCGTTCAGCCGGACGCTATCGATGGTGAGCGCATTGCCGGTGAAGACCAGCCGGTCGAGACCGGCCGCCGTCACGCGAAAGGCGATCGTCTCGCGACCCGAAAGCGCGGCATTCGTCAGGTCCGGGGTGAGCGCGAGGGCATAGCGGATCACGTCGAAGCCTTCGCCCGGCAGGTCCTCGGCAAGCGTGGGAACGGCTGACGCCATCACTGCCGTCGCCAAGGCGCCCAGTGCCATCCGCTTGATATTGCGCATCGTTTCCCCCGTTCCGGCAGGCAGGGGATAGGAAACCGCGCGCGGCCCGTCCAGTCTCAGGCGGGGCCAGTGCTGCCCCGCACGACCATTTCATGCGGCAGCATCAGATGCGATCCCTCACCACCGGCCTTTCGGCGGAATTCGGGATCGACCAGAATATCGACCGCCGCCTTGGCCATTTCCGCCTTGGGCTGACGCACGGTGGTCAGTTGCGGCCAGGCCGCGCGAGAGGAAGGCGCATCGTCAAAGCCGCAGATCGACAGTTGCTCGGGCACGGCGATGCCCAGCTTCATCGCGGTGATCAGCACGCCGAGCGCCATGTCGTCGTTGGCGGCGAAGATCGCGGTCGGCCGCTCCGGCAGTGCCAGCAGATGCTCGCCCAGTTCCATACCCGAGCGCGAGGTGAAGTCTCCGCGCATCACGCAGGCCTCGTCGACGGCCAGGCCCGCCGCCGCCATGGCCGCGCGGAAGCCCTCTTCGCGCCGCGCCGAGGCGCTGTGGCTGAGCGGCCCCTGCACGAAGCCGATCCGGCGATGGCCGAGGCCGACGAGATAGTCGGTCATCTCCTGCGCCGCACGCCGGTCGTCCATCCGCACCGTTCCCGATCTCGGCGGCGCCATGCTCGGCGCGACCAGCACGGTGGGAAGCCCCGCCTCGGCGAAAATGGCCATGAGCGCGGCATCGTCGCAGATCGGCGGCGCAACGACGGCGCCGTCGAGCCGCAGCGCGGCGATGCTGGCGCGCACTTCCCCGGCCCAGTCCGGCGCGGTCAGGTCCACCGGCTCGACCACGAGGTGATAGCTGCGCGCGCGGCACCCCATGAGCGCACCATGCTGGACATCGGCGGCATAGCCCGAGACGGGATCGTCGATGAACAGTCCCAGCAGGTAGGAGCGCGAACTGGACAGGCTGCGGGCGAAGGCATTGGGCCGATAGTCGAGTTCGGCGACGACTTTCTGCACGAGATCGCGCACCTCGGGCCGGACATGGGCCTCGCCATTGATGACGCGCGACACCGTCTTCGGGGACACTCCCGCGCGGGCCGCGACATCCTTGATGGTGACGACGCTCATGCTTCCCGTTCCCTTACGCACATCGCCGCGAATGCCGCGATAACGGCATAGCAGAGCGCAGGCAGCAGCAGCGCCGACAGCAGGCCGAAGGCATCCGCCGCCGTCCCGGTCAGGATCGGCACCACGGCGCCGCCGACCACCGCCATGCAGAGCCACATCGACGCCAGCGGCGCGCGGCTTTTGTCCTGCGGCATCGCCAGCGCATAGATCGTCGGGTACATGATCGCATTGCACAGACCCACCGCGATCAGCGCCACGGCGCCCGCCGCGCCGGGCAGCATCACTGCCGCCACGGTCAGCGCCACCGCGCCCAAGGCGGCATAGAGCAGCAGCCGCGCCTCCGGAATCCATGTCATCAGCCAGGCGCCGCCGAAGCGCCCGACCATGGCGCCGCCCCAGTAGAGGCTGACCAGCCGCCCCGCACTCACTGGCTCCAGCGCCAGCCGCTCGGGCAGCATCAGCACGTTGGTCATCAAGGTGCCGATCGTCACTTCCGCGCCGACATAGACGAAGATCGCGACCGCCCCCCAGAGCAATCGCCGGTCGCCCAGCACTGCGAAAATCTGCCGTGACCATCCCTGCGGCAGCCTGTTTCCCGCCCTTTCCGAAGCGCCCGCCAGCAAAGTGCGATGGCCAAGATAGAGCGTGGACAGCCCGGCCAACAGCGCGCCGATGGCGATGAAGGGGATCGAGGCGGTGACTTCCCCCCGCGAACCCGGCGCGATGTTGGCCAGCAGGAATGGCGCGCTCAGCAGCGGCCCCAGCACCGTCCCCAGCGAATTGAACCCCTGAAGCAAGTTGAGCCGGAAGGCCGAGCGACGTGAGGGTCCGATGACAGTGACGACCGTGTTAGCTGCGATCTGAAGCACCGTCTGCCCGGCCGAGAGCAGCAGCAGCGCCGCCAGCACCAGCAGGAATTGCCGCATGCCCTGCGCCAGTGTCAGCGCGAGGCAACCGGCGGTCATCACCGTCAGGCCGATGGCGATCGCCCGCATATAGCCGATCCGCACCACGGCCAGCGCGGCAGGCAGCGCGAAGAGCAAATAGCTGGAGTGAAACGCCAGCTGCACCAGCAGCACCGCCTTGTAGTCCAGCGAGAGCACCGAGCGCAGCTGCGGCACCAGCAGGCTGACCGAGGCGCTCAGGAAACCGCCGATAAAGAAGACCCCGATGGACAACCAGAACAGGCGCCGTGCCACGAATTCCGGCGAGGCGGATGGGCTATCGATCGGCGGGGAAAGCGTCATGGCGGACATCTATGGCACTCGGCAGGTGATGGCAATCGGGGGCAAACGGCCCCGCCTCGGACAGGCTGTGTCACGAAATCCACACTTGGACACCATAATCTGACATCGATGTCAAATCATTGCCGGAATGGTTCCGAACCCGCTTGACATCGATGTCAGATTCTGGCCATCAGCCCTTCACAAGGTACAAAACCATCTGGGAGGATGACATGACGAGGCACGATCTCGTCGCGGGCACAGCGCTCGCGGCTTGCCTATTTTCCATTTCCACCGTCGCTCATGCGCAGGACGCGGCGGCACCCGCCCAGCAGGCTGCACCGGCAGTCTCGGATGGCGACATCATCGTCACCGCCACGCGCCGCGAAACCACCCTGCAATCGACCCCGATCGCGATCTCGGCCTTCAGTCAGGAAACCCTGACCAAGAACGGCGTCAAGGACGTCACCGACCTCGCCCGCTTCGTTCCCTCGCTGCAGTTCAACCAGCAGGGCGACCAGTCGGCGGTGCTGCTGACCTTGCGCGGCATCGGCAACGACAGCGCCTATACCGAAGTGGCCGACCCCGAAGTCGCGATCTATATCGACGGCGTCTACTCGCCGCGCTCGCAGGGCGCCTCGGTGCTGATGTACGACATGGAGCGCGTGGAAGTGCTGCGCGGCCCGCAGGGCACGCTGTTCGGCCGCAACGCCACGGTCGGCGCGCTCAGCCTGGTCTCGGCCAAGCCGAAGCTCGGCGAGTTCTCCGGCAATGTCGAAGTGGTCGGCGGTGCCTACAAACGCTTCGGCGTGCGCGGCGCGATCAACATCCCCGTCACCGACACCCTGGCCTTCCGCGTCGCTTTCGTCAGCGACCGTCATGACGGCTATGCCGACTACCAGGCCGCGCCCGATATTGTCGGCATCAACAAGTCCGCCTTCGTCACTTCGGGCAAGAAATACTACGCCGCCGACCAGCAGTCGGGCCGCGTCTCGATGCTCTGGCAGCCGAGCGACAAGTTCAGCTGGAACCTCTCGGGCGAAGGCTTCCTCGACAATGGCGCGCCGGTGATCGGCCTGCTTCAGACGCCGCGCGCAGGCACCAAGCGCTGGTCCACGCTCAGCGACACCGCGCCCGAGACCGACCGCTACTCGGTCGCCGTGCGCAGCACGATGAACTACGATATCACGGACGGTGTGCAGCTCAGCTACATCGCGGGCTGGTCGCGCATCGGCGGCAGCACCCGCACCGATGCCGACGCGGGCGCCCTGCCCCCGACCGGCCAGAAGGACGCGGACGGCAACGACCTGCCGCTCGGCGCCTTCAACGAGAACGCCACGCTCTCCTCGCGCTACGACTTCCAGAGCCACGAACTCCAGCTCAAGTCCACCGGCGAGAATGACATCGACTGGATTCTCGGCGCCTATTACAGTCACGAGAAGAACAAGATCCGCTTCGATATCGACCAGCGCAACGGCTACCGCGACGGCACCTTCAGCTGGGCGGGCAGCTTCATCCAGGCCAACCGCCAGATCGACAGCCGCGCCGTGTTCGGACAGGCCGTCTGGCATGCGTCGGACTGGCTGCGCTTCACCGGCGGCCTGCGCTACACCTCGGACAAGAAGCAGGATATCGGCGGCCGCAACGTGACCTTCTCGGGCGAAGGCTGCACCGCTGCCGACAAGGCACCCGGCGGCGCCTGCACCGGCGGCATCTTCGGCGCCTATCCGGGTGCCTCAGCTGCGGAACTGGTCGCCCTGCTGCCCGGCTTCTCGATCTCGAACAACGACGTGAAGGGCAAGTGGGACAAGCTGACCTACCTCGCCCGCGTCGATGCCGACCTGGCCGAGGACACGCTGGGCTACGCCAGCATCTCCACCGGCTTCAAGTCGGGCAATATTCAGGACAATGCCGGTCTGACCGATCCCGAGACGCTGACCAACTACGAAGTCGGCCTCAAGACCCGCCTGCTGGGCCGCGCATTGACGCTGAACCTCGCCGCCTACTATTCCGACTTCAAGGGATATCAGGTCAACCAGGCCGTGACCTTCCGCGACGATGACGGCAATGTCGTACGCAGCCAGATCGTGACCCAGAACGCCAAGGGCGCGAAGGCTTACGGTCTGGAAGCGGAAATGAATGCCACCTTCACCCCCGCAGACCGCCTGAACTTCTCGGCCACGCTGCAGAAGACCAAGCTGGACGATCTGGAAAGCGTCGACGGGCGTCTCTACGACGGCGGCAAGGCCTCCTCGATCGTGCAGCTGAGGGGCAACGAACTGGCCCACGCGCCGCGCTTCTCGGCGACGCTCAGCTACGAGCACGACTTCGAACTGGCGAGCGGCGCGCGGATCACCCCGCGCTTCACCACCCATTACGAAACCAAGAGCTGGCTGAGCTACTTCAACGGCGACGCCAACCCCTTCGTGAACGCCAACGACCCGGCCGACAACATGCCCGACCGTGGCACCAACGGCACCTCGTGGGACAAGCAGAAGGCCTACTTCCGCTCCGACGCCTCGATCCGCTTCGAGCCCGCCGACGGCAAGTACTCGGTCGAGGCCTTCGTCCAGAACATCGAGAACGGGCACATCCGGACCGGTGCCGGTGCCTTCGGCGCGCCGCGCTACGATCCGGTGTTCCTCTCGAACCTCCAGCCGCCGCGTACCTGGGGCGTCCGCGCCCGCGCGAGCTTCTGACGAAGGGCTGAAAGACAATGACGACCGACTACCCCTCCTCCGGTCGCGTCGTCATACTGGGCGGCGGCACGGCCGGATGGCTGGCCGCCGCCTACCTTTCCCGCACGCTGAAGATGCGCGATATCACGCTGGTCGAATCCAGCGAGATCGGCAACATCGGCGTGGGAGAAGGCACGTTCCCGACGATCCGCACGACATTGGCGGGCCTCGGGATCAGCGAGGCGGAATTCCTGGTCCGGGCCGACGCCACCTTCAAGCAAGGTGTGCTCTTTGACGGCTGGGCCACCGGCAGCGACAGCTATTTCCACCCTTTCAACCTGCCTGTCGGCGGCGAGGACGAAGCGCTCCTGCCGCACTGGATTGCCGACGACAGCGATACGCGCCTGCCCTGGGCCGATGCCGTCACCGTGCAGGAGCAAGTCATCCGCGCCGGTCGCGCGCCGAAGCGGGCGGAAGACCCCGACTTCTCCGGGCCGATGAACTATGCCTACCACTTCGACGCGGCCCGGTTTGCGGACTATCTGCGCGACATCTCCGTCGCTGCCGGGGTCATGCGCATCGAAGGAACCGTGGCGCAAGTCGAGCAGGCTGAGGACGGCGATATCGCCGCACTCATGCTGACAGACGGTCGCCGCGTGGAAGGCGACTTCTTCCTCGACTGCTCCGGCTTCCGCGCGCTGCTGATCGGCCAGACACTGGGCGCAGGCTTCACCTCCTGCTCGGACAGCCTGTTTAACGACCGCGCGCTGGCCATGCAGGTTCCTTACGCCCAGCCCGGCGCACCGGTTCGGCCCTATACGCTGGCGACCGCGCATGAGGCGGGCTGGACCTGGGATATCGGCCTCAGCGAACGCCGGGGCGTCGGCTATGTCTACTCCAGCCGCCATTGCTCGGACGACGAGGCGGAAGCGACCTTGCGCCGCTATCTGGGCAACGAAGGCGATCACCTCACCCCGCGCCAGCTTCGCTTCGAGACCGGCTACCGCCAGACCCAGTGGATCGGCAACTGCGTCGCCGTGGGTCTCTCCGCCGGGTTCTTCGAGCCGCTGGAATCGACCGGCATCATGCTGATCGAAGCGGCGCTGAAGATGATCGGCGAGTTCCTCGTCCCCGGCGAGCGCAGCGCCCGCGATGCCGCCGCGCGCAGCGTCAACCGGCTGATGGCCGCGCGCTTCGAGCGCATCGTCCATTTCCTCAAGCTCCACTACTGCATCACCCGGCGCACCGACACCGCCTATTGGCGTGACAATGCCGATCCAGCCTCGATCCCGGAAGCCTTGCAGGACATGCTGGCCCAGTGGCGCCAGCGCCCACCCTCGCGGTTCGACTTCGTGGTCGATCTGGAGACGTTCCTGCCGCCCAGCTACCACTACATCCTCTACGGCATGGGCTTCGAGACCCGGCTCGCGGCCGGAATAGAGCGCTATCCCGGCGCTCAGGAAGCTTGCGAAGTCTTCGCCCGCGTCCGCACAGCCCATGCCGGTGCGCGCGGCGCCCTGCCCGATCACCGCTCCCTGCTCGATCACTATCACGCCCGCATGGGCACCGCTCCAGCCAAGGTTTCCCGATGACGATGAAGATTGCCGCCCTGCTTGCCGCCCTGACCCTCGGCACCAGCCTGACGTCGCCGGTTCTGGCGCAACAGGCCGCGGCCCCCACCGCCAGCACCGCGCAATCGGCGGAAGCGCGCGCCGATGCGCTGGTCAGGGCGATGACGCTGGAAGAGAAGCTGCAACTCGTTCACGGCTATTTCCCGCCGCTGGCCAAGCCGGTGCCGCCGATCGCGATGATCCCCTCGGCAGGCCACATCCCCGGCATTCCGCGCCTCGGCATCCCGACCCTGCGGGAAAGCGACGCCAGCCTCGGCGTCGCCAACCAGATCGAGCAGCGCAAGGGCGACGTCGCCACCGCGCTCCCCGCCAGCATCGCCACCGCTGCCACCTTCAATCCGCAGCTTGCCTATGAAGGCGGCGCGATGATCGGCGCCGAAGCGCGCGCCAAGACCTTCAACGTCCTGCTCGCAGGCGGCGTCAACCTCACCCGCGATCCCTGGAACGGGCGCAATTTCGAATACCTCGGCGAAGACCCGCTGCTCGCGGGCGTCATGGTCGGCGAGCACATCAAGGGCGTGCAGAGCAACCACATCGTCTCCACCATCAAGCACTTCGCGCTCAATTCGCAGGAGACCGGCCGCACCGTGCTCGATGCCCGGATCGGCACGGCGGAACTGCGCGAAAGCGACCTGCTCGCCTTCCAGCTCGGCATCGAGGCGGGCCGTCCCGCTTCGGTCATGTGCGCCTATAACAAGGTCAACGGCGACTATGCCTGCGAGAACGACTGGCTGCTGAACAAGGTGCTCAAGCAGGACTGGGCCTACAAGGGCTGGGTCATGTCCGACTGGGGCGCGGTCCACTCGACCGAGAAGGCCGCGATCAACGGCCTCGACCAGGATTCCGGGCAGGAACTGGACGACCAGATGTTCTTCGACACCAAATTCGCCGAAGCCGTGAAGGCCGGGCGCATCCCGATGAGCCGCCTCGACGACATGGTCCGCCGCATCCTCTTCGGCGTGATCGACAGCGGGTTGATGGACAATCCCGTCCCCGAGAGCGCCCAGCCCATCGACTATGCTGCGCATGCCGAAGTCGCCCAGCGCGCGGCGGAGGAAGGCATCGTCCTGCTCAAGAACGAGGGCAACCTGCTGCCGCTGGCGAAGAGCGCAAAGAAGATCGTGCTGATCGGCGCCCATGCCGATGTGGGCGTGCTTTCGGGCGGTGGTTCCTCGCAGGTCCGCTCGGTGGGCGGCGCGCCGGTGGAGATTCCGCTGACCAAGGGCGCCGCCGCTTCCTTCGCGCGGATCACCTGGCATGCCTCCTCGCCGCTGAAGGCGATCCAGGCGCTCGCACCGGGGGCCAGCGTGACCTATGTGGACGGCAGCGATCCCAAGGCCGCCGCTGCCGCAGCCAAAGGCGCGGACATGGCCGTGGTCTTCGCCTGGGCCTGGCGCACCGAAGCGCAGGACCCCGAGAGCATGGCCCTGCCCGACAATCAGGACGCGCTGATCGATGCCATCGCGGGCGCCAACAGGAAGACGCTGGTCGTCGTCGAGGCGGGCGGTCCGGTGCTGATGCCCTGGGTGAACCGCGTGCCCGCGATCCTGCAAGCCTGGTATCCCGGCCAGCGCGGCGGCGAGGCGATCGCCAATATCCTGTTCGGCGATGTCGATCCCTCGGGTCGCCTGCCGATCACCTTCCCGGCCGCCGTCAAGCAGGCGCCGCGCCCCGAACCGCTGGGCCTCGCCGAACTTTACGCCGCCGACGCGCGCCGCGATGCGGGCGACAAGACCGTCTACGGCATGAGCGGCGGCGTCGCGCCCTTCACCGTGGACTACCCGGAAGGCGCCGATGTCGGCTATCGCTGGTACGCCGCGAAGAACGAGAAGCCGCTCTTCCCGTTCGGCTATGGCCTCACTTATACCAGCTTCCGCTATGCCAACCTCAAGGTCTCGGACGGCGCGAAGCTGACTGTGGAGTTCGACGTCACCAACAGCGGCAAGCGCGCGGGTGCCGACGTGCCGCAGCTCTATGTCGAGGCAAAAAGCGCGGCGGGCACCAAAGCCTATCGCCTCGCCGGGTTCGAGAAAGTCCGGCTCCAACCCGGCGAGACCCGCCACGTCACGCTGACCGTCGATCCGCGCGTCATCGCCCGCTTCGATAATGCCGCACCGGGCTGGGTCGTCGATGCCGGCGCCTACCCGCTGCGCATCGGCCATTTCGCCGGTGACGCGGCTCTGGCCGGTTCGGCCAATCTCGACCGGATCACCGCAAGACCCTGATGGCCATAACGGCGGCGGGCATTCCCGCCGCCGAATTCACTGAAGGCCGAGGCGCGGCTCCCCGGTGCGATAGTCGATGATCGAAATCGCCTGGTTTTGCAGGTTGATAAGGTTCTGTGCCGCCACCCGCGCCGGAGCGGGCTTGCCGAACTGATAGCCCTGCGCGAAATCGCAGTCCCATTCGCGCAGGGTTGCCGCTTCGGCAAGGTCCTCGACACCTTCGGCCACGACATCGATGCCCAGCTTGTGGCAGATGTCGATCACGCCCTGCACCAGGACCGCGCTGCGCCCTTCGCTCAGGCGCCCGCCGCGAATGAAGCTCTGGTCCAGCTTCAGACGGTGAATCTCGAATTCAGACAGATAGCTGAGCGAGGAATAGCCGGTACCGAAGTCGTCGAGCGCGATGATGTAGCCGCGCTCGCGCAAGCCCTGGAGATTGGCGTGGACTGTCGCCGACTTGTTGAGCAGCACGCCTTCGGTGATCTCGAAACCGATGGCGCCCGGCGAGACATGGAAACGGGCGCGGTTGAAGTCGATCTGGTCGAGCAGCGCCGGATTTTCCAGCTGGAGCGGCGAAAGGTTGATCGAGGTGCGCAAGTCCGGCCAGCGGCGGCTGTCGCGAAACGCCTGCTGGATGATCCAGGCGCCGAGCTGCGGCATCAGGCCCAGCTTCTCGATCACCGGCACGAAGACCGCCGGGGTATCGGTGGCCCCCTGCTTGAGCCTCAGCAGCGCCTCGACGCCCGAAGGCTTCATCGTGCGCAGGCTGATGATCGGCTGGTAGAACAGCTCGAAACCCTCGTCCTCGATCGCCTTCTTCATGCGCGCTTCCAGACCCTTGCGGCTCATGAAGCTCTCGCCGAGCGCCGGGTTATAGACGACATGGCTCGCCGGTCCGGCCGCCTTGGCCGCGCCCAGCGCGATATCGGCATGGCGCATCAGCGCACCGGCGAAATGGCCGTGCTCGGGTGCCACCGCAATTCCGGCAGAGATCGTCACCGCGATCACCGATTGCTCGCCGCCCTCGCGGCTGATGACTATGCCGGTCGAACGCGGCCCCAGATCGTGGACGTCGGCATTGCCGGCGATCAGCACTGCAAACTCGTCACCGTCCAGGCGGGCCACCAGACAGCGCGGTCCGGGGAATTCGCGGAGCAGGCGCTGTCCGAACTCGCGCACCACCTCGTCGCCGACCTCGTGGCCGAGGGTTTCGTTGATCGTGCTGAAATCGTCGATGTCGAGCAGAACGAGCTGGCAGGGGTGCGATCCTGCAACGTGTTCCAGCTGCTTGATGAACGTGACGCGGTTCACCAGCCCGGTATCCGGATCGAAGCGTTCGAGGAACCGCGCGCGCATGGAACTGGCGTCGGCTTCTGCCCTCAGTGCGTTCGCGCGGTGTGCCAGCATCAGGAACAGACCCAGGACCAGAGCGCCGATCGCCAGCGTGGCCGGAATCACATAGCTGCGGATGGCCTCTCCGGGGTGGGCCGGACGCCAGACCATGCGGCCAAGCGCAGTGCCGTCGTCGGCGGCAAGCTCCACGCTGCGCAGGCCCGGCGCAGGCGTGTCGCGTGGCCCCACGACTCCGAAGCGGTCCAGCATCAGCGTGCTGCCCCAGCGATTCAGAAACGGTTCGTCCATATATGTCATGGTGATGAGTGCCAGCGGCTCACCGGAACCGGGCAAACGCGAGGCCGCGATTATGACAGGCGTTCCGCGCACGGTATTGAGGTCGGATTTCGTCAGCAACGCCTCCCTCGCGGGCGTGGGCTTCGCTTCAGGTCCAGCATCGGGCTTGGCTGCCTGCTTCTCGTCCAGCGACGCGACGAGCCGGGCGGCGGCATCCCGAATCTCGTCGAGGTCCTCCTTATCGGCCCGGCCGCCTTTGGTGTAACCATAGATCGCTTCCGAGCGCGTCATGATCGCCACCGACTTGGTGGTATCGCCGGAGACCGTGGGGCGGCCCAGTTCGTTGTCCAGCCAGGTTGCGGCTTCGTCAGGGCCGAGCTGCGCGATCCGCTGCGCGGGTTCCAGTCTCGCGGCGATGGCCGCGGCCTGTACCCCCGAACCCGAAAGGGTCCGCTCCACGGCCTTCTGCACCTGTTCCTGCTGGCGGTCGGCCGCATTGCGGTCCATCGACTGGGACGTCACGAACAGCGCCGCGGAACCGCCGACGGTCAGTCCGAGCAGACCGACGATCGCAATCACCCCACGGTGTCCCGCTAGTTTCTGGCCAAGAAGCATGTGCGATCCCTAGTTGCTACCGCAGGATCGGGGATCCCTCGGAATGACCTTCACTACGCGGCTTTCCTCTACAAATTGCAACCAAATGGCAGCACGCTCGAAAAGATTGCTCCCGGCGATGCAGCATCTCTTCATTTTAGGAAGAAATTCGGCGTTTCACGGCACCTGACCGCCGCTTCGATACTCTTCGCCCGCATTTCTCGTCCGGCGCGACGCCCCGGCCAGCTTGCTGCGGGAAACCTGGAAACGACCTTTCCATTTATACGAACGAAACCTCGGGATTTATCCAGGTTTGTGGCAAGCGCCGCCTGTCGTAGACCTGTCTCCAAGGCCGGAGGAACGCTCTCCTCAACCCTGCCCACTCCTGAATCGCCAGAGATCGGAACACGAAATGACATCCGCTACACCCGTCGGTTCCGCCTATGGCGTCTCCATCGAAGTGGCGCCGTGGGATGCGGTCGGCGCCGATGTCGACTTGTCCTGTGCCGGGATGTTCGCCCGCGAAGCCGCTCAGGAGCTATCCGGCGGGCTGGCTCATCTCGATGCCGCACTGGAAGGAAAGCTGCTGGACCTGCGCCGCAGCGGCAGCTTCACCGGCGCTCTGGGCGAATGCCTGCTGCTGGACAGCCCGCCTGCAACGGTTCGTGCCCGCGCCTTGCTGCTGGTGGGGCTTGGCGAGCCTGAAGGCTGGTCCACTTCCCGCCTGCACGAAGCCCTCCGCACGGCAGGTGCGTTTGCGCTGGCTCTCGGCGTGCGCAGCGCCGCCTTCGCGCCGGGGATGCTGGACAGCGGCCTTTCACCGGGTCAAACCCAAGGTGCACCCACGAACCTGACCGGCGGGCTTGTGGCGGCCCTGAAGGCCCGAAGCCTGCTTGTCGAGATGGGCCTTGCGCAAGCGCCTCGGCTGGAACGCTGGATTTTCGATGTCGGCGAAGCTCGACTGGCAGCCGCTATCGAGAACTTCCGCGGCGCTCTGTCCGACCAGGACATCTGAAGGCATGCGACCGGCGGCAAGAAACCGCCGATCACATCACTTCGCATCAAAGGTGCAGATGGCGGCTCAGTCCACCAGACGCCACTGGAGCGTCTCGCCTGCATGGAAGGGAACGATGCGCAAGTCGCCTTCGGCGATCACTTCCGGCACGGTCACCTCTTCACGCTTCAGCGTGACGGTGCCCTCGTTCAGCGGCAGACCGTAGAAGCGGGGGCCATGTTCGGAAGCGAAGCCTTCCAGCCGGTCGAGAACGCCTTCCTCGTCGAACACCCTGGCATAGCTTTCCAGCGCGTAGGGCGCATTGAAGATGCCTGCGCAGCCGCAGGCGGATTCCTTGCGGCCGATCGCATGAGGCGCGCTGTCGGTGCCGAGGAAGAACTTCGGCGATCCCGAAACCGCCGCCTTGCGCACTGCCAGACGATGGCGCTCGCGCTTTGCCACCGGCAGGCAATAGGCATGGGGGCGAATGCCGCCGTCGAAAATGGCGTTGCGGTTGATGATGAGGTGCTGCGGGGTGATCGTCGCACCGATCAGCGGACCGCTCGCTTCCACGAACTCGGCGGCTTCCGCCGTAGTGATGTGTTCGAGGACGATCTTCAGCCCCGGATAGTCGCGGACCAGCGGAGCCAGCACCTGCTCGATGAACACCGCCTCGCGGTCGAAGATGTCGATCTCGCGGTCCGTCACTTCGCCGTGGATCAGCAGCGGCATCCCGATCCGCTGCATCGTCTCCAGCAGGCCGGTGAGCTTGCGGATATCGGTGACGCCATGCGCCGAATTGGTCGTGGCATGGGCAGGGTAGAGCTTGCAGGCGGCAAAGACGCCCTGCTCGTAGCCGCGCGCGATCTCTTCCGGATCGGCATCGTCGGTCAGATAGGCGACCATCAGCGGCGTGAAGTCCGAACCGGCGGGCAGCGAATCGAGGATTCGCTGGCGATAGGCCTCGCCCGTCGCCACATTGACGACCGGCGGGGTCAGGTTTGGCATGACGATGGCGCGCGCGAACTGGCGGGCGGTGTAGCCGACGACCGCTTTCAGCATCTCGCCGTCGCGAAGATGCACATGCCAGTCGTCGGGGCGGCGGATGGTGATCTGTGAGGTCATGCGCACCGCTCTAGCCCCCTCGATGCGGGCCGTCGAGACCGACGCGCCCGCATCGCAGGGTCAGATGACTCTCAGGGCGCGATCTTGCAGTCTCCCGCCACACGGACCGGATTGCAGCGCGCCATGGCACCGCCCGGCAGAGTGACGGTGAAATGCAGGCCCACCGGGTCCGGTGCCCCCGGATAGTAGTCTGTACTGACCGCCTGGGCGCCGCTTTCTTCCGCCGCGCGGGCCTTGGAAAGGTCATGCGTCCGTGCTTCGACGGTGTTCGCATCGCTGCGGGTCCGCACGATCACGCCGGATTTCACCAGTTCGCGAATCTTAGCGCCGTCGACCAGCGGGTCCTGCACGATCTGGATCGCGCTTTCCGGTTCGCCGTCGGGATACCAGCCGAACATCGCCCGGCCCCGCAGCGAAGGATGGCCCGCCCTGTAGACGTCCGAGACCGCCGCACGCACGTCGAGCAGGATATAGATCCGCCCCCGCGCCGCATCGAGGCTGGGCCAGCCCCCGGTCTTCACCGCTTCGGCCAGGCTGGCGGCCTTGCCCCGCACTTCGTCCGGCGCGATGAGCCGCTTGCCCGGTAAAGCCTTGCGAATCTCGCCGTCCAGCGCATCGAGCAGCTTTGCATCGGCAAGCGATAGCGGCGCGGTCACTTCGCTGGAATTCGGCGTATCGGCGGCATTGAGCGTAATCATGATCGGCAGATGGCCGGGATGCGCCCGCGACCAGGCATCGACTTCGCCGAGGCAGCGGGCCAGCGTGGCACAGGTCGCCCGGTAGTCGATGTCCGGAATGTGCAGAACCTTGAAGCCCGGCGCCTGCATCGCCGCCTTGTCGAAGCCATGCTTGCCGTCAGAGCCGGTCACGAGCTTCGCGCCCTTGGGGGCGGCATAGCGTCCGCCTTCGGGATCGGCGAAGATATCGATCTCGATCTGCCGGACGCCCGCATCGAGCTGGGCGGCCAGCGGCAGATGGTAATAGTCCAGACCCTCGGCCAGACGTGGATCGCGGCGGCGCAGTTCTGCCATGACTTCAGGCGGAATCTGCGCCTTGAAGCTGTTGTGCGAGCCGACGACCTGGATGTCGTTCATCCGCAGGTTTGCGGCTTGCGGAGCAGGCGGCGGGGACGCCGAAGCGCCCCCATCGAATGCGATTGCCGAAAGCGCGGCGAAAGCGATGGCCCGGCGCATCAGAATTCCGCCCGCGCGCCGAACAGGATCGTCGTGCCGTAGTCGTTGATCTCGCCGAAACGCAGCGGATTGTCGTTGTAGGTATACTGGCGCGCACCGGCGATATTGATCGCCTCCAGGCTCAGGGTCACATTGTCGGTCAGGCGATAGGCGATCGAGCCGTCCAGCGAGCCGAATGCGGCGGTGTAGGTCGGCGCCTGCGTGGTGCTGCCGGTGCCCGAGAGGTAACGATCGCGCCAGACGTAGGACAGCCGGGTCGAGATCGGTCCCTTCTCGTAGAAGCCGACGACGTTGAAGCTGTTCTTCGACAGGCCGATCATCTCGTCCTCGATCGTGCGCGAACCTGCCGTGTAGTCGGCCTTCACCGAAGTGCGGGTATAGGAGGCCTGTAGGCCGAGGCCATCCAGCGGCTGCGGCAGGAAAGTGAAGACCTGGTGATAGGCTGCCTCGAAGCCGTAGACCTTGGCCTTGCCGCCGTTGAGCTGGGTGCTGAGCTGCACGGTACCGCGGCCCGGAATGTCGATGGCGACGTTCTGCTGGGTAATGTAGTCGTCCATCGCCTTGTAGAACACCGCGCCGGTCAGCGAACCCGAGCGGTTGAAGTACCATTCCAGCGAGCCGTCGAACTGGGTGGCGAGGAACGGCACCAGATTCGGGTTGCCGCCGCTGGCCGTCGGCGCGTCGGTGGAGACGGTGATGCGCGGCGCGCTGTCGGTCACGTTGGGACGGGTAAGGACGCGGCTGGCGCCCAGGCGGCCGACCAGCGTGTCGGACAGTTCGGCCCGCAGGTTGAAGCTGGGCAGGACGTTGTTGAAGGTCTTGGGGTAGCTGACCGGGGTGGTCGCATTGCCGCTGCGCAAGTTGCCGCTCGCCACCTGGTCGGTGTGGACGTAGCGGAGGCCCAGGTTGCCGGTGACCGGCACGCCGCCCAGCGAGAAGGCGTAATCGGCGCGGGCATAGGCGCTCCAGATCTTTTCGGTCGTGCGGAACGAGGCGGCCAGATCGGAGGCGGTGAGCGCCGAATTTTCAACCGTCGGCGTGAAGAAGGCGTCGAGATAGGCCTGCGTCACCGGCACCAGGAAGCTGCGCGGGATGTCGCCGCCAAGGCCCTGGAGATAGTCGTCGAAGGGCAACTGCTCATAGGCGCCCGAGCCGAGGCTGGAGAGCGGCGTGTTTGCGGCAGGCGTCACCAGGAAGTCGCGGCGCGAATAGTCGCGCTTGCGGAACTGGTATTCGCCGCCGACCGCGAGCTTGGTGATGAAGCCTTCGAAATCGTGCGCCACATCGGCGCGCGAGTAGAAATTCCAGTCCTTGCTGTTCTTCGGCGCGATGTTGAACTGGTAGAGCTGGTAGTTCGCCGGATTGGTCGCATCGACCGTGGTGTTGAAGGTCGGGACGTTCTTGTAGCCGCCGGTCGCATCATAAGTCAGCGGCGCGAAGAACATCGCACGGCTGCGCACGGTGCCGACATCGTAGCTCGGGTGATAGCTATGCGCGAAGGACCAGTTCGCGGTGCCGGAAACGTGCCAGGCGTCATGGTCCCAGGTCTGGCGCAGGCCGACGTTGATGAGATCGTGGCGGTTGAGGCTGTATTCGCGCGAGGCCATGAAGCGCACGTCGTTGATCGTCGCCTTCACCACAGTATCGCCGTCGAGCACGACACTGTCCGGATCGATCATCGGACGATGGCCGGCGACGCTGGTATCGTCAGGGAAGATGTCGAGACCGAACTCGTCATAGGCGACGTCGAGACGGGTGGCGAGGACGTTGAGCGTCGTCGTCATCTCGGGATTGGGCCGCCACTGCATCGAGAGCATGCCGGAAATGCGCTCGCGCTTCTCGGTCTCCACGGTCGGGCGGGTGCGGGTCGGCAGGTAATAGCCCTCACCCAGCGCCGAGGCGAAGCGGTCCTTGTACCAACCGAAGTTCATGAAGCGGTCGTTGCGCACGTCCTTGGCCCAGTACTGGCCGCCGACGAGCACGCCGAAGGTATCGTCCTTGTTGACCCAGCTGGTGATCAGCGTCGCGTTCGGCTTCACCTTGTCGGTCTGGGTCGTGTAAGTGCCGCGCAGGTTCAGCGTGGTCTTGGTGCCGACGTCGAACGGCTCGAAGGTCTTGACGTTGATATTGCCGCCGAGTGCGCCCTCGGTCATGTCCGGGGTCGGCGTCTTCACCACGTCGATGCTGGACGTGAACTCGGCCGGGAGCATTTCGAAGCGGAACTGGCGACCGGCGGCGCCGCCGTTCTCGATCACTTCGTTGACCGCCACCGGGCTGCCGTTGAGCAGGGTATTCTGGAACTGCGGACCAAGGCCGCGCACGCTGACGCTCAGACCCTCGCCGCGCGGACGGGTGATCGTGACGCCGGTGACAAGCTGCAGCGCCTCGGCGACGTTCTGGGTCGGGAACTTGCCGATATCGGTCGAATTGATCGAATCCACGCCATAGGAAGCATTGCGCTTGGCCTCGGTGGCGGCGCTGAGGCTGCGGGCATAGCTGCCGGTGACGACGATATCCTCGCCGTTCACGCCGTCGTCCCCGGCAGGGACGGGCGCGCTCTGCGCCATGGCGGAAACGCTCGCGCAGGCAAGCAGGACGGTCGACGCTGACGATGCCAGCGCACGCTTGGTGAAACGCATTGAGGTGCTCCCCGAAATCGAACGGCGAATTCGATCGCCAGTTTCAAACGATTGTTCGTGGGGCGCGCACTAGGAAGCCGAGATGACGCTTCGAGGTCTAAGCGATGACGCTTCGATGAATCCTGAAATTAAGGCGAAATATTTTCGGCAGGCCGATTCAGCCGGGCAGGCTCGCCGTCTGCCGCAGGGCTTCGCCCAGCGCGAGCGCGGCGGACGACGCAAGGTTCATCGAGCGCACTTCGGGCCGCATGGGGATGCGCACCCGTTCATCGCATGCCTGCGCGACGGCATCGGGCACACCCGCGCTCTCCTTGCCGAACAGCAGGATATCGTCGGGCCGATAGACGAAATCGAAGGAGGAGCGCTGCGTCTTGGTGGTGAACAGCACCAGCCTCTGCGATCCGATGGTCGCCCTGAACGCATCGAAATCGGCATGGCGCCGGATGACGACGTGATCGATATAGTCCATTGCCGTGCGGCGTACCCTGCGATCGTCCCACACGAAGCCCATGGGCTCGACAATATCCACCGCCGCCCCCATGCACGCGCCGAGGCGCAGGACGGCGCCGACGTTTCCAGCGATTTCCGGTTCGAAGAGAGCAATGCGCATGCCGGCCCCTTGGCCCCGACTCACCAGCCATGCAAGCGCTTCTCGCGCGCCCGGGCCGAACCGCCCCGCGGCACGCCGGGCAAAATCCGAGCGCGCCCAGTCGCAATGTCGTTGCCGCGATATCGATGAAAAGGCCGGAAAACGGCAGATTCCACTGTTTCCGGAGCATTGCCGCACGGCAGCATAATGCGCGGCGGGGTGTCTTTTTTCGTCATAAAAGACCGCGAAGGCACCGCGTTTCGATCAAAGATTCCCAGCTGCCCTCCATACTCTGAGAACAACGAAAAAAGGCCGCCACACAGGAAAAAGGTCCCCCGAAGACCTCAAAAACAGGGCGCGCTGGAAAAAGCAGGCAGGACGAACGAAACGTACCTTATGAGGGGTCACGACATGACACGATGGAAGTCTGCATTTAAGTTCGCCCTCGTCGCCGGTAGCGCGATGGCCGCCATTCCCGCTCTCGCGGCGGAAGCAGAAGCACCCGATGCGGCGCCCGCCGATGATATCGTCGTGAACGGCAAGCGCGAGCAGTACCGGGGCGACGTGCCGCTCAAGGACGTGCCCCAGAGCGTGCAGGAAATCGACGGCAAGATGCTGGCCGATCTCAACATCACCCGCCTCGACAGCGCGCTCGACCTTGCCAGCGGCATTGCCCGCCAGAACAACTTCGGCGGCCTCTGGGACGCCTTCGCCATTCGCGGTTTCGCCGGCGACGAGAATTTCCCGAGCGGCTTCCTGGTCAACGGCTTCAACGGCGGCCGTGGCTACGGCGGCCCGCGCGACGCCTCGAACATCGAGCGCATCGACATCCTGAAAGGCCCCAACGGCGCGGTCTTCGGTCGCGGCGAACCCGGCGGCACCGTCAACATCATCACCAAGAAGGCCACCACCGACGACAGCTTCGGCAGCTTCGCGGTTTCGGGCGGCAGCTATGACACCTACCGGGTGGAGGGCGACTACAACCTGAAGCTCACCGACAACCTGGCAGTGCGCGTCAACGGCGCGGCGCAGGAAGCGGACAGCTTCCGCGACTACATCTGGTCGCGCAAGAAAGTGCTGACCCCCTCGGTCCTGTTCAAGCCCGCCAGCGGCACGACCCTGACTTACGAGATGGAAGTCGTCGACCAGTACGTGTTCTTCGATCGCGGCACGATCGCGGTGGACGGCAAGCTCGGCGTGGTCCCGCGCTCGCGCTTCTTCGGCGAGCCGGGTGACGGCCCCAACCACATCACCGTGTTCGGCCATCAGGCACAGCTCCAGCAGGACCTCGGCGGAGACTGGGTGTTCCTGGCCGGCTTCAACTACCGCAAGACCACCTTCGACGGCTATTCGAGCGATGCCGAACTGGCCGGAAGCCGCCAGACACTGGAAGAAACCGGCAACTATCTGTCGCGCCAGCGCCGCCACCGCGACTACGACACCGATTACATGGCGGGCCGCGCGGAACTCTCGGGCAATATCGAGACCGGCCCCTTCACCCACCACGTCCTGATCGGCGGGGACTGGGACAAGTTCGAGATCGACACGCTCTCGACGCGCTATCGTCCGGTCGCCTATACTGCCGGAGCCCCGATCACCGCAGCCAACAACGCGATCAATATCTACGATCCGGTCTACGGGCAGCTGCCCGCGACCACCGCGGTCGTGCAGAACACCTTCGAGACGCAGCGCGCCTGGGGCATCTACTTCCAGGACCAGATCGACATCACCGACAGTCTGAAGATCCGTGGCGGCGGGCGCTTCGATCACTTCAACCAGAAGATAGACAGCGGGATCGACACCACCAAGACCCGGTTCAGCCCCTCGGTCGGCGCACTGTACCAGATCACCGACACCCTCAGCCTCTATGCCAGCTACGGCACCGGCTTCCGCCCCAACAGCGGCGTCGATGCCTCGGGCAATGCCTTCGGTCCGGAAACCAGCAAGTCCTATGAGGCGGGCCTGCGCTATGTCTCGCCGGACAATGCGATCACCGCCTCGCTCGCGGCCTACCACATGAAGAAGAACGGCGTGCTGACCGCCGATCCGCTCAACGCGGGCTTCAGCCTGGCCGGCGGCAAGGCCCGCAGCCGCGGCATCGAAGCCGACGTCAATGCGAAGCTGCCCGGCGGGTTCACCGTCTATGCCACTTATGCCTATACCGATGCGGTATGGACCCAGTCCGCGCTCGACCCGGCTTTCGGCCTGACGATCAATCCGGGCGATCCGCTCATCAACATTCCCAAGCATGCCGGCAACCTGCTGGTCATGAAGGAATTCGACGCGGGCGACATCGGCACCTTCACCCTGGGCGGCGGCATCAACGCGGCCAGCAAGCGCCTGGGCGAGACCGGCTACGACTTCTGGCTCCCCGGCTATACCCTGGCCCGCGTCAACGCCAGCTACCGCCCGACCGAGCAGATCAAGTTCAGCCTCGATGTGACGAACCTGTTCGACAAGACCTGGTACTCCGCATCCTACCACCGCTACTGGGTCACGCCGGGAACCCCGCGCACCATCACCCTGCGCGCCGACTTCTCGTTCTGATAGACACCATACTACCGCGACCGTCCCCGCCCCCGCCGGGGCGGTCGCGGACTTTTCCATTCCGGCTCGGCACCTGCCGGCTCAAGACCCAGCCCCAAGACTAGGCCCCAAGACTCGGCGAATTGTCGCAAAAGACTGGAAATCGGCGCAGCCGGGGCACAAGGATACCGCATGACCGCCATTCTCCACGTCGGCCCCGATATCCGCGGCCACGCCTGGCAGGCCGAGTTCCGCCGCGCGCTGCCCGAAGTCGAATTCCGCCACTGGCCCGATCTCGGCGATCCGCAGGATATCCGCTATCTCGTTGCCTGGAAGCTCACCGACGAACTGATTGCCGCGCTGCCGCGCCTGGAGGTGCTGTTCAGCATCGGCGCCGGGGTCGACCAGCTCGACATGTCGCGGGTGCCCGATCACGTGCGCATAGTGCGCATGATCGAACCCGGTATCACCACGACCATGGCGCAATATGTCGCCGCCGCCGTACTGGCGCTGCACCGCGATTTTCCCGCCTATCTCGATGCCCAGCGGCGGGGCGAATGGACCCAGCGTCCCACCCTGCTGTGCGAGGAACGCACGGTCGGGATCATGGGCCTCGGCGAACTCGGCCGGGCCTCGCTGGACATGCTGGCCCCGCTCGGCTTCCGCCTGCGCGGCTGGAACCGCAGCCCGCGCCGGATCGAGGGCGCCGAATGCTTCGCCGGAGCCGAGGAACTCGGCGCTTTCCTGGCCGGGACCGACATCCTCGTCTGCCTGCTGCCCTTGACCAATGAAACGCGCGGCATCCTTTCGCACGATCTCTTCGCCGGGCTGCCGCACGGTGCCCGCCTCGTCAACGCGGCGCGGGGCGGCCATCTGGTGGAGGCGGACCTCCTGGCCGCGCTCGAGAGCGGGCAGATCGCCGCCGCCGTCCTCGACGTCGCGCAAGTCGAGCCGCTGCCTGAGAACCATCCGTTCCGCAGCGATCCGCGCGTCTTCGTCACCCCGCATGTCGCCGGGGTGACGCGGATCGAGACGGCGGTCCATTCCCTGATCGGCAACCTGCGCGACGAACTCGCCGGAAAGCCCCTCCCCGGCGAAGTGGATCGCAGCCGCGGCTATTGATCGTTCGTCGCGGCTCCCGGCAAGGACATCCTTCGCCGGGCGCCGCGACCTGCTTCACCCCTCCGGCTTTACCCCAGCGCCTGGCGCACGACATTCGCGAACCAGGCGATGCCGATGCCGCTGACCTCGTCGTTGAAGTCGTAGCGCGGATTGTGCAGCGCCGGAGACTGCGTCCCGCTCCCCTGACCCAGCCAGCAATAGGCACCGGGACGCGCCTGGAGCATGAAGGAGAAATCCTCCGACGTGAACGCCGCTTCCGGCGCCCGTGCCGCCTCGACGCCGGGAATCGCCGATGCCGCCGCAAGCGCGCGCTCGGCGCAGGCCTCGGTGTTGATGGTCGCGGGATAGTACCTGTCGTAGTGAACGGCGATATCCACTTCGTGGCTGCGCGCGGCCCCGGCCGCCATTTCCCGCAGCGAGGCCTCGATGCGGTCTTGCACCGCAGGCGCGAAAGTCCGCACGGTGCCGGTTACCCGCACTTCGGCGGGGATCACGTTATGCGTCGCTCCCGCGTGCAGCATCGTCACCGAAAGCACCGCGGTCTCCTGCGGCGGCACCCGGCGCGCGACGATGGTATTGAGCTGCATGACCAGATCGGCGGCGGCCAGGATCGCATCCGGAGTCTGGTGCGGCAGCGCCGCATGGCCGCCCTTGCCCAGGATCATCAGTTCGAAACGGTCGGCAGCGGCCATGATCGGTCCGGTGCGGGTCTGGAAATGACCTGCAGGCAAGTCCGGCCAATTGTGCACGGCATAGACTTCGTCGCAATCGAAACGCTCGAACAGTCCGTCCTCGATCATCGCGCGGGCGCCGCCGAGACCTTCCTCCGCAGGCTGGAAGATGAAGTGGACCACACCGTCGAAATCCACCGAGGCAGCGATATGGCGGGCGGCGCCCAGCAGCATTGCGGTGTGGCCGTCATGTCCGCAGCCGTGGAACACGCCGGGGACGGTGCTCTGGTGCGCCAGCCCGGTTTCCTCCTGAAAGCCCAGCGCGTCCATATCCGCCCGCAGCCCGACGGAGCGCGCGGACGTGCCCTTGCGCAAGGTGCCGACCACGCCGGTGCCGCCGATCCCGGTCGTCACTTCCAGCCCCAGTTCCCGCAAGGCGCGCTCGACGATCCCCGCGGTGCGGTGTTCCTCATAGGCGAGTTCCGGATGGGCATGGATATCGCGCCGGATCGCAGTGACCTGCGGCAGCAGCGTGGCAATGGCGGCAAGTTCCTCGTGACTATCCATGGGCGGCATCGGTCCTGCATTGTTTCGACTGTCGCGGCGAAGCTAGGGTGTAAACTCATAAACCGCACCATCGAGGTTTGAGGCAAAATGGCTCAGCGCAAGAAGGCAGGACGAAGGAATATGTCGATATTTCAAGTCCTGCCGACGCAGCGCTGGGCCATTTTGGTCAAATCCCGAAGGGACGCCCGAATGGCTTCCATCTCGAACCAAATCGACCTTGGACGGGCAACCAGCCCGCCCGGCGGCCGCTTCGGCCCGAGCTGTTCGCCATTCGAGCGCCTCGATGGTGCGGTTTATGAGTTTACACCCTAGGCCCGCCCGGCACGTCGCGGCTTCCGACCATGACCCGGTCGGCGGCAGCTTCGACCGGGAAGGCGGAAAATTCGGAACATCCTGCCACCGCGCGCCCGTAGCTTGCAATCAGGGGCGAAAGCGGACGATCCTGCCGCCCCGCACGAGAGCCACGGACATGACGAACATCCTTGCCTTCGATCTTACGAACCCCGGAAATGCTGGAAAGTCGAGCATTCTTCTGGCGCGGGTCCTCTTGGGAGACAGCAGCCTTCCTGCCGTGAATCGCCTGTCCGGCGGCATGATCCACTGCGATCGTACCGAGGTGGGATGCAAGCGCCCCATTCATGCGGATGTGGCTCGCGATGAACGTCATTCCACCGATTTCGCCGACTGACCGGCGCCTGGGAGTACCGCAAGACATGCTGCTCAAGCCCTACTGGACCGAGACGCGGGTCCCCTTCTCATCGGCGAAGGAAGGCCGCGTGCCCGAGCGCGCCTCGGTTGTCGTGGTCGGGGGAGGATTCACCGGCCTGTCCGCCGCCCGCAGCCTGGCGATGCGCGGGATCGATACGGTGCTGCTCGAAGCCGGAGAAGTGGCTGCCGCCGCTTCGGGCCGTAACGGCGGGCACTGCAACAACGGCACCGCCGGAGACCTCGGCGGGCTGGCGGCGAAAGTCGGGCTGGCCGAAGCCAAGCGACTCTACGGACTCTACGACGAGGCCGTCGATTTCGTCGAAGCGACCGTGCGCGAGGAAGGCATCGACTGCGACTTCGTCCGCAACGGCAAGATCAAGCTCGCCGCCAAGCCCAGCCATGTCGAGGGCCTCAAGCGCGCGGGCGAATTCCTGGCCCGCGAGGTCGAGCCGGATCTCGTCTTCCTCGACAAGGCGGCGCTGGAAAACGAAGTGAAGTCCGATGCCTTCCATGCCGGCATCGTCATGCCGCGCGGCGCTCATATGCATATGGGCCGCTACGGCGTCGGCCTCGCCGAAGCGGCGGCGCGCCACGGCGCGGCGATCTTCGAGAATGCGCCCGTCACCGGCATCGAACGCCTTCCGGGCGGACGCCACCGGGTGACGACCCCCAAGGGCAATGTCGTGGCCGAGGCCGTATTCCTCGCCACCGGCCCTTCGCTGCAAGGCCCGTTCCGCTGGATTCGCCGCCGCACGATCCCGATGGGCAGCTTCATCGTCGCCACCGCGCCGCTGACCGACGAGCAGGTAGCCGCGACGATGACCGGACGGCGCAATTGTGTGACGACCAAGAACATCGGCAACTACTTCCGCCTCACCGCCGACAACCGCCTGATCTTCGGCGGCCGCGCGCGTTTTGCCCTCTCCGACCCGTCCAGCGACGCCAAGAGCGGCACGATCCTGCGCCAGACTCTGGACGAGGTGTTCCCGGCACTGGCCGAAGTGCCGATCGACTACACCTGGGGCGGCGTGCTCGACATGACGCCGGACCGTCTGCCCCGCGCGGGCGAGCATCAGGGGCTGCACTATGCCATCGGCCTCAGCGGTCACGGCGCGCAGTTCTCCGGCTTCATCGGCGACCGCATGGCCCGCGTCATCGCCGGAGAGGCCGATGCCAATCCGCTGGCGGGCAAGGCATTCGACCCCATCCCCGGCCATCTGGGGCCACCGTGGTTCCTGCCTTTCGTCGGTGCCTGGTATCGCTTCCTGGACTGGAAAAGCTGACCGTGAACGGGGAGATTCGGCCACGGCACGATCTGCCGCAAGCATGCCAGGATACGGCTGGAAGGCCGTTCGATAGCCGGAAAGCCGGTGTCACTCCCCGCCCCCGCTGACGCAATCCTTATCTCACCTGATCCGCAACGAGGAACGCGAAGATGGCCCTGCGCCCGAAATACATTACGTTCGATTGCTACGGCACGCTGATCTACTTCGAGATGGGCCCGGCAGCACGCCGCGCCTATGCCGACCGCCTTCCCGAACCCGAGCGCATGGACGCCTTCGTGCGCGAATTCTCGTCCTATCGCCTCGATGAGGTGATGGGCGCGTGGAAGCCCTATCGCGACGTCGTGGAAGGCGCGCTGCGCCGCACCTGCAAGAAGCTAGGCGTCGAATACCGCGATGCCGACACGGCCGCGATCTACGCCGAAATTCCGCACTGGGGTGCCCATCCCGACGTGATCGAGCCGCTGAAGCGCGTGGCCGAGGAATTCCCGCTGGTGATCCTCTCGAACTCGATGATCGACCTCATCCCCCATGCCGTGAAGACGCTGGAAGCCCCCTTCCACGCCGTCTACACCGCCGAGGAAGCGCAGTCCTACAAGCCGCGCATGAAGGGCTTCGAATTCATGTTCGACAGCCTGAACTGCAATCCGGAGGACGTGCTGCACTGCTCGTCCAGCTTCCGCTACGACCTCATGACCGCCTACGACATGGGCGTGACGATGAAAGCCTTCGTCAATCGCGGGCACGAGCCGCTGAACAGCTACTACGAAGTCAACGAGATACCCGACATTTCCGGCCTGCCGGGCCTGCTCGGGCTGTGACCGGCAGCATCGCCGCCAAAGCTCCCTTCATCGATCTTGGCGCCTTCGCGGCCGCCGCCGGTTCTCCCAACGGGAAGGACTGGCGCGCGGCCCGCGTCGGTGCGCCGGTGCCTCCGGGCGGCATGCGCGTCGACGCCCTGCTGCTTGCCGAAGGCCACGGCATCGCCACCTGTGAACGGAGCGAGATCGTGCTGGTGCGGGAGGGTATTCTCTCGCTCACCGCCAATGCCGTCACCTTGCGCCTGAGCGCAGGCGAGGCGGCGGTCATTCCGGCCGGCACCACTTTCCATTGGCGGGCGACGACGCCGGTCCGCGCGATCGTCGCAGCTGCCGCCAAGGCGGGACCGGAGGGTACACGGCTCACCCGCATCGACTTCGGCGCGGTACATGAGCCTTCCGCCCGGCCCAATCCCGATCTGCTGGTCGGCGACAAGGAACCGGCCTGCGCCCAGCACGTGGACTTCCGCAGCGCCGATACGCTGTTCTATGCAGGCACCTGGAGTTCCACGCCCTATCACCGCCTGCCGATGACGTACGGGCATTGGGAAATCATGCTGCTGCTGGAAGGCGAAGTCGCGTTCGGCGATGCAGAGGGCAACGAAGCCATGGCCCGGCCCGGCGATCTGGTGATCGTCCCGGCCGGTGAGATCGCCTCTTGGCGGGCGATCGGTGCTACCCGCAAGCTCTTCGTGATCCTGCGTTCCTGACACCTCAGACAGCCACCGACAACAGACGAGGCCGGGCCGCATTCCACAGCGGCCCGGCCTTTTTCTCGTCATGGGGCGGCGCTTCAACGGCTCTGCCTGAACGGAAACGGGCCGGATCGCTGGTGCGATCCGGCCCGCTCTGTACGACCCGCGTTGGGGGCTCGGTTTTATAGGTACTTCAGCCACCAGATGTCGCGGCGGCGCTTCTTGAGGTTCGAGAACCAGCGCGTCGGGAAGTAGAGCGGCACGATCAGGCCGACGTACCAGACCCAGACCCACGCCAGATTGTCGACACCGAAGAACTTGCCCTTGTTCGCGCCCCAGATGGCGAAAGCGATCAGGTAGAGCACTTTCAGCACGCAGAGGTGCAGAAGGTAGAAGAACATCGGCGCCCCGCCCATGACCGAGAGCCACTGCGACACGCGCCCGCCGTCGATCTTCTCGAAGGCAGAAAGCAGCACGAGACCGAGGCCGCAGTTGAACAGCAGGTAGAGCAATGAAGGCGGATACTTGGTGAGCGCCATGAAGCTCATGAAAGTGCGCAGTCCGTCGCCTTCCACCACGAAGCGCGGTGCGTCGCCGTAGACGTTGAGGGCACGCAGGGCGACGAAGGCCGCCAGCATGCCGAGGCCGGTCATCGTCATGCGCTTCTGGCGCACTTCCGGCGCCAGATCGCCCGCGAACCACGGCCCCATGCAGTAGCCCAGCGAGATCAGGCCGATCCAGGGCAGTACCGGATAAGTCGTCTTGAACGTGATCCCCGCGAACTCCCAGGCCTGACGCTCGTGCAGCATCGCCCAGGACGTGAAGAACGGGCTATCCGGGGAGACATGCACGCCGTCGAGCAGGTTGTGCCCGCAGACGATGGCAAGGCCGATCGCGAAGATCGCCTTCCTCGGCAGGTGCAGCAGCGCCGCCAGTGCGATCATCGAGATGCCGATGGCCCAGATCACCTGGAACCAGATCGTCTCGGGCGGATACTTGGCGGTCCAGGCGAAGTTCACGAAAGTGAGTTCGAGGAACATCAGGAACAGACCGCGCTCGATCAGGAAGCGCGAGACTTCACCCTTGGTATGGGTGCGGCCGTAGAGGAAGGCGGACAGTCCGGTCAGCCCAACGAAGACCGGCGCGCAGATCGTGCTGAGATAGCGGGTGAAGAACAGCGCCGGCATCACCGTGCGCGCATCGACCGGGTCAGAAACCTGCAAATGCAGGAACCAGGTCTCGCGCACATGGTCGAGCAGCATGATCACCATCACGAAGCCACGCAGGGCGTCAATGCTGGTCAGGCGCCGGGCGGCGGCCTTCAAGGGTGTGGCTGCAGAGCCGAGTGGCTCAGAGCGGGCAATGGTGGCCATGATTGCGAACCTCCTTTTCAGGCATTGGACAGGAGACTCGGTCCGTTCAGCACCCGTTTTTACCTCGCGCGGAGGATTTTCTGACAATTTTCGCGAGTCCAATGGAACAAAGTGCCGCGAGTTCCAATGGGCATTCGGACTGCACGCCGCGCGGTTCCGTGAAGGTTTCCAGGAAATCACAAGGAACGCGCGCGTTGCACGCGTAAGGGCTGCAAGCCGCGCAGCAGACTGTGCTGCAAACGTGCGTGAAATTTCCCGATCTGCGCATTTGGCACCCCACAATCGAAGGCACCTTTCGATCGAAGCGTGATGCTGTAGACCATGAAGTCGGCGTCCTGCCTGCTTCTGCAAAAACGGCACTAGAGAGACGATCACGCCCATGGCCAATTCCCGCTCCAGCTCAGCCCCACACAGCACTTGCGGCGGCCGGGCGGACATGCCGGAAGCCCGCCGATGAGCGGCAGCGGATTCTCCCGCCGCGCGGCGATGGCCGGCGGCCTTGCCGGGGCCGGCCTGCTGGCGTTCGGCCGGGCGCAGGAAGTGCTGGCGGTGCCCCGGCGCGGCGGTTCGATCCGCGTCGCCACCCAGTCCAGCTCGACGGCGGACACGCTCGATCCGGCCAAGGCCTCGGTCTCGACCGACTATGTGCGCATCGGCATGGTCTACGAAGGCCTCACCACGCCCGACGCCCAATTGCGTCCGGTGCCGGATCTCGCCGAAAGCCTCGAAAGCCGCGACCGGCAGACCTGGGTCATCAAGCTGCGGCGCGGCGTCACGTTCCATGATGGCGGCGACTTCACGGCCGACGACGTGGTCTTCTCGCTGCTGCGCCACAAGGACCCGGCCACCGCCTCGAAGCTCGCCGGCATCGCCGCGGACTTCGCCTCGGTACGCGCCAGCGGCCGCCACGAAGTGACGATCCGCCTGACCGCGCCCAATGCCGACTTGCCCGCGATCCTCTCACAGCCGCAGTTCGCCATCGTTCGCAAGGGCGACACCCATCCGCGCGGCAACGGCACCGGCCCCTTCCGCGTCCGCCACTTCCAGCCCGGCGTGCGCACCGTGGGCGAGCGTTTCGCCGACTACCGGATTCCCGGACGCCCCTATCTCGACCGGATCGAGCTGATCGCAATTCCCGACGAAGTCAGCCGCGTCAACGCGCTGCTCGCGGGCGATTGCCACATGGTCAACGCGGTCAATCCCCGTTCGATCCGCCGCATCGAGGCAAGCGGCAGCCACCGGGTGATGGCCACGCCCTCGGGTCTCTATACCGACCTCATCATGCGCGCCGACGCCGCACCCACCGGCAATCCGCATTTCGTGGAAGCGATCAAGCACCTGATCGACCGGCCGCTGGTCAAGCGCGCGCTGTTCCGGGGCCATGCGACGATCGGCAACGACCAGCCGATCCCGCCCTTCCACCCCTATTACAACCCGAACATCCCGCAGACCGCGCTCGATCTCGACCGGGCGCGCTGGCACATCGCCAAGGCCGGTCTCAAGGGTGTGCGCGTGCCGCTCTACTGCTCGCCCGCCGCCGAAGGCTCGGTCGACATGGCCTCGATCCTCCAGGAATTCGGCGCCCAGGCTGGGCTGGAACTGGCGGTCAACCGCGTGCCGGCGGACGGCTACTGGTCGACCCACTGGATGCGCCATCCGATGACCTTCGGCAACACCAACCCCCGCCCGACGGCGGACCTGCTGTTCAGCCAGTTCTACAAGTCCGACGGCGACTGGAACGAGACCGGCTGGAAGAACGAGCGCTTCGACCGCCTGCTGGTCGATGCCCGTTCGCAGCCGGACGAGACCTTGCGCAAGGAAATCTACGGCGAGATGCAGAGGATCATCCACGACAAGGCCGGCACCGCCATTCCCGTGTTCATCAGCCTGATCGACGGCTATGACAAACGGATCAAGGGCCTCCAACCGATCCCGCTGGGCGCCTTCATGGGCTACCGCTTCTCTCGACACGTATGGCTGGACGCCTGATGGCGGGCGCATTCCCCCAAGTGGCCCGCAAGGCGCCGCGCGGCGCCAGCGTGATCCTGCATCTCGTCGCCCGCCGCACCGCCTCGGCGCTGCTGACGCTGCTGCTGGTTTCCATCGTGGTCTTCACCATCAGCGGCCTGCTGCCCGGTGACGCAGCGCAGGAAACGCTGGGCCAGAGCGCGACGCCCGCCCAGGTCGCGGCGCTCCGCCACGAGATGGGCCTCGATCGCCCTGCCCCCGTCCGCTACGTCCAGTGGCTGGGCGGCATGCTCCGCGCCGATCCCGGTCAGTCGCTGGTCGCCAACATGCCGGTGCGCGACATCATCGCCGAGCGGCTGCCCAATTCGCTGATGCTGGCAGGCTTCACCGCCCTGATCGCGGTGCCGCTGGCGCTGGCCATGGGCATCGCCGCAGCCGTCCATCGCGGCGGCAAAGTAGACCGCGTGCTTTCGCTCGCCACTCTGTCGATGGTGGCGGTGCCGGAGTTCCTTGTCGCCACGCTCGGCGTGCTGGTGTTCTCGGTGAAGCTGCTCTGGCTGCCCTCGATCGCGCTGGTTTCCGATGAAGCGAGCCTTGCCGACACCATCCGCTCCTGCGCCTTGCCGGTGATGACGCTGACTTTCGTGGTCGTCGCGCAGATGGCGCGCATGACCCGCGCTGCGATGATCGACCAACTCGACGCCGGTTATGTCGAGATGGCGGAGCTGAAAGGCGTACCGTTCGGCAGCATCGTCCTCTGGCATGTGATGCCCAACGCCATCGGCCCGATCGTCAATGCCGCCGCGCTGTCGCTGTCCTACCTGCTGGGCGGGGCGATCATCGTCGAGACCATCTTCAACTTCCCCGGCCTTGCCAGCCTCATGGTCAATGCCGTCACCAGCCGCGACATGCCGCTGCTGCAAAGCTGCGCGATGATCTTCTGCGCCGCCTACCTGCTGCTGGTGCTCATCGCCGACGTCGTCGCCATTCTCAGCAATCCGAGGCAGCGCGCCTGATGACACCTTTCCTTTCCTTCGCACGGTCGCTGCCACTTCCGGGACGCATCGGGCTGTTCCTGGTCTGCTTCTGGCTCCTCGCCGCGCTCGCCGGACCGCTGCTCGCGCCCTACGCTGTGGGCGCCTTCGTGGACTACGACGTGTTCTCGCCGATGTCGGGCAAGTTCTGGCTCGGCAGCGACTACCTTGGCCGCGACGTGCTGAGCCGCCTGCTCTGGGGCGCACGTTACACCGTGTTCCTCGGCCTTGGCGCCGCGCTGCTGGCCAGCGTGACCGGCACTTCGCTGGCACTGGTCGCTGCCGTCCACAAGGGCTGGGTAGACGAAGTCGTCTCGCGCACGATGGACACGCTGATCTCGATCCCGTCGAAAATCTTCGCGCTGGTCATGGTCGCGGCTTTCGGCTCCTCGCTCTGGCTGCTGCTGCTGATCGCTGCGGTGACCTACGTGCCCGGCAACTTCCGCATCGCCCGCGCCATCGCGCTCGATCTAGCGGCGATGGACTACGTGACGTTCGCCCGCGCCCAGGGCGAATCCCCGATCCGCATCGCGCTGGGCGAGATTCTGCCCAACATGCTGCATCCGCTGCTGGCCGACCTTGGCCTGCGCTTCGTGTTCATCGTGCTGCTGCTTTCGGGACTGAGCTTCCTCGGTCTTGGCGTACAGCCGCCCCATGCCGACCTCGGCTCGCTGGTGCGCGAGAACATCTCCGGCATTACCGAGGGCGCCCCGGCGATCATTGCGCCAGCCCTTGCCATCGCCACGCTGACCGTCGGCGCCAACCTGCTGATCGACGCGCTCAAGAAGGGGAAAGCGGCATGAGCCTGGCCTTACGCGAAACCCACCTGAACCCCGCCCGGCGCGGACAGGTATCGGTCTCCGGCCTGCGCATCGTCGTCGGTCCGCCCGACGCCGAGCGCGCCATCGTCGAGGATGTCAGCTTCACGGTCGAACCCGGCCGGACGCTGGCGCTGATCGGCGAATCCGGTTCCGGTAAATCGACCATCGCCCTCTCGCTTGCCGGCTACGCCCGCCCCGGCGCACGCATTGCAGGAGGGACCATCGAAGTCGGCGGCGAGCGTGTCGACCTGATGGACGGCAAGGCCCTACGCGCCTTGCGCGGACGCCGCGTCGCCTATGTGGCGCAGAGCGCGGCGGCGGCTTTCAACCCCTCGCGCACGATCATGGCGCAAGTGATCGAGCCACTGCTCGTCCACCGCCTTGCCAGCCGCAAGGAGGCGATGGCGCGGGCGCGGAGCATTTTCGCCAGCCTCTCGCTGCCGGACCCCGAGAACATCGGCGAGCGCTATCCTCACCAGCTTTCCGGCGGCCAGCTCCAGCGCCTGATGGCGGCAATGGCGCTCATCACCGGCCCCGAACTGCTGATCTTCGACGAGCCGACCACCGCGCTCGACGTGACCACCCAGGTCGAAGTGCTGAAAGCCTTCAAGGCTGCGATTGCCGAGAGCGGCGCCACCGCCGTCTACGTCTGCCACGACCTGCCGGTCGTCGCGCAGATGGCGGACGAAGTGCTGGTACTCCAGAACGGGCGCACCAGGGAGGCGGGATCGCTCGGCGCCGTTTTCGACAGCCCCACCGATCCCTATACCCGCGCCCTGCTCGCCGCCGCCGACCATGGCGGCCTCACCCGCCTGCCCCGGCCCGAGCAGGAATGCGTGCCCCTGCTGCAGATCGACGGCCTTTCCGCAGGCTATGGCAAGATCCGCGACGGACGGCCCGAAGTGCCGATCCTCGAAGACGTCTCGCTGCTCTGCGGACGCGGCGAGGCAGTTGGCGTCATCGGCGAATCCGGTTCGGGCAAATCGACCCTTGCCAAAGTCGTCGCCGGGCTGGTCCCACGCGCCGATGGCGAGGTGCTGCTGGACGGCACCCCGCTTCCCGCGGGCCTTGGCGGGCGCAGCCGTGAGCAGTTTCGCAAGGTGCAGCTGGTGTTCCAGCATGCCGAAACCGCGCTCAATCCGGTCAAGACGGTGGGCGAACTGCTCGCCCGACCACTGGCGCTCCACCACGGCATTCGCGGCGCTGCCGCGCAGAAGCGCGTGGCCCAGTTGCTCGACCTGATCCAGCTTCCCGCCGCCACTGCCACGCGCAATATCCGCGCGCTCTCGGGCGGGCAGAAGCAGCGCGTCAACCTCGCCCGCGCGCTCGCCGCCGAGCCGGAACTGCTGATCTGCGACGAGGTGACCTCCGCGCTCGACACCATCGTCGGGCAGGCGATCCTCGAACTGATCGACAGCCTGCGCCGTGATCTTGGCATCGCGGTTATGTTCATCAGCCACGATATCTCCACCGTGCGCACCTTCTGCGACCGGATCATGGTGCTTTACGGCGGCCGGGCGGTGGAGAGCGCGACTTGCGCCGCTTTCGCGCGCGGACCACATCATCCCTATACCCGCCTGCTGCTGGAATCGGTGCCGCAGATGGACCCCGGCTGGCTTGCATCGAGCGCCGCCCGCGCCGCCGGGACCGGCCTGCCGCTCGACCGCGAGATCTGCCGGTTCGAGCCGCGCTGCGTCTCGGCCATTCGCGGGCGCTGCAATTGCGAGGCTCCGCCACTGCGGCAGGGCCTGAACCATGCCTGGCTCTGCCACCATCCGGTGGAAGCGCTCGGCACGGAATAATCTACCGTCAAGCGCGCGAGAGCGGCACCCGATGCCACAAGCAGAAGCCTAAGCGCGGCATCACGTAATGAACAGGGCAAGATCAGAAGGCCGGCCACGGCCCTTAAAACTCAAAGGGAACGAGCAATGGCGACTGTGGAAGATACGATTCTGATCCGAGAAATGACTCCCGGCGACATCGAGGGTGCCGTCGAACTTTCCTATGAACAGGAATGGCCCCACCGTCAGGAAGACTGGGAAGCCTATCTTGCCCTGGGCGAAGGGCTCGTCGCCGAACAGGACGGCCGCATCGTCGGCACGACGATGGCCTGGCGCTATGCGCCGACTTACGCGACACTGGGCATGGTCATCGTGGGCAATGCCTTCCAGGGCAAGGGCCTTGGCGGCCGCCTGATGCAGGCCATGCTCGACCGGCTGGAAGGCTGCTCCGTCCTGCTCAACGCTACCGAGGCAGGCGCCCCGCTCTATCGCAAGTTCGGCTTCGAGCAGATCGGCACGATCCACCAGCATCAGGGCACCGCGCCGCTGGTGCCGCTGGCGCAGCTTCGCTCCGGAGAGCGCGTGCGCCCGCTGGGCAGCGCCGACCGGGATCTGGCCGATCTCTACGACCGCGCGACGGGCATGGGCAGAGGCCGGCTGTTCGAAAGCCTCGGCCCCGGCGGCAATGCCGTGGTGCTGGCGCAGGATCATGTGCCGGTAGGGTTCGCCAACATGCGCCGTTTCGGACGCGGCTGGTCCGTGGGCCCGATCGTCGCGCCCGACCTGACCGGCGCCAAGGCGCTCGCCAGCCACTGGATCGGCGCCTACGCAGGCTCGTTCTGCCGTCTCGACGTGCCCGCGGAAGGTGGCTTCTCGCAGTGGCTGGAGGAACTGGGACTGCCCAAGGTCGGCGAGGTCCACACGATGGTGCGCGGCAGTGCCCCGGCCGTCGACGATCATTGCCGCCTGTTCGGCCTCGTCTCGCAGGCGCTCGGCTGATGGCGACGCTCATCCCCTCGCTCGAAGACGCCTCGCTGCTGCGTCAGGCCGCGCTGATCGGCGGTGAATGGCTTGACGCCAAGGCCGTTGCCGGCGCCATGCCGGTCATCGATCCCGCCAGCGGCGAAGCGCTCGGCGCGGTGCCCGATTGCGGCACGGCGGAAACCGAAGCCGCCATCGCCGCCGCCGAAGCCGCATGGCCTGCCTGGCGCGCCCGCACCGCGCATGACCGCGCCAAACTGCTCGAAGCCTGGCACGCCCTCGTCCTCGCCCATGCCGAGGATCTGGCGCGGATCATGACCGCCGAACAGGGCAAGCCCTTGGCCGAGGCACGCGGCGAGATCGCCTATGCCGCCAGCTTCATCAAGTGGTTCGCCGAGGAAGGCCGCCGCGTCGGCGGACGCAATGTCGCCAGCCCGGAAACGAGCCGCCGCGTGCTCGTCTTCGTCGAGCCGGTCGGCGTCAGCGCCGCGATCACGCCGTGGAACTTCCCGGCAGCGATGATTACCCGCAAGTGCGCGCCTGCCCTGGCGGCGGGCTGCCCGGTGGTCATCAAGCCTTCCGACCTTACCCCCCTCACCGCACTGGCGCTGGCCGATCTGGCCCTGCGCGCAGGGATTCCGGCGGGCGTCGTCAATGTCGTCACCGGCCGCCCCGAGGCGATCGGCAATGCCATCTGCGCCAGCCCGGCCGTGCGCAAGCTCTCCTTCACCGGCTCCACCCGCGTCGGCTCGCTCCTGATGAGCCAGTGCGCGGGCACGGTGAAGCGCCTCAGCTTCGAACTGGGCGGCAATGCGCCGCTGATCGTGTTCGAGGACGCCGATCTCGACCTTGCCGTGCGCGCGACGATGGCCAGCAAGTTCCGTAATGCCGGACAGACCTGCGTCTGCGCCAACCGCGTGCTGGTCCATGACGGCGTCTATGACGAGTTCGCCCGGCGGCTCGGCGAAGCGGTTTCCGCACTCTATGTCGCACCGGGCTTCGATCCGGACTCGACCGTCGGGCCGCTGATCAACGCCGCCGCCGTCGCCAAGGTCGAGCGCCATCTCGAAGATGCCCTGTCGCGCGGCGGCAAGGTGGTCGCGCAAGGTTCGGGCCGCGAGGACGCCAACTTCGTGCGCCCGGTGGTGCTGACCGAGGCCGAGACCGGCATGGCCCTCGCCACCGAGGAAACCTTCGGCCCGATCGCCCCCCTGTTCCGCTTCGCCGCCGAGGACGAGGCGCTCCGCATGGCCAACGACACCCCCTACGGTCTTGCCAGCTACTTCTTCACCCGCGACCTCGCCCGCGCCTTCCGCGTGGCCGAGGGGCTGGAGGCGGGCATGATCGCGCTGAACACCGGCTCGATTGCCATGGAAATGGCCCCGTTCGGCGGCATCAAGCAATCGGGCCTCGGCCGCGAAGGCGGACAGGTGGGGATCGAGGAATATCTCGAAACCAAGGCCTTCCACATCGGCGGCCTCGAAGGCTGACCGACAGCAATTCCTGATACGAAAGGTTCTCCCGTGAACGCCAGCCGCCGCTATTCGATTGCCGTCATCCCCGGTGACGGCATCGGCAAGGAAGTCATGCCCGAGGGCGTTCGCGTACTGGAAGCGGCCGCGCGCCGCTTCGGCTTCGCGCTCGACCTGCAATGGCACGATTTCGCCTCCTGCGACTATTACCTGAAGCATGGCGAGATGATGCCGCAGGACTGGAAGGCGCGGATCGGCAAGGTCGATGCGCTGTTCTTCGGCGCGGTGGGCTGGCCGGATACGGTGCCCGACCATGTCTCGCTCTGGGGATCGCTGCTCCAGTTCCGCCGCGAATACGACCAGTACGTCAACTTGCGCCCCGTGCGCCTGATGCCCGGCGTGCCCTGCCCGCTGGCGGGCCGCAAGCCCGGCGATATCGACTTCTGGGTCGTGCGCGAGAACACCGAGGGCGAATACAGCGCCGTCGGCGGCCACATGTTCCCCGGCACCGAGCGCGAAATCGTGATGCAGGAAACAGTCATGACCCGCTTCGGTGTCGACCGCGTGCTGCGTTATGCCTTCGATCTTGCCAGCAAGCGCGAGCGCGGCCACCTCACCAGCGCCACCAAGTCCAACGGCATCGCCATCACCATGCCGTTCTGGGACCAGCGCGTGGAAGCCATCGCCGCCGAATTCCCCGGCGTCACCCATGACAAGTACCATATCGACATCCTGACCGCACAGTTCGTGCTGAACCCGCAGCGCTTCGACGTGGTGGTCGCCTCCAACCTCTTCGGTGATATCCTCAGCGACCTTGGCCCGGCCTGCACCGGCACCATCGGCGTCGCCCCTTCGGGCAACATCAATCCGGACGGCACCCACCCCTCGCTGTTCGAGCCGGTCCACGGTTCCGCGCCCGATATCGCGGGCAAGGGCATCGCCAATCCGGTCGGCCAGATCTGGTCGGCGGCGATGATGCTGGAGCACCTCGGCGAAGCAGAAGCTGCCGCAGCGATCATGGCCGCCATCGAGGCCGTGCTGTCCACCCCGGCAGGCCGCACCGGAGACCTTGGCGGCAGCGCCAATACGCTCCATTGCGGCAAGGCGATCGCCGAATCCATCTGACTTTTGCAGTGCGGCATTAAATGCCGCACTGCCCCCTCCAAATGGTGCGGAAGGCACCGCAAGACCCCAGTTTCAGCGCAACAGACCGATCCTGCGGCATAATCTGTGCCCATGACTGAAGCGCACGATCCCCGGTTCGCCCGATCCCACAACCAGGCCCTGCTGGAACTAGACCGCCGGCACCTGATCCACCCGGTCACCTCCTTCCGAGGGCACGAGCGCCACGGCGCGAAGATTCTCGAATCCGGCGACGGCATGTGGCTGACAGATATCGGCGGTCGCCGCGTGCTCGATGCCTTCGCGGGCCTGTGGTGCGTGAATGTCGGCTACGGCCAGGAAAGCATCGTCGAAGCCGCTGCCGAGCAGATGCGCCGCCTGCCTTACGCCACCGGCTACTTCCACTTCGGCAGCGAACCCGCGATCCGGCTGGCCGACGAACTGACCTCGCTCGCCCCCGAAGGCCTCGGCCATGTGTTCTTCACGCTGGGCGGATCTGACGCGGTCGACAGCGCAGTCCGCTATATCGTCCATTACTTCAATGCCATCGGCAAACCGGAAAAGAAGCAGTTCATCGCTCTCGACTGGGGCTACCACGGCTCCAGCTCGACCGGCGCGGGCCTTACCGCGCTCGCCAACTTCCATCGCGGCTTCGACCTGCCGCGCCCCTGGCAGCACCATATCCCCTCGCCCTATCCCTATCGCCATCCCGAAGGGCATGACGATGCCGCGGTGATCGCCTCCACGGTCGCCGCGCTCAAGGCCAAGGTCGAGGAACTCGGCGCCGAGAACGTCGCCGCCTTCTGCTGCGAGCCGATCCAGGGTTCGGGCGGCGTGATCGTGCCGCCCAAGGGCTGGCTGAAGGCGCTGCGCACCGCCTGCGACGAACTGGGGATCCTGATGCTGGTGGACGAGGTCATCACCGGTTTCGGCCGCACCGGCCCGATGTTCGCCTGCGAGGCAGAGGGCGTGACGCCCGACTTCATGACGCTCGCCAAGGGACTTACCTCCGGCTACGCGCCGATGGGCGCCGTGCTGATGGCCGATCACGTCTACGATACGATTGCCGATGCCGCCCCCAAAGCCCTGCCTATCGGCCACGGTTTCACCTACTCCGGCCACCCGGTCAGCGCCGCCATCGCGCTGGAAGTGCTCAGGCTCTATCAGGAAGGCGGCCTGCTCTCGAACGGCGAGCGGGTGGGTATTCGTTTCGCGCAGCACCTCGAACGGATCAGGGCGCATCCCCTGGTGGGAGACACGCGCGGACGCGGCCTACTGGGCGCGATCGAACTGGTCACGGACAAGAGCACGAAAGCGGGCTTTTCCGCCGATCTCGACGTGGGCGGCAGGCTTTCCGCGCTTACCTGGGAGCAGGGCGTCATCGTGCGCTGCTTCGGAAATGCGGTGATAGGTTTCGCGCCTGCCCTGTGCTGCAACGACGGCGAGATGGACATGATCTTCGAACGTGTGGAAGGTGCTCTCGACGCGCTGCTCGAAATGCCCGACATCCGCGCGGCGATGGGTCGCTGAGACCGGATTGCTGATAAGGAAACATCCATGGCGATAGGCCCCAAACTTGACCGGATCGACCTCAAGATCCTCGCCAAACTGCAGGAAGCTGGGCGTATCACCAACGTCGAGCTGTCGGACGCGGTCGGCCTTTCGCCCAGCCCTTGCCTCACCCGGGTCAAGCGGCTGGAGACGGCGGGCTACATCACCGGCTACGGCGCCCATATCAATCTCAACAAGCTGGGCGAATTCCTGACGGTGTTCACCGAAGTCACCCTCGGCGAACACCGCCGCGGCGACTTTTCCCGCTTCGAGACGCGCATCGCCAAGATCGACGAGATCGTGGAATGCCACCTCGTCAGCGGCGGTTACGACTACCTGCTCAAGTTCGTGGCGCGCGGCGTCACCCACTACCAGTCGCTGATCGAGGAAATGCTCGAAAACGACTACGGGATCGAGAAGTACTTCAGCTACATCGTCATCAAGTCGCCCTTCATCAAGCACCACTTCCCGATCCAGAACCTGTTCGGGGAATGACGGTCCCGCTGCCGCATGGCAGCCTGCGATTTTCCAAGAGCATTTTCTAATCAGATGGAATCACCTGATGACTCGGAAAATGCGGTAAACTAAAATCTGAGAGCAGTTGATCCGATGCAATCGGATCGGAAACTGCTCAAGGCCTGGACGGATATTCCGTCCGGGCCTTTTCCTTGCCCGCCGCGCAGGCGGACCGGGAATTCGCCGGATCGATCGATAAAAACCTCGCAGCGCCCCGAGGGATGCGGCCCCTACCTGCGTATCGACAGGAGTAACCCGGACGGAATGGATCGCCGGGACAACGAACGGAGCCCCCGATGCGTCTCTTTGCCCTTGCCGCCCCCGTTGCCGCCGTCATCCTGGCGGCCATGCCCGCCAGCGCCTTTGCCCATCCCAAGCTGCTGAGCTCCACGCCTGCCGCTAATGCGGCGGTCGCCAAGCCGACCTCGATCACCCTGAATTTCTCCGAAGACCTCGTCGGCCCGCTTTCGGGCATCGATCTGGTGATGACCGGCATGCCGGGCATGGCGAACCACCAGCCCATGCCGATCAAGGGAATCACCGCCAAGGCCAAGGGCAAGACGCTGACCGTCGCCCTGCCCCGCCCGCTGCCCACCGGCTCCTACCAGCTTACCTGGCACGCCGTCGCCGCGGACCAGCACCGCATCGAGGGCAGCTACACCTTCACCGTCCGCTGATCCCATGGAAAACGGCAGCCTAGTCGCCGCACGCTTCGTCAGCTATGCGCTCCTGCTGGCGGCGGCGGGACTGCCGTTTCATGCCCTGATCGACCGCTGTTCCCGGTTCGGCCGGAGCGAACGGCTACTCATCGCCGCCGTAGCGGCGGGTGCGGCGATCGCCTCCCTGTGGTGGTGCATCGCCAATATCGCCGCCATGGCGGGAATTCCCCCGACACAGCTCGACCGCGAGACGTTCTTCGCCGTGCTTGAGGCAACACCCCTCGCTGCGCTGCTGAAACTGCGCCTGGCTGCGCTTGGCCTCATGCTACTCCTGCTCGCCGCCCGGCCGAAGCCGGTGTTGCTGGCACCGATCGGTCTGCTCGCGCTGGCAAGTGCGGCCTGGGCAGGTCATGCGGGCGCAGGCGAAGGCACCGCCGGGATGGTCCTGCGGGTGAGCGACATCCTGCACCTCGGCGCTGCGGCGCTCTGGCTCGGCGCGCTGCTGGCTTTCACGGCCGGATTCTTCCATCTGCGCGACGAGGCCGCCGCGCTGCGCAGTCTTTCCGATTTCGCGCGGGCTGGAACAATATTGGTCGCCATCCTCTTCGCGTCGGGCCTTGGCAATGCCTGGCTGATTTCGGGCGGCATCCTGACGTCGAGCCTGTGGAGCGGACTGATCGGCGTGAAAATCGGCCTTTTCGCCGCCATGCTCGGCTTTGCCGCGCAGAACCGCTGGCGACTGGTGCCCGCCTTCGCGGCAGGCAGGCCCGGAGCGGCAGCCCGGCTGCGGCGCTCCCTCCATCTCGAAACGGCCTGCGGCTTCGCCATCGTCGCGGTCGTGGCCATGGCCGGGCAACTCGCGCCGCAAGGGGCGTAAGGGTGTCGGCGGCATCCGATGCCGCCGACAGGATAATTCACGCCACAGCGGCGACCACGATGATCTCCACCTTGTAGTCCGGCGACGCCAGTCGCGATTCGCCGGTGGCGCGGGCAGGAGCCGGAGCATCGGCGATCCACGCGTCCCACACTTCATTCATTGCCTCGAAGTCCGCTATGTCGGCCAGCCAGATCGTCGCCGAAAGCAGATGGTTCTTGCTGCTGCCCGCCTGGGCGAGCAGGGCCTCGATCTCGGCAAGCGCCGTCCGGGTCTGATCTGCCACGCCGTCGCCCGGCTCACCGACCTGGCCGGACAGGTAGACGGTATTGCCGTGAACTACGGCCTCGCTCATGCGGGCGCCTTGGTCGATGCGGGTAATGCTCATGGAATGCTCCTCGATGGGGGTGTTCAGTATCGCGAGATGGCCAGATCGTCCGCCTGGATGGCCGGACGCTTGCCCCCGATGATGTCGGCTATCACATGGGCCGAACCACAGGCCATCGTCCAGCCCAAGGTGCCGTGGCCGGTATTGAGAAACAGGTTGCCCAGCTTCGTCGCGCCGATCACCGGGGTGCTGTCGGGCGTCATCGGCCTGAGGCCGCTCCAGAACGAGGCCTGCGAAAGATCGCCCGCGCCGGGGAAGAGCGTTCCAAGCGAATGTTCCAGAGTGGTGCGCCGCGCCTGCGGCAGATCGTTCGAGAAGCCCGAAATTTCGGCCATGCCGCCAACCCGGATGCGGTCGCCAAGACGGGTGATCGCCACTTTGTAGCTTTCGTCCAACAGGGTCGAAACCGGCGCGCGGTACGGATCGGCAATGGGAACGGTGATCGAATATCCCTTCACCGGATAGACCGGCAGGCGAATGCCCAGCGGCGCCAGCAGGCGCGGCGAATGGCTTCCCAGCGCCACCAGATAGGCATCGCCGGACAGTCTTCCCGCCGAAGTCTCGACACCGACGATCCTGTCGCCGGATTTCACCAGCCCGGTGATCGCGGTATCGTTGAGGAAGCGTACCCCCGCCGCCTTGGCCATCTCGGCAAGGGCATTGGTGAACAGGAAGCAGTCGCCGGTCTCGTCGTTGGGCAGACGCAGCCCCCCGGCGATCGGCGCATCGCTGGTGGCAAGGCCCGGCTCGGCGGCAAGGCATCCGGCGCGGTCGAGAATCTCGAACGGCACACCGTCGGCCGCCAGCACCGCCACGTCCTTGTCGATCCCCGCCAACTGCGCCGGATCGCGAAACAGCTGCAAGGTGCCCTGGCTGCGCTCGTCGTAGCGGATGCCGGTCGCCTGCCGCAGTTCGATCAGGCGATCGCGGCTGAATTCGGCCAGACGCACCATGCGGCTCTTGTTGATCGCATAGGCGCGCGCGTTGCAGTTCCCCAGCATCGCCGCCAGCCAGCGCAGCATGGCCATGTCGGCGCGCGGGCGCAGGATCAACGGTGCGTGTTCCATGAACAGCCAGCGCAGCGCCTTGCGCGGAATGCCCGGCGCCGCCCAGGGCGAGGCATAGCCGGGAGAAATCTCCCCGGCATTCGCGAAACTCGTTTCCAGTGCCGGACCGGGCTGGCGGTCGACGACGACCACCTCATGCCCGGCCTGTGCCAGATACCATGCGGAAGTGACGCCGATGACGCCGCTTCCCAGAACCACCACTTTCATCGTCATGCCCTCAAGATTTGCCGGTCCGGCATCGCCCGGGCGGTCGCGGGAAGGTATTCGCGCGCGTAGCGCCGACCGAGCTGCGTGAGTATTTCATAGGAGATCGTCCCGGCATCCGCCGCAAGCCGGTCGAGCGATTGGTGCGGGCCGATCAGCTCGACGGGCGCTCCGGGCCGCAGCAGGGCATCGGGCACCTCGGTCACGTCGAGCGTGATGCTGTCCATCGACACCCGCCCGACCATCGCCGCACGGTACCCGCCGATATAGGCGCTTGCCCGGTTGCCGAGCGCGCGGGGCAGGCCGTCCGCATAACCGACCGGAATCGTCGCGATCCGGGTTTCGCGCTCCGCGCGAAAGCTGCGCGCATATCCCACTTCCGCCCCGGCGGGAATCGTGCGCAGCTGGGCAATCCGTGCTTCCAGTGCAATCACCGGATGCATGGGATTTTCTCCGCCATGCGGCGCACCGCCGTAAAGCGCGATACCCGCCCGCACGAGATCGAAGTGCCCGCGCGCCAGAAAGGCCCCGCCGCTGTTGTACAGCGCGCGCGGGACGCCCGGAAAGTGGCTGGCGATGGCTTCGAAACGCAAGGTCTGGTCATGGTTCGCCGGATCGCCGGGATCGTCCGCGCAGGCGAGATGGCTCATCAGCAGCACCAGCTCGACCGGCTCCAGCAGATTCCTCGCCTGCGACAAGGCCACAAGCTCCTCGGGGGAAAAGCCCATCCGCGACATGCCGGTATCCACCTGAAGCGCCGCGGGCAGACGGCTTCCCCAGCGCCGTGCCAGCGCCGACCAGCGCTCCAGCTGGTCCAGCGAATTCAGCACCGGAACGGCGCCCAGCGCCGCGCAGTCTTCCTCCGCTCCCGGTTGCAGTCCGTTGAGCACGAAGACCCGCGTCTCGCCCGGCAGACCCGCCTTGAGCACGGCGGCCTCGTCCAGCACGGCGACGAAGAAGGTGGTGCAGCCCGCCTGCAGCAGCGTCCGGGCCACCCGCACCGCGCCGAGGCCGTATCCGTCCGCCTTCACGACGGCCGCCACCGGCGTGGGCGCGCTCTGCCGGCAGAGCATCTCGTAATTGCGGAGCAGTGCCTCGAAATCCACGCGAAGCACGGCTCCGGCGGTTGCCAGTCTGGTCATGGGTCCACCCGTGCGGAGTGTTCGGCCCGCTCAGTCAAGCGGGCGATAATAGGCGTAGATCTTGGCGACGTTCTCGCGGCTGTCCCACGAGCAGTCCGCGCCGCGTTCGATGATGAACGTATCGCCCTTTCCGAACGTCGCGGTGCCCCCCGCAGCATCGGTGAACGTGACGCTCCCTTCCAGAAGGTGCATGAGTTCGCTGTGGTGGAAGTGGATCGGCAGCCGGGTATAGGGCGTCGAGTCCCAGATGCCGCATTTCAGCACGGTATCGGCCGAGACGAACTGGTTGCCCGAACGGCAGGATGGAACCTCGCTCAGCAGCACGTCGGCCGCGGGGGGATTGGAGGGCGCAAGCGGTGCCGCATTGTCGATCGCGATGATCCCCGCCTGCGTGCCTTTGCCGCCCAGATAGCGCATGCCGACGATGCGGGTATCGCCGCCGACCTGCCATGCGAAGGCGGTCCCGCGAGAAACCACCGCGCTGGAACCCTGCGCAACGGTCAGGCTGCTCTGTTCGTCCGACAGGGTGAGCGCGCCTTCCTGGACGAATATCCAAGTGTCGCCGCGATCCTCGCGGAAGCGCCCCGCACCCACGCCCAGCGCCGTCACGAAGACCTCGCAGTCCCCGGCGCGGACCGGCACGATCTCCGCATCGGCGCCGAAGGGGTCTCCCGCTTCGCGCGGGATGCAGGCCGCCGCGAAAGGCTTGAGGTCGACGAAACTGGGGCAAGTCGTTGTGGATGTGGCGTTCACCGCATTCTCCATTCGGCGCAATCGTGAGGAAAGGACCTGTCGCACTCCGGACGCAGCACACCGGCGACCGCGATCGAGCAGGCCCTTTTCGATGCTGCCATCGTGCAACCCCGCCCACGGCATTAGGTAGGGAACTTGGGTCCAGCAAGAACGCTCGGCCACCGCGCTCCCGGCCCGTACGGTAGAAGCTGCGGCCCGCCTTTCGTCGAGGCCGCCCGCTCCCACGCCGGATCATTGCGGCTGGCACCCAGCCTGTGCCGAATAGCCTGGGGCATTCGGCGGAATCTTCTGCCGCGCCAATGTCATGTCTAAACCGCCATGGATGCGGGGCCAATCCCGCCTCCGCGCTTGCACTCTACGTCCAACCTTCCCATTCGAGGTCCATGTCCATGAACCCTGCCGTGCTTCGCCTGCCCAGTGACGAAAGCCTTCCCGAGGCCGCCGACGTGGTGGTCGTGGGCGGCGGCATCGTCGGCACCTCGGCGGCCTATTTCCTCGCGCGTCGCGGTCTTTCGGTCGCACTGGTCGAGAAAGGCCATGTCGCCTGCGAACAGTCCAGCCGCAGCTGGGGCTGGTGCCGCCAGCAGAACCGCGACCGCCGCGAAATGCCGCTCTCGGTCCTGTCGATGAACCTGTGGGACCAGCTTGCGCCGGAAATCGGCAAGGACCTAGGCTTCCGCCGCAGCGGACTGGTCTATGCCACCGACGACGAAGCGATGCTGGCAGGCTGGGCATCGTGGAAGCCGGTAGCGGAAGAGTTCGGCGTGAACACGACCATGCTCACCGCTGCCCAGGCCGCCGAGCGCATGCCCCAGACCCGCCGCAAATGGGTGGGCGGCCTGCACTCCGTGGCCGACGGCAAGGCGGAACCCTGGCTGGCCTCATCGGTGCTTGCCGAAGGCGCCCGCGCGCTGGGCGCGACGATCCACCAGCAATGCGCCGCCTTCGGCCTCGACGTCACCAATGGCCGGATTGCCGGCGTCCATACCGAGCACGGCACGATCCGCACCGACGCGGTGATCTGCGCGGCGGGTGCCTGGGCCTCGCGCTTCCTGCGCCCGCACGGCGTTCGCTTCCCCCAGGCCAGCGTGCGCCAGACCGCCCTGCGCACCAAGCCCACCGCCAATGTCGGCGAAGTGCTCTATTCGCCCGACTTCGCGATGACCCGGCGCATCGACGGCAGCTATACCCTGGCGATCAGCGGCCGGGCGACACTGGAACTGACGCCGCAGGGAATCCGCTTTGCGCGGGAATTCATGCCGCAGTTCATCCAGCGGCTGAAAGCCGTGCAGGTCGGCCTCGGCCAGTCGTTCGTTTCGGGTCCGGATTCGCTCTCCGCGCTGTTCTCCGACGATCCGGCGATCTTCACCAAGAACCGCGTTCTCGATCCGGCGCCTATCGGCGGCCTCGTCAAGGCGATCCTCGAAAACGTGCGCGGCACTTTCCCCCAGCTTGCCGATATCGAAGTCGACCACGCCTGGGGCGCCTTCGTCGATTGCACGCCGGACGCCGTGCCGGTGATCTCGCCGGTCGATGCGCTGGGCGGCCTCTATCTAGCCGCGGGATGCTCGGGACACGGCTTCGGCCTCGGCCCCGGCATCGGCTATCTCGTCGCGCAGATGGCGGCGAACGATACGCCTGCGGTCGATCCCTCGCACTTCCGCCTGTCCCGCCTAGTCGACGGATCGAAAGTGGCGGTCGGCGCGCTCTGAAATCCGCTGGATATGAAAAGGCCGGAAGCGAACGTCGCTCCGGCCTTTTTCCTTGCGGTCGCTCCCGTGGCTCAGGCCAGGGCGCCGAAGCCGACGACCGCCTTGGTCTCCAGGAACTCCTCCATCCCCTCGACGCCGTATTCGCGCCCGTTGCCGGACTGCTTGTAGCCGCCGAACGGCGCCTGCGGGTCCCAGGCGGGATAGTTGAGATGCACCTGCCCGCTCCGGATGCGGGCGGCGACGGCCTTCACTTGCACCGGGTCACTGCCCTGCACATGGGCGCCAAGGCCGTAGACGGTCGCATTGGCGATCTCCACCGCCTCGTCGACGTCGTCGTAAGGGATGATGCAAAGCACCGGCCCGAAGATTTCGTCCCGCGCGATCGCCATTTCCGGCGTAACCTCGGAAAATACCGTGGGCCTGGCGAAGAAGCCGTGCTCCAGCCCCTCCGGCCTGCCGGGACCGCCCGCCACCAGTTTCGCGCCTTCGGCAATGCCGATATCGATCATCTTCTGCACCCGCTCGTACTGGGCGCGGTTGGCGATCGGTCCATGCGTGGAGGCTTCGTCGGCAGGATCGCCGACGACGAAGCCGGCCACGGTCTCGGCAGCCAGCCGTTCGACTTCGGCCAGATGCGCGCGCGGAACGATCATGCGCGTCGGCGCGCTGCACGACTGCCCGACATTCCGCATGCAGGAGGCAACGCCCGGCGCGATCGCCCGCGCCAGGTCGGCATCGGGAAGGACCAGATTGGGCGACTTGCCCCCCAGTTCCAGCGATACCCGCTTCACGGTCTCCGCCGCCGCCTGGGAAACGAGCACGCCCGCCCGCGTCGATCCGGTGATCGAGACCATGTCGACTTCGGGATGACGCGACAGCGCATCACCGACATCGGCGCCTGCGCCCTGCACCAGATTGAACACGCCCGCCGGAGTGCCAGCATCCTGCATGACTTCGGCGAACAGGATCGCGCTGAGCGGCGACAGCTCGCTCGGCTTGAGCACCACCGTGCATCCCGCCGCGAGCGCCGGAGCGACTTTGGCGGTGATCTGGTAGAGCGGCCAGTTCCACGGCGTGATGAGCGCGCAGACGCCGATCGGCTCGCGCGCGATGGCGGTGGTGCCGCGCATCGTGATGAAGGGGAATTCCACAAGGTTTTCCGCCGCCACCCGCACATGCTCGGCGGCAAAGGGAACTTGCGCGGCGCGCGCGGCAGAAATCGCGGAGCCCATTTCCAGCGAGATGACTTGCGCGAAAAGCTCGGCGCGCTCGATCAGCAGGGCATGGATGCGCAGCAGGAGAGCATGACGCTCGGCCACCGGCGTCTCGGACCAGGCCGGGAAAGCCGCGCGCGCGGCCATGACCGCAAGCCCCGCATCACCCGCGTTGCCCAGCGCGATTTCCGCGAGTGGCACGTCCCGCGCGGGATCGACGACGACGGCACGGCCGGAACCGCGCGGGTTTGTCCACGCGCCATCGATCAGCATCTGGTCGAGATGGCCGGAGGCGCGAAGGCGGGTGATCGGATCGGTCAAATCGGGAAGTCCTTGCCAGATTGAGCGTCCCCGCAATCCGGCGGGACGCGAAACAGGCCCTGCTTCATTCCCGAGGAATCCGGCGACTGCGGGCAGCATAGCCGCCCGCAGTCGCCGGTCCGTGCCGGATCGCCGCAGCGAACCGCACAACCCGCCAAAATCGCCGCCGATCTCGCAATAATCGGCCAGGCGCAGCGATGTACCCGCGTCAAAGACCCAGCGCGGCGGCATTGCCCGAAGCGGCAGCGAGATCGGCGCTCGATGCCAACCGCTTCAACCGGCCGTCGAGCAGGCCCAGTGCGACGCTGGCCGCGGTTTCCTCCCGCGTGTTGACAAGAAACAGGTCGCTGGCGCCCATCTCGAAGCGGCGGCGTTCGGCCACGGCCATCGTATCGGCGCGCTGCTTTTCCTGCTCGGACAGGGCGATAAGCTGCGTGGCGGCATCGAAAGCGATGGCGATCCCGTCCACTTCGGCGCGAATCTGCTCGTCCAGCCAGCGGGCGCGAGTCTGGTTGGCGTCGAGTTCGGCCTGGGTCTGCATCAGCTTGCCGCGCGCCGTGCGCTGTTCGAGCGGAACCGAGAACTTGAGCCCGAAACGCACGTCGTTGCCGCTGCGCGAGGCGCCGCCAGGGCCGATATCGCCAATGTCGCGCGCCACTTCCATGTTGAGGTCGAGGCGCGGCAACAGGGCATTGCGGTCGAGCGCCAAACGGTCCTGCACCAGCCGCGTCTTCAGTTCGGCCACCAGCAGGTCGGGCCGCTGGAGGTCCTGCGGCATCGCGGTCACGACCGGTTCCGGCAGCGCGGCGGGTAACTGTTCGCGGCGCGGGATCGTCGGGTTGCCCTCGCCGTCGCGCCAGTAGAGCGAGAGGGCATTGGCGGCGACGGCCATCGCCTGCTCCGACTGGACGACCATGGCCTGGCGGCGCAGCACCATCTGGTCGTTCTCGGTCAGGACGATGCGCGGGCGCAGTCCGGCCTTGTAGGCACGATCGAGGCCTCGCTGGCGTTCCTGCGCGAAATCGAGGAGATGGCGATAGACCTTGAGCCGCTCGCCGCTTGCCACCCAGTTCAGATAGGCGTCGAGCGCCTTGCGCTGCACGCCGATGGCCACCATCTGCCGCTCGGCATCGGCCACGGCGCGATCGGCATCCGCCGTTACCCGGCCAAACCGGCGGTCGTCGATCATCCGGTCGCGCAGCAGGGAGAACACCGCGCCCGCGCGGATTTCGCCGAACTCGTTGGTGTAGTTCTTGTCCTCGTAGAGCGGGAAACGGCCACTCGACGCGCGGTAGCCGCCGTAGACCTGGCCGCCCCAGTTCTCCAGCGGACGCGCGACTTTCGCATCCGCGTAAGTGCCGCCGTAGTAACCGACCAGCCGCGAACCACCCTCGGCGGAGAAGACCGTATCGAAAGCCCCTTCCGCCGTCAGCCGCTTCGCGTCGGCCACGCGGGTGCGGGCCAGTGCCTCGATGATCTGCGGCGATTGCCGGGCAGAATTGGCGAGCAGGTCGTCCAGTTGCAGCACCGGCGCATCGACCGGCGCGGGCCGGGGCAAGGGCGCGATCTGCTGGGCCGCCGAGGGCACGGCGAGCGCACAGAGGCCAGCCGCCAACAGCGACAGGGAAAGGCGCTTACTTGGCATTGCCGCCTTCCTTCTCGGACGAGCCGCCTTTTTCGTTCACGCTGCCCGCATAAGTGCCCGCCTCCAAGGCACTCACCGGATATTGCAGCGGGAAGTCGTTGAGCAGGCGCCAGAGTTCATAGCCGCTCGAAACGGTGTCCATCATCACCCAGCCGCGCACTTTGGCGCCGAGGCGCACGAAGGGCTCCTTCGGCCAGGGCCGCGCGCCGGGTTTCTGCTCTACCAGCACGCGGAACAGTCCGTTGGCGGAGGCCGAAACGTCGATCGCGCGCACTTGTCCGTCGAACATGCCGACCGCCACCGAGGGCCAGCCGCTGAACTGGATCGCGGGCCAGCCTTCGAATTCCATGCGCACCGGGCGGCCCGGATGGATCAGCGGCACGTCGCGCCCGTCGACGTAGAGTTCCACCACGCGCACCGCCTGTTCGGGCGCGAAAGTGGCGATCACGTCGCCTTCCTTGACCATCGTGGCGCTGTCGCCGCCGAGGATGCGCAGGATGCGCCCGTCGCGCGGGGCATGGACCATCTGCACCGACTGACGGTTGATGTTGATGTCCAGCTGGTTGCGGTCGGCCAGACTCTTGGCGACCTTGGCGCCGTAATCGGCCACCTTGATCTGCGCGAGTTCGAGATCGCGGCGCGGCGCCAGCCCTTCGCCGTAGAGCTGCTGCATGCGCCCGACATCGCGCTGGGCGACGCCCATCGCCTGACGGGTCGCGGCGATCTCTGCATCGACTTGCGCACGCTCGGCCTGGAGGCGGGCGATCAGGTTGGGATCGTTGTCGGCGATGCGGGCGATCCGGTCGCCCTTCTTCACCAGTTCGCCGTCGGTCACATACCATTCCTCGACCCGACCGGGGACGAGCGCGGTGATGTTCTGCACCCGGTCGCGCGGGTCGAGCGCGATGACCGAACCGTTGCCGTTCGAGGTCTGCTGCCAAGGCACCAGCAGCAGGAAGGCGACGACAATGGCCATCGCGATCAGCAGTATCCAGGCGAGCACCCGCGCGGGACACGGCAGGCGCAGGCCCTGAAGCGTCTTGAAATGGACGATATGGTCATCGCGGAAGGGCATGGAAGCCTCCTTTCGCGGCGTTGCGGGCGGCGGCGAAGGCCGCGCGGTCCTGTGTCAGCAATTGGGAATCCCGTCCAAGCCAGAGCATGTGGTCGAACTCGAAAGCATCGGGGCGGCAGGTGAAGACGATGATCGTCGTCTCGCGGTCGTCCAGCCGCTTCAAGGCGGGCCGCAGCTCCTCCACCGGCACCATGTCGAACAGGCCCGAGAGGATGAGCACGCGCGGGCGGGCCAGCAGAGCGCCCGCCAGCTTGAGGCGCATCGTCTCGGCGCGCGTCAACGGCCAGCCGCTGGAGGACAGCAGGCAGTCCATGCCGCCGTCGAGGCTGACGATCCGGTCGCCCAGACCCACGAGGTCCAGCACGTCCAGCACTTGCGCCGGGTCCGCCTGCGGATTGGCAAGGCGCAAGTAGTCGCGGATGGTGCTTTCGACGATGTCCGGGCGGTCGAGCACGATCACGTCGCTTCGCAGGCGGTAGATGTTGAGCGCGGCGATATCTGCGCCGCCCAGGGTGATGAGCCCCTCGTCGGGGCGGTAATGGCGCTTGAGCATGCGGCTGAGCAGCCGGTCGATCCCCGGATCGCTCGCCGCCACCGCATGGGTGCCCGAGGGGATGTCGAGATCGAAGCGCGCCCGGTCGCCCCCGGCGGCGATCGCCACCCGGCGCAGCGACAGACCGCCGTCGCGCGGCCGGGCATCGCCTTCCCCGCGCGGGGCCATGTCCTCGACGGGAATGGCATGGAACAGCGCCAGTTCCTCGACCGCCGCGACGAGATCGTAGAACGTGTCGAGATAAGGCCCGAGCTGCGCGGCGCCGTAGAACACGCTCGACAGGATCAGCTCCGCCGCGACCAGCTGGCCGATCGAGAGCTGGCCGCGAATGACCAGCCAGCCGCCCAGCGCCAGCAGCGCCGCGCTGGCCAGCGCATAGAGCAGCAGCAGCGCCACGCTCTGCGGGAAAGTCGCGCGGAAATGCTCGCGGTGCGCATCGACATAGGCCGCCGTGCGCATCTCCGACATGTCCATCGCATAGTCGAGATGACGGCTCGACTTGTAGAAGCCGTTGGAGGCGCCCACGCTTTCCAGCCAGTGCGCGGCCTCGTACTTGCGGTGGCTCAGCGCCACGCCGCTTTCCATCGCGCTGCGCGCCCAGATCTTCCAGATGATCCAGACCGCCAGCACGAAGAGCAGGTTGAAGGCCAGGAACACCGGGTGATAGAACGAAGTGACGATGAAGCCGATCATCGCCTGGAAGAAGATCGTGAAACCGCCGATCAGCAGTGAGGGCACCGCCTTCTGGACGGTCGCCACCTCGAAGAAGCGGTTGAACAGGTCGCCCCGGCGCTCGTCTTGGAAGAACGGGTTCTGGGCATGGACTGCCTGCAGGGTGATCTCGGCCACCGAGCGCGCGAAGAGGCGGCGGCGGAAAATCTCCATCACGTAGCTGCGCAGGGCGCCGAGCAGAGACCACAGCGCCAGCAGGCCGAACAGCACCGCGGCCAGCGTGAACAGCGGCACCGGCAGGGCCGTGTTGGCCACCGAGTTGATCAGCATCTGCACGGAAATCGGCGTCGCCAGCGAAAGCAGCCCGATCGCGGCGCCATAGATCATCGCCATCGTCATGAAGGCACGGTCGGGCGCCAGCACGCCCCGCGCCCAGCCCATGAATGTGCCCCAGTCGATCCGCTGGGGGGAATGGCCGGCCATCGGTGATTGTCCCTTTTCACTGCCCGCCGCGTCATCGCAACCGGCGCAAGTGGGCGCGGCCTCTACCGAAGAGCGTGTGAAATTGGATGGACTGAAAGTTACATTAGGTTGCCCAGGGTAATCAGTCTTGCAATCAGGTCTGCGGGCGTCCCAGCAAAAGGAGCTGTGCGACGACGGAGATCGCGATCACGTCCGGCTCCTTGCCCATGACGCCGGGGATGCCGATGGGCGCGGTGAGGCGCGCCAGGGCTTCCTCGCCAACCCCGTCGGCCAGCAGACGCGACCGGAAGCGGGCGATCTTGGTACCGGAACCGATAAGGCCGACGAAGGCCAGCGGAGACCGCTTCAGAGCCGCCAGCGTCAGGGCATAGTCGAGCGGATGGTCGTGGGTGAGGATCGCGAGCGCCGCATCCTCGGGCGCTTCCTCGATGCAGCGGGCAATTTCCGCTTCCGGCATCACCGTTACGCCGTCCACCGCCGCCATTTCGTCGCGCGTGTCGAACCAGGCGAGTTGCAGCGGCAGTCCGGTCAGGTGCCGGGCAATGGCCTGCCCGACATGGCCTGCGCCGAACAGGTAGAACGGCCGGGGCCGCTCGCCCACCGGCTCGACGATCCGCGTGCCGATCTCCGGTCGCTCGCCCCGCGCCGACTGGCGCGTCGTCGTCTCCCGCGCGAAGACCGCGCGTTCGATGCGGTCTTCGCCGAATGTCGTTACCAGCAGAAGACCCGGTTCGGCTTCAGCCAGCCAGCCGAGCGCCGCGGGGTCGAGATGTTCGATCAGCAGGCGCACTCGTCCGCCGCAGCACTGGCCCAGCAGCGGCCCCAGCGGATAGTCCTGCACCCGCCATGTCCCCGCCGGACGCTCCAGAATCGCACGCGCCTGCTCGACCGCGCGGAATTCCAGCTGCCCGCCGCCGATCGTGCCTTCCTGGCCCTGCGCCGTCACCAGCATGCGCGTGCCCGCCCCGCGCGGGGCCGATCCTTCGGTCGCCAGCACGGTCACGAGCGCCGCGCGCTCCTGCGGCAATTTGCGCAGCCAGCCGAGCCACTGCGTCATCGCCCAGCGAACTCCGCGATGGCCTTCAGCACCCGTTCCGGCGTCGCCGGGGCATCGAGCAGCGGCATTTCCCGTTTGTCCGGCACGGTCGCGGTAATGGCGCGGTTGATCGCGGAGAAGACCGAGATCGCCAGCATGAACGGCGGTTCGCCCACCGCCTTGGAACGGTTGATCGTCGGCTCGACATTCTCCCCGTCCCACAGGCTGACGGTGAAGTGCTTCGCACGGTCGGAGGCGGTAGGGATCTTGTAGGTCGCCGGGCTGTGGGTGAGCAGGCGGCCCTTGTCGTCGAACACGAGGTCCTCGGTGGTCAGCCAGCCCTGCCCCTGCATGAAACCGCCCTCGATCTGCCCCTTGTCGACCATCGGATTGAGCGAACGCCCGACATCGTGGAGGATGTCGACCGCCAGCACCTTGTGCTCGCCGGTCAGGGTGTCGATGGCGACTTCTGACACCGCCGCGCCATAGGCGAAGTAGTAGAACGGGCGCCCCCGGTGCACCGCGCGGTCGTAGGCGATGCCGGGCGTCGCGTAGAAGCCGGTCGAGGACAGCGAGATGCGGCCCATATAGGCCTTGCGCACGGCATCGGCGAACGTCAGCCGCTGCCCGCCCGCCAGCACGGCTTCGTCCGCGAAAGTGACTTCGTGCTCGGCGCAATCATGGAGATCGGCGAGGAAGGCCGCGAGCCGGTCGCGGATCGTCATCGCCGCATTGTAAGCCGCCATGCCGTTGAGGTCCGCGCCGGAACTGGCCGCCGTCGCCGAAGTGTTGGGCACTTTGTCGGTGCGCGTCGCGGTGGTGCGGATGCGCGACAGCGGCACGCCGAACACGTCCGCCACGATCTGCGCCACTTTCACGTAGAGGCCCTGCCCCATCTCGGTGCCGCCGTGGTTCACCTGGATCGAGCCGTCGGCATAGACGTGGACCAGCGCCCCCGCCTGGTTGAGGAACGTGGTGGTGAAGCTGATCCCGAACTTCACCGGGGCCAGCGCGATGCCTTTCTTGATGACCGGACTGGCGGCGTTGAACGCCGCGATCGCGGCGGCGCGCGCATCGTAATCAGTGTCCTTGCGCAGACGCGCGATCAGCTGCGGCGCGATATTGTCGGCCACGGTCATGCCGTAGGGCGTGATATCGCGGCCCGGCCCATAGAAATTGGCCGCGCGGACCTCCAGCGGGTCCTTGCCCAGCACAAGCGCGACATGATCGATGACCCGCTCGATCGCCAGCATTCCCTGCGGCCCGCCGAAACCGCGAAAGGCCGTGGCCGAGACGGTATTGGTCTTGAGCCGCTCCGAGACGATCTCCACGTCGGGCAGGAAGTAGCAGTTGTCGACATGGAACATCGCCCGGTCGTTGATCGCTGGGGAAAGGTCCTGGCTGGCCCCGCAGCGCGAGGCGAGGTGCAGCGAGAGCGCGAGGATATGCCCCGCCGCGTCGAAGCCGACCTCATAGCCGACCTCGAATTCGTGGCGCTTGCCAGTGAGCACCATGTCGTCGTCGCGGTCGACGCGGAACTTGGCGGGGCGGCCGGTCTTGGCCGCGACCAGCGCGGCGGCGGCGGCGAAGCTGGTCGCCTGCGTCTCCTTGCCGCCGAAGCCGCCGCCCATGCGGCGCACTTCCACGGTGACGTCGGCGGAGGGCACTCCCAGCAGATGCGCGACCAGATGCTGGACCTCGCTGGGGTGCTGGGTGGAGCAAAGGATATGTACCTGCCCGTCCTCGCCCGGCGTCGCAACCGAGACATGGCCTTCGAGGTAGAAGTGATCCTGTCCGCCCATGGCGAAGTGCCCGGAAATCCGATGCGGCGCAGCATCCAGCGCGGCGGCGGCATCGCCGCGGGCCATGCGCTGGGTCGGCTCGATCAGGCTGTCCGCCGCGCGTGCCTCGGCGATGGAAACCGCAGCCGGGCGCGGCTCATAGACCACTTTGCCCAGCCGCGCCGCCTTGCGCGCCGCCTTCTGGCTGGTGGCGGCGACCAGGAACAGCGGCTGGCCCGGAAACAGCACTTCGCCCTCCGCCAGCAGCCCTTCGTCGTGGCGAACCGGGCCGGTGTTGTTCTCGCCGGGAATGTCGGCGGCGGTATAGACCGCGACGACGCCCTCGGCGGCCAGCACGGCGGACAGGTCCATCGAAACGATCCGCGCCGAGGTCTCGCTCGCCTGTCCGAAGGCGAGGTGCAGCATGTCCACCGGCTCCGGCGCATCGTCGGCATAGCGGGCGAGGCCGGTGACGTGGAGATGCGCGGAATCGTGCGGGTTGTCGGGCTTGGAGAGGACCTTCCAGGCGGGATCGCGCTCAGCCATGGGCCATCTCCGGATCGAGCACCGAGATGCCCACGCCCTGCTCGCGCAGCCAGAGGCGGCGCAGCAGGTTGGCGGCGGCATCGCGGCGATAGGCAGAGGAGCCGCGCACGTCGCTCAGCGGATCGAAGTCGCCGCGCAGAGCCTCGGCGGCAGTTGTCATAGTGGCTTCGGTGAAGGGACAGCCAAGCAACGCCTGCTCGCAGGCCTCGGCGCGCCGAGGCGTTGCCGCCATGCCGCCGAAAGCCACGCGCGCGGCGGTAATCGTGCCGTCGATGACGGTGAGGTGAAACGCGCCGCAGACCGCCGAGATATCGCTGTCGAACCGGCGCGAGAGCTTGGTGATGTGGATCACCGCGTCGGGACCGGGGCGCGGGATGCGCAGGCTCTCGACGAATTCGCTCGGTCGCCGGTCCTGCTTGCCGTAGTCGAGGAAGTAGGCCTCCAGCGGCATCGTCCGGCGCCCGGCCATGCTGCGCAGCGTCAGTTCCGCACCCAGCGCGATCAGGGCGGGCGGGCCATCGCCGATCGGCGAGCCGTTGGCGATATTGCCGCCCACGGTCGCGGCGCTGCGGACCTGAAGCCCGCCGATCCGCCGCACCAGTTCGCCGAGGTCGGGATGGAGCCGGGCCATCGCCGCATGGGCCTCGGCATAGCGCACGGCGGCGCCGAGAGTCAGGCCTTCGGCGTCTTCGTCGATGCGGCAAAGGTCGGCCACGTCGCCCAGAAAGATCACGTCGCCCAGATCGCGCAGACCCTTGGTGACCCAGAGGCCCACGTCGGTCGCCCCCGCCACCAGCCGCGCCTCGGGATATTCGGCCAGAAGTCCGGCGAGTTCCTCGCTGCTGCGCGGCGCGAACCACTTGCGGCCCTGCCAGTCTCCCCCGGTGCTTCCGCCCGCGATGTCTTGCAAGCGCGCGGCGAGTTTGCGTTCTTCAGCGGCCTGCGTCGCCACCTGTTCGCCCGCCTCGATGATCGGACCGTAGCCGGTGCAGCGGCACAAGTTGCCCGCGAGCACGTCCGCCACCGGCAAGTCGCAGCCGAGCGCGCCGATCGCCTTGCCGTGCAACGACATGACGAAGCCCGGCGTGCAGAACCCGCATTGCGACGATCCGTTGGCCGCCATGCAGGCCTGCACCGGATCGAGCGTGCCGTCTGCCGAAAGACTCTCGACCGTCTTCAGCGCCTTGCCATGCAGCATCGGCAGGAACTGGATACAGGCATTGACCGCCCGCCAGGCGACATCGCCGCCCTGCGCCTCTCCGACGAGGACGGTGCAGGCGCCGCAGTCGCCCTCGGCGCAGCCCTCCTTGGTGCCGGTGCGCCGCAGATTGTAGCGCAAGAAATCGAGCAACGTCGCGGTCGGATCGACCGCTTCGAGCACGATCGGTTCGTCGTCGAGAAGGAAGCGCACGGTCATCTCAGCTGCCTCGATAGGTCGAATAACCGAAGGGCGAGACCAGCAGCGGCACGTGATAGTGGCCCGCGGCATCGGCAATGCCGAAGTGGATCGGCACCCGGTCGAGGAACGGCGGCTCAGGCAGTTCGGCGCCCTTGGTGCGGAAGTAGTCGGCTACGGCGAACGTCAACTCGTAAGTGCCCGCAGCGAGCGCGGGAATGCCGGGGCAGCGGCCATCGGCATTGGTGGTTCCGGTGAACAGTACCGTGCCCGTCGCGTCGGTCAGTTCGAGCGCGACGCCTTCGGCCGGACAGCCGTGGGCGGTGTCGAGAACATGGGTCGACAGGCTGCTCATGCCGCCTCCACTTTCGGCCACGCGCCGAGGAATTCGTGTTCGTCGTAGGCCATGAAATCGCGCACCAGTTCGTCCCGGTCGTCGAGGAAAAGCTGGTCCGCCACGCCCCGGACCAGACGCGGCAAGGCGTTCTGCAAGCCCGAGAGCGCCGAGGCGGAAAGCCCGAGGCTCACCAGCGCGGAATAGTTGAACGCGAACAGGCCGTGCAGCGGCGCCGGGTCCTCGCCGTCGCGCGCCATGAACTCGAACGCCGGACCAAGATAGGGATGCGCATCGATCAGGGCATTGCGCGGTCCGGCAGGCGTCACCCGCTCGCCCCAGCGCAGGATCGTGTCCGCCACCGCGCCCAGTTCGGGGCGCAGGCCGGGATCGCTGACAAGGCCGGTCGACACGACCACGAAGTCGAATTCATGGAAACCGTGCGGCGACGTCACCCGCACGCGGCCGTCATGTTCGGCCACGTCGAGCCACGGCGCGCCGAGATGCAGATGGAAGCCCGGCCATGCGGCAGCGCGCTCGAACGTGTCGTTGGTCGGCGGCTGGTTGTGGCCGAGGAAGCAATCCATCGCCGCGTACTTGGTCGCATCGTCGAGCGCGGGATAGCGTGCAGTGAAGCCCACGCGCTCCATGAAGCGGATCGGATTGACGCGCGGCAGGTCCTTGCGGCGGATAAAGACTTCCGCCGCTGCCACGCCTTGCGACAGGGCATAGTTGGCATTGTCGAAGGCCGAGGCCCCGCCGCCCAGAATGCCGATGCGCTTGCCGTGGAGCGCATCGAAATCGATCGGCTCGCTGGTATGCGCCCAGAGCGACTTGGGCAGATTGTCCCGCACCATCGCGGGCGTGTACCACTCCCCGCCGCCCTGAATGCCGGTGGCAAGCACGACCTTGCGCGCCAGTTCCACCGCGCCGCTGGCAAAGTGCAGGCGGTGTAGCCCGACCTCAGGCAGCGGCTCGATCCGTGCCAGCTTCGCGCCGTTCTCGACCGGCAGGTCCAGCACCCGGCGATACCAGCGCAGATAATCCATCCAGTCGCCGCGCGCGATCTTGTCCACCGCGTCCCAACCGGCAGCGCCGTGCTGCGCCTCCCACCAGGCGCGATAGGTCAGCGAGGGAATGCCGAAGTCGATGGGATTGAGATGCTTGGGCGTGCGCAGCGTCACCATGCGCGCATAAGTCTCCCAAGGGCCTTCGAACCCGGCCACGTTCTCGTCGAAGACCATGACGTTCGCCACGCCCTCGCGGCGCAGGCCGAAAGCGGCGGAAAGTCCGCACTGGCCGCCGCCGATCACGGCCACGTCGAGGACGCGTTCACCTTCATGCTCACGCGGCCGCACCCATTCCGGACGGAAGAAACCGATCAGATCGATCTCGCGCGCAAGCCGCGCTTCCAGTGCGGGAAGGCCAATGGCGCCTGTAGAAGTCATGCCATGTCCTCGAGACGCAGGCGAACGATCTCGCCGATCTGCTCCAGCGCCGTGGCGACTTCCGCATCGCGCCCGTTTTCGAGCCGACGTTCCATGGCCATGAGAATACCCGCCTTGTCAGTCAGGCGCACGCAGATGATGAAGGGGAAGCCGAAACGGTCGCGATAGGCGGCGTTCAGCGCGTGGAAGCGTTCGTATTCCTCAGGCGTCAGCCGGTCGAGCCCGGCGCTGGCCTGTTCCGCGGCGGAGGCGTCGGTCAGCGTCCGGTCGATCGCCGCCTTGCCCGCCAGTTCGGGGTGCGCGCGGATCAGCGCCAATTGCTCTTCGGCGCTTGCCTCGTGCATCACCGCCAGAAGATCGGCAAGCCGATCCCCCGAGGAAGGCCGCGCATCGGCGCGTTCCTCAACCCAGGGGCTATACTCGAACAGCGCCGTCATCAGTGCGTGTTCCCTTCGAGGCTGACATGGGCGGAAAGCACTTTCCAGCCATCGGGGAACTTCACCCAGCTCTGCGTCTGGCGGCCGCGCCGCTCGCTGTTCTCGCGGAAGAACTCGGCGTCGGCAGTGGCATAACGATCACCGTAGACCGTGATCGCCACGCGGCCGAGCTTGCGCTGCGGAGAGCCGCCGCGCCCCTTGCGGAATTCGCGGATTTCCTCGATCCCGTAGAGCACCTCGCCCACGCCGTAGCGGTTGGTGGTCGGCGCTTCGTGGAACAGCGCGTCCATCGCCGGGATATCGTCCTCCATCAGCGCACGCTCGTATTCCTGGAAGGCTGCGGTCACTTCGGCGAGCAGTTCGGGATCGTCGAGAGTCATGCGGGGTGGACCTCCATCCAGTGGCGGGCGATGTCGATGCGGCGGGCGATCCAGGCGTCTCCGCTGGCGGTCACGTGATCGAGGAAACGGGCGAGCGCGCGGGCGCGGCCGGGCTTGCCGGCGATGCGGCCGTGGAGGCCCACGCTCATCATCCGCCCGCCTTCCTCGGCAAGCTGGTCGAAGGTATCGCGCATGTGGCGGAAGAACTGCTCGCCCTCGGTAAAGCCGTTGAGCGCGACGATTTTCATGTCGTTCACGTCGAGCGTGTAGGGGACGATCAGCTGCGGTTTGCCGTGCTGGCGGTCCCAGTAAGGCAAGTCGTCGGCATAACTGTCGGCATCGTAGAGGAAGCCCCCCTCTTCGGCGACAATCCGCGCGGTATTTGGCGAGGTGCGGCCCTGATACCAGCCGAGCGGGCGGCTGCCGGTGAGCTTTTCGTGAAGCGCGATGGCCTCGGCGATGTGGGCGCGCTCAACCTCTTCGGGAACGTGCTGGTAGTCGATCCAGCGCAACCCGTGGCTGGCGATCTCCCAATCCGCGTCCAGCATGGCGGCGACGGCTTCGGGGTTCATTGCCATGGCTTTCGCCACGCCGAACACCGTCACCGGCAAGCCGCGCTCGGTGAAGATCCGGTGGAGCCGCCAGAACCCGGCACGGCTGCCGTATTCGTAGAGGCTCTCCATCGCCATCGCCCGGCCTGCATGGCTGGCGGCGCCGACCATCTCGCTGAGGAAGGCTTCGGAACGTTCGTCACCGTTGAGGACGGAGTTTTCGGCACCTTCCTCGTAGTTGATGACGAACTGCACCGCCACCCGCGCGCCGTTCAGCCACTGCGGGTCAGGCGGCGTGCGGCCATAGCCGACAAGATCGCGGGTCATTCGCCCCAAGCCTCCAGCGCCGCCGGAACCGCATCGCCCAGCGGTAGCTTGAAGCCCTCCATCCGAAGACACGCCTCCAGCGCTGCCAAAGTCAGCAACACCTTGTGCTTCATGGCATTGTAACCCATCGCGCCGATGCGCCAGATGCGGCCCTGAAGCGGGCCGAAGGCGGTGCCGATCTCGATCTCGAACTGCTCGCGCATGGCCATGCGCACGGCCTCGCCGTCCACGCCCTTGGGGATGAAGACGCCGGTGACATTGGTCATCCGATAAGCATCGTCGCCGAAGACCGTGAGACCCATGGCGCGCAGGCCCGCGGTCATCGCCCGGCCCGCAGCGGCATGGCGGGCGTAACGCGCTTCCAGCCCCTCGCCCAGCACAATGCGCGCGCATTCGCGGGCGGCGTAGAGCATCGAGGTCGCCTCGGTATGGTGGTTGAGGCGCTTGTCCGACCAGTAATCCATGACCATGGCGAGGTCGAAATAGTTGGAACGAATGCGCGGCCCCTGCCCGTCGACGATGTCATCGCGGCGGATGCCTTGCTCCACATGGCGGCGGCGGCCGATATGCTCTGCCGCCTTGTCCGAAATCGTGATCGGCGCGGAGCCCGAAGGCCCGCCCATGCACTTCTGCAAGCCGCCGGTGACGACATCGACGCCCCAGCGATCCGCCGCCAGTTCCATGCCGCCGATGGTCGCGGTGGCATCGACATAGCTGAGCGCGCCGGCCTGACGGCAAAGCTCCCCGAAGCCGTCGAGCGGCTGCGCCATGGTGGTGGAGGTATCGCCGTGGATGGTGGCGACGATCTTGGGGTGGCAGCGGGCGATGGCCTCGGCGATCCGTTCCAGCGGGACGACTTCGCCCCAGGCTGCGTCCACCGTCTCGATCACCGCGCCGATGCGGGTGAGGATCTCGGTCAGCAGCAGGCCGAAGCGGCCGAAGTTCACCACCAGCACCACGTCGCCCGGCGCCACCATGGAGACCAGCGCGGCCTCGATACCGGCGCGCGCGGTGCCGTCCACCAGCATGGTCCAGGGGTTCCGGGTGCCGAAGATCGGGCGGTAGAGCGCCATGACCTGGTTCATGTAGCCGGTCATTTCCGGGTCGAACTGGCCCAGGAGGTCCGCGCTCATCGCCCGCAGCACGCGCGGATGCGCGTTGATCGGGCCGGGGCCCATGAGCAGGCGCTGGGGCGGGTCGATCTCGCCGAAAAGCAGCGGATCAAGGTCGGTCGGCAAAGCTGTCTCCCAATCTTTCTATAACGCCCAGCATCACCCGCAGCGCCGCATCGGCATCGGCGGGTTCGACATGCTCGGCAGGGTTGTGGCTGACGCCGTCCTTGCAGCGGATGAACAACATCGCCGTGGGGCAGAGCGCGGCCATCACCATGGCATCATGCCCCGCGCCCGAAACGAGACGGCGCACCGGCTGCCCGGCCTCGGCCATGGCAGCGTCCATCAGGTCCATCAGCGCGGGATCGCAAGGGCTGGCAGGCAAATCGTGGACCAGCGCCAGATCGAGTACGAGGCCGCGTTTCGAGGCGATCTGTTTCAGCCGCGCAAGGATATCCTGCGCCGCACGGTCGCGCCGGGTGGCGTCGCCGGAGCGCACGTCGATGGTGAAGCGCACTTCGCCGGGGATCACATTGGCCGCGCCGGGCAGAGCCTCCAGCTTGCCGACGGTGGCGACGAGGTCGGAGCCGTCCGCGCGCGCGATATCCTCGATGGCGAGCATCATTTCCGCCGTCCCCGCCAGCGCATCGCGGCGCAGCGGCATCGAGCTGGTGCCCGCGTGGCCCGCCATGCCGCGCACCGTGGCCGCGTAGCGCAATTGCGCGGCAATGCCGGTCACGGTGCCGAGCGCGAGGCCTTCCGCCTCCAGCACCGGTCCCTGCTCGATATGGGCTTCTAGATAGGCGACGATCTCGTCCGGCGCGCGGCGGGCTGTCCGGTAGGTCAGCGTCGAGAGGGTGTTCGTGGGGGTCTTGGCCGTCACCACGTCGTAGTCGGTCTTGAACGAGGCGAGCGCCGCTTCCAGCGACACCCCCTCGGCATCGGCGATCCGGTCGAGATCGGCATCGAGCGTTCCGGCCACCGCGCGGCTGGTCAGCATGGCGGCGGGAAAGCGCGAGCCTTCCTCGTCGCCGAATCCGTAGACTTCGATGGCGAAAGGCAGGCGGCGGCCCTGCTCGTGCAGCGCGGCGACGCATTCGATGCCGAGCATGACGCCCAGCGGGCCATCGTAGCAGCCGCCGTCGCGCACGGAATCGAGGTGGCTGCCGATCACCAGCGCCGGTGCGCCGGGCTCTGCGCCCTCGTAGCGACCACGCAGATTGGCGGCGGGGTCGAGATCGACGTGCATGCCCGCCTCGACCATCCATGCGCCGACAAGGTCCAACGTCGCGTGATAGGCGGGGCTGAGGTAGCCGCGATAGAGGCCCTGTTCGCTCTGGCTGTAAGGCGCGGTGCCCAGCGCATTGCAGCGGGTGACGGCGCGGATGCCGCTGGCCTCTACCATGCCGCCACGCCGCCATCGCTGCGCGGATCGGTGGCACCTTCGAACGACCCATCCGGCAAGCGCACCAAGGCGCCCGCGTGGCCCATCATCGCCGTCAGCGGCCCCACCCGCTCCACATCGTGCCCGGCCTCGGCCAAGGCCGTGTAAAGCGCCTCGTCGAAGCCGTCCTCCAGCTTTAGCGAGGTGGTAACGTCCCCCCAGGTCCGCCCCAGCAGCCAGCGCGGCGCACTGATCGCCTGCTGGAGATCGTCACCGAAGCGCGCATAGCGGCTGAACAGCGCGGCCTGCGTCTGCGGCTGCCCCTCGCCGCCCATGGTGCCATAGGCCATGACCCGGCCATCCTCGAACACCGCAAGCGCCGGGTTCAGCGTATGGAACGGTTTGCGGCCGGGCTTCAGCGCATTCCAGCCCGTCTCGGCAAGGCGGAACGAACTGCCCCGGTTCTGCCAGACGATCCCGGTCTGCGGCAGCACCAGGCCCGAGCCGAATTCGAAATAGGTCGACTGGATCGAGGAGACCACCCGCCCTTCCGCATCCGCCGCGCCGAACCAGCAGGTATCGCCCCACTGCGGCGGCTGCGGCCACCCCAGCGCCTTTGCCGGATCGATCCGCGCCGCCAAAGCATCGAGCACTGCCTCATCGTCCAGCAGGCCCTGAAAATCGTAATCGGTATAGGCCGGATCGCCGACATGCGCATCGCGCAGCAGGAAGGCCTGCTTGGTCGCCTCCACCAGCCCGTGGACATGCGCGAAGCTGTCAGGCGCGTCGGCGGCAAGCCGGTCGAACAGCGCAAGGATCACCAGCGAGGCAAAGCCCTGCGTCGGCGGCGCGCTGTTGTAGAGCCGTGCCCCCCGGATCGGCACCGAAAGCGGCTCTGGCCGTGTGGCCCGGTGCGCGGCAAGGTCCGCCGCCGAAACCGGACTGCCGAGGGCGGCCAGGTCTTCGGCGATCAGGGCCGCAAGTTCGCCGCGATAGAAGCTGTCGAGCCCATCGCTTGCCAGCTTGCGCAACGTCCCGGCCAGCGCCGGATTGCGCAGCACATCACCCTCGGCCAGCGGGCGGCCTTCCGGCTCGAACACCGCAGCATAGGCCCCCGGCGCTCGGCGCAGTTCATCGCCCTTGGCCAGAGCGATAGCCGCGCCGCCTGCGGTGACCGGAACGCCCTCCTCCGCATAGCGGATCGCATCGCGCAGCAGACGTTCGAGCGGCAGCGTGCCCCCCGCACCCTCCAGCGCCGCCGCCCAGCCCGATATCGTTCCCGCCACGGTATTGGCCGCCAGCGCCCCCCGCGTCGGCACCGCGTCCAGCCCAGCATAGAGCGACAAATCCGCCTTGGTAGCCGCGCCACCGCAGCCGTGGATGGAATGGACCCGCCCGTCCGGCTCCCGGATCACCCAGAAGCCATCGCCGCCGATAGCGGTCATATGCGGATAGACCACCGCCAGCGTCGCGGCGACGGCAACGGTCGCCTCCACGGCATTGCCGCCGTCCATCAGCACCGACCGCCCTGCCTCGGCAGCGAGATAGTGCGGGGCGGTGACGATACCGCCTGTCCCTTTGACGGCGAGGCTGTCGACGACGCTCATGCGGCGACCAGCCCGTGCCATGCAGGCATCGCCATGCCGGACGGCGGCGAGGTGCCGATCACGCCTTCCCGCTCCAGGCGGGCGGCGAAGTGCAGGAGGTCAGGCTCTCCGCCGCGCTTGCCGATGAGTTGCAACCCGATCGGCAGCTTACCTTCCCTGCGCAAGGGGACGCTGAGCGATGGCAGGCCGGCAAAAGTGATCGGCTGGGTATGGATACCGAGGTCCGCGCGCGCGGGCGAAAGCGCGCCGTCGATCAGGATGCGCGGGTCTGCGATCGGCGGGGCGGTGCAAGGGGTTGCAGGTGCCAGCAACACGTCGAAATCCTCCATGACCGCGCCGATTTTGTCGAGGAAGGACGCCCGGAACGCCAGCGCCTCATCGTAGAGACCGCGAGGCAGCAGGGCGCCCGCCAGCAGCCGGTCCCGCGTCGCGGGATCGAAAGCCATGGCCTGTTCGGAAAGCGCCTTGCGGTGCAGCGCCCCTCCCTCGCAGGCGGTAATGAGAAACGCGGCAGACCGCGCGCGGGCGATATCGGGGAACTCCAGCAGCGGCGAGCCGGACGCGATAGCATCGATGGCAGTAAGCTGGTCCGGATCGGCATTGTCGCGAAAACGTCCGCCTAGCCGCGCGAGCCGCAGCGGACGATCGCGGGCCTCAGCCTTGCGCCCGGAAAGGACCTCCCAGACGAGCGCCATGTCGGCGGCGCTGGTGGTGAACGGCCCGACATCGTCGAAGCTCTCGGCAAAGGGGAACACCCCCGCCAGCGGCAAGTCACCATGCGTGGGTTTCAGGCCGTAGAGGCCGGTAAGACTGGCCGGAACCCGCACCGAACCATTGGTGTCGGACCCAAGCGAAAAGGGCAGCAGACCGGCGGCAACAACCGCCGCCGAGCCGCCGGACGAGCCGCCCGCCAGCCGGGCGGGGTCATGCGGATTGCGGGTGGTGCCATGGCGCGCATTGATGGTCGCGAAACCATAGGCGAACTCGTCCATGTTGAGCGTCGCCACGAGCACTGCGCCGGAAGCCCGCAGCCGCGCGATCGCTTCCGCATCGGCGGCGGCAGAAGGCGCATCGGCGTAAATTGCGGAGCCTACCGTGGTGGGCAGGCCCGCAACGTCGAACAGGTCCTTTACGCCGTAAGGCACGCCCGCCAGCGGTCCGGGATCGCCTCCCGCAGCGATCAGCGCGTCGACCGCCCGCGCTTCGGCGCGCGCGCGCTCGGGCAAGAGACGGGTGATCGCGGAAAGCGGGTCGGCAGAGGGTTGCGGCAGCGCGGCCAGGCATCGTTCCACCACATCCAGGGCCGTGATGCGCTTCGAACGGACGGCAGAGGAAATTTCGCGAACGGAGGTCAAGGCCTGCTGTCCACCCGGCCCGTGCGCATCGTTGCGACGTGGGCGGCGATGAGGCGCAGATTCGCCCTCAATCCGTCCCGGCATTCTTCCGGAACGGTCATGTTCCGCAGGCTCGCAGCTTCCAGAATCTGTTCATCGCTCAACGGCACCTGAGGCACGGCGGCCTCTCGAACATCGCTTGGTATCGTGTTCATCCCCTATGTCCGGCGGCCGCTGCATCGCGGCCTTCACCAGCAAGTCTTACAGGCGTAAGCCCTAGTCCCATCTAATCTATATCATAATCCCGCACACACTGTTCCAAAAATGTGGGCACTTTGCCATCCTTGCCAATCGCTTGCGAAAATGCATGGAATGGGTGGAATGCCAGCCGCCCATGCGGCACGAGGCCTGCCGTGTTGGCGCGCCCCGCAAGCACCACCAAACGGAGATGAATTTCATGACGAGTTCGCGTGTCCGCCTGCTGATCACGGTTCTGGGCGCCCTGGCGGCATCGCCGGGTCTGGCACAGCCGAACGCAGAGACGGGGACAGCACCGGCGGAAGTGACGAAGCCTGGCGGAGCCATCGTCCTGTCCGAATTCATCGACGCCGATCCGCCCTATCCGCAGGCCCACGCCTCGACGATCGTCGAACTGCCCGATGGGACCCTGGCCGCCTCCTGGTTCGGCGGAACCGGGGAAAGCCGCCCCGACGTGCGCATCTGGTTCGCGCGCAAGGGTGCGAAGGGATGGGACAAGCCAGTCGCGGTCGCCGACGGCGTGGTCGACGCGAAGAACCGCTATCCCACCTGGAATCCCGTGCTGTTCCAGGCGAAGGACGGCCCGCTGTTCCTGTTCTACAAGGTCGGCCCGAACCCGCGCGACTGGTGGGGCATGCTCAAGACTTCCAGCGATGGTGGACGCACCTGGAGCAAGGGCGAACGTCTGCCGGAAGGCGTGCTGGGGCCGATCAAGAACAAGGCCGTCGCGCTGCCCGACGGTGCCTGGCTTGCCCCCTCCAGCCGCGAGGTCGGCACGCCCGAGCAGAACCATTGGTTCCTCCAGATGGAAATCTCGACCGACCGGGGCCGCACCTGGAGCGCCGAAGCACCGATCGCTTCGCCCACGGGGCTTGAGGCGATCCAGCCGAGCGTCCTGACCTTCCCGGACGGCAAGCTGGCACTGATCGCCCGCACCCGGCAGGGCGTGCTCGCCATGAGCTGGTCGAAGGACAGCGGCCGCACCTGGTCCCCGCTGGTCGCCGCCGATCTGCCGAACCCCAATTCCGGCACCGACGCCGTAACGCTGGCCGACGGACGCCAGCTCATCATCTACAACCACAGCGCCCACTGGCCGGACCGCCCCGGCGACGGCCCGCGCTGGCCGCTCAACATCGGCCTGTCGAGCGACGGCATCCATTGGCGCAATGCCCTGACGCTGGAAGACGAGCCCCTGCCCGACGGCTACGCCTATCCGGCAGTCATCCAGACCCGCGACGGCCTCGTGCACATCACCTACACCTACAACCGCACGCGCATCCGCCATGTCGTCGTGGACCCGGCGGCACTTCCCTGACGCGGGTGCCCCTGGCGATGAGACGGCCTGCAAGCGAAGGTCGGGACCCTATCCACCTCTTGCGTTTCAGGGAGCCGGAAACCACGTAGGCTCCGTCAAAGAGGTAGATCATCCCCATGAAGAAAATCGGTTTCCTGTCCTTCGGGCACTGGTCCCCATCGCCCTCCTCGGGCGCCCGCTCGGCCAGCGACGTGTTGCTCCAGTCGATCGACCTCGCCGTCGCCGCCGAGGAACTCGGCGCGGACGGCGCCTATTTCCGCGTGCACCATTTCGCGCAGCAGCTGGCCTCGCCCTTTCCGTTGCTGGCTGCGGTCGGCGCGAAAACGCGCCGTATCGAGATCGGCACCGGCGTCATCGACATGCGCTACGAGAACCCGTTCTACATGGCCGAAGACGCCGGCGCGGCTGATCTCATCAGCCAGGGCCGCCTGCAACTCGGCATCAGTCGCGGCTCGCCCGAGCAGGTGATCGACGGCTGGCGCTATTTCGGTTTCGCCCCCGCCGAGGGAGAGAGCGATGCCGACATGGGCCGCCGCCACGGCGAAGTCTTCCTGGAACTGCTGAAGGGCCAGGGCTTCGCACAGCCCAATCCCAGCCCGATGTTCCCCAATCCCCCCGGCCTGCTCCGCCTGGAGCCGCATTCGGAAGGGCTGCGCGAGCGAATCTGGTGGGGGTCCGGTGCCGATGCCACGGCCGTCTGGGCCGCAAAGATGGGCATGAACCTGCAAAGCTCGACGCTCAAGGCCGACGAGAGCGGCGAGCCGTTCCATGTCCAGCAGGCCCGGCAAATTCGCGCCTATCGCGCGGCCTGGAAGGAGGCCGGCCATGCCCGCGAGCCGCGCGTCTCGGTATCCCGCTCGATCTTCGCGCTGATGAACGATCAGGACCGCGCCTATTTCGGACGGGGGGACAGCAGCGACCAGGTGGGTATCATCGACAACATGCGCGCCGTGTTCGGCCGGTCCTATGCGGCGGAACCGGATCGCCTGATCGAACAGCTTCGCGCCGACGAGGGAATCGCCGAGGCCGATACGCTGCTTCTCACCGTGCCGAACCAGCTCGGCGTCGCCTACAACGCCCATGTACTGGAGGCGATCCTGACCCATGTTGCCCCCGCTCTGGGCTGGCGCTGAGACCGATCGGGCGGTTTCGATACGATGACGCCCGTTAGGACAGTCCGATGCGGAGAGGCGGGGATTGTTTCCCTCGGGAAACGTTTGCACATGGGGTAATCGCGGGAGCGAGTCGCCGGATGTTGTGCCGCAAAATTGAAGCGACAGGTGGCTGCTCCCCGATAAGATGAAAAGACGGGCTCACGATTGGCACCGGGCCCAGGCATCGATCGGAGAACAACCATGGGCGAGTTTATCGGGCTTGATGTGTCTTTGAAAGAGACTTCAATTTCCATCCGACGTTCTGGGAAGCGGGTATGGCGGGGAAAATGCCCGTCAGATCCCGCTTTGCTAGCCGAGTTGATCCGTGAGCGAAGTCCCAATGTCGGGCGGGTTGTTTTCGAGACCGGGCCGTTGTCTGTTTGGTTTTACCACGAGCTCACTCGCCATGGTTTGCCAGCAATCTGCATCGACGCGCGGCATGCAAAGGCAGCCCTCGACATGGCGCCTAATAAGACAGATGCAGACGATGCAGACGGTTTGGCGCATTTGGCGGAGGTAGGGTTCTTCCGCGAAGTTCGCGTCAAGGCATACGACAGCATGCTGATACGTACTTTGGTTGCTGCCAGGACTAAGCTCGTTCGCATTACCACCGATTTGTCGAACCAGATCCGCGGCTTGATGAAAACCTTCGGGTTGGTTGTCCCTGCGGGAAGGGGCGGTGCTTTCGAGGCGCATGTTTACCGGCTTCTCGAAGGTGAGGATGCTCTTGCACGGATTATCTTCCCCATCATCGAGGCGTGGCGTGCTATGCGAATGAGATCTGCCGAGCTCGGACGGCAGCTCTGCGCGGCAGCGCGAGAAAGCCGAGCGTGCAGGCTCTTGATGACCATCCCTGGGGTAGGTGTGGTCACTGCTACCGCCTTCACGACAGCGATCGAGGATCCGACTAACTTCGCCAGATCGCGTTCCGTTGGAGCGTGGGTGGGCCTTACGACCAGGCGTTACCAGTCCGGCGAAGTGGACTATGATGGGCATATTTCCAGGCGCGGCGATGCGAACCTTAGAGCTCTGCTTTACGAAGCAGCCTCTGTAATCTTAACTCGAACTCGCGCGGAAAGTGATCTGAGAACGTGGGGTCTGAGGCTTCGCGAGAAACTTGGCTTCAAACGAGCTGCGGTTGCCGTCGCGCGCAAGCTGGCCGTTATCATGCACGCCATGTTAAAGTCCGGGAAGGAATTCAACGAGCGCGCCGCAGCGTAACTACCAGTTTATTCTGGCGGCGCGACAGCGAAGCGCGGCCAGGCGTCCCTGCCGGGACGTGAGGTGGCCCATTCCGTGAGATGGCGTTGCACCGTCAGCCGAATTGGCGCGTGCGTTTTGCACATTGGAAAGGCCGCTCCGCGAAATACCCATCATGCAGCGACTTGTATCGACTGCGAAGACGACCGTGATCCCGGCAATCGATGCTGAAACCAAAAAAGGCCTTGCCATGAGAGCCGCTATTAGACGACGCCTCTGCCTGATTAGGCCCAACGGCCTGCCGCAAAATCAGCCCGCATCGGCAGCATACCCCCCGAAAGGGGGGCTTGCCGCCTCTGTTCACTATACGTCATTTGCTGCCTTGCCCGGCAGGAGTAACCGCGATTCACCCCCCCGAGACAGCGGCCAGCAAAAGCGCAGGTAAAGGACGGGTCCTCATCGTCGACGACGACGCGGGCGTGCGTGACGCCCTGTTCTCGCTGCTGCGGGTGGAAGGCCATGCGGCCGAGCGCTTTGCCTCCGCAGGCGCGCTGCTCGATTCCGCGCTTCCCGATGCGGCCTGCTGCATCGTCGCCGATATGCGAATGCCCGGAATCGACGGATTGGAACTGCTGGAACGCCTGAAGCATCGCGGCGAGCCGATCCCCGTCATCTTCCTCACCGGCTATGCCGACGTCCCGCTTTCGGTCCGCGCGATGAAGGCGGGTGCTGTCGATTTCCTGTCCAAGCCCTGCAACGAGGACGACCTGCTGGACGCGGTGGAGCAGGCGCTGGAGCGGGATCATGCCCGCCGCGCCGATGCCCGGCTGCGCCGCGCGGTCGAAGAGCGGTTTGACACGCTGACACCGCGCGAACGGCAAGTCATGGCCTGCGTGGTACGAGGGCTGATGAACAAGCAGATCGCCTGGGAGCTGGAGATCAGCGAGATCACGGTGAAACTCCACCGCTCCAGTCTGATGCGCAAGATGCAGCTGCGCTCGGTGCCCGATCTCGTTCGAGCCGCACAGGCGCTGGACCCGGCTGCTGCGTAAGACTCTTTACTTCGCCGCCAGCTTCTGAAGACGCCGGGGCAGTTCCGCGGCCACCTTGCGCTGCTGGTGCGGCTGCGCCTTCTTCCAGGAGCGGCACTCCGCCTTGGTCCTGCCGCAGCCGCGGCACCAGCCGGTCTTGCCGTCGAAAGCGCAGAGTTCGATGCAGGGGGACTTCATGCCGGATGCATCTCCACGGTCAGGTGGCCCAGTTCGTGGACCGGGCGCAGGCGCTGGCGGATCGTCTCGCCCGAGAGGCCTGGCGCGGCGACCACGCTGACGATCCCGGCATGGACTTCCGGCCCGACGCGCCAGACGTGCAGGTCGGTGATCCGCGCGTCGCCCGGCCCTTCGACCAGTTCGCGCATTTCCCCGGCGACATGGGGATCGGCGGTATCGAGCAGGATCGCCGCCGTGTCGCGCAGCAGGCTCCACGACCAGCGTGCGATCACCACGGCGCCGACGATCCCCATCGCCGCATCCATCCAGACCCAGCCGAGATAGCGCCCCGCCAGCAGCGCGGCGATGGCCAGCACCGAAGTCAGGGCATCGGCCAGGACATGGACGTAGGCGGACCGCAGGTTGTTGTCGTGACCATGGCCGTGATGATGATGCCCGCCATGATGATCGTGGTCGTGATGGTGGTGATGGCCATGGGAATGCCCGCCGCCGAGCAGGAAGGCGCTGGCGATGTTCACCAGCAGGCCGACCACCGCGATCCAGGTCGCGGTGCCGAAGGCGACGGTCGCGGGCTGAAGCAGCCGCAACACCGATTCCCCGCCGATGCCGATGGCGACGATGCCCAGCACGAGCGCCGAGGCGAACCCGGCGAGATCGCCCACTTTGCCGGTGCCAAAGCTGAAGCGCGGGCTCTCGGCATGGCGCCGGGCGAACGCATAGGCCCCTGCCGCCACCGAAAGCGCCCCGGCATGGGTCGCCATGTGGAACCCGTCGGCCAGCAGCGCCATCGAGCCGGTCCAGTAACCGGCGGCGATCTCGCCCACCATCATCGCCGCCGTCAGCGCCACGACCCAGAGCGTGCGCCGCGCGTTCTCGTCATGGGCCGAGCCGAGGAACATGTGATCGTGGGTATGGCCCGAGGGATCGATGGTCATGGCAGCCCGTCCTATTTCGCATAGCGGCGGATCACCGCCAGCAGTTCCTCGGCCCCCGCGGCCCGCTCGGCGTCGGTCAGGCTCGGACGCGAGACATGGGCTTCGAGGTGCTCGGCGATGATCTCGTCCATCAGCCCGTTCACGGCGCCGCGCACCGCAGCGACCCGGTGAAGCACCGTCGCGCAGGAGGCGTCACCGTTCAACTCGCGCTCCACCGCAGCGACCTGACCGGCAATCCGGCGCACCCGCGCGATGAGGCTATCCTTCGATTCGTGGAGATGAGACATACCCATACCCCCTACCCCTATTTTTCGAAGCGTCAAGCAAGGCCCGCCAGCGCCGGAACGAAGAATTCCGGCTCGGCAGCGCTTGAATGCCGGATTATCCTTCCGAAATAGGCGGTTCGAACCTGGAGGCCGCATTTCGGATGCCCGCGAAGAATCCCTATTACCAAGGCCCCGTCACCGACCATTTCGACGGCGTGCGCTTCCATAACTTGCGCGATGAACCCGAAACCGACCGCTCGCTCGGCGAGGTCCTCAAGTGGCGGCGCAGCGCGCCCGACAATCCCTGGCCGAAGTCCACGCCGGTCACGCCGGTCGTGCCGGAGGCGCGGGTGGAAGGCCTGCGCGTCACCATGGTCGGTCATGCCACGCTTCTGATCCAGATCGGCGGCTGCAACCTGTTGACCGACCCGGTCTGGTCGAACCGTGCCAGCCCGGTGAATTTCGCCGGACCAAAGCGCGTCAACGTACCCGGCGTCGCGCTGGAAGACCTGCCGCCGATCGATGCGATCCTGCTCTCGCACAACCACTACGACCATCTCGACATCGCCACCCTCAAGGCGCTCCACGCCCGCCACCAGCCGCTGATCGTCACCCCGCTTGGCAACGACGCCATCGTCCGCCGCCGCATTCCCGAGGCACGGTTCGCCACCGGCGACTGGGGCGATGCGATTGCCGTGAACCCTGCCGTGACCGCCCATGTCGTCCCCGCCCTGCACTGGTCCTCGCGCGGACCAAGGGACCGGCGCATGGCGCTGTGGTGCGGCTTCATGGTCGAGGCGGCAGGCAGGCTGGTCTATTTCGCGGGCGACACCGGCTACGGCACCGGCGCGATCTTCCGCCGCCTGCGCGCCCAGTTCGGCCCCGTGGACCTCGCGATCCTGCCGATCGGCGCCTACGATCCGCGCTGGTTCATGGCCGCCCAGCACGCCGATCCCGAAGATGCGATCCGGATCATGCTCGACCTCGACGCCCGCGCCGCGCTTGGCATGCACTGGGGCACGTTCAAGCTGACCGACGAACCCTGGCAAGACCCCGCCGAGCGCCTCCAGGCGGGCCTGCTCGCGCAAGGCATCGATCCGCAGCGCTTTGCCGCCATGCTGCCAGCGCAAGTGGCGCAGTTTTGAGGAAATCCGCCCTCCCGGCCTATGTCGATGCCCGGACGCGGGTGCTCGTGCTCGGCAGCCTGCCGGGGGAGCGCTCGCTCACCGCGCGGGAATATTACGCCCATCCCTCCAATGCTTTCTGGTGGCTGATCGGCGAAGTCCTCGGCGAGAGCGAGTTGCCGCAGCGGCCTTACGAGGAACGCCTACCCCGCCTGCTGGCCCATGGCCTCGGCCTCTGGGACGTGATCGAAAGCGCCAGCCGCAAGGGCAGCCTCGACACCGCGATCCGCGACGCCGAGCACCGCGACCTCGCGCTTTTCGCACGCAGCCTCCCCAACTTGCAGGCCATTGCCTTCAACGGCAAGAGCGCCGCCCAGCGCGGCCGCAGGCAGCTTGTAGGCGAGAGAGCATGGGATCTGATCGACCTGCCCTCTTCTAGCGCCGCCCACGCCAGTCTCGGCCGGGCAGACAAACTCTCCGCCTGGAAGCAGTTGCAAGCCTATCTGGCGTGACTACCTTCGGAGACAAACAGGACAAAGGACGCCAAGGATGACCCTGACCGGACGCGAAATGCGCACCCGCATCGACAAGGACGGAACTCTGACGCTTTCCCTGGAGAACGTCGCGATCGGCGAACCGGGCGACGACGAAGTGATCGTTCAGGTTGAAGCCGCCCCCATCAATCCCAGCGACCTCGGCCTGCTCCTTGGCCCTGCCGACCTCGCCACGCTCGCGGAAGCGGACGGCTCGCTGCGCTTCCAGGTTCCCGAAAACCGCCTGCCGAGCGTGAGCGGACGGATCGACCAGTCGCTGCCGATCGGCAACGAAGGCGCGGGAACCGTGGTCGCCGCCGGGCGCAATGCCAAGGCGCTGGAAGGCAAGCGCGTCGGCATGATCGGCGGCGGCATGTATGCGGACTATCGCAAGATCGCGGCGCGCGATGTCGTGGCACTCCCCGAAGGCGCCGAAGCCGCCGACGGCGCGGCGATATTCGTCAATCCGCTGACCGCACTCGGCTTCGTCGAGACCGCGCGCCGCGAAGGTCACAAGGCCATCGTCCATACTGCTGCCGCCTCGAACCTCGGCCAGATGCTCCAGAAGATCTGCCTCAAGGACGGCATTCCGCTGGTCAACGTGGTCCGCTCGGCGGAGCAGGCGCAGCTCCTGCGCGATATCGGCGCGCAGCATGTCGTCAACAGCCGGGACGCGGACTTCATCGAACAGCTCACCGCCGCGATCCGCGAGACCGGCGCGACGATCGCCTTCGACGCCATCGGCGGCGGCACGCTGGGCAGCGACATCCTGCGCGCGATGGAACACGCCGCCGTCGAAAGTTCGAGCAGCTACAGCCGCTACGGCTCGGATACCTTCAAGCAGCTCTACATCTACGGCGCGCTCGATCTCGCGCCGACGACGCTCAACCGCATGACCTTCGGCTTCCAGTGGAGCGTGAGCGGCTGGCTGCTCTTTCCGTTCCTGCAAAAGGCCGGACCGGAAGTCGCCGCCCGTTTCCGCGCGCGGGTGCTGGACGAACTCACCACGACTTTCGCCAGCCGCTACACGCAAGTCGTCGGCCTTGCACAGGCGCTGCAACCCGATGTCCTGCGCCAGTATGAGCGCAAGGCTACCGGCGAGAAGTTCCTGATCGATCCCCGGCTGGGATAGGCGCTGGACAAGGCGGCATGGAGGATCGAAGACGGCTGCCATGAAATTCAGCCGTTCCGATCTGGCGGACTTCGCCTATTTCCTGGCCATCGCCCGCAACCGCAGCTTTCGCCGCGCCAGTCTTGAACTGGGGATCAGCGCCTCCGCGCTCAGCCATGCTCTGAAGGGGCTGGAAGACCGCCACGGCGTTCGCCTGCTCAACCGCACCAACCGCAGCGTCACCCTGACCACGGCGGGCGAGGCCTTCCGCGACGCCATATCCGAGCACTTCGACGCCATCGACCATGCCGCCGAAGTGCTCAACCGCTTCCGCGACGCCCCCGCCGGACGCATCCGCCTCAACGTACCCGAAGACGCGGCGGAACTGATCCTCGCCCCGGTGCTGCCCACCTTCATCGAGCGCTATCCGGACATCGAGATCGACCTCTCGATCGACAACCGCATGGTCGACGTGATCGAACAGGGCTTCGACGCGGGCATCCGCTATGGCGGCACCGTGCCCGAGGACATGATCGTCCAGCGCATCTCCCCGCCGCTACGCTGGGTCGTGGCCGGGTCGCCCGCCTATTTCGAGCGCTTCGGGGTGCCGGAAATGCCGCAGGACCTTACCCGCCATCGTTGCATGAAAATCAGGCTCGGAAACGAACGCATTTACAACTGGGAGTTCGACAAGGACGACGAGACGGAAGTCATCGCCGTGCAAGGCCCGATCACGATCGGTAACTCCAGTATCGGCCTTCACATGGCCCGCAGCGGCGCCGCGCTGATCTATGCGGCGGAGCCGACGATCGCGGCGGACGTGGCTTCCGGACGGTTGCGGGTGGTGCTGGACGAATGGGGTTCGATGGGCGGCGCTTTCCATTTCTATTACTCAAGCCGCCGCCAGTTGCCCTCCGGCCTGCGCCTGCTGATCGACCTTATCCGCGAGATGCGACCACTTGGGCTTTAAGTAGCTTTGAGCACGGCAATGATGAATTCCGTTCATCGCCTTATTCGACGCGCGCGGGGGTGATCTCCGTTTCCTTCCGGCCTATCTGGGGCTGCGTGGCGGTTCCTCCCGTCTCCTCTTCCTCTCCCCGATCAAGGAACAAGCAACGATGACGAAAGCATATGGTGCCGTCACCGAGAACACGCCGCTCGTGGCGCTGGACATCGAACGCCGCGCCCCCGGCGCGCATGACGTGGCGATCGACATCGCCTATTGCGGCGTCTGCCATTCGGACCTCCACCAGGCGCGCGGCGAATGGGCCGGCACGCTCTACCCCTGCGTTCCGGGCCACGAAATCGTCGGCACGGTCACGGCAGTCGGCGGCGAAGTCTCCGCCTTCAAGGTCGGCGACACGGTCGGCGTCGGCTGCATGGTCGACAGCTGCCAGCACTGCTCGTCCTGCGACGAGGGCCTGGAACAGTACTGCGAAAACGGCTTCACCGGCACCTACAACGGCACAACCACCGATGCGCCGGGCCACACGCTGGGCGGCTATTCGCAGAGCATCGTCGTCAGCGACAAGTTCGTGCTGAAGATCAGCCACCCGGTCGAACAGCTTGCCGCCGTGGCGCCGCTGCTCTGCGCGGGCATCACCACCTGGTCGCCGCTGCGCCACTGGAATGTCGGGCCGGGCAAGAAAGTCGGTATCGTCGGCATCGGCGGCCTCGGCCACATGGGCGTGAAGCTCGCCCATGCCCTCGGCGCCCATGTCGTGGCTTTCACCACGTCAGACAGCAAGCGTGAAGCCGCGCTGAAACTGGGCGCCGACGAAGTCGTCGTCTCGCGCAATGCGGACGAGATGGCCGCTCATGCCAACAGCTTCGACTTCATCCTCAACACCGTCGCCGCCAGCCATGACCTCGACGCCTTCACCGCGCTACTCAAGCGCGACGGCACGCTGACGCTGGTCGGCGTTCCCGAACATGCCCACCCCTCGCCGAACGTCGCCGCGCTGATCTTCCGCCGCCGCGCGATCGCCGGCTCGCTGATCGGCGGCATTGCCGAAACGCAGGAAATGCTGGATTTCTGCGCGGAGAAGGGCGTCGTCGCCGATATCGAGATGATCGACATCAAGGACATCAACGCGGCCTACGAGCGCATGCTGAAGAGCGACGTGAAGTACCGCTTCGTGATCGACAACGCCACGCTGGCAAACTGATCGCTTCCCCTGACGGTTCCGGTGTCCATGACGCCGGGGCCGTCCTCGGGTGCACAGCTTGCGCTTGACGGCGCGGGCCGCCGGTGTTGAATCGCACCCGTGACCGATAATTCCAAGACCGAAGCCAAAGCGAAAGCCGAAGCCCGCGCCGACGAAGCAGCTGCCATCCGGCGCCGCTGGATCACTCTGGGCGAAGTGCTGACGGTCATCGCCGTCACCATTTCCGGCCTGACGCTCTGGAACAACTGGAGCCAACGCAGCGAGACCGAGGCTTCCAAAAGTGCCGATGCCCACCGCGCCTCGACGCGGGCGGCGACCCTCGTCCTCACGACATCCGGCTCCGGCGACGATCTCGTCCTGAAGCCCGCCTCCGCCGACCAGTCCGTCCAGAGCCAGCGCCTGGCCTTCCCGACCGCTCTGTCCATTCCCCCGGCCGAGACCACGGGCGAACCGCGCATCGAATCCTCCTGGTTCGAACACGCGCTCAAAAAAGCCCGCAAGGAAGCGAAGCTGCCCGACGACAGCCGGGGCGATGAGCGCCTGCCGGTACTCATAACCACCCGCTTCCTGATCGACGGCACTTCGCACGAAGACGTGGCGATCTACGATATCGGCTACAGCATCTCGGGTCGCTGGCTGGGCGGACACAGCATAACCCTGCGCGGCGTGTCGCTGGTCTCGCGAGTCGAAGCGCACCGCGGGCAAACTGCCCTGGATGCCCGCTGGAACAGATTGGTCCCCGCAAAGCCCGCTGCCGACAAATAGCGGACTCCCTGCGCCCGGCCATGCCGAACCGCGTAAACATGAAAAGCGATTCCGATCTCCTCTTCCACGGCGAGCACGCCTGATGCTTGCCCGCGGCAGACGCTGGCCGCAACCTTGGATCAAAGCCGGCTCCCCCCATTCGCCCCCCCATTCGAGTGTATACGAATGGTTGGTTTCGCAGACCCGCCGCATGGCCCCATAACACCTCCGCAAGCTCAGCAACCGCTCCCCGCGAACTTGTTCACTCGGCACCGACATTTCTATTTTATAGAAAGTTCGGGTCGATTTTATGCACCTTTCTGGAATACAAGTTTCGCTCCAGAAGGCTTCCACCGGGCCGAGACGCCCAGCAACAGGAGGACCTACCAATGACGCTCACCGCTACCGCAACCCCCGGCAAGTCGCTCATTTCACCTGACAATCACGCGCTTGTCCTGATCGACTTCCAGTCGCAGATGGCGTTCGCCACCAAGTCGATCTCGGCCGAACTGCTCCGCAACAATGCCGCTCTGATCTCGCGCGGCGCCAAGTCCTTCAACGTCCCCACGATCCTCACCACGGTTGCCGAGAAGAGCTTCTCCGGCCCGATGTTCGACGAGATCACCGAAGCCTTCGAAGGCCAGGAATTGCTCGACCGCACCAGCATGAACACCTGGGAAGACGAAGCCGTGATCTGCGAGATCAACCGCATCGCCAAGCCGCGCATCGTCTTCGCCGGTCTCTGGACTTCGGTCTGCATCGTCGGCCCGGTCGCCTCGGCCATCGACCAGGGCTTCGAAGCCTATGTCATCACCGATGCCTGCGGCGACATCTCGACCGAAGCCCACGAGCGCGCCGTCGAGCGCATGATCCAGCTCGGCGCCGTGCCGATGACCTCGCTCCAGTACCTGCTCGAACTGCAGCGCGACTGGGCCCGCACCGAAACCTACGACAGCACCACCGGCATCGCCAAGAAGTGGGGCGGCGCCTACGGCCTCGGCATCAAGTATGCCAAGACCATGTTCGGCGCTTCCGAAGGCGCGCACTGATCTGAAGTTCGGGACCGGGGGCCGATCCCCCCATCCGGCCCTCACCGAAGGCCTCCGGTCCCATCAACCCCGACCTTGTGGCGTTTGTGCAGGGTTGAGGCCGTACCGCCGAGGAGACTGATCCATGAAAGCCTACCTTTTCTCGATTGCCGCCGGGTTGCTGGTGGGCGTGGTCTACAGTCTTCTCGGCGTTCGTTCGCCGGCGCCGCCGATGATCGCGCTGATCGGGCTGCTCGGCATCCTGCTGGGCGAACAGATCGTGCCGCTGGCGAAGAAGATCTGGGCGCACGAGGAAGTCGCCCACTTCGTCCAGACCGATTGCCGCAAGCATGTGCTCGGCCGTCTGCCGGGAGACAAGTTCCCCTGCCGCACCGCCGACCATAAGGCCGAGGCGTGATCACCCGCCGCCAGACTCTTGCAGGAGCGGCGGCCACCTCGCTCCTGCCCTCCCTGCTTGCCAGCCAAACCGCACGTTCCAAGGAAGCCGTCATGACCGATACGATCATCGTCAACGCCAAGATCACCACCCTCGACCGGGAGAACCCCGAGGCCGAAGCCGTGGCGATCCGCGACGGCAAGTTCCTGACCGTCGGCAGCGAACAGGAAGTCCGCGCCGCCGCTCCGCAGGCCGAAGTGATCGACGCCAAGGGGCGCCGCCTGATCCCCGGCCTGATCGACAGCCACATGCACATCATCCGCGGCGGGCTTAACTTCAACATGGAACTGCGCTGGGACGGCGTGACCTCGCTGGCCGAGGCGATGGCGATGCTGAAGAAGCAGGTCGACAACACCCCCGCCCCGCAGTGGGTCCGCGTCGTCGGCGGCTTTACCGAGCACCAGTTCGCCGAGAAGCGCCTGCCGACCATCGCGGAACTGAACGCCGTCGCCCCCGATACGCCGGTGTTCATCCTCCACCTCTACGACCGCGCGCTGCTCAATGCGGCGGCCCTGCGCGTCGTGGGCTATACCAAGGACACGCCGAACCCGCCGGGCGGCGAGATCGTGCGCGATGCCGCCGGCAACCCGACCGGCCTGCTGCTGGCCCAGCCCAATGCGACGATCCTCTATTCCACGCTCGCCAAGGGACCCAAGCTGCCGCCCGAGTACCAGCTCAACTCCACCCGCCACTTCATGCGCGAAGTCAACGCCCTGGGCGTGACCGGCGTGATCGACGCGGGCGGCGGCTTCCAGAACTATCCCGACGATTACGACATCATCGAGAAGCTGCACGCCGAAGACCAGCTCACCGTGCGCATCAGCTACAACCTCTTCACCCAGAAGCCCAAGGAAGAACTGGCCGACTTCGCGGGCTGGGCCAAGCAGGTCACGCCGGGACAGGGCGACGATACCTACCGCCACAACGGCGCGGGCGAGATGCTGGTCTATTCCGCCGCCGACTTCGAGGACTTCCGCCAGCCCCGCCCGGACATGGCGCCCAGCATGGAAGGCGATCTCGAACCCGTCATCCGCCTGCTCGCCGAGAACCGCTGGCCCTGGCGCCTTCACGCCACTTATGACGAGACCATCGGCCGCGCGCTCGACGTCTACGAGAAGGTCAACCGCGACATCCCGCTCGAAGGCATCAACTGGTTCTTCGACCACGCCGAGACCATTTCGGACCGCAATATCGACCGTATCGCCGCGCTCGGCGGCGGCATCGCGGTGCAGCACCGCATGGCCTATCAGGGCGAATATTTCGTCGAGCGCTACGGCGCCAAGGCCGCCGAACGCACGCCGCCGATCGCCCGCATGATCGCTGCCGGTATCCCCGTGGGCGGCGGCACCGACGCTACCCGCGTCGCCAGCTACAACCCCTGGGTCTCGCTCTCGTGGCTGGTCACCGGGCGCACCGTGGGCGGCCTCTCGCTCTATCGCGGCGACAACCGCGTCAGCCGCGAGAAGGCGCTGCGCATGTGGACGCACGAGAACACCTGGTTCTCGAACGAAGTGGGCAAGAAGGGCCAGATCAAGGCGGGCCAGCTGGCCGACCTCGCGCTGCTCTCGGACGACTACTTCAGCGTGCCGGACAATGAGATCGTCCATATCCGCTCGATCCTGACCCTGCTCGGCGGCAAGGTGGTCCACGGTGAGGGCGACTATCACCCGCTCGCGCCGCAGCTGCCGCGCCCGATGCCGGACTGGTCGCCGGTCGCGACCTTCGGCGGCTATTACCAGACGCCGGAAGCCAAGCAGAAGCTCGCCTCCGCCTGCGGCTGCGCCAGTTCCTGCGGCGTCCATGGGCACGACCATGCCGCCGCGCTCGGCGCCAACGTTCCCGCCGCCGATGTCCAGACGTTCTGGGGATCGCTCGGCTGCGGCTGCTGGGCCGTCTGATCCGATGGGGCCCCTTCCGACGCGAAGGGGCCGCATCATCCACATTTCCATAATCTCGAACATGTCGAACGATATTATTCGGATCGATAGCCGTTCGTCTGCGCCCTACACCGTTCCCGGAAGTTCACTCCCGCCCCTCGCTGCGGATGTGGGCACATCCGAGACGACGATGAAACTCGCCCCCCGAGCAATGCCCCCCAGGAGACTTTCGATGAAGCGCTTTGCCTTCCTCTTCGCTACCGCCGTGATCGCCGCCAGCCCGATCGCCGTTCCCGCCGCCATCGCCAAGCCTGCCGCAGCCTCCGCCGACTATTCGGTCGGCGCCCAGTACGACACCACCCACGTCTACGTGCCGCAGGATCAGTTCGACACCTTCGTTGCCAGCTTCGTCGCCACTTTCGGCGGCACCACCAGCAAGCAGGGCGAGTTCCAGGTGACGCCGACCAAGAGCCTCACCAAGTCGCAGCTCGTGCTGACCCCTGCGGGCACCGTCTCGGTCTTCGGCTTCAAGACACCGATCCCGGTCCCCTTCGGCGATGAGCGCACCGGCTATCTGGTCACCGACCTCGACGCCGCCGTGAAGTCGGCCCGGGACCATGGCGCGGTGCGCCGTCTGGAGACCTTCCCCGATCCGATCGGCCGGGATTCGGTGATCCAGTGGCCGGGCGGCGTGAACATGCAGCTCTATTGGCACACCGCCAAGCCCAGCTACACCGCGCTTGAAACCGTGCCCGAGAACCGCGTCTACCTGACCGCCGATGCCGCCGATACCTTCATCAAGGGCTGGACCGGCTTCGCCCACGCCAGGATCACCGCCGACGACAAGGCAGCGAGTGGCGCCGAGATCGGCGAGCCCGGCAAGACCATCCGCCGCGTCGCGCTCACCAGCGGCTACGGCAAGATGGTGGTCTATGTCTCGGACGGCCAGCTGCCCTGGCCCTATGGCCGCGACATGACCGGCTATGCGGTCAGCGACCTTGCCGCGACGCTCGCCAAGGCTTCTGCGGCAGGCGTGGAAACGCTGGTCGCGCCTTACACGACGGGCAAGCGCCAGGCTGCCATCGTCCGCTTCCCCGGCGGCTACATCGCCGAGATCCACTCCGGCGAAGTCAACGCGAACGGGGTTAACTGAGCCATGTCCGGCACCGGTACGCCCAAATTCGTCGCATCGGTGCTGGACTTCGCACCGACGGGGTTCCTCGCCCGCCTGCTGCTGGTGGGCGCCTACCTCGTCGGCGGGCTTACCAAGCTTACCGACTGGCAGGGCGCGGTGGCGGAACAGGTCCACTTCGGCCTGACCCCGCCCGCGCTCTGGGCCGCGCTCACCATCGCGGTGGAGCTGATCGGCCCGCTGCTGATCCTGACGGGCCGTTTGGTCTGGCTGGGCGCGGGCATGCTCGGCGTGTTCACCTTCTTCGCCGCGATGGTCGCCAATGCCTTCTGGGCCATGCCCGCCGGCCCCGAGCGCTTCGCCGCCACCAATGCCTTCTTCGAGCACATGGGCCTCGTCGGCGGCTTCATTCTCGCGGCCATCCTCGCCTTCAAGGCTGAGCGCCGTGTCTGAAGCATGGGCTTTGCCCTCCCCAAACATCCCGTCGCCCCCGCCCTTCGGCTGGCCGGCAGGCCGGCCGCTCAGGATGAACTGCCCAGAGGGCAGGCGGGGGCCCCGCTGCCTTTTTCCGACCTCGCGTATGGCGCAAGAAAAGCGGGATCCCCGCCTTCGCGGGGATGACGGGAGAGGCGCAAAAACTGCATTGTCAGCAGCAGTACTGTTGGCGTCGGCCTTCCTGCCCACTCCGGCACAGGCCGAACCCACCGAAGCCTGGCAGGCGCCCACCCTTTCGATCACCCGCTACGACGAGGACTGGTCGGACCTCGCCGACGCCGAGAAGCGCGCGCACCACTGGACCGGGCAGTTCAAGTACATCCCGATCAGCGATGATGTCTGGCTCTCCACCGGCATCGAACTGCGTGTGCGCAGCGAAAACCTGGAGAACAACCTCTGGGGCGGCGCCGAGGCGCCGAACGACAGCTACGTCTGGCTGCGCGCCCTGCCTTATGCGGACCTGCATGTCGGCAAAGTGCGCGCCTTCGTGCAGCCGATCGCCTCGACTTCGGCCAGCGTCGCGCCGTCGCCCGGCCCGATAGACGGCACCGGCCTCGACCTGCTGCAAGGCTTCGTCGAGGCCGACCTCGGCCCGGTCACCCTGCGCGGCGGGCGGCAGATGCTCTCGCTCGGCACCGAGCGGCTGATCGGCACCCGCTACGGCCCCAACGTGCCGCTCGCCTTCGATGGGGTGCGCGCGAACGTAAAGCTGGGCGCGGCCAGTGTCAGCCTGCTGGCGGTAAGGCCGGTGCAGGCGCGCAAGGGTGACTTCAACGACCGCACCTCGCCCGACAAGTCGCTGTGGGGCGCCTATGCCGCGCTGCCCGACCTCGACCTCTACTACCTCGGTTACCGCAACGATGCCGCCCACTGGGGCACCCGCACCGGCACCGAGACCCGCCACAGCCTCGGCGCGCGCTGGCACGGCACGCAGGATGACTGGCACTGGAACGTCGAGGGCGTCTACCAGTTCGGCCGCTTCGCAAATGGCCCGATCTCGGCCTGGACCTTGGGCACCGAACTCGGCCACGCCTTCCCGGACGCCCCGCTGGCGCCCGATCTTACCGTGCGCGTCAATGTGGTGAGCGGCGACAAGGACAGGTCCGACAACCGCCTCGGCACCTTCAATGCGATGTTCCCCAAGGGCAAGTACTTCGGCGAACTCTCGCCGGTCGGCCCCTACAACATCGTCAACGCCTATTCCTCGCTCGGCATGCAGCTTGCGCCGGATATCTCGGCCAGTTTCGCCGCCATGGCCTACTGGCGCTATTCCCGCGAGGATGGGATCTACGACATTCCCGGCAATCTGATCCGCGATGTCGGAGACAGCCGCGCGAAATTCGTCGGCAAGGAAGTGGAAGCCACCCTCGCCTGGCAGGCGACGCCCGAGCTGGAACTGTCCGCCTCGCTCTCCGCCTTCGCGCCGGGGGCCTTCATCAAGCAGACGGGTTCCGCAAAGACCATCCGCATGCTCGGCCTCGAAAGCAATTTCCGGTTCTGAACCACGTTTCCAATATATCGAACAAACCGAACGATCTTATTCGGATACCTGAGAAAGCAGCCGCCTCCTAAAACAGGACCAAGCCCACCGGCATTCCCCCTATCCCCCGGAGATCGACATGACCGCCACGCCCGCCCCTACGCCCGCCAACGGCCCTGCCACCCCGCTCAAGTCCACCCTGCCGCGCCTGCTGCTGCTGCTTTCCGCCACGACCGGCCTCGTCGATGCTGCCTCGGTCCTCGGCCTCGGCAAGGTCTTCACCGCCAACATGACCGGCAATGTCGTGTTCCTCGGCTTCGCTACGGCGGGAGCGCCAGGCTTCAAGGTGATCCCGGCGGTCATGGCGCTGCTGGCCTTCATGGTCGGTGCCTGGGGCGCAGGCCGCCTCGCCCGCGCCCATGTCGACCTGCCGCTGCGCCGCTGGCTGCTCTGGGCCGCTGTCGCCGAGACCGCCCTGCTGTGGATCGCCGCGGCCATCTCCACGAAGATCGACATCGCCGCCCAGGCCCCCGAGATCGCCGTGCTCTCGGTGATCGTGCTGACCGGCTTCGCCATGGGCCTGCGTAACGCCACCGTCCGCGCGCTCAAGGTCCCCGACCTGACCACCACCGTGCTCACCCTCACCATCACCGGCATCGCCGCCGACCGGACTGCCGGAAAGTCCCCCAACCTCCTGCGCCGCTTCGCCGCCGTCCTCTCGATCTTCCTCGGCGCCGCCATCGGCGCTCTCCTCCTCCTCCACGTCGGCCTCGCCATCCCCCTCATCCTCGCCGGCGCCATCGTCCTCATCGCAACCCTCCTCTTCGCACGCGATCCTCAAGCCGCCATGCCTCATCGCGCTTGAGCGACCCCATACAAACGTTTGCTTGTCGTGGGTGCATTGCCATGCAATGCGCCCACGATGCGTTCGAACCGAGGCCTCCGTCCCGATCTTCCTGGCCTTTCTTCTCTCGGGAAAATGCCTCTCGCCGCCTTTCTCGCAGCGATGGTCGCGATACCGGGCGCCCAAGCCTCTCCGGCAACGGAAATTCCCGGCTATGCCAGCCGCCACTGGTCGCTGGCGGACGGCGCCCCACCCGACATCCGCGCCATCGCCCGCACCCGCGACGGTTTCCTGTGGTTGGGTTCCGGCGACGGCCTCTACCGTTTCGATGGACTGAACTTCAAACGCATCGATCCCGAAGACTTCGACAATTTCCGCGCCCGCCAGATCACGGCGCTGGCCGCAGCACCCGACGGCAGCCTCTGGGTCGGCTATGCCTTCGGTGGCATCGCCCACCTCAAGGACGGCAAACTGCGCGGCGCTAACCCGGAAAAGCCGCGCGGGCGTGTGACGGACATTGCCGCCGCGCCGGACGGCAGCATCTGGGTAGCCGCCTGGAGCGGCTTCGGCTCGCAGATGCGCCATCTGGTGAACGGGCGCTGGGATATCATCGATGTGGACGGCCCGCTGGTTCGCCTGTTCCGCCAGAGCAACGGGACCTTGTGGATCGCCTCCAATCCGGAACTGCGGCGCCTGCGCCCCGGCAGCCGCACTTTCGAGGTCGTGCCGGGACTGATGAACCTCGGCTCCGCCTTCCGCGAGGACCGGGCCGGAACCATGTGGTTCTTTTCCAGCGACGGCCTCCAGCGCCTCGGCCCGCGCGGGTTCGAGCCGACCGGCGTGGCCTTCGGCGAGCCGCTGGGCGGCGGCGACGGCATCCGCAACCTGCTGTTCGATGACGACAACCTGCTGTGGATTGCGGGCAATGCCTCCGGATTGGCGACTGTGCCGGGCAGCATGCCATCGATGAGCCGGGCGGAAACGTATCCCGTCCAGGTCTCCACCCTCCTGCGCGATGCCGAGGGCACCATCTGGGGCGGCGCGCCGGACGGCCTGCATCGCTTCGTGCGAACGCCGGTGGTGCGCTACACCGCGATCAAGGGCGTGCGCACCGGCATCGCGACCGGGCCGGACGGCTCGCTCTACATTGGCGGCGACGAGGGACTGTACCGGATCGTCGACGGCAAGGCGAAGCTCATCCTGCGCTCCGGCCTTCTATCGGAAGTCTGCTCGGTCGCGGGCGTCGGCGCCTACGTCCTCACCTACCGGAACGAATATCTCGTGCGCGGGTCCACCGTCACCCGGATCATCGGCCCGCTCGAACGGGAGCGTCAGTTCGGCCAGGCCTGTGCCTCCGATCCGCAAGGGCATTTGTGGGAATCGGTTTCCGCCTCCGGCATGTTCCGCCTGGACGGCACGCGCTGGGTCAAGGACGAGAGCCTGCCGCCCGCCACCACATTCGTCGCCACCGGGCCGAACACTTTCATCGTCAACCAGCCGCTGCGCCTCCTTGCCCGCGTCCACAACGGCAAGACGACCCCGCTCTGGCCGGGAGACGAAGGCGCAGGCAGCAAGAATGGCGTCGGCTTCGTGCGCATGCTCAAGCAGATGGACGGCCAGACCTGGATCGGCGGTGAGGCCGGCCTGGCCCGCTACGACGGCCGCCACGTCCAGCAGCTAAGCGCTCGGATCTACCCCTGGCTGGCAGGGGTGATGGGCATCGTGCGAGTTTCCGGGCATTACTGGCTGATCTCGGCCGGCGGAATCACCCGCATCGCCGCGAGCGATCTCGACGCCGCCTTCGCACACCCCGGCATCGCGATCCCCCGCGCCCGCTATGGCCAGAACGGCGTCATCCGGGCGCGAACCGAGCCCTATTCCGCCAACGACGCCGCCGTCGATGCCCAGGGACGCCTGTGGTTCGTGACCGGCACCGGCGTGGTGCAGGTCGATCCCGTCCGCATTGCCGCGCAGCAGCCGGACATGCCGGTTCGCGTCTCCGGACTGGACGTGGACGGACGACCCTATCCGCTGACCGGCGCCCGCCTGCCCGCCGGAACCACGCGGGTCAGCCTCTCTTACGTCGGCCTCAGCCTCGCCGATGCGGAAGGCAACCGCTATCGCTACAGGCTGGACGGCGTCGACGAGGGCTGGGTCGATGCCGAAAGCCGCCGCCGCGTCGATTATGCGGGTCTCGGCCCCGGAACCTACCGCTTCCATGTTACCGCCGCGACTGCCGACGGGCCATGGTCGAAGCGGGATGCCGAGATCGCTTTCGTCATCGCCCCCCACTTCTGGCAGACCGTGTGGTTTCGCCTGGCCGTTCTGGTCGGGACGGCACTGGGCATCTATGCGCTGTTCCGCTGGCGCATCCGCCTGGCCATGCAGTCCCTGCGCGACCGCATCGAGGAGCGCGCCTCCGAACGCGAACGCATCGCCCAGGACCTTCACGACACCCTGCTGCAAGGCTTCCAGGGCCTGATGCTGCGCTTCCAGACGGTGCTCCACCTGACGACGCCTGGCACCCCCGCTCATACCGCCATCGAGGAAGCGCTGGAACGCGCCGACGACGTTCTCCTCCACGGACGCGAGCGGGTACGCGGCCTGCGCGAGGATGCCGAGCCGAAGTCCATAGCCGAGACCCTGCGGGCCTGCGCCCAGCGGGTGGTGGGCGATGCGCTCGCATGGGAAATCCGCGTGGACGGTCCAGAACAGCTTGTCCGCGCGCCGGTGGCCGAGGAAATCGAACTGGCCGTGGGCGAGGCGCTGGCCAATGCCGTCAAGCACGCCAGGGCGGAGATGGTGAAAGTGGAGATCCACCACGTCCGCGACCGCCTCTCCCTGCGCGTATTCGACGACGGGACCGGTTTGCCGGAAGAGGTTCATGCGGCAGGCGGACGCGAGGGACACTTCGGCCTGACCGGAATGCGCGAGCGCATCGAGCGCCTGGGCGGCACCTTCGCCATCGCCAATGCCGCCGGTAAGGGCACCTCGATCCGCATGACCCTGCCCGCGAAGATCGCCTATCGCTAGGGCCTGTTCACGTCCGGAAAAGCGCCCGGCAAAGCGGCGCAGCGCGTCAGAGTTCTATCAGCCCGTTGCGCACCGCGATCGCCACCGCATGCGTCCGGTCCATGGCGCCCAGGCGCGCGAAGATCGCCTTCATGTAGCCCTTGACCGTCTCTTCGGAGAGCGCCAGCCGCACGGCGATCTGCTTGTTCGAATTGCCCGCCGCCGCCAGTTCCAGGACGTCGCTCTCCCGTGCCGTCAGCCGCTTGGCCTCGCGGTCCACCGGGCCCATGACCTGGGTGTCGAAGTGCGTTCCGCCGCGATGGATAGATCGGATCGCATCCAGCAGATCGGTGCGCAGGCTGTTCTTGAGCAGATAGCCCGAAGCACCCGCCTTGATCGCCTGGGCCGCGCGCCCATCGCCCGAATAGGTCGTCAGCACCAGGATTCGCGCCTCGGGAAACTCGCTCAGGATGCGCGTCATCGCCTCGATCCCGTCCACGTTGGGCATCTGGAGATCGAGCAGCATCACGTCCGGCCGAACCTCGCGATAGACCCGGACCGCCGCCTCGCCGTCGTCACCCACGGCAACCAGTTCGAGATCGGGCTGGGTCGCGAAAACCGCGATGATCCCATCGCGCAGCAAGGGGTGATCGTCGATGACGGCGATGCGGGCAGGCGGCGTGGCAGGCTGGGATTCCATGGCCTCTCTCTAGGCTCGCGCACCTGACTTAGGCAATTCCCCTCAAAAGAGGGGATTGCCGCCTGTGTGCACTCTGGATCATTTCTGGCGCCGTTACAGGAGTAGTGGAATGACCTATCCCACCCGCCAATCCCTACACGATCTCTCCGACGAAAGCACACCGCGGGGCCGAGTCCTGATCGTCGATGCCGACGGTGAAGCCCGTTCGCAATTGCGCGGCCTGCTCTGCAACGCAGGTTATGCCGCCGAGGCTTTCGCCTGGACCGGAGCCATGCTGGACGCGCCCCTGCCGGAGGCACCGTGCTGCATCGTCGCGGATGTGGGAGCGACTGCCGCAAAAGGCCTGGACCTGATCGAACGGTTGAGGAACCGGGGCGAGCCGATTCCCGTCATCTTCGTCTCCGACCATGCCGACGTGCGGCTTTCGGTCCGCGCCTTCAAGGCGGGCGCCGCGGACTTCCTGCCCCGCCCCTTTGCCAGACACGACCTGCTCGCAGCGGTCGAAGCGGCACTGGAGATCGATGTCCGGCGCCGATCGATCGCCCGTCGTCGCCGTGCCTTCACCCAGCGTTTCGACACGCTCACCCAGCGCGAACGGCAGGTGATGGAAGGTGTCGTGCGCGGGCTGATGAACAAGCAGATCGCATGGGAACTGAAGATCAGCGAGATCACCGTAAAGCTTCACCGCTCCAGCCTGATGCGCAAGATGGCGCTGCGCTCGGTCCCCGATCTGGTCAGGGCATCCCTGGCGATTTTCGCCTGACCGAGGCCGGACAGCCCGCAAAGAGCGCTCCCCTTCACGGTGTCAGGCCTCCGCCCGTTCAGGCAGAGGCGATTTCCGGCTTCTCCGTATTGTCGGTGGTCATGGCCAGCAGCGCGAAAGTCGCCAGCCAGTGCTCGCCCATGTAATCGCCGGACACCGCTTCGATCGAGGCATCGAGATGCGCGTGCGCCGATTCCACAAGGACGCGCCGGGTCTCCGCACAATCGTATTTTTCGGCGATCTGGCGCATGGCCCAGGCCCGGCTGAGGTTCAGGCCATAGAGGTGCGCGATCCGGCCGTCGCTGGCATCGCTGATCTGGGCGGGTGCAAAAAGTTCCGCAGGCTCGCGCCGTGCAAGGCCGCTCAGGAAATCGGCCAGCCACGACTGGAACCTGGCACGCGGCAGCAATTGCGACATGGCGCAGGCTTCGGTCAGGACCGGAGACAGGAAGTCCTCGCCGCCCGGCTCCCAGGTCTGGAGCACCCGGTCTTCGCCGTACCAGGCCATGGCGCGCTGCTCCAGAAGGTCCAGCAGCACCCGATCCTCGTGAACCTCGCCGTAGATTCGGGCCAGGATCAGCGCGAAGGCGGTGTTCGCATGATTGCCGACACGCACGGGATAAGTCAGCGCCGGAAGATAGGCGACGAACTGGTTGCGGAAATCGTCCGCCAGCGGCGCAAGGACAGGCGCATAGTCGCTATTGCCCAGGCGAAGTTCGCTCGCCAGCATGAGCAGCCAGGACCAACCGTAAGGCCGCTCGAACATGCGCGCCCAGCCGCGGGTCAGATAGGCGCGCTCCGCAGCGACATTCTCGGTCGTCAGCGACGATGCGAAAAGATCGTCGATCGCCTCGCATTCCGGAATTTCGGGGAAGAGCCGCCGAATGCGTGCCAGCAGCCAGTAGCCGTGGACGCAGCTGTGCCAGTCGAAACTGCCGTAGAACAGCGGATGGACCTGACGCGGAATATAGGCGTCCGCATCGCTGTCCATGACGTGATCGTCCTTGTGCGGATATTCGCGCGTCACGTGGCCGAGGGCGATGCGGGCGAAGGCACCGGCCAGCTCGGGCGTCAGGTTAGTGGCCATCGAAGGTCCTTTCAGGGGAACGCACACCACGCCATGAGGATGATGTTGAAACAGAGGATGATGAGCGCCGTCGGCGCCTGGGCGCGTATCACGCCGTGCCGGTCGCGCAGTTCGAGCAAGGCCGCCGGCACGATGTTGAAATTGGCCGCCATCGGCGTCAGCAGCGTGCCGCAGAAGCCCGAAAGCATGCCGAGCGCGACGATCGTCGGCGGATTGCCGCCGAACTGGTGGATCAGGATAGGAATGCCGATGCCGACCGTCATGATCGGAAACGCGGCGAAGGCATTGCCCATGATGATCGTGAACAGCGCCATGCCGATGCAATAGGCGGCCACTGCCATGACCGGCACGTCGAGCGGCAGCGCCGACGTGATCCCGCTCGCCACCACCTTGCCGACCCCGGCAAGCGCGAAGATGCCGCCGAGCGCGGCCAGCATCTGCGGAAGCGCCATCGCCCAGCCGATCGTGTCGGACAGACGGCGTGCCTCACCGACCGGGGCAAGACGCGGTGCATGGGTCAGGCGAACGGCGAAAACGATCGAGACCAGCGTCGAGACGGCCAGCCAGACCAGTGTCACCTGCTTGGGGTCGATCAGCGGCATACCAAGAATCGTGCCGTCCGGCGTGGCCAGCGTACCCACCAGCGTGATCGCGGGAATGCAGAGCGCCGGCAGCAACAGGCGCCAACCCAGACGCGCCGCACTTTTCTGCTTGTGGGCCTCGTCGCTCGTCGCCACCGGCTGCGGGCGCAGGCCCATGGCAGCCAGGCCAACCATGCCCAGCACCAGCAATCCGTTCACCAGATCCGGCAGCCATGGCCCGATCGAGAGAGTGATCGAAAACGCCGTCCAGAATGCGACACTGCGCCAGCGCGCCGTGTCCTTGCGGGTGACGAGGTGATGGACCGCAACCCCGGCAGGAAGCAATCCGGCGACGATGCCGAGAACGTCCAGCCCGATCATGCGCGCGCACTCCGAAGGCGGCGATCGATCCAGAGCAACCGGGTGCCGTGAATGACGAAGGCGGTCAGCGCCGTGGGGATCGACCACAAGGCAACATGAAGCGGCGCCACGACGATGCCGTTCTGCTCCATCACCGCGCGGATCAGCAGGATCGAGCCGATCGCGATGAATACGTCCTCACCGAAGAAGGCGCCGATATTGTCGGCGGCGGCGGCATGGGCGCGCAGCAGTTCCCGCTTGTCCTCGTCCAGTCCTTCCGGCGCATCGCGCTCGGCGGCGCCTTCGACCATCGGCGCGACGATCGGACGCACCATCTGCGCCGCGCCGCCCAGCGACATCAGACCCAGTGCCGCCGTCAGCTGGCGGAAAGCGAAATAGCCGAGCAGCACGCGCCCCGCCGTCGCCTTTCTGAGTTTCTGGATCATCGATTTCGCCTGCTGGCGAAGCCCCGCCCGCTCAAGCAGCCCGATCATCGGCAGGGCAAGCCACTGCACCGACATGAAGCGGGCATCGACGAAGGACTTGCCGATCATCTCGATGATCTCGATCGGGTTGAAACCCGCCGCCAGCGCGCTGGCGAAAGCCGCGATCGTCACGACCAGCATCGGGTTGAGCCGAAGCGCGAAGCCGACGACCAGGACGACGATGCCGCAAAGGACCAGCATGGCGGCCTAGAGCGTAGCGGCGGCGCGGGCCGCCTGGTTGTACTGGCCGGAAATCCGCCGGAGCAAGTCTGCTGCTTCCGATAGCGCCTGTTCGCCCGGCCCGTCCGCGGAAAGCGGCGTGGACAGCACCCGCTCGCGGATGACGCGATAAGTCTCGCAGAATTCGCGCCCGGCAGCCGTCACCTCGATCAGCTTTTCCTTGCCCTCGCGCCGGGTGGCGACCAGCCCCGCCTTCTCCAGCTTGCGCAAGGCATAAGTGGCCAGATGGATATCCTCGATATCGAGCACGAGCGCGATGTCGCCAAGGCGCTTGGCCCGGTCGCGATGGCGCACGGAATGAAGAATGAGAACCTCAAGCGGCGAAAGCGACATCCCGGCAGCCTGCGCGCATCGCCCCAGCCAGCGCTGATAGGCGGTCGCGGCAAGGGTCAGGCTGAATTCCAGCTCGGACAGAGCCGGAACGGCGCCGTCGGCCAGATGCGCCGACGAAACGATGGCTCGTTTTTGCTCAACCATTTTCCACCCCGGATCTTTCGCGCAGCCTGCTCGAAGCTGCTGGATCAATCGATAGCGATATGCCTATATGATGTCGACGATTTATTGATAATTTGGAGCGGTAGATGAGCGGCTGGCAGTTTTGGGTGGATCGCGGCGGCACCTTCACGGATATCGTGGCGCGCGCTCCCGACGGAACCCTGAACAGCACGAAACTGCTGAGCGAGAATCCGGAGCGCTATGCCGATGCAGCCATTGCCGGTATCCGCAGCGTCCTCGCCCTGTCGGACGACCAGCCCCTGCCTGAAGGACTCATCGATTCCGTGAAGATGGGCACCACGGTGGCGACCAATGCCTTGCTCGAACGCAAAGGCGCCAGGACCCTGCTGCTCGTCGACCAGGGCTTTGCCGACCTGATCCGGATCGGCAACCAGACCCGCCCCGACCTGTTCGCGCTCGACATCCGCCTGCCTTCGCCGCTTTACGAAGCGGTCGAGGAAGTCGGCGGGCGCATCGACGTCATGGGCAATGCCGTCATCGCACTCGACGAAGCCGCCGTCGCCGCCATGCTGGCCGCGCGGCGCAGCGACGGGTTCGAGGCCGTAGCGATCGCGCTGGCCCATGCCTGGGCATTTCCCGAGGTGGAACGGCGGGTCGCGGCGCTCGCCCGTGCGGCAGGCTTCACGCAAGTCTCCGCCAGCCACGAGGTCAGCCCGCTTGCCGGTCTCGTCGCGCGGGGACGGACCACCGTGGTCGACGCCTACCTCTCGCCGGTTCTGCGGCATTACGTCGATCAGGTCGCGAATGCCCTCGGCGAGACCCCGCTCGAATTCATGCAGTCCAACGGCGGTCTGACCGAGGCCCGGAACTTCCAGGGCAAGGATGCCATTCTTTCCGGCCCGGCGGGCGGGGTCGTGGCCGCCGCACGGACCGGCGAGGCGGCCGGTTTCGAGCGCATCATCGGCTTCGACATGGGCGGGACTTCCACCGATGTCGTCCTCTACGCCGGGCAGTTCGACCGGGTGTTCGATGCCGAAGTCGCCGGGGTCGAGATGCGCGTGCCGATGATGGCGATCGACACCGTTGCGGCAGGCGGCGGCTCGGTGCTCAGCTACGAGGGGGCGCGGCTGCGGGTCGGCCCGGAAAGCGCCGGGGCCAATCCCGGTCCTGCCTGCTACCGGCGCGGCGGCCCGCTCACCGTCACCGACGCCAATGTCCTGCTCGGGCGCATCCAGCCCGGCCTGTTCCCCGCGCTGTTCGGCCCCGACGGCGACCTGCCGCTGGACCGGGCCGTCGTCGAGACGAAATTCGCCGAACTTGCAGCCCGGATCGAGGCGCAGACCGGAATCGCGCAGACGCCTGAAAGCGTGGCCGAAGGCTTCCTGACCATCGCCGTCGCCCACATGGCCGCCGCCATCAAGCGTGTCGCGCTGGAGCGCGGCGAGGATGTCTCCGGTTTTGCGCTCCAGAGTTTCGGCGGCGCGGGCGGGCAACATGCCTGCAAGGTCGCCGAAACGCTCGGCATGCGCACGATCATGATCCACCCCCTTGCCGGCGTGCTGTCGGCCTACGGCATGGGGCTGGCCGACCGGACGGCGATGCGGCAGCAATCGGTCGAGCAACGGCTCGACGCGGCAAGCACCGCCGCAATCACGGACCGGGCCGCGGTTCTGGGCGATGACGCCGCGCGCGAACTCGGCGTCGCGGGCGCGGAGCAGCAGAGGTCCGCCTATCTGCGCTACGAGGGCACGGACAAGGCCCTGCCCGTTCCGCTTGCCGACGCCGTCGCCATGCGCGTCCGTTTCGAGGAAGCGCACAAGGCGCGCTACGGTTTCGCCGATAGCGGACGCCCGATCGTGATCGAGAGCGTGGTTGTGGAGGCGGTGGTCCCCGGCCCCGCGGTCGAGGCTCCGACTTTCCCGCCGCGCGATACCGGCGCCCCGTCGCCGATGACGCATGTGAACCTGTGGAGCGACGGCGCCGCCTGTTCCGCCCCGGTCTACGACCGCGAAGCGCTGCGCCCCGGCGACACTCTCACCGGCCCGGCGATCATCCGCGAGGCGATCGCCACCACCGTCGTGGATCGCGGCTGGCACCTTGCGGTCGGCCTCATGGGCGAACTGCGCCTCACCCACACGGCAACCGCCGCCCTTCCCACGCAGGACCCGGCCATCTGCGATCCGGTGCAGCTGGAACTGTTCAACACGCAGTTCATGAGCATCGCCGATCGCATGGGCGTCGTTCTCCAGAACACGTCGAGCAGCGTCAACATGAAGGAGCGGCTCGACTTCTCCTGCGCCCTGTTCGACGCGAGCGGCAATCTCATCGCCAACGCTCCGCACGTACCCGTCCATCTCGGCGCCATGGGCGAAAGCGTCCGCACCGTGCTGGCCGGGCGCGGAGCGGCCTTGCGCCCCGGCGATGCGATCGTGCTCAACAACCCGTTCAACGGCGGCACCCACCTCCCGGACGTGACCGTGGTCTCGCCGGTCTTCGACGCGGAAGGCACCGAGCTTCGCTTCTTCGTGGCCAATCGCGGCCACCATGCCGACATCGGCGGGATGACGCCCGGTTCGACGCCCCCGGCCTCCGCCACCCTTGAAGAGGAAGGGATCGTCATCGACGATTTCCTGCTGGTAGACGGCGGCACATTCAGGGAAGCAGCTTTCCTCGAACTGCTTGCTGGCGGGCGCTATCCGGCGCGCAGTCCGCAAGTCAATCTGGCGGATATCAAGGCCCAGCTCGCGGCGAACGAGACCGGGATCGCCGAACTCAACGCCCTGGTCGCCGCGCGCGGCTGGGACATGGTCCAGGCCTATATGGGCCACGTCATGGCGCACGGCGAGGAATGCATCCGGCAGGTCGTCAGCAGGCTGTCGGACGGCCGGTTCGATTATGCCATGGACGACGGCGCCTCGCTGGAAGTCTCGGTCGCGATCGATCACGAGACCCGCAGCGCCATCATCGATTTCACGGGCACCGGCGCGACCGACACCGGCAATTTCAACGCCCCCCCGGCCGTTACCCGCGCGACCGTGCTCTATGTCTTCCGCTGCCTCGTCGGAGAGGACCTGCCGCTCAACGAAGGTTGCCTCGCGCCGCTGTCGATCCGGCTTCCGGAAGGCAGCTTCCTCGCTCCGCCGCAGGGCGCTGCGGTCGTCGCCGGCAATACCGAGGTGAGCCAGGCCGTGTGCAACGCCCTGATCGGCGCGCTGGGGGCAGGCGCATCGTCCCAGGGCACGATGAACAACTTCCTGTTCGGCACGAAGCGCTATCAGTATTATGAAACCATCTGCGGCGGCGCGGGCGCGGGGGACGGCTTCGAAGGCGCCTCGGCAGTCCACACCCACATGACCAATACCCGCATCACCGATCCGGAAATCCTGGAAATGCGCTACCCCGTCCGTCTCGATCGCTTCGCTGTCCGCAAGGGTTCGGGCGGCAAGGGACGCAACAGGGGCGGTGACGGGGTGGTCCGCGCCATCACCGCGCTGGAGCCGATGACCGCAACGATCGTGAGTTCGCGCCGGACCGTCGCCCCCTTCGGGCTGTCCGGGGGCGAGGACGGAAGCACGGGCCGGCAATATGTCGAGCGCGCCGACGGCGGGATCCACCTGCTGTCCGGCCGCGACCAGTCCGAATTGGCCGCGGGCGACAGGTTCGTCATCGAAACGCCGGGCGGCGGCGGCTTCGGCGCCTGACCGGAAGGCTGCTCCTTCCCGGCGATGCCGGGAAGGAGCAGCCTCGTTCACACCGATATCTCAGTACTTGATGCGCAGGCGGGTGTAGTAGAAGCCGCCGTTGAAGCCGAAGGGACCGCCGTTTCGGGGATAGACCTGCCCGTCCGCCGTGCCGCCGGTCAGCGGATAGATCGGCACGGTCGATGTCGGAGCCAGTCGATCGGGCTTCTCGTCGGTGAAGTTCTGCGCGCCGATGGCCAGCGTGAAGTGATCGGCGAAAGTATAGCTCAGCTCAAGATCGGTGGTGAACTTGCTGCCGAACACCTGGTTGGGAATTCCATTGGTCTGCCCATAGTCCTGCGCAGATGTCCAGGAACTGTAGTAGTTCTCGCGGACGGTGAAACTGAGGTTGTCCAGCGTCCAGCTGGCATTGAACACAGCGCGATGCTTGGGCGCCAGATTCTCCGCGTCGATCAGCTGTGCGGTGCTGACCACCTTGGTGTCGTAGCCGGTGACTTTCGTCTTGTTGTAGTTGTAGGCCAGCGAGAAATTCAGTTCCGCATCGGAAAGCGTGGTGCGCCATGTCGCGACGGCGTCGATACCGCGGGTACGGGTGCGGAAGCCGTTGGTGAAGTACTGCACCTGACCGCCGACGCCCACCGGCAGCAGCGCGGGCTGCGCGGCAAGGTCTGCTGCAGTGACGGCAAAGGGCTGGGTCAGGCCGATGCGGTCGCGCAAGTTGATCTGGTAGGCATCCACCGTCAGGGTCATTGCAGGCAGCGGTTCGAAGATGAAGCCTAGCCCGTAATTCGTCGATTTTTCGGGCGAGAGGTTCGTCGCCCCGTAATACTGCGCGACCGGATTGTCGGTCGGGTAGGTACCGCTCTGGAAGGCGACGCCGTTGTTGAAGGAAGTCGTCACGATCGACACGTTCGACTGCCCCGGCGAGGGCGCGTGGAAGCCGGTGCCGATGCTGCCGCGGATCGAGAATATCTCGGCCAGCTTGTAAAGCGCGTTGACCTTGCCCACCCAGGCATCGCCGAACGTGTTGTAATGCTCGTAGCGCCCCGCGACGCCGATGGTCAGAGCCTCGGTGATGTCGGTTTCGAGGCCGAGGTAGAGGGCATAGGCCTTCTGGCTGAACTTGCCCGCGGTTTCCGGGCTGGTGCCTGCATAGCCGCTCGCCCCGACGCCTTGCGCCGCGCTCGTGCCGGAGAAGGTATATACGCCGGGAGCCGTCTGGGTGTAGAGTTGCTGGGCGATCGCATATGGACCGGCGCCGTAGGACTGTTCGTCACCGGCGGTCTGCTCGTAGGTTTCCTTGCGATATTCCGCGCCCGCCGAAATGGTCAGCGGCGCGGCCAGCCCCAGGTCCATCGCATAAGTGAAGTCGGCGTTGAAATTGAGTTCCTTCTGGATGAGATCGCCGAAATCGAAGCTCGTCTGCGTGTCCGGCCCGTAGGAGAAGTTCGCCGAATTATACATCGAGAGCGACAGCTTGTTGCGCGCCCAGGTCCCCGAAAGGTCGTATGTGAAGTCGCCCGCCGTTCCCTTGTAACCGGCTACACCGTAGATTTCCTCGGTCTTGCCCACGAAGCGCGGCGTGAACCCGGCGGGATAGAGCTCGGCGAAGCGGAAGGTATTGCCGTCGCGCACGAAGCCGCCCGCCGGGCAGGTCGGATTGCCGGTCGGACAGGGCGTGAGGAAGAAAGTGTTGTTGAAGGCGCCGTTCGCAGACTGATTGCGCACCACGCCGTTGGAATCGACGGCAGTGCTGCTGACCGAAGGACGGTAGTTGAAGCTCTGATCGCCCTTGCTTCTGGCGAAATTGGCGAAGGCATAGATCTTGCTGTCGGACGTGACGTTGAGCGCCGCGTTGACGATCGACTTGAAGCCGTGCTGCGGCGAACTGCCCCAGATCTGCACCGGCTCCGGATAATTGGGAAGCTGCGATGCGAGATTGGGGAATTTGTTCGCGAAGTTCGCCGCCGAGGGACGCTGGCGGCCCCGGCTGGTCTGCCCATCGTCGGTATATTCGCCGGTGACGTTGATGAAGCCCCAATCGCCCTTCAGGCCGGCATTGCCCGCGATCTGATAGCTTTCGCCGTCGCCCGCGTAATATTGTCCGGCTCGCCCGACCAGTTCGATGCCCTGATCCTCACGCAACCCGTAGTTGAGCACGCCGGCGATCGCATCGGAGCCGTATTGCGCGGTCGCGCCTTCGCGCAGGACCTGCACATTGCTGATCGCCAGCGAGGGAATTGCCGAAATATCAGGTCCCTGCGCGCCGCGTCCGAGGCCGGTGTCGCTGCCGCCATAGACCTGCACAAGGGCCGAGCGGTTGTAGCGCTTGCCGTTCAGCATCACCAGGACCTGGTCGCCGGACAACCCTCGTAGCGAGGGCGAGCGCACGAACGTCGATGCGTCCGAGATCGCATTCTGCCCTACGTAGAACGACGGGACGATGTTCTTGAGCGCGTCCATCATATTGGCTGCAGGCTGCGCCGTCAGTTCCTGCGCACTGATGACATCTACCGGAGATGCGGAATTGGTAAGGGTGCGGTCCGTTCGTCGCGTGCCCAGAACCACGATATCGCTGGCAATTGCGGCATCCGTAGCCGCATCCGGCGCGGCCCCGGCTTCCGCCGCACTTTCCGCGAATGCTGTTGTCGATGAAAGGAGTGCGACTGTCAAAGCTACGGTAGAACTCGTATATCTGATCATCCTGTGGCCCTTTTTTCAAAGTGGCCTTCAGTACCCTCTCCGTGGAGGCCCCCTGCTGCAATGCCGCCGTCGAGCGGGCGGATTCAGGGTGTCATGGTAAAAGCGCCCGTACGGCCATGCCGGTTCGCATGATGCGAACGACAGTTGCCGCTTCGAAACCGTCGATATCGAACAGGAATCGATTTATTTTTGTATAAGCAGTAATACGCAAGAAAATACCAGCAGAACAAAAATCGTCCCACTACGATAAAGTAATAACTAAACCGAAATTCTGGTAAATATGCCTAATTACAATCCCAGCGCTCCTCATCGCTAGGATCATGGAATCAAAATCCGTGAATTTTTTCACGCCGAATGATGCCGTTGGAGCGAAACCAACATAGCAGGACGCTCGTGGCAAATGAAAACGAGGAAAGCACGGAAAAATTTCATATATGTTGCAGATTTATCTCACTCGCGGACAGCAAGTGAGAGGGGCAGCACCGCCGCCCAACGCGCTCGAAGGGTCGGAATGCACTGGACCAACCGCGCGAAGATACAGGACGGCCTGCACTGCAATCTCGCATACCCAGATCAGCGGCAAAGCTGCGGAGCGCCCGACAGATTCGCCGCGACGCTCCATTTCAGATGCCGCGAAGGCGGCACAGCCGAAGTCTCAGTTGTCCTTGATCAGACGATAGAAGTAGTAATCGGTGCCGTCGCGCCCGTGCTCGACGAGAATCCTGACATCGATCCGAAGCCCAAGCCTCTCAAAAATGCGCAGAACCACGTCCCTGTCGTGTTGCATCGTATGAGGCGCGTGCGCCTGGGGGTGGCGCAGCAATCGCCTCAAGGATCGCCGTAATGCCAGCAGATAGCGCATGGCGAAACGGCGCGGACCGTTCGGTCCCTTTGACAGCAGGTCCGAGACGGGAACCCAGTGGCGAATTCCCACGATGAGATAGCGGCTTGAAACCCGCTGCAACTCACGCAGCACATCCTCCAGCCCGCGCGCATCCACCCAGTTGAGGAAGCGACTGCTGAGCGCACAGTCATATGTATCGTCACCATCCGGGATATTCCTGATGTCACCGAGTTCGAGCGAGCAGTCGCTCCAACGCGCCGTGCAGTTCCCGCGCAGTTCTTCCAGCTCATCGACTTCGTCCAGCTTGTCCCGCGCGGCCTTCAGCATGTCCACCGAAATGTCGCGACCGACCACCTTGAAGCCGCGCTTGTGATAGAGCTTGAGAAAGCGCCCGGTCCCCACCGGCATGTCCAGCACGGTACCGCCAGAGGGAACCACCCGCAGAAGCTCGCCTACCGCGCTGTCCTCTCCCAGCCATTTCGCGGTAGGAGCGCGGCGTGCATCATATCCTCTCGCCGCAGCGCCGGTATAAGCGGTGCTCAAAGCCTGAAAATCCATCAGCTTATCTCCCGAACAACCCTGTTTTGCAGAAATTCCGCCACTTGCCCCGCAGCATCGGCCAGATCGGCTTCCCCGTCGACTTCCAGAACGGGTACGCCCCGCGCACGCAGCAGATCAGTGGCAAGCTGGAACGCCTCGGCCGCATTCACTGTAGCCGCATGGAGTTCGCTCGCCGTCAGATCGATGTGCGCGTTGATCTGCCGCTCCCGGCCGCGAAGGCGCTCCACGATCACTTCGGGACGCGCCGAAACGACAACCAGGGCGCCGGGCTTCGGCACCGACGAGAAATAGGCTTCCCGCAACTGGCGTGCGCAGATCCAGCCTTTCTGCACCAGGGCATCCTGCTGGAGAATCTGTACTCTGCCGGGAAGGCTGTTCCAGAGATGGAGGTCGCGCAGATGTTCCAGCAGGATCGGCAGCCTGGCGAAGCGGGCAAAAGCATCTCCGAAACCGGTTCGGGCCAGTTCGATGCAGCACTCCAGGAAATCGCCCTGGCCGCGCAACGTATGTCGAAACGAGTGTTCGGTCGACATCACCGCAAGGCGCCGCGCATAGACGCTTCCGATCCGGGGCAGTCGAAAGGCCGACCGATAGGGAATCCGTTGCAGCGGGCTTACCCGGTCCAGGTTGGCGACGGCGGCGAGCAGCCTGCCTTCCTGCACCGTGCGGTAACCATGCCGCCGCCCCAGCCGCGCATAGACCGCATGATAGATGGCGGATTTGCCGACGCCGGGCGGCCCGACGAATTCGACCTGCCGCTCCGATCCGGGGAAAGCCGGAACTCCTGCCTGCGGCATTAGGGCATCGGAACAGGACAGGTGCTTCACCTTCACATCCTTCGACCTGGAGAGTTCGCCCATGGCCTGGCCACGGCTTCGAAAAAGACGCGCTTCCGCAAGCCTCGTCTTTTCAACTAAAAAGGTAGAGAATAAAAACAGAGGGTCAATCCTATCCATAGGAGGTAGGAAACCGGTGCGCCTTAACCCCGTCTGACAACGACGCGGACACCCTGCCCCCGTTTTTCTCGTTCACCCCTCCAATGCTATTGCGACGCGATCTCATTTGTATTAGGCGCCGCGCAAGAATCGCAATGCGCACCCGCCGATCGCGGACATTCTCGAACAGGGGCGCCGAACGGGGAAAGACAATGAGGGACGAAAACACGATGCCGACCAGGAACTGCCGACGCCTCATCCGCGTGGCCGCCGTTCTCACGGCAAGCTGCGCATTACCGCATCTGGCGCTTGCACAGCAGCCCGTCACCGACAAGGACGAGGCGCAGAGCGAGAACAACATCACGGTCACCGGCAAGCGGGCAGACGACGATCCGACTCTGACGGAAGGCAGCGACAGCTATGCCCCGCGCGCCGTCATCATCGGCAAGGCCGCGCAGTCGCTGCGGGAAATCCCCCAGTCGGTCACGGTGATGACCAGTGCCCGGATCGAGGATCAGAATCTGCTCAGCGTCGAGGACGTGATGCAGCAGATGACCGGCGTGACGGTGGACCGGGCCTGGCTTTCCTCGACTTATACCTCGCGCGGCCTGACCATCACCAACTATCGTCTTGATGGCGGCGCCAGTTCGCAGACCTCCTCCACCACCGGCGACCTCGACACCGCGATCTTCGATTCGATCTCCCTGATCCGCGGTGCCGACGGCCTGTTCGGCGCGGGCGAGGCGGGCGGCGTCATCAACTTCACCCGCAAGCGCGCCCTGGCCAACCCGCAGGCCCGCGCGGCGATGACATTCGGAAGCTGGGACCGCGCGCGTGTCGATGCGGATATCACCGGCGCGCTCACCAGCGACGGCAATCTGCGCGCCCGCGCCATCGGCGTCTATGACATCGGCAATTCGTTCCAGGACTTCAAGACCGACGACCGCTGGCTGGCGCACGGCTCGATCGAGTACAATCCCGCCCCCGACACCCTGCTTCTGGCCGGCTTCACCCATCAGACGGACAAGCACGACGGATTCAACGTCAGCCTTCCGCGCTATCGCAACGGCGAGGACATCGGCTTCTCGCGCAGCGCCAATGCAGGGGCGCCGTGGAGTTCGATCGATCGCGACATCGACATCGCCTATGGACGGATCGAGCAGGCGATCGGTCGGAACTGGACGGTCCGCCTCAACGCCAACTACACCCGCTCGAACGACCGCACCAACGCCGCCGAAATGGAAAACGCGGTCGATCCCGTGGACGGTTCCGGCACTGACTGGTGGTACTATCAGGCAGCCTCGAAGGCCCGCGAACTGACGCTGGACTTCAACACGACCGGCAGCTTCGAGGCGTTCGGCCAGAAGCATGACGTGGTCCTGGGCGTCGATTACACCCGCAACCGGACCGACAACCGCAGTCTCTGGACCTATTACGGGCCGGGCAACGTGTTCGATCCCGAATATCCGCCCGAAATCGCCTATCCGCCCGAGTGGAGTCAGGGCTATCAGGGCCGCACCGACACCAAGCGCCTCGGCATCTACGGATCGCTGCGCATCCGGCCCGTCGCCCCGCTCTCGCTTATCGGCGGCGGCCGCCTGGTGCTGAAGGACCGCACGCAGGGCCGCAATCTCGCGACCGGAGCGGTGACCTCGCTGATGGACCAGGACACCAGATTCGTGCCCTACGTCGCGACGGTCCTCGACGTCACGAAAGCGGTCAGCCTCTACGCCAGCTATTCCGAAATCTACCAGTCGCAGGCCAATTACATGTCCGGGCCGCGCCCCGGCACACCGCTCGCGCCGGTTACGGGAACCAATTACGAAGCCGGCGTCAAAGGCGAACTCTTCGCCGGCAAGCTGACCGGCTCACTTGCCGTCTATCGCGTGCGCAAGAAAGGCGCCTACGCTGTCGACCCGAGCAATCCTCCGGCCGGTTCGACCGACAACTGCTGCTACGTCCGCGACGGCTCGCTCCGCAGCCAGGGCTTCGAGGCCGAGATCAACGGCGAGATCCTGCCCGGCTGGCAGCTCTCGCTCGGCTATACCTACAACGAGAACCAGAACCGGCGCGAAAGCGATGCAAGTTTCGCGGAGATCACGCCCAAACACCTGTTCAAGCTGTTCACCGACTACAGGTTCCGCGAAGGTTCGCTCAAGGGCCTGAGCCTCGGTGGCGGCGTCACTGCACAGAGCAGCAATTTCCGCTCGGGCTGGGTGCAGGAACTCAATCCTGCCACCGGACTCTACGACGGTCCGTACTATGAGTACCAGTTCAAGACACCAGGCTACGCGGTCTGGTCGCTGCGCGCGGAATACGAGGTAAACGAGCAGTTCTCGGTGAGTGCAAACCTCAACAACATCTTCGATAAGAAATACTACGTCACCATCGGATACCCCGGTTACGGCAATTTCTATGGTGATCCGCGTAACATCATGGTCTCGCTGCGCGGCAAGTTCTGATCCCGCAGACGTTCTCATCACCAAACGATCGTCATGGGCGGCACCGGCTCATGACGATCGTTCCGTGCGGGATGGGCGGCCCGTCGGAATTCTTGCTCCGATTTGAAACTGACAGGAAAAACAAGCGCCTTGCAACTTATTGATATAGACCCTGCCACGACAGATCCATGCAGAACAACCTAAGTTGATCTACATATGATTGCCTCCATAATGACGAAAAACTCGATAGATCAACACTATCCCTGCAATTACACGATTGCCATAACTCCACTACACAGCTTAGTCTGATACAGCAATTGAGAAAACACTGAAGGATGCTGCACACGATCCGCCACGCGGGAACCGGGCAACAGGGGGCCTTTATCATCTCTCTTGAGCAGGCGTGATTTGCTGAACAGATAAGCGGGAAGCCGGCAAAATCGTCGTCGAATTTTCACAATTCAGGACACCACGATTTTCGGAAGGAACAACCCGTGGCAGTAATCTACGGAACAGCGCTTGCAGACAATATCGCCGGGACCGCGGGTGACGACCGCATCGAAAGCCTGGAAGGCGCCGACATCGTGCACGGCTATGGCGGCAACGACATCATTATCGGCGCCGCCGACAGCGACAATCTCTACGGCGACGAAGGCAACGACACCATTTACGGCGCCGCCGACAGCGACAATCTCTACGGCGACGAAGGCAACGACACCATTTACGGCGGCGGCTCGGCCGACAAGCTGCGCGGCGGAGACGGCAACGATCACCTGGACGGCGGCGGCGGTGCCGATCGCATCTATGGCGGCGCTGGGGACGATGTGATCATCGGCGCCAACGACGACGACGTGCTCTGGGGCGACAATCCGAACGACCTGAGCGAGCACGGTTCCGACATCTTCGTGTTCGACAGGGACGACGGCTCGGACAAGGTCTTCGATTTCGAACAGGGGTCGGACAGGATCCAGTTCACCGAAGGCGGAAGCTATACGATCACGTTCCAGGGCGACAATACGATCCTGTACTACGGTTCCACCACCGTGCAGCTGTACGATGTTCACCTCACCGATGCCGATATCTTCTTTGCCTGAACCGGGTGGTTCGGCTTCGGATCAAACACGCGGCGAGCCGGGAGCGGACACCCCTCCCCGGTTCGCCATCATCCGGAGAAGTTCAAAGCAGCATCACCAGGATGCCGCCCCAGATGGACAGAGATGTCGCCCCGGCAACCAGTAGCCCGAGGATAGGCCGCCGCCCCTCGCCTTCATGCGCAAACACCCGCTCCAGCTCGCGGCGTGACAGCGGTCGGTCCTCACCGGCGCGGGAAGGCAATGCCGTTCCCCAGGGCGAAGCGCCTGTGCGGGCAGCCTGCACGTCTGAAGATTCCGTCCCGTAAGAGGTGCGGGAAGATATCCGGTCGTCATAGGAAAAGGATATCGGCTCCATCGATCATCGGCTTTCCTTGGAGGGAAACAAGGGCAACGGCGCTTTGCGCACCGCTGCCATCGGCATCGTAGTAAAGCGTCCCCAGGGCGGGATCGTAGAACAGCTGCACGTCGGAGGAACTTGCGCTCCGACCGTAAGCAAGCGCCTGCGGCGCTCCCGATCGTTCGTCGGCCAGCGCGCCGAATGCCTGCCGATCGATCGCGATACGGTCGATCCCATGCTCGAAATCCATGATCCTGTCGGCATCGGCCCCGCTTTCGAGGCTATCGAAAACGAAAGTATCCGCGCCTCCCGCACCGTAGAGCTTGTCCGCGCCGCGCCCGCCGGAGAGCACGTTGTCCCCGTCGTTGCCGTAAAGGATATTCGCCAGGGCATTGCCCCAGCCGTCGAGGTCCTCGCTGCCGATCAGGTAGAGCCGCTCGACATTGTCACCCAGCCTGTAGTCGATGCTGGAACGGACAGTATCGATGCCGCCCTGCGGACCATGCTCGATCGCGAGGTCATGGAGGCTGTCGATGAAATAGACATCGTCGCCATCGCCGCCCTCCATCCGGTCAGCGCCCGCACCGCCGTCAAGGCGATCTGCGCCCTTGCCGCCAATCAGCACATCGTCACCTGCAAGCCCCAATAGGCGGTCGTCCCCATCTCCGCCGTCAAGGCGGTTGGCAAGCCCATCTCCCGAGAGCATGTCGTCATGCGCCGACCCGATAGCCGCAAGCACGTCGCCGACGCTCAGCTTGGCCCCTCCGATATTCACCGTCCCTTTCGCAAGGTCCAGTTGCACGCCGGATGTCGCCGCCGAATAGTCGAGCGCGAAGGGAACGGCAGCAGCGGTCGCCACGACAGGCTCGGAGAATATCTGGATATGCCGGGTGGTAGTATCCCCCGCGGCATTCGCGCCGGAGGAAATGACGAAGTCCACTTTGTCACCTGCAGACAACCGCACATGTCCCAGGTTGAATTCGTAGTGATGGCCGTTCGACGAATCGTAGATATGCTGTTGCAGGACCTGAAGGTCGTTCACGCTGACCGTCAGATAGACGCCGTCCCCGGTCTGACCACCGACCTCGTAGCTTCCCCGGATCGTGAACAGCCCGTCCGCCTGCGCCGTATAGCGTTCGACGACCGCATGGCGCGAGGCCGGGTTCGTCCCCGCAGCGAAGTCCGCCGGCGTCAGGGTCGTCGCATTGACTTGAAGCGGCCTCAACCATTGCGACCCCAGGTAAGGCGTCCATGCTTCGCCGCCCTTCATGCCCCCGCCCATTGTCTGCAAGGCAACCGTCTGCCCCGTTCCCGAGCGGGAGAAATAGGACCAGGCGCCTTCGAAACCCGTGCCAGCATTATCGCTGTTGGTCACGTCGAACTGGTCGAAGCTGTCGGCCACCAGAGTGCCGGTATGGAAAACCACCGAACCGGCCTCGATGGCCCTCTCGGATTTCAGAATTATCGGCGTGTCGGCCGATATGCCGCCGTCGAAATCGTCGATCCGCTCGCCCCGAAGCGTATAGGCCGCAATACCCTTGGCAAGGCTGACCGCACCCGTCTGGCCCCATAGCACGGCGGCATGTTCGCCAAGCGTGTAGAGATAAGTGAAATCGTCCGTCTCCACCCGAGCGATCGTATCGCTACTGCCTAGAAGACCGCTCAGGAACTGGAACGCCTCGCCCGCGGGGGTCGCGCTGTCGGTCGATGTGTTCCACAGCTCCATGTTGGGAAAATAGGACTGCCGGGCAAGCGCGTACCAACTCGCGCTTTCGATGCCGGCGGCTCCCATGACACTGAGCATCTTGGCCAGATAGGCCGGCGCATCGTCGAGCGAGGCGAAGTCGCTGCCGAATTCGGTGACCCTGATGGCGATCTCGTTGCCGATCACGCTGCGCAATATACCGATCTGGTCCGCGAACTGCTCGGGCGGCGTCGTATAGGGATGGATCGAAACGGCATCCAGCAGATCGAGCGTTCCCAGCGCCTTCAAGTCCGCGAAATAGTCGACCGGAATGGAATGGGTCGCACCGCAGACGAGATCGACATCGATTCCCGCCTCGTCCAGGGCAGTGCTGACAGCGGTGACGAGCTTCGCGTAATAGTCGTCGCGATTGGCTGCCGACGATGCGGCGACCGGCCCGGTCACATAGGAATTCGAATTGTATTCGTTGCCGATCTCGATCGCGGCAACGCCCGGATAACGACGCAGCGTCTCCACCACGAAATCGGCGAATGCCTCGCGTCCAGCATCGGTGTAGACGGTATAGCCCTTGTCGTAGAGCGCATTCGTGTGCGCGAAAGTCAGCGTCACCGCCAGCCCGCGATCCAGCGCCTGATCCAGCCAGGCGGCTTGCGGCACCGAGAAATCGTAGCGCCCGGCTACCGTTTCAATCGCCGCCCAGGGCAGGCTGTCGCGGATCGTTTCCACACCGATCGCGGTTGCCGCGCCGAGAAGCGACGTGTTCCAACCTTGACTGAAATGCGTCTGTGCGCCGAGAGCGATACTCATAAAGCAACCTCGTGGAGTATTGCCCTCGTAAATACTCCCGAATTCATTCCATTCGGCTGACGGTTCTGGTTATCGCACCTGCAATCTGAATAACCGATCCATCAACAACGATATCGGTATTTATACATAGCCGCATGGAGCGTTTTTCGCTTTGAGTAAAAAACGCTCCATGGGCGACAAGACCGATCAGTCGGCCGCGCCGGGCAAGGCCGCACTGGCATCGTTGGCAGGCACCTGAGCCGCACCCTGCACCAGATTGGCGAGCGAAGCGCCGTCCAGCCCGAGTTCCTTCATCAGCCCATCGATCACCGGGGCCTGCGCACGATAGGCCAGCGCGGCACTGACTGCATCGTTCGCCAGATTGCCCGAACCGCCGACCGAAGCGGTGGACCCTGCCGAGCCGCCCTTCTGCGTAAGGCCGTCCACCTGCACGATCTTGATCGAATCGATAGCCTCCAGCGGCCGCACGCTCTCGCGCACGACTTCGGGCAGCACTTTCAGCAGCGCCATCTTCATCTGCAGCGAGATCTGATCGGACGAGAGCAGGTTCGCCGCCTCGTTGATCGCACGCTGACCGGCAGCCTCGACCTCGAACCGCACGCGCGCGGCTTCGGCGCGCAGCTTTTCGGCCTCGGCCTCACCCTCGGCTTCGAGCCTTGCGGCCTCTGCGCGGTTGGCGGCGGCTTCCTTGTCGGCTTCGGCCTGAACCTTGATGCCGATGGCCTGACGCTCGGCTTCCTTGGTAGCCTCGATCAGTTCGATGCGCTTGGCACGCTCGGCGATCTCGGTCTCGCGGCTGGTGACGACCTGTTCCTCGGCGGCGACCGCCTTGGCGCGGGCCTCGTCCGCCTCGGCCTTGGCCTGGCTTTCCTCGCGGCTCTTGTTCTGGATGGCGATCTGCTGGCCCTGACGTGCCAGTTCCACCGCCTGCGCCTGTGCGATCTTGGCCTGCTGGATGGTCCGATCCGCCTCGATCTGCTGCGAATCAACCTGCTGCTTGGCGATGATCCGCGCTTCTTCGGCCTCGCGGCTGCGCAGCGCCTGTTCGCGGGCCACTTCGGCGGCCTGCTCGGCGCGGCGCATCTCCACCTCGCGCTCCTGCTCCAGACGGGCGAACTCGTTCTCGCGCTGAATCTGCAGCGACTGGCGTTCGGCTTCGAGGTTCTTCTGCTCGATCTGGACGCGGGTGTCCTGCTCGATGTCGTTGCGCGCCTTCTTGCGCAGTTCGATCTGCTCGGTCAGCTTGGTCAGACCCTCGGCATCGAAGGCGTTGTTGGCGTTGAAGTGCTCGATCGAAGTCTGGTCGAGGCCGGTCAGCGAGACCGATTCCAGCTCAAGCCCGTTCATCGCGAGGTCAGACGAGGACACCTGCTGCACCTTCTGCACGAAGTCCGCGCGCTGTTCGTGAAGCTGGTTCATCGTCATGCCCGCCGCGACCGAGCGCAGCGCGTCGACGAACTTGCCCTCGACCAGTTCCTTCAACGCTTCGGGGTGCATGGTGCGCGCACCCAGCGTCTGCGCGGCCATGGCGATCGCGCCCGCATCGGGGCGGACGCGGACGTAGAATTCCGCCTTCACGTCGATCCGCAGACGGTCGAGCGTGATCAGCGCGTCCTGGTTCTTGCGCTCCACCGCAAGGCGCACGGTGTTCATGTTCACCGGCATCGTTTCGTGGAACACCGGCAGCACCAGCGCGCCGCCGTTCATGACGACCCGTTCCCCGCCGAAGCCCGTTCGCACGAAGCCGATTTCCTTCGACGCGCGCTTGTAGAGGCGCGCCAGCATGAGGCCCAGCGCCAGAAACAGGACAAGGGCGATGCCGGCCAGAATTGCGATGCCGACGAGGTCATTCATTTTCCAGTACTCCCCCAGACGCCGTGCACATCCCCGCAGGACACAGCGTGTTGAAACCAGTCGGAGCAATTAGCAGACGGGGCCGCTCACTCCCAAAAAATCCGGTTCCGGAGCCGCCGATTTCAAAGCGTTAACCGCCTTTGTCACGAACCAGGCGGCCGTCACCTCAATCGAGGCGCGGCAGATAGTGGTCGCCGCGCGCGATGGCCTTGAACAGGTCGCCCTCGCGCCGCACCAATAGGACCTTTTCGCCCTGCACGAAGCGCTGATCGATCATATCCGGCTCGACCATGACATTGTGGGCCTGCCCGTAATGGTCGAACACCCGCCCCCGCGCCGGATTGCCCGCCGTCGCGGTGCCGACGAGGATTTCCGCCTCGCGCCCGACCAGCATCGTCACGTCGATGGCGCTCGTCTCGTCCTGCGGGATGATCCGCCCCAGTCCGCGCGATAGTGCCCCGGTGATCGGCAGTGCGGCAAGGCCGACCGCGGGCGCAACCAGCCAGGCGCTCCAGGTATGCCCCGTCAGCGCCAGCAGCAGTTCCTGCGCGGAAATGCCCACCAGCCCGAACACGGTCAGCAGCAGCATCAGCCACATGAGGAACGGCACCCGGCCGATGCCCAGCACCGACAGCAGGCCCGCGTCGATACCGCCATGGGCATGGACGTCAACATCCGCATCACCGCCGAGGAAATCGCCCGCGCCGACGATCTGCAGCAGCGCGAACATGAGCATCAGCGCCAGCGCGACCGAGAACGGCAGGCTCCCCGCGCGGGTCAGCAGTTCAAGCATCGTCGCGGGAATCGATGTACTTGGCTTCGAGGAAGCGACCGCGCGTGGCCAATGCATCGAGGTCGCCCAGCGAAAGGTCGAGGCTCATCGCCTCGATCTGCCCTGCGATCACGTCCAGTCCCTCGACCAGTTGCTCGGACGGTGTGGTGCCGCCCGCATGGGGCTTGTTGCGCAGTTCCGCGGGGATGCGCGTGTAGCTGTCCACCAGCGAGGGCAGATGCTCCGACAGCAGCTTGCGCACTTCATAGGCAGCCGGACCGTTTTCCGGCAGCGCGGCAAGCTGAGGGGCGATCTGTTCGAGGCGGACGCCGATCATGTCCACCGCGTCCACTGCGGCGCTGGGTAGCGCACGGCGGCGGCTTTCCAGCCAGATTTCAGTCGATCCCGCCAGTTCCGGCAGGGTCGAACTGCCAAGGTCCCCAACGCCCAGGCGCGGGCTTGAGGGGTAGATGGAGAGCACGCAGAACACCACGAAAGCCAGCAGCGTGGTCAGCACCGTGGTCGCAAAGGACAGGCCGCCGAGAATCAGCCCGGCGGTCAGCGCGACGATGAAGATGCCCGCCACGGCCAGAAACGCCCGACGGATGCGCCGCCAGCGGAACGCCCAGCGTTCCTTGCGCGCGTTGTAGAGCCGCGCGGCCCGCTGGCGGCGGGCAGCGCGGATGATCTCCTGGTTCATGGCATTGCGCGTGGAAACCGCGCGCGAAGAGGGTTCGGACATGGTGCTAATCTATCAGGCTCAGTCCAGCGCCTCCAGCAGCGCCTTGGCGGCCTTGGTATCGCCCGATGAGGCACCTTCGGCCTGCCCCTGTGCGCGGGCGATATAGGCCTTGGACTTGGTGACCTCGCCTTCCAGCGACTGCACCGTCTGCTTCATCGAATCGAGCGCCTGCATCTTGAAAGTGTCGATCGAATCCATCGTGTCATAGATGTTCTGGAACGCGCGGCTGAGCGTTTCCAGCGGGATCGTCGAGTTCGATGCCTGTTCGTGGATGCGGGCGGTGTTGTCCTTCAGCATCTGGCCGGTGCCATCGATGATCCGCGCGGTGGTGGTGTTGAGCGCGGTGATCTGGTCCAGCACCAGCTTCTGGTTGGCCATCGCCTGCGCCACCGTCACCGCCGTGCGCAGCGCGCCGACCGTGGTGGTGGAGGCACGGTCCACACCCTTGATCAGTTCGACATTGTTCTTCTTGACCAGATCGAGCGCGAGGTAGCCCTGCACCGAAACCGCCATCTGGGTCAGCAGGTCCTGCGTGCGCTGGCGCACGTAGAACAGCGCAGACTCGCGCACGGCCTTGGCCTTGGCGGGGTCGGTATGGTCGAGGTCGTTGGCCTTCTGCTCGAGCGTCTCGTCCAGCGCCTTCGACATGAAGATCATCTGTTCGAGCTTGCCCATGGCCGCCCAAAGATTCTGGCGCTCCACATCGATGGAGGCGTTGTCCATCAGCAGTTCGTCCTTGCCGCCCTGCAGGCGGGCAAGGATCGCGCTGATGTGGCCCTGCGCGCTCTGGTACCCGTCGAAGTAGTTGCGCAGCTTGTTGCCCATCGGGATGATCCCGAAGATCTTGCGCCGCGAGAGCAGGTCGCCCTTGGTCGAGGGGTCGAGGTCTTCCACCGTGCGGCGCAGTTCGGCAAGGTCGGCGCCGACGCCGGCATCCTTGTCCATCGCGCGCACCGGGCGGTCGAGGAAGCGGTTGGACTGGCCCGACGCTTCGGCAATTTCCTTGCGGCCCATGTTGGTGATCTGGTCGACGCGGCGGCCGAACTCGGGCGAATTCACGTCCTGCGTGACAAGATCGTCGACGAATTCATCGACGCGCACTTGCAGCTTGGACTTCTGCTCATCCCCCACCGGCACGAGACCGGCGGCCTTTTCAGGCTGCACCACCGGCACCGGATCGGGAGGCGTCAGCTTCAGTTCGCCTGAGGTCGCCTGATCGGTCGTCGTAGCCATCTAGGAAAATCCCGTCCTTCGAAAGTAGTCGTCTCAGCCAAATCTAGGTCGGGCCGAAAAAACTACAAGCGAAACAGGAACCGCCCGCTTTACGGTTCGACGAGCGGCATGGCCTCTTTGTCGGAAGGCTGGGCAGCGCCCACCATCAGCATGGCATCGTCGCGCGCCACGACGCAGAGCGAAAGCCCCGCCGCCTGTGCCCGGCGCACCGCCAGATCGGTGGGGGCGGAGATCGTCACCAGCAGCGGAATACCTGCGCGCACGGTCTTCTCGACCAGTTCATAGGAGCAGCGCGAGGTCATGACGACGAAGCCCTGCGCCGGATCGATACTGCTGCGGGCCAGCGCACCAATCAGCTTGTCGAGCGCGTTGTGGCGGCCGACGTCCTCGCGGATCGCCAGCAACATGCCCTCTTCGTTGCAGAATGCAGCAGCGTGGGTGGCGCGGGTTTCGCGGCCCAATCGCTGCTTGCCGCCCATGGCATCGAGGCCGCGCCGGATCGTCTCGGGCGTGGCCGCGCTTTGGCGTGAGAGAGGTGGCAGGGGGCGCAAGGCGGCTTCTACGCCCTCGATCCCGCAGATGCCGCAGGAACTGTCACCCGTCCGCCTGCGCGCGCGTTCGACGATCAGCGAGAGACGCTCGGGCGGGAGGTTCACACGGGCGACATAGCCGCTGCCCCATTCGCCATTCTCGACCGGATGGACGGCGACTTCGCCAATCTCCCCCGCCGTCGCCAGCCCTTCGGCCATGAGGAAGCCGGTGACGAAATCCTCGATCTCGATAGGGGTGGCCATCATCACGGCATAGGCGATGCCGTTGGTTTCGATGGCGATGGGTGCTTCGACCGCGACGGCGAGACCCTCCGCCTGGTCCGGCCCTGCGCCGTAATGGCTGCGGGAAACGATGATCTTTCTGGCGCCGTTCATACGGCCGTCCTAGCCCAGCATGCCGTCCCGGTCATTCAGATTTCCGCCTTGATCTGCGCATAGGCCAGAAGCGCGAACAGCCCGGTGCCGCCCAGCACATTGCCGAGCAGCGTCGGCAAAAGATGCAGAGTGAAGGCTTCCGTCATCGCCATTTCGCCGTGAAAGGCCAGCAGGAACATCTCGGTGGACCCGGCCACCACATGGGTAAAGCCGCCCGCCGCGATCAGCCATGTGAACAGCGCGACCACGAAGATTTCGAATCCCTTGGAACTCGGCAGCATCCAGACGAAAGCGGCGATGAAGAAGCCCGCCGGAATGCCGTCGAGCAGGGCCGCCGTGCCGCTCGCCTCCGCCGCCTTTCGCGAAACGGCGAGCATTCCGGCCAAGGTCGGGTGCGCGGGATCGACCAGAAGGTCCAGCAACAGGGCCGTGAGAAACGTACCGACGAGGTTCGCCGCCAGAACCACACCCCATAGCCGTGCCGTGCGCCACAGCCGCTCCCCGTTCGGCCCGGCCAGCAGCGGCAGCACCGCGGTCAGCGTGTTTTCGGTGAAGAGTTGCAGGCGCGAAAGCACCACCAGCACGAAGCCCATGGCATAGCCGAAAGCGGCGATCAGATTGCCTTGAGGATGACGTTCGAATGCATTGTGCAGCAGGCCCTGCGCGAAGACCGAAGTGGAGATGCCGATCCCGGCGGCAATGCCCGACCACCAGAGCGACATCGCCGGACGGTGCAGTTCTTCCTCGCCCTCGCGCCGGATAACCGAGAAGACGGTGCGGGCGGAAAGCCGCAGGTTGTCCTTGATCTGCCCGCGTTCGTGGCGGGTAAGACCGGCCTCGTCCCGCTCGATCTCGCGGTCGCTTTCCCGGCGTTCGGGATCGTCGTGCGCCAGTTCGTCGGAGGGTTCGGGGGCAGTTCGGGCATCGTCCATGCCCTCAGAACCGCCCCCGAGACCGTTGGTTCCGTCACCGGGTCAGACGTAGTCCTCGGTGTCGATTGTCGGCTTGATCGTGTCCGGGTAACGATGTCCCGCAATGGTCTGCTGGTTCATCAGCGCACCCGCCTTTTCCAACACGCCAGCATCGATTTTCAGCGCGGCGGCGGCATGATTCTGGTCGAAGTGCGGGATCGAGCGGGTCCCCGGAATCGCATGGACATGCTCGCCCTGCGCCAGAACCCAGGCCAGAGCAAGCTGCGCCGGGGTTGCCTGAACCGAGGCCGCCAGCGCGTTGAACGCCTCGATCAGCGCGAGGTTGTGCGTCCAGTTCTCGCCCATGAAGCGCGGGAAATTGCGGCGCAGGTCCTTTTCGGTGAGCGTGTTCACATCGCTCAGCTCACCGCCCAGCGCCCCGCGCGCGACCGGCGAGAAAGCGACGAGCGCGATCCCGAGGTCACGCGTGGCGTCCAGCACACCCAGTTCCACGTTGCGGGTCCAGAGCGAATATTCGGTCTGCACTGCCGCCACCGGATGCACTGCGTGGGCCTCGCGGATATGGGCGGTGGACCATTCGGACACGCCATAGGCGCCGATCTTGCCCGCCTCGATCGCGCGCACCATGGCGCCCACCGAGTCGGCAATCGGCACCTTCGGATCGAAGCGGTGCATGTAGAACAGATCGATGTGATCGGTGCCGAGCCGCTTCAGGCTGGCGTCAAGCGAAGCGGTGATGCTTTCCGGCGCGCAGTCGATGCCACGGCGGGCGCCGTCGATCAGGATGCCGGTCTTGGAGGCCAGCAGGAACTCGCCCCGCCGGTCCATGATGGCTTCGCCGAGGATCTCTTCGCTGAGCCCCATTCCGTAGATGTTGGCGGTGTCGAAGTGATCGCAGCCCGCGTCCAGCGCGTGGCAGAACAGGCGGGCCGCCTCCTCGCGAGACGGCGGATTGCCGTAGGCCCAGGCCACATTCATGCAGCCGAGACCGACGGAGTGGACCTGACGGCCCGCGAGGAGGCGCTTCGTCATCAGGACCAGCCGTCCTGCGCTTCGAGGCTCTCGGCCAGTTCGCCGATCACGCGGTAGCAATCGAGCACCTTGCCGACCGACGAGTTGGGCTCACGCCCTTCGCGGATGGCGGCGACGAATTCGCGGTCCTGCAGTTCGATGCCGTTGTTCGACACGGTGACGCCGGTGAGGTCGATGGCCTCTTCACGGCCGTTCACCAGATCGTCGTAACGCGCGATGTAAGTCTCGCTGTCGCCGATGTAGCGGAAGAAAGTGCCGAGCGGACCGTTGTTGTTGAACGAGAGCGAGAGCGTGCAGATAGCGCCGGTCTCTGCCTTCAGCTGGATCGACATGTCCATGGCGATGCCCAGTTCCGGATGCTTCGGGCCCTGCAGCACGTTGGCGGCGACGATCTTGCCCGACTGGTAGGCGAAGAGGTCGATCGTGTGCGCGGCGTGGTGCCACAGCAGGTGGTCCGTCCACGAGCGCGGCTGGCCCTTGGCGTTCATGTTCTTGCGGCGGAAGAAGTAGGTCTGCACGTCCATCTGCTGGACGTTGAACTCACCCGCGGTGATCTTGTTGTGCACGTACTGGTGCGAAGGATTGAAGCGGCGGGTGTGGCCGACCATGCAGACCAGGCCCGTTTCCTGCTGCTTCGCCACCACGGCTTCGGCATCGGCCCAGCTGTCCGACAGCGGAATCTCGACCTGAACGTGCTTGCCGGCGTTCATGCAGGCGATGGCCTGTTCGGCGTGCATCTGCGTGGGGGTGCAGAGGATCACGGCATCGACATCGGGCATGGCCAGCACTTCGGCCAGATCGGTGCCGGAGTGCGGCGCGCCGTACTTGGCGGCGACTTCGGCAGCCTGGTCGGCATTGCGCGAAATGACCGAGGCGATCTCTACGCCGTCGATGTTCTTGAGGCCGTCGAGGTGCTTTTCACCGAAAGCGCCGGCGCCGACTAGGGCAATACGCATGGAAATCTCCTTGGGGTGTCTGTCAAAGACAAAGGGCGTGCCGGCGTCAACCACCGGCACGCGGAATCGATCAGTCGATCTGTTCTTGAGTGGCCGCGCCTTCGACGGTGGCCGAGGGCGGTACATCGCCGTTCACCGGCTCCAGCACGATATGGCCGACCGCCGTGTTGCTGGCGGGCACGTGGTAGAAACGCAGCAGTTCGCGCGTTTCCTTGCCCAGCGCGCCGCGCATGATCAGCCACATGACCATCTCGATGCCTTCGCTGCCGGTTTCGCGCAGGTATTCGATATGCGGAATGCACCGCAGTTCCTGCGTATCACCCGACAGCTTGTCGAGGAACATGTTGTCCCACTCGGCATTGATCAGGCCCGCGCGCGGACCCTGAAGCTGGTGGCTCATGCCGCCGGTGCCCCAGACCTGCACGTTGAGGTCTTCCGGGAAGCTTTCCACGGCGCGCGCGATCGCCTCGCCCAGTGCCCAGCAGCGGTTGCCCGACGGCGGCGGATAGGTGACGACGTTGACCGCCAGCGGGATCACCTTCACCGGCCACTTGGCGGGCTTGCCGAAGATCATCGACAGCGGAACGGTAAGGCCGTGATCGACATCCATCTCGTTGATGATGGTCATGTCGAACTCGTCGAGGATCAGGCTCTGGGCGATGTGCCAGGCAAGGTCCGGATGGCCTTCCACGTCGGGCACTTCGCGCGGGCCCCAGCCCTCGTCCGCCGGCTTGTAGCTTTCGCCGCAGCCGATCGCGAAGGTCGGGATGATCTTCATGTCGAAGGCCGAGGCATGGTCGTTGTAGACCAGGATCACGACGTCCGGCAGGTTCTCCGCTTCCCACTTCTGGGTAGGCGCGAAGCCTTGCTGGATCGGCTTCCAGTAGGGATCTTCCCACTTGTCGAAGTCGGACGCGACGCCCAGCGCCGGGATGTGGCTGCAGGCGATGCCGTGCGTAATGCGGGCCATCTCAGCGGTGCTCCTTAATGGAGCGCTGGCCCTCGGGCGAGCGTCCCCCGGCGATCATCATCGCCTGATAGTCTTCCAGTTTCATGCCGGTCATCGTCGAGACGGCCTGAAGGAAGCTCAGGCCATCGGTCGAGAAGACCTTGGCGAGGAAGTAGATATTGCCGCCAAGGTCCAGCAGGCGGTTGTAGTCGCGGGCGAGAACGCCCTGCTTCTGGTCCTCGGTCATCGGCCATTCGTCGAGATAGGCACGCTCGTCCGCCTTCCAGCGCTCGCGGTTTTCGGCCTTCATCAGGCTCATCGCGAACTGGTTCAGGTGATAGCCCTGCCGTGCGCGCTTTGCGGTGTAGACGCGCGTGCCGGGAATATCGTCGAACTCACCGAGGTAGGCGTGGATGTCGATCGGACCGCCCGCGTTCTCGCAAGGGTTCTTGTTCGTCACAGGCCGCGTTCCTTGAGCTTGGCGTCAAGGCGCGGGAAGACCTTGCGCACATTGCCTTCGAAGATCGCGTGGCGCTCCTCATCGGAAATGTCGAGCGCGTCGACATAGCGCTTGGTGTCGTCGAAGTAGAAGCCGGTCTGCGGGTCGATCCCGCGCACCGCGCCGACCATTTCGGAACCGAACAGGATGTTCTTGTTGTCGATCACGTCGGCCAGCAGGTTCACGCCCGGCTGGTGATAGACGCAAGTGTCGAAGAACACGTTGTTCATGATGTAGTCGTCAAGCGAAGGCTTCTTCAGCATGTCCGCCAGACCGCGATAGCGGCCCCAGTGGTACGGCACCGCGCCGCCGCCGTGCGGGATGATGAAGCGCAGCTTGGGGAACTTCGCGAAGAGATCGCCCTGCATCAGCTGCATGAAGGCCACGGTGTCCGCCGCGATGTAGAAGCCGCCGGTGGCATGCATCGCCGGGTTGCACGAACCCGAAACGTGGATCATCGCCGGAACGTCCAGCTCGCTCATCGCCTCGTAGATCGGGAACCAGTATTCGTCGGTCAGCGGCGGATGCTCGAAGTGGCCGCCGCCCGGATCGGGGTTGAGGTTGCAGCCGATGAAGCCCAGTTCCTCGACGCAGCGGCGCAGTTCCTTCACCGAGGCGGAAAGGTCCACCTTGGGGCTCTGCGGCAACATGCACACGCCCACGAAAGTCTCGGGGAACATGTTCACCACGCGGGCGATAAGATTGTTGCAGTGGACCGCCCATGCCTCGGACACCGCAGAATCGCCGACATGGTGCGCCATGGCGCTGGCACGCGGGCTGAACACCGTAAGGTCGGCGCCGCGTTCCTTGATAAGGCGAAGCTGGTTGTCCTCAATGGTCTGGCGGATCTCGGCGTCCGAGATTTCCGGGTAGGGCGGCGCGGCTTCGCCGGCCTTGAATGCGGCGATCTGGGCTTCGCGCCAGGCGTCGTGCGCCTTGGGCAGGACGGTATAATGTCCGTGACAGTCGATGATGAGCGACATGCTCAATTCTCTCCCTTGAGTACGCGCGCCGCGACGGCTGCCGCAAGCTTGGCTTCGAATCCTTCGGGCGGCGGCACCAAGCCCAGCGCGCCCAGCGCCTGCTGCCAGGCGACCGTATTTTCGGTCATCAGCGGCGGAATGCCCAGCGAACGCAGCATTTCCGCAGCCTCGTCCATCTCGGCGGCGCGGCGGCGGCCGTGGACCAGCATACGGTCGAGATTGTAGTCCGCGCGGGTCGCCCAGGGAATGGTCTTCTCACTGGCGTCGAGCGAGGACAGCACCTCGTCCGCCACGCCTTCGGCATGGGCGGCCATCATCATCTCGGCGGTCAGCGCCTCAAGCCCCTTGACCATGACCGAGCGCACCAGCTTGATCGCCGAAGCCCGGCCCACCGCATCGCCGACGACACGCACATTGGTGAAGCCCACCGCCGTCAGCGCCGCTTCGGCCTCCGCGGCATCGGGGCCGGAAACCAGCAAGGGAACCTTCATCCGCGCGGGGTTCACCGGCGCGAGCACGGCAACATCGACATAGCGGCCCTTGCCCTTTGCGACGGCCTTGGCGGCGGCGCGCTTGGTGCCGGGTGCGACGGAGTTCATGTCGCAGAACAACGCGCCTTCGCCCAAGAGCAGCGCGACCTCTTCTGCCACTTTAGGCGCAGCATCTGCGGTAACGAGCGAAAGCACCAGCGAGGCACCCGCAAGCGCCTGCGCCACGCTGTCGCAGGCGGTGATGCCGAGCTCGGTCATGACGTCACGGCGTTCCGGAAGGATATCGAAGGCACGAGCTTGTCCGGCCCAGTCCCCAGCTCCCGCAAACGTCGATCCGGCCTCTCCGAACCCGATAAGGGCAATAGACCTGTTCATGTTTCCAGTTTGCCCCGATTGCCCGAAATCCGCCAATTGGAACCGCCCGGAAGCTATAAGCTTAGTGTAAAGAGTGGATGGACAACCCCTCACCAAACGCCCGTCATCCTGAACTTGTTTCAGGATCCATTTCGCCGCCGAAACCGCCGTGCAATCGGCAGAATGGATCCTGAAACAAGTTCAGGATGACGTCGCGGAAAGCGGCAAAGCCAAAGCCAAAACCTCTACCGCGAAACCTCACGCGCCGCCCATTCTAGATCGGCAAAGAACTCGCTCTGCACTTCGGTCGGACGCAGCGAGGCGCGGGTCGTCATGCCGATATGGCGGGTGAATTCCGCCGGGAGACGCGATAGCTCGCAGAGCCACCCCGCTTCCACCTCGACCGTCACCTGATCGGGCGACAGCACGGTGAGAAAATCGCCGCCCATCATCACCTGCCGGATCATCATCACCGAACCCGATTCGACCGGCACTTCCGGAAGCGGCACATCGTGGGCCAGAAAATAGCGCTCGAAACTGTCACGCAGCGGCGTGCCGCGCGGCGGCAGGGTGAAGGGATAACGCGCGACTTCGGCAGCACCGGGATTCGTGCCCTCCAGGGGATGCCCCTTGCGGCCATAGACCGCCGGACGGTCCTCGAAGAGCGGATGCTGGATCAGGTCGCCCTCCACCAGCGGCTCGCGCAAAGCGCCGACCATGAGGTCGAGCGTGCCGTTGCGCAGCGGCTCGACGAGTTCGGCGCGCGATCCCTCGACGATGGTGAGCTTGACCTTGGGCCGCCGCGACAGGAACCGCGCCACGGCGGCAGGCAGGATGCGCGCACGGGAGAGCGGCATGGCGCCGATGGCGATCCGCCGCGTCTCCAGCCCGCGAAGCGCCTCGACTTCGGAAAGCCCCGCCTCCAGCTCGACTTTCGCCAGCCTGAACTCGCGGGCAAGCTGGGTTCCCGCCTCGGTGGTGATGACGAACTTGCCCTGCCGCGCCACCAGCGGACGGCGCAGCGCCAGCGCCAGATCGTTGACCGCGCGGTGGATCGAGGGCAGCGACAGCCCGGTCTCCTGCCCGGCCCCGGCATAGCTCCCCGTCTCGGCCAGCGCGAGCAAGGCGCGGAGGCGCGACATGGTGATATGCGGACTCTGGATATGCGACAGCGCGGCACCGATGCGCGGCGCCAGGATTTCTCCGGCGCGTGTCGGAATCATCCCATCGTGGCGACGCTCGAACAGCGGCAAACCGATCATCGCCTCAAGCCGACTCAACGCCTGTGTTATCGCAGGCTGGCTGAGGTTTACGGCCAGAGCCGCCGCGTTCACCGTCCCCAGTTCGGCGATCTTAGCGACCGCGCGCAAGTGCCGGAGGTTGAAATTCCAGATGTCCATGGAATCACTCTTAGCCAAATCCTATGGCAGTTCCAAAGTTTCTCTTTCCCCCTTCACAGGCGCTGCGGCAGCACAAAGGATGCGGGAAAAGGAGAATTTCAATGAGTGCCACCGACGCGAACCAGACCGGCGTACGCTGCATGTGGATGCGCGGCGGCACTTCCAAGGGCGGCTATTTCCTGAAGGAAGACCTCCCAGCCGATACCGCCGCGCGCGATGCCTTCCTGCTTTCCATCATGGGCTCGCCTGACCCGCGCCAGATCGACGGCATGGGCGGCGCCGACCCACTGACCAGCAAGGTCGCGGTTGTCAGCAAATCCGAGCGTGAGGGCATCGATGTCGACTACCTGTTCCTGCAGGTCTTCGTCGATCAGGCGCTCGTCAGCGACCAGCAGAACTGCGGCAATATCCTCGCCGGGATCGGCCCCTTCGCCATCGAGCGTGGGCTGATTGCGGCCAAGGGCGAGGAAACCCCGGTCGCCATCTTCATGGAGAACACCGGCCAGGTCGCCGTCGCCACCGTGCAGACACCGGGCGGAGCGGTCTCCTACAAGGGCGAGGCGGCGATCGACGGCGTGCCGGGGACCCATGCTCCGATCCCGCTCGAATTCCGCGACACTGCCGGTTCCTCCTGTGGTTCGCTGCTGCCCAGCGGCAACCCGGTCGACGAAGTGAACGGCGTGCGCGTGACCCTGATCGACAACGGCATGCCCTGCGTCGTCATGAAGGCCGAGGATGTCGGCGTCACCGGCTACGAGGACCGCGAGAGCCTGGATGCCAATACCGAACTCAAGGCGAAGATCGAGGCCATCCGCCTTGCCGTGGGCGAGCGGATGAACCTCGGCGACGTCAAGGACAAGTCGGTCCCCAAGATGATGCTGGTCGCCCCGCCGAAGCATGGCGGCGCCGTGACCGTGCGCAGTTTCATTCCCCACCGTGCCCATGCCACGATCGGCGTGCTAGGCGCGGTCTCGGTGGCGACCGCCTGCCTGATCGAAGGCTCGCCCGCCGCCGAAGTCGCAAGTATCCCCGAGGGTCGCCGCAAGACGCTGTCGGTCGAACATCCGACCGGCGAGATGTCCTGTGTCCTCGACACGGACGAGGGCGGCGCCGTCAAAAGCGCCGCCCTCCTTCGCACCGCCCGCAAGCTGATGGACGGGGTTGTTTTCGGGTAAGCATCAAAAACCATTCGCTGCATGGCAACAACAGCGGTTATCAAGCGCTTGGGAACAAGGCCGACGGGCAAAATGGACGGCCTCCCGCTCGCAAGACAACTGCCAGGAGCAGCGACATGGCATCGAAGACCATCCTGACGACGACTCTCACCGCAATCGCTCTCGCCACCGCCATGACCGGCTGCAAGGGCTCCGAACCCGCCGCAACGGCCACCAACGCCTCCGGCGAGACCGTGGACGTTGCCGCGACGATCGAGGCTCGCAAGGCCAATTTCAAGGCGATCGGCAAGGCGAACAAGGCCGCCAAATCGGCGCTAGAAGCCGGAACGCCCGAGTTCGCCGCCGTTTCCGCAGCGGCAACCTCGATCCAGACCGACGCCGGGAAGATCGTCGGCCTGTTCCCCAAGGGCAGCGGCAAGGAATCGGGCGAAAAGACCGAGGCGCTCCCCGCGATCTGGGAAAAGCCCGCCGAGTTCAAGACCGCCGCCAACAAGCTGGCCACAGCCGCCGGAGCATTGAAGTCGGCCGCCGATGCCAAGGACGCCAAGGCGGCGACCGCGGCGATGGGCGAGATCGGCGGCGCCTGCAAGGGCTGCCACGACAGCTTCCGCGAGAAGAAACAGTGACTTCCGCGAGGGGTGTGGAGACCGTCCGCACCCCGCTGTGGGATTGGCCGGTCCGCGTCATCCACTGGAGCTTCGCGGCGCTGATCCCGGCGCTCTGGTGGACCGCCGAAAACGGCGAGATGGGCTGGCATACCAGCATCGGCACGGTGCTGATGCAACTGCTGGTGATCCGCGTGCTCTGGGGCTTCGTCGGTGGTTCGACCGCGCGGTTCTCGTCCTTCGTGCGGGGACCGGGCACGGTCTTTGCGCATTTGCGCTCGCCGAGCGAGGAACCTTCGGTCGGCCACAATCCGGCAGGTGGCTGGAGCGTGCTCGCGCTACTCGGCCTGATGGCACTGCAAGTGGCACTTGGACTTGTAGCGGGCGATCCGGACGACGGCACCACCGGGCCGCTGAACCACCTCGTCTCCTCGACGACGGCTGGCCAGGCGACGGAACTGCACGGCGCGGTGTTCTACCTGATCCTGGCGATGATCGCGCTGCACCTTGCGGCGATCGTCTACTACCGTGTCATCAAACGAGAGAACCTGATCGTGCCGATGATTACCGGGTCGAAGCCGCTTCCAGCCAGCGCCGACGGGCTGGTGAAGGCGCCGGTCTGGCGGCTGATCGCCTGTATCGTCACGGCGTGGCTGGTAGGCTGGATCGTCTGGGTCGGGGCGGCCTGATACGAGAACGGGGGCAGGCGCCCGGCGCCCGCCCCCGTTCATCGAGTGTCTGAAACGGAGCTTCAGAACATCTCGACGTCCAGCGCCATCATCGAGGCCTTGCCCGACTTGATCGCCAGGAACGCGGCGGTCGCCTGCGGCAGCAGACGGTCGAAGAAGAACCGCGCGGTGCCGATCTTGGCGGTGTAGAACGCGGCGTCCTCGGTGCCTTCATCCAGCCTGGCCTTGGCGATCAGCGCCGCCTTGGCGAACGTGTAGCCCATCGCGACGAGGCCGAGCAAGCGCAGGTAGTCAGTGGCGGCAGCGCCCGCTTCCTCGGGATCCTTCATGCCCTTCTGGGCAATCGTGCCGGTGGAGAGCTGAAGCGCGCCGAAGGCCTTTTCCAGCCCTTCGATCATCTTGCCAAAAGTCTCGTCCGCCTTGTTCGCCTCGATGAAGTCCGAAACGGGGTGGAAGAACGAGCGGAGATAGCGGCCGGCATGCGCAGGCATCTTACGGCCGACAAGATCGAGCGCCTGAATGCCGTTGGTGCCTTCGTAGATCATGGCGATGCGGGCATCGCGCACGAACTGTTCCACGCCGCTTTCGGCAATGTAGCCGTGGCCGCCGTAGACCTGCACGGCCAGGTTCGCGCTTTCATAACCGCAATCGGTGAAGAGCGCCTTCACCACCGGGGTCATCAGCGCGATGAAGTCTTCCGCGCGGGCCTTCACGGCCGGATCGGTGGCGTGCTTTTCGGCATCGAGCGCGCGGCTGACCCAGGCGCCAACGGCGCGGCTGCCTTCGTTATAGGCGCGCGCGGTCATCAGCATGCGGCGCACGTCGGGGTGGACGATGATCGGATCGGCCGGGCCCTTGGGGTTCTTCACGCCCGAAAGCGAGCGGCCCTGCACGCGCTCCTTGGCGTACCACACGGCCGACTGATAGGCCGCTTCACCCACGCCGAGGCCCTGGATGCCCACCGAAACGCGTTCGGTGTTCATCATCTTGAACATGGCTTCCATGCCCTTGTTCGCGGTGCCGACCAGCCAGCCGACCGAATCGTCGAAGTTGAGCTGGCAGGTGGCGGAGGCCTTGAGGCCCATCTTGTGCTCGATCGCGGCGACCGAAACGCCGTTGGACGGGCCGGGCGTGCCGTCTTCCTTGGGCAGGTACTTCGGCACCAGGAACAGGCTGATCCCCTTCACGCCCTCCGGCGCATCGGGAAGCCGCGCGAGGACGAGGTGGATGATGTTCTCGGTCAGGTCGTGTTCGCCGGCCGAGATGAAGATCTTCGCGCCGGAGATCTTGTAGCTGTCGTCACCCTGAGGAACGGCCTTGGTGCGCAGCATGCCCAGATCGGTGCCGCAGTGCGGTTCGGTAAGGCACATCGTGCCCGACCAGGTGCCCTCGACCATCTTGGGCAGGTAGGCCTGCTTCAGCGAGTCGCTGGCATAGCCTTCGATCGCGGTGGTCGCGCCGTGGGTGAGGCCGGGGTAGAGGCTGAACGACAGGTTGGAGGAGCAGATCATCTCCTCGGTCAACTTGTTCAGCGCTTCGGGCAGGCCCTGCCCGCCCCACTCGGGGTCGGAGGCCAGCGCGCACCAGCCGCCTTCGCGGAACATGTCGTAGGCTTCCTTGAAGCCCTTGGGGGTGCGGACCACGCCGTTTTCCAGCGTGCAGCCCTCGATGTCGCCGCTGCGGTTCAGGGGCAGCAGCACTTCCTGCGCCACCTTGGCGGCCTCTTCCAGCACCGCGTCGACAAGGTCGGGCGTGAATTCGGCCAGAGCTTCGAGATTGCCGAAGCCGTCGTCGTTGTGGAGTTCGTGGAGCACGAACTTCATGTCGCGCAGGGGCGCTTCGTAGACTTGCATGTCACTCTCCTCGCGCGCGCCGCCGGATCACCGACGGGCGCGCATTCATACTTTATCAGTTGCGAAGCGGCTTGCCGGTTTCGAGCATGTGCTCAACGCGGGCGACCGAGCGGTCGTCGCGCAGGCGGCCCATGAAGGCATCGCGTTCCAGCTTGAGCAGTTCGCCCTCGCTCACCGTGTCGACGAGGTCGAACTCGCCGCCGGTCAGCACATCGGCCAGCACACCGGAGACGACCACGTCGTAGTCGGTCGCCATGCCGCGCTTGTGGAAGCCTTCCACCGCAAGGCCAAGCGCGGTGCGGCCACCTGCGCCGGGCAGCTTGAACTCGGGCGCTTCGGGCGGGGTGTAGCCTTCCACCAGCGACAGCGCCTTCTGCTTGGCGTCGTAGAGCAGGCGATCGCGGTTCATCGAGATGCCGTCGTCCTTGCGCAGGATCATCATCTCGCGCGCCTGCTGGGCAGACTTGGAGACCTGCGCGGTCGAGACCATCTCGAACACCTTGGCCACCGCCGGCATCGGGCCCTTGGGCATGCCGGGCGCCTTGCGCCAGCGGTCGATCATCTCGCCATTTCCGCCCCAGCCCGGAACGAGGCCGACGCCGCATTCCACAAGGCCGCAGTAGAGTTCGGCATGGGCCTGGATCGCGTCGCAGTGCAGCAGGATCTCGCAGCCGCCGCCCAGCGCCATGCCGGCAGGCGCGCCGACGACGGGGAACGGGGCGTACTTCAGGCCCTTGTAGGCGAGCTGGCCACCGGCAACGAGCTTCTCGATCTCGCTCCACGCCGCGATGTTCACCGCGAAGAGTGCGAGGCCGAGGTTGGCACCGGCCGAGAAGGTATCGGCATCGTTGTAGACGACGAGCGCCTTGTACTGCGCCGCCACTAGCGGGATGGCCTGCCCGATCAGCTTCATGACTTCGCCGTCGAGCGCGTTCATCTTGCCGGTGAATTCAAGGCAGACGACGCCGTCGCCAATGTCCCAGAGCGCCGCCGAAGCGTTCTTGAGGATCGGCTTGGACGAAAGCTTCACGTCGGCAAGGCGCATCACGCCTTCGGGGCGGACGACGTCGCGGTATTCGCCGTCGAGGCCGAGGAACTGGCGCTTGCCGTTCTCGATCCGGTAGAACGTGCGGTCTCCCGCCACGGTCAGGATCTCCGGCACGGCCTTGCCTTCGGCGGCGAGGCGTTCGGCAAGGTACTTTGCGCCGAGCTTGTCGATCATCTCGAACGGGCCGGCCTTCCAGTTGTAGCCCAGCTTCATCGCATCATCGACGGCGACCACATCATCGGCGGCCGAGGGTACGAGGCTGGCAGCATAGGCCAGCGTGGCGCCGAGCACGGCCCAGGCGTAGGCGCCGATGTCGCCCTTGCTTTCGACCAGCGCCTTGAGGTCGCCCTTGGCAGCGGCGCCGCGCGGGCCCTGTGCGGTGAGGGTCGGACGGTATTCGCCGGTCTGGAGGTCGATGGTTTCCTTACGGCGGCCCGCTTCCTTGTTGAGACGGTAGAAACCACCCTTGCCCTTGCGGCCGGTGTAACCCTCACCGATCATCTTGTTGATCAGCGGAATGTCGCGGGCGATGCCGTGATAGAGGTCGCCTGCGGGCAGCGTCGAGGTGAGGCTGGCCTGCAAGTGCGGCATCAGGTCGATGCCGACCAGATCGACAAGGCCGAAGATGCCGGTCTTGGGCACGCCCATCGGTTTTCCGGCAATGGCGTCGGCCAGTTCGACGGTGATCCCCATGTCGAACGCGGCGTTAAGGCCAAGCTGGATCCAGTAGGTGCCGATACGGTTGGCGATGAAGCCCGGCGTATCCTTGGCCTTGACCACCGTCTTGCCGAGCGACACGTCCGCGAACTGCTCGACCTTGGCGGCGACCGCCGTGTCGGTCGCGGGGCCGGTGACGATCTCCAGCAGGCGCATGTAGCGCGGCGGGTTGAAGAAATGCGTGATCAGGAAGTCGCGCTTGAACGCGTCCGAACGCCCTTCGACCAGATTGGCGAGCGGGATCGTCGAAGTGTTCGACGAAACGGCGGTGCCGTCGCGCTTCACCGCCTCGATCTTGGCGTAGAGGCCTTGCTTGATGTCGAGACGCTCGATCACCGCCTCGATCACCCAGTCGCACTCGGCGATCTTGTCCAGGTGGTCTTCGATGTTGCCGGTCTCGACCAGCTTGGCGGCGGACTTGCTCATGAACGGCGCAGGCTCGGTCTTGAGCATCTTCGCCACGGCGCCCTCGGCTACCACGTTACGATTGGTCGCGTCCTTGGGAACGATGTCGAGCAGCAGCACCGGCACACCGGCGTTGGCGACCTGAGCGGCGATCCCGGCACCCATGGTGCCGGCGCCGATCACACAGACTTTCTTGATGGTGTCGCTCATTCAACCGACTCCAGGATCGTGGCGATGCCCTGACCGCCGCCGATGCACTGGCTGGCGAGCGCGTACTTGCCGCCTTCGCGCTTCAGCAGCGAAGCCGCCTTGCCGACGATGCGCGCGCCGGTGGCGCCCAGCGGGTGGCCGATGGCAATCGCGCCGCCGTCGATATTCACCTTGGCAGTGTCGAGGCCAAGGTCCTTGATGCAGGCCAGTGCCTGCGAGGCGAAGGCTTCGTTCAGTTCCACCACGTCGAGATCAGTGGCGGCGATGCCCGCGCGCTCAAGCGCCTTCTGGCTGGAGAGGATCGGGCCAAGGCCCATGGTTTCCGGCGCACAGCCCGAAATCGCCACCGACTTGATGCGGGCGAGGATCGGCAGGCCGTGGGCGCGGGCATATTCCTCGGTGGTGACGAGCACGGCGCTGGCGCCGTCGGTCAGCGGCGAGGAGGTGCCGGCAGTCACCGAACCGGCCGCGTCGAACGCGGGCTTCAGGCCGGCAAGGCCCTCGGCGGTGGTTTCGCCGCGAATGGTGCCGTCTTCGCTGACGAGGCCGCCCTTGGTCTGGATCGGCACGATCTCGTCGGTCAGCTTGCCGGCGTCACGCGCGGCAGCGGCCTTGTGCTGGCTGGAGACGGCAAGCGCTTCCTGATCGGCGCGCGAAATCTGGTACTTGGTAGCGACGTTCTCGGCGGTTTCGCCCATCGACATGTAGGCCGCGCTCTTCGCCGCCAGCGCCGGGTTGGGCAGCGGGTTGAAGCCCATCATCGGCACGCGGCTCATCGATTCGACGCCCGCGCAGACGAAGACCTCGCCTGCGCCGATGGCGATCTGGCCCATGGCGTAGTGGATCGAGCTCATCGAGGAGCCGCAGAAACGGTTCACGGTCATGCCGCCGACGGAGATCGGCAGGTCCGCCAGCAGGCCAACGAGGCGCGCGATGTTGAAGCCCTGCTCGCCTTCCGGGAATGCGCAGCCGACGACAACGTCTTCGATATCGGCAGCTTCCACGCCGGTCTTGGAGATCAAGCCGCGAATCACCTGGGCGGCAAGGTCATCCGGACGGACCCGCGCCAGCGCGCCCTTGTTGGCCAAGTGGAAGGGCGAACGGGCGTAACCCGCAATCACGACACTCTTCATGCATTCTCTCCGTCGGAGCTTCCCGCCCCACCACCCATCGGGGGGCGTCACCGTTCTTCCCTAAGGGTGCAATTCTTTCCCTATACGTCAAGCAAATTTTGGGTTACGACAAATCAGCATCCCACCTAAGGACCCCGTCCCGCCGGTGAGAAGATGTCCGATTGGAGAGACGATGGAGAGGTCGCTCATGAAAAATTGGAAACCCATGGGGTTGGCATTGGTTGCCGGTCTCGTGTCGATGAATCCGGCATTCGCGGCGGGTAACGATACCGTCGTGGGCAAATGGCGCACGCCTTCCAAGCACGGCGTCGTGGAACTCAGCCGCTGCGGCGAATCGCTCTGCGGAAGGCTGGTCGATTCGGACGGCCTCAAGGCCAATCCCGATCTGCGCGATGCGAACAACAAGGACACCACCAAGCGCACCCGCAAGATCAAGGGCCTGCAAATCGTCGGCGGATTCAAGGCCAAAGGGAACGAATGGGTCGAAGGACAGATCTACAACCCTGAGGACGGCGGCACCTACAAGGCGACGATAACGCCTGCCGGGGCCGACAGTCTCAAACTCAAGGGCTGCATCGTCTGGCCCTTGTGCAAGACCCAGACCTGGACGCGCATCCCCTGAGGCGCACCGGGAAAACGACAAAGGTTCAGGGAACGAAAATGATTTGGGAGATCAGGAAAATGAAACGCACTTCGGGCCGCATTCTTCTCGCGGGCACCGCATCGGCAATCGTGCTCGGCTTCGCCGGTTCGGCCCATGCCCAGGCCTTCTATCTTCAGGAACAGTCGGTACGCGCGCAGGGACGCGCTTTCTCGGGTGAGGCCGCCGATACCGGCGTCGACTCGCTCTGGTGGAACCCCGCCGCGATCGGCGGCCTCGAAGGCGGACAAGCCTCGGTCCACGCCAGCGTCATCATCCCGCGCGGCAAAGTCGTCGACGACGGCACCCTGATCGTCCGCCCCGGACAGGCTCCGGCCCCGGTCGGCGGTAACGGCGTCGCCAGGAATCCGATCAACAAGGGCGTATTGCCCTCCGGCTCGATCGCCTACGGCACCGGCAAGTTCGCCTTCGGCCTGACCGTCACCTCGCCCTATTCCTTCACCACCAATTACGATTCCGATAGCTGGGCGCGCTATTCGGCCGACAAGACCAAGCTGCGCACGATCGATATCCAGCCGAGCGTCGCCTTCCAGCCCTTCGAAGGCTTCTATGTCGGTGCCGCCGCCAACGTGGAATACGTGGACGCCGCTCTCGGCAACTACCTGCCCAATCTCTCGCCGCTGCTGGCCGATGGCCACCAGAACCTCAAGGGCAACGGCTGGGATGTGGGCTGGTCGGTCGGCGCCCAGTATCACAACGGTCCGGCCTCGATCGGCGTCGCCTACAAGTCGGCGGTCAAGCACAAGCTCAAGGGCACGCTGACCATCGACGGACTGCTCGGCCCGCTCGCCGCTCAGAACCGCACGCTCGATGCTACCGCCGAATTCACCACGCCGTGGCAGGCGATCATGTCGGGCCGCATCAAGGCGACCAAGCAGCTCACCCTGAACGCCCAGGTCGTGGCCTATGGCTGGAGCAAGTTCGACGCGATCGACCTCGGCGCGCCGATCAACCAGTCGATCCCCGAAAACTACAAGGACGGCTTCTCCTACGCCTTCGGCATCGACTACGACGTGAGCCCGAAGTGGACGGTACGCAGCGGCATCCAATACGGTGAAACCCCGACCCAGAACGGCGACCGCGACGCCCGCGTGCCGGACAGCAACCGCTGGAACTTCTCGGCCGGCACCACCTACAACATGAGCGAGAAGATCGCGATCGACGCGGCCGCCTCGTACATCACCTTCAAGGACACCACGATCGACCGGGTGACCGCCGCCTATGCCGGTACGGCAGCGCAGACGCCGATCATCACCGATGGCCGTCTGACAGACGCTTCGGCGCTGGTGTTCTCGCTCGGCGCGCGGGTGGCCTTCTGATGGGCGCCGCGGCGACGATCGGCGGCCATTCCGCCCCGGAAACCTCCTCCCAACACCCGGAAGAGATGCCGCCGATCGCGCCGCGGTTGCTCACCGACCTGCTCGATCATGCCGTGGAAGCCCACGGCACCTGGCCGGCGATCGACTTCATGGGCCGCAAGTGGACCTATAGGGAGATCGGCGAGCTGTCCCGCCGCGCGGCGCGAGGGTTCCAGGACCTCGGCGTCAAGCGGGGGACGCGGGTGGGCCTGTGCCTGCCCAACACGCCCTATTACGTGATCTGCTATTTCGCGATCCTGCGCATCGGCGGGATCGTGGTGAACTTCAATCCGCTCTATACCGAGCGCGAGATGGCGCATCTGGTCGACGATTCCGGCGCGGAATTCATCGTCGCCTCCGACCTTGCGCTGTCGCTGCCCAAGATCGAGCCGCTGGTCGGCAAGGGAGCGCTGCGCCGGGTGATCGTGTGCCCGATCGCCGACGCCCTGCCCAAGCTCAAGGGCCGCGCCTATCGCCTGCTCAAGCGCAAGGACATCGCGCACGAGCCGCACGACCTTCGCTTCCTGCGCTATGCCGACCTTATCGCGCGCGACGCCGATCCCGATCCGGTCGAGCGCTCGCCTTCGGACCTTGCGGTGCTCCAGTATACCGGCGGCACCACCGGCGTCCCCAAGGGCGCGATGCTCAGCCACGCCAACCTCGCGGCCAACTCGGCGCAGATGATCGCCCATGTCGGCCACATGCCGGAACAGCAGGAGCGCACGCTCGGGGTCTTGCCGCTGTTCCACGTCTTCGCGCTGACGACGGTGCTGAACTACTCGGTGGACACCGCCGCCGAGATGATCCTGCTGCCCCGCTTCGAGATGAAGTCGTTCCTGGCCACCGCCAAGCGGACGAAGCCGACGCAGTTCTTCGGCGTGCCCACGCTCTACACCGCGCTCAACAACAAGGACCTGCACGGCGAATTCGACAATGTGCGCGTCTGCATCTCCGGCGGCGCGCCGCTGCCGCTGGAAGTGCGTCAGAAGTTCGAACAGCGCACCGGCGTCAAGGTGGTCGAGGGCTACGGCCTCTCCGAAGCCTCCCCGATCATCGCCTGCAATCCGCTGGAAGGCGAAGTGAAGAGCAATTCCTGCGGCCCCGCCTTCCCCGGCACCGTGCTGGAAATCCGCGATCCCGACAATCCGCACCGCGTCATGCCCCAGGGCGAGCGCGGCGAAGTCTGCGCGCGCGGCCCCCAGGTCATGTCCGGCTACTGGAACCGGCCCGAGGAATCGGAAAAGACATTCATCTTCGGCGCCCTGCGCACCGGAGACGTTGGCTATCTCGACGAAGACGGCTATCTGTTCCTGGTGGACAGGATCAAGGACATGATCCTGTGCGGGGGGTACAACGTCTATCCGCGAACGATCGAAGATGCGCTCTACGAGCATCCCATGGTCCACGAGGCGATCGTGATCGGCGTGCCCGACGCCTATCGCGGCCAGGCTCCCAAGGCCTTCGTCGCGCTGCACCCGGGGGACGTTCTGGACGAGGATACACTGATGGCCTTCCTCAAGGAGCGGCTCAACAAGATCGAGATGCCGAGCAAGATCGAATTCCGCGACAGCCTGCCCAAGACTCTCGTCGGCAAGCTCTCCAAGAAGGAGCTGGTCGAGGAAGAGGCCGCGCGCCGCGCCGCGGGGCAGCCTCAGGGACAGGCCGAGTGAACCACACGGAAGCAGCCCTGACTCCCGACGAGGCCCGAGCGGAGGCGACAGCGGGAGCGCTTGCGCCTGCGCCGGGCGGCGACATGCTCGGCATCCAGGAAGCCGCCACCGAACTCGGCGTGACGATGCGCACCTTGCGCTTCTACGAGGACAAGGGCCTGATCGCGCCGCAGCGCGTCGGCACCACGCGCATCTATTCAAAGCGCGAGATGGGCCGGATGCAGCTGATCCTGCGCGGCAAGCGGCTCGGCTTCTCGATCCGCGAGATCAAGGAATTCCTCGACCTCTACGAAGTCGATCCCGAGCACCACGAGCAGGTCCGCACCCTGCTCGCCAAAGTCACCGACCGCATCGGCGAACTGCGCCAGCAGAAGACCGCGATCGAGCAGACCCTCGAGGAACTGCTGTCCATCGAACGCCAGTCGCTCGACTGGCTCCAGGGCATGCCCGACGGAAAATAATACCGATGACCGAAACCGCCCGCATCGCCGTGGGGCAACTCCGCGACCTCCTCACCGTCGAGGAGATCGACACCGGCATCTTCCGAGGCCCGGCTTCGGCCGAACAGTCCGGCCGCGTCTATGGCGGGCAAGTGGTCGCCCAGGCGCTGGCGGCCGCCGCGCGGGGTGTCGATCCCGAACGGCAGGCGCACTCGCTCCATGCCTACTTCCTGCGCGCAGGCGATTCCGGGCGCCCGATCATCTACCGCGTCCTGCCCGATTTCGACGGTGGCAGCTTCTCCAACCGCCGGGTCGTCGCCATGCAGGGCGGCAAGCCGATCCTGAACCTGGCAGCCTCGTTCCACCGGCATGAGGAAGGCCTGTCCCACGCCGTCGCGATGCCCCCCGTCCCGGCGCCCGAACAGTGCCCGGATTTCCGCGAAGCGCTTGCCGCCTCGGGTCAGCGATTGCCGCCGTTCCTGATCGACCGCCTCGCCTCGTTCGACATCCGTCCCTGCCCGCCGGTGCGCGGCGGCGACCTGCCCCAGCGCCACCAGTGGTTCCGCCTCGCCCATCCGCTGGACTCGGATCCGGTGATGCAGCGCGTGATCCTCGCCTATGCCAGCGACTTCGCACTCGTCTCCACCGCACTGATGCCGCACGGCCTCGGCTTCTTCTCGCCGGGCGTTTCCGGGGCCAGCCTCGACCATGCGATCTGGTTCCACCAGACGCCCCCGATGGATGACTGGCTGCTCTACACGATGGACAGCCCCTGGTCCGGCCACGCCCGCGGCTTCGCACGCGGTGCGATCTACACGCGCAGCGGTGAACTGGTGGCAAGCGTGGCGCAGGAAGGCGTGCTGCGGGTCAAGCCGCAAGACCGGGAATGAAGGCTATTTCGTTGCCGGTGGATTGGGATAGGAAATGATCAGCGAGAGCGGCTCCTCGCCCCTCTGCCAGATGCCGACCACCGCACCGTTGTAGAGATAGGCGGTCATGCCCGGCCGCAGCGCCGCGCGCCTGCCGTCTGATACCACTTCGCCCTCGCCCGAGAGCACGTAATAGACCTCGTCGTGCGCGATCGGATGCTCGCCGATGGCCGCGCCCTTGTGCAGCACGCGGCGGCGGAACTCCATCGCCCGCGGCGCCGGAGCCGCATCGGAAATGCGGTAGGCCGTACTCATCCCGATGGCGCCATGCGGCGGCGCTTCCTCGCGCACGGTATCCTTCTCGTCGATCACGGCCATCGGCGGGGCGGGCGAAGCAGGCGTGACAGCCATCAGCAGAAGCGCCGCGATCACTGCGCCGCGCCTTCAGGCATGGGCAGATCGGCCCTTTCACATGCCCCCACGATTCGCGCGCTGCTCCCCATTAGGAGCGACGGCGCCGCCTTCGAGGATACCCGTCCGACTCCAGCGCAAGTTGCCGGAAACAGGACCGGAAATGCATCGTAACGGCGGAAATTGCGTCCCTCTTGCGGCATTGTACTCTCCCTTTGGCTCTGGTTCTTGACAGGCCGCCATCGCTGCGGCAATAAATGATGACACCGGTTACCAAGACCGGCAAGAACGAACTGACGATCGCGCAGCGACGACGAGACGAAGGTTTAAGAAACAAGCGCCGAAAGGCGTTGGGAGCAGGTGCCGGGAAAAGGAAGCGCTACAGGCGCAAATTCCTCTGACACCGGTATCAATTGGCTAAAAAAGGCCGAGAGGGCCAAAAAAGGCTGAAGGGGGAGTGATCATGCAAAGGCATGTTTCCAGGATTTCGATGTTCAAGGCCGCTCTGGTAGCGGGCAGCGCAATGGCCTTGCCGCAGGGCGCCTTTGCGCAGGATGCCGGCGCCGATCAGACTGCCGTTTCGGAAGGCCTGGCGGCAGAGGAAATCATCGTCACCGGCTTCCGCAAGTCGCTGGAAGCCGCACTCAACGTGAAGCGGGAATCGGTCAGCGCGGTGGATGCCGTCGTCGCCGAGGACATGGCCAAGTTCCCCGACCAGAACCTGGCGGAATCGCTCCAGCGCATTCCCGGCATCTCGATCCAGCGCGACGGCGGCGAAGGCCGCGCGATCACCGTGCGCGGCCTCGGCGCCCAGTTCACCCGCGTCCGCGTGAACGGCCTCGAAACGATCGCCACCAGCTCCGACGGCGCTTCGGCCAACCGCGACCGCGCATTCGACTTCAACGTCTTCGCCTCGGAACTGTTCAGCAGCCTCGTCGTCCACAAGACCGCCGAAGCCAGCCTCGACGAAGGCTCGCTGGGCGCGGTGGTCGATCTCAACACCGGTAACCCGCTGGCAGGCAAGGCGGGCCTATCCGCCGTGCTCAACGTGCAGGGTTCCTACAACGACCTGTCGAAGAACGTCGGCCCGCGCGTGGCCGGGCTGCTGTCCTGGCGCAACGATGCCGGAACCTTCGGCGTCAATCTCTCGGCCGCCTATTCGCACACCGATACGCTGGAGACCGGCAACAATTCGGTGCGCTGGGCGCAGGCCTATTTCAACTCGGTAAACGGCACGCCGTGCTTCTATTCGGTTCCCGGCGCGACCGGCGGCAACCCGGTCGGCACGGGCGGCAGCTATCGCCCTTCGGCAAGCTGCGATGCCGCCTCGCTCTCGTTCCACCCCCGCATCCCGCGCTATGGCGTCGTCGAGCATGACCGCCGCCGCCTCGGCCTGACCGGCTCGGTCCAGTTCGAACCCAGCGACCGGACCAAGTTCTCGATCGACGGTCTCTATTCCTCGTTCAAGGAAGACCGCGCCGAACAGTGGCTCGAAGTGCTTGCCCGCTCGAACGAGCGCCGCTTCGATGTGGTCAACCCGACGTACGACGACAACGGCAACATGGTCAGCGCGACCTTCAACAACGCCTACGTCCGTACCGAAAGCTACCTGCGCAAGTCGGAAACCGAATTCTGGCAGGTCGGCGGCACCTGGGACCAGGACGTGGGCGACAGCTTCCGCTTCACCCTGCTGGGCGGCATGTCGCAGTCCAACGCGGACATTCCGGTAGAAACCACGTTCGCCTACGACAACCGCAACGCCAACGGCTTCAGCTACGACTATTCCGACATGAAGTCGCCGGTGCTGAGCTATGGCCTCGACGTGACCAATCCGGCGAACTTCCAGCTCGCCGAAATCCGCGACCGTCCCTCCTACGTCAAGAACCGCTTCAAGACCGCGCAACTGCGCACCGAATGGGACCTGACCGACGGCTTCACGGTGAAGACCGGCGCTGTCTGGCGGCGCTACAACTTCCGTACCCAGCTGTTCCAGCGCGACACAGCCGCTTGCGGCGCCAACGGCACTCGCGACCTGATCCTCGGCCAGGTCACCTGCTCCGCCTCGGTCTACGGCCTGCCGGTCACCTCGGACATCTCGCAGATCGTCAATCTGGGCGATGCCGGCCAGCCGGGCGGTACCACCAGTTCCTGGCTGGTCGCCGATATCGACAAGGCGGCGGACTATACCAACCTCTACAACCGCACCGCCATCCAGGATCTCGGCTCCAATCGCCGCGTCCAGGAAACGACCTCGGGCGGCTATCTCCAGTTCGACGTCAAGGGCGAGATCTTCGGTCTCGAATATGCGGGCAACGCGGGTATCCGCTATGCCCACACCGACCAGAAGTCGACCGGCTACACGGCAGGCGTCGCCGCCACCGTCCAGCGCAGCTACGACGACTGGCTCCCGGCCATCAACCTCGCGTTCTACCCGCGCCACGACGTGATCCTGCGCGGCGCGGTAGCCAAGGTCATCACCCGTCCCTCGCTGGGCAACCTCAACCCCGGCGGCTCGGTGGACGGCTTCAACTACCGCGTGACCTTCGGCAACCCGTTCCTCGATCCCTACCGCGCGACCAACTTCGATCTTTCGGTGGAATGGTACTTCGCTCCGCAGGCCCTGTTCTCGGTGGCGGGCTTCATCAAGAAGATCGACAGCTTCCCGGTGGCGGGCACTTACGTCGCCACGCTGCCGCAGCTCGGTTTAGGCCGCGACGTGCTGGGGCAGAGCACGCCCGCCTACATCAACTACGATCCCAACCAGGAATACGTGGTGTCCTCGCAGGTCAACGGCGCGGGTGCGACGCTCAAGGGCGTCGAAGTCGCATTGCAGATGCCCTTCACCTTCCTGCCGGGGCTGCTCAGCCACACGGGCTTCCAGGGCAACGCCACCTTCATCAAGAGCAGTGCCGACTACACGATCACCGGCCCCGCGACTTCGGCCTGCACCCGCAACGCCACGACCGGCGCCTGCGCCCTCACCGGCGTCTCGGCGGTCTATAGCCAGACCCTGCTGGGCGTCTCGAAAAAGGCTGCCAACGCCACGCTCTATTACGACGACGGCAAGTTCAGCATTCGCGGATCGGTCAGCTATCGCGGTCCCTTCGTGGACGGCACCAGCGCCACCGGCAACGTGTTCGAAGGCTACGGTTCCTACACCAGCATCGATGCGGCGATCCGCTACAAGGCGACCGAATGGCTGGAACTGTCGATCGACGGCAACAACCTGACCGACACCTACCGCTACCGCTTCAACGACGTCTTCTCGGAGCGCAATTACGAGAACAATCACTTCGGCCGCACCATCCTGTTCGGAGCACGTGCAAAGTATTGACGCGGCGCCGATAAATCGGCCGAATGGCCTGAACTGAAATAACGAAGAGGAAGCCGCCATGACCATCGACCGCCGATCGTTCATGGCGGCTTCCCTTGTTTCAGGGCTGATATCCAGCGAAGCGCTTGCCCAGAGCGCCCCGCCTTTCGACGCGGCGAAAGCACCGCCCGCAGGCCTGCCGGAGCCGACGGAGACGATCGACCTCTGGCCGAAAGGCGCGCCGGGCCTGCCCGCCAGGCCCACGGTCGAGACCGTCACCGAACGCTCCACCACGGCGCAAGTCAACGACCGCTCCGTCACCGGCACCACGCGCCCGCGCCTGGTCGTGTTCCGGCCCGACCGCCCCAACGGCGCCGCCGTGCTCATCGCGCCGGGCGGCGGCTACCGCCTCGTCGTGATCGACAAGGAGGGCTACGAGATGGCCCGCTGGCTGACCGCGCGCGGCTTCACCGCCTTCGTCCTGTTCTACCGCCTGCCCGGCGAGGGCTGGGCAAATCGACAAGACGTGCCGCTGGCCGACGCCCAGCGCGCCATGCGCCTGATCCGCCACCGCGCGAAGGACTATGGAATTCAGCCCGAACGCGTCGGCGCCATGGGCTTTTCGGCGGGCGGCCATGTCTGCTCCAGCCTCTCCACCCGCTTCGGCGCCAAAGTCTATGCCCCGGTCGATGCGGCGGACAAGCTCTCCGCCCGCCCGTTCTGTGCGGCACCGATCTATCCGGTGGTCTCGATGGACCCCGCCATCGCCCACGCCGGTTCGCGCGACCTGCTGCTCGGCCCCTCGCCCACGGCGGAGCTGGAGGCCACCCATTCTCCCGACCGCACCGTCCCCAAGGACGCGCCGCCGCATTTCCTGCTCCACGCCGAGGACGATCCCGCCGTCCCGGTCGACAACACCCTGCGCCTGCGCGCCGCGCTGAAGGCGCAGGGAATTCCCGTGGAAACCCACCTCTTCGCGCAGGGCGGCCACGGCTTCGGCCTGCGCGGCACCATCGGCAAACCCGTGGAGGCATGGCCCGAACTCTGGCGTGCCTGGGCGCGCTCGGCCGGGCTTGGCTGATCGGGCTAGGCTGATCGAACTGGGCTGAAAGGACGCGAGAGACAGAATGACTTTCGACAGACGCGATGCACTCAAGACCGCCCTGCTGGGCGGCATCGGCCTTGCGGCGCCGGCTCTCGCGGGGGGAGACGCGGCCGCAAGGGAGCCGGGGACGGGGAAACCTCCTCCACCCCCCGCCCCGGCTCCCGCCCGCCACTGGCGGCGCGGCTTCGACGGGCAGCGCATTTCCGATCTCGGGAACGGGACGATGCTCAACCCCGTCCTCTCCGGCGACCGACCCGATCCCGCGATCCTCAAGGACGGTGAGGACTACTACCTCACCTTCTCCAGCTTCGATTCCTATCCCGGCCTCACCATCTGGCACAGCCGCGACCTGGTGAACTGGCAACCGCGAAAGTCCGCGCTCACCCGCAATATCGGATCGGTCTGGGCAGTCAGCCTCGAAAAGCACAAGGGCCGCTACTTCCTCTACATCCCGGTCAAGGCCGAGCCCAACGAGATCTACGTGATCTGGGCCGATCACATCGATGGCCCCTGGAGCGACCCGAAGCCGCTCGGCCTCCACGACCATATCGACCCCTGCCACGCCGTGGGCGAGGACGGCTCGCGCTGGCTGTTCCTCTCGGGCGGAGACCGCGTGCGCCTCTCCGACGACGGCCTCTCGCTGGCGGGCAAGGTCGAGCACGTCTACGACCCCTGGCACTATCCGGACGACTGGGACGTCGAAGGCTTCTCGCCCGAAGGCCCCAAGATCCACCGCCACGGCCAGTGGTTCTACATGCTCACGGCAGTCGGCGGCACCGCCGGTCCGCCGACCGGCCACATGGTGATCGCCGCCCGCGCCCGCTCGATCCACGGGCCGTGGGAACAGCACCCCGGCAACCCGTTGGTGCGCACCGAAAACCAGTCCGAAGCCTGGTGGTCGCGCGGCCACGCCTCGCTGGTCGAGGGACCCGACAAGCGCTGGTACACGCTCTACCACGGCTTCGAGAAGGGCTACTGGACGCTCGGCCGCCAGTGCCTGCTCGATACCATCGAATGGACCGACGACGGCTGGTTCCGCATGACCGGCGGCGACCTCTCGCAGCCTCTGCCGGTGCCGAAAGTCGCCAAACCCGTACCCCACGGCATGCCGCTGTCGGACGACTTCTCCGCACCGCTGGCGCTGGGATCGAAATGGTCGTTCTTCCGTCCCGCCCCGGACGAAGCCTCCCGCCTACGCGTGGCAGACGGCGCACTCCACTTCGCAGGCAAGGGCCTCGCCCCGTCGAGCGGATCGCCGCTGCTGCTGATCGCGGGCGACACCAGCTACCAGCTCGAATGCGACGTCGAGCTGGCCCCCGGCGGCACCGCCGGTCTCGTGCTGTTCTACGACGACAAACTCTACGCAGGCCTCGGCTTCGACGAGACCCGCTTCGTCACCCATCAATACGGCATCGAACGCGGCCGCCCGGCCAACCCGCACGGCCGCCGCATGAAGATGCGCCTGACCAACCGCCGCCACATCGTCTCCTTCCACACCTCGGGAGACGGCGGGAAGACCTGGAAACGCTTCGACCGGGGCATGGAAGTCTCCGGCTACCACCACAACGTGCGCGGCGGCTTCCTGATGCTGCGCCCCGGCCTCTACGCCGCCGGGCCGGGGGAGGCGACGTTTCGCGATTTCCGGTTCACGGCGTTGGAAGATTGATTTGAAGAATAAGGAATAAGCAGGGGCCATGGGTTCGGACTCATAATCAGATCCAGAACATGACGATGGCGGCGATGGTTACGGTAGCGATGAAGATAGAAGCCTTTCTGTCGTAGCGAGTAGCTAGACGCCGCCAGTCCTTGAGGCGGCAGAAGAGGCGTTCGATCACATTTCGTTTTGCATAGACGCGCTTGTCATATGGATATTGGATGCGGCGATGACGCATGGGCGGGATGACGGCGGTGGTTCCGCGCAGTCGCAGCCATTTACGCACGACATCGGCATCATAGCCCTTGTCAGCGACCAATTCGGCAGTTGGCGCCAGACTGCCGATACATTGCTGGGCAACGGCAACATCCGGGATATTTCCGGGCGTTAGGACGAGTGTCCAGGGTCGGCCCTTTTCATCACATAAGGCGTGGATCTTGCTCTGACGTCCGTGCTGGGTACGGCCGATACCATGGGCCAGAGCCCCCCTTTTGCACCACCTGCAGTGCGGTGCGCCTTGATCAGTGTCGCGTCTATGAACAGCCTGGACGGTAAATCCTCATGCTGCGCCAAGGCATGGAACATGCGTTCCCAGGTCCCATTGTCAGCCCAACGAACAAACCGATTGTAGAGTGTTTTCTTCGGGCCATAATCCGCCGGGCTATCGCTCCAGCGTCCACCAGAGCGTAGGACATGGACAATTCCGGAGAGTACACGGCGATCATCCACGCGGGGAACCCCGCGCGGCTTATTGGGCAAAAGAGGTGTGATCTTCGCCCATTGCTCGTCTGAAAACCAAAACAGATTAGACATATCACTGCCTCCAGATGGAGGCAGTGAATCACAACATTTGCTGACAGGAAATCCTGTTTATGGGTCTGAACCCATCGCCCCTGCACCCCGTTACTGTCGAGGTCAGGCGCTACCTATCCGTTGCGCGCCCATGGCTGCGTCGGGAGACATATTGGCTGCGCCGCAAGGAGCGCACAACGGATAGGGTGCGCGGAAGGTCGACATTCCGAGGGTCTGGGGGATCATCCCCCAGGACTTCCCCTTAGTTCGAACTCTTCATCTCATAATCCGGCAAGGCATCCAGAGCCTTCCGCAAAGCCTCCCCCCAGCCTTCCGAAACCGACTGAAAGTAGGGATCCCCCGCCTCGATCCGCCGTTCGTGGAGCGGTGTGAAGCGATCCTGCTCCAGCACCAGCAGATCGAGCGGCAGCCCGACCGAGAGGTTCGCTTTCACCGTCGAATCGAACGAGACGCAGAGCAGTTTCACCGCTTCCTCGAAGGTCATGTCCGGGTCGTAGCCGCGGATCAGGATCGGGCGGCCGTATTTGGTTTCGCCGATCTGGAAGAAGGGCGTGTCGAAGCTGGCCTCGATGAAGTTGCCTTCGGGGTAGATCAGGAACAGACGTGGTTCCATGCCCTTGATCTGGCCTGCGACGATCATCGAGGCGCTGAAGGTGCCGGAGGCGGCGTTTTGGCCGTTGTCGCTCGCGCGTTCGCTGATGATGTCCTGGAGCAGGTTGCCAACGAGCGTGGCCACCTGGAACATCGTCGGCGCTTCCAGCAGGGTGTTATGCCGATCGGCGGGGGCCTTGTTGCGTTCCTCGAGCTGGCTGACGACCGCCTGGGTGGTGGCGAGATTGCCTGCCGTCATCAGGGTGATGATGCGTTCGCCGGGGATTTCCCAGTGGTACATCTTCCGGAAGGTCGAGATATTGTCGACGCCCGAATTGGTGCGGGTGTCGCTCATCAGCACGAGCCCGCGATCCAGCATCATGCCCACGCAATAGGTCATGGAACCTGTAACCCCTGAAATCCTGTACCCCGCGCGACCGTTTGCGGGGCTGCGGCCTGTTCAGCCGCCTTGCATCTGTTGCTGTCCGCCACTTGCGGACTGCTGTTGCTGTTGTCCTAGCAGGTTCTCGCCCACGGACAAATGCACGTCCAGCCGGGTTTCCCCCGCTCCCGTCGCCACACCGGTTATCGGCGCGGCTTCCGCATAGTCGCAGCCGCTAGCAACGCGGATATAGCGCTCGTCCGGGCAGATCGCGTTGGAGACGTCGAAACCGACCCAGCCGAGGCCCGCGACATGCGCCTCTGCCCAGCCGTGCCCGGCTTCCTGCTCCACCCGGTCGTTCATGCGCAGGTATCCGCCGACGTAGCGCATCGGGATATCGAGCAGGCGCCCGGCGCTGATGAAGATATGGGCATGGTCCTGGCAGACGCCCTGCCCCGCCGCCAGCGCCTGCTCCGCCGTGGTGCCCACATGGGTCGTGCCGGGGGCATATTGGACATGGGCAGCCACCGCGTCGGACAGGGCATGGAGGAACCCCAGCGGGTCCGAACGATCTGCATCGACCGAGGCGAGCAGCGCGCGCACGCCGGTATCCGCGCGGGTCAGCGGGGTCGGGCGCAGGAAGCACCAGAGCGGCGTGTGCCCGGAATGGGCGCCGGTTATGCCGTTGTTGTCCATCGTGCGCACCGTCCCGGTGCAGGTGACGGTGACTTCGCCGGCCCCCGGCTCGATCGAAACGAGCGCCGTGTGGTTATGGTGCTGGTCGTCGTATTCCGCTTCGTGGCGGGCGCCGGTCAGGTCCATGCGCCAGTCCAGCACTTCCTGCCCGTGGGTGGTCTTGGGCCGCAGCCGCAGCCGCTGCAAACCGTGCGCGACCGGGGCGGCGAAAGCATAGCGGGTGGTATGGGTGACGGTTAGCAGCATGGGAAAGCCGTCCTCTATTCGATGAAGCGGTAATCGGCGGCGATGGCATTGCCGAGGCTGCTGGTCTTGCCGATGAAGTCCTGCAGGAATTCGTGCAGGCCCATATCGAAGATCGCCTCGATCGAAGTTTCGTGCAGGGCCTTGCCGGTGGCGCGCAGGAGGTCGTGCGCGGGTGTCTCGCCGCCATATTGCTTGGCGAGACCGGCCATGTTGCTGCGAATCTTGTCGTAGCAGAACACCAGGCTGCGCGGGAACTGCCCATCGAGGATCAGGAATTTCGCGATCCCACGCGAATCCATCGCCCCGGCATTGAGCCAGGAATAGGCCCGATTGCCCGCCACCGAGCGCAGCAGCGTATCCCACTGCACGTTGTCGAGGCTGGACCCGACCCAGGCCGCCGAGGGCAGCAGGACATAATACTTCACATCGAGAATGCGCGCTGTGCTGTCTGCCCGCTCGATGAAGGTGCCGATGCGCGAGAAGTTGAACACCTCGTTGCGCAGCATCGTGCCTTCCAGCGCGCCGCGCACCAGGGTGCCGGTGCGGCGGATCGTTATCAGCACCTCGCCCAGATTGGTTTCGCGGACCGGACGCGCGAGCAGGTCGCGCAAGTGCATCCAGCCCTCGTTGGTGGTTTCCCAGACCGCATTGGTCAGGCTGTTGCGCACCATGCGGGCATTGGTCCGCGCATTCTCGACCATGGAAAGGACGGAACCGGGATTGTCCTTGTCGCGCAGCAGAAAGTTGAACACCTGCGCCCCGGTGAACTCGCCATGCGCGCGGCAATAGTCGCCCACCTGTCCGGTCGTCGTCAGGACCGACTTCCATTCCTCGTCCTGCGAATGCTTGTTGCCCCGCGTCAGGGCGAGGTGGAACCCCACGTCGATCAGCCGCGCGGTATTCTCCGCGCGTTCGAGGTAGCGGCTCATCCAGTATACGCCGTTAGCGGCCCGTCCCAGCATCAGCGCGCCCTCACTCGTCCAGTACCCACGAATCCTTGGTGCCGCCCCCCTGCGACGAATTCACCACCAGCGATCCTTTCTTGAGCGCCACGCGGGTCAGCCCGCCGGGCGTGATGTCGATGCCTTCGGGCGAGACCAGCACGAAAGGCCGCAAGTCCACATGGCGCGGCGCGAGGCCTTCCTTGGTGAAGATCGGCACCGTGGAGAGCGAGAGCGTCGGCTGGGCGATGTAGTTGTCCGGCCGCGCCCGCAGCTTGGCCTCGAAATCGGCCAGTTCCTTCTTCGAGGAGGTCGGCCCGATCAGCATGCCGTAGCCGCCCGAACCGTGGACTTCCTTGACCACCAGTTCCGACAGGTTGTCGAGCACATAGGCCAGCGCGTCCGGCTCCGAACAGCGCCAAGTCGGCACGTTCGAGAGGATCGGCTTCTCGCCGGTGTAGAACTCGACGATCTCGGGCATGTAGCTGTAGATCGCCTTGTCGTCGGCGATGCCGGTGCCCGGCGCATTGGCGATGGTCACGCCGCCCGAGCGGTAGACGTCCATCATCCCCGCCACGCCCAGCACCGAATCGGGCTGGAAGCTAAGCGGATCGAGATAGTCGTCGTCGACCCGGCGATAGATCACGTCGATCGCCTTGAAGCCGGTGGTCGTGCGCATGGCGACCCGGCCGTCGACCACGCGCAAGTCGCTGCCTTCCACCAGTTCCGCGCCCATCTGGTCGGCCAGGAAGGCATGTTCGAAATAGGCCGAATTGTAGATGCCCGGCGTCAGCACCGCCACGGTCGGGCGCCCGGAACCGTTGAACGCGGGCGGCGCACAGGCCCGCAGCGAGCGGGCGAGACGGCGCGGATAGTCCGAGACCGGACGCACCGGAATCCGGGTGAACAACTCCGGGAACATCGCCATCATCGTCTCGCGGTTCTCGAGCATATACGAGACGCCGGAGGGGGTGCGGGCATTGTCCTCCAGCACCATGAATTCTTCCGGCCCGGTGCGGACGAGGTCGATGCCGACGATATGGGTATAGACGCCGCCGGGCGGGGTCATGCCGATCATCTGGCTGAGGAAGGCCTCGTTATCGCGCAGCGCGCTGATCGGCAGGCGGCCTGAGCGGATGATCTCCTGCCGGTGATAGAGGTCCTGGAGGAAGGCGTTCAGCGCCCGCACCCGCTGCTCGATGCCGCGCGTGAGTTTGCGCCATTCGCGCGCGGTGATGATGCGGGGGATCATGTCGAAGGGGATGAGGCGCTCTTCGGCGGCATCGTCCCCATAGACGTTGAAGGTGATGCCGATGCGGCGGAAGAAGCGCTCGGCCTCGGCATCCTGCCGTTTCAGCCAGCCCTTGTCCTGCGAGTCGTACCAATTTCTGAAATCTGCATAGGCAGGCCTCACCGACCCGTCCTCGTTGAGCATTTCGTCGTAGTTGGTTCTGCCCGCAGCCGTCATTGTGACTCCCGTTTGTCCATGTGATGCAACATGGAAACGGACTTGCCAAGCGGCTACGCTGCAACTGCGAAAGAAAAATTCCTGCGCGGATCGGCGGAAATCGGACCGATTTGGTCGGATGCAGCGCGGTTCAGGCAATCACCCGCAAGCCGCCGCCTGCTGCAAATGCTAAGTGCGGTTGGCTAATCGATCAGCCCCCGCGCGCCGAGATCGGCCCGCAGGGCATCCGCGCCGTGGAAGTGATGCACCTGCCAGCCGAGATCGCGCGCGGCGGCGATGTTCGCCGCATTGTCGTCGATGAACAGCATCGCCTGCGGGGCATGGCCGAAGCGGCGCGCGGCGAGGTCGAAGATGCGGACATCGGGCTTGGCCAGTTTCTCGTCGCCGGAAACGACGATATCGCCAAACAGGTCGAACAGCGGTTCGGTGGCGCGATATTCCCGCCAGAACGGGCTGGCGAAGTTGGTGATCGCGAAGAGCGGCATGCCGCCCGCCGCAAGCGCGCGCACGATCTCGTGACTGCCGGGCACATTGCCGGGAATCGTTTCGAGGAAGCGCGTGGCGTAGGCGTCGATCAGCGCGTCGTTGCCGGGGAACTCGGCCTTCCGCTCGGCCACCATTTCGGCAAGGTCGCGCCCGGCGTCGTGCTGGAAATGCCACTCTTCGGTGATAACATGGGTGCAGAACCAGTCCAGCCGCTCCGCCTCGGGAATCAGCTTGGCGAAGAGCAGCCGCATGTCCCATTCGACGAGCACGCGCCCGACATCGAAGACAACAGCCTGAACCGGACGATTTGCGTGCACAGCAGACATGACAAGACCCCCGCGAATGGCGGGGGCCTTATGTCATCAGACGTAATCGCCCGTCCGCCTTGTTATCCCCGCCGGATAGCGGGGACAGGCAGACGAATCAGCCCTGGCGGGCCTTGAAGCGACGGTTGGTCTTGTTGATGACGTAGGTACGGCCGCGACGGCGGATCACGCGGTTGTCCCGGTGACGACCCTTGAGCGACTTCAGGCTGTTGCGAATCTTCATGTCTTGTCTCGTCTGCGTGGTCCGGCGGTGGGCCCGGAAGGGCTGGCCGCCTGAAAATTGAAGTGGCGCCGTTACGGGTCACGGCTTGCAAAGTCAAGCACAAGAGGCCATTTCTCGTGGCCTGACCCGTGCTTTTCCCGTTCATCCACGGGCAATCGCAGCGGCTCATAACCCAAGTTCGGGTGCGACCCAACTGATTCCCGGCCAATCGATTCTTCGGACCCTGAACACCATGAAAACGCTCAAAGCCGCGATTCTCGCCACCGGCATCACCGGGGCCCTCCTCGTCGCACCCGCTCTCGAAGCCCGTCCCGGCTGGGGTTCGCCCTGGGGCGGCGGATATGGCGGTTGGGGTAGCGCCTGGGACGATCCGCTGATGGGCGGCCCGATCGGTTCTCCGATTTCCTCGCGCAATCGCACCCAGGATTCGCGCGAAGGCCGAGTCGAAGTCAGCCGATTCGTGGCGCAGGGTCCCGAGGCCGCCGAACTCGGCAAGGGCATCGTTGCGGTGCAGTCCGATTCGGGTGAAGGCCAGTGGGTCCCCGGCGCCGAGCGCGCCGCCTACGAAGCCGCCATCGTCGAGGCGCTGGTCGGCGCCGGCTACGACACCCAGCACAAGGACGACAACGGCGGCCAGGTCGCCGAACTCAAGATCAGCCGCCAGGTCCTCACCCCCGCCGAGGAAAAGCGCAGCCCGGTCAGCGGCACCGCCGCGATGGGGGTCAGCAATCGCGGCTCGGCCTATGGTCTGGCGGTGAACGTCGACCTCACCAAGCCCCGCACCGCGCTGATCGGCACCCGCCTCGACACGCGGATCGTCGACAAGGTGAGCGGCAAAGTGTTGTGGGAAGGCTACGCCACGATCGCCACGCGGGAAGGCGACGACAAGTGGCCCGACTACCGCATCGCCGGAAAGCTCGCCTCTGCGCTGTTCGACGGCTTCCCCAAGGCCGATCCGGTAGGTCTGGAAGCGGCCCAGAACTGAGAGGTTCTGGCGGGCACGCGCAATAAGGTCTATCGTGCAGACACTTGCCTTCCGGAGAGCCTGAAATGACCCGCCCCCTCATGGCCGGAACGGCCCGTTCGATCCTCCTCACCCTCGGCGGCGCGCTGGCCCTCGCAGGCTGCGCCGCGCAAGTCGGGCCTGTCGAAGTGACGCGCTTCAGCGCCCCGGATGCCCCGACCCTCGGGCGCGGGGTGATCCGCATCGATCCCGCCAAGCCGCAGGATGCCTCCAGCCTCGAATTCCGCACTTACGCCGCCGCCGTGGCGCAGGAGCTGGCCAAGGTCGGCTACCGGCAGGCACTCCCCGGCGAGACCGTGCGCGATACGCAAGTCGCGGTGCTGTCGATCGACCGCCAGGTCTACCAGCCGGGACGGCAGCGCAGCCCGGTCTCGGTCGGCGTGGGCGGCAGCACCGGCAGCTACGGCTCCGGGCTTGGTCTCGGCCTCGGGATCAACCTCGCGGGCAAGCCGCAGGACCAGATCGAAACCCGCATGCAGGTCATGATCAAGGACCGCCCCGAAGGCCGCACGATCTGGGAAGGCCGCGCCGCCTTCACTGTCGGCTCGAAGTCGCCGATGGCGCAGACCTCGCTCGGGGCCGCAAAAATGGCCGAGGCGCTGTTCAAGGGCTTCCCCGGCAAGTCGGGCGAAACTATCACCGTGAAATGACCAGCATCCAGATTTCCTCCGCTTTCGATTCCGGCAACATCGAAGTCCTCTCCGCCGAAGGCACCACGGCCCGTCTCGCCATCCGGCGCGACCACGAGTCTGACTTCTTCCAGTGGTTCCACTTCCGCGTCAGCGCTGCCCCCGGCCAGTCCATCGCCGGGCAGGAACTGACCCTGAAGATCACCGGCCTCAACGGCTCTGCCTACCCGATGGGCTGGCCCGGCTATCGCGCCTGTGCCTCGGAAGATCGCCAGTTCTGGGGCCGCACCGACACCACCTGGGATGGCGGCAAGGACGGCGGCACGCTCACCATCCGCCACACCCCCGAAGGCGAACTGGCATGGTTCGCCTATTTCGCGCCCTATTCGATGGAGCGCCACCATGACCTCGTCTCCTCGCTCGCGGGACTTGAGGACGTGGAATACCGCCTGCTCGGCACCACGCTCGACGGCCGCCCGCTCGATTGCCTGTCGATCGGCGACGGCGAAGCGCAAGTCTGGCTCTACGCCCGCCAGCACCCCGGCGAATCGATGGCCGAATGGTGGATGGAAGGCGCGCTCGAAGTGCTGGCCGACCCCGCCGATTCGGTCGGCCGCGAACTGCGCAAGCGCTGCACCTTCCACGTCGTGCCCAACATGAACCCGGACGGCTCGGCCCGCGGACACCTCCGCACCAATGCCGCAGGCGTGAACCTCAACCGCGAATGGGCCGCCCCCAGCGCCGAAAAGTCGCCCGAAGTGCTCGCCATCCTCACCGCCATGGACGAAACCGGCGTGGACTTCGCGATGGACATCCATGGTGACGAAGCCATCCCCGCCGTGTTCATGGCCGGGTTCGAAGGCATCCCCTCGCTCACGGCCGAACAGAAGCAAGGCTACGATCGCTACACCGCAATCCTCGACCGCCGCACGCCGGACTTCCAGACCAAGCTCGGCTACGGCCTCTCGCAGCCGGGCAAGGGCAACCTGTCGATGTCCACCAACCAGCTGGCCGAACGCTTCGGGGCGGTGTCGATGACGCTGGAAATGCCCTTCAAGGACCACGACGACGCCGCCGACCCGCGTCAGGGCTGGAGCCCCGAGCGTTCGGCGCAGCTTGGCAAGGACTGCATGGGGGCCTTGCTCGAGTGGTTTGTCGAGCGAGAGAAGAAGTAAGTTAAGGGAAATGCAGGGGTTATTACCCCTGCACCCCGGTACTGTCGGCGTTGCGCCCTGCACTATCGGTTGGCGCGCCCCTTGCGCCGGGAGACAAAATGGCTGCGCCGCAGGGAGCGCACTACGGATAGGTGGTGCGCGACGACGACATTCCGAGGGTCCGGGGGATCATCCCCCGGGCCTTCTCTTCTCTTAAATCCCAGCCCACTGCCGCAAAGCCTGCCTTACGGCCAAATTCTCATCATAGCTCCACGCCGGAGCCACCGAAGCCGCGGGCACTTCGCCCAGCAGGTCCTGGAGCATCATCCAGCCCCCGGCCCAGTCCCCGCGCGTATCGTCGCAGACCGGGGATGAACCCCAGTCCTTGGCAAGCCGGATCATCGAGCGTTGCTGCGATGCGGACGCGTCGAGGTCCCCGACCATGAACGACATGAACGGCAGCGTCTGGCGCGGACAGGCGCCGAAGCGGGAGAGGCGGCGGTCGGCGCCGGGCAGGTCCATGTTCGGCGGGTTGACGACGATGGCGCCGAGCACCGGGTTTTCCGGCCCCACGCCTTCGAATTCCACCCACCAGGCCAGCGCCAGAGCGGCGATATCGTCGGTGACGATCGCCACCGGGCGGTCAGCGCGGCGGATGGCGAGGTTGAGCTTGTTGACCCAGGTGTTGCGGTGCGGCTCGTCCCAGAGGCCGAGTTCCAGCACGCGGCAATGCTCGCTCCATCCGGCCCAGCGGTTCATCCAGTGCCCTTCGGTGAGCGGAGCACCGGGGACCAGGAGAATCAGCGGCAGATGGTCCTGTGCACGGGGATAACGGTAGTGTGTCATGGGGTGCTCCAACGCTGTTGGGGGAACCGCCGGTCGACTCTGTCTACGTCCCGACTATGCGCACCATAACTCAACCATTTAAGTTGACAATACGATTTCGACGAAGCGATGCCTTGCCGCGTCGCTCCGAAACGGCGGAAACGACGCAGGCTTGGACTTTCTGAAAATTACCTGATTTTTACAGGAGGTTAGCCGGCCCGAAAGCATGGGGCAGCAGCTCCGACAGGCGCGTTTCCAACACACCCTCGGCGCCGTCGCACCAGACGACCGGGTCGGAGCCGCCGATCTGCGCGATCTCGTTGAGGATCTGGCGGCAGCGTCCGCAGGGGGTGACGGTGTCGCCCTGCCCTGCTGCGCCCGGCGCGCCGCCGGTCACGGCGACGGCCTCCAGCTTGCCGTTCTGCTCGCGGAAGGTGCCCGAGGAGAGGATGCCGGAGACCGCGACGGTCTCGGCGCAGAGCGAGAGGCCGTAGCTGGCGTTCTCGACATTGGCGCCGGTGACGACCGAGCCATCCGCCAGCAGCAGCGCGGCACCGACGTGGAATTTAGAATAGGGCGCATAGGCGCGCGTGGCGGCCTCGCGGGCGGCGGCGATCAGGGCGTCGCGCTGCTGGGTGCTGAAAGTCATGGCTGCACCACTACCCAGCGCAGGCCCCCTTGCGCAATCTCGCTCGCAAGCGATTGGTTGGCCGTCCACAGCGACCACGGGCGGCCACCATAGTCGGGCAGCAGGCGGTCGCGGACCAGCCAGAGATTGCGGTCGAGCTTGGCGGCGATGCGATAGCGCTGCTCGAAGGCCCGACTGACCTTGAGGATCACCGGCTTTCCGGCGTGGGTCTCGATCTGGTTGATGAAAGTCATCAACTCGCTTTCGACTTTGGCGTCGGAGACATTGGTCGGGCAGCCGTCGGCGAGGATGTCGAGGTCGATCGCGGGCGGCAGCAGGGCCGCGTCGCGCGGGACGGTGGTGACGAAGTTGGCCGACTGCATGTCGGCAGGCTGGCAAGGGTCGTAGCGGTGGACGGCGCCGACTTGCAGGCCCGCCGCTTTCGCCGCCACGAAGTTCGCGACGAAGCGCGGATCGCGGGCGAAAGCGCTGACGCTTGCGCTGGCATCGATATAGGCGAAATCGACGCCCACGGCCTTGAGCGACTTCCAGTTCACCTCGCCGTCGGCGGCGCCGATCTCCACGCCCTGCACGGGATAGATCGCGCGCTCGGGCGTCCAGTGGCGCAAGTACCACCAGCCCCAGGCGCCAGCCAGCATCGCCAGGAGCAGCAGCACGGCGGCGATTCGCCAGAGGATGCGCCCGCGCGCCCTGGCCGCCGAGCCTTTCCCAGAACTGCGTGCCATTCGAAAAGCCCCCTCAGCCGCGAATGTGCAGGACGCAGATCAGCGTGAACAGCCTGCGTGCGGTGGGATGATCGGTCTCGACTTTGCCGTCGAGCCGTTCGAGGAGGAGTTCCGCCGCCTGATCGTGGATGCCGCGCCGGGCCATGTCGATCGTCTCGATCTCCTGCGCGGAGGCCTTGCGAATCGCCTGGTAGTAGCTCTCGCAGACGGCGAAATATTCCCGCACCGGCCTGCGGAACCGGGCGAGGCCCAGCACCATCGTCTCCAGCGCCTGCCCCTCCGCATCGCCAAGGTCGAGCGAGAGGCGACCGTCACGAACCGACAGCTTCAGGCGGTAGGGTCCCTCGTGCCCCGCCTCGAAGGCGCGAACCGGCTTGAAGACATTGTCCTCGATAAGATCGAAGATGGCGATGCGCCGTTCCTGCTCGATATCGGCGTTGCGCCACAGGATGGTCGCTTCGTCCAGCTCGATATGGGAGATGCGCGGATCGGACATGTTCCCTTGCCCTTTACGCGCTCGCAGCATGGGGTCGCAAGGGAGAGTCTTCGCGAAAATCCGGTAAAAGCCCGATTTTCGGCGTTCCCTGCCGCCCTATTGCACCCCGGCAACACGGCATGGCGGCAGGTGCAGGCGCATGCGGGCACCGTTCCGGCCCGATTCCGGCGGCATGTTCTCCAGCACGAGCTGCGCTTCCAGCTGGCGGCTAAGCACACGGGATATGCGCAGGCCAATCGATTCGGCCCGTTCCGGCTCGAAACCGGGCGCGAGTCCGACCCCGTCGTCCTCTACCGTGAGCGCGATCCCTTCGCCGTGGCGGCGCACGTCGATGCAGATCAGGCCGCTTTCGCGCGCGGCCAGCCCGTGCTCCAGCGCATTGGCGATCGCCTCGGACAGGATCAGCGCCACCGGCACCGCCGCGTCCGGGCGCAGGACGATGCCCGATTCGACCGCGACATGGCAGGCGATGCTCTCCCGCCCGCCGGACTCCATGACTTGCTCCGAAAGATCCTGCACGAAGCGGCCCAGCGGAACAAGTTCCCCATCCGACTTGTAGAGCCGGCGCTGGATGCGACCGATGACCTGAAGCCGCCCGGCGGCATTGGCGATGGCGCGGCGCGCGATGGGTTCCTCCAGCCCCCGCATCTGCAACGAAAGCACCGCGCCGATCATCTGGAGGTTGTTGCCGACCCTGTGCTGAAGCTCCTGGAACAGCAGTTCGGTGCGCTCGGCCAGCACGCCGCGCTCTTCCGCCAGCTTGCGCACTTCTGCCTGCGCGATATGCAGCCGGGCATTGGCGCGCTGCATCAGGTGGACCAGCGCGATATCGACCGCGACGACGCCGATATAGAACGCCAGCGACACCAGCGTCCTGTCGTCCAGCGCGAAGCCATAGCGCGGCGGGATGAACAGATACCACGCGAACAGACCGCAGATCAGCGCCGCCGCCATGCCGGGGCGCGGGCCGAACAGGAACGAGGACAGGATCACTGCCGGAAAGAACGTCAGGTAGGGATAGCCCGGCGGAAAGGCGTCATCGAGAGTCCAGCGTAGCCACAACGCCAGCAGGCACAGCAGCACCGTCGCGCCATACCTCACTACCGGACGCTCGGGAATCAGCGGAAACCGTTCGAGAAACCGGGTCTGGAAACGGGCGGATCGGTTCACGTCGGGCAAGTCTTTCGCTGCGCGGGGACAGTCGGCATCTCCCCGTCAAGGCAAAGACGCGCGATCCCGGCGGCGGTTCCCGGACGATGTCCTCGCGTCTTGCCCTCTGGCCCGGTTCGTCCAAAGTGGAAGCGACACCGAGAACGAAGGCAATCGAATGAAGACAGCAGGCCGCATCCACCCGGTCTACGCGGACATGGAACGCACCGTGTTCGACCGCATGTCGGCGCTCGCCCGCGAGCACGGCGCGATAAACCTCGGGCAAGGCTTCCCCGACGGCCCGCCGCCGCCCGCCCTGATCGAGGCGGCGAGCCGCGCCCTGCACGAAAGGTCCAGCCAATATCCGCCGGGCGCCGGACTTCCCGAACTGCGCGAGGCGATCTGCGGCTACTATGCCCGGCGGCAGGGACTGGCGCTCTCGCCCGAGCAAGTGACGGTCACGTCCGGCGCTACCGAGGCGCTGGCCGCCGCCGTCTTCGCCCTGGTGAAGCCGGACGACGAAGTGATCCTGTTCCAGCCCGCCTACGATGCCTACGCACCGCTCGTGCGCCGGGCAGGCGGCATCCCCGTCTCGATCCCGCTCTCACCGCCCCACTTCCGCTATCCGACAGAAACGCTGGCAGCTGCCGTCACACCGCAGACCCGTGCGGTGATGCTCAACGATCCGCTCAATCCCGCAGGTACGGTCGCCAGCCACGAGGAACTCTCCGCGCTCGCAGAGGTCTGCGCCGCGCACGACCTGATCGCGATCTGCGACGAAGTCTGGGAAGACGTGCGCTTCGATGGCATAGCCCACCGCTCGCTCATGAGTTTCCCCGGCATGGCGCAGCGGACGGTGAAGATCGGCTCCGCAGGCAAGATTTTCGGCCTGACCGGCTGGAAGATCGGCTGGATGATTGCGACGGGAGACCTCGCGACAGCCCTCTCCCGCGCGCACCAGTTCCTGACCTTCTCGACTGCCGTGCCGCTGCAATGGGCCGTCGCCGAGGGCCTCTCGCTCCCCGATGCAGTGCTGGACGAACAACGCGCCGAATGGGCCGCCTCGCGCGCGCGCCTGAAGGCCGGGCTGACCGAGGCGGGCTACATGGTGCTTCCGAATGCGGCGACATGGTTCCTGACCGTCGATCTCGCGGCCTCGGGCCTTGCCCTCAAGGACAACGACTTCAGCGAACGCGCCGTGCTGGAGGCCGGGGTGGCGACAGTGCCGGTCTCCGCGCTTTATCAGGGGGATCAGGTGCCCGAGCATCTCGTGCGGTTCTGCTTTACCAAGCCGGACGCCGTGCTGGATGAGGCTGTTCAGAGGCTTGAGGCGTTCAGGAAGAGAATAAGTCCTAGGGGATGATCCCCCAGACCCTCGGAATGTCGACCTTGCGCGCCACCGATCCGTTATGCGCTCCCTGCGGCGCAGCCAATAAGTCTCCCGACGCAGCCGTGGGCGCACAACGGATTTGGTCCGCGTAACCTAGACAGTTTTGGGGGTGCAGGGGGGCTTAGCTCCCCTGCTTAACCTTCTCCCCCCTTCAAGCATTCAACCCACCATTCACACTGATAACCTGCCCGGTAATCTTCGCCGCCCCGTCCGAGCACAGGAATAATGCCAAGGGCGCGATATCGTCCGTGCTCGGCAGCCCCAGCCCTGCTTTCCGCGCCGCGCGGGCCATGCGTTCGGCGCCCATGCGGACGGCGCTTTCGCTGCCTTCGACAAAGCTGGTGGAGATCGCGTGGGCGCGGATGCCGTCGCGCGCGGCTTCGAGGGCGAAGTTGCGGATGAAGCCGATCGTTCCCGCCCGCGCCGCGCCGATCAGGCTCTGGCGCGGTGCCGCGTAGATGCCCGCGTCCGAAACCAGCGCGATGAACGTGCCGCCCTGCGTCGCGAGGAAGCCGTAGCTGGCCAGCGCGAGCCGTTCCACCCAGCCCACCGAGACATTGAGGAAGTCCCCGAAGGTCTCGGGCGCGGTTTCCGGGAGGAGGCCGGTGATGCCGAGCGGCCCGGTGGCCACGCAGTCGATCACCGCGTCGATCCGGCCGTACTGCTCGCCCACTTCGGCGATCAGCGTCTCGGCTGCGTCCTCTTCCCAGGCGTCGGCGATGAAGCCGTCGATGGTGCCGAGGTAGGACAGCCCGGTAACGAGCGCGGCGACCTTTTCCTGCGTGCGACCGTGGAGAGCGACCTTCCAGCCATGGGCCAGCGCCTGTCGGGCCACGGCGCTGCCGATGGAACCGCTGCCACCGGCGAGGAGCAGGACTTTCTGGTCGCTCATCCTTGTCCTTTGATAGGGAAGATCAGTCGCTTTCGAAGGCCGCGCGCATGTCGTCGTCGGCAAGGTCGGAGAACTTGGTGATCCGTGCCTCGAAGCGCAGGCGCACTTTGCCGGTGGCGCCGTGGCGCTGCTTGGCGATGATCAGTTCGGAGAGCCCGGTGACGCGCTCCATGTGCTCGCGCCATTCGTTCCACTTGGCGTGGACGTCGGGCGGATCGTTGTCGCCGGGTTCGCGCGGCTCGGCGCCCTTGGCGTAGTAATCCTCGCGGAACACGAACCAGACCATGTCCGCGTCCTGCTCGATCGAGCCCGATTCGCGAAGGTCGGAGAGCATCGGGCGCTTGTCCTCGCGCGATTCCACCGCACGCGAGAGCTGCGAGAGCGCGATCACCGGAACGTGGAGTTCCTTGGCCAGCGTCTTGAGGCCGCGCGAGATTTCCGAGATTTCGTTCACGCGGTTGTCGGTGGCGCGACCGGAACCTTGCAGCAGCTGCAGGTAGTCGATGATGACGAGGCCGATGTTGTGGCGGCGCTTGAGGCGGCGGGCACGGGTGCGTAGACCAGCGATGGTGAGGCCCGGCGTATCGTCGATATAAAGCGGCAGTTCGGCCAGGCGCTGGCTGGCGAAAGACAGCTGCTGGAAGTCCTCACGGCTGATCTTGCCCATGCGCAAGGCTTCCGAGCTGATGCCCGACTGCTCGGCAAGGATACGCGTCGCGAGCTGGTCGGCGCTCATTTCGAGGCTGAAGAAGGCCGTCGCCGCGCCGACCGATTTCTCGACCGGGATGCCATCGGCCAGATCGCGCTGGAGCCGGTCGGCGGCATTGAACGCGATGTTGGTGACGAGCGAGGTCTTGCCCATGCCGGGACGTCCGGCGAGGATGATAAGGTCGGAATCGTGCAGGCCGCCGATCTTGCCGTTGACCGAGTTGAGGCCGGTAGTCTTGCCCGAGATGTGACCGCCCGAATTGAACGCCTTCTCGATGGCGCTGATGGCGGTGCGGGTGGCGCTGGCGAAGCTCTTGGCCTCGTTCGCGGTGGAGGCGCCTTCGGCCACCTTGTAGAGTGCGGCTTCGGCGCGTTCCACCTGCTCCATCGGCTCCACCGATTCGGAGGTGTCCATGGCCTCGGCCACGAGATTGCGGCCCACCGAGATCAGTTCGCGCAGCAGGGCGAGGTCGTAGATCTGGTCGGCGAGTTCGCGCGGGGCGAGCAGGCCCTGCCCGTCGGCGGTCAGGCGGGCGAGGTAGGACACGCCGCCCAGCGCCTTCAGCGCCTCGTCCGATTCGAAATAGGGGCGCAAGGTAACCGGCGTCACCACCGCCTTGCGATCGAGCAGCTGGAGAATGCGCTCGTAGATGCGGGCGTGGACCGGCTCGTAGAAATGGGTCGGCGAAAGCTGCGTCTGCAGTTCCTCGATCACCCGGTTGTCGATCAGGACGGCGCCCAGGAATGCGGCCTCGGCCTCGACGTTGGCGGGCAGGCTGCGGGCTTCGGCCTCGGGTGCGAGGGCAATGGCGGCTTGTTGGGACATGAGGGGACATAACATGCCCCATCTCGCCCCCCGCCAGCAAGCGAGCGAAGCGACGATATTAATCCACAGGCTGTTGATGCGGAAAAGCCTGTGCGGGCCGAAATCGAGCCGTTCACATTTTCGGACGGACAGGAAAGGCCGAAACGGTTACACTGACGGGCTATGCAAACTTGCGATGCAACTTGCGATTCAGGCGCCCCACCCTACATTGGCGGGCGAAAGGACGGTTATTCCTAAGATGAACGACGACCAGCCCAACGGCAATCCATGGGTCAAGAGCCTGCTCGTATGGGGCGGCATCTTCCTGGCACTCCTGATCGTGGTGTCGATGTTCAACACCCGTACGGAAGGCGGGCCGCTGATTGCCTATTCCGATTTCCGCGCCAAAGTTGCCGAAGGCAGCGTCCAGAGCGTCGAAGTCGGGCAGGACAGCATCGACGGCAAGCTGAAGAACGGCGATTCGTTCCGCACCGTCCCGGTTCCGAACGACACCACGCTGGCCCCGCTGCTCCAGCAGAGCGGCGTGCAGTACGCGGGCAAAACGCCTGAGGAAGGCAGCCTGCTGGTCTATATCCTCGCGCAGACCCTGCCCTTCCTGCTGATCGTCGGCATTGCCTTCTTCGCGCTGCGCCAGGTCCAGAAGGGCGGCGGCTCGGGCGCGATGGGCTTCGGCAAGTCCAAGGCCAAGATGCTCACCGAGCGTTCGGGCCGCGTCACGTTCGACGATGTCGCCGGTATCGACGAAGCGCGCGAAGAGCTGGAGGAAATCGTCGAGTTCCTGCGCGACCCCACCCGCTTCTCCAAGCTCGGCGGCCAGATCCCCAAGGGTGCGCTGCTGGTCGGTTCGCCCGGCACCGGCAAGACCCTGCTCGCCCGCGCCATCGCGGGTGAGGCAGGCGTGCCGTTCTTCACGATCTCCGGTTCGGACTTCGTCGAGATGTTCGTCGGCGTCGGTGCATCGCGCGTGCGCGACATGTTCGAGCAGGCCAAGAAGAACGCGCCCTGCATCGTCTTCATCGACGAAATCGATGCGGTCGGCCGCCATCGCGGTCACGGCCTCGGCAACTCGAACGACGAACGCGAGCAGACGCTGAACCAGCTGCTGGTCGAGATGGACGGCTTCGAGGCCAACGAAGGCATCATCATCATCGCGGCGACCAACCGCCCCGACGTGCTCGACCCCGCGCTGCTGCGTCCGGGCCGCTTCGACCGTCAGGTCGTGGTGCCGGTGCCCGATATCGAGGGCCGCGAGAAGATTCTCGCCGTGCACATGAAGAAGGTGCCGCTGGCACCCGACGTCAATGCCCGCGTAATCGCCCGCGGCACACCGGGCTTCTCGGGCGCGGACCTCGCCAACCTCGTGAACGAGGCCGCTCTGCTCGCCGCGCGCCGCAACAAGCGCCTCGTCGCCATGCAGGAATTCGAGGACGCCAAGGACAAGGTCATGATGGGCGCGGAACGCCGCTCCATGGTCATGACCGACGACGAGAAGAAGATGACCGCCTATCACGAGGCGGGCCATGCCATCGTCTCGCTGCACGAGGCCGCTTCGGACCCGATCCACAAGGCCACGATCATCCCGCGCGGCCGCGCGCTGGGCATGGTCATGCGCCTGCCGGAGCGCGACAGCTACTCGTACCACCGCGACAAGATGCTGGCGAACCTCTCGGTGGCGATGGGCGGCCGCGTGGCGGAAGAATTGATCTTCGGCTACGACAAGGTGTCCTCGGGTGCCTCGGGCGACATCCAGTATGCTACCAGCCTGGCGCGCAACATGGTCACCAAGTGGGGCATGTCCGACAAGCTCGGCCCGATCCAGTACGAGGAAAGCCAGGAAGGCTATCTCGGCATGGGCGGTACACAGCGCACCATGGGTTCGGGTGAGACCAACAAGCTGATCGACGCGGAAATTCGCATCTTGATCGACAACGCCCATGCCCGCGCCACGCAGTTGCTCAACGACTACAGCGAGCAACTCGAAGCGCTGGCCCAGGCCCTGCTCGAATACGAGACGCTTTCGGGTGACGAGATCAACCAGCTTATCGAAACCGGCCATATCGACCGTCCCAGCGAACCGCGCGGCCCCGGTGCCCCGCGTCCGCTGACCGGATCGTCGATCCCCAAGGCCGGTCGCCGCTTCTCGGGCAGCGTCACGCCGCAGGGCGCCTGAGCGACAATCCCGACTTCGCCAGTTCTCCTTCGGGAGAATGCAGGAGGGGGCGCAAGACTTCACGGTCTTGCGCCCCTTTGCCGTTCGCCCTCCGTTTCCGGCCCTACACGACCACCAGCACGGGATGATCGACGTAGATGTCCGCGGAACCCAGAGCGTAATGGTTGTAGACCTCTCCGCCGATAAGGGTCTGTCCCTGATAGACTGCGCCAGTGATCGTCACGCGATCATTGCCGTCGCCCAGGATCGTCAACTGGTGGGTGCCGCCTTCGGTGGTGGCGCGCAGGACGCCCGCCTCGGTCAGCACGATCTGGCGGCCGGCATCGCCAGTCCCGAGGTCGATCCGCTCGATATTGCGGATGTTCGTTGCCGTATCGAGATTGAGTACGAGTCCGGTACCGCTGTCGATCAGCAGCGTGTCGGTGCCGCTTCCGCCGTCGATGAGGAGATCGGCGGCATCGTAGACCAGCGTATCGTTGCCCGCCCCGCCGTTGAGCGTATCCGCACCCGCACCGCCCCGTAACAGGTCGTTGCCGCCATTCCCGTTGAGGACATCGTTCCCGCCGTAGCCGTAGAGCCGGTCGTTGCCCGAAGTGCCGTTCAAGGTGTTGGCGCCGGAACTCCCCTCGATGACATTGGACGATCCGGCGGCATTGAGAAGGCTCACATCGAGCAGCGAACCCGTGCCGGTGCTCGCGGTGAGCCCGGCAGCATCGGTCACGGTGATCGTGGTGGAGTTGAGTACGTCGAGACCGAGCAGGGACAGGTTCTGCTGGAAATGCACGGTATTGAGCAATTCGTTGACGGCAAGGTTATCCATGGTGCCGCCAACGATAGCGGTAATCGTGAGGGTCGAGGACGGGGCAATGATCCCCAGAATACCCGACGAGTGCGAAACCGCGATCTGCAGGCCCAGTTCGGCAGCCAGGGCGGCGGATGCGGTCAACGTATAGGCGCCGAGCGACACCGAAAGCAGCGGCGCGTAACGAACCTGGACGCTCTTGAGATTGTTGTTGGGATCGACGGCCGTCAGCGACTGGGTGCCGAGATCGATGAGGTTCAGCACTTCCAGCCCGACAAGGCCAAGCAGGGACGAACTGCTTGCCTGAACGATCGGCGCCTGCTCCGGCACCGCAGTGATCGTCACGGCATGCGACGCGCTGCTGCCGATATTGCCCGCAGCATCGACGATGCGGACCGCCAGACTATGCGAACCCGTTGCGAGTCGGCCCAGCCCGTAGAACCAGGTCGCCCCCGAAGTTCCCGCCGTGATCCAGCTACCGGCATCGACCTGGATCTGGACCTGTTCCCCCGCACCCAACGCGGCGCTGAGGGTTCCGCCGACAGTGGGGCTATGATCGTAAGTGCTCCAGTCTCCCTGGATGCCGGTATCGGTCGCCAGGGTCGTGATCGCGATCGTCGCCGTGGGCGCCGCGCGGTCGAGCGTCATCGCATAGGCATTCGAGGCCGCGCTGGCATTGCCTGCCGCATCGACGGCAACGGCGGTGAAGCTGTGCGCGCCATCCGCCAGCGACGTCGCCGGTGTGAAGCTCCAGACGCCCAGGCCGTTGGCCAGGGCGCTGCCCAGCGCGGCGCCGTTGTCGTAGATGACCACGGTAGTGTTCGCGGTCGCCGTACCCTGCAGTTGCGGGGCCGCATCGTTCGACGTGCCGCCGTCGGCAACCGTGCCGGTGTTGGGCGCCACATCGTCGACGATAGAGGTGATGACCGGCACCGCCGGCGGCGTGGTATCCACCGTGACCAGGAAGCTGTTGGAACCGCCGCCCTGATTCCCCGCCGCATCGACCGCCGTCACGCTCACGGTGGTTCCATGGGCAATGCCGGTCGCGGGTGTATAACTCCACTTGCCGTCGGCGCCTGCGGTGACCGTGGCGTCCACCGTCCCGTCGCCGTTGATATCGATCCGGACGGTCGAGCCCGGCTCCGCCGTTCCGGAGAGCGTTCTGCCGTTGCTGGGCGTAACGATCGGCGCGGCGGGAGGCGTCGTATCGATCGGCGGCGTGGGCGAGCTAACCCCGCGACCTCCACCTCCAGCGCTGGCCGCCGCAACGATGCCGCCCGCAAGCGCCAGTCCGCCGAGACCGATCAGCGCGACATGCCCGAAGCTTCCTCCCGTCGCGGCGGCGGCTGCCTGCCAGGGCATCATCTGAAACGAAACAGCTTCACTTCCGGTATCCAGCGGCGCGAAGCATCCCGTTTCGCTGATTTGCGCAAGCCACTGCCCCGCACCGTCAGGGTCGGAAAAGGCCAGTTGTCCGAGTTCGTCGGCGGGGCAGGCGAAGTACCCCTCCAGCCGAATGCTCGATCCATCCGTGAAGGCAACGATCAGATCATCCCCATCGCGCTGCATCGATATGACGGACGACGGCTTCGTCCCGATCCTGAGGACGCTCCGGCCTGCACGGGTATTGCCGAAAGCCCCTCTCCTGCAACTGTGGTGCTGACCGCCTTGCCCGTGCGACTGGTGATTTCGACACGCTTTTCCATCAGATGTCTCCCAACGGCCTTGGATGGAATCCCGCAGAAGCGCTGCTACATGCCCAGCATTTCAGGTTCTTGCAGGAACACTCGAGGATCTATTATTGAATTAAATAGAGCGATGAATTCCGATTATCGGCCAAAAATCGCGGCAATTAAGGTATTTTATTGAGTATATTTACTTATATACGTATCATTAGGAGCAAATCACTCTGGCGTTTCAAGCGGTTAATTTTCATCTTTACCAAGATACAGCACTTTAAGGCCCGTATCGGACCAAATCGTTCGCCAACAATTCGGAATGAAATCCGATATTCTGGGTATTTGGCCGCCTAATACACGCGCCTTCGCCCAAACTCCGGCGCGGCGTGCGATTGCTCCGATGGAGATGCGTCTTGAACGGACAAAAAAGAAAACCGGCCCAAATGGCCGGCTTGGAATGTCCTGAATAGACGCGCCAAAGAGGTAACCGCGCCCTGCACTGCACTCTGCGAGAACAGGACCGCAAGGCACGCAGTCCTGCCGGGCATTCACCCCGTTTCGACTGTCATCCTCAGGAGATAGACATCCATGATCCATCCGTTTTCGGCGCGAAGTTCTGCCCGGCACCGGACGATCTCGGCTGCAACCTCGCTCAGCGGTCCGGCGATAAGGCACTGCTGCGCCATGCCCAGATAGGCGCCCCACCAGATATGGACGTTCTGCGCGGGCAGTGCCGCGAAAGCACAGGCCGCATCGAGCATGACGACCAATGTATCGCTACCCTCCGGCCATCCGTCTCGGCGCAGCCTGCGGCCGGTCGTGATCGTGAGCGGCGCGGCCAGCGTATTGAGGGTTATGCCATGCGCCGCCGTCAGCGCCTGGATGCTGGTGATCCCCGGCACAACCCGCACGTTCAGCGCCATTCCTGCCGCCAGCAGCCGCTCGGCGATGCGCAGGGAGCTGTCGTAGAGCGAGGGATCGCCCCAGACGAGCAGCGCCAGCCTGCCGCCCTGGGGAAGATGCGCCTCGATCTCCCTCGCCCAGACCCCGGCAATCGCCTGGTGCCAGTCGTCCACGGCATCCAGATAGGCCGCATCGGCAGAGCGTTCGGGCAAGTCGAACTCGGCGATCCGGGTTGCGCCGGTCAGCACCGAGCCGCAAATCGTCCGCCGCAGATCGAGCAGGTCGGACTTGGCATCGCCCTTGCGCGGCAGGAGGATCAGGTCGGCCTCGTTCATCGCCCGGATCGCCGCGAGCGTCAGGTGCTCCGGATTGCCGGTGCCGATGCCGATCAGGTCGAGATCGATCATGCCCCGTTCCTCAACGCGGCCCTCAACCCGGCTCTCCGGCAAAGCGCGATTCCGCCGATTGCGGCCTGAAGCGGCGGTCGTAGTCCTGCGAATAGAGGCTGCTGCGCACCTCAGCGCCCGCATCCGGGGCCAATCCCGGTCCCACAAGGATCAGCGCGGTGCGCTCCATGCTGCCGTCGACTGCCTGCTCGACCGTGGCGAGCGTCGCGCGGACGACCCGTTCGTCCGGCCAGCTTGCGCGCCAGATCACCGCAACCGGGCAGTCCGGTCCATATTCCGGCGAAAGGTCCTCGACGACTCTCGCAAGGTTATGAATCGAGAGATGGATCGCCAGCGTGCTGCCGGTCGCGGCGAAGCGGATCAGGCTCTCCCTTTCAGGCATCGCGCTGGCACGCCCGGAAGTGCGGGTGAGCACCAGCGACTGGGCGATCGTCGGCACCGTCAGCTCGGCCTCCAGCGCGGCGGCGGCGGCGGCGAACGCCGGAACCCCCGGTGTGACGGTGAAGGGGATGCCCAGCGCGCGCAGGCAGCGGATTTGCTCGCCCATGGCCGACCAGATCGAGAGGTCGCCCGAATGGAGGCGGGCAATGTCATGGCCTTCGCCGTGGGCCTCGACGATAGCGGCGATGATCGCGTCGAGGTCCATCGGCGCGGTGTTGACGATGCGCGCGCCCGGTGGGCAATGGTCAAGCACCGCGGCGGGCACCAGCGAACCGGCATAGAGGCAGACCGGGCTGACGGCGATCAGGTCTCGCCCGCGCAGGGTCAGGAGGTCTGGCGCGCCGGGACCGGCGCCTATGAAGTGAACGGTCATGTCGAAATCCCCTGGGCGATGGCGCAAGTCGCCATGCGATCGGACGAAACCCGGCGGGCCATGAGCAAGCGGGCACCGGGACCTGCTGCGGCCATCGCTGCGGCCTCGGCCACGCTTCCGGTGCGGCGGGCGGCGAAGCTGGCGAGCGAGACGGTCGCGGTAGGCATCCGTTCGAGCACCTCCGGCGCGACGGCGATGACCGGCAGGCCGAGTTCGGCGGCAAGCGGCGCCAGCGGCTCCACTTTGTCGGTCGGCGCGACCAAGGCCGTGACCGCAAGCCCGCAATCGGCACGGGCCATCTCGAAAGCATCGCGCAGCGAGGACGGTGCCGCGCCCGTCCGAAAGCCGAAGCCCGCCACGATCACAGCGTGACGCTCCACTGCACCACCGGATAATGCGCCTTCCAGCCGCGCCTGCTGCCGAGCGGTGCCGATTGCGCCAGTTCGATACGCAGCAGGTTTCCGCCCATTTCGGACTGGCACTGTGCCAGCAGCGCTTCCGATTCCAGCGTGACGGCATGGGCGACCACCCGGGTTCCCGACCGCAATTGCCGCAAGCGCTCGACCAGCGGCAGCGAGAGGCCGCCGCCGATGAATACCGCATCGGGCTGCGGCTGCCCGTCGAGGACCTCGGGTGCCGGTCCCTCGACGACCTCCAGATGGCCCACCCCGAGCGCCTCGGCATTGCTGCGCGCGCGAAGGGCGCGCTCGGGGTCGCGCTCGAAAGCCAGAGCCTTCAGGTCCCGCCCCGACAGCAGCCATTCGATCGCGATTGAACCCGATCCCGCGCCGATATCCCACAAGGTCTCGCCGGGCCGGGGCGCGAGGGCGGAGAGCGCCAGCGCGCGCACCGGGCGCTTGGTGATCTGGCCGTCATGGGCGAACCAGTCGTCGTCGATCCCCGAGGCGCAAGGCACCACGCGGCCCGGTCCGGCGCACGTCAGCGCTACCGCCACGGGGTGAGCGATATCGGCAAGGTCGAAGCCCGCCGCCGTGGCCTGCCGTACCCGTTCGCGCGGGCCGCCCAGCGCTTCCAGTACGACGAGTGCGGATTCCCCGAAGCCCTGCTCGCACAGATAGTCCGCGAGGGCATGGACCGCCGCGCTGTCGCGTAGCAGCACCAGCGCCCGCAGGCCCGGCGCCAGATGGGGCCGCAGGCGCGCGAGCGGCGCGGCGTGGAGTCCCATGCAGAGCGTCACCTCCAGCGCCCAGCCCAGCCGCGCGGCGGCGAGCGCGAAAGTCGAAGGTCCCGGATGCGCGGTCCATTCGCCGGGGGTAAGTTCGCGCGTCACCACTGTGCCCGCGCCGAACCAGAAGGGATCGCCTGAGGCCAGCAGGACCACCCGCCGCCCCCGCAAGGAAAGCAGCGGCGCCACGCCCTCGGCAAAGGGCACTGGCCATGGCCGACATTCCGCACTAAGCCCCGACAGCAGGCCGAGATGCCGCACGGCCCCGGTCACGATTTCGGCCTCTACTAGCGCGGTTCGGGCCGCCTCGGACAGGCCGGAAACCCCGTCCTCGCCCAGGCCGACGATCGTGAGCCACGGCTTCTGGAGAAATTCAGACATGGAGCATATCCTGATCCTCGGCGGCACCGGCGAAGCGAGCGCGCTGGCCGCCGCCGTGGCCGAGCGCGGCCTCAGCGCCACGCTGAGCTATGCGGGACGAACGGCGAACCCGCGCGCCCAGCCGGTTCCGATCCGCATCGGCGGCTTCGGCGGGATGAGCGGCCTCGAACGCCATATCCGCGAGGAGGGCGTCACCCGCCTGATCGACGCCACCCATCCTTTCGCCGCGACGATGAGCGCCCATGCGGTGGCCGCCGCCGAAGCGACCGGAGTACCGCTCCTCGCCCTGACGCGCCCAGCGTGGCAGCCGCTTCCCGGCGACCGCTGGCAAGGCGTGCCGGACATCGCCGCCGCCGTGGCCGCCCTCTCCTGCCCGGCGCGCCGCGTGATGCTCGCGCTCGGGCGGATGCATGTCGAGGCCTTCGTCGCCCAGCCGCAGCACCGCTATCTGCTGCGCTTCGTGGACAGGCCGAAGGTGGCGCCTGCTCTGCCGGACCACCGCCTCGTCGTCGATCGCGGGCCGTTCACGGTGGAGGGCGACATGCGCCTCATGCAGGAGCACGGCATCGAGCTGATCGTCTGCAAGAACGCGGGCGGCACGGGGGCCGAAGCCAAGATCGTCGCGGCGCGGCGGCTGGGCCTGCCGGTGCTGATGATCGACCGCCCGTTCATTCCCCCGCGCGCGACGGTCCATGCGGTCGGCGACGTGATGGACTGGCTCGCTCATCCCGCCCATCTCGGGGTATAGAGCACCGGAGGCCGCGCGCTGCCGGGACCGCGCTCGACCAGTCGCGTGGTGCTGGAGCCGACGATCACCATCGTCCGCATATTGGCCATTTCGGGGCGGGCTTCGGCCAGGGTGACGACTTCCAGGCGCTCCTCCGCCGTGCAGACGGCGCGGGCGAAGAGGATCAGCCGCTCCGGCCCGCAAGTCTCGCGCAGGATGTCGAGCACGCGCGAGAAACCGTCAGGCCGCGCTTTCGAGCGCGGGTTGTAGAAGGCCATCGCGAAATCGGCTTCCGCAGCCAGCCGCAGCCGCCGCTCGATCAGCGCCCAGGGCTTCAGGTTGTCCGACAGGTTGATGGCGCAAAAATCGTGCCCGAGCGGCGCCCCCGCCCGCGCGCTGGCGGCCAGCATCGCGGTGATGCCGGGCAGCACGCGGATGTCGAGATCGCGCCACGCGGGCGGCCCCTGCTCCCAGGCCTCGAACAGGGCGGAGGCCATCGCGAAGACACCGGGATCGCCCGAGGACACGACGACCGCCCGCCGCCCTGCCGCCGCGAGCGACAGCGCATGGGCGGCGCGCTCCAGCTCGACGCGGTTGTCGCTGGCGTGGTGCACCAGCCCCTCGCGCGCCGCCACGCGGGCGACATAGGGCGCATAGCCGATCACATCGGTCGCCTCGGCCAGCAGGGCGGTGACTTCGGGCGTGACTTGCGCCTCGCCGCCCGGCCCGAGGCCGACCACCGCCACCCAGCCGCCGTTTTCAGCCGCGCTCATGGCCGCCGCCCCTGGCCGTGGATCAGCAGGATCGAGAAGTAGGGCGTCACCGCGCTCGCTTCGGCAAGCGGCGTGACCCGCTGCTCGGCCATCGCCGCATGCTCGACCAGCCAGGCCTCATGCTCGCGCCCGGCCAGCGCCACCGCGCGGCGCAGCTTGGCGAGGTTGCGGCCGATCTTCATCACCACCAGCGCATCGGTATCGCAGATGCGGCGGGCAAGGTCTTCCTCCGGCAAAGTCGCGGTGAGCACGGTGAGCACGTCGTCGCCCCAGGTCATCGGCGTGCCGCAGGCGGTCCAGGCGCCCGACATGCCGGTGATCCCCGGCACGACACCGACCGGCACCGATCCGGCCAGACGACTGTAAAGATGCATGAACGAGCCGTAGAAGAACGGATCGCCCTCGCAGAGCACCACCACGTCCTCGCCCGCGCGGGCCAGCGCATCGAGACGGGCGGTGCAGCGCGCGTAGAACTCGGCCAGACAGTCGTTGTAGCGCGGATCGCTGAGCGGAATTTCCGTCGTCACCGGATATTCCATCGCGAATTCGACCACGTCTTCGCGCAGCATGCCCTCGACGATCCGGCGCGCCTGCCCCGGCCTTCCGGCCTTGCGGAAATAGGCGACGTGGCGGGCGCCGCGCACCAGCCGGTCGGCGCGCACGCTGAGCAGGTCCTGCGCGCCCGGCCCCAGCCCGACGCCGTGAACGGTGCCGTGAGCGGTGCCCTGAACCGTGCTTGGGCTCATTCCGCGCTGCTCCCGATCGCGTTGACCGCCGCCACGGTGATCGCACTGCCGCCGAGGCGACCTTCGACCACGCAGCACGGCACCGGCTGCACCTCCCACAGGGCCGCCTTGGACTCGGCGGCGCCGACGAAGCCGACCGGGCAGCCGATGATCGCCGCCGGACGCGGGCAGGTCGGGTCCTCCAGCATGTTCAGCAAGTGGAACAGCGCGGTCGGCGCATTACCGATGGCCACCAGCGCCCCCTCCAGATGCGGCCGCCAGAGTTCCAGCGCGGCAGCGGAACGGGTATTGCCCATGTCGCGCGCCAGATCGGGCACTTGCGGATCGTTCAGCGTGCAGATCACCGGGTTTCCGGCGGGCATGCGCGCGCGGGTGATCCCCTCGCTGACCATGCGCGCGTCGCAGAGGATCGGCGCCCCACGCTCCAGCGCCGCGACCGCCGCCTCGGCAAAGCCGGGCGAGAAGCGGATATGCGCGGCAAGCCCGACCATTCCCGCCGCATGGATCATGCGCACGGCGATGCGCTCCTCCAGCGGCGCGAAGCGCGCGAGATCGGCTTCGGCCCGGATCGTCCTGAACGATTCCCGGTAGATCGCCGCGCCATCTTTTTCGTAGAGATAGGCCATCAATAAGCTCCGAAATGGGCGAGCAGGCGCTCCGGGGTCAGGCCGGAGAGGGTCGGCGGATCCCCGGCCCGCGCCTGAAATGCAAGGTCGAAGGCGCCGTCGCGCCCGGTGATCGCGACATCGGCGGCGCGGCCTCGCGCGCAGCCCTTGGCGCAGCCCGAGACGTGAAGGCGGCCGGAAACATGCGGCGCCAGACGCTCGGCCAGCACGCGGGTCTCGACGGTGGCTTGCGGACAGGCAGGCGCGCCGGGACAGGCATCGGCAGCGAGGCGGGGGTCGGCGGGATCGGTGAGGAAACCCTCGACAGCGTCCGTATTGCCCCCCTCGGTCACGAGGATGCGCCACGGCGTCACCTGCAAGGCCTCTGCGCTGGTCGCGGTCATCAGCCGGGACAAGGCCGGTGCATCGGTCCGCCCGAACGGAAGACCCCAGACATGCGCTCCGGACAAGAGCGGCGCCCGCGAAACCGCAGGGCGCAAAATGCCGTTCGCCCAGTCCGGCAGCGGCCCTTCGTAGCGTCGGGCGCGACCGGCGGCCACGGCACCACTGACGGCAAACCAGCGCGCCAGTTCCAGCATGCGGTCGACGGCTTCGTCCGCGCAGACGGGCACGCCTGCTTCTCGGCCATCGAAACGCAGCAGCAAGGCGCCGTCCGAGGCCCGCTCCAGCCGGAAATCGGCGGAAACCTCGGTGAGGACCGGCGCCGCGCCGAGGTCTATCGCAAAGCCGATCTTGCCCGGAAGGTCCGGCAATTCGTGCAGCCGCGCCATGAGTTCATCGGCCAGCCGTCCTGTCTCGTCGCCCGGCGTCCAGTCCGGCGCGACCAGCACATTACGCCGCCTTTCGCGCTCGGGGTCGGCATCGACCAGTCCATGCTCGACCAGCAAAGCCAGCGCCTGCGCCATATCCGCCTCGCGAAGCCCCCGGATCTGCAGATTGGCGCGGTTGGTGAGGTCTATGGCGCCGTTGCCGAACCGGCTCGCGATATCGCACAGCAGTGCCACCTCCCCGCGCAGGAGCCGCGCATGGCGGGGCTTCACGCGCAGGATCAGCCCGTCGCCCGCCAGCATCAGACGCCAAGCATCGGGGCACCAGCCGCGCACGGCGAAGGAGGACCTCTGGAAAGCGGGCACCACGGCATCCTGCCACGCGAAGGCGACGAAAGCCGGGGCTTGCCGACCAAAGGCCGGTCCGCGCGCAGCGACGGGCCAGCGCGGCAAGCGCCCGTCCTGAACGCCGGTGCAGCCCCAGCCGCACGGCTTCGTCGCTCACGCGGAGTACCGAGCCTTGGCCTATCCCTGGACCAGGGCAAGAGCGACCGATGCGCCGGCAGGTCTCCTGGCTCACGGGTCAAAGCGCGATGCGCGACCTTCCCGGCTTTCGCGCCTCCCGGCGCAAGGTCCAGTGGTCGGCCTGCCGAAGCAGGCCATGGCATCTTGCTCGCCGCTTACAGTTGCAGGGACAGCCGCGGATTCGAGGGCAGCCCCTCTCACCGCGTTCCCTATTAAGCCTCGATCGAGGCACCGGCGCGATCTTCCCGCAAGTCGCCCGGAAGGCGGCCCCGCAGGAACGGCTGCGCTAGCCGCTGGCGCAGCCGCCCGCAAGAGGGATCGGCCCGCGAGATCACTGAGGGGAAATCCCACTTAAAGGAATTGCGTTTCACTTCTGCCGATCTTCCGGCTAGGCTCAGCCATTGGCTTCAGGCAAACCACTGGCGGAAAAGGAAGAAGACGGCGTGCCTTACGGTCTGGGAAAGCATCGGCCTTTCATGGCCTTGGCGCTGGCCATCATGGCTCTGGCAGCACCCGGCGTGGCAGCACCGGAAAAAACGCGCGAGGATGCGGTTCTGGCGTTGCCGTCCATGCCGCTCCACGATCCCTGGATCGTCGCCGACCGGAAAAGCCGCACTTATTACCTCTTCACCGGCAATGACAGGGCCATGACCGGCAATGCCCGGCCGGGCACGATGGTCTACACCAGCCGCGACTTGCAGCACTGGACGAAACCGCGCGTGGTCTTCACCATTCCCGAGGACATCTGGGCCGATGCCGGGGCCTGGGCGCCCGAAGTCCATCATTGGAAAGGCAAGTGGTATCTCTTCACCACGCTTCACAACGAAGCCCTGCCGCTTCCGGGAGAGACGGCAGGGAAAGCCCGTCGCTCCACCCACTATCGCCGCGGCACCGTGCTTGCCGTGGCCGACCGGCTGGAAGGGCCTTATCGACTGCTGAACGAGGGCGCGCCGATCATCCCTCCTGCCGCCATGACGCTCGATGGCACCCTCCATGTCGAACCGGACGGCAAGCCCTGGCTGGTCTATGCCCACGAATGGCTGCAGACGACCGACGGCACGATGGAAGCCGTGCCGCTGACCGAGGCCCTTTCCCCCGCAGGCCCCGCGCGCACCCTGTTCCGTGCCAGCGATGCTCCCTGGGCCGCGGGCCAGAAGCAGCCGGGAGGCAAGATCGCCTATGTCACCGACGGCCCGCAGCTTTACCGAAGCCGCACCGGCAAGCTGCTGATGCTCTGGTCCAGCTACGATGCGAAAGGCTATGTCGAAGGGCTGGCCCGCTCCACCTCGGGCCGGGTCGAAGGGCCGTGGGAACAGCTCGGCACCCTCGTCGAGCGCGACAGCGGCCATGGCATGCTGTTCCGCGCTTTCGACGGGCGCCTGATGATGATCGTCCACCGCCCGTTCCGCAACGCGCGCGGCAAACTCTACGAGATGCGCGACGAGGGCGATCGCCTGACCGTTCTGCGCGAGGCCACGGAACTCGACGGCGAACGCGATCCGACCCACAGCTCCCGGACCACGGCTCCCTGATCTTCGCCTTGCGGTCTGCGCGCCCTGCGGCATAAGGCGCGCATGATCGCAGCGACCGTCACCCGCGAAACTCTGCTGGAAGCCGACGCCGACGCCCCCCGCACGCTTACCGACTGCACGCTCGACGAAGGCGACTTTTCCGGTCTCGATCTGGGCGACACGACATTCGAACGCTGTTCGCTGCGCCGCGCCCGGTTCGACGGCGCCAATCTCACCGGCGCCCGCTTCCGCCGCTGCCGTGGGCCGGAAGCGAGCTTCGTCCAGACCGACCTCAGCGATGCGGTGCTGACGGGATGCGATTTCAGCAACGCCCTGCTCCGCCGCGCCCGGCTGACTTCCGCGCGCGTCGAAGGCACCAAGCTGACCGGCGCGGACCTGACCGACGCCGGAGTGCTCGGCGCCTCGTTCGCCGAAGTCCTGTTCGCTTTCGCCCGCCTGCCCGGCCTGTCGCTGCGCAAGACGAAGCTGGTGCGGATCGACTTCTCCGATGCGGACCTCCGGAAATCCGACTTTCGCGGTGCCCTGTTCGAGGATTGCTCGCTGCGCAATGCCACGCTGGAAGGCTGCCGCTTCGAGCAGGCAGACTTGCGCGGTGCCGACCTCGGCGGCATCGAACTGCGCGATGCCTGCCTGTTTCGCGGCGCAGTGATTTCCCGCCTCCAGGCTGCCGAACTGCTTTCCCAGCTTGGCCTCGAAGTTCGCTGACAGGCGCAAGGCATCGCCCTCGCAGCGCTTCAACCGACTTGCACCGCGTCCCGCCCGGCGCTAACGAACCGCATCCGCCGCACTCGAAGGAGCGCAGCGGGCAATGATCGCGCCGGTGTTCCGAAAGGAACTTAAAAGGGAACGCGGTGAGAGGGCTTGCCCTCGAATCCGGGGCTGTCCCTGCAACTGTAAGCGGTGAGCGCGATGCACATCACGCGGCGGGCCAGACGCCCATGCCGCAGCCACTGGGCCGGACGCTAAATCCTGCGAGGCCTGGGAAGGCCGTGCATCAAGCGATGACCCGCGAGCCAGGAGACCTGCCGGCGTCCGGTCGCTCTTGCTTTGGTCCAGGGGATGGCCGGGGCACGGTGATTTCTCCGTCTGAGCGACGAACCCGCGGCAGGGGCCGCACGGTGCGCCGAACGGTCGTCCCAGTCACGGGCGCCCGGTCGCTCGGTGCGCCGGTCATTCGTTCGCGAACGGCAGTCCCCGGCCTAGAGCTCGCTTGGCGCCCGACAGGGGAATGAAATGAAGATCGCAACCGTTTCACACGCGGCGCTTGCCGCGGCGCTGGCGCTCGCCTGCACCGTGCAGGCCCATACTGCGCAGGCTCATGCCGAAGAGACTGATGATGCCGCCTCGATCGTCGTCACCGGGAAAAGCCTGGAGGAGACTCTGCCGCAGGAACTCTCCCGCTACGGCAACGACGTGGCCACCGTCAGCGAGAAGCAGATCAAGGACAGTGGCGCCGTGGACGTGACCAAGGCGCTGGAACAGGTGCCCGGCCTCTACGTGCGCGGCCGCAATGGGCCGTTCACCTATGTCGACGTCTCGCTTCAGGGATCGCGCACGCAGGACGTGCTCTGGACGATGGACGGCATCCGCCTCAACAACCGCCTCTACGGCGGCACTTCGCCCAACGATACCCTGCCCGCCAGCATGATCGAGCGGATCGAGGTGCTGCGCGGCGGCGAAAGCCTGTTCTACGGCACCCAGGCCTCGGCAGGGGTCATCAACGTGGTGACGCGCGGCTTCACCGACGATCTGAACGGCCAGGTCAATGCCTCGGCGGACAGCTGGGGCGGCACCACGCTGGACGGCTATCTGCGCGGCGCCGTGGGCGACCATCGCTTCGTGGCCTATGCCTCGCACAATCGCTCCGAGGGCTACCTGCCCTTCAGCGCCTACCAGCCGAGCCTGACCGACCGGCACCTCGGCTACGACCTCTGGTCGGCCGGTCTCAAGTACCAATACGAGATCGCTCCCGACCTCGCGCTCAATGCCCAGTACCAGCATACCGAGGCGAAGCTCGACAACCTCTCTCCCACCCGCATCCGCGAAAGCCGCAATGACCGCAACGAGGAGATCGCCAGCCTGCGGCTCGACTATACCGGCAGCGACACCGTGCAGTTCTTCCTCAAGGGCTATTTCCACGACTGGAGCACGGCCTATGTCCAGATTCGCAACTCGCTGCCCGATCATGATCCCCAGGTGATCTATCCGGCGGGCACGTTCTGGGGCTACCGCGACTGGGGCGGCAGCGCGGTGGCGAAGCTGCACCTGCATCCCGGCCTCGAATACCTGCTGGGCTACGACTTCCAGAACTTCAGCGGGCGAGACGACGTGCTGCTGATCGCCCCCACCAGCGAACAGGTCCATGCCGGGATTTTCCAGGTCCGCACTACCGACGAGATTTCGTCGAAGGGCCGCCTCGCCGCGGGCCTGCGCTACAACCGCACGGACGGCGCGAAGAAGACGATCTGGAACGTCTCGGGCCGCTACGATTTCGCCGATGCCTTCTATGTGGAGGCGAATGGCGGCACGTCGTTCGTGCTGCCCGACGCCTCGCAGCTCTACGGCAACGATCCCTGCTGCGAGACCGGCAATCCCAACCTCAAGGCCGAGCAGAGCCTCAACCTGAACCTCTCGGGCGGCGGCGTGCTGCCGCTGGGTGCTGCGCAGCTGCGCTGGAAGACGACTTACTTCAACCGCCGCATTAGCGACATGATCGATACGACTTACGACGACCCGGCCTTCCCGAACGGCACTTACGCGAACCTCGACGGCAAAGTCCGCTCGCAGGGCGCGGAACTGGAACTGGGCGCCGAGCTGCCCGGCGGCTGGAATCTCTCGGCCAGCTATACTTACGCCCGCGTGCGCGAGAAGGGCACATCGACCCAGCTCAACCGCAACCCGAAGCAATATGCCAAGGCTAGCCTTGCCTATGCTCCGGAGGACAGGCCCTTCGGCGCCAGCCTCAACCTGAACTGGATCGGCGATGTCTGGTCGACCGCTTCGGGCTTCGGCCGCCGCAACTACGGCAATTACGCGCTCGTCGATTTCGGAGCCTATCTCTACCTCGACGGCGCAGCGCGGCGGAACCGCTTCGGCGTCAATGTCGAGAACCTGTTCGACAAGGAATATGCGACGCGCGGCTATTCTTCCGCCGTGACCGACCAGGGCGCACTCGACGGCAGCAACAGCCGGTTCCTCTACTTCAACCGGGGCGTGCCGCGCACGCTGCGGATGAGCTACGGGCTGAGCTTCTGAGGCCATGACCACGCTCCAGCCTCGGGTGCCTGCGCCCCCGCCAAAGCGCTCTCGCAGCCTTTTGCCGCGCCCCGTCCTCGTGCTTCATCGCTGGCTCGGCGTCTTCGTCGGCCTGCTGATGACGATCTGGTGCCTTTCGGGCTTCGTGATGATCTACGTGGACTATCCGAGGCTGGAGCCCGCCGCGCAGTTGCAGGGGCTTGCTCCCCTGCAACTGCCGCCGGTGGAGACCTGGAGCGCGGTAACCTTGCCGTCCGACCTGCCGATCACCTCCGCCCGCGTCGAGATGCTGGCAGGCAGGCCGGTCCTGCGTGTGGTCCCCGCAAGCGCACCCGACCGTCCGATCCCGCAGATGCGCGCGATCCCCGATGCGATCGACCTCGCGACCGGGCAGCCGCTCGCCCCGCCCGGAACCGCGCAAATCCGCCGGATCGCGGCCGACTTCGCGCAGGGCCACGCCGTCGCGGGCGCGCCCGCCGTCCCCGCCGAGACCGGCATCGACCAGTGGACCGTCCAGACCTACCGGCGCAATGCCCCGCTCTACCGCGTCGATTACGACGATGCGGCGGGAACCGAGATCTACATCTCGGGCAAGTCCGGCGAAGTCGTGCAGCAGACCATCCGCTTCCAGCGCTTCTGGAACTGGCTGGGCGCGGTGCCGCACTGGCTCTACCCGACGATCCTGCGGCAGGACGGTGCCTTGTGGAACGAAGTCGTCGTCTGGACCTCGCTCGCCGGATGCTTCCTCACCGCGACCGGCATCTAGGCGGGCCTCGCCCGTCTGCGCCGCAAGCGCGACGGCAAAGTGGGATCGCCCTATCGCGGTCTCTGGTGGTGGCACCATGTCTTCGGCCTGTTCTTCGGCCTGCTGACCCTGGCCTGGGTGGCCAGCGGCCTGTTCTCGATGAACCCCTGGGGTTTCCTCGATTCCCAGGCCGGTCTTGCCGAACGCGAAAGACTGGCCGGACCGATGCACTGGGACGACGTGCGGCAGGCCCTGTCTGCCCTGAACCACCTCCCCGCCGAGACCCTGCGCATCGAGACCGCGCCGCTCGGCGGCCGGACTTTCCTGCTCGCTACGGATGCCCCCGGCGGAACGCAGCGCTTCGACATCCAAGGGCGGCCCGCCCCGCTCTCCGAACGGGAACTGCGCGCCGCGCTTTCCGGCAAGCCGCCGCTCGCGGCGCTGGAACTGATGGAGGAAGAGGACGCCTATTATTACAGCCACCGCGCCCCGGCCCCGCTGCCGGTCTGGCGGGCGAGGCTGGCCGATGCGGAGACGACGCGGCTCTACATCGATCCGGTCAGCGGACGCCTGCTACGCGCTTTCGACCGTAACGGACGCGGCTTTCGCTGGCTACAGGACGGCCTCCACAGCCTCGATTTTCCCCTGCTGCGCAAGCGCCCCTGGTGGGATTTCCTCGTCCTGCCGCTGCTGGCGGCGGTTACGCTGGTCTGCGCCACGGGAACCTGGATGGCCTGGAACAAGGCCAGCCGCGATCTGCGCAAGTTCCGGCGAAAACTGGGCCGCCGCCTGCCGCGTTGAGGGGCTGGAAAGGAGGCAAGGAAAAAGGACCGCCCGGGGGGCCGAGACGGTCCTTTCCTCGAGGACGGCACCGCTCATTTGGGGCGAAGCGGAGCCGCGAGGGCGCCCTTAGCCTTCGTGCAAATTTGCACAATAGGGGCATTCGACGACTTGGTACTGGGGCGCGGCGAAACGTCCTACCCCTCCCTCGCCCCATCTAGCGGCGGCTCTCCAGCGCCGCCGCGATCATCCGCACGAGATCGCCGATCGGCTCCTGCTCCTCACGCGCATAGAGCGAGACGACCATCGGCGGCGCCTCGCCCATGCCGGTCAGCCGCCGCACCCCGTGGCCCTGCGTGACCGCCAGCGGCAGCAGCGACACCCCCATGCCCGCGGAAACCGCCGCCAGCACGCTTTGCAGGCTGCTGCCGGAGAAGGCCACGTACCAGCGCCGCCCGACCGCTTCGAGTTCGCGGAACATCGTGTCGCGGTAGAGGCCGCCGGTCGGGAACGTCACCAGCGGCAGCGGATCGCGCGTCTCGACTTCATGCGCGGGCGCGGCGAACCAGCCCAGCGGCTCGGGAAAATTCGCGCGGCAATCGGGATCGGGCTGGTCCTCTTTGACCACGACGATATCGAACTCACCCTGCCGGTAACGCGAAGCGAGATCGCGGCTAAGTCCGGTCACGACATCCAGCCTGATCCGGCTGCTCCCCGCCGCGAACCGTGCCAGCCCCTGTGCGAGCGCGAGCGTCGCGAGGTCCTCCGGCAGGCCGATGGAGATCGCCGCCGTTCCCGCCGGATCGCGCAGCAGGCTCTGCGCTTCCTCGTCGAGCTGGAGGATACGGCGGGCATGGCCGAGCAACCGTTCGCCCAGCGGGGTCGGGCGGACCGGACGGGCGGCGCGGTCGATCAGCGGATGGCCGGACAATTCCTCCAGCCGCCCCAGCTGCTGGCTGATCGTCGATTGCGTCATGCCCAGCCGCTCGGCGGCGCGAGTGAAATGGCCGGTATCGGCAATGGCGACGAAACTGCGGAGAAGCCGGGGGTCGAGCATGATTCATTCCTATATCGAATAAATATCATGCCGACATCTAATTTGTGAATGACTCTGCATCCGGGGTAATACGGCCCTCGAAGGAGCACCGCCGATGAAGTTTCTCGCCCCGCTGATCGCCACTTTCATGGCTACCACCACGCCCGCGCTCGCCGCAGAACAGGGCGACGTGATGATCCGCCACGTCACCGTAATCGACGTCGAACATGCTCGCGCGATCAGGGAACAGGCGGTCGTCCTGCGTGGCAAGGATGTCGTGGCGGTCGGCAAGGACGGCGAGATCGCCCGCGCATGGCAGGCGCAGAATGTGGTCGAGGGCAAGGGCCGCTTCCTGATCCCCGGCCTCTGGGACATGCACGTCCACTTCGGCGGCGGCCCCGACCTGATCGAGGAGAACAAGGCCCTCCTGCCGCTCTATGTCGCTCACGGCATCACCACGATCCGCGACTGTTCGGGCGACCTGCCCGAACAGGTCCTGCAATGGCGCGGCGAAATCGCCGGCGGCACCCTGTTCGGCCCGCGCCTGCTGACATCCGGCGCGAAGATCGAGGGCATCAAGCCGGTCTGGAAGGGCACGATCGAAGTCGGCAGCCAGGCCGATGTCGATGCCGCGCTCGCCCGCCTTCAGGAGCGCGACAAGGTGGACTTCGTGAAGATCACCGACAGCACGCTCGACCCGCAGCTGTTTCTCTACGCGGTCTCGCAGGCCAAGGCGCGGGGCCTGCGGACCTCGGGGCATATCCCGATGGACCTCACCGTCGCCCAGGCAGTGGATGCCGGGATCAGCTCGATCGAGCACCTCGACTATGCCTACAAGGCGGGTGTGAAGGACGAAGCCGCGATCGCCGCCGACTTCGCTGCCAAGCGCATCGACCGTGCCGAAGCCAATCGCCGCCTCGACACCGGGTTCGATACGGCAACCGCCATGGCCTCCTATCGCCGCTTCGCCGAGAAGGGCGTCTTCGTCACCCCGACGCTCAACGGCAGCCGCGTGCTCGCCTGGCTCGATGCCGACGATCATGCAAACGATCCCTACCTTGCCTATATCGGCCCGAAGCTGCGCAAGACTTACGACTGGCGCATCGAGCGTGCCGCCAAGGCCGATGCCGCCGCCGTAAAGGCGCGCCACGAACACTTCGATCGCATGGCCGCCGTGCTGCCGCTGCTCGAAAAGGCCGGCGTCACGATCATCGCGGGCACCGATGCGGGCTTCCTCAATTCGTTCAATTATCCCGGCATCGGGCTACATGACGAACTCAGCCTGTTCGTCGCCAAGGGCCTCACCCCGGTGCAGGCGCTTTCGGCGGCAACCCGCGCCGGTCCCGCCTGGTTCGGCACGCTCGACCGCTACGGCGCGGTGGAGCCGGGCAAGGCGGCGGACCTCGTGCTGCTCGACCGCGATCCGCTGAAGGACATCGCCGCGACCCGCGCCATCCGCGCCGTGGTGATGAACGGCAAGCTCTACGACCGCGCCGCGCTCGACGCGATGCTCGCGGAAACGAAGAGCAAAGTCGCGGCCTGGAATGCCGCCGAGAAAGGCGCCGCGCAATGATCGAGACCCTGTTCACGAAGGCGCTGCTGCCCGACGGCAGCGCCGCCGATCTCGCGGTTTCGGGCGGGCGCTTCACGGCGATCGGGCGCGATCTCGCGGCCGATGAAGGCACCGAACGCGTCGATCTCGGCGGCAGGCTGGTGCTGCCGGGCTTCGTCGACGGGCATATCCACCTCGACAAGAGCTTCTTCGGCGAACCCTGGCAGCCCCACCGCCCTGCCGCCAGCCTGCGCGAGCGGCTCGCCGTCGAGAAGGCGATGCTGGCCGACGTGCGCCCCGCCGCCGTCCGCGCCGACGTGCTGATCGGCCAGGCCGCCGCTCTCGGCACGGTGGCAATGCGCAGCCATGTCGATGTCGACGCCACGACCGGGCTTTCGCACCTTCACGCGGTCATGACGGCGCGGGAGAAATGGCGGGACCGCGTGGATATCGAACTCGTCGCCTTCCCGCAGGCAGGCATCCTGACCTGCCCCGGCACGGCGGACATTCTCGACGCCGCGATCCGCGAGGGCGCCGAAGTGGTCGGCGGCATCGACCCCGAGGACATGGACGGCGATTCCGAAGGCCATCTCGATGTCGTCTTCGGAATCGCCGAAAGGCGCGGCGCGAAGATCGACATCCATCTCCACGAGGCTGGCTTTGCCGGGATCGCGCAGTTGCACCGCATCGCCGCGCGCACCCAGGCCTTGGGCCTCGGCGGGCGCGTGTCGGTCAGCCATGCCTATGCGCTGGGCGACGTGAAGGAGCCGGTGCTCGACACTGTGGCCCGCGCGCTGGCCGATGCCGGGGTCGCGATCATGACCAATGCGCCGGGTGACCGCGCCTTCCCGCCGGTCCTGCGCCTGCGCGAGCACGGCGTCCGGGTCTTTGCCGGAAACGACAATATCCGCGACGCCTGGTGGCCCTACGGCAATGGCGACATGCTCCAGCGGGCGATGTTGATCGGCTATCGCTCGGGCTTCTACCGTGACGAGGACCTCGCCGTCGCACTGGCCATGGCAACGACGGAATCGGCGCTCGCACTCGGTCTCGAAGGACAAGGCCTCGCCGTGGGCGCGGAAGCGAATTTCGTGGCGCTGCCCGCCGCGAATGCCGCCGCAGCGGTTGCGGCGCCGCCCTCCGACCGGCGCGTGTTCCGGCGCGGCAAACCGCTGACCGCGGTGATCTGAAAAACGAAAACCCCGCATCGCCTGAGCGATGCGGGGTTTTCTCATGAACTTACCAGGTGAAGCCGATGGTGCCCTGCACGGTGCGGCGGTTGCCGTACCAGCACCAGCTATAGGCGGCGAAGCAGCTCGTCAGGTACTTCTTGTCGAAGATGTTGGTGGCGTTGACACCCAGGGTCACGTTGGCGAGATCGGGGCTGAGCTTGCCGAGATTGTAGCGCAGCAACCCGTCGAACACCGTGTACGAAGGCGAATAGATCGACGTCGTACCGTCGAGGCTGCCCGCGTAGACCTTGTCGACATGGCGCACCGCGCCGCCGATCGTGAAGCCTTCAAGCGATCCGGACTTCGGCGCCCAGGCAAGGTTGGCCGAAATGCCGCCCTTGCCGACCGTCGCGAGGCCCTTGCCGACATTGGCGGCATTCTCGTCCTTCAGGGTCTTCACGCTCTGGGTGCTGAAAGCGACGCGGAAATTGAAGTCATAGGGCAGCGAGCCGCTGGCCTCGACCTCGACGCCGCGCGAGCGCACTTCGCCGGACTGGAAGGCGGCGAAAGTGAGCGGGTTGTAGACGACGACATTGGTCTGGTTGATCTGGAACCACGCGCCGCTCAGCAGGATATCGGTGCCGGGGACCTGATACTTGGCGCCCGCCTCGATCTGCTTGCCGAGCGAAGGCTTGGCAAGGCCGCCGCTTTCCAGCGTGGCCGACTGCGGCTCGAACGAGGTCGAGTAAGTCACGTAAGGCGCGATGCCGAGGCTGGTCTTGTAAAGCGCAGCCGCGCGCCAGGTGAACTTCTTGTCGTGCTGGACCTGGCCATACTGTTCGAGACGCGCCCAATCCTGGCGGCCGCTCAGCGTGACGTCGAGATCGCCGACCGAGATGCGGTCCTGCGCATAGATACCCTGCTGGCGCTGGCGCGTGGAAACGTAGCTGGGCGTCTGGAAGTTGTTCGGGTCGTAATTGCCTGCCGCATCGTAAGCCGGAACTTCATACGGGTTCGCAGGCGTGGCAATCGTCCCGTAAACGGGGTTGTAGGCGTCGATCGTATTGGCCGAACCGAACGCATAGAGTTCGTTCGAGTGCGCAACCTGGCGATCCACGCCGAACAGCACCGAGTGATGCACCGGGCCGGTGGTGAACTCGCCCGAGAGCTGGTTGTCGAAAGTCCAGTTGTTGAGATGCTCGTTGGTCGCATAGGAAGCGCGGTTATAGACCGTGCTGTCCGTCGCCACCGGCGTACCCGAGGTATAGACGATGCCCAAGCGGCTCTTCACGTACTGATAGCGGCCCGAGGAGCGGAAGGCCCAGCCATTGCCGAAATCGTGGCGGAAGATGAAGGTTCCGGCGGCCTGCTCGCGCTTGAAGAAGTCGCCCGGCTCGCCGCCGTAGAACTTGGTCGAGATCTTGCCGTTGGCATTGTCGAACAGGGTGCCGCTGGCCGGGAACACGCCGTAGTTGCCGTTGAACGGATCGTGCGAATAGGCGCCGAGCACGGTGAAGGTCGTGGACGAACCCGCACCGAGCGTCACCGCGCCCGAGACGGTCTGGCGGCGGCGCTTTCCGTAAGTCTGCTGGGCATCGGCGCCGTTCACGCTACCGTAGATGCGCCAGAGCACGCTCTCGCCCGCCTTGCCGCCGACATCGCCGTCAACCCGGTAATTGCTGTAATTGCCGTAAGTGCCGGATACGGCGCCGTAGAACTCGCGGTCGATCGGCAGCTTGCTCTGCTCGTTGACGAAACCGCCCGGGCTTGAGGAGCCGTAGAGCGCGGAGGCCGGGCCCTTGACCACTTCGATACGATCGAGACGCGACATGTCGACTTGCGGGACGGCGTAGCCGCTGGCGCTGCCGAACATCTTCAGCCCGTCGAGATAAGTCGGCGCATCGAAGCCGCGCAGCTTGAACTGGTCGTAGACCTCGGCCGAGGAACCGCGCGTTTCCGGGGTTACGCCCGCGACGTAGCGCAGCGCCTGGTTCAAGTTCTGAATACCGAGGTCAGCGATCGTTGCGGCATCGATCACCGAGATCGACTGCGGCGTCTCGGCGATCGGCGTGTCGCTCTTGGTGCCCGACGAAGCGACGGTCGCGGGGCGATCACCCTTGACGACGATCGTATCGTCCGAATCGGCTGCCGCAGCCTCAGCGGAAATCGGCAGGAGCGAGATTGCCGCCATGCCGGTGGCTGCTCCCAGGAGAAGGCGGCCGCGGACCGTCGTTCTGAACATGATGAACCTTTCGAGAATGAGTCGCAGTCGCGCCACTAGTGATAGTGCGACTGACTCGCAAGATTGCCAATCCGTTGCCAAACATTTAGCCGCGATGTGACGCGCAGTGTGGGAAAACCGCCACATTCCGCCATTCTTGCACTTTTCCCGCCTGCCTGGTCACCCCGCACAAGCCACGGAAATATTTCTGAAAACCCCGATTTCCAGTGATGGATCGCACGGGGACACTTCATGCCGGGAACAAAGGAGAAAGGCTCGCCGCCGCGCCGCTTGCGATCTATAGAAGCCGGTTCATGGCCGATATGCGCGACATCCGATGCTGAACCTGACGACGCTGCAACTCTTCATCCGGGTTTCCGAGCTGGGCAGCCTGTCGCGCGCGGCGGACGATGCCAACCTCGCGATCGGCGCGATCAGCCGCCGTCTGACCCAGCTAGAACAGGACCTCGGCGTCCAGCTTTTGGTCCGCAACGGGCGCGGGGTCATGCCGACGGCGGCGGGCAATGCCCTGCTCGCCCATGCCCAGCGGATCATGCGCGACGTGGGGCTGGCGGTCTCAGACCTCTCGGACTACGCCAACGGCCTCAAGGGCAGCGTCGATATCCTCGCCTGCACGGCGGCGATCACCCAGTTCCTGCCCGCCGACCTCGCCGCCTTCGGCCATGCCAACGACAAGATCCGGCTCAATATCCAGGAGGTCTATTCCTCCGAGATCGTCGGCCGCGTGCGCGCGGGCGAGGCGCAAGTCGGCGTCATTCTGGAGGAACCCGGCACGGTCGGGCTGGATACCTGGAAATACCGCTGCGACCGGCTCGCCGTCGTCGCCCCGCCGCATCTGCTGTTCGGCACCCATTCGGTGCGGTTCCAGGACCTCGCCGAACACGAATTCGTGCAGATGGGCTATGACACCGCCAATACCCGCCTGCTCGCGCGCGCTGCCGAGGAACAGGGCTGGTCCTTCCGCCTGCGCGCCGCGGTGGACAGCTACGACGCGGTGTGCCGGATGATCCAGGCGGGCTTCGGCATCGGCGTGCTCCCCAGCGAGGCGGCGAAGAACTTCATCGTGCCGATGGGTCTCAAGCTGGTGGAACTCGACGAGGCCTGGGCCGAGCGCCAGATGCTGCTGACCGCCAACAGCACCAGCCTCACTGGCCCGGCGCGGCTGCTGATCGACTTTCTGGTGGAGCGCTGCGCCGGACGGTAACGCACATCTCCAACCCGCTCATCCTGAGCTTGTCGAAGGATGGGAAGCGTGGCGCCCCGCGGCAGGGGGCTTCGACAAGCTCAGCCTGAGCGGGATGAAGAGCAACAGCCCGCCAACCCCGAAAAACAAATGCGGACCGCACGCTTGCGCGCGCGATCCGCATTCCCGGTCAGGTAGCTCCTCCTCCCCGACGCGGTTGTACTTACTTCCCGGCGAGAGCCGCCTGCGCAGCCGCCAGACGGGCAATCGGCACGCGGTAGGGCGAGGCCGAGACGTAATCGAGACCGATCTTCTCGCAGAAGGCGATCGAGGCCGGATCGCCGCCATGCTCGCCGCAGATGCCGAGCTTGATGTCCGGACGGGTCTTGCGACCGCGCTCGGCGGCCAGTTCGATCAGTTCGCCCACACCGTCGACATCGAGGCTGACGAAGGGATCGCGGGCGAAGATGCCCTTGTCGACGTACTGCGTCAGGAACTTGCCCGCATCGTCGCGGCTGATGCCGATGGTGGTCTGGGTCAGGTCGTTGGTGCCGAAAGAGAAGAACTCGCCCAGTTCCGCGATTTCACCCGCCTTCAGCGCTGCGCGCGGCAGTTCGATCATGGTGCCGACGAGGTAGTCCACCGTGGCGCCGCGTTCGCTGAAGACTTCGGCGGCGACGCGGTCGACGATCGCCTTCATCAGCTCCAGTTCCTTGGCGGTGGCGACCAGCGGGATCATCACTTCGGGGATCGGCGCCTCGCCGGTCTTGTCCTTGACGATGAGCGCCGCCTCGAAGATCGCGCGGGCCTGCATCTCGTAGATTTCCGGGTAGGTCACGCCCAGACGGCAGCCGCGATGACCGAGCATCGGGTTGACCTCGTGCAGCTCCGAGGCCCGGCGCTTGAGCGTGTCGACGCTGACATTGGCAGCGCGGGCCACTTCCTCGAATTCCGCTTCGGCATGGGGCAGGAACTCGTGGAGCGGCGGATCGAGCAGGCGGATCGTCACCGGCAGACCGGCCATGACCGTGAAGATCTCCGCGAAGTCATCGCGCTGCTCGGGGAGCAGCTTGGCAAGCGCGGCGCGGCGCTCGGCCTCGCCCTCGGCCAGGATCATCTCGCGCACGGCGGTGATGCGGGCGGCGTCGAAGAACATGTGCTCGGTGCGGCAGAGGCCGACGCCCTCGGCGCCGAATTCGCGCGCGGTGCGGCAGTCGAGCGGGGTCTCGGCATTGGCGCGGACCTTGAGGCGGCGCACCTTGTCGGCCCATTCCATCAGCGTGCCGAAGTCACCCGCGAGTTCCGGCTGCACGGTGGCCACTTCGCCCGCCATGACTTCGCCGGTGGCGCCGTCGATGGTGACGGTGTCGCCTTCCTTCAGCACGCGGCCGTCGATGCGCATGGTGCGGGCGACGTTGTCGATCTGGAGGCTGCCCGCGCCGGAAACGCAGGGGCGGCCCATGCCGCGCGCCACGACGGCAGCGTGGCTGGTCATGCCGCCGCGGGCGGTGAGGATGCCGCGCGCCGCATGCATGCCGTGGATGTCCTCGGGGCTGGTCTCGACGCGGACGAGGATTACCGCCTTGCCCTGTTCTGCCAGCTTCTCGGCGGTGTCGGCGTCCAGCACGATCGCACCCGAAGCGGCGCCCGGCGAGGCAGGCAGGCCCTTGGTCAGCACGTCGCGCGGCGCCTTGGGGTCGAGCGTCGGGTGCAGAAGCTGGTCGAGCGCGGCGGGATCGACGCGAGCGACGGCTTCTTCCTCGCCGATCAGGCCTTCGCGCGCCATGTCGACGGCGATCTTCAACGCCGCCTTGGCAGTGCGCTTGCCCGAGCGGGTCTGGAGCATCCAGAGCTTGCCCTGCTGCACCGTGAACTCAATGTCCTGCATGTCTCGGTAGTGCTTTTCGAGGATCTCGAACACACCGGCGAGTTCGGCATAAGTCTCCGGCATCGCCTCTTCCATCGACAGCGGCTTGGCCCCGGCGCGCTCTCGGGCGGCCTTGGTCAGATACTGCGGGGTGCGGATGCCGGCGACGACGTCTTCGCCCTGGGCGTTGATGAGGTATTCGCCGTAATAGGCGTTCTCGCCGGTCGCCGGGTCACGGGTGAAGGCCACGCCCGTGGCCGACGTCTCGCCCATGTTGCCGAAGACCATGGCCTGCACGTTGACCGCCGTGCCCCATTCGCCGGGGATCGAGTTGAGGCGACGATAGACCTTGGCACGGTCCGACTGCCAGGAGCCGAACACGGCGCCGATCGCGCCCCAGAGCTGGTCGTTCACATCCTGCGGGAACGGCTTGTTCCAGAGCTTCTCGACGATGGCCTTGTACTCGGCGACCAGCAGCTTCCAGTCGGCAGCGGTCATCTCGGTGTCGAGGTCGTAGCCGCGATCTTCCTTGGCGATGTCCAGCGCTTCCTCGAAGGCACCGTGATCGAGTTCGAGCACGACGTCCGAATACATCTGGATGAAACGGCGATAGCTATCCCAGGCGAAACGCTCGTCGCCCGAGGTCGCAGCAAGACCCTCAACAGTCTCGTCGTTGAGGCCGAGGTTGAGCACGGTGTCCATCATGCCCGGCATCGAGATACGCGCACCCGAGCGGACCGAAACCAGCAGCGGATCGGCGGTGTTGCCGAAAGTCTTGCCGGTTACCTGCTCGACATGGGCGAGGCCCTGCGCCACTTCGGCCTTCACGCTTGCGGGATAGACGCCGCCATCGGTGTAATAGCGCGTGCACATCTCGGTGGTGATGGTGAAGCCCGGAGGAACCGGCAGGCCGATCGCCGCCATGCCGTCGAGGTTGGCGCCCTTGCCGCCCAGCAGGTTCTTGTCGCCCTTGCCGCCGTCGTCGACGCCGCCACCGAAGCGATAGACGTAGCGCGTTTCAGTCAAAGCCGTCATGGATCGAAATACCTCTTTACTGGCAGGAGCGTTACTGGACGCCAAACCGGATTCGGCGCTTTTCCGCGATGCAAAAGTGTAAATGCCGCGATTTGATAGCGGCGACCATCGACAAATGGCAAATCCGGATTTCACATATCGTGAAATCATCGCCATGCCTGATAGGGAGGGCAGTTCGTCGCTCCGACCGCAAGGCCTGCCGAAAGCTTCGCTCCGATTTGTGCATTTTCAAACGCATGTCCCCTAATATCGCGCGCGGGGATCGACGGAAGGAGGGCCGATGCGATAGCCTATTCCAGGATCCGGCGGCGATGCTGCCTCGGTTGGTGCTCCGAGGTTTCACGGCAGCGATGTACCGGAACACCGTATGAGAGTGTGGCAATTAGGGCAAAACTGATGATGGCAGCCGCACTGGGGCTCTTCGGCATGCTCACGTCGTCGGCGGCGCCTGCCAAGTCCGACGACGAGCAATGGACGACCTGGCACAACGCCCGCTTCGCCTACGAGATATGCTACCCTGCCGCGGTCTTTCCGGAAAATCGGGAATCGCCGCAAGGTCACGGCATCGTCATGGAATCGAGCGACAGTGCGCAACTGATCGCGGCAGCCGTTCGCTATCCCCGCGAAACCCTGGCCGAGCCGATCCGCATGGAGCGTGAGCGGCTGACCCACATCAGTCTGGTGGCAAGAGGAGAGAACTGGTTCGTGGTGTCCGGGACCCGCGTCGATCAAATTCTCTATACCAAGGCGATCCTCGTCGAGGGCCGACTTGTGGCTTTCCGCTTCCGCTATCCCGAAAGCCTTGCCGCCAAGTATGCCCCGATCGTCGAGAGGATTTCGGATTGCCTGCAAGTGTCTCACCTTCCATCGTGAACCCGCCTGGCCTTCAGTTCCGTTCGGAATGCGCGGGCACCATTTCGCCTCTCGCGCAGACCGGCGAACAGGCGTGTCGAAGCCATCGATCTGGAGAAGTCCGATGAAATCGCCGGTAACTGCGCCCTTGCTTGCCGTTCCCCTCTCCCTTGCCGCATGCCTGCCCTCATCGGCCGAGGCGCGCTCCTCGCAATGGTGGTATGTGGCACAGGCCGCCGACAAAGTGCTGTTCGTGGATGTGGAAACGATCCAGCGAGAAGGCGACACCGTGCGCTACGAAGCCAGCCAGATCCTGCGCGAGCCCGAAAACCCCGCCGCCTCGATCCGCGCCTACATGCGGACCGATTGCCGCGAGCGAACCGAAAACTTTGACATGGTCATGCGCTACGGCCCTCATGACGAGCGGCTCGACGAAACCGCACTGGCCTACGACGATCCCGAGCCGGTCGGCACCGGCACGCTTGCCGAGGCGGAACTGGAATTCGTCTGCGCATCCGACCCGGCGCAAACCGGCGGTTTCCCATCGCCATCGACGAGGTCGCATTTGCGGAAGCGCTGATCGCCGACACCGAAGCGGCGGAAAGCCCTCAGGCGATCCACGACAGGATGCGCGCCGATCCGAAAGTGCCGGTGATCCGTTCCACCGCGCCTTCGCCCGACACTTTCGGCACCGAACAGAGCACCGCGGCAGGCGATGCCGTCGTTCCTCCTCGCGACTATGCCAAGGGCACGCAAGTTCCCGAGGCAAAGGCGTACGATGCCGATGAAAGCGGAACCATCTACGACATCGCCTATATCGGGATCGACGAGGGCGAGATGATCTTCGAACGTCGCGGCTACAGCATCGGTGACCTTGCCCGCGCCAGCAGTGCCCAGACGATGCGCTTCCCGCTGGCACAAAGGAAGATCGACATTCTCGATATCGATATCGACGTCATCGAGGCGACCCCGCAGGCCCTGCGGTTCCGCGCGAGCCGCGTTTCGAGAGACGATGGCGGCGGCGACGCGGAATTTTCCTGTTCGGACCCGGCATGCGCGCCGCAATGATCCTGTTCACGGCGAAAAGCGGACCCTCTATCCGCAACGGATTGAGAGTTGCGGTTCTGGCCCTGGCGCTAACCTGGCTGATCGGCACCGCTGCCGCGCAGGTTTCCTCGTCTGCCGAATCCCCGCCCGATGACGAAAGCGCGCTCGTCAGGGACCTGACCTCGGAGTGCGCAAGGGAAGACGGCGCCGATGCTTGCGTCCGGCTCGGCTATATCCACGCCGAGGGCAACGGCGTCCCGCAGGACCAGAGCCGTGCGACGCCGTTTTTCGCAAGGGGCTGTCATCTCGGCAATGTGAAAGGCTGCACCATGGCCGGGCTTGCCTATGGCAACGGACAAGGGGTGGAGCGATCGCCGGACCATGCCGCATCCTACTATGCCCTTGCCTGCAGCGGCGACGAGCCGACGGGGTGTTCGAACCTAGGCCTTGCCTATGTGCACGGCGAAGGCGTCGATCGAAACGAGGCTTATGCCGCCACGCTGTTTAGCCAGGCCTGCGAGGCAGGCGGCAGAGCCGGTTGCGCCAATCTCGGCGCTTCCTATTCGCTGGGCAAAGGCGTGCCGCGCGACCAGCGCCGGGCGGCACGCCTGTTCAGACAGGCCTGCGACAAGGACGATCAGCACGCCTGTTACAATCTCGGCGTGCTCTACCGTGACGGTCTGGGCGTGCGGCGCGATCATCGACGCGCCGTCTCGCTGTTCGAGCAGGCCTGCGCGGTGCCGGATTCCAGCGCATGCGGCAATCTGGCCATGATGATCGATGACGGACGCGGTATCCGCAAGGACCGCCAGCGGGCGCTCGACCTGTTCGAGAAGGCCTGCGACCTTGGCGAGGCCGAAAGCTGCTTCTCGCTCGGCAGGGCCTATCAGACCGGAAACGGCCGCACGCGCGACGATCGCCGAGCCGCCGCCCTGCTCGAACGGACCTTGGCGCTCGATCCACATACCCCCTCCGCAGAGGACGCCCGGAAAGCCCTTGCCCTGGCCCTCTCCGCGATCGGCAAGGAACCGGCGGACGAGGCGGCAGCGGGCACCCCGTGAAGCCCATCTGCCGCCTCTGACGCAAGCGCGACCTCCCGACCGGGAAGACGCGCTATTCCGTCACCGCCATCGTCTCGCTTCCCCTGCGCGCCGCCAATCTGGTCAGTTCCACGAACTCCTGCCTCCAGTAATTCGTCTGATGCCCCGCCAGGTTCGCGATGTCGGTGTAGCCGAAATTGCCCAGCCGCGTGTCGTTCCGCAGCTTCTGCCCGAATGCGGCCACGGCGATGGCAAAGGCGGCATCGCCCCTCGGCGCCGTGGCCGCTGCCAGGCGACCTGCCGCCACGGGTGCCTCGATAAGCCGACTCTCGGTCCCATCCGGAAGCTTGTAGCGCAGCCGCACGGTCGCCGCCTCTGAGACATCGCCGGACGGCACCGGTGCCGCGACGGCGTTTGCAGCATATTTGCGCGCGGGCAGCCATCCCTGCCGATCGGCGGGTACGATCTCGTAGATTGCGGTCACCTGATGACCGGCGCCGATCTCGCCGGCATCCACTTTGTCGTCGGCGAAATCCTCTTCGCGCAAGGCGCGGTTCTCGTAGCCGATCAGCCGGTATTCGCCGACCACCGCCGGATTGAATTCGACCTGGACTTTCACGTCCTTGGCAATCGTGAACAGGGTTGAGGACAGTTCCTCGTCCAAGACCTTGCGGGCCTCCATGGCGCTGTCGATATAGGCGTGGTTGCCGTTGCCGAGATCGGCGACCGCTTCCATCATCGCATCGTTGTAATTGCCCTGCCCGAAGCCAAGGGTGGTCAGCGTGATGCCGTCCTCCCGGTTCCGGCGAACCATGTCCTCAAGCCCGTCCTGGTCGGACAGGCCCAGGTTGAAGTCTCCGTCGGTAGCCATGACGATCCGGTTGATGCCGCCGGAAATGCGGTGCGCGCGGGCAAGGTCGTAAGCCATCGACAGCGCCGGACCACCCGCGGTTCCGCCCCCGGCCTGCAAGCCGGACAGCGCCGCCCTGATCGCCGCGGGATCGTGACTGCCCTCGATCAGCGTCTCCACCGATCCCGAATAGGTAATGATGGAAATGCTGTCGTCCGCCCGCAGACCCTCCGCCAGGGTCGACAGCGCCTGCTTGACCAGCGGCAGCTTGTCCGGCGCGTCCATGGAACCAGATACGTCGACCATGAACACGAGGTTTGCCGCAGGCCGTTCTGAACGGGCGACATCGTATCCCCGCAAGCCGATACGCAGCAAACGGGTCTGCGGGTTCCACGGTGTGGTGGAAAGATCGGTGGTGACGCTGAACGGCGTGCTCCGGTCCACCGGCAGAGGATAGTCGTAGCGGAAGTAGTTGATCATCTCCTCGGTCCGCACCGCCTCTGCCGGAACCGCCTGACCGCCCATCAGCATGCGCCGCACATTAGTGTAGGAGCCGGTGTCGACATCGACCGCGAACGTCGAGACCGGCTCGCTCGCCGCGCGGTGGATCGGGCTGACCTCCCGGCCTGCGTAGCGCTCGCCGCTGTCGGCCTTCGGCGCGCTGCCTTCGTAGCCCGCATCGCCCCCCGGCCTCTCGCCCCCGCAGGCCGAGAGCATCAGGGCAGAGATCACGGGGAAGGACATGATCGCACGCAAACGCATATGTGTTCTCCACTGTATTGATGGAGAAGACGTAGTTCTGCAAAGACAGACAATACAAGCGCGCGATTACTGCCGACCGGACGCCTGCATTTCAGTTGAACCGGAACTATAGGCCCATCACGGCAGGTTCTCGCGCGATCTTTCCGTTCCTGCACGGCTTCTGCACCGCCCCTGCGCCGACAATTGACGGCCATGCCACGATGAACTGCGCCGCCCGCCGCGCAGGATAGTCCCCGTCATCCAGGGAGATACGCAAATGCACTTCGCCGCCGCCTTGGGCGCAAGCTTTCGCTGGAAGCTGGCAGTGGGCCTCACCTTCGTCGCCGTGGCGGACTGGCTCTGCTATCAGCGCGGCCTTGCCAACGGCGCGCTCGGCGTCCTTGCCCTCGCCCTTCTGGCGAGCATGCTGGCGGGGAGACCGGCGCTCCGCAAGAACAGGGCCGGGCTGGTTGCAGTCCTTGCCGCAACCGTCTTCGCGCTCGCGCTGGTCTGGGACCCGAGCGCGCTTTCCTGGACGCTGTTCTGGCTGGCTGCGGGAATGGCCACACTGCTTCCCAGGACGGGCCAGTTCGACGACGGCTGGCGCTGGATGCAGCGGCTCCTCTGGCAAGGTCTGCGCGCGCCTTTCGTTCCTCTGATCGATCTGCGGCGCCTCGCGAAAGTCCGTGCGGCGGGCCGCGGCAACCGCATCGGGCTGCGCCGTGCCGCTTCGCTGCTGACTTTGCCGCTGCTGGGCGGCGCGGTGATCGTAACCCTGTTCTGCATGGCCAATCCGATCCTGGCACAGGCAATCTCCTCGCTGTTCTCGATCGAGGCGACTTTCATGAACGCCTTGCGTGCGCTGCTCTGGACCCTGTTCTTCGTCATGGCCTGGAGCCTGCTGCGCCCCGGCCTGCTGAAACATCCCCTGCCCCTGTTCGACGGACGCGGCGAGGTGAGCCTGCCAGGGGTATCGCCCGCTTCGATTACGATCTCGCTGGTGCTGTTCAACGCGATCTTCGCGGTACAGAACGTGCTGGATGCGGCCTATCTCTGGGGCATGGCCACTCTGCCAGACGGCATGACTCTGGCCGACTACGCCCATCGCGGCGCCTATCCACTGATCGCCACCGCACTGCTGGCGGCGCTCTTCGTGCTCATCGCGCTGCGCCTCGGCTCCGAAACCGCACGATCGCCCGTGATCCGGCGACTGGTCACCTTGTGGATCGCGCAGAACATCGTGCTCGTCGCCTCGTCGATCCAGCGCACGGCCGACTATGTCGAGGCCTATTCGCTCACCCGGCTCCGGATCGCCGCGCTGGCGTGGATGGTACTCGTCGGCTTCGGACTCGCCACGATCTGCTGGCGCCTGCTGCGCGATCGCAGTTCGGCATGGCTGGTCAACGTCAATCTTGCCGCGACGGTGCTCGTGCTGACAGCTTTCTGTTTCCTTGACCTCGGCACGGTGGCGGCCCGCTGGAACGTGCGGCATGCCCGCGAAGTCGGCGGCGAAGGCGCCGCGCTGGACTTGTGCTACCTTGGTCAGCAAGGCGAATCCGCCCTGCTGCCCTTGCTCGAACTCGAACGGCGCCGCGATCTCCGGCCCGACTTTCGCGAGCGCGTCCACGCCGTCCGCGAGCAGGTGGAATACGACAGGCCGATGAACGGCAGCCTGCTCCATGCCCGCCGCCGCGAACAGGCCGCTGCCCTCGCCGCAATCTTGCCGCCGATCGATCTCGGCGACTTGGGCCGCCGATGCGACGGATCGCCGATCCCCGATCCCGTTCCCGTTCCGCCGGCTCCCTTCCCGGCCTCGGTCCCGCCTCTCCAACCCCAGCCGCAATCCCCGTTGCAAAGCGCTGCGCCGCGTTGACACGCGCCCCGAGGAAATGAACATGTCCGCCATGCCCGGCACGATCCTACTCGTCGACGACGACCCACATATCCGCCAATTGCTCGTCTTCGCCTTCGGCAAGGCCGGTCTCGACACCATCGAGGCCGGAGACGGCGAGGAAGCGCTGGCCCAGGTCGAACGCCATGACCCCGATCTGGTGGTCCTCGACATCAACATGCCGCGCATGGACGGGCTGGAGGTCTGCCGCCGCCTGCGCGCGACCAGCCAGGTGCCGATCTTCTTCCTGTCCTCGCGCGATGACGAGATCGACCGAGTGCTGGGCATCGAACTGGGCGGCGACGATTATGTGGTGAAGCCCTTTTCCCCGCGCGAAGTGGTCGCCCGCTCGATGGCGATCCTGCGCCGCACCGGCGCGCGGCACAGTTCATCCACGGGTCCTGCCGAAACCGTCGCGGTGTTGCGCCACGGCCTGTTGAGCCTCGATCCGGAAAGCTGGACCGCCCAGTGGCACGGCCATGACGTGGGCCTGACGGTCACCGAGTTCACCATCCTGCGCACCCTGCTCTCCGGCCCGACGCGCATCTTCTCGCGCGATCAGATCATCGACCGCCTGCGCGGCCCCGGCTTCGCGCTGACCGATCGCACGATCGACAGCCACGTCCGCAACTTGCGCCGCAAGTTCGCCGAGGTCGGCGGCAGCGATCTGGTCGAGACCCGTGCGGGGATCGGCTACCGTCTCGGCGCCTGCACCGGAGCGGCTGCGCAGGGATGATCCACAGGCGCTGGGCACGAACCAAGGCTTTCCTCGCCGGCCGCTGGCCGATCCTGCGCCTGCGCACGGTCCTGCTGGGAACGCTGCTGTTCGTCGCTGCGCTACCGGGATTCGGCGCGATATTCCTGCGCATCTACGAGAATGCACTGGTCCGACGGACCGAAGCCGAACTGGTGGCGCAAGGCGCCGCTCTCGCCGCCAGCGCCGCCGTCGTCGGCAGTGACATAGCCCTGTCGGCCGTTCCGCCCGCGCCCCCCGATCGCTACCACGACCGCATGACCGAAGTGGACTTGCGCTCCTCCCCGATCCTGCCGCCGCGCCCGCATGCACGGCCCGCCTCGTTCCGTCCCGATCCCGCCGCATTGGCAGTCGCCCGGCGCATGATGCCCGCCTTTCAGGAGACCAAGGTGACGACGCTCGCCTCGATCCTGGTGCTGGACCGGCAGGGCATCCTGCTCAACGGACGCGAGGCAGGCGGCAGCCTGGCAGCGCTGCCTGAAGTCCGTGCCGCGCTTGCAGGCAAGCCGACCACCGTTCTACGCGAAAACGAGGGCACTCCGACACGCCATGCACTCGACTGGCTGAGCCGCGCCGCGAACATCCGCCTCCACCATACCCGCCCCATCGTGGTGGACGGCAGGGTCGCAGGCGTCCTGCTGCTGTCCCGCTCACCCCGCGCCCTGGCGCTCGGCCTCTACGAGGATCGCGGCAAGATCGCGCTGGGAGTGGCGGCGATCTTCGCGATGCTGCTGATGCTTTCCGCCGTGCTGTCGCGCGCCATCGTGCGGCCGATCGAAGGTTTGAGCCGCGCCACGCGCGCGCTCGCATCCGGCCGCCGCGTCTCCACCCGCCAGCCGAGCCTGCAAGTCGTCGAGATCCGCGCGCTTTACGAAGATTTCGAGCAAATGGCCGATGCCATCGAGAAGCGCTCGCGGTACTTGCGCGATTTCGCCGCCTCGGTAAGCCACGAGTTCAAGACGCCGCTGGCAGGCATTTCCGGCGCCATCGAACTGCTCCAGGATCACGGTGCGCAGATGTCGCCGGCAGAGAGCGACCGCTTCCTGGCCAACATGGCCGCGGATGCCCGCCGATTGTCGCGCCTGGTCGGCCGATTGATGGAACTGGCCCGCGCCGACGTACTGGTCGGCGCGGCGGATGCGGCGGTCCTGCCCCATGCGGTGCTGCTGGCGGTCGCCGATGCGCTCTCGGCCGAGGATTTCGCAATTTCCGTGCATGTACCGGAAGGCGAAACGGCGGTTTCGATGGACGGCGATGCGCTGGAAGCCGTGCTGACCACGCTCGCCGAAAACGCCCGGCAGGCAGGCGCAACTCATCTCGACATCGCGCTGCGAAGCGGGTCGAGGATATCCTGCATCGACCTCGTCGATGATGGCCCCGGCGTTCCCGAGGCCGACCGGCTGCGTATCTTCCTGCCGTTCTTCACCAGCAGGCGGGAGTTGGGCGGCACCGGCCTCGGCCTGTCCATCGCCCGTTCCCTGCTGCAAGCCTACGGCGGCGAACTGGAACTCGTTGCTTCCGCGAAGGGCGCCCATTTCCGGATCACCTGCCTGAATCCGTTGGACCGATCGACGGGCACATCCGGCCATTAGGACCTGCCCGGTTCAAGACTGAAACCGGGTCAATCGTCGGGAACGATGGGCGCCCGGCAGGTCCCAAACGGCAAGCGCGCTCTGATCGCGGCGATGGGTCTCAATCTTGCCGGGGCGAGGCAATCCGCACACAACAGTGTTGCGATTAACTCGCAATAGTGTTTAAGCGCAGCCGATATGTCGCACGCTGCAGCAACCGGAATAGGCGCACCTGAGGGACGGAGCTGGGTCGCCATCTCGCGATTGACCTCCCTTGCCATAACGATTGCGCTTCACATCGCCGGGCTTCTCTTCGTGATCTATAGCCAGTTTCCGCGGGGTTCGGAGACGGCCTCACCGCGCAAGGAGCCGGTGATTACGCTTTACGACGTCCCCGCCCGCGCAGCACCGTCAAACCTACGACAGGTGGACGCAGCGACCGTTTCCGCCCGGATCGAAAGGCGCCCGCCCGCACAGCCGCCGGAATCGCAACGCATCGAAACGCCCATTACGGCAATGCCGCCCGTAACGCCGATAGCGCCCGGCGGAGCGGACATCGAAAGCCCGGCGCCCGGCGACCTCCCCCATGGCCGCGAAGCGGGCGACGCCGTTCAGGATTACCGCCAGGCCCTGTTCGCGCGGCTGGCCGAGCACCGGGACTATCCGGAAGCGGCGCGCCTAAGGAACTATCAGGGTGACGGCGCCGTGTCGTTTCGCATCGATCGCAGCGGCAACCTGCTGCACGCTTCGATGGAGCGTTCCACCGGCCGGGCCGTGCTCGATCGCGCCGCGCTGAGACAAGTTCGCCGCTCGGCGCCCTTTCCGCAGATTCCGGCGGAATTGCCCGACGAGCTTGTCGTCGCCATGCCGCTGCAGTTCCTGATCCTTCCGCCCGGCAGGCAAATGGCCGCGCGGTGACACTCAAGGCGCTTTCCCTGCTTGCCCGGCATCGCGCCGCGCTGCTGGCCAGCGTGCGGCGCCGGGTCCGACCTCCCGTCGAGCCTGCCGACATCGTGCAGGAAGCGCTCACCCGCGCCATTCCCGCGATCGAGGCCGGGCGGGTCGTCGATGTTTCCGCTTTCGTTCACGGGATCGCCCGCAACCTCAGCGCGGAAGCGATGCGCCAGCAGCAGCGGTGGTCGCGCTGGCTGGTCGATGCCGACCATACGGAGCATGTCGCAGACGACGCCCCCTCGCCCGAAGTCCATGCCGCCGGTCGCGACGAACTGGACCGTCTGCATGGGGCGATGGCGACACTGCCCCCGCGCTGCCGGGAGGTCTTCGCGATGCGCCATGTCGAGCTTCTGGAAAAGGCGGAGATCGCGGAGCGCCTCGGCATTCACGTAAAACAGGTCGAGAAGCAGTTGCGGCATGCCCTCGTGCTCTGCGCGCGCATTCTGGCCGAGCCGGGACAGGAAGATTAAAAATGCGAAGGCAGGGCGCCAAAACCGCGCGAACTCCGACTGAGCTTATGAAACGGCAAAACCGGATCATGATCCTGGAAGGCAGACGAGAGGTGAGCGATGTCGAGTGAAGACGACGGAGACGCCCCGCTCGGGACACCCGAGGAACAGGCGGCGGACTGGATCGTACGGCAGGACGGCACCGTGCTGGGCGAGGCGGAGCAGGCCGCTTTCGCAGCATGGTTCGCCGTGCCGGAACACCGCCGCGAATACGACCGGCAGAGCGCGGTCTGGCAGCGCTATCGCCGCATGGCCTCGCTGCCGATCCGCGAGGAGGCTCCCGAACGCCTGCCCCGGACCAGCCGCTGGCGGGTCGCGCGTACCGCAATCGGTGTTCGATTTGCCCTGCCTGCCGCCGCCGCGTTCCTTGCGGTGATCCTCATCGGCAGTGCCGAAGACTGGCCGACGCGGCTGCGCGCCGACTATTCCACCGGCATCGGGGAGCGGCGCAGCGTCACCCTTTCCGACGGCTCAGTCGCGACATTGGGGGCAGGTTCTGCCCTCAGCTTCGACAAGTCGGGCGAAGCGCGCGTGGCGACGCTGCTGAGCGGCGAAGCGCAATTCGAAGTGGCACGCGATCCGCGCCGTCCTTTCCGGGTCGAGACGGCGGAGGGCAGCGTGACGGCGCTCGGCACCGTGTTCACGGTGGCGGAATCCGGCGGGAATCCCGAAGTCGCCGTGCTGGAGCATAGCGTCGCGGTCCGCACCTCTGGCGGCGCCGAGGCGGTGGTGCGGGAAGGCGAAAGCACGTCCTTCACCGCGCGAGCCGTCGCCCGCCCGGTACGGTCGGACGTCCTGGCGGCTGCGGCCTGGACCCGCGGCAAGCTGATCGTCTCCGACCGGCCGCTCGGCGAAGTCGTCGCCATCATCGGCCGGCAGCGGCGCGGTTACTGGACCGTACGCGGCGATGCGGCGAAGCTGCGGGTGAACGGGGTCTACGATCTCGACCAGCCGCTCGCCGCATTGAACGCGCTCGAAAAGACGCTTGGCCTGCGGTCTATCCGCATTTCCAATCGGTTCATCATCGTCACGCGCTGAGGCCTTTCGGAACCGTCGCCGCAAATTTTTTCCCGCCGGGTAGGCGCCAAATGCCTCCTGCCTCCGACCTACCAAATGAGAGTGCGTCGCATCCGCATTAACACACTCGATTCATTCAGGGGTTTTCAGACATGAGGCAATTTTCCGCGCGGTCGCTGCTGGCTGCGGCATGGGCCGGCACGACGATGTTGACGGCAGTGGGGTTCACAGCAACCGCCGCGCAGGCACAACAGGCAGAGACCATGCGCCGCTACGAGATTCCGGCCGGATCGCTGGCGCAGGCACTGAACCGTTTTGCGGATCAGAGCGACGTGCAGATTTCCTATGAAGGTAAGCTGACGGAAGGCCGCGCGACACCGGGGCTGCGCGGCACGTTCCTGCCCCGCGAGGCGCTCTCCCGCCTGTTGGCGGGTTCCGGACTGGTCGCCCGCGCGGCGGATACCGGCACATTGACGATCGTACCGGCCACGGTCGGACGGCTGAAACTCGACCCGATGCGCATCCAGACCGTGGGCTATACGAACGAGGATGAGGACGACGAGACCAGCCTGGGTCGGCAGTCGGCCCGCGACAACGGGCCCATCGTGGTCAACGGCCAGCATGTCTCGCCCAATCTGGAAGCGGGTATCGGCCCCTGGGGCTCGCGCAGCATCGCCGACACGCCCTATTCGGTCACGGTGATGTCCAGCGAGCAGATCGAGAACACCATCGCCCGCGATCTCGACCAGCTCTACAAGATGAACCCGGTGGTGCAGACCAATGCGCCGACGACGATCTTCGGCTATCCCAACGTCCGTATCCGCGGTTTCGACAGCAGCACCGGCATCGTCGATGGCGTGCGGCTTTCGTCCTACACTTATGGCCTCTCGACCGAGGAGATCGAGAAAGTAGAGGTCATGAACGGCCTCTCCGGCTTCCTCTACGGCTCGGGCAATGTCGGCGGCGTCTCGAACTACGTGCTCAAGCGGCCGACTTACGAGCCGCTCGCCAATGTGGCGGTGGGCAATTACGGCGGCAGCCAGTACTTCGGCCATGTCGACCTCGGCGGCAGGATCACCAGCGACGAGACTCTGGCCTTCCGCTTCAACGGCGCCTACGCCGACGGCGGCACTTCCAAGGACGACCAGCACCTGAAGAAGTGGCTGGTGAGCGGCGCGCTCGACTGGAACGTCACCAGCAAGCTGCTGGTCCAACTGGAAGCCGCGCATACCTACTGGCATCTCGACCGGGTGGACACGCGCTTCTACACCAACGGCCTCGGCTACTGGCCCAATGCCTACGACAACTCGAAAACCTACACGCCGGGCTGGACCTACAACCAGACCACCTCCAACCGCATCGGCGCCAACGTGAAGTACCAGATCAGCGAAGCGGTCTCGCTGCGCTCGGCCTACATGTACAAGGAGGATGAGCGCGATTACGTGATCATCTATCCGATCGACACGCCCAATGGCTGGTCGACCTACAGCATTACCAAGACCTTCCCGTACGACACGATTTCGCAGGGCGCCTATACCTACCTCGATGTCGCGTTCGACACCGGCCCGATCGGCCACAAGCTGACGGTCGGCGGCTCTTGGGACACCTACAAGGAAGTGCGCCACGTCATCGGCAACGTGCCGGGCACTTATGCCGACGACACGCCTTATCCCCCCGGCGCCAATCTGACGCTGGACGAATTGCTGAACATGCCGACGCCGGTGTTCGACGGCGATCCGGGGCCGAAGTACAAGTCGACCGATTCGACCAACTTCAACGCGATCGTCGGCGACGACATCGCCTTCACCGACAGCCTGAGCGCGCTGGTCGGCTTCAATTACAGCACGATCCGCACCCGCAGCTACACGACGGCGGGGGCCAGATCGTCCGGCTACAAGAAGTCCGCGATCACGCCCACGGTCTCGCTGATCTACAAGCCCGTGCCCGCACTGACCACTTACGCCAGCTACATGGAGGCGATGGAGGCGGGGACGATCGTACCCAACGATCCCACGCTCTACACCAACCCCGGCGAGGTGATGGACCCGATCATCTCCAAGCAATACGAAGTCGGCGCCAAGTACGCCTTCTCCGACAAGCTGCTGGTCACCTCGGCGCTGTTCCGCATCGAGAAGGCGAACAGCTACAACGAGATCGCCTCGACCGGGATGATCACCATCAACCAGGATGGCAGGCAGGTCCATCAGGGCCTCGAACTGACGCTGGACGGCCATGTTACCGATCATCTGCGGATCGTGGCAGGCGGCACCTGGATGGAGCTCGGCATCGAGAAGGCCACCAATGCCGCGCTCAAGGGCAAGAAGCCGATCGGATCGTCCGCGCTGATGGCCAAGGCTTCGCTGGAATATGCGATCCCCGCGGTGGACGGCCTCGTGCTTTCGGGCGGCGCCTATTATTCCGGTTCGAAGTACCAGGACGCTGCCAATGCCAATCGGATCGACGGCTACACCCTGTTCGACGCCGGTATCCGCTACCGCACCGAAGCATTGGGGCGGCCGACCACCTTCAACCTCTACGTCAGCAACCTGACCAACAAGGACTACTGGTCCTCGTACTGGCAACTGGGCTTGCCGCGCACGATCGCGTTCTCGGCGCGGACGGAATTCTAAGGGGGCCGAGGGAGCGAGGATGCGATCATGAAGCAGGGTTTCCGCCAGTCGATGGCGTGGCTGCACACCTGGGTCGGACTGATCCCGGGCTGGATACTCTACATCGTCTTCCTGTTCGGGACGGTGGCGTTCTTCCAGTACGAGATCGATGCCTGGATGCGGCCCGAACTACCGTCCGGCACGGCGGTGACCCCGCGCGCGCTCGACGCCGCCGACGCGCTTCTGCGCCGACGCGGCGCGGGCGCGGAAAGCTGGAACGTATCCTTGCCCCATGCACGCGGCGGGACCGGCCTTTCCGTGTCCTGGCGCGTCGCGGGACAGGACCGGCACGACCGCAAGGAGATCACGCTCGATCCCCAGACCGGGCGCGAACTCGGCGTGCGCGAGACGCGCGGCGGGTTCTTCCTCTACCGCATGCATTTCGACCTGCATTACATCTCTGTGCGCTGGGCGCGCTATCTGGTCTGCGTGGCGGCGCTGGCGATGCTGGTGGCGATCCTTTCGGGCGTGGTGACGCACAAGAAGATCTTCACCGACTTCTTCCAGATGCGTTTCGGCAAGGGGCAACGCTCCTGGCTCGACGCGCATAACGCCACCGGGGTGCTGGCGCTGCCGTTCCATGTGATGATCACTTACACCGGTCTCGTCACCTTGCTGTTCACGCTGATGCCCTGGGCGATCAGTGCGAACTTCGCGGACCGCGAGGCCTTCTACGCCGCCTCCAGCCCCCGCCCGGACGAGCGCGAGGCCAGCGGCACTCCCGCGCCGACAATGCCGCTGGCCCGGATGGTCGCCGTGGCCGAACGCCAGTGGCAGGGCGTCCGGCCCGCCTACATCACCATCGAGCACCCCGGCGACCTGAACGCCACCGCCCGCCTCTACCCCGAGCGGACCGACTGGGGCAGCGGCCGTCGCAGCGCGATCTACATCGACGCCGCGCAGGCCCGCGTCATCCCGCTTCCCGAGCCTGTGGAAGGCGGCGCGGGCAAGACCCGCGAGGTCATGGTCGACCTGCACACCGGCTGGTTCGCCGGGATCGGCCTGCGCTGGCTCTACTTCCTTTCCGGCATAGGCGGCACCGCGATGTGCGCCACGGGCCTTGCCCTGTGGTGCGTCAAGCGCCGCACCAAGCTGCCCGACCCGGCCCGCCCGCATTTCGGCTTCCGGCTGGTCGAGCGGCTGAACATCGGCTTCATCGCCGGAGCGCCGGTCGGCATCGCCGTCTACTTCCTCGCCAACCGCCTGTTCCCGACCGCGATGGCAGAGCGCGCAGAGTGGGAAGTCGACGGCCTGTTCATCGCATGGGGGGCGATCTTCGCCTGGACTCTGGCCCGGCCCGCCAAGCGCGCCTGGGTGGAAGCGCTCGGCAGTGGCGCCGTGCTGTTCGCGCTGGTGCCCATCGTCAACGCCGCGACCACCTCGCGCGGTCTCGGTCCGAGCCTCGATCGCGGCGATTGGGTCTTCATCGGTTTCGACCTGACGATGATCGCGGTCGCCGCTGCCCTCGCCTACACCGCGCGAAAAGTGCTTCGCCACCAACCCAAGGCCGTACCGGCCCGGCGCAGACGCAATACGGCGGAGGCTGCAGCATGATCCATCTCGCCATCGCCCTGCCCGCACTGCTGGGCTTTGCCCTGCTACTGCTGGCCATGGCCCGCCAACAGCAGGACTGGCTCCGCCGCAAGCTCTCTCCGCCGAAGTCCAGGGCGCTGCGCCGAGGCGGTTTCGTTGCTCTCACGCTGGCCTTCGCCGCCGCCGGGTTCGGACTCGGCTGGGCTTACGGCACGGTGGTCTGGTGCGGATGGCTGAGCATGGCCGCCGCGCTCGTACTGACCGCCCAGACCAACCGCGAACGCATCCTGCGCCTGTTCTCCTGATCCTCATGTCCCCGCAATCGAAAGAGCCTGCCATGACCCCTCCCGCGACGCCAAGGTCGTCCCCTTCGTCCGGCGTCGCGGCCGGTGCGCGCCGTCATCGTCTGGCTGTGACGGCGCGCACTCTGGCGGGCACGCTCGGCGCCTATGGACTGACAGTGCAGATCACCGTCGTTCTGTCCTTCCTCCTCGCGCTGGCGGGTATGGACCGCGCCGAAGCGGTAGTGGCGACCACGCTCGCCAGCTTCGCGGTGTTCGCCGCCATATCCATGGCGGTCTTCCATGCCCGCAGCGCATGCCGCGCCTGCCTCTGGCTGATGGGCGCCGCCGTCCCGCTTTTGCTTCTCCAATGGGTGCTGAGTCCGCTTTGATGAATGCCTTTTCCGTGATGCTTGCAGGCGTGGCCGCCACGACCTCGCCCCTCGATGACACCCGCCCCCCGGAGCGGCTCGGCCAGGAAGCGCCGCCCGCCATCGTCCCGGTCGGCCCCGACCCGGTCTATCCGGCCGAATTCTACAAGCCGTTCCAGCCCCAGACCGCGCTCGACATGCTCGAACGCACCCCCGGCTTCCTCCTCACCGAGGGGACTTCGGTGCGCGGCTTCGGCGGGGCTGCGGGCAATGTCCTGATCGACGGCCAGCGCCCGACTGTGAAGGGCGGCGGCATCACCGAAGTCCTGCGCCGCATCGCCGCATCGCGCGTGGAGCGCGTGGTCCTGCTGCGCGGCACCGACGCCGCCGAAGCGCAGGGCCAGACGCTCGTGGCCAACCTGATCCTGCGCGCCGATGCCGGGGGATCGGGCAATGCCTCGCTCACCCTGAGCCACACGGCAGACGGCCGCATTTCGCCTTCCGCGCGCATCAGCCACGCCCGGCGCATCGCCGGGTGGCAGACCAATATCGAGCTTTCCGGCGAACTGGTGCGCTTCCCCACCGACGGCACTTATCTCGACCGCGACGCCGCGGGCAGCCTCACCCGCACCCGGCAGGAGCATATCGCGGGCAAGGCGCCCGAATACGGACTGGCGCTCAGCACTTCCGGCGCGCTGGCGGGCGGCACGCTGACAGTGAACCTGCGGCTCAACAAGGACGGCTATTCCTCCAGGCGCGGCATCGACATCTTCGAAGGCCCCGCAGATGAAGCACCCGATGCCCGGCGCGACATCGCCTACGACGAAAAGGGCCGCAGCGGCGAACTCGGCCTCGACTGGACCCGCCGCCTCGGCTCGGGCTGGTCCGCCAAGCTCGTCGGTCTCGGCCGGATCGAGCGCTACACCACCGACGAGGACTATATCGAGGCCGACTATCGCGGCCTCTCCTCGCGCCTCCAGAAGCCGAGCGAGTTCGTCGCCCGCACTACTGTCACCCGCGAGGGCAACCATCCCGTCCGTCCCGAATTCGGCGGCGAGATCGCCTACAACCGCCTGTCGAGCCGATTGGACTATGCGGAAGACACCGGCAGCGGCCTGATCGCCATCCCGCTCGCCAACGACCGCACCCGTGTTTCGGAAATGCGCGGCGAGGCTTTCGCCAACCTCACCGTCCGGCTTACCGGCCATCTCAATCTCGAATCCGGCATGGCCGTGGAGTTCTCCCGCATCCGGGTGACGGGAGAGGCGGCGCAGGAGCAGAGCCTGTCCTATCTCAAGCCCTCGGCAGCGCTGGTCTGGTCGCCTTCGGGCAGCACCCAGCTTCGCCTCGGCGCCCGCCGGACCGTCGACCAGCTGGACTTCGGCGATTTCGCGGCTTCCGTAAACCAGGCCGACGGGCGCCCGCTCGGCGGCAATTCGGGGCTGCGCCCGGCCCGCGTGACGCGCGCCCTCGCCCGCCTAGACCACCGCTGGGGCAAGGGCGGCGCGATCGCGCTGGAAGCCTATCACCAATGGCACACCGGCCTGCTCGGCTATCTGGTCCTTCCCAGCGGCGACGAGGCGCTCGGCACGATCGGCAATGCCCGGCAATGGGGTATCACCGCGCAAGGAACGCTGCCGCTCGACCGCCTACTGAAAGGCGCCCGGCTCACCGTTGACGGCACCTGGCGCGGTTCCCGCCTGCACGATCCGGTGACGGGCCGAAACCGGGTGATGGACGATATTCCCAAGCAGAGCCTGACGGCCGAATTCCGCCACGATCTTCCCAGGCTGAAGTCGTCCTGGGGCCTGACCTGGACCGCACCGGAAGAAGCCAGAATCTTCTACACCGGCGAAGTCCTGCACTGGCGCGATCATGCCCTGTGGGGCGCCTATGTCGAGACGACGGCGCTGGCCGGTTTCAAGATGACCTTGCGAGCCGCCGCCTTCAACGGCCAGGACGACGAACGCCAGCGCCGGTTCTATGCCCCAAGCCGGGCAGGCGCGATGAGCGGCAGCGAAGGCCGCGCGCAAAAATCAGGCGCCGTGCTGTCGCTGACGCTGGCGCGTGCCTTCTGAGGGTTTCATGGGGCACATCACGGTTAGAACCGCGCGCGCAAGGTCCCCATCACCCGGCGCGGCGTGCCTGGATAGAGGTTGTTGTCGCCCTGCACGGCCTCCACGAAGAAGCGATCCGTCAGGTTCTCGGCATTGACGGCCAGTTCCCAATGCGGGTCGAAGGCGTAGCGGATGGAGGCGTCGTAAGTCTTGTAGCCGGCGATGGCGAAGCGGTTTTCCAGATCGACCTCGCGCTTGCCGACCACGCGGATGCCGCCGCCCAGCGTCAGCCCCGCAAGCGCACCGGCCGAGAAGCCGTAGGACGTCCAGAAACGCCCGCTGAACCGGGGCACGCCGGTTAGGCGATTGCCCACGGCATAAATGTTGTCCCGCGCGATCTCGGCATCGAGGTGGCTGGCATTCGCGATCACGTTCCAGCCGGGCAGGATTTCGCCGGTCACGTCGATCTCCAGGCCGCGCACGCGTTGTTCGCCGGTGAGCACCGAGAAGTCCGGATCGTCGCGATCTTCGGTGGCGACATTGCGCTTGGCAATCCGGAAAGCCGAGGCCGAGATCGACAGGCGATCCAGCAGGTCCAGCTTCACCCCTCCCTCGAACTGCTCGCCACGTTCGGGAGCAAGCGGCCTGCCGTCGGCAAGCCGGCCCTGCTGCGGATGGAAGCTCTGGGTATAGCCGAAGTGGAATGCCAGCGAAGGGCCAGGCTGGTAGACAAGGCCGGTACGAACCGTCAGCGCGTCATCGTCCGTCGGGGTCTCACCGCCGCCCAGCCGGTCCCAGGTATGCGATTTCGTGCGGTCGCGGCGTAGCCCGGCCAGCGCCTTCCAGTGCTCCCCCAAAGCAATCTGGTCCTGAAGGTAGAAGGCCCAATTGCGCAGTTTGTAATCGTAAACGCTGTTCACCGCCGCGACTGGCACCGCGGTCAGACCGCGAACCGGCTCGGCCATGCCGATCGCAGCGATATCGGCGCGGGCCGACCGGAATGCGAAATCGCCCCGGTCATGCGCCGCGCCTGCCATGATGCGATGCTCCAGCGGCCCGGTGAATGCATCCACCAGCGCCTCGAAACGCATCGCAAGGTCCTGCGATTTCTCGCTGCGGTTGGTGATGCGGCGGCGGACTGCGGCGTCCGCCACGCCCTGAAGGTCAACCGCATTGCGATCCCGCACATGCGCGGCGCTGCGACGCCCGGCGAAGCGCAGCACCAGCCACGGATTGACCTGGCGCTGCGCGGCAAGGCCCAGCATCAGCTTTTCCGCGCCGGTAACGGACCATCGTTCGCCATAGTAGCTACGGGCATCGTGGACGTAGTTCCCGTCCTCGCCGGCAATCAGCCCGCGGTCGAACGGCACTTTCTGATCCACGTGATCGGCCGTAAAATCGACGCGCGTCAGGCTGTCCGGCTGCCAGCGCAGCGCCGCCGCGCCGAAGGCACGTTCGCTCCTGCGGGCGCCGTCGCGAAAGCCGCCCCCGGTCTGGATCGCACCCGTCACGCGCGCGGTCAGCCTGGACGCAGCATCGAGCGGGCCGCTCACCGACATTTCGCCGCGCCAGAAATCGAAGCTGCCGCCCTGGACACTGCCGTCGAAGTGGAATTCATCGGACGGCGCACGGGTGACGATGTTGATGATACCGCCCGGCTCGCCAAGGCCGACCATGACCGACGCAGGCCCCTTGAGAACTTCCACCCGCTCGACATTGGCAAGGTCGAGGAAGGCTTCGGGGCGGTCCATGGTGCTGGTCAGGGGAAAACCGTCGATAGCATAGCGCCCACTGACGAAGCCGCGAATGCTGTAGCTTTCGGAACGGTTTCCCGCTGTTCCGCTGAGCTGTACGCTGGAAACGTTCTGGATCACATCGGTGAGGCGCACGGCGGACTGATCCTCGATCACCGCGCGCGGGACGATCTGGATCGACTGGGGAACATCGCGAATGGCCGTTTCGGTGCGCGTGGCAGTGGCGCTGAGGGTGACGCGATAGCCGCGAGCCAAGCCGGTGGCGGCGCCCGTCTCGCCCGCCTCGGCGCGCGCGTGCGAGGTTATCGTCCCCTGCACCCGCACCGGGCCGAGAACGGTCGTGCCCTCGGTTTGCGAAGTGCGGACCAGGCGTACCGAAGCGGCTCCCGTCTGCCGATAGCTCAGGCCGGTACCCACCAGCATCGCCGCCAGCGCCTCGCCCGCGGGCCGCTTGCCGGATATTGCCGTGGAGATGCGACCTGCCACATCGCCAGGCTCGTAACCGACCTGCATGCCGGATTGGCGCATCCAGGCAACAAGTGCATTCTCCAGCGGCTGCGCGGGGATGTCATAGCCGCGGTTCCCGACCTCCTGCGCGATCGCGACTTGCGGCAGAACCGTCGCGAGAGGTAGCGAGGCACTCGCGAGAAAGCCGGATGCAAGACGTGCCGAAACCGAATTCATGTCAACTCCCGCATCGCCCAAAGACCGTGCCCCCCGTCGGCAAGCCCACCGATGGCGCGATCAGTCGGCGCCGCGCCTGACGACCAGGATGCCGCCGGGCAGGCGGACGCACTCCAGCCCGCGCATCGAGGCCAAAGTGTCCAGCGCCTCCTCGGGCTTGTCGGTGCGAAAGATGCCGCTGATCGGCGGCTCTGCGGAAAGATTTCCGACGATGAAGACCGGAGCGCGGCGATAGCGGGCCAGAGCGCGGATCGCTGCGCGCAGCGGAACCTCACGCAGCAGCAATTCGCCGCGCCGCCAATCCGCGATGCGATCGGCGGGCACCGTTCCAATCGCCCGGCCCCTGCCGTCCGCACCGATTTCCGCGATCTGGCCGGCGCGCAGGACCAGATGATTTCCCGCTTCCAGTTCGGCCACGCCCTCGGTCACACCGACGCGGGTGTTCGGGCCCGTGTCGTCGACCTCGAAAGCCGTGCCGATATCGCGCACGACACCGCCCGCCGCCGCGACGCGGAAAGGGCGGGCGTCGCCGTGGCGAACGGCAAACCAGGCCCGCCCCTGCAACAGACGGATCGTGCGGCCGCTACCGTCGTAATCGATGGCAATGGCGCTATCGCTGTCCAGCACTGCCCGCGATCCGTCCGCCAGCGGCACTTCGCGAAGCTCACCCGCAGCACTGCGCGCATCGGCGCGCGCCCAGAGCCAGGCCGAGGGAGCGGCAAACCACGCAAACGCCGCTGCCGCCGCAATCGGCAACAGCAGCGCAGGCCGGAAGCGCCGTGCCCCCGCCGGCTCAGTTCCGGCTTCGGGCGCAAGTTCGAAAGCGCTCCGCAAGGCTTCAAGATCCTGCCAGGTCTGGCGCTCGCGCAGAAAGGCCGCACGATTGCGCGGATCGGCGGAAATCCAGCTGTCGAAGGACTGCAACTCTTCCACGGTCATCGTCTGGGATGCAAGGCGCACCACCCATGCGCGCGCCTGTTCACCGCGCATATCGGCCGTATCGTTGCCCTGCATTTCCATGATCGCCCTGATCTCTCCACCCATGACACTGACTAGACGCGCGGCGGACCGGGCCACCCAACCCGCCATTTCCGAATAATCGCCATTACAATTCCGGATCGCGCCCCTCGCGCGCTGCCGCAAGGGCGCCGAGTGCCCGGCGAATGTGGTTCTCCACCGTTGTGGTGCTGATCCCCAGCCGCCTTGCGATGGCCGGCTGGCTTTCCCCCTCGAAGCGATTGAGGCGAAAGATCGTACGCGTGGGTTCGGGCAAGGCGAGCGCGGCGGCCCGCACCCGTTCGAGCATAAGCGTGGAATCGACGATGCGGTCCTGCCCCGGTGCTTCGTCGCGTTCCGTCAGGATCGCCTGCACGGCATCGGCCAGAGCGCCGCGCCGCTGCTGCGAACGCCGGAAATCAAGCGCGAGATTGCGTGCAAGGCGGAAGAGGTAGGCGCGCTTGGACAGGATCGGGCGATCGTCTTCCATCGCCTGCACTTTCAGCCAGATCGACTGGACGACTTCCTCCGCGTCGGCGGGATCTTCGACGATCCGGCCAACCCGGCGCAGCAGGGCGGCACGTTCGGTAATGACAAGATTGGCAAGAACGGCCGCGTTTCCACCCATGGAAGCGCGCGTAATGCTATTGCGACGGACATGCAATATCGGCCTTCCCCAAAGGATTGCCGCACTGTTTCCCCCGCGTGAAATAGACCGTCAGCCCCGAGGACTGCGCCGGGCGAGGAGGCCGCCCGGCGCACTATTCCCTTACAGAGCTTGTTGTTCCCGGTTGAGATTCCGTCCCTCGGCAGGGGCGGGAGTGGCCGAAGCCGGAGCCGACCCGAGGTTTTCCGGAACCGCGATGTACGGCAGACCAAGGCGCTCGCTGGTCATCCGGCGAATGCTGTTGGTCAGCGCCGGGCTGTCGTTCAGCTTCTTCCCGTAGGAAGGAACCATCTGGCGAATGCGCTGGCCCCAGGCGCCCTTCATCTGCTGCGGGAACGCCTTTTCCATGACCACGATCATGATGCCGGGCGAAGTCGAGGCACCCGGCGATGCTCCCAGCAGCGCGGCGATGGTGCCGTCCTTGTCGGTCACGATCTCGGTGCCGAATTGCAGGACGGTTCCCTTCTTGGGGTCGCGCTTGATGATCTGGACGCGCTGACCCGCCGTGACGAGCTTCCAGTCCGCGCGGCGGGCCTTGGGGTAGTACTTGACCAGTTCGGCCTGCCGGTCGGCGTCCGTCAGCATCGCCTGCTGCGAAAGGTAGCGCACGAGGTCCAGATTCTCGGCACCGACCTTGACCATGCCGCCGACATTGTTGTTGTTCACCGAACCGAACAGATCGGTCCACGATCCGTTCTTCAGGAACTTGGTGCTTTGCAGTGCGAAGGGTCCGAACAGCGTCACGTCATGCCCGTCGAGCTTGCGCGCATCGAGGTGCGGCACTGACATCGGCGGCGAACCGGCCTCGGCCTTGCCGTATACCTTCACGTCGTGACGCCCCGTGACGGCGGGCGACTGGAACGCCAGGAACTGGCCGCCGACCGGGAAGCCCGCATAGTTCTTCGCTTCCGGAATGCCCGAAAGCTGAAGCAGCTTGAGCGAGGCACCGCCCGCACCGATGAAGACGAAGCGCGACTTGATCGTCGCGTCCTGCCCGGTCTTGAGATCGCGGACGGTCACGTTCCATGTCTTGTCGGCATTCTGGCGCAGGCCGCGCACTTCGTGGGACAGCTGCATGCGGAAATTCGGATTGCGCAGGAGAGCACTTGTCAGCTGGCGGGTGATGACGCCGAAGTTCACATCGGTGCCGAGCGGCATGTACGTCGCGGCGACCTTCTGGGCCGGATCGCGGCCGTCCATCACCAGCGGCGCCCACTTGCCGATCTGGGCATGGTCCTGCGAATACTGCATGCCGTAGAACAGCGGGTTCTTCACCAGCGCCTGCTGGCGCTTGTGCAGATAGGCGATGTTCTCATCGCCCCACACGAAGCTCATGTGCGGCGTCGGGTTGATGAAGGCGGAAGGCTTCGGCAAGCGGCCCTCAGCCACTTCATGGGACCAGAACTGGCGCGAGACCTCGAACTGCTCGGCGATGTCGATCGCCTTTTCGGTCGCGATCGAGCCGTCCTTGTTTTCCGGCGTGTAGTTCAGCTCGGCGAACCCGGAGTGGCCGGTGCCCGCATTGTTCCAGCCGTTCGAGCTTTCCGCCGCGACCTTGTCCATGCGTTCGAACAGACGTACCTTCCAGCCCGGCTCCAGTTCCTGGAGATACGTGGCCAGGGTGACGCTCATGATGCCGCCGCCGATCACCACGACATCGACGGGCTTCTCGTTCTCGGCCACAGGTACCGCGCCGAAATAGAGCGGGCGATAGAGAAACGCCACGAAGGCGAGCAGCAGCGCGAGGACCACGCCCCCGGCAATCTTGAGGCCGCGCCGGGAGCGGCGTCGCGGCTCCGGTCTGGATCGATCGTTCATGTGTCGGTTCTTTCGATTAGCGAAGGGTTTATCGGTTTTCGAGCGGTGTGAAGCGGATCAGGGGGGCTGACGAGATCGGAGCGCATGATCCGGTCCCCGTCAGAAACGCAGGTTGAGCCAGGCGGCGAAGAAGTCGGAATTGCCGTATCCGGCGCGCGTGAGCACGGGTCCGGCATCGAGATGCTCATAGCGCCCGGTGATCGAGACGCGCGGCGTGATCGACCAGACCACCTGCGCGCGCAGGGATTCGCCGATCTTGCGGCCCGCGACCCGCTCCGTGCCGACATAGGCGGAGCGGTTGGCGCGGTAGACGGCATCGCGCGCATCGGCCCGCCAGGCGAACTGGTATTCCAGCAGGGCGCGCACGCCGGGAAGCGGCGCAAGCGAGAGCGTGGGCGCGACGGTTTGCAGGTTGGTGGGGGTGAGCGCCAGCTGGTAGCTGTAATAGACGTTGTTGCCGTGCGGCGTCGTTGCCGCGGTCAGCTTGCCCGATGCATAGCCGCCGCCATCGGCATGATCGGCATGGAACCCGATGCTCGGCGACAGCGGCAGGCCCTGAAGCTTGTAGGATTGGGCCAGGAAAACCTGCCAGGCATCGATCTCGCGCCCGTCGAAACGGCCGGACTGATGGTTGACCGTCCAGTCGATCGCCCAGCGGCCCGCCTCTCCCCACAGCCGCGCGCCGGTGAACATGCGCTCCTCGCGCCCGGAGGTACCGCCGCGAGCGATATCGCGGCTCCGCAGGCGCCAGACGAACGGATCAAGGTAGAGCCGCGATCCGCCAAGCGCCTGCGCCGGGATGCGCAGGCCCGCGGTGAATCCCGAAAAGCGCTGCCCGTGATCGACCCTGTCGTCGCCCGCGCCGCCGGTGCCCAGCCGCGTCGGCTTGAGGTCGAACGCATCGACCCGTACCCTCCCGGTACGCGCCCAGACCCGCACGCCGTTCAGCGCATAGCGGATCGCATTGTTGTCCCGCTGCGCCGTCAGCAGCGGGCTGCCGTCCATGAACTCCTGCCGGCCGTAACGCAGGCCGAGGTCGACACCGCCAAGCCGCGCCTTCGCCTCTGCGAAGGATTGCTGAACGACGAGATCGTTGCGCATCGCACCGGCGGGGCTGCCGATATTGTGGCCCGAAATCCCGGCATGGACCAGTTCGCCATAGAACCGCAGATGCGGACCGACGTGCAGATCGGCAGCGCCCATAATGCGGGTCATGTCCTGCCGCTGGTCGCCCGCATTGCGCAAGTTCAGGTTGGCGGTGCGGTTCATCCGCAGCCGCAGTTCACCGCTGAGCGACAGGTACACCTCGCCATCGCCGTCAAGCGGCAGGAATTTCAGGCGGTCGAGCGGATCGTCGCGGCGGGCGGGATCGCGATAGCCGCGCCAATCCTCCGCCCATCGGGACTGGGCATACCCTTTCGAAACGCTGCCTTCGCCGACTGCCCCGACCGGGTAGGTCTCGGCATCGGCCTCGGCGGCCTCCGCCGGAGAACAGGCGGCGATGGCACAGACGCAGGCACCAAGGCTAAGGCGCGCCGTCTTGCGCGCGTGAACTGTCGGCACGATCGAAGCCCCCTCAGGCGGGAACCAGCCGCGCCGCGGCAAGGCGGGACGTGCGCGAGAAGCGGTCGTGCCGCAGGATTCGGATCGGAGAACAGGCAGGCATGGCAACGGTCTTTCCAGCCCGGCCGAACTCCGCATGGGAGCACATCGTACCGGGTACGGTTGATTTCGCGGCATTATCTCCAGGCGAAGCGCTGATGCAATTTGCCCTATTTCTCAATTATTATATATATTGATCAAATAGTTGATTGACATTTCCAGAACTCGCCCCCGGCCGATTGTGTCGGTATCGAAACATCTGAAAATTCATCGCGTGTCACTATTGGCACACTGCCATCCCGCCGCTATCGGGAGCGAATGGCGGCGACCCGTTCCTTGATTCCCACTCTCTGCATCGCCGCGCTGGCATTCCTGGGCGGCGGGGCCGTCTGGGCTGTGGGCGAGGTGGCGGCAAGCAGCGAACAGGCCCGTCTGGAACGGGAAGCCGCCACCGCCGCCGCGCTTCGCGAAGCCTACCTCGAAAGCGAGATCGAACGCTTCCGCCTGCTTCCGGTGACCCTGTCGGACGACAGCGATATCGGGGCGGGCCTGGCAGGATCGCAGGCCGCGCTGCGGCAGGTCGCCCGCAAGCTGGAAACACTGGCGAAGACTACCGGCGCCGCGCAGATCTACCTTCTGGATGCACGAGGAACGACGCTGGCATCCAGCAACGCCGCCGCGCCGGGCAGTTTCGTCGGCCAGAACTACGCCTTTCGCAACTACTTCCGCAGTGCCGCGAAACATGGTGCCGGAACCCAGTTCGCGCTGGGCACCGTCAGCGAGCGGCCCGGTCTCTACCTCGCGCAGCGCACGCGCGGCGGCGGGTACATCGTCGTCAAGCTGGAGTTCGAGAGGATCGAGCGCGAATGGGCGCGGCTGGGCGAGATCACGTTCGTCACGGGGCGCGAGGGGATCGTGCTCATCACCAGTCGGCCGCAATGGCGCTTCACGACCACGCGGCCGCTTTCGCAGGCGGCACAGCAACAGTTCCGAGCCGAGCTTCAGTCCGGCGAGGGGTCCCTGCAGGCCATTCCGGTCACGCCGACGAAGTCCGGCATGGTCCAGCTGGAGGACGACCCGCGCACGCGGCTGCTGTGGACGTCCGAACCGATGGCCATGTCGGGCTGGCAGCTCAACCTGTTGACCGCGACCGGCAGCGTGGATCGCGCCGCCCGCACCGCGCGGATATCCGCGCTGCTGGCGCTGCTGGTCCTGGCCGGTCTCGCCTGGATCGCACGGGAACGCGGCCTGCGGCGGGCGGAACGCGCAGCGCTTGCGGCGGCGCGGACCGACGAACTGGAGGCCCTCGTCGCCGAGCGCACGCGCGAACTGCGCCGCGAAATGGAGGAACGCGCTGCCGGGGAGGCACGCGCCGATGCCTTGCGCGAAGGGCTGCGACAGGCCAATCGCCTCGCTTCGCTGGGACAGATCACCGCCGGGATTGCGCATGAGACCGCCCAGCCGGTCGCCGCGATCCGCGCCTATGCCGCCAACAGCCGCCAGCTCCTGGCACGCGGAGATACCGCCTCTGCCGTGCAGAACCTTTCCACGATCGAGCGGCTGACCGAGCGGATCGGCCGGGTGACCGCCGAACTGCGCGGCTTTTCGCGCAAGGGGACCGGCACCGTATCGGCAATCCCCTTGCGCGATCCGGTCGAGGGCAGCCTGCTGATCCTGCGCTCGCGCATGAACGGCGTGGCGCTCACCATCGCCGGGGTGCCCGAAGACCTGCGGGTCATGGCCGACGCCGTCCGGCTGGAGCAAGTGCTGGTCAACCTGCTGCAGAACGCTCTCGAAGCGCTGGACGGCACGCCCGATCCGTCGATCGCGATCGAGGTTCGGGTAGAGGACGAGCGTGTCCTGCTCCGCGTGCGGGACAATGGCCCGGGCATTCCGCCGGACATGCAGGAGCGCCTCTTCACCCCCTTCGCCACCAGCCGGCCTGCCGGACTTGGCCTCGGCCTCGTCATCGCCAGCGACATCATGGCCGATCTCGGCGGCGCCCTGCGGCTGCTACCGGCCGAACCGGGCACCTGTTTCGAAATGGAGTTGCGCCGAGCATGACCGAACCCCTGCCCGAAATCCGCTGCGTCGCGGTGATCGACGACGACGCCGACATGCGCGATGCCATGGGCCAGACCCTGACCCTTGCAGGCTACGAAGTCATGGCCTTTCCCGGCCCGCGCGAAGCGCTCAAGGCCATCGATGCCGGTTTTCGCGGCGTCGTCGTCAGCGACGTGCGGATGCCGCACATGTCGGGCATCGAGCTGTTCCGCACGATCGCAGCGATGGATGCCGAACTGCCGGTCATTCTCGTCACCGGCCACGGCGACGTGCCGATGGCGATCGATGCGCTGAAAGGCGGCGCGTGGGATTTCATCACCAAGCCGTTCGACCCCGACGGCCTCGTCGCCTCGGTCGGCCGGGCGGCGGAGAAGCGCGCGCTGGTGCTTGAGAACCGGCTGCTGCGCCAGATGGTGAGCGAGCCGACCTCCCCGCTGATCGGCAACTTCCCCGCGATCGTGCGGCTGCGCGCCACGATCGAGAGCCTGGCCGCGACCGATATCGACGTACTGATCGAAGGCGAGACCGGCACCGGCAAGGAGCTGGTCGCGCGGATGATCCACAAGCGCAGCCTGCGCGCGCGCCAGCGTTTCGTCACGGTCGCCTGCGGCGCCCTGTCCGACGCGGTTGCCCGCCCGATGCTGCACGGCGGGCTGCGTTCGGGCCACGGCCCGGTAGACGGCAAACTGCTGCAGGCGCACGACGGAACCCTGTTCCTGGACGACGTGGACCAGGCCGGTGACGCACTTCAGGCGAATCTCGTGCAATTCATGGAAGACCGCATCGTGCTGCCCGAAGGTGCGCGCGAGCCGCAGCCGGTGGACGTCCGCGTCATCGCCTGCATGCGCGAGAACGTCGGCGAGATGCAGGTGCAACCCGCCCTGCTCTACCGTCTGGCGGCGATCCGCCTGCGCATTCCGCCGCTGCGCGAGCGACGGGAAGACGTTCCGCTGATCTTCGCCCACCTGCTGGAGGCCGCCGCCAGTCGCCTGCGCCGCGAGGTGCCGGTGATCGACAAGCAGACCTGGGCGAGACTGGTCGACCACGACTGGCCCGGCAATGTGCGCGAACTGGCGCATTTCGCCGAGCGCGTCGTCCTCGGGCTGGAGGACGGTGCCTCGGCCGGTCAGGCTCCGCTGCCGCTCAACCAGCAAGTGGACGCCTTCGAGCGCAGCATCCTGGTGGAAGCGATACGCGCGGCGGGCGGCAACATCAGCAAGGCGATGGCCAACCTCGGCCTCGCCCGCAAGACGTTCTACTACAAGGTCGGCCGCCATAACCTCGATCTCGACGAGATCAGGCGCAGTCTGAACAACTAAGTGGCGGAGCGCATTCGACAATCGATCTGCGAATGGCGGGCGGGTGCCAGGCCGTGCAAAAAGTGACACAGTTCGTTGAAATTCCGGGCATAAATGGAGACACTTTCGGCATAAGCCCGGATATCTTTATCCTATCAAGCAATTGATATTTAGTAATATTTCAATACTAATGAGTTTCATTTGCAGCAATGTGTCACCTTGGTAGAACCGGCCCACCAAGCGGCGGATTGCCATGGCCCGCTGCCGATACCGGCGTGATCTGCCGATATCGGTCCAAGGGTGCGAACGGTGCGGCGGCCCAGAGCCGCCGTGCCGGTCAGGGGGTTGCGGTCACGTTGTTCCAGCCATTCCATCTCGCTGCATTCGCGGCTTGAAAGGTCGTGCGCCGTCTTGGGGACCATGCTTCAACACGGGGGATTACATCTTGAAATTCGGTCTCAATGTCCGCGCTCGCCTGCGCGGCGCGTCGTGCCATGCCGCCTGCGCCGCCGTCTGCGCAATCGCCGCGGCCTCGCTTTCGGTTCCGGCCCATGCCTCCACCGGTGCCGCCGATGCTGATGGCGCCGCGGATGGCGCTGCCCCCACCGACATCGTCGTCACCGCGACCGGGTACGACCAGACGGTGGAAGACGCGCCTGCCTCCATCACCGTGATCGACGGCGACGACTTGCGCCGTCGCTCGATCCAGAATCTCGGCGATGCAGTGCGCGATGTCGAAGGCGTGGTCGTTAACGGCGGCGCGAACGAGCAGGACATCCAACTGCGCGGCATGCCCGGCGACTACACGCTGATCCTCGTCGACGGCAAGCGCCAGAGCGGCCGCGAATCCCGCGTCAACGGCAATCGCGGCTACGAGCAGGGCTTCACCCCGCCCGCCGCCGCGATCGAACGCATCGAGGTCGTGCGCGGGCCGATGTCCTCGCTCTACGGCTCGGATGCGATCGGCGGCGTCATCAACATCATCACCCGCAAGCCGGGCACGGAATGGAGCGGCAGCCTGTCCTACGACATCTCCCTGCGCGAGGCCGGGGACCAGGGCGATGCCCATAACGTCCAGGCCTTCGTCAGCGGACCTCTCATAAGCGGCCTGCTCGGCTTCCAGCTCTGGGGCGGCTTGCTCGAACGCGGCGCCGACGACAATGTGGAAGTGACCAACGGCTTCGCCCGGTCACGTAACCGCAACGCCAGCGGCCGCCTCTTCCTGACCCCGAGCGCCGATCACGACATCATCCTGGAAGGCGGCCTGTCGCGGCTGCGCAATGGCGAGGGCGTCAGCGCCAACTGGGCGACCCGCCAGCAGGACAACGACCGCGACTACTGGTCGCTCACCCACAACGGCCGCTGGGGCGCGGCTACGTCCACGCTTTCCTACCTCGACGAGAAGACCAGCCGCGAAGGCCTTGCCACGCCGGACCAGGCCGACGTCTACGGCCGCAAGCCGGAAATCCGCAACCAGGTGTTCGACGGCAAGCTGACCCTGCCGATCGGCACGAACACGCCGACGATCGGCGTCCAATGGCTGAAGACCTCGCTGACCGACTGGAACCAGGCCAATCGGGGCCAGGCCAACGAGTTCGAATACGAGACTTACTCCGTCACCCAGAAGGCGATCTTCGCCGAAAACGAATGGCGTGTTTCCGATGCCTTCGCGCTGACCGGAGGCATCCGCCTCGACGATCACAGCCTCTACGGAAGCCACTTCAATCCGCGCGCCTATGCCGTCTGGCATGCCACGAAGCGCCTGACGCTGAAGGGCGGCATAGCCAAGGGCTTCAAAGCGCCGGAGCTGCGCGCGGTGATCCCGGACTATGCGGTCATCCGCCGCAACCGGCTGGTCCAGTTCGGCAATCCGAACCTCAAGCCCGAGAGCAGCACCAATTACGAAGCGACGGCCATGTGGTCCAACCGCGACGGCATCTCGCTCAGCGCCACGGTGTTCTACAACGACTTCCGGGACCGCCTTTCGACCGAGACGACCGACCAGCGCTGGCAGGGCCTGCAAGTGCTCAACCGGATCAACATCGACAAGGCCTCGATCCTCGGCGTGGAGCTGAGCGGCAAGTGGAAAGTCAGCCGCGCGGTATCGCTGCGGGGCAACTTCACCTACCTCGATTCCGAGCAGAAGAGCGGCGCGAACAAGGGCGCACCGCTGGCGCTGACACCAAAGTACAAGGCCAATGCGCGAGCCGACTGGGAGATCAGCCGCAAGGCCACGGTCTGGACCTCGATCAACTACTACGGCAAGGAATACGAAGCCACAGCAACGGGCGGCGCCGCACCGGCCTATGTGACCGCGGACCTGCTCGGCTCATACGCATTGAACCCGATGATCCAGCTCAAGGCCGGTATCTACAACATCAACGACAAGCGCCTGGACGACGCGACTTACGGCACGGTGAACTATGGGCGCACTTACTGGTTCGGTATCGGCGCCAGCTTCTAAAACCGTTCCCGCATCATCAGGTGATCCCTCAAGATTCGACCGCGCTTGCCCCAGGTGGGCAGGCGCGGTCGGCGTAGCGGTGGCCGGTCACCACGCAATCCCGTTCCCACTTCCGAGGAAATTTTCCTGGCCCGCACGCATGACTGTCAAACTCACCGCCTAAGGGCGTGAAGCCGGGCATGGCGCCCCCCGAAAGGCGCCATGCTCCTTCGCATATCCCGTCTCTTTCTGCGTGAGTTCGACCATGAAATACCGCCTGCTTGCTTCGGCGCTCCTCTCTTTCGCAAGCGCCGTTCCGGCGATGGCCCAGACCGCCGCATCTCCCGATGATCTTGCCCGCGCCGCCGCCGGCGATCCGCAAGAGCCGGGCGGCGCACGCCGTCTGCATGGCAACATGACCGACCTCTACCGCCGCCTGAACAGCGACGGCGAAGTGCGAAACGTGATCCTGCTGATCGGCGACGGCATGGGCGATTCCGAGATCACCCTGGCACGCAACTACGCCGAAGGCGCAGGCGGCTATTTCAAGGGCATCGATGCCCTGCCCTTCACCGGCCAATACACCCATTATTCGCTCGACAAGGCGACCGGCAAGCCGAACTACGTGACCGATTCCGCTGCCTCCGCCACGGCCTGGTCGACCGGGGTGAAAAGCTACAACGGTGCGATCGGAGTGGATATCGCCGAAAAGCCCCATGCCTCGTTGCTGACGCGCGCCAAGGCGGCAGGCCTCGCGACCGGCGACGTTTCCACCGCCGAGATCGAGGACGCCACCCCGGCCGCCCAGGTCGCGCATGTGACCCAGCGCAAGTGCTTCGGGCCGGTCGTGACCAGTGCCGCCTGTCCGGCCAACGCGCTGGAGAACGGCGGCCTGGGATCGATCGCGGAACAGCTTCTCGACACCCGCCCCGATGTCACCCTCGGCGGCGGCGGCGCGGCATTTGAAGAAACGGCCCGTGCAGGCAAGTGGAAGGGCAGGACGCTCACGGCGCAAGCGCAGGCCCGAGGCTACCGGCTCGTGCGCAATGCGGACGAACTCGAACAGGTTTCGGCGGCGAGCCAGAAGCAGCCGCTGCTCGGCCTGTTCTCGCAAGGCGACATGCCGGTGCGCTGGAAAGGCCCCAAGGCCAGCCTCCACGGCAATCTCGAAAAGCCGCCGATCACCTGCGAGATCAACGATTCGCGTACCGACGACATTCCGACGCTGGCCGATATGACGCGCAAGGCTATCGACCTGCTCGGACGAAATCCCAAAGGCTTCTTCCTGCAAGTCGAGGGCGCGTCGATCGACAAGGAAGACCATGCCGCCAATCCCTGCGGCCAGATCGGCGAGACGGTCGATCTCGACGAGGCCGTGCAGGTCGCGCTGGCTTTCGCAAAGGCCGATGGCCATACACTGGTGATCGTCACCGCCGACCATGCCCACAGCAGCCAGATCATCGCCAATGGCAGGCACGCGCCGGGCCTGACCGCTGCCCTCAAGACCCGTGAAGGCGGGGTGATGACGGTCAGCTACGGCACTGCCGAAACCGGCTCTCAAGGCCATACCGGCACGCAGCTGCGTATCGCCGCCTATGGCCCGCATGCCGCGAACTTCTCCGGCCTGCTCGACCAGACCGACGTGTTCTACATCATCCGCGATGCCCTGAAGCTTCCCTGAGCATGAAGGCCCGGCCGACCGGAAGGGGCCGGGCCTTCGATCCCGCTGCGTTGCGCGTTTGCGGCAATGATATAGACCTCGGCCTTCGACGGGTGACGCGGCGAAAATGAACTCAGCCAGCCGCTCCGAGCGGGCGGCCACGCTGGAGCAGAGTTCGCAGGCCCTGCGAGGCGGGCTGCTCGATCAGCCGATAGAGAATGTCCGCAGCGACCACGGCCCCGGCAAGCCCCAGCAGGATCGAGAAACCGGCCGCCACCGGGCTACCGGCGCCCAGGTGTTGCCAGGCGACGATGACCGGCTGCGTGACGAATGGGTGGACAAGGTAGAGCGAATAGCTGGTGTACCCGATGCGCTGTACGATCTTCCAGGAAGCGAGATGTCCCGCCCTCTCGGCGGTCAGGGCGCCCATGAGGATGAGCGTACAGGCCCCGGTTGCACTCAGCGTCGAAGCCGGGCCGGACAGCATGAGCGGCGTGGCGACAAGCCAGATGGCGCCCGCCATGAGGCTCGCGATCCCGGTCCAGCCTGGTCCTGGAACGGCGAGCCGGAGATGCGCGACCGTCATGCCCGCCACGAATTCGAGCAGCTTGGGATTGGTATAGAAAAACGCAAGGCCCGGCCCTTCCGGGCGCAGCACGAAGCCGGCAAGCACGAGGGCAACGATGACCGCAACGCAAATCTCGAACTGGCGGGTGCCCCGCCCAATGGCCAGCGAGCCGGCGAAGACGAGATAGAAGAACATCTCGTAGTTGAGTGACCATCCCAAGAACAGCATCGGCATCATCTGCCCGTCGACACGCGCGTAGGGGATGAACAGGAGCGACTTCACAACCGCAAGCGGGTCGGCGGCGGTACTTTGCAGAACGCGTGGGACGGCAAGGGCGATGGTGAAGACGAGCAGCGTCATCGTCCAGTAGAGCGGCACGATCCGTATGGCCCGATTACGCAGAAACCGGAGCGGCGTCATGCGCGTCGAATCGGTCGTGTAGACCATGATGAAGCCGCTGATCGTGAAGAAAAGGTCGACGCCGAGCGCCGCAAATTCAATCCGGCTCTCCTGCACGCCGAAGGGCGTGAACAGAACCTTGAGATGAAAGAGGACGACGAGCAGGGCAGCGGCCGCTCTGAGCCCCTGAACGTTCACAAGTACCTTGCCAGTTCCTTTTGCCGGAGAAGTCATCATATCGGACGGTTACCCAAACAGGATAGCTTACAGCAAATTGTGGGTATCGATGATGTATTGCTACAACTATACATCAAGACAGAGTTGAACGGCAATATTTCTCTTGCAGTGCAGCAAATCAATTGATTTCTTCTGCATTGAAACCGTGAGGACGATTCCGCTTGGCCAGGATTGCTTACTACGTACACGACCTCAACGATCCCGCCGTCGCTCGTCGCGTCAGGATGCTTCGCGAGGGCGGAGACGACATCCGGCTTGTCGGCTTCTATCGCGGCTCCCCTCCACCGACGCGAATTGAGGGCGCGAACGTCGAGGCGCTCTGCGCAACGTCCGACGCGGCGATGCTGCAGCGAACTCTCGCTGTTTTGCGCTGGTTCTCGGCCCCCGGGAGAGCCGGTGCCGCGGCCAGCGATGCGGACATCGTCATTGGACGCAACCTCGAAGCGCTCGCCATCGCTGTGCGAACACGGCGCAGGGGCTCCCGGCTGATCTACGAATGTCTCGACATCCACCGCCTTCTGCTCGGCAATTCGATGCCGGCGCGGATGATCCGGGCCGTCGAGGCCACGCTGCTGAAGGCCGTCGATCTTGTCATCGTTTCTTCCCCTGCGTTCGAACGCCACCACTTTGCCGTCAGGTCCCCTGACCTGCCCGTGGCGCTCGTCGAAAACCGTCTGCTCGCGCTCGATCCGCCCCTTCCTGCCCCTCTCCCCGCGCCGCCGGGGCCGCCCTGGACCATCGGGTGGCTCGGCAACTTGCGCTGCCGCCGTACTTTCGATGTGCTGACCGGGCTTGCCCGACAGCTTGACGGCCTCGTCCGCATCCTTGTTGCCGGGCGCCCGACGACGGCCATCTTCGAGGACTTGCCGGGGGAACTCGCACGCGCACCGCACTGCACCTATCTCGGTCCCTATGGACCCGAGCAACTCGGCGATATCTATGGACAGTGCCATTTTGCCTGGATGATCGACTGGTTCGAAGAGGGCCTGAACTCTGCCTGGCTCCTGCCGAACCGTCTCTATGAGGCACAGAGTTTCGGTGTGGTGCCGATCGCCCTGGCATCCGTGGAAGTGGGCCGCTGGCTGCAGCGTCATGGTAGCGGAATCCTGCTCGACGCCGGGCTTGCCGACCTCGAGAGCCGTTTCAGGCTCCTCGACCCACCGGCCTATGCCTCGCTGCGACGCGCCGTCGACGCCATTGCCCGGCAAGATCTGATTGCCGATCAAGAAGCCTGCTCGCAACTCGCACGAACCGTCTCGGGCAACACCTGACTGGCCCGCACTTCGAGACCGATTGGCCGCTGCCCATGTTGCGCTACCGCTGAATGCACAAGTTCTTCCCAGCGCCTGGAGAAGCTATCCGGGTCGTTGGCTGCCGCGATCATCCGGGAACCGGCTACGGCGGCCCTCCGAAACACGTCGCGATGACTGTCAGGATCGCGGAGGATCGATAACAGCTCGCGCTCGCCCTCGATCCGCAATGGATAGTCGTCAACATCCATGGCCTCGAAAGTGACCGCATTGCCGATCACCGGAGCGCCATAGCCGAAGGCTTCGAGCACCTTGGTCTTGATCCCCCCCGGGAGATAGGACGGTGTCAGCAGAACGCTGCCGCCATCATAGATCTCGTCGATCGTCCGGGCATAGCCTGCCATGTGCACGTTCTCCGGCACCGCGATCCTGCGATGTTGCTCTCCGTAGATCACCAAAGGGGAGGCCAGCCGGTGACGGCACCAGATGTCAACGGCGGAGCAAAAGTCGGCCATGCGGCGGCGTAAAACCAGGCCATCGTGTTACATGCCGGGGGGAGTGGCGTGAGGGCGTAGCCCGAGGGGCACTCCCCCCGGCATTGGCGTAATTTTCAGGGTCTGGTTTTGGCCTTGCGGGCCCGGCTGTGAGCGAGGCGATAGCTTTCGCCATTCATCTCGAGGATGCTGACGTGATGGGTCAGGCGGTCGAGGAGCGCGCCTGTAAGCCGCTCGGATCCGAAGGTTTCGGTCCATTCGTCGAAGGGCAGGTTGCTGGTGATCAAGGTGGAGCCGCGTTCGTAACGCTGGGAGATCAGCTCGAACAACAGTTCGGCGCCGGTCTTGGAGAGCGGTACGAAGCCCAGTTCGTCGATGATGAGCAGCTTGTATCCGATCATCTGCTTCTGGAAGCGGAGGAGACGCCGCTCGTCGCGCGCCTCCATCATTTCGCTGACCAGCGCCGCCGCAGTGGTGAAGCCCACCGACAGTCCTTTCTGGCATGCAGCCAGTCCGAGCCCCAAAGCTACGTGCGTCTTTCCGGTGCCCGATGGCCCCAGAGCGATGGCGTTCTCACGCCGCTCGATCCACTCGCAGCGCGCCATCTCGAGCACCTGCATCTTGTTGAGCTTGGGGATGACGGCGAAGTCGAAGCTGTCGAGGCTTTTGACGGCGGGGAAGCGCGCAGCCTTGATGCGCCGCTCGACCATACGACGCTCCCTGTCGATCATCTCCATCTCGACGAGACGAGCGAGGAAGCGGATGTGATCGACGCCTTCAGCGGCACATTGCCGCGCGAGCTTGTGATGCTCTCGCAGGCACGTAGGCAGCTTGAGTGCCTTGAGATGGTGAGCGAGAAGAATCTCCGGGGCCTGATCGCTCATGCGGCCTCCTGCTGGTCGGACAGGAGGCTCAGATAGGCTCTGGCAAAGGTCTTCTCGACCGTGGTGCGTGGCAGGAAGGGATAGACGTCCAGGTCCAGTCTGGGCGGTACGCGTTCGACCCGGCACAGCACGAGGTGCTTGACGGCATCGAAGCCGATGGCGCCAAGGTCGATGGCCTGTTCCACCGCTGCCTGGAGATCGGCGACGGCGAACGTTTCCAGCAGGCGCAGCACCTGTACATATTCGCGCCTGCCATGTTTGTGCATGCGCCCTTCCATCAACCGCTGCAGTGTCGTGAACGCTTCGGGCAGGTCCCACCCCTGCAAAGGGGCGGCCTGGTCGAATGCGTTGATCTTCTGCTCGATCAGCGGGAGATAGTGGAGCGGGTCGAAGATAACCTCCTCGCGGGCATAGCAACGAGGATGACGGGCGATGACTTCGCTGCGGCATCCGATCACCACTTCATCGACATAGGCCCTGATCCAGACCTCCTGATGGCCCCAGGCCACCGGAACCGAATAATCGTTGGTCTTGTAGCGCACCAGAGATTGCGAGGAGACCCGCCCACCGGTCTGGTCGCAGGCCTCGAAGGGTGTTGCGGGCAGAGGCCGCATGGCCGCGAGATCGCGCTGCAAGCGCTCACCGATCGTCTCGCTCTCCCCGCGCACCTTGTCCTGCTGGCGCTTGCGGCATTGCTCCTCCAGCCACAGGTTGAAGGCCTCCCAGGTCGGGAACTTCGGGATCGGCACCATGAAATTGCGGCGGCAGTAACCAACCAGCCCTTCCACATTGCCTTTCTCGTTCCCCTTGCCCGGGCGGGCATAGCGGTCGCGGATCACGTAATGTGACAGGAAAGCGCTGAATAGCGTAGCACGCTTGCGCGTGCCGTCTGGCAGGATCTTCGCCACAAGGCAGCGATCGTTGTCATAGACGATCGAGCGCGGCACCGCGCCGAAGAACGCGAAGGCATGAACGTGCCCGTCCACCCAGGCCTCCGCCACTGCCGCCGGATAGGCCCGCACATAGCAGGCATCACTGTGCGGCAGATCGAGCGCGAAGAAGTAGGCCTTCTGCTCCACCCCGCCGATCTCCACCAGCGCTTCCCCGAAATCGGCCTGCGCATCTCCCGCCGGGTGCGCCAGCGGCACGAACATCTCCCGGCCGCGCTGCTCACGCTCCCGGATGTAATCCTTGATGATCGTATAGCCGCCGGTGAAACCATGCTCGGTGCGCAAACGGTCAAATACCCGCTTCGCCGTATGGCGCTGCTTGCGCGGGACACTGCGGTCCCTTTCAAGCCATCCATCGATGATCGCCACAAACCCGTCCAGCTTCGGGCGCTGCGGTACAGACTGACGCCGGTAACCCGGCGGCGATGAAAACGACAGCATCTTGCGTACCGTATCGCGCGACACATTGAAACGCTTCGCCGCCGCCCGCTGGCTCATACCTTCCGCGCAAGCCAAACGGACCTGAAGATAAAGTTCCACGCTGTAGATCCCCACACCTCCCTGACTTGGCAGAAAGGCTTCAAGGTGGACGACTTTTACGCCGTCCGCAGCGGGACTATCCCGCCGCTAGCGTGGCCGAATATTGCTCCGCCGTTCTCAGAAGACGATCACGCGCAGCCTCATCCTCGTTTCAGGCACGATGCTGGGCTCAGGAATGCCGGGTTTGGTTCAGGCTCAGACACCCGCAGCGAACACCGCCAGCGCGCCGTCGCGCGCGCAGCAGCTGATGGGCGACATCGACCCCAAGCTGGCGGAACTGACGGACGAAGTCCTGCTCGGTGACGTGTGGGAACGGCCGGGCTTGGCCAAGCGGGACCGTAGCCTCATCACTGTCGCCGCGTTGATCGCGCTCAATCGCCCCGAGCAGCTACGATCGCACATGCAGCTTGCGCGGACAAACGGGGTCACCGAGACAGAGATCGTGGAGGCAATCACCCAGCTTGCCTTCTACTCGGGCTGGCCCAACGCGATCACCGCCGTTGGCGTCGCGCGTGAGGTGTTCCATCCCAAGAGCGAGGCTGAGTGATGCGCGGACTGAGCAAGGCGGCGATAACGATCGGCGCGGCATGCCTGCCGATGCCTGCCGTGGCAGGTGACGACCCAGGCACGGCACCGGGCGTTTCGGTAATCCGGGAAGGCTCCACCGAGAAATCCACCGGCGCGGCCGCCAACTTCACCGGGACCGCGCTAGTCGAGGGGCGCTTCCAGCGCGAAGCGCCGGCGCGTATCGGCGGCGGGACTGTAACTTTCGCGCCTGGCGCGCATACCGCATGGCACACGCATCCGCTCGGGCAAACCCTCGTCGTCACGCGCGGTCACGGCTTCGTGCAGCAGTGGGGGCAGCCGGCCGAGCAGTTCGGACCGGGCGATGTCGTCTGGATCGGCCCCGGTATCAAGCATTGGCACGGCGCAGACCCCGACGAAGCAATGACCCACGTGGCGCTGGCGGAGGGCAGCAATGGCCAATCCGTGGCGTGGGAGGAACTTGTCAGCGATGCGCAGTATGCAGACGCGGTCGGCCATCAGACACGATAGCGCAAGGCCTCCACGAACAGCGCGAAGGCCGGAGATGCGTGGCGACGGCTGGGATAATAGAGGTGATAGCCAGGAAACGGTTCACACCAGTCTTCCATCACCCGGATCAGCTGACCACGTTCGATGAAGGGCAGCACCTGATCCTCAGGGAGATAGGCGAGGCCCAGCCCGTCGAGTGCCGAGTTCAGTCGCAGGCTGATGTTGTTGAAGACCAGCTGCCCCTCGATCCGGACATTGACCTCATGGCCGTCCTTGTCGAGATCCCAAGGGAAGATGCCGCCGTACGTCGGAAGCCGGATGCCGATACAGTTATGCGCGGTAAGATCCTGCGGCGAACGTGGCACGGGATAGCGGGTGAAATAGTCTGGCGAGCCGACGACAGCCATGCGCAGGTCTGGGCCGATGCGCACCGCGATCATGTCTTTGGCGACCTGGTCACCTAGGCGCACACCGGCATCGAACCCTCCCGCAACGATATCGGTAAGGCCGTAATCGACTATGATCTCGACGCTGATATCGGGATTGTCGGGCAGCAGTTTGCGCAGAGCCGGCTGCAGAACGGACACAGCGGGATGTTCTCCGGCGTTGATTCGGATCTTGCCCGAAGGCTTGTCTCGCAATTGGCTCAGCGAGCCGAGTTCTTGCGCGATCTCCTCAAAACGTGGCGCCACCGTGTCGAACAGGCGATGGCCTGCCTCGGTCGGCGAGACACTGCGGGTCGTTCGGGTCAACAGGCGCAGGCCCAGTCGCTCCTCGAGCCCCCTAATCGTCTGGCTGAGCGCCGATTGCGAAACACCCAGCTGAGCCGCAGCGCGAGTGAAGCTCCGCTCACGAGCCACCATCACGAAGGCCGCTAGCTCGTTGTAGTTCTCGCCCGCCATTAATTAGATCACCTTATAGCGACATGCTGATTATGGCGTCTAATCGCATTCCAGTGCGCGGGCTATATCCAATCCAACAATTCCCTCCGCTGCCTGTGCCCGATTGCCGGACAGCCTGATGAGAGCTTCGGACCAACCTCGCTATGACGCAGCGCCTTCAACCCTCCGGCGAACCGCACAAGAGCGCCATTTTGGCGATCATCCTCGTGAGTTACGTGATGATCGTTCTCGATATCTCGGTCGTGCTTACCGGGCTTCCCAGGATCCACGAGCAGCTCGGCTTCAGCGAGGCCAATCTCGCATGGGTCCAAAGCGCCTACACGCTGACCTTCGGGGGCTTCATGCTGCTGGGCGCGCGCGCAGGAGACATTCTCGGGCGTCGGCGGATGTTCGTCACGGGCCTTGCCATCTTCACGCTGTCGTCCCTCGCAATCGGTGCGTCGCCGTCGGCCACGTGGATGCTGTCGTCGCGGGCGATCCAGGGCCTTGGCGCCGCCGTTCTGGCGCCGTCGACACTCGCTTTGCTGCAGACCAACTTTGCCGAAGGTCATGAACGCACCCGTGCGGTTTCCTACTATGCAGCTGCAGCAGGCGCCTCGGCTACGGTCGGTCTGGTCCTCGGCGGTGTTCTCGCTGAATGGGTGTCTTGGCGCGCAGGGTTCTACGTCAACCTGCCGGTCGGCATCGGCCTGATCATCGCTTCCTATCGCTATATCGAGGAGACGCCAAAGCACACTGGCCGCTTCGATCTGCTCGGAGCCCTCACTTCCACGCTGGGCATCGGTGGTCTGGTCTTCGGTTTCATCCATTCCGCACAAAGCGGGTGGAGAGATCCGATCACAATCATGTCGATCGCCGGAGCGGTCGTGCTCATCGTGCTGTTCGTCAAGATTGAGCGCCGCGCTGCGCAACCGATCCTGCCGCTCGATCTGTTCTCGAGCCGGGTGCGTTCGGGCGCCTATGCTGCGCGGGTGCTCTATCTGGGCGCTATGGTCGGGTTCTTCTTCTTCACGACCCTCTACCTGCAGGACGTAAAGGGCTACGGTCCGGCAAAAAGCGGTCTCGCTTTCATCCCAGCGACCATCCTCCATGTACCGTTCGCCATCGCCGTGCCCCGACTGGTCAAGCTGTTCAGCGCCAACCGCCTGATGGTCGTGGGCATCGTCATCGGCATTGCGGGCATGGCGTGGCTGAGTTTTGCAGGCGCAAATTCGCCCTACATCATCACGGTCGCGCTACCGATGCTTCTGATCGGCGTGAGCCAGGGTCTGACGCTCAGCCCGCTGACCTCTGCCGGTGTCGCCGGAGTAGCCCACGCGAATGCCGGCGCTGCTTCGGGAGCCGTCAACGTAGCGCACCAGATCGGCAGTTCGGTTGGCCTCAGCGTCCTCGTCGCGGTCGCCGGCATCGCAAGCGCTGGACTTCAGGGACAGGCCTTTGCCGTCAGGCGCATCGGCGCCGCGTTCGACACCGGCACGGTCATGCTGGTCCTCGCCCTACTGGTGGTGCTGACCACGATCGTTGCACCGGACAAAGTTTCGAACACCAGACCCTTGGGCGCCACCGGCGCTGCTTGAAGAAAGGACAGTCCCATGAACACATGCGAACTCGGACGTACCGGCCTCGAAGTTTCGGAAATCGGCTTTGGGTGCATGGGTCTCAGCTTCGGCTATGGCCCCCCGATGGAGCGCAGTGCCGCTGTGACGCTGATCCGCGACGCTCATGAGCGAGGTGTGACCTTCTTCGACACGGCAGAAGCCTATGGCCCCGGTTTGAATGAAGAAGTGGTGGGCGAAGCTCTCGAGCCAATCCGCGACGAGGTGGTGATCGCCACCAAGTTCGGTTTCGTGAACGGGGTTCCGGCGCAGGGCCTCGACAGCCGCCCTGAGCGTATCCGCCAGGTTGCTGACGAAGCGCTGGCGCGCCTGCGCACCGATCGCATCGATCTGTTCTATCAGCACCGCGTCGATCCCAATGTGCCGATCGAGGACGTGGCGGGCACCGTCAAAGATCTGATCGCAGAGGGCAAGGTCAAGCATTTCGGGATGTCCGAAGCCGGCATCGATGCGATCCGCCGTGCCCATGCCGTGCAGCCGGTCGCCGCGCTGCAGAGCGAATATTCGATGTTCTGGCGTGAGCCGGAGAACGCGCTCCTTCCGGTGCTCGATGAACTCGGTATCGGCTTCGTCCCGTTCGCACCGCTCGGGAAGGGCTTCCTGACGGGTAAGATGAGCGCCGATACGGTGTTCGCAAAGGATGATTTCCGCAGCACGGTTCCGCGCTTTCAGACCGATGCGCTCAATGCCAACCAAGGTCTCGTCGATCTGGTTATGACCCTCGCGGCCGAGAAGAACGCAACCCCGGCGCAAGTCGCCTTGGCCTGGCTGCTGGCCCAGCGCCCGTGGATCGTGCCGATCCCCGGCACAACCAAGCTGCACCGGCTTGAAGAAAACCTCGGTGCTGTGACCGTCGAGCTGAGCGAGCCGGACCTGGCCCGTATTCGCACGGCACTGACTGCCATCGAACTGGTGGGCGAGCGCTATTCCGCTGCCAACCAGAGCCTCGTCAATCGCTGATTTGAACCGAAGGATCTCCCATGTCCCAGTCCGTTCCCACCGTCACCTTGAACAACGGCGTCGCAATGCCAAGCCTCGGCTTTGGCGTATTCCAGGTTCCCGACCCGGCAGAATGCGAACGCAGCGTGCAAGACGCCATCGATGTTGGCTACCGCCTCCTCGATACCGCCACCTCCTACGGAAACGAGGAAGCCGTCGGCCATGCGATCCGCAACCACGGCATTGACCGCAGCGAGTTGTTCGTCACGACCAAGCTGTGGATCGAGGACGCCAGCTATGAAGGCGCGAAGGCGGCCTTCGAGCGATCGCTCAATAAGCTACAGCTCGACTATCTCGACCTCTGGCTGATCCATCAGCCTTACGGTGATGTGTATGGCGCATGGCGGGCGATGCAGGAGCTCCATCGCGATGGCCGCATCCGGGCCATCGGCGTGAGCAACTTCTATCCCGATCGCCTTCTGGATTTCGTGCTTCATAACGAGATCACGCCTGCCGTCAACCAGATCGAGATCCATCCCTTCCACCAGCAGGACGATGCCCAGGCCCTGCTTGAGGAATACAAGGTTCAGGCGGAAGCTTGGGGGCCCTTTGCCGAAGGCAAGAACGGGCTCTTCAGCAATGAACTGCTCGCCTCAATTGGGACCAAGCACGGCAAGAGCGTCGCCCAGGTCGTCCTGCGCTGGCTGAACCAGCGCGGTATCGTCGCGATCCCCAAGTCGGTCCGCAAGGAGCGCATGGCCGAGAATTTCGCGATCTTCGACTTTGCCCTCGACGAAGAGGACATCGCCGCGATCGCCACGCTGGACCAGAAGGCCAGCAGCTTCTTCGACCATCGCGATCCTGCGATGGTGAAATGGCTCGGCACCCGCAAGCTCTGATCGAAAGGCGATACCATGTCAGATGAAGTAGCATCAGGGCAGGTCAGCCGGCGCGGCCTGCTCGGCGTGGCGGGAACGGGCGTCGCCCTCGCAGCGCTCGGAGCGGGTACAGGCAGGGCGACGAGCGCCACAGCAGCAACGACTCCAGGCAAGGCGGTCCAGGTTGGCGATCGTCGCAAGCTGGGTTCACTTGAGGTCTCCGCCGTCGGTCTCGGTGTCCAGAATATGCACCGGACCTATCAGACGACCATTCCAAACCGGGCGGAGATGATCCGCATCATACGCGCGGCTTATGAGCGCGGCGTCACCCTGTTCGACACAGCGGAGGCTTACGGCCCGTTCGAGGACGAACGCATCCTCGGCGAGGCCGTGCAGCCCTTCCGCAAGGATGTGGTTATCACCTCCAAGTTCGGGTGGAATATCGATCCCGATGGCAAGCGCGTCACGGGCGCCCCGCTCAACAGCCGGCCCGATCACATCAAGCGGGCGGTAGAAGGGTCGCTCAAGCGGCTTCGCACCGATTATCTCGATCTCGTATATCAGCACCGCGTCGACCCTGCGGTGCCGATCGAGGACGTCGCCGGTGCGGTCGGCGACCTCATGCGTGAGGGCAAGGTCCGTCACTGGGGCCTGAGCGAAATGGGGCTCGGCACGCTGCGTCGCGCCCACGCCGCGTTGCCGGTGAGCGCTGTTCAAAACGAATATTCGATGCTGTGGCGCGGCCCCGAGGCCGAGGTGCTACCGCTGTGCGAACAGCTCGGCATCGGCTTCGTATGCTGGAGCCCGCTCGGGGTTGGCTTCCTGAACGGCGCGATCGATGCGCAGACCCGCTTCGCCCAGGGCGACATCCGGGGCAGCGAAGGGCGGTTCTCCCCTGAGAATGTGCCCCAAAACCTCGCTCTGGTCGAACTGGTGAAGCGATGGGCGGTCCGAAAGAACGCGACGCCGGGGCAGATTGCGCTTGCCTGGCTCCTCGCGCAGCGCCCGTGGATCGTGCCGATCCCAGGCACGACCCAGATGGCGCATATGACCGAGAACAGCGCCGCAGGACAGGTGCGCTTCTCGCCGGAGGAGATCGTGGAATTGAACACGGCAGTGCGCGCCATCGAGGTGCAGGGCGCTCGGCTTCCCCCGCAAGTCCTGACCTTCTCTGGCGTCGAGGCGCCAAGCTGAGGGTCCTAGGCAACGGGGAGGCTCGGACCGATCGGTACGTTTGAACGTCGAGAATTCAATAGGAGAGTTACATGCGAAAGCTGGCTATCGGTCTCACGTTATCGATGCTGCCCATGCAGCCGTTGCTGGCGCAACAAACGCCGGCGCCCCCGACAGAGACGATCAAGACCGCCGCCTCCCACACGCCGACCGAGCAGCAGATCATCGACCTCTCGAACAGCAAGTGGGACTGGATGGCGGACAAGAACGTCGACGCCCTGGCGACGCTCTTTGATGATCGGGCCATGTTCACGCACATGGGCGGAACCTGGGGCAAGGCTCAGGAGCTCGCTACGATCAAAAGCGGCGGTATCTGGTACAAGAAGGCGTCGATCCACGCGGTCGACGTGCGCATGTTCGGCGACACCGCGATCGTTCTGGAGGACATGGACCTTGAGGCTGTCGTCGGTCCTCGCACCGTCACCAATGCCTTCATGGTGACGGAGGTCTATACGAAGCAGTCCGGAAACTGGCGCTTGGCCCAGCTTACATTTTCGCATCTGCTCCGGCCGGTGAAGGAAGGTTCCGGCAGCAATGACCATCGATGAACGCGGCCGTTTGCGGGCCACCAAAACCGTCATGGGCGCATCCGAAGATTTCTCGCGTCGTGCTCTGCTGGCCGCGCCGGCGGTGCTGGCGTTTTCCGGCACTGCCGCCTGTGCACAGGAAGGAGGATCAACCAAGATCACGGGAAGCAGAACGCTCGTCGCCTATCTGACGCGGTCGGGCAACACGCGGGTTATCGCCGAGACCCTTCAGCGCAAGCTGGGGGCGACGCTGTTCGAGATCAGGCCGGCGAACCCCTATCCGGCCGATTACGAACAGCATGTCGCTCAGGCGGAGCGCGAACGACAAGCTGGTGTCGAGCCTCCGCTCGCGGCAAGGGTCGAGGATATCGCGACATATGACGAGATTTTCCTCGGGCTGCCGATCTGGGGGACTACAGCACCGGCGCCGATCCGTTCGTTTCTCAAAGCACATGACCTGGCCGGCAAAAGGCTCCGCCCGTTCATAACCCATGGCGGCTATGGTGTGGGAAGTGCGCCGGACGTCATCGCCAGCCACGCGCCACGATCCCACATAGAGCAGGCCTTCGTCATGGAGGCCGATCAGGAGCGGAGGACGCTCAACGAGATTACCGGATGGCTGGGTCGGATACAGAGCTAATAGGCAGTTTCTACTGTTAGCGACCTGACCGCTAAGTCCCAGACTCATCCAAAATCTGAGTGTCCGCTTTCAGGCGAGGCAAAATCGCTGTCGAACGACTTGAATGGGGGCGCGAAGCTGACCACCATTCAGGCGACTGCAATCGCAGACCTAAATTCGCCGCGATACCATTAGCTTCCAAGTCCGTCGCACGAGCTTAGCTGGTGGTAGCAGTGAACACATCGAAGGGGGCAATGAATTCGTTTTCCCATTCCTAGCGTTCGCCAGTGCCAATGCTGAAGCAAACAAGCCGTCAATCTACAGGAGGGCTTTTGCTTTCGAGAGAGATCGGATCCGTGTCAGTCAGCGTCAACGATCGCACCATGTTCGCTGTCGCCATCTTGTACTTCAGGAAGTGGGCGCTGCGAACATGCGCGTCGTACGCGGCTTGGTCGGCATAGACCTCGGTCAGACGGATCTGATTAGGCCGCCCCCGAACGGCGACGGCGTAGAGCATCAGCACGCCGGGTTCGCTGCGCATGGAAACCTCGATCTCCTCCCGCAAATGCGCCTTGTAAGCTTCGATGCTTTCGGGTGCGATTTCGAGTTCGGCAAGTCGGACCATCGGCACGGTTTTGGCCATTGCAGGCATACTCCAAACCAGAAACGAAAACCCGGCCACAGCCTTCCAGCAGATATGCTTCATGAAGTGGTCCTCAACGCTGCGGCAGGGCGGGATGCAGGATTACCCGGGATTTCAGGTAACATCTGCATTGTACCCGAGATGGTCGATCTCACACGTTGAATTCTGCGCAAGAGTTCGTGGCGATCTTCTCATGACGTACAAGGTGCGCGGAGGTGCATCCTGAGACGTATTCGACGGACCGCCGAACAGTACGGCCTGTCGCTCAATCCGAAGGACATTCTTCATGCATCTCAAACGTGCAGGATCGCAGCCATCTCTCGCCGGTCCGGCTGGGTGGTTCACCGGGACGGTGCGGATCGATCCGCTCAACACCGCCACGGATCCGGCGCGCCACAGTTGCGCCGCCGTTACTTTCGAGCCCGGCGCGCGTAGCAACTGGCACACACATCCGCTCGGCCAGACCCTGATCGTCACCAGCGGTTGCGGCTGGACCCAGTGCGAAGGCGAGGAGATCGTCGAAATCCGAGCCGGAGACGTCATCTGGTGCCCGCCCGGCCACAAGCACTGGCACGGCGCCAGCCCGACCACGGCAATGACCCACATCGCCATTCAGGAGGCGCTGGAAGGCAAGAACGTGGAATGGCTCGAACCGGTGACGGATGAGCAGTATCTGGCTGGCCCGCAGGCATGAGGGTGGCGACCCTCATAGCCATTGCCTCTCTCGCGGCAGGCGCCGCAGGGCATGCGCAAGTTGCCCATCAGCACGAAATGCCTTTGGTAAAAGGATCGCCGGATAGCTTCACCGGTGATGTCTCGGTGCGAATTCTGGCCAAACCGCAGCCGCCGGCACAGGCGTCGGTCGGATCGGTGACATTTGCTCCGGGTGCGCGGTCGTATTGGCACACGCACCCGGCCGGGCAGACCCTGATCGTGACCGATGGATGCGGCTGGACGCAGGAAGCAGGTGGTCCCGTTCGTCGTATCTGCAAGGGAGACACTATCACCGTCGCACCCGGCGTGCGGCACTGGCACGGAGCCACGGCCAACGGCGCCATGACCCACCTTGCGATTACCGAAACGGTCGATGGTCGCAATGTCGACTGGAAAGAACCGGTGAGCGCCGCCGAGTATCAGGCCGCCGCGCGCACCGCACGATAGGAACAGGCAATGAATCCGACGTATGATTGCAACGGCCAGGTCGCGCTCGTGACCGGGGCGGCCAAGGGCATGGGTCTGGCCACCGCCCGCATGTTCGCGCAGAGTGGCGCCTCCGTATTGCTCGCTGATCTGGAAGGCGATCGCGCCGAGCAGGAGGCCGCACGCATCGTCCGCGAAGGTGGCCGTGCCATTGCGTTCGCCTGCGATGTCGCGGACGAAGCGCAAGTCTCGGCCATGGTGGACAAGGCGGTGGCCGAGTTCGGCCGCCTCGACATGGCATTTAACAATGCCGGCATTCAGGTGCCGCCCTCCGATGCGGCGGACGAGCCGGGCGACCAGTTCGACCGCGTGACCGCCGTCAACCAGCGCGGGGTCTGGGCCTGCATGAAGCACGAATTGCGGGTGATGCGCGCGCAAGGCGCGGGTGCCATCGTCAACTGTTCCTCGCTTGGCGGGCTTGTCGGCCTGCCGCAGCGCGCGGCCTATCACGGCACCAAACACGCAGTGCTCGGCATGACCAAGAGTGCGGCCGTGGAATATGCACCGCGCGGCATCCGCATCAACGCGGTCTGCCCCGGAACCATCGATACGCCGATGGTCGCCGACATGCTCGAAGGCCAGCGCGAAGCCATGGCCGAGATCATGCGTGAACAGGTGATCGGCCGCCTTGGCCACGCCGACGAGGTAGCCGCTGCAGTGCTGTGGCTGTGCAGCCCCGGCGCCAGCTTCGTGATCGGCGTGGGACTTCCCGTTGATGGCGGCTTCACCGCGCACTGACATATATCCAAGGCAGGAGCCGACCATGAAAGCTCTGCTTCCCCTACTGGCAGGATTGACGACTATGATCGCAGGCAACCTAGAAGCGAAGACCACCGTGCCTTCAGGCAGCGTATCGCCAACGCTGGCGGCGCACACCGAACAGCGCATCGACGGCGATCTCTGGAAGCGGACAGGCCTCTCCCCACGAGACCGTGCCCTCGTGGCAATCGCCGCACTGATCGCGCGCGGCGAGAGTGCCGGAGTGGGTGCCTATGCTGACAAGGCCCTCGGATACGGTGTGAAGCCCGCCGAACTTTCGGAAGCCGTGCTGCACCTTGCCTACTATACCGGCTGGGGCAATGCGATGAACGCTGTTGCGCCCATAACTGTTGTATTTGAAAGACGCGGCATCGGCGCCGATCAGTTGCCCGACGTTTCCCCCCGGCTGCTTCCGCTCGACGAAGCGGCGGAGGCGGCGCGCAGTACCCACGTCAGTGCACAGTTCGCCGCCGTTGCGCCGGGGTTGGTCGACTACACCACCAACTATCTCTTCCGCGATCTCTGGCTGCGCCCTGATCTCGCCCCGCGCGACCGCAGCATGGTCACGGTGGCCGCGCTGATGACGATGGGGCAAGCGGAGCAGATTCCCTTCCACCTGAACAAGGCAATGGACAACGGCCTGACCGCGACCGAGGCTGGAGAAATAGTCACGACGATTGCCTTCTACGCCGGTTGGCCCAAGGCGTTCTCGGCGGCACCGGTCGTCGCCAAAGTGCTGGAGCAGCGCGGAAGCTGACGTTCTGCCTGAAGGATGGCGGTCTGCCTGACTCCGGCTTAAGATGAGCGAAACTCAACGCGCCAACTGCTGGACCCGACCTTCACGATGGACAACGAACCCCGGACCCCGCCCGGCCGCAAATCGCGATTTCGGCGTTCGGACATCGCGAGCCTTGGATACTTCCTCGCCATCGCGCGGCATCGCAATTTCCGGCTGGCGGGGCTGGAAATCGGGGTCGGCACCTCGGCGATCAGCCATTCGCTGCGCGGTCTGGAGGAGAGCATCGGCGTCCGCCTGTTCAACCGGACCAATCGCAGTGTGACCCTGACTGCGGCAGGCGAGGAACTGCTTGCCGAGATTGCCGAACCGTTCGACCGGATCGACAATGCCATCGACATTCTGAATCGCTTCCGGGGATCGCCGGCCGGGCGCATCAGGCTGAACGTGCTCGACGTCGCCGCGACATATCTGATCGCGCCGGTCATGCCCGCCTTTCTCGACCGCTATCCCGATATCGAGATCGATCTGCGCGTGTCGAACAGCATCGTCGATATAGTAGACGGCGGCTTCGACGCTGGAATTCGCTATGGCGGCACGGTACCCGAAGACATGATCGCGCAGCGTCTCTCAGCGCCCGTCCGCTGGGTAGCTGTTGGCGCACCGGCCTATTTCGAGCGCTTCGGCATACCCCGTCATCCCGACGATCTGCTTGCGCATCGCTGCGTGCAGATCCGTCTGGGAGACGACCGCATCTATCGCTGGGAGTTCGATCGCGGATCGGAATCGGTTGCCCTTGCCGTGCCCGGCGCGATCACGATCGACTCCAGCGACACCGCCCGCGCACTGGCACTCAATGGCGCGGCGATCATGTACGCTCCCGAGCCCGCCATTGCCCGCGAGGTGGCGCGCGGCGAGCTGCAGATCGTGCTGGAGGACTGGGCCTCTCCGGGGCCTGCCATGCACATCTACTATCCCGGACGCCGCCAGGTGCCGGTAGGCTTGCGCCTTTTGATCGATCTTGTCCGAGAGCTGCGACCATTGGGCTATTGACGCGACTGCCCTTGAATACTCCTCAACGCACCATTGTTATCCTCGCGGCTGATCAGCTTCGGGTGTGGGCGCCAGTGACCGTTCGTGAATGGCAAGTTTCAGGAGGATAAATGAGACTCGGAAAGCGCAGCAATGGGGCGCGTAGCCGCCAAGCCCCTGCCCTGCACTCTCGATCCGAAATCGCCGACTGAGCCGACGTTCAGCGCCTCATTGAGGCACGCTCAAAGCCGCCGTTCGTTCACCGAACCGTGAACGATGGTGAACGGCCAGTATTCCGACCAGGCTCGCTGCACCCGGAGCGCCCGCCACCGGAACGGATGAGACTGTAAGATGCATGAAGACACCGACTTCGCGGACGGTTCGCACACCTGCGCCGACCAGCCTACGGCAATCTACAAGCGAGGAAAGGCCTGATCGGGTAAAGCCTAAAAAGCTAACCGGGTCGTCGCGGTTTTCCGTTCAAAGGAAAGGCGCCAGCACGAAGCGAACCGACCGGTTTTGGCGAATGCCAACAAGCGAAAGCATCACCTCTTTCCCCGGATGCCCCGCAATGAGCGCGATCGCGGACTTGAGGTCATGGCCATCGATGCGATCACCTACCCGAACGCCCGCAGCTTCCGCCGGACTACCCGTCCCCACCATCGCGACACGAACTTCACCCCCCCTGTCGTCCAGCCATAGGCCCGACAAGCCGTATCGCTCAGGCAAAGGCGCTGCGTTGGCATGGCGCTGCAACCAAAGCGAACGCGTCCGCACTTCGGTGGAGAGATTAAAGCCCCGAAGCATCGACAGTCCAATAATGCCATCATGCTCCCGCGCCCCGTCCGAAGGCGCGCGGAGCAGCACGAGCGGCCTGTCGAAACCCTGCCCAGCAAACACCGCGTTGTTCGCCCGCACGATTCTTCCAATGCCCCCGCTACCGCCGACCCCGCGACTGATTTGCGGCGCGAACGGCTGTGCATCGTTCCACAGGCCCAAACGGCGAGCATTGTCGTAGCTGATCGAAATGCCGCCGGGCGCCCCGGTATCCAGAAGGCAGTCGAGCCTTGTCCCGTCCAACTCGATCTCGCCGTAAAGGCGTGGCGAAGCGGCATTACGACTCAGACCATTGTCATTGCGGATCGCGCGGTCGAACTTGACGAAATCCGTGCGCTGGGGACGTCCATCCGGGTAGATGCGCCATTGGCCTGCCTCGATATCGAGGTCGCTGTCGACTGTCGTGAGAATGCCGGCGGCCAATGTTCCGCGTACACGAGAGCCGAATCCTTGCTCCATGGCGGAAAAGGAAACGACGCCTTGCTGCGCGCCGCCTCCGAAAACGACATCGCGCGCCGAGTAAGTACCAACCACGGCCTGCCCGCCGACACCCCGCATCTTCACCGATCCAGTCGACTGAAGTCGAAGCTCACGAGCAAGACCTGCATCGATGAGACTCGCTGCACCGCCTGTGTCTAGCAGAAAGAGATAAGGCCCATTCCCGCTGATCGTCACCGGCATCACAACGCGTCCGTCCACCAAAGCGATCCGGCTGACAATTATGCGCCGATCCTGCGCAAGCACCGGTCTTACAACTCCGGTCGCCAACGCGAATGCAAATCCTCCCAACAAGTCGCGTCTTTGCATTGTCCAGAGCTCCCTATCCTGCGAAGACACCAACGAAGAGGATGATCCGCATCAGCGATGCACTTGTAGCCGATGTACAGACTAATTAGGGTGACAATTCATGTCGTTTCTACGCTACCGCGGGCGATTTTAGCGGTAGCTGATAGCCTCAATCACACGCCGTCCAGGCTCGGGGCGCAGCTGTGGCCATTGTGGCCATTGCCGTTTTCAGTGATACCTTCGCCGCATGACAAGCAGCAATCCGCTCCGTTTCGTAATGGTAGGCGTCTGGATAATGATTGCCTCAGTAATTTCTACATTCGCAACTATCCCCCTCGGCATTGGAGAGGTTTCCGGTGCCATCTTCCTAATCGGAATGATCTATTCGTGGTTTGCGGGAATTTTGGCCTTGCTAATATGGATTGGACAGCGGCTTCGCGCAAATCGGACCGGCAGCTAGGGCCATTCATACGGACGCCGCAGACAGCTTAAGGTGGTCGCAAAACTACCAATAGCACGCTGCCCCCCAAAAGGAAATCCGCCGACAGAGAGTCGCCGTTCAGCCGCCCATATGAACGTCTCCAAAGCGGCCATTCGTTCACCGCGAGATCAACCACGATGAACGGCTGGCAATGGCCGGTAGGCGACTGTCGCGTTTGGAGCGCACATACAGAGATAGTTGCCGCTTAGCTGCCTCTCCTGCCGACCAGACCCAGTCTTTCCAGTTCGGCATCGCGAACGTCTGTTCACGCAGGAACCGGTCATTCAACGGTGCTGCAGCTGCCAGAATCTATTCTGATGAAACCTAGAAGGGTAATCATTCAGTTTTGCTTCGCAGCTCGGCGCATCAGATGCCGGCAAGCTGATAGTTAACATATAGATGGGAATGATAGATGACTGCCAGAGTCAATCGAAATGCTCGGTGGTTAGCTTGATGATCCTGAGCGTTCCTCCCTCGTTTTCTCCTCGGCAAGCAAGCAAGCCTCACGCTAGCTTTATAATCAGCGCTTCAGCCGGTGGTACTTATTTACGCTGGCTTCGCGATACTTCGTCGAACCATAAGCTCGGAAGTCTAGGCGAGCCGCCAGCCTTACCGAAGGCGCATTCTGGGTATCAATGATGCAAACACAACGCTCTTCGGGCCGAGTGCAGTCGAACCAGCCCATCAGTGTTTCCATCGCCTCTATGGCATAGCCGCGGCCATGCGCTCCTCCGGCAAACAGCCAGGCAGCTTCAGGAGCTGCATCGAAGTCGGCGCCTAATCCTCGCTGAAATTGAGCAAGCCCAACTTCTCCAATCAAACAGCCACTGCCTCGCTCAAAGACTGCAAACATTCCGTATCCGAAAAGGCTCCAGTGCCCTGCGTAACGCAGGAACCTATGCCAGGTATCCTCCCGAGTGAGGGGAAGGCCGCGGATGAACTCCTGTACGGCAGGATCCCGATATCGATTGAACTGCTCATCCACATCACGAATGTCGTGCGCGCGCAAAATTAGGCGGTCAGTCGAGAGATCGGGGCGCTGTGCCATATATTGTCAAATCGTTTGCCGGTCGGTTTGGAGTGGAAGCAGGTGGCTGATGGTCTGTCCGGCGGATCTAGCTACTGCCCCAAAGGCTGAGGGGAAGCTCGATCCGCCCGTCGCGATAGCGAACCGATGGCGTCAAGTCCGATTTAATGAAACTCGGCCCATCCAGGTCGACGAAATCGCAGAATTGTCCAAGAATGTATGCGGGAGCAGCCGCAAGGCTTGAGCCCGCCATGTTTCCGACCATCGTGCGAAGGCCGAGCACTCTGGCACGTTCCCGAAGCTCGAGCGCTTCGGTGAGACCGCCACATTTGTCGAGCTTTATATTTGCTACCTGGAAGCGTCCCACCAGCTGTTCCACCTCATCAAGCCCAAGCAGGCTCTCGTCAGCTGCAAGGGGGATCCCAAGCCGGATGAACTCCAGCCCCGCCTCTTTGCCACGCGGAACCGGTTGCTCCACGAGCTTCACTTCGGCGTCGTGTAGAACCGGCGCGAGATCGGACAGGCGGTCCACGCTGTAACCCTGATTTGCATCGACCATGAACCAGACATCCGGGCGGTGACGATGCACCATCCTTATCCTTTCGGAATCAGCATCGAGATCGCCGTCGAGCTTGAGTTTGATGGCCCGCGCATCGGCGTAGCCATCGAGTTGCTCTAGCATCTCGGCGGGATCATCGGCCGACAGCGTGAAAGTCGTAACGAGAGGCTGGATGTCCCTCAATCCGGCCCGCTTCCATGCTGTTATTCCTGAGGTTGCAGCCTCGATGTCCCACAGAGCGGCATCCAGAGCATTTCGTGCGCCGCCCGCAGGGAGGTGTGCGCGCAAGGACGCGCGGCCAATGCCGTCGCTTAATAGGGGTCTTACCTGCTCAAGCTGGGCGCAAATATTTTCAACCGTGTCCCCTGTGTAGTAGACTCCGCTGGCTTCGCCCCTGCCAACAGCTGCCCCGTCAGTCAGCTCAAGGCGCACTGCCGGTATGCCTTCAAATATGTGACCAGCAATCCGCAGAGGCTTTTTGAATGGCATGGGATCAACGGTATATGTGAGGCTCAGCGGCTTCATGGCGCCACCGCTTCAGTTCCATTGAGCTTGGCGCCGCGCATGGCGACTCCGAAGAAAAGCGCGCTCAGGAGGGCTCCAGGGACACAGATGCCGGCGATTGCGAGACCAAGCTTCGCTTCACCCCCGAGCACTGAACTGAGCAGAGCAATTGCGGTTGGCGCAGTTGCAGCACCGAATACCGCTGAAACGAAGACATTCGCGCCAAGTGCAAGACCGCGAATTTCATTTGGCACGTTCAAGGTGATAGCGATCACTCCGACGGTGGCATTGAATGCTCCCACCAGCATGCTGCCAGCCAGAAGAATGCCGAACGTGGCAACGGAAGGGGCGACACCGAAGAAAGACAGGGGAGCAGTGAGAGCCGCCGCGGCGATCGCTGGCAGCAGAACGCCAGCGCGACCAGCCCGCCTACGACCAAATTCTGCCAGCTGTCCGCCGAGCAACGCTCCCACAATGCCGCCCGCGAAAGTCACCGCGCTCAACCAGCCTGCGAACTGGCCCGGCGTCTGATGATAGCTCCGGATCAGGACCGGGGTCGCCCAGACTGCGGCTGCCTGGAAGGTCATGGTGCTGAATAGCATTGCAGCCAGCAAAGGACCTAGGAACGAGCGATGCTGCCACAGTTCCAGTAGAGCCATCTTCAAACTTCTGCCGCGTTGTTCCTGCTCCTGCCGTGCTGGTTCGGAGATGAGGCCAATGCCCAGAAGAAGCGGGAGGGCGAGGGCGGCCGCCGCGAGATAAAGCGTACGCCAAGGCACCAGGCCCCCCATCAGGCCCGGGCTGCCGACAAGCAGCTTGGTGAGCACATCGAAGATCAGCCCCCCCGCCAGAATGCCGAATGCCTGGCCGCTCGCTTGGCCCACAGCGAAGAGGCTTGTCGCTACGGAGCGCCGCTCGGGGGGATAAAGGTCCGAAATGATGGAGAGTGCGGACGGTATCAGCAGGGCATAAACGAACCCTAGTGCGACCCGGCTCAACATCAGCGTAGTGACCGAGCCCGCCAGTGCTGTCGCCCCCATCGCGACCATCCAGATGAGGAGGCCCAGCTTGAGCAAAGTAACCCTATTGGCCCGATCGATCGCCCGCCCGAGGGGGAGCGAAGCCAGTCCAAATGCCAAGCCGAATGCAGTGCCTTGAAGGAGCCCGATCTCGACGTCGGTAAGCGTCATGTCATGCTTCATCGGCTCGATGAGCAGGGTTGTGAGCGTCACATCCATGGAGAGGAAAAAGCCAAGGACGCTGAGGACCATGATGGCCAAGCGAGCCGTCTTGTGCGGCGGATAGGAGGCGGCGGGATCGATCGTCATGCCAAACCCTGCCGGGCAAAGTGCAGCCGAACCGTGCGACCGGTTGTCAGGAGAAAGCCATCATCGACGATCTCCAGCGTCCCGCCGGTTGATGCCGGCTCGGGCGGACTGATCTTCCAAAGTTTGTGGCCGAGCGGGTGCAAACGATAATCGGTACCCCCCGCCGGTCCTCTGAGATCGACTCGCCAGAATGATTTTTCGTCCTGGTAGATGTTGGCAGACAATCCCGCCGACTGTGCGACGAACATTCCTTTCAAATCTGACGGGTCACCTGCGGCTGAAGCATCGACCAGGCTCAATCGATCCGCATGTCCGAATTCCACGGCTTCGAGTGCCGGTGTACCGCCATCGTCAACGATCCGAAGACGTAGGTCGCTTGGAAGAATAGCGATGCTCATTGTCCCATCCGCAAGGCGTTTGGCGGGAAGCGTCATGCCTGCAACAGAGATGGCCTGCTGATCGCCGATTCCGACCAATGAATAAACTTGTCCCGTCGCCGCCGAGTAGAATGTACCCTCATGCACTTGGCCGACGACATCTTCGTCGGGAGCAGGAAGGCCAGGGATGCACCGGTCAATGATGGCATCGACCAGACTGTAGAGATCGAGGGCGCTTCGGCCGTTCGTCATGATGATGATGTCGAGATCATGCTCAAGGACCTTCAGCATCTGGCTCGACCCGCCGATGACTCCTCCCGCATGATGAACCGTCGCCAGCCCACGGTGCGAGGTCATATTGAGTCCAAGCCCATAGCCATGAGTCGTCAACGGCGTCCGCATCTCCTGCCAGGTCTCTGGGCTGCCTACGATAGGATCGCCCATATGCTTGAGCCACCGCAGCATGTCATCGACCGTCGAAACGATGCCGCCCTCGCCTCCGATCGGGGCGCCGAATACCCCCCGGCTCCAGCCACCATCGGGGCGAGGAAGGTGCAGAGTTGCGCTATTGGGCAAGAGCGCAGTATCGAGCGGGCGCAGGAGGGTGTTATGCATGCCGAGAGGCTGGAGGATGCGCGCCTGCAGGAAATCTGCGAAACTTTGGCCGCTCAAGCGCTCGATTATCTCCGTGAGCAGCACATAGCCGCCATTATTGTAATTCCAAATGTGACCGGCAGGCGCATTGACGCTATCGAGCCCGGCCAGCAGCTTGAGCTGGAAGTCGTTTGAAACGGCTATGCCGGGGCCGGCAGATTGCAAGAGCAGGTCCAGACTGTCGCGCATCCCGCTGGTGTGCGCCATAAGCTGGCGGACCGTCATTGGCGCGGCCCATTCTGGAAGCTCGGGCAGATAGGTCTGCGGAGATGCTTCCAGATCGAGCTTACCCTCTTCACGAAGAAGCATGGCCGCCAGGACGCAGAAATGCTTGCTAGTGGACCCTATGCGCATGCGAATGGACGGGGAAAGCGCTACGGGAAGTTCAATACTCGCCATGCCAAAGCCGCGACGATATCCCGGGACGCCATTGAGAGCGACGCCTACCGCGAAGCCGGGAGCATCGGTACGATCGAAGGGTGCGAACAGCGCGTCGAGCGCTGTCACATCGATGTGTGCAGAGTGCGGAATGGGATCTCTCCTGGAGCTCGGATTGCTCAGAAATGGGAGCTGAGGCTGACGCCTATCGTCCTGGGCTGCATCATGGTTACTTGAGCGGGACCGCCGGCAGACGACAGAATGGTTGCTGCTGACAGCTGGGCTCGCTCGTCGGTTATATTTCGTGCGAACAGCTGGACCTCGAAGCGTCCCACGTCCAACCCGGCGCGCAGATCGATCGCCACATAGTCAGGCAGCTCATACTGAGGCACGCCTAGATTCCCGTCGAACGACGCCGAGCGATCGGAAACAAACCGCAGCGTGGCTCCAAGACGAGGACGCAGCTTCATATCTGCTGGGGCCCGGTAGTCGGCATTGAGTGTGGCGGTATACCGGGGAACGTTGGGCAGGCGATCGCCTCGAAGGGCGCCAAGGTCCAAGCTGTCCTCGGACAATCTGGCATGCTGGTAAGCGAATGCCCCAACGACCGTAAATTGCGGCGAAGGACGCGCGGTCAATGTAAGTTCGCCGCCGGTTATCTTGGCGCCGCCGGCGTTGGCTATCACCGAAACTCCGCCGGCGGCGGTAGTGACCTGTATGTCCTTCCAATCGATATGATAGCCAGAAATGTCGATCCCAAAGGTTCGGTTTGTCGTCTCTGCCTTGAAGCCAGCTTCGTAGCTGTCGAGGGAATCGGACGCGAACAGAGCGGGGGCAAGTGGAGCGCCGGTCACCGGATCGTTTACGACGTAATTGGGTCCCCCAGGCCTATAGCCGGTGGCAAAGCGCACGTAGGCCGTGGTGTTCGGGCTAAACTTGTATCGCGCGTTGGCAAGATAGGTGACGACGTCATCTCGCGAACGAACTTGTGGCGTCGAGCCAATCAGCAACCCGCTGCCGATCTGTTCGAACTTCTGGCGATTTTCTGCCCATCTGAGCCCCCCAGACAGGTCAAACCGATCGGTGACGTGGAGCGTCAGGTTACCAAAGGCAGCGATTTCCTCGTAGGTACTTGGAATGGAAACGTCGGCCAAAGAAATGGGGGACACCACACCCTCGTCTTCATAGGGCACGATGACCTGCGCGTTGCCGGATTTCTCATGCGTGTAGAAGCCACCGACCATCCAGTCCAAAAGCCTCGCGCCACTGGAGGCGAGGCGAACCTCCTGCGTGAACTTATCGGTAGTCCGACGTTGATCAACTGCGACGGCGTCAAAAGGGAGACCAAATGACGTGAGCACCGGCACGTAGAGCGCTGAGCCATCCTGACGATAGCTGTTGCGTATTGTCTGATAGCTGCTGATCGACGTCAGCGACACTGGGCCGAGGTCATAGCTTATGGTTCCGCTCACAAGGCGAAAGCGCTGATCGAAGGGTTCATCAACAAGTCGACGCTGGTCGAGGGAGCCGTCGATCGGTTTTCCGGCAAGCGTGAAGTCAGCCGAGGCGCCGCCGCGCCTGTGGATGTTCTGCAGAAAGCCCGAAAGCCGGATCGTAAGGTCCTCGGTGGGCGTGAACTGAAGGTCGGCACGTCCTCCATATACCCTGGACCTGTTCACATCATTCCTGCCGGCGGCGAGATTGTCGATAAAACCGCCATCATGGGAGTAATAGCCGCTAGTGCGCAGCCCCAACTTACCGGTCACAATCGGGAGGTTGAGACCTGCCGAGCCGCTGTAGCTTGTCCCCCCCCTGTAGGTGTCGGAGAGGCTGGCATTGGCAGAGCCGCTGAAATTGTCGGTGTCCGGCGCAATCGTGACATATTTCAGCAGACCGCCCATCGTGCTGGCGCCGTAGAGTGTGCCTTGAGGGCCACGAAGAACCTCGATGCGCTCCATGTCGAACAGACCGGCATCAAGGGCTAGAGACGAAGCATTGGCGAAGGCGCTGCTGGATCCGAAGGGTACGTCATCCACGTAAATGCCCACGGTCGGACCGATGTCGTTGCCCGCGGTCACGCCGCGAAGTGTCAGCTGGGTCTGCCCGGGTCCTGCCGTTGAGAACGTGAGGGCCGGAACGGCGTTGGCGAAGTCGCGGAACTGCACGGCATTGAGGCGGCTAAGGTCAGCAGCCGATATCGCAGTGACGGATTGCGGCGCATCCAGCAGACGTTCGCTACGCTTTTGGGCGGTTACAACAATCTGGGATCCATCTGAACCTTCATCCTGGGCCAGTGCCGGATGCGGAAAAAAACCTACGAGACCCGCGATGGCGGCGGCGCTCGTCAGCAGTCGGGCATTGCGCATGGGAACCCCCTGTCCTATCGATGCCCCTTCGCATCAATAGAAAGAGAACGTTCCGTCTTTTTAGATTCGTGTCAAGAGATTGTCATGCAGGTTTTGAAGGAATAAAGAACAAACGTATTTTTTGAGGATCTTATGCCAAAGCGTGATGCCCAGCACATGAGCGCTCAACGCGAGCGCATCCTTCGCGGCACGATCGCGTGCATCTCGCGCAAAGGGGTCGAGGGGATGTCGCTTGCCGATATCCGAAAGGAATGTGAGGTCAGCACCGGTGCGATCTACACGCATTTCAGTAACAAGGAGGAGATCGTCGCCGAGGCGCTTCGCTACGGTTTGGTCTCGGGCAGCAGCTTCCCAGAGGACTGGCTGTCGTTCAAACGGATGATCGTCAATCTTGATGATCAGCTGGGTTTCGACATCGCCACTGTGGTGAAAACCCGGCTTCATCTGCGCGCCGAATGTGCCAACCCAGGTCGATTGCACGATCTCTACAAGCCGATCCTGGAAGAAGCGCTGGAAACGCTCTGCGCATTGCTGACGCAACTAGAGGCCAAAGGTGAGATCGCTCTCAAAGCACCGGCCCGGCAGACAGCTCTGGCGATAAGCAGCTTCATTGACGGCATGCTCTGGACGGCGTTGGCAATGGATCGCCCGCTGGCGGATTTGACGCCGGAACTGGCCGCCGGAATCGATAATTTCGTCGAGCCAAAGAAAGGCTCCTGATTGGAGTATCCTGAGCTCGATCTTGCGCTTCTTGTCACGCTCCGGACCCTTTTACAGGAGCGGAACGTGACCAGGGCTGCGACCCGGCTCGGACTATCTCAAGCGGGAATGTCGGGCAGGCTGGCGCGGCTGCGGGACATTTTCGACGACCCGCTCTTTGTCCCCGCATCCAATGGTCGCGGGGTAATACCCACCCCCCGTGCATCAGGCTTGGAACCTGCCCTCTCGAACCTGATTACGGGTGCGCTGGCGCTTGTCTCCGACGCAGACACTTTTCAGCCCGAAACCACCTCCCGGACGTTTGTCCTGGCGATGGCCGAAACACCTGCGGCGGTCCTCGGACCAGTATTGAGCCGAGTGATGCAGAACCATGCGCCAAGAGCCCGCCTGGCCATGGTGTTGCCCTCGCAAGATCCTGTTGCCGACCTCGAGAATGGACGTGTCGATCTGCTTCTCACTGGCCCTGAGACGGTCCCAGGGGACATGATGCAGCGCGTCCTCTGGAAGGACAAGTTCATGACTGCCCGATCGGTTAGCGCGTCAGGCATGCCACTCGACCTCGATTACTTCTGTGCCGCCGATCATGTGATCGTTTCCTCAGTCGGCACATTCTCCGCGATGGTCGACGACGCGCTTGCCAAGGCGGCGCGAAGCCGAAAGGTTGTAGCTTCCGTACAAAGCTATGCGATCGCGGCGATGATTGCTGCCGAAACCAACTATCTGTGCACCCTGCCAGCTCGTTTTCTCATGCGATTTGCTGACCGCCTCGATCTGGCTCCGCCTCCTCTCGAGTTGCCGGGACTGACGATAATGGCAGTCTGGCATCCGCGGATGAATGGTGACCAAGGTCATCGCTGGCTGCGCGACCGCATAGAAGCCGCCACCGCCTCCGTTCGCTCTGCCCGATAGGTCCTATAGCCTTCACACGACTCCGAGGACGCTGTTTGGTCACGATATGCCAGCCTCCATTGGAGGTACTATCATGATTTCAAAGAAGGTGAGGACCGCCGCAGCGCTAATGGCGGTCGCTTCGATTTCGGTAGCGAACGCGCAAGAGCTTGGGCCACACACATCGACAACGATCGCCATGGAGCGGGACCAAGGCGTCCGCACGATACAGGTCGGCGCGGCAACCGTCTTCGCGCTCTACGACGGATCTGTTCCTTTGAAGGCGGCCGATCTGCTCAAGGGCGAAAGCCCGGATACCATAAGGGCACAGCTCCGGGCCGCAGGGGAAAAGGAAGAGGTCGTAACGTCGATCAATGCCTATCTCATCCGCACGGGTAAGCGGTTAGTCCTCGTCGACACGGGGGCTGGGTCTCTGTTCGGGCCGAACGGCGGCAGCTTGATTACCCGGCTTAGATATGCCGGGTACGGGCCAGGAGATGTGACGGACGTATTGATCACGCATATCCATACGGATCATTCTGGTGGTCTCGCGAAAGACGGTAAGTCCGTTTTCCCAAATGCGCTAATCCACGTTTCCAAAGAGGATTTCCGGTTCTTTTTTGAACCCGGTAACCTGCCATCCGACATCCCTGTTCGCTTTCACGACGAGGCCGTTGCAGCTCTTCAATCATATGTAGACCAGGGACAGGTCAGGACATTTTCCAGACCGGCGCAGATATTGCCTGGAATTCGCGCCATCCCGGCGCGGGGCCACACGCCGGGGCACAGCATTTACGAGCTTAGCAGTAAGAAGGAGACCATCGAGTTTCTGGGCGACATCGTTCATGTGGGCGCGGTTCAACTACCCCATCCTGAAGTAACGATCACCTTTGATGTAGACCAGTCCAAAGCCCAGCAGCAGCGTCTGGCCCAGTTCCACCGCCTTGCGAACGACAAAAAGCTCATAGCCGCAGCGCACTTGCCCTTCCCGGGAATGGGCTACCTGAACCGAAGCAATAACGGCTTTGCATTCACGCCTGCCCAAGTGAGAGGCCTTGAACATTGAGCTGATTGTAACCCTGCCGCCGCCCGCTTCTTGGGCGGCGGCTAAAGGTTTTCCGGCCGGAATCGCTCAGTGAAAGCAAGCTCTTCGCCTGCGACCATGAAAGTGCCGTTGCCGCGATAATGGAGCGTTCTTGGCGCCTCCACATCGGCAACATGAGCTTTCACGACCTCCCAGATGAAGAAGCCATAGTTGGAGATCATGGCATCGTCGTAGAGTCTGCATTCGAAGCTCGCATAGCACTCGTCCAGAAGCGAAGCCGCGACAACCTTGCCGCGCCGCGGGGTCAGGCCCGTCACCTCGAATTTGTCGCCGTCGCGCGCATGCCGATTTCCGATTTCCACCACTTGGTCGGCGATTTCAGCCGTCGGTACGTTGATGACACATTCTCCGGACCTGCGGATCAGATCCCTGCTTTCATTACCTTCCCAGATGTAGCAGCCGACCAGGGCAGGCGAGAATTGCAGCATGGTGTGCCAGCCCAATGTCATGATGTTGGAGCGGGAACCGTGCTGGGAGGTGATCAGGACGATCGGGCCAGTCTCAAGGTGCTGGCGCACTGCGTACAGCGGGAAGTTCCGTTTCGAATACGTCACGATAGATTTCCTGTTCTTGAGCGGTAGGAGGCGGATGGCGCCTTCCGGCACCATCCGCCTGCTGACTTAGCCGATTACGACGCTCATACCGCCGTCAGCCATGACCACCGAACCGACGATGAAGCTGGCTCGATCGGAGGCGAGGAACGCCACGATCTCGGCGATTTCCTTCGGGTCGGCAGCGCGACCGATTGGCGCATTCTGCCCATGCTCGGCCAGGAATTCGCGGCCGTCGTCGCGGAAGTGATTGAGCAGGTTGGTCACCACGTCGCCCACGCCGATGGCGTTGACGCGGATATTGTGCTCGATCGCTTCGAGCGCCTGCGTGCGGGTCATCTGGGCGATGGCCCCCTTCGAGGCAGTGTAGGCTGCGATCCCGGGGAAGGCGAAGTAGGCGGCATAGGAGGCGATGTTCACGATCGCACCCGAGCCATTCTTCATCATCGCCTTCTGGGCCTCGCGCGAATGCAGGAAAGCGCCGGTGACGTTTGTCTGCATCTGCCATTCCCACTCGTCGCGGGAAAGATCGACTAGGTTCTTGTAAAGAATGCGACCGGCGTTGTTGACGAGGATGTCGAGCTTGCCGAAGGTATCGACCGCAAGCGACACGGCCTGCTCGGCAACTCCATCGACGGTGATGTCGGCAACCAGGGCAATGAGGCCATCGCGTTCGAGATCCTTCACGGCGGGGTCGATATCTTCTGCAACGACCTTGGCGCCGCGCGAATGCAGCAATTCTGCGATTGCCCGGCCGATGCCGCTGGCTGCGCCCGTGACGATGGCAACCTTGCCCTCAACTTCATTCACAGTGTTCACGATGTTGGTCATGATCAAACTCCATCCGGGATCGCTGGAATAATGCCGGATTTGACGATCCCTTGATCAATCCGGCTCCGTCAGAAGACGTGAGCTGGATATGACACTTGGCGACCGACGCTTCTCTCGGAGCCTTGCGAAAACTGTCGGAGTTTTGCTCAAACTTTTGAAAGTGGGTCTGATGCGCTGCCTTGCAGGGCTTGAGCCGTTACTGATCGCTTCAAAGCCCCCGATTGCCTGCAAAGGAGCGACTAATGGCCTGCAGGTGGTCAAAGCAGGCTATGTTAGCTTATGCGTCTCGATACGAGCGGGGCGATACCCCCGTCTCCTTGCGGAACACCTGTGCGAAATGGCTGGGGCTGGAATAGCCGACTTCAAGTCCCACAGAGATGATCGGTTGGTCGGTTTCCCTGAGGAGCTGTCGCGCCCGACTGACGCGCAGGCGGATAAAATATTGCGATGGCGCGAGACCCGTGGCTTGTTTGAACTGGCGGCTGAAGTGAGCGCTGCTCATTCCTGCAGCCTCCGCATATTGCGCCAGATCAAATTCCTCACTGAGAGATTCTTCCATCTGCTCAATGACTCGGCGAAGCCGATAGGCTGGAAGAGCGTTCCGCCGCTTGGCGCCATCCCTAGCTTCGTCTCGATAACGCTGAACAAGACGGATCGCGAGCGCTTGGGCGATGCTCTCGAGATACAGCGGGCTCGGCTCCCTTGCCCCCGCAATCTCTGCCTCGATCAGCTCTATGTAGCGCCCTAGTTGATCGTCCCTGGCGCCGGAGACCTCGGAGAGAAGTGGCCGATGGCGGCATCCGAGGACCTCGGCGCCAGCCTGTTCCATGAGCGGTAGTCCAAGATAGAGATGCATTACTTCGAACATGCCTTCATCAAGTGATCTCCAGCGCAATTCATATGGCGCGTCGGAATCCGTGATGAAGAAATCACCAGCGGCGACCCGAGCGGCTGTCCAATCGCCGCCAAGCTCCCGCTCTTCGACGACTGCAGAGCCTTTAAGGACCCAGACTATGAGCGGTTCCGCGACCGCTGGCACAAGGAAGCCGTCCTGTTCACTTTCTCGGGCGAAAATCTGAGCAATGACGCTGCGCATCGCGCGATCACGCCCGTCCGCTAGGAGCCGTCCCCGAATATGCCTGTCCAGCGTCTCTGCTGCAGTCCGGTCGATCACGTCCTGGCCTTCTCTGTCTCCACCTACATCACGCCCTGTTCTCTTCCAAGTTGAGAGCAGCACTGCGCACTCGGAAAGTGCCGGCACCACAACTGATTTATAAGCGTGGCTTACAAGGTTCGTCGAGCAGCAGCGGATTATATCCGCCTAACCATCGGAATAGATAGGTCTCAACGGCGCAGACGCGCGAAGCTTCAGGAGGTTTCCATGGCGCAGAAGACTTGGATGATTACCGGTATCTCAAGAGGACTGGGTCTCGCTCTTGCTACGGCCGCACTGGGCCGCGGCGACACTGTCGTTGGCACGACCCGCGATGGCCGATTTCCCACCACCCTTTCATCTGATCGCCTCCACGTGCTGCCTCTGATGATGGGCGAATTATCGCGGGTGGAGCAGATATTCAGTGACGCTGCGGAGCTTACCGGTCCCATTGATGTCCTGGTCAATAATGCAGGATTCGGCCTGTTGGGTTCGATCGAAACAGCAGCGCAGGACGAAATCGATCAGATTTTCAACGTCAATGTGTACGCGCCTCTTGCCTTAATTCGAGGGGCTCTTCCCCTCATGAGGGCACGGGCCCACGGTCATATCGTCAACATCTCGTCGGTTGCCGCGATCGCACCGGCACCAGGGTCGGGGATCTACTCCGCCACAAAAGCTGCGCTTTCGGCCGTGTCAGTTAGCCTGGCGCAGGAGGTTGCTCCGATGGGCATCTGGGTCACCAACGTGTCCCCCGGTTCTTTCCGGACCGAGTTCCTTTCCGAACAGTCGGTTCGGCGCACGGAGCGAAACGTCGATGATTATGCGGCAACGAGCGGCAGGGCTGTCACCGGTCTCCTCAACAAGGATGGCAAGCAAATCGGCGATCCACAGAAGGCCGCACAAGCCATTCTTGCCGCCGTAGACGCCGATGAGCCGCCGATTGATCTCGTTCTGGGATCGGATGCCATCGCGCGTACGCGGGCGCGCCTCGATCGGTTCGAGGACGATCTGCGGCAGTGGGACGACGTATCCACCTCCACCGATTTCACGATCTAATCAGAAAGGAGAAACTCGATGCCCGAACATACCAACCTCGCACAAATCCGGGCAAAGGCCGGACAGACCGACGCACTGGGCGCCGCCCTTCAGAGCCTTGTTGCTCCCTCGCGCGAAGAACCCGGGTGCATCATTTATCAGGTTCATCAGAGTACTGAGGATCCTGCGCTCTGGATGGTCTACGAAGTGTGGCAGTCTTCGGATGATCTCGCCAACCACTTCACCCTCCCGCACATGCAGGCGTTTGTCGCCAGGGTACCCGAACTGGTCGAAGGTGACCTCGACCTCAAATCCTTCACGCGCGTCGGGCCAACGGCCTGATCCAGAAAAAGGGATTACGACATGCACAATGTTGCAGGGAAAATTGTCCTGATCACTGGTGCCAGCAGCGGCATTGGCGAGGCAACCGCGCGTCTTTTAGCCAGTCATGGCGCCAAGGTCGTCCTGGGCGCGCGCAGAACTGATCGACTGGACAAGCTCGTCGAGGAGATCAGGGCACAGGGCGGCGTGGCAGAGGCGCTCAAGCTGGACGTCACCGACCGCGCCAGTGCGGAAAGCTTCGCCAAGGCCGCCCTTGACACGCACGGCCGCATTGACGTGATCGTCAACAATGCCGGCGTGATGCCGCTCTCCCCGATGGCCTCCCTGAAGGTTGACGAATGGGACCGCATGGTCGACGTCAACATCAAGGGCGTGCTCTACGGCATTGCGGCGGTGCTACCTATCATGAACGCCCAAGGGTCGGGGCATATCATCAATGTCGCTTCGATCGGCGGGTTGACGGTTACACCTACCGCTGCCGTGTATTGCGCCACGAAATTCGCGGTGCGGGCGATCTCCGAGGGCCTTCGCCAGGAGAATGACAAGATCCGCGTCACGATTGTATCGCCCGGCGTGGTGGAATCCGAGTTGGCTGACAGCATCTCGGATGAGAAGGGGCGCGAGGAGATGAAGACGTTTCGTGCAATCGCGCTCAAGCCCGAAGCGATCGCTCGCTCCATCCAGTTCGCCATCTCACAGCCTGATGACGTCGATACGACCGAGATGGTCGTTAGACCCACGGCGGCACCCTATTGAACTGGCAGGCGGGCCGGCTATCCCGTCCGCCTAGCTATAATTCCGATCCAGGCGAGACACGATGACGCAGCAACACAAATATGCCGGAATGTGGGTGACGAAGGACGGCTACATCCGCCATGAGCTTCTCCCCAATGGCCGCTATGACGAAGCCCGAGGGAAGAAAAAGAGCGCCTACCAGGGGCGGTATGAGATCTCAGGTGATCACATTGACTATTGGGATGACACCGGCTTTACCGCTGATGGCGATTTCAAGGACGGCATCCTCTACCATGCCGGCATGATCCTTTACCGAGAATAGGTTTGAGGCGAGGGTTATTCCCTCGCCTTCATTCGTATGAAGTCAATGAAAGCGCGCAGAGCCGGGGCCATCTGGCGTTGCTTCGGGTAGCAAAGGAAATAGCCCGGATAAGAGGCGCAATAAGGGTCCAGCATGGCGACCAGGTCGCCTCGCGCGACAAGATCATCGGCCTCCCTGTTCGTCGCAAAGGCGATACCGACATGATCGAGACAGGCCCGCATCATCATCGGTCGATCGGTGGCGATCAAAGAGCCGCTGACAGCCAGTTCGAACCACTCGCCATCGCGATTGAACTCCCAGTTGTATGGAAGAGGGCGCCCGGCCCAGCGCCAGCGAATGCAGTTATGGCTGAGCAAATCCTCAGGCTTTTCCGGCACCGCGCGGCCTTCAAGATAGCGGGACGTCGCAACTGGAAATTGGCGCAATTCGCCGCCAAGCTGGACGGCAACCATATCCCGTTCGACAACTTCTCCCGGCCGCAGAGCGATGTCCCATCCACCAGCCACGATGTCCACCGTGGCATCGTCTACCGTAACATCGAGAAGGATTTCCGGGTATTTTTCATGGAATTCGCCAAGGATCGGCTCGATATGCGCGGTGGCGGCTACCCGGGCGGCGTGAACCCTTACCGTCCCGGCAGCGCTGTCCCGGAAATGCGATGCGTTCGCCAGAGCTGCTGCGATCTCGTCCATGGCAGGGCGGAGGCGCTGCAATAGCGCATCCCCTGCAGGGGTCAGGGCAACGCTGCGGGTCGTCCGATTGAAAAGCCGAAGAGACAATCGCTCTTCCAGGTTTCGGATCGTCTGACTGAGCGATGACGGCGTGATCCCGAGCTGCTCAGCCGCGCGAGAGAAACTGGCGTGTTCCGCGACGGACACAAAGGCACGAAGTTGCGCAAACTCGCTGCCCTGAACCGTCGGTGTCATCGTGTACCTCACTTACGCCCGCACCATGACATTATGCTGCGCGTGCGAATAAACCAAGATGTTCGGGCGAGTTTATGTGGCTTGGCCGACGTAAACCGCCCAAGACCAAAGGCTGCATTTTGAGGTCCTGCTAACAAAGCTGTGTCTCCCTCATTGGATTAATGGCGCGTGGTCGGTTCGCTAGATTGCCTCTCAGACATCATCATCGAGGCACGCCATCATGCATTCCGATCCCCAGGCATTTCGGCCCGCCGCGTCGCCGGACTTTCTCCCCCCAAAGCAGCTTTCGCGGCTCGAACAGCAGGTCGTCATGCTCTCGCTACGCGATCCCCGGTCCAGCCTTCGCAGACCGTCGAAATGGGAGGCTCGATGGAAAAAGCTTTTCGGTGTCGAGATTCCCAATCCGCTGGCCGATCCTCGCCTCGAAGCGCTGCGCCGTTTCTCGGTGCTGATGCGCATTGATGGATATTCGATGCCTGCGAAGGAATATCGCAGGCTTAGCGAGGCGGGGTTCGATGAAGTGATCGCAGACCAGGTTCATGCGTTGGTGTCAGGGCGATCGTCCGCTTCGACACCGCAGCTGGCTGGCGACCCGCACCTAGCCGTTGCCGCCCAATCGGATCAGGGAACGAGGACTGGGTTTGGGCCTATCGTGCGATCGGCGATCGCCTGATGTGCAACTGCGGCGTCTTTCAGGGCATAGCGATCCAGCTGGATTTCTCCGAAAGTACCGTCTCTCCAGCGCGCGAAAATCTCGGTGGCGGCTGCTTCCAGAATGGCCCCCTTTACCGCCGAGGCGGCGCTCGCATGCTCGACACGGATCCGCCGATCCGTCACCAACCTCTCGTCAAATGCCGCCGGGCCTGATGCCGCGCCGATCGTGAAGATTGCGCCTCCCTCTCGCACGGCCTTAAGAGTGGCATCGGCGGTAGCACGTCCCACAAAGTCGTAGACCACGTCGACGCCATCGGGGGCGAGTGCCCGGATTTCGGATCCGAGATCAGGGGTTTCGGAGGCGAGGCGATGACCGATATCAGCGGGAAGCCGCTCGAGCTTGGCGGCGGAGCCAACCGCAATGACGAGCGCCCCAAGCTTCTTGGCCCAGCGCGCCACCAGCGATCCCACGCCACCGGTTGCGCCCTGAACAAGAACAACATCACCGGCTTTAACTTGATGCAGCCTTCGAACAGCCAGCCACGCGGTTACCCCCTTGGTCAACAGACCCGCGGCCAGTTGCGTCGGGACATCCTGCGGCAGCATCACCAGCGGCGCGGTGTCCATGATCCGCTCTTGAGCGTAGGCTCCTGGTGCGAAGAAATATGCGACCCGGCTCCCTGGCTGGAAACCGCCAACATTGGCACCGACTTCGATTATTTCGCCGGCTCCTTCTACGCCATTCACGAATGGCAAGGATACGCCGAACGTGCCGCTGCGGAACATTGTATCGAGGAAGTTCACACCGATCGCGCCATGCCTGATCTTGACCTGGCCCGGCGCAGGGGAACCCAAGGTTTCCTGCTCAGCCACCAACACTGCAGGGCCGCCGACTGTATGCATGCGGATGACATCAGACATGATCGGGTTCTCCGACGGGCAGCGGGTCGATTACACCGATTTGCTGCAGGACCGAGTAAAGGTTAGCCACCCCCCAATGCTCCGTGATCTGACCGTCGATCACCTTCATGGCATCCACGGTTTCGAAGCTGACGCGTGTGCCCGTGCCCGCATGCCCCAGAAAAGTACCGAGATGGGTGCCACGATAGGTCTTGAAGGTGGTGACGATATCGCCGTCAACCTTCTGCCAGTGGATCTCCGGCTTGAAGTCAGGGAATGCTTTCCGAAGGCGCTTGTAGAGGACCAATACGCCAGCCTTGTCGCGGGTACCGCCGGGCTGGGGAGTATGATCGTAGAAGTCATCCGAGAAGAGCTGGTCGAACAGGTCGAAGTCGCCTCCCCCCTGAACTTCTTCCGTGTTGCGGCGGACCACCAGTTTGGCGGCTTCGCTAATGTCGTTCATGTCATATCTCCTATGAATCAGACTTCAAATCCGCCGATGGTCATGCCGCCGTCGACCACCAGCAGCTGTCCGATGACGTAGCTTGCAGCGTTCGAGGCCAACCAGATCGCAGCCTCGGCAATCTCTTTCGGGTCCGCACCGCGTTTCGCGGGAATGGCCGTGCGAGCGAGCTCAGCGAAGCGGGGGTTCTGGTGGCTGTTTGCGACAACCATCGGTGTCTCGGTCCAGCCTGGCGCGATTGCATTGATCCGGATGCCGCGGGCGGCGTTTTCCATGGCCGCTACACGGGTCAGTCCATGCACCCCATGTTTTGAGGCGGCATAGGCACTCATCCCACCCGGGCCGGTTACAGCTGCAACGGAGGCGGTGTTTACGATCGCTCCACCACCACTCTTCAGCATTGCCGGAATCTGGAACTTCATGCCCAGGAAAACGCTGCGCAGGTTCACCGCCAAGACACGGTCAAAGTCATCGACCGGATAGTCCTCGATACGATGGGTCTCGCCCGTAATGCCGGCATTGTTGAAGGCAATGTCGAGACGACCCGCCCATCCGAGTACATGAGAGGTAAAACGCTCGACGTCGCCTTCTCGAGAGACATCGATCTCCGACAGGCTGAAGCGAAAGCCCTCCGATGTGACAAGCTCACTTGTCTGCTGCAGCCCTGCCATATCACGGTCGGCGCCAAAGACCCGGGCGCCCGCTCTTGCGAAACCGAGCGCCGCTTCTCTGCCGATGCCGGAACCGGCCCCGGTTACGATGACAACTTTGTTCTGCAGGTCTACCATCGGAGGTCTCCCGTGGTGCGGCTTAGCCGAAGAGCTTGGCTGCGGTTTTTGCTACGATTTCACCCTGATGGCGGGCACCATCGAGTTCGATCTGCGAAGGCTGCCGCGAGCCGTCACCGCCGGCGATCGTTGTGGCGCCGTAAGGTGCGCCTCCGACGATCTCGTCCATGCTCATCTGGCCGCCATGGCTGTAGGGCAGGCCTACGATGGTCATCCCGAAATGCAGCAGGTTGGTGATGATCGAGAACAGCGTCGTCTCGTTGCCACCGTGCTGGGTAGCCGATGACGTGAAGGCCGCGCCAACCTTGCCGTTCAGCGCGCCGCGTGCCCAAAGGCCGCCTGCCTGATCGAGGAAGGCCGCAAGCTGGCTCGACATGCGGCCAAAGCGTGTGCCGGTTCCCACGATGATTGCATCATAGTCGGCAAGTTCGTTGACGGTGGCGACCGGAGCGTCCTGATCAAGCTTGAAATGCGCGCCGCGGGCGATGTCCTCGGGGACAGTTTCGGGGACGCGCTTCACGTCCACGGTCGCTCCAGCGGAGCGAGCGCCTTCGGCGATTGCCTGGGCCATCGTTTCGATGTGGCCATAGGAAGAATAATAAAGAACGAGAACCTTAGCCATTGTGCAGATCCTTGAGAGAGGAGTTGGAAAAGAGCGTCTGTGTGAGACTGTTTTGACAGCCGTCTCCTGGTTCGAAAATCCGAATACGATCGACGGCTATCATCGAGAAAATCGACAAGCACGGCGTCGCCACCTGCGGTGAGTTGCCATGCGATCTACCCCTTTCTTCATCGACGCCAACGCGACGCCGATAAAAAGAGAACGTTCCGTCTTTTATCGTCGGTGTCAAGCGCGCATCTGATCCTCAGATTACCGCCAGCAAGCCGCCATCGACTTGAAGAGCAATGCCAGAGACATAGCTCGACAGTTCCGAGCCCAGGAACGCGACAGCGTCACCTATCTCGGAAGGCTTTCCAAGCCTGCGCAGCGGAGTGCGTTGGCGAAAGCCTTCGCTCGCGGCAGCGATATCGGGCGTGCTGCGCAGAAGCTCGGTGTCGATTGTCCCAGGAGCAACGGCGTTGACGCGGATGCCATCGGGCCCCAGAGCGTCAGCCAGGGCCTTCGCCATCAGCACGACACCGCCTTTGCTCGTCGAATAGGCGACAGTGATGCCGGCACCAACGAGGCCTCCCATGCTGGCCATCAACACGATGCTGCCGGCTTTGCCCGATGCCTTCATCTGACGCGCAGCCGCCTGTGCGCCGAACAGCGTTCCATCTAGGTTGATGGACATGAGACGCCTATAGTCTTCTTCCGTTACCTCCGCGCCATCAGTGCGGAGGGATATGCCGGCATTCAACACCATGACGTCCACGCCGCCGAATTGATCTGCCGCAGCGACCAGGTGATCATTGTCGTCCTTCTTCGAGACATCGGCCCGGACGAACAGCGCCGGTACGCCGAGCGCCTCGATCTCTTGCGTAGTGAGAGACCCGCCCTCACGGGGTGCCTCGATGATGTCGGACACGATCACGGCCTTCGCTCCATGCTGGGCCGCCGAGATGGCGATGGCACGGCCGATACCGCTGGCAGCGCCTGTGACGACGACAGTCTTGCCGTCCAGAATGTTGGACATGGAAATTCTCCTTGGCGCCATTGCGCCTTTGCTTGATGATCAGCCCTGCTTGATGAGGCTGTGGACCATGAGCGCCCCGCCGAACTGCTGCAGGCGGCCGCCTTCATCGATGCGACCAAGGTTGATGGCCGTGTACCCGAGCGCTTCGATCAGCTGCGCAGCTCTCGCCGATGCGCCGGGATCATTGCTGGCGTGGAAGATGGTGCGCTTACCCGTCGCGGAACCAGGCTCCTGGGCGAGGACAGCTGCGGGAAGCGTGTTGAAGGCTTTCACGATCGCAGCCCCGGGCAACGCCGAAGCGACGATGTCGCTCGAAAGACGGCCCCCTAGGTCTGCGGGTGAGAAGTCCGTGAAGTTGATCGCATTGGTGGCGTCGATGACCACGCGCTCGCTCCAGTCGGATGCCAGAGCCGCGACATCGGCAACAGCGGAAAATGGCATTGCGAGGATAATGGTGTCCGCTTCCACCGCTTCGGAGAGTTCGACTGGGCGAACGCTGGATCCCAGTTCCTGCGCCAAGCCGGCAAGTGAGGCGGGCCCCCGAGTGTTGGCAATGAGGACAGGCGTGCTGGTCCGAGCAAACTGACGAGCCAGAGCGGTGCCAATCGCGCCCGAGCCAATGATCGAATAGGTCATGATGAATATCCTTTTTTGAAAAAGTTGAAGGAGAGGGTCAGGCCGCGCGAGGCGCCGTGACGGGAAGAGGGATGAATTCGGGGTCACCGGGCACGATCGGAAAGCGACCGGAACGCCAGTCATCAGCGGCCTGCTCGATCCGTTCGAAACGGCTCGAGACAAAGTTCCAGTAGATGTGTCGCTCACCTTCGAGCGGCTCGCCGCCCATCAGCATCACCCGCGTGTCAGATGCCGCGCGTAGGACGATCTCTGAGCCGGGTTTGAAGACGATCAACTGGTCTTTGATGAAGCGGCCATCCTGGCCCTCGACTTCGACTTCACCGCTGACGACATAGGCCGCGCGCTCGATATGATCGGACGCCAGTTTGAAGCGTTTGCCTGCGCCCAGTTGCAGATCGGCGTAGAGGGTTTCGGAGAAGATCGGCGTCGGCGACGTTACCCCTGCCAGGCCGCCGGCAAGCAGCTTGAGATGAACACCGTCCTCGGCAAGGCTAGGGAGAGCCCCTGCTTCAACATGCTTGAAGCCGGGATCTGCTTCCTCCAACTCCAGCGGCAATGCCAGCCAGGTCTGGAAACCGAACATACGAGCTTCGCGGTCGCGGAAACCCTGCCCACTGCGTTCGGAATGTACGATACCACGTCCCGCAGTCATCAGGTTGACCTCGCCGGGCTGGATCGTCTGGAAATAGCCTTCACTGTCCCGGTGATCGAGCTCACCCTCGATCAGGTAGGTAAGCGTGGCGAGACCGATGTGCGGGTGGGGGCGCGTATCAACGCCTTCCCCAGACCGAAAGACAGCAGGTCCGAAGGCGTCGAAAAATGCGAAGGGTCCCACCATCCGGCGCTGGACCGAAGGGAGAGCCCGGCGCACATCGAAGCCGCCGAGATCACGCACTGCCGGCAGTATCACCTGCTCGACGAGTGCCGGATTTGCTTGGAAAGTCATGTCTTGTTCCTTCATCGTCGGCGGTAAGCCAGTGGCGATGTCGGAGAGTTATGCGTTTCCTTCCGTCTAAAAAACCGGCATACGATCGGTGATTAGGTTCGAGGAATTCGATATGATTAGTGAGCCCGGCACTCCTACGCTTGACCAGCTAAAGGTCTTCCTGACGGTCGTGGACGTGGGGAGCTTTGCCGGCGCGGCACGGCAGCTCAATCGCGCCTCCTCCGTTGTGAGTTATTCGATTTCGAACCTCGAGGCACAACTCGGGCTGACACTGTTCGACCGAGAGACGACCCGCAAACCCCAACTGACCGAAGCTGGACGCATGGTGCTTGCTGAGGCTCGCCGGGTGGCCGGCGGTATCGACAGCCTGCGAGCGAAATCAAAGGGCATGCTGCAGGGCCTGGAATCCGAGCTTCACATCGTGCTGGATACCTTGCTGCCCGAGGAACGGGTAGTCGATGCCCTTACCAGTTTCCGCGAACAATTCCCGACTGTGACGCTTCACCTGTACGTCGAATCTCTGGGCTCGGTAACGAGGCTGGTAATGGAGCGGATTGCCACCATCGGCGTCGCTGGCCCGCTGGTCAACGTAGATGGCATCGAAAAGGAGGGGATCGGCAGCGTGCGCATGATCCCCGTTGCCGCGCCGAGCCATCCCTTGGCGATAGCAGAGGAGAATCTGCCAGGGGCAGGTCGCGAACATGTCCAGTTGGTCCTTACCGACCGGTCGGCGCTGACCAAGGGGCGCGACATTGCTGTGGTGGGGACCAGCACCTGGCGCCTCGCGGACCTCAGCTCCAAGCACATGCTTCTCAAGGCCGGTATCGGATGGGGGAATATGCCTGAGCCGATGATCGCGGAAGATCTCCTGACCGGGAGGCTGGTGAAGCTGGAGATGCCCGACAGCATCGGTGGTGACTATGTGATGGATGCGATCTACCGGACAGACAGCCCCCCCGGTCCAGCAGGGCGATGGCTGATACAACGCTTCAAGGATCAAGCATAAGCTGGGGCTGGAATGCCGTCAGTTTTCAGAAGCGACCTGCGAGGTTAGGAAGCAGGCTGTTGGACATGAAGGGTAGCTCAGTCTTGCTGCTCGACGGCAAGGATAGCCCGTAAAGGCGCTTCTGAGCGTTGCTGGCTGTACCCCTTGCCATAAGCACTGGATGTGATCGCGATGACCATGCGGCGACTTGGAGCTTCGGTGACAGGAGCCGCATGAACGCTCCTGTCACCCGATGCTTCGCACTAGCCCAGTTCAAGAAGGCGATCGAAGCCCATGATACGGAACACGCGCTCAGTCTGCGCCTGTGCGACGCTATTCACCGGCTCGGCGCCATAGTCTGAATAATCGACGGTCGTTCGCATCGGCTTGCTGCCGCGCGGCAGAGCAAGCACGCGGGCAATCTCATCCGCAACGCCTTGAACAGGAGCATCGCAGCCGCCGCGGAACAGATGACGCAAACCGGGCTCATATTGGTCATATTCTGCCTGGAGCTTGTCGTACCCGGCAACCGCCGCTTCATCCGCCGGAAAGACGGCGGTAGCGAAATGGGAAGTCCCGTCCATGAAGACGCCGGGCATGACGATCACCGTCTCGATCCCGAGGGGGCCTACTTCATAGGCCGTCGCCTCTGCGACGGCGTCCATGGCGTACTTGCCGGCTACATAGGGCATCATGAACGGGGAAACGATCCTGGTGATACCGCTGCCGACGTAGAGCAGGACGCCCGAACCATGCTTGCGCATGTGCGGAAGCGCCGCTCGGTTTAGGCGATGAGCACCCACGGCATTGGTATTGATGCTGTCGGCGAGTTGCTCGGCCGTGAAGCCTTCTGCCATGCCGATAAAAAGGTGAGCCGCATTATGGATCACGACGTCGAGGGAGGGAAATTCGGTAAGGACTTGTGCGACAGCGGCGTTACAGGAATCCTGGCTATGGATGTCAAGGTCGACAACCTTTACGGTCCCGCCGCATTCTCGAGCGAAAGCTTCCAGACCTTCTCGCCGCGCGCTGCTGCGTCCGTGCGGGTCGCGAACACCTGCATAAACGGCATAACCTTCTTTGATCAGGGTTTGGGCCGTCAGAAGTCCCATACCTGAACCGGACCCAGAGATGAGGACTGTCTTTTTCATTTCGGAAAACTCCTCGATTTCATCGCACGCCGGCTCATCGAACCGGCGCTTTGCGCGTGCTGTTGGTTGCGATCGATCAGAGTGCGGACGCGGTCGGGCGAACGATCATCTCGGTGGTGTCGACGTCCGCAGGCTGCTCGACAGCAAAGCGGATTGCCCTGGCGATGGCGAACGGGCTGATCGCGACCTTGCGATATTCCTTCATCTCCTCACGCCCCTTGGGATCGGAGATCGAGTCTGCCAGTTCAGATTCGGTCACACCCGGGCTGATCACCGTCACGCGAATCTTGTCGTTTTCCTGGCGTAGACCTTCGGAGATCGCCCGGACTGCGAATTTGGTCGCACAGTATACCGCTGCAGTGGGAGAGACGACGTGACCGCCCGTCGAGGCGATGTTGATCACGTGACCGAAGCCCTGTTCATTCATGACGGGGAGCACAGCTGCGATGCCGTAGAGCGTTCCCTTGATGTTGACGTCAACCATGCGGTCCCATTCGTCGACCTTCAGAGCGGCCATCGGAGACAACGGCATGACGCCAGCATTGTTGACGATCACGTCGATCCTGCCGAACCGGACCCGGGCTTCCTCGGCAAATGCTGCAACCTCTGCCTGATCCGTCACATCCAGCGCTTTCGCCAATGCCTTGCCACCGGCGGCTTCGATTTCCTGGACCAGTTTTTCAAGACGCTCCGTGCGGCGTGCGCCCAGCACAACCGTGGCTCCTGCTTCGGCGAGAGTGCGAGCTGTGGCTTCACCGATACCGCTGCTTGCGCCCGTGATCAGTACGACCTTGCCATTGAGATTCTGCATGGGATCAATCCTTTCACTTGGTTGGTGAAGCGGATGTATCCCGGCGAACGGTCACCGATAATCGCATGGAAAACATCAAGCTTTGTTAGCAGGACATGCATATTCCATCCGGCTAGTCGATTTTCTCGATCCTAAGCGTCGATCCTATTCGTCTATTTTGAGCAGCTGAGCAGTGCCATTTGGACGTCAGCAGCGGTCGCGGTGACCGGCTGAACCAGACGAAAGAGACATCCAATGAATACTGCAACTGTCAGCCCCGCCCAGACCTTCTCGGGCGCAAACACGAACGCCAATGGCGCTTCCTATGCTGCCCTCGCCGGCCGCGTACTGATCGCTCCGCTCTTTCTGCTTTCTGGCGTATCCAAGGTGGCCGCCCCCGCCGCAACCATCGGCATGATCGGAAGCGTCGGCCTTCCCCTTCCTTCGGTCGGCTTCGGCCTGGCTGTTTTGGTCGAGATCCTCGGCAGCGTCGCTCTCCTCGCAGGCTATCGCACCCGATTGGTAGCTGCAGTCATGGCCCTGTTCACGCTCGGCGCCGCGCTCGCCTTCCACAACAACCTCGCCGATCAGAACCAGTTCATCCATTTCTTCAAGAACATTTCGATCATCGGCGGCCTTCTGCAGATCGTGGCCTTCGGTGCCGGTCGCTTCAGCCTGGATGGCAAGGCGAGCCGCTGAACATGCCCTCGGCACGGCCGAGCCGTGCCGAGCATTCCAGCTTCGATACAGGACCAAGTTTATGAAACGTACAATCCCTTTCCTGGCGGCCGTAGCGGCAATGGCCTCTGGTCCTTCAACCGTCAGCGCTAAGGACACGAGCCACATCCATAACGTGGTCCTGGTACATGGCGCCGCGATGGATGGATCGAGCTGGCGCAAGGTCTACGACATTCTCGTCCGCAAACATTACACCGTATCGGTCGTCCAGCTCCCCCTGTCGGGTCTTGACGCTGATATCGCGGCCACCCGCGCCGTCATAGCCCGCCAGAATGGCCCGGTAGTGCTGGTGGGGCATTCTTACGGCGGGGCCATCATCACTGTCGCTGGCGAAGATCCAAAGGTGAAATCACTCGTCTATGTCGCGGCCATACAACCCGACGCAGGTGAATCTGTTGGTGAACTCAATGCCAGATGGCCGCTTCCAAGCCATGTGCTGATGGTCGACGAGACGTCGCTGATCGTTGATCCCGCCATGTTCGAACATGACGTGGCTAGCGATTTGTCTGCAGACGAGGCACGCTATCTCGCTGCTGCTCAGCGCCCTACCGCGGTAAGCGGTTTTTCCGCAAAGTTGCGAACGGCAGCATGGCACGCAAAACCGAGCTTCGGCATCGTCGCACAGAATGATCGCACGCTTTCACCTGAGATGCTGCGAACTCTCTACCGCCGCTCGCATACGGTGGCCGTCGAGTTTCCAGGAAGTCACCTGATCCAAATTTCGAATCCCCGCGCGGTTTCCGATGTCGTCGTCAAGGCGTCGAAGGTGGATTTCTGACTGGCTACCGTGCCCGCTAGGATGCCTGATTTGTAGCGCCACTATGTGGCTTCGCTAACAAACCTTGGCGCGAACGACGCGATTATTTCCCTGAATATTGCCCCCTATTCTGTCCGCATACGGCCGAGGATGGACATGTCCGCCGTTGGCTTCGGAGGATGACATCATGAACAGAAATCAAGAGGTGAGCCATGACGTAGCTTTGATCCTAAAGCCTCTGGTATGCGATCTCTGCCCTGACACGTTCCACAGCAGCACTCTGGTCTTGAGAGATAGGGGGCTTCAATGAAATGGATGCCTGTTCTTCTGTCGCTGTGCGGCTTCAATGCCGGGCAAGCCACCCAAATTACCTATACCCTTGAGTTCATGATCGCCGAAATTCGCCAATTTGGCGGTCGGTGAACCAGCTCAAAGCTCGGAAATTCCCCAGCAACCCGTGTGCCCAGAAGCAACCGCTGTCTGCGGAAGCGCTGGCGTGCGCCCTGTCTCCATCAATCAAGTCTGCGTACTCAGCACTTTCAAAGGATCATTTTCATGAAAAAGCTCATCATTGCATCCGCCGCTCTGCTCGCTGCGTCGGGCATTTCGGCTGCAGCCTCCGCAGAGCCGTTCAACGGTCCCTATGTCGGCGCACAAATTGGTTGGGATCACGACGACGCCGGAAGCGTCGGCACTTCGGTCGGCCGAGTGAACTCATCCAATGAGCACGACGCCTTCATCGGCGGTGCGTTTGTCGGCTACGATTACAAGATCGCGCCCAAGGTAGTGATCGGCGCCGAAGCGGGGTTCAGTGTAGGCGCCGATGACGCGCTGTCTGGCGGCGCTGCAGGTAGTGCCCTTGTTCTCGATCCGAAATACTCCATCGATGTCAGCGCTCGAGCCGGTTACCTGATCCAGGAAAACACGCTCGTGTACGTCCGCGGCGGATATTCCAATGTTCGTGCCAATGTGCGGCTGACTGAAGCTTCGGGAATTCGCAGCGGGAAGGACAACCGGGATGCCTGGATGGTCGGCGGCGGCGTTGAGCACGCAATCACGCAGAACATCTCTGCTCGTCTGGAGTATCGATATTCAGATCTGAGTGAGGGCCACGGGTCCTGGGATCGGCACCAGGTGCTCCATGGCGCAGCCTATCGCTTTTAACTGATCTTCCTTCGTGTTCGGTCCAGGGTGGGCTTTAGCCCCACCCTGGGGACAGCAATCTCCTCGCCCGAGGCAGTCTTCAGGCCCCAAAAGTCTGAGATAAATTTTGTCTACTTGAATTACGGCAATGCGTGCAAAACCGGACGTGCCGAGTTGTGCTCGGGAGCGGCAGTATTGTCGCAGCCCCGGCCATAACCGGACTGACCGCTCGTAGGCGCGAGACTCTTCCAATTGAGCGGCTTGGATGGGCGCGTACCTGCCAAAGCCCCTGCCCCACTGCCTATTCCAAAACCGCCGACAGAGCTGCCGTTCAGCGCATCACCTGCCAACCCTCAAAGCTGCCTTCCGTTCACCAATCTTCGCCCTCTTCTGAACGACCTAATGTGCCGATAGCTGGCATTTAGGCGGCGTTGGCTGCCGATCCAACCCAGACGCTTGGCGCCAAAACGCCGTTTGGTAAATGCTGAGGTTCCGCCCTTGCGACTGCAGAGCGGTATCCGGCAAGCAGGTCAGCTGCGCGCAATTTTCGGTAAATCGGATGTCTATGGCGTTATCTTTCCAGTCACGGTGAGCTTGTGGGCTGTTTGGAATTATCGCAGCATCTTGCTCATTGCAGCCTCGACATGACCATCGATTGTGCTCGCGTCACCGTGGCTAATAAAGCCGATCTGGTCCTGGTTTGAAGGCAGGGTGGCTGGGCGGGACGACGCTGATCTATGAGAATCTGGCGGTCGTCATGTTCCACGTGGCATGTGGTTGTATCGAATGACGGCTGCCTTGGCCTCGAGGTCATGCATGTCGAGGTTCTTTCCGGGAAAAGTAAAATGAAACTGTGGCGAGTCGGTCGAGCGACCATGCCCCGCCTCCGCGGGCGATGAGTGGGAGCAGGAGCCCTGCCCAGCTCAGGTGCGTCGGCCAGGCATCGGGATAGACGAAAATCTCGATCACGCACGTCATGCCCAACAGCGCGAGGGCCGCAGACCGAGTGAACAGACCCAGCACCAGCAGCAACGGGAAAAGATGCTCCGAATACGTCGCGAGGTGGGCGGCCGTTACCGGATCGATGAAGGGCAAGGCGTATTCGCTGCGGAACAGCTCATAGGTGCTGTCGGTGATGGAGAGCATGCCCTCCACCTTCGTCCGGCCCGACTGGAAGAATACGGCAGCGATGCCGCACCGGGCAACGAGCAGCAGCGCTGCATCTGGCAGAGCGTCCTTTACACCGTTGCACACGCGGCGGTAGATCTGAAGGGGGGATGCCATGGTGATCCTCTCAATCGATGGGCCACGCCGCCCGCAACGGGGCGGCGCCGTCCTTCTCAGGCCTGGTGATTCAGGCCTTGGGGCTCAGCGATCCCATGCCCTTGGGTGTCTTGATCGTGGTGCAGGTTCCGGCTTTCACGAGCTTCCAGGCATTGCCCTGGTAATCGACCTTCGAAGTGCCCGCGCAGCTGGTCCCGGCGCCAGCCTTACAGTCGTTCTTTCCAGCCTTGGCGACGCCGTAGCACTTTTCCATCGGTACTTTCGCGTCATCCGCGGCATGAGCGCCCGCAGCGGTGAGGGTAAGGGCCAGGGTGGCGGCGAAAGCGGCATGAGTGCGGTTCATCGGATTTCTCCTTGAATTTTGGTGACTGAAAGACTGTTCAGGGCCGCATCGGTGGATCGGCGGTCCATGCCGGGGCTTACGCAGCGGTGCGCAGGCCGGTTACACAGAGTTCGGCAGAAAGTTTTTCTGATGGATGTCCGCTCGGCGTGTAACCTTGCGCCACCATGCCGCGTAGACATGTGCTGGAGGCCGAATGCAGGCGAGCGAAGCACAACTCAGACATTGGATGACCGCAGGTCTCGATGGCGACGCCGCGTCGCACGAGGCGCTGTTGCGCGCGCTCGTGCCGCTGTTGGGGGCCTTTTACCGTCGCCGGATGCGCGACGCGCAGGACGATGTCGAGGATCTGGTGCAGGAAACGTTGATCTCGGTACATGGCAAACGGGCGACTTATGATCGCGACCGGCCGTTCACCGCCTGGCTCTACGCCATTGCCCGCTATCGGCTCATCGACCATTTTCGCAGGCGGCGCCTGTCGGTTTCGATCGAAGATGTCGAGACGATCCTGATCGTCGAGGGGTTCGAGGATGCGGCATCGGCGCGGATGGACGTGGACGTGCTGCTTTCCACCCTTTCCCCCAAGCAGGCGCGCGCGATCCGAGACACACATATCGATGGCCTCAGCATATCCGATGCCGCCGCCGGCGCCGGCATCGGGGCATCGGACGTTAAGGTATCCGTCCATCGTGGACTGAAGGCGCTCGCCGCGCGTATCCGGGGAGAGCGGACATGAAGACCGATGACCTCATCCGTTCCCTGAGCCGCGACGTGCCGCGCGTATCGCGCAGTGCGATGGGCCGCAGGATCGGCCTTGGCATCGTGGGCGGCGGACTCATTACGGCACTGCTGGTGGCTATGGTGCTGGGCATCCGGCCCGATCTCCACACCGCGATGCACGGCTTCTCGTTCTGGATGAAGTGGACCTACACCGCTTCGCTGGGGATAGGCGCGATCTTTGCCGTCATTCGCCTATCGCGCCCGACATCCTCCGGCTTGCGCGGATTGTGGTGGCTGATCGTACCGGTTCTGCTCCTTGCCGGGATCGGCATCGCCGAGCTTGCCGCCACCCCGTCGCGCGAATGGCTTGGCATGTGGCTGGGCGCGAGCTGGAAGGTATGCCCGTGGCTGGTGCTGACGCTGGCAATGCCGATCTTCATCGGCCTGCTGTGGTCGTTCCGCCGTCTTGCGCCCACGCGGCTGCGCGAAGCGGGCGCTGCTGCGGGACTTGCGGCAGGGGCATGGGCGGCGACGATCTATTGCCTGCACTGCCCCGAAGTATCGGCGATCTTCGTTCTCACCTGGTACAGCCTGGGCATCCTGTTGGCCTCACTTGCCGGAGCCTTTCTGGGGCCGCGTCTTCTTCGTTGGTAGTTATGTGTAACCGGTGGCGCCGGGCCTGCGTAGGAAAAGGGCCAATCCGGCAGATCTACATACAGGAGAGCATCATGACCCCATCCAAAACCACTGCCACCGCAGGTTTCGCCGCCATCGCCGCCCTCATCGCTCTGTCCGGCGCCGCAGCCACCACGCCTGCCTTCGCCAAGAGCAGCGCCAAGCAGGTGGAATGTTTCGGCGTCAACGCCTGCAAGGGCCAGTCGGACTGCAAGACCGCTAGCCATGACTGCAAAGGCCAGAACGACTGCAAGGGACAGGGTTTCAAGTCCGAGAGCGCCAAACAGTGCGCAGCCGATGGCGGCAGCCTGACCCCGCCGAAGTGATCGACCGGCCCGGCTGTCGCTTCTGTCGGTGGCCGGGCTGTCTTTTCAGGAGCGATACGATGTTCGCGACCCACCAGTTCGGCCTTGGCCTGCGCAAGCCGCACTATACCGATTTCCTGGACGGCGAAGCAGCCGTCCCGGTCGATTTCGTCGAGGTGATCTCGGAAAATTTCATGGTCGATGGCGGACGCCCCCTCGATGTACTGCGCCGTGTGCGGGAGCGTCACCCGATGGCCCTGCACGGCGTCTCGATGTCGATCGGCTCGGCAGATGGTCTAGATCTGAACTACCTCGGGCGCCTGCGCTCGCTGGTCGACGCGATTGATCCGCTGTTCGTCTCAGATCACCTGAGTTGGTCGCGAATCTGCGGTTTCAACTCGCACGACCTGCTGCCGCTGCCCTATACGGCCGAGGCGCTGGACGTGGTCTGCGCCAATATCGATCAGGCGCAGGACTGTCTGGGCCGCACGATCCTGATCGAGAACCCTTCGAGCTATCTGGCACTTGAGGGTGAGATGAGCGAATGGGCCTTTCTCGCCGCGCTGTGCCAGCGGACCGGCTGCGAGCTGTTGCTGGACGTGAACAACATCCATGTCAGTGCTCGCAACCACGGGTTCGATCCCTTCGCCTACCTTGCAGGCATTCCGGCGGGCAAGGTGCGCCAAATCCATCTGGCAGGCCATAGCCAGGGCCGCGATCTACTGATCGACACTCACGACAAGCCGGTGCCGCCGTCGGTCTGGTCGCTCTATGCCGAAGCGATCGCCCACGTCGGCCCGGTTGCGACGATGATCGAACGTGACGACGCGATCCCCCCGCTTGCCGACCTGCTGGCCGAACTGGACACGGCACGCCGTATTGCCTGCGATCCGGCGAGGAGGGCAGCATGAGCCTTCGGGCCCTGCAGGCAGGATTCCGCGAGTGGCTCACCAACGAAGCGCGGCCCAGTCCACTTTGCGCAGCCCAGTTCGAGGCGGGCTTAAGCATCTACCTCAATAACTACCGTGCCCAGCTGATGGACTGCCTGCAAGAAAGCTATGGCATCGTCCACGCTTGGCTGGGCGATGCCGCTTTCGAGGCTGCGGCAGCCACGCATATCGACCGCGCCGCGCCGACCAACTGGACGCTCGATGCCTACGGCGCGGACTTTGCAGTCACGCTCCGGCGGCTCTATCCGGGCGATCCTGAGGTCGCGGATCTGGCTGTTCTGGAACACGCGTTGGCGCAGGCCTTTACCGCGCCGGATGTCGCCGCAGTCGATCCGGCCAGTCTGGGCGCGATCGACTGGGATCACGCCCGGCTGCACTTCACCCCCAGTCTGACACTGCTGACAACGACCAGCAATGCCGCCGCGATTTGGTCGGCCCTTTCGCAGGACACCCCGCCACCGGCAGCGCAGCCGCTTCCTGAACCGACGACGATCCTCGTCTGGCGTGAAGGGTTCACGCCGGCCTTCCGCACACTCGATCCGGCCGAAGGGCGAGCGTTGGCAGGCCTGAAGGAGGGCCAGACGTTTGGCGCGTTCTGTGCCGAATTGGTAGCGCATGTTGGGGAGGAGGCAGGCCCTGCAATGGCAGGCGCCTACCTCGGGCAATGGCTGTCCGACAGCATCGTAGCCGAAATAGCTGCCGCTGAACTGTGACTTGGCAAAGTTACGTTGCGTAGGTCTTCCTGGAAAGGATGGAGCTATTATCGCGGATTTGAGCAGACTGCCGACTGCTGCACTGTTCCTTCAGGGAGACGGGGCCGCGGTGCCGCTTCGGCTGATCGCCGGCTTCGGCTTCTTGGAGCATGGCTTCTTCTAACTGTCGCGCGGGCCTGAGCACTCCGAGACGATCCTTCATGGCATGAGCGGCAGGATCGGTTTCGGAATCTAGGGTATTATCTCCTGCAACCTGCCGCTCTTCAGATGATCCTTTACCTGATAGGCAAAACTCCGGACGATCCCGTGGCCAGAAAGAGCTACGTCGATGCCGGCTTGCGTGCTGTTGACCGAGAGGGGCGGCCTGATCGAACTCCTATGTCCGTCTACAGCGCCGCTTACCGGTCGTTCCGTCGCTGATCTTTCTAGGCTTGGTGCGTCCAGATCTGCTTGCCCATTCAGGATTTTTGAGACGGGCCGTGAAGAGATCGGTGGATTCCGTGCAAAGGTTTCGGGAAAACCGCGAACCCCGATCTCGGCACTGCTTGAAGTTTCAGCGATAAGCGAATGTTATCAGTTTCAGAAACCGTAACCCTTGCGTCACGCTCTTCCCGTCTGCAATAGCGACAGCCGGGTGTTCGCCATTAATGGCGGCAGGTTTTGTAGTATCGGTCGGGCCGCCGGTGCATGTCAGATCACGCCCGGAGTCCGTATGGTCCTCGCTCGCCTCAAATCCCCCAGTGCGCTTCGTCGTTTTCTCGACGGTCAGGCCAATGCCGGCCTGTTCCTCATGGCTATGGCGGCGCTCGCGCTCGTCCTCGACAATTCCCCTTTCGCCCCGGACTATGAAGAAGTCCTGCGTTTTCACGTCGGACCACTTTCGGTTGCGCATTGGATCAACGATGCGCTCATGGCGGCGTTTTTCCTGCTGGTCGGACTGGAGATCAAGCGCGAGATGCTCGACGGGCAGCTAGCCTCGTGGCCCCGGCGTCTCTTACCCGGCATCGCCGCGCTTGGCGGAATGCTTGTCCCCGCATTGCTGTTCTTTGGCCTCAATAGCGGTGAAACGGCACGCGGATGGGCCATTCCTACGGCGACGGATATTGCCTTTGCGCTGGGCGTGATCTCGCTGCTCGGCACCCGTGTTCCGGCATCGCTAAAGGTATTCCTTGCAGCCTTGGCGATCATTGACGACCTCGGCGCTGTCGTCATCATCGCGCTCTTTTATACAGCGCAAATCTCCATGGTAGACCTCGCTTGCGCGGGCGGGGTCATGACGATCCTGATTGCTCTCAACCGCCTGAAAGTGCGCAAGCTGCTGCCTTACCTACTCCTCGGCGCATTGCTGTGGTTCTTTGTTTTCCGCTCGGGTATCCATGCAACCATTGCCGGTGTCGCGCTGGCCCTGACCATTCCGCTCGATATCACGCCGAGCAAGCACGACAGCGACGCCGCCAGTCCGCTGCACCGGCTTGAGAAGGCGCTGCACGTCCCGGTCGGCTTCATCATCGTCCCGCTGTTCGCGCTCGTAAACGCAGGTGTCCCGGTACTCACTCTGCCGCTTCGCGCGCTTGCCGAACCAGTGACGCTTGGCGTCGCAGTGGGGTTGCTTCTCGGCAAGCCGATTGGCGTCTTCGGATTTACCGCGCTTGCTGTCCGGTTTGGTCTTGCCGATGCGCCTGCTCACGCAAGCCGGATGCAGATGCTGGGGGTTGCCCTGCTGTGCGGCATCGGCTTTACCATGAGCCTGTTCATCACGCTCCTGGCATTCCCCGGTGCTCCGATACTCCAGTCGGAAGCGAAAATCGGTATCCTTGCAGGATCCGTCCTCTCGGGGCTGGCCGGCTTCGTCGTTTTGCGCCTGGCGAACCGGGAAATTCCGGATCAGGCGTAAAGTAGCGATAGGGTAAGCGCCGCGCCGCCCACGACGAGCGCAACCAGCGGCGCGCCCATGCGCGCGTAGTCACTGAACCGATAGCCTCCGGGCCCCATGACCAGTAGGTTGTTCTGATGACCGATCGGCGTCAGGAAATCCGACGAGGCGCCGATCAGCACCGCCAGCAGCGCGGCATCAGGACTTACATGCAGGAGGTTTGCTGCATCGATCGCCAGTGGCCCCATGATGATCGCAGTTGCCACATTGTTGAGGAAAATCGACAGTAGCAAGGTGACCGAGCACAGCGCTGCGAGCACTCCGATGAGCGGTATCCCGCCGAGGACCTGTCCCAGCCACTGCGCGGCGATGGCGGCAGCACCGCTATGTTCGAAGCTTTGCCCGACCGGTATCATTGCAGCGAGCAGGACGATCACGCTCCAGTCGATGGAACGGTAGACTTCCTCGGCAGGCAGCAGGCGCAGCGCTGCAATGAGCACGGCTGCCCCGGTAAAGGCGAGGGCCGGCGATAGTCCGAGGCCGACGATGGAGCCGATTGCCGCAGCGAAAATGGAAAGGATTGCGATGGCTTGCGGGCGTGCCGTCGGCACCGGATCGTGCCGATCGATCTCGAGGAGGCGGGCTCCGGCGCAAAAGGCGCCCAGAACATGTTGCGGGCCTCGGATGTAGAGCTGGTCGCCGGGGCCGATGCGCATGTCGACGAGCTGGACTCGCTCTTTGGCGACCCTGGGGCCTACAGCCACAACCTGCAATTGTTGCAGGCTCCTCGTACGCACCTCGTCATAGCCCATGCCGATGAGCAGCGAACCGTAGGCCACCACGACCCGACCGGTAACTGCATCGGGATCGCGATCGACGGCAACGTCGGAGGTGAGGCCCGATTTGGCCGCGACGGACCACTGGTTTTCTCGCGAGAGCACCAGCAATCGATCCCGGGGCAGGAGCCGATCGATGCCCTCGACTCGCTCGATATCGCGAAAAGTCGCAAGGAGGCGCGCGCCGGATCGACGAAGGCGCTGACGCAATTCAGCGAAATCGAAAGCCTCTTCGCCCACTTCGAGTTCGTAAACGCGCCAGGGGGCCTTACCATCTGTCACCTCGACTCCCCGGTTCGGCAGGAAACGCCAACCGACGAGCGCCAGATAGGCGAGACCCACAATTGTGACGGCAGTGCCTGCCGGCGTCATGGTGAAGAAGCCGAAAGGCTCGCCAAGCCGTGCCTCCCGCACAGAGGAGAGGATGAGATTGGCCGGTGTGCCGATCAACGTCGTCATGCCGCCCAGGATCGTGGCGAAAGCAAGCGGCATGAGTGTTGCCGCGGGCGAACGTCTTGCAGACCGCGCGATTTCCGACGCGATCGGCATGGTTATGACCAGCGCAGCTATGTTGTTCATGAACGCAGAAAGCAGGGCGCCGACAAGAAGCAGGCTGGAAAGGCGTATCGCGAATGGTGCGCCCGGGGGAATGATCCTGCTCGCTATTGCAGCGGCCGCGCCGCTGAGCTCGATGGCGCGGCCAACCACAAGTACTGCCGCAACTGCGATCACGGCCGGGTCAGCAAAGCCGGTGAAGGCTTCTGCAGGCGTCACAAGTCCCACGGCAAGAGAGGCAATGAGCGCGAACAGCGCGACAAGATCGTGTCGCACTCGCTCCGAGACGAACAGGACCAGTGCGCCGAGCAGGATCAGCGCGCTGACAAGGGCTGGGCTCAAGGCCTTTCCTCGTCAGCAGTGGCGGCCCGGAGCACAAACCGGCTGCCTGCGGCTGGAGCAGGCTTGGGTTCGATACCGTTTTCACGTAAAAGTGCGGCGATTGTGAGGGCGCGGCGCTCGGTGAGCGCAGGTGTTTCTGGCGTAGTTTCGGGAAGACCTGGAACCGCGAGAGCGCGGACATTCCAGTGCTGAGCCGCCCATGCCGAAGTCAGCACCGCCTCGCGAGAAGGCCCGTCCAATTGGTCACCATTGCTGATAAAGCCAATTGGCGGATAGGGCATTTGCGGTGGGGTCAGGACAATGTCCCATCCTTGCGCCTGCTCGGCGACGCGGCGCTCCAATGTACGGTAGGTTGCCAGCGAGGCTCCGGGCAAGAAAGACGCCGTTGCCATGGCGCGGTGATGGTCGCGGTCGATGGTAACACTGTCAGGGGCAATGCCGGCCGTGAGCGCCAGAACGTGCGAGAGCGCAGCAATGCGCTGGCTCTCGATAGCCGCAGCCTCACCTGCCTGGCGCAATTCCTCGCGCTGCGCATCGATGGCCCCCGCTCCCGGCTCCAGGACGACCTGATCGAGTCGCAATTTCAATGGTTCGCCAAGCCTCTCGGTCAAATCCTGCTGCAAGCCGTTTGATCGTTCAAGGCTCGCCCGCGGAGCGATGATCACGGCCCGCACGACCAGCGGCTCACTGTCGAAGTCTATGTCGAGCTGGCTTATGCGCGCGTCCGCGCCGAAACGCTGGACCAAGAACGTTCGGGTCTGATTAAGGGTCACGGTTTCGCCGGCGATTTGTCGTAGGGAAATGCCGAGCGGGATTGCCATGGCAATGAAGACAAAGAGCAGTACGAACGTCTGCGTCCAGGTCTGCTGGCTGCTGAGGTGATGCCCGAAGCCGTAAAAGCGCGCCATGACCGTGGCGGACAATGCGATGGTCACAAAGTTCGTGACGAAAAGGGCAAAGGCTCCGCCTAGGATCGGCATGTTCCAGGTTGCAAGGCCATAGCCCACGACCGCGAGCGGGGGCATCAGCGCTGTCGCGATCGCGACGCCGACAATCGTATCGCCGCGCCCCCGGATGATCGCAAATGTTCCGGCAAGCGCCGCGAAGAGGGCAACGGCGAGGTCAAATAGATTGGGCCGGGTTCGCGCGATGATTTCGGCAGTCGGAGCCTGTAAAGGAGAAAGCGCGACGATGAGCGCAGTAAAGATCACAGCTGCCACTGAGCCTATTGCCAGAGCCGTCAGCGACCGGCGCATTTCGGAGAAATCGAAGAGGGCCAGACTAAAGCCGAGCCCAAGGATCGGGCTCATCAAGGGGGAGATCAGCATCGCCCCGATGACGACTGCGGGCGAGGAAAGGAGCAGGCCGAGAACGGCGATGCCCGCCGACATCATCACCATGAAGGCATAGCGCGGAGACCAGCCGCTGTCCTCCTGGATGCGATCAAGGACAATCTGGTGATCGACACGTCCGACAACCGAGCGGCACCACCAGCGATAGAGCGCCAAGCGCTGATAATGGGCTTCCGTACTTTCGCGCGAAAGCGCCGCCCCGCTCGCTTGGACCATATCGTCTCTCCGTTTCGGCCTGTCCGATCGGATCAGGAACGCAAGCAATGCTATGCTGGTTCTCGGTTAAAGTCCGCCGGTATCAAGCCCATGCGATGTATGGATACCTATTGGCTCCGCTCGCATGGCCCCAGTGCCGCCAGAACCATGCGATAGTCCGCGTAGGCTTGCTGTTTGGACGGGAAAGTGCCCGAGACGTAAGCACTTTGCGGTGGCGACGCCGGAAGGAAGCAGGCAAGGTTGTACCATTCGAGCGTGTCTTTGCTGGGGGGATGCAGATCGCCTCCCGTCAGTTCCGAAAGCGAGACACCCCAGGTTTCGGGCTGGCCGGGCATGTGGCGCACGGCGATCGTCACCGGGCCCTTTTTCGTATCAAGAAAGATCTGCGTGCGGCCCTGCCCCGCAAGATTTCCGGGAACATAGCCCAGTTCCCTTACACCGGTTACCGGGGCTGGCGCACGCGGCGAGACCAGTGCACGCAGTACCCCGCGCAGGCGGTTCTCCCGTTCCGGAGACCAAATCTGCTGCGCGGCGGGTTCCACCAGCTTGATCTCCTTGGGGCGGCCAGGCACCCTCGATGCGAAAAGGAAAACGTCCTTCCCCACAAAAGCCGTAGCGCTTTGCGCTGGAGCATCGGGCAGATCGACCAGATACTGCAGCGAAGCCCCGATCCCGCTCTTGCCGTATAGCAGCGCCCGCGTGCTGGCTTCGGCATAGTAGCGACGATGATTTGGCAGCAGTGTGCCCGGTGCAGCGCTCGCCACCGGCTTCAATTGCGTTATCCGCGCCAGCACGACGAGGTCAGCCTTTTTTGATAGCTCTACCGTGTCCACGTAGGTTCCCTGGTCTGCCGAAAAGGAACGGACCTGGGCAAGCGAGGCGCTGGACATGAACGAGCAGGTGGCGGCTGCCAGGCCGATCAGCAGGATTGAGATGCGAGCGGGCATAGTTCAGGGGTTCCGCTGAAAGGATACAGGGGCGGGCGAGAAAAAATTGCCTTCAGGGCTACGCCCTGGACCTTGCGAGAGAAAGGTAAAATCTGCCCCCGTTGGCCGCTGGAAAACCCTCAGCCCGAATTCCGGCATGACTGCGAGCAGATGGTCGAAGATGTCGGCCTGAATCGTTTCGTATTGCGCCCAGACCGTAGTTGTTGCGAAAGCGTAGATTTCGAGCGGAAGGCCATTCTCGCTGGGCGCCAGCTGGCGCACTAGCAGGGTCTTGTCGTCGGCTATATCGGGCCGCGCCTTCAGGTAGGCCAGGACATAGGCGCGGAAAGTGCCGAGGTTGGTCAACCGCCGCGCATCGAGAATTTCGCTGGGAGCATGTTTCCGGTTCCACGCCTGCACTTCGTCCCGGCGCTGCTGGAGATAATCGCGCAGCACGCTGAACCGGGCGAATTTCGCAAGGTCGGCCTCACCGAGAAAGCCGATCGAATTCTGGTCGATCATCAAGGCACGCATGATCCGGCGACCGCCGGATTCGGACATGCCGCGCCAGTTGCGGAAGCTCTCCGTAATCAGGCGATAGGTGGGGATCGTGGTGATCGTCTTGTCGAAATTCTGAACTTTCACGGTGTGCAGAGCGATGTCGATCACATCGCCGTTGGCATCGAGCTTGGGCATCTCGATCCAGTCGCCCACGCGGACCATGTCGTTGGAGCCGATCTGCACAGAGGCGACGAGCGAGAGGATCGTGTCCTTGAACACCAGCATGAGAACCGCTGCCATGGCGCCAAGGCCCGACAGCAGCAGAAGAGGCGACTGGTTCATCAGCGCCGCCAGCATCAGGATCGCGGCTGCGGCATAGACCAGCAGGTTAGCGACCTGGACATAGCCCTTGATCGGCCGGTTCCCGGCATCGGGACGGCGCTGGTAGAGCTCGTTGCCGAGAGTCAGCGTCGCCGTGACGGCAAGGGCAAGCGTCAGGATGATGATCACTGCGCAAAGGCTGTGGACGAACGAAACGAACTCCATCGGCAGGCCGGGTACGGCAGCGATGCCCACTTGCACGATCACGGTCGGCAGGATGTTCGAAAGGCGCGCGGCGATGGCGCCGACATGGCGCGCTTCCGCCTCAAACGGACTGCGCCCGAGCAGGCGAAGCACGCCCTTGAGCACGATCCGCTTGGCGACCCAGTTCGCCAGGGCCGCACCGGCCAGCAGCGCCAGCAGGGCAATGCCCGTCTGCATCCAGGGCTCGCTCGCCCAGGGCAGGTCCAGAATTGGAAAACGGAAAGTCGATGGGGATCGGGTAGACAAGACGGTTCCTCAGAAGGATCGGGACGGCGACCTTTTCAGGTCGTTGGCAGCGGCTTTCCGGCGCTTTCCGGGGTGAATTCCAGCGCGAGAAGGCCGCAGAGGCAGGCCAGGATCATGACGTAGGCAGGCACCAGCGGGTTGCCTGTCAAATCGATGAGCCAGGCGTTGACGACAGGTGCCGTGCCTCCGAACAGCGAGGTAGACAGGTTGTAGGCCAGCGCAAAGCCTGCAAATCGTACCGAGGTGGGGAAGAAGGCCGGGAAGGTCGCCGAAATCGTGGCGAGTTGGGGCACATAGAGGAGGCCGAGCAGGACGTAGCCGATCGCCGCCTGTACCGGGCCGAGCCCCATGAGATGGTAGAGCGGGATGACCAGCAGGGTGAGCCCCAGCAGCGATGCCCGCCACATCGGCTTGCGGCCGATGCGGTCGGACTGTGCTCCGGCGAACGGGAGCAGGAGCATCATGAACAGCATCCCCGAGATCGGCACGACCAGGGCCGTGTCGGTGGCAAGGCCGAGACGGCGCTCAAGATAGGTCGGCATGTAGCTCAGCAGCGTGTAGTTGACCACGTTGAGGGCGATGACGAGGCCGCTCATCGCCAGCAGGGGGCGGCGATAGCGGGAAAGCAGGTGGCGAAGTCCGGCTGGTGCTGCCTCTCCGCTCTCGCGCTGCGCCTCGGCTTCCTGAAACAGGGGCGTCTCCGCCATGCGCGCCCGCAAGTAGAGGCCGACCAGCCCTAGCGGACCGGCCAGCAGGAACGGCAGGCGCCAAGCCCAATCGCGCATCGCCGTGTCCCCCAGCAGCAGCGAGAAGCCCAGCATCATCAGGGCGCCGGCGCTGAAACCGGCCAGGGTGCCCACTTCCAGAAAACTGCCGTAGAAGCCGCGCTTCTCGTCCGGAGCATATTCGGCCATGAAGATCGCGGCACCGCCGTATTCGCCGCCGGTGGAGAAACCCTGCACCATGCGCAGGACCACCAGCAGCGCGGGTGCCCAGCCGCCGATAGCGGCATAGGAGGGGATGAGACCGACGCCGACAGTGGCACCGGCCATGAGCAGGATCGTCAGGCCGAGCACGGCCTTGCGGCCATAGCGGTCTCCCAGCGGCCCCCAGAACAGGCCGCCCAGCGGACGCACCAGGAACGAGATCGCAAAAGTGGCAAGCGCGAACAGCGTTGCCTCCGCCGTCTCGCCGGGAAACAGGGCGGCTGAAATATAGCTCACGCCATAGGCGTAGATACCGTAGTCGAACCACTCGGTGGCATTGCCGATGGCGGATGCGGAGATGGCTCGGCGCAAGTCGTGCGGCGCGGCGCTTTGTTTTTGAGCGGGCAGTATTCTGGCGGGCGGATTCAATGACGGCTCCCTGTTTCCCCGGGCTCGTCCCGGGCCGCGGATGTTTCCGAAGCGAGCGGATCGAGCGAAGCGGCCAGTGGCGAGGTGCGCGGCAGGCCGACGTAGCTTTCCTGAAGGTGGGCGGGCACGGGGTCCGACTTCGCCTGCCGCAGCATCGCGAACGAAAGCGCGGCGCTTGCGCAGGCGGCGATGAACAGGAAAAGTCCCGAAGCGCCTGTAAGGGACACGGCCAGGGATCCCGTGGCCGGCCCGGCAGCAGCGCCCAGCGAATAGACGAGCACGAGACCGCCGCTCGCCGCCACACGCTTTTCCGGCGCAAGGTGGTCGTTGGTATGGGCCGCGCATAAGGGATAGAGCGCGAAACTCAGCCCTCCGAAAAGGGCGCCGAGCCCGAGCAGCAGCGCCCCCGCCTGCGCCGTGAGGGCGATCGTCAACGCGGCGGCCAGCGTCCCGGCGAAAGCGAGCACGATAACCTTGCGGCGGTCGATACGGTCGGACAGCCAGCCGAGCGGCCATTGCAGCACCACGCCGCCCAGGATCACCGCACTCATGAACAGGGTGGTCTGCGAAAGATCCATGCCCAGCCGGCGCGCGAACACGGCGCCGAGCGCATAGAAAGCGCCGAGCATCACGCCGGTCAGCCCGGCACCGACCATGCCGAGAGGCGAGGTTTGGTAGAGTTCCCGAAACGGGAGCGGCGCGAAATCGCCGGTTTCGGGCTCGGTGATACGCGTCAGAAGCACAGGAATCGCCGCCAGGGAAATCAGGATCGATCCCACCAGCAGCGGCACTGCCGGTTCTCCCGCTCCCAGGCGGATGAGGAACTGCCCCGTCGCCTGCCCGCCGTAGAGCATGATCATGTAGCCGGCCAGCACCATGCCCCGCCGATCCGGTTCGGCGCGCTCGTTCAGCCAGCTCTCCACGCAGACGTAGATTCCCGCGAGGCACAGTCCATCGAAGAAACGCAGCGCGCCCCAGAACACCGGGTTGGTGTGGAGCGCATAGGCCAGCGTATCCGCGCTGAGCAGCGTGACGAAGGCCGCAAAGGCCCGGATATGGCCGATGCGTCCTACCAGCGCGGGCACGCGAACCGACCCAAGAGTGAGTCCGGCGAAATAAGCGGTTCCGACGAGGCCGATCGCAAGGGCTCCGCTTCCCGCCCGCTCCAGCCGCAGCGCGACAAGCGTGTTGAGGAACCCGCCGCCCGCCATGAGCAGGAAGATGGCGATCAGCAGGCTGCGGACGGGAAGGATGGCCTTTAGCATAATGACGATGCGGCGCCCTTTCCGCCGAAGTGCGGAAAAAGGGCGCCTTTGCCGGTCAGGCCGCCGCGCGGTCGCTGGCAGTGCCCGCTTCGACCAGGGCCGCGTGAAGGGCACGGATGGCTTCCTCGAAGTCCGGCGCCGCGACGATGAACTGGACGTCCACGCCCTGGATCTGATGCTGGAGCGCGACGAGGCCGATGCCCGCCCCATCCAGCGCGGCAAGGGCGCGAGGCACAAGTCCGGGCTCGGACAAGTCGCTGCCGATCACCGAGACCATCGCCACTTCCTGCGCGGTCACCACCGATCCGGGCCACTGCGCGCACAAGTCGTCGACGATCTGCGCGGCCTGTTCGCTGCCGGTGCCGCTGAGGTAATGGGTGATGGTATTGGCGTTGGAACTCTTGCTGACGATCCAGGCGCCGTGGCGGGTCAGCGTTTCCAGGATCGCCGCGTCGTAGCCCTTCTCTCCCACCATGTCCTGCTCGAAGAATTGCAGGGCCTGGATCGAAGCGAGACCGGTGACGATCTCCACGCGTGGTGCTTTGGAAACGTAGTCGCCCTCGATCAGCGTACCTTCGTCATGACGCTCGAACGTGTTGCGGACTCGCAGCGGGATACCCGACTGGCGCAGGCCCCTGCCCGCACGCGGATGGATCGCTTCCATGCCGAGGTTGGCGAGCTGGTCGGCCACGTCATAATTGGTCCACCCGATCTTGCGCGCCCGGCTTTCGCCGACGAGACGGGGATCCGCGCTGGAGAGATGGAACTCCTTGTGGATGACCGCCTCGCGCGCGCCGGTGACGACGGCGATGCGGGAGAAAGTCATCTCGGAGTAGCCGCGGGCATAGCGGCGCACCATGCCGCCTTCGCAGCCCGCGTAGCCGGTGACGATCGGCATCTCGCGCGAGAGATCGATCGAGGCGAAGGCAATGCGGATGCGTTCGTCGAGATCGACCAGATCGTCCTGGTTCCAGACGGAAAGATCGACGAAGACGGCATTGACGCCGCGATCGCGCAGAAGCAGCGCGGTGGAGTGCGCGGCATGGGCCTCGCCCAGACCGGCCAGCATTTCCCGCAAGGTGGCGATCTGCTCGGAGAGGCGGAAATGGCCATGGCGGCGCAGGCGGTCGAGATCATCGAGGCAGGATTCCAGCGCGGCAATCCGCTCCGCGACGAAACGGTCTGCTTCCTCGCGGCTTTCCGGGCGCGCGAACATTTCGGCATTGCGCGCCCACATGGCGCCCAGAACTTCAGTCAGCGCGGTTCGCCATGCGCCCGCCGCCTCGTTGCGCACGAAATGGCCGTGAACGCCCGGCTCGCCGCTCTTCTTGTGCTCCAGCAGCAGATCGGTCATCCCGGCATAGGCCGAAACCACGAAGATCCGGTTGTAGAGATCCGCGCCCTCGCGTCCGGCGACCAGCACGTTCTCGAACACGGTGGAGGTTGCGGCCATGGACGTACCGCCGATCTTTTCGACGCTGTGCGTTCCCGTCATGCAGCAACTCCTTCGACAAGTCCCTCGATTGCCCCAGAAATCGGCACTACCGGTGAGAAATCGCGCGCAGCGATGAATTCGGGCCGCGGCGCGGGCGCGGCATAGGGCGCGGTCAGCCGGTTGCTCACGGCGTTGTAGACCAGGAAGGCATTGGCGCGCGGGAACGGCGTGATGTTGCCGTTGGAGCCGTGCATGATGTTGCAGTCGAACACCACCACCGTACCCGGCTTGCCGACCGGCGCGTCGATCCCGTGGCGATGGGCCAGCTCGGCCAGGCTGAGTTCGTCGGGAACGCCGTATTCCTGGCGCCGCAGCGACTGGCGGTAGTGGTCCTGCGGCGTTTCGCCGACGCAGGACACGAACGTCCCCTGCGAACCGGGGATCACCATCAGCGGCCCGTTGTTCGGCGTGTTCTCCGCCAGCAGGACCGACATGGACAGCGCCCGCATCGCGGGCATCCCGTCCTCGGCATGCCAAGTCTCGAAATCGGAATGCCAGTAGAACTCCTTGCCCGCGAAGCCCGGCTTGTAATTGAGCCGGGTCTGGTGGAGGTAGACCTCGTCGTCGAGCAGGAAAGCCGCGACACCGGCCAGCCTCCGGTCCGCGGCAAGGCGGGCCATGACGTCGCTCTGGGCGTGAATCTCGAAGATCGAGCGGACTTCCCGGCTGCCGGGTTCGGCAATGACCGTCTCGTCCTTGAGACCGGCGGGATCGGCCAGGAGGCGCCCCGTTTCAGCCTGCAGCGCGGCGACTTCCTGCGCCGAGAACAGGTTTTCCAGCACGAGATAGCCGTTCCGGTCGAACTGTTCGACCTGGGTTGCGGTCAGCGGCGTGGCGGGGTGCCAGGCGCGCCGCGCGACGGGTTCGTCTCGCGGCTGGAGCCTGGGTTCGCTTTCGCATCGGGTGGGATAGAGATCCTGCATCGTTTGCCTGCCCCTCCCTCAGTCAGCCAGAGCCGGATAGGCGCCGTTCTCGTCGTGGACCTCGCGGCCGGTGACGGGCGGATTGAAAGTGCAGGCGCAGAGAATGTCCTCCACCGGACGCACGATGTGGCGGTCATGGGCATTGAGCGCATACATCACCCCCGGCTTCAGTTCGTGGGTCTCGCCGGTGCCGAGATCCTCGATCGTGCCGCTGCCCTGAAGGACGAGCACGGCTTCCAGATGGTTCTGGTAATGCATGTGCAATTCCTCGCCCGCGAACATCGTGGTGACGTGGAACGAGAAGCCCATCCGGTCATCCTTGAGCAGCAGGCGGTCGCTGACCCAGCCCTTGCCCTGGACGTGACGGTCGGACTTGCGGATATCTTCGAGATTGCGAACGATCATGGGTATGTTCCTTTAATGCTGGGATCGGGCTCAGGCGGCGACGCCGAGCTTGCGGTTGGCGAGCGCAGGGAACGCATCGGCCACGGCTTCTTCCAGGATATCGAGACCGGCATTGAGCAGGGCATCGTCGATCACCAGCGGCGCCAGCACCTTGACGATCTCGTCGTAAGCGCCGCTGGTCTCGATGATCAGGCCCTGCGCAAAGCAGGCGGCGGTGATCTTTCCGGCCACCTCGCCGCTGCCCACATCGATGCCGCGCATCATGCCCCGGCCACGGGTGGACAGCCCGTGGCGCGCGGCGATCGCTTCGAGGCGGCGTTCCAGGATGCCGCCGCGGCGGGCGATATCGTCGGCAAAGGCCGGGTCCGCCCAGAATTCGCGCAAGGCCGCCGTGGCCGTCACGAAGGCATGGTTGTTGCCCCGGAACGTGCCGTTGTGCTCGCCAGGGGACCACTGATCGAACTCCGGCCGCATCAGCGTCAGCGCGAAGGGCAGGCCCATGCCGGAGAGCGACTTGGCCAGCGTGACGATGTCCGGCGTGAAGCCCAGGCCGTCGAAGCTGAAGAAGCCGCCGGTGCGGCCGCAACCGGCCTGGATGTCGTCCACGATCAGCAGGGCGCCGTGCTTGCGGGCGATGGCGGCGATCCGGCGCAGCCACTCGGGCGAAGCGGCATTGAGGCCGCCTTCGCCCTGCACGGTCTCGACGAGGAAGGCGGCAGGCGCATCGAGCCCGCTGGACGGATCCGACAGGCGCTGTTCCAGCAGTTCGGCCGTATCGACATCCGGCCCGTAGTAGCTGTCGAACGGTTCATGGCTGACGTGACTGAGCGGCACGCCCGCACCGCTGCGCTTGCCCGCATTTCCGGTACAGGCCAGCGCGCCCAGGGTCATGCCGTGGAAGCCGTTGGTGAAAGCGATCACCATCTCGCGCCCGGTAACCTTGCGCGCCAGCTTGATGGCCGCCTCGACGGCATTGGTGCCGGTGGGGCCGGTGAACATCGCCCGATAATCGAGCCCGCGCGGTTCAAGGATCACTTCCTCGAAAGTGCGCAGGAACTCGCTCTTGGCCTTGGTGTGGAGATCAAGCGCATGGGTGACGCCGTCACGGGCGATATAGTCAATCAGGGCCTGCTTCAGCACCGGGTGGTTGTGTCCGTAGTTCAGCGAGGAGCAGCCGGACAGGAAATCGAGATAGCGCCCGCCCTTGCTGTCGTGCAGCCAGACGCCTTCGGCGCGGTCGAACTGGCGGGGCATGGTACGCGAATAGCTGCGCACCTCGGATTCGCGGCGGTCATAGATGCTGGTATCCGGCGCATGCGCGCTCGGCTTGGGAATCGTCGTCATCTGGAGGAATTTCCTGTTCAGTTGGACGGAATGAACGGCAGGGGCGAAATGCTCGCCTGCCATTCGGTGTCGTGCGCTCCGGCGAAATGGGCATCGCGTTCGAAACGCGGGGAGCGCGTCAGCACGGCGCCGTGGCGCCGCGCGAAGGCGGAGAAAAGGCCCCAGGAGGCCGAGTTCGCCTCGGTAATGGTCGTGGTGAGCTCACGCGCGCCGCGCGAAGCACTGCGGGCGATCAATGCGTCGAGCATGCGCCCGCCGAGGCCCTCCCCGCGCGCCTCGGCGGCGACGGCGACCTGCCAGACAAAGATCCGGTCGGGATGGGAGGGCGGACGATAGGCGGAAATCCAGCCGAGCAGCCGGCCTTCCCTTTCGGCGACCACGCAAGTTCCGGCAAAGTCGCTGCACTGGAGAAGATTGCAGTAGGCCGAGTTGACGTCCAGCGGCGGCGAGGCCGCGATCAAGGCGGAGACCGCCGGGCCGTCCTCGGCAATGGGTTCGCGCAGGACAATGGCGGGGCTGGCAGTGGGGCTGGCGACTGTGCCGGAATTTCCCTCCGCGACGCCGCCCTCGTCGCGCACGCGGATCGGGCTCGCGGAATCGCTCCGCGGGCGAACTTCATTCACATTATCATCAAATATTACTTCACCCTCCGAAGCACGTTCGCGTGCTTGGCTGTTGCCATGTCCTTCGTCGTTCTCGCGTATTACCATAGGGATTGTGAGGAGATGCGCAACAGCAGGGAGCCGAAAATTCCGCTTTCATGCCTTCATGGAACTGCAATTAATTCGATTTTCGAAGCATCTTCGTACTTGGCGCAAACCCGCAGGAAAGCTAGCTGTCGGGCATGGAAATCGATCTCACACCGGCGGCACTTCTGGCCCTGCGAAAAATTCTCGATGCAGCCGAACTGGAGAACCGGAAAATGGCCGCCGCGACGGGCCTGACCTCCTCGCAGGCACTGGTGCTGCGGCAGATCGGAGGCCATGAGACGATCACACCGAGCGCCGTCGCGAGCGCCCTGGGATTTGGACAGGCGACGATCACCAACATCGTCGATCGCCTTGTGGCAGCGCAGCTCGTGACGCGCACGCGCGGTCTGACCGACAAGCGGCAGGTCATGCTGCAAGTCACCGAACTCGGCCGGGAAAAGCTGAAGGCATCGCCGTTTCCGCTCCAGATGCGCTTCAGCCAGGGCTACGCTGGCCTTGCCCCCTGGGAGCAGGCTATGATCCTGGCCGCGCTGGAACGGCTCGATGGGTTGCTTACGCCCGAGGGCGCAGGCCTGGTCTGATCAAACGGCTTCGAACGGAAGGATTTAGAGAAGCGGCGGAGATTGCCACGCATCCTTCCCATCATATCGAAGTCGTCGCTGGAACGCTGGGGAGACAGAGCGACAAACGACACTAAACATTGGGCGGAATGGCCGAAAAGGTCATCGAGCGCTTTGAATGCGCGTGCAACCAGTCCCGCCCTTGTCAGTGTCGCCTGAGCCCGCCGACATTGCCGTCATTCAGTGACCCCGTCACGTTCTGCCAAAGCAGCCACTCAGCAAGCAAGAAACGCCGCCGCTTCCTTGCAGGCACCGCGGTCAATCCAAACCCTCGGCACATTGTTGACTCAATCAACACTCTTGCATAATATTGATTGAGTCAACAATGTGCCGAGTGGATAAATGTCCTCCCCTACCCCTCAGGATGTCGAGCTCCTTCGTGGCTTCAACAGAACCTATACCGCGCGCCTTGGCCTGCTTGATGCTCATCTCGCAAACAGCCCATTCACGCTGAGCGAAGCACGAATTCTGTTCGAGCTTGCCCATCGCGATGAACCAACCGCCGCTGAAATTGCCCGATCGCTCGATCTCGATCGAGCCCAGCTGAGCCGGACGCTCAAGCGCTTTGGCGAGCGGGGTCTCGTAATAAGCCGGGAGAACCCGGATCACGGGCGCCATCAGCTGCTCAAGCTTACGCCTGCAGGCACCACCGCATTCGCCGAGCTTGAGGATGCAGCACAGGAGGGGGTGTATGAACTACTCCAGGAGATTCCGTTTTCCCGGCGACGCCGCCTCCTAAGCGCAGCGGGATCGATCCAGGAAATACTTGAGGCTAGCACGCCTCCTGCTTTGGTATTGAGGAAGTTAGCGCCTGGAGACATCGGTTTCATCGTCCATCGCCAAGCGATCCTTTACGCGGGCGAGTATGGATACGATGGCAGCTATGAGGCTCTGATTGCGGGCATCCTCGCCGAATTCCACCAGTCATTCGACCCTGAACTCGAAGCCGCCTGGATTGCCGAGTTGGATGGCAGAATAGCCGGATCGATTTTCCTTGTACGTACCTCCGAGCCGGGCGTAGCCAAACTTCGCCTGCTCTACGTCGAGCCGGCGGCTCGCGGAACTGGCGTTGGCGGACGATTGGTCGAGGCCTGCATCGATCGTGCCCGCGCCGCGGGTTACGCGAGGCTGGACCTTTGGACCGACAGCCAACTAGCTGCCGCGCGCCGGCTCTACGAGCGTTCGGGCTTCAAGCTGCAGGAGACAAAACGCGAGCGCCACTTTGGGCAGGACATCGGAAGCGAAACCTGGTCTCTTGACCTGTAGCATCCATCTCGAGCAGCAATCCGTTTTGACTATTGCTGGCCGGCTCTGCTCGTTCATAGTGATCTTCTTCCGTGAAGGAAGAAGGGCGCTGGAAGGTGCGACCCGATCCCAGCAACGGCGGCAGGCTTTCTCGACCCCTCAGCCGCCGCCCCTTACCCCCTGCAAATGCTTGGTACGCCGACAGAGATGCCGTTCAGCGCATCACCTGCTCCCCCTCAAAGCCGCCTTCCGTTCACCAATCTACGCCCTCTCCTGAACGACCCGGTATGGCCGATTGCAGACTGGCGGCTTCGAGAATCAAAACTGCACGAAGCCGCCATTCCTAAGCAACTCGCGGGAATGGCAGCTACTGACGTAATCCCTGTCGCCTGCCAGCCTCGTAACCCGCCATCCGGTTACGCCCGGAAGCGAAGGGCATCTACGAGTAGCGCAAAGGCCGGGGTCTGCTGCCGACGGCTGGGGTAATAAAGGTGATAGCCCGACATCGGCGCGGACCAATCAGCCAGGACACGCGCCAGCCGTCCAGTCTTCAAATGATCCCGCACGATATCTTCGGGAAGATATCCCAACCCCAATCCCGCAAGGGCAGCGTCAAGCTGCAACGTGACGGTGTTGAATGCCACCTGGCCATGCGGGCGCACCTTGATCTCATGGCCGTCCTTAACGAACGGCCAGCTCCACAGACCGCCTGAGGTCGGCAGGCGCAATGCTATGCACTGGTGCGCCGTCAGGTCGTGCGGGGTCTGAGGTATGCCATGCATCGCGAAATAGGCTGGTGACCCGACGACACAGTGCGCGAAGTCAGCGCCGATCCGCACCGCGATCATGTCCTGCGCGACTTGCTCGCCAAGCCTGACACCCGCATCGAATCTGTCCGCCACGATGTCGGCCAAGCGGTAGTCGTTGATGATCTCAACTGTGATGTCGGGATATTCAGGCAGCAGTTTTGCGAGTGCTGGCGCAAGGATGGTCTGCGATGCGTGTTCGACCGAGGTGATCCGCAGGGCGCCAGCCGGCTTGTCTCGCAGTTCGCTCAATGCCGCGAGGCCAGCGTCGATGCCGTCCAGATGCGGGCCAACCGATCGGACGAGCTGCTCACCTGCTTCGGTGGTCGAGACGCTGCGCGTCGTTCGTGTAAGCAGGCGGACGCCCAATCGCGCCTCCAGCGCAGTCATCTTCGCGCTGAGTGCAGGTTGCGAAATGCCGAGCTGTGCCGCTGCGCGAGTGAAGCTCTGTTCCCGCGCAACCGCCAGAAAGGCATAGAGGTCATCCGTGCTTTCGCGCGCCATTGATAATCCCAGATTATAACTTCAAGACGATTACACGCCATAATCATATGGCGATGCAATGCCTATTGTTGGTTTGAGATCGGAGCTGACGCCCGACGACCCAACTAAAAGGCGGCGCAAACGATGAGACCTCATGAAAATCCCGGCCTTGGCAACGATGAGGTCGCGGGCGCGCAGCCCAGTCGCGAACCGTCTCGCCGTCAATTCCTCGCCACCTCGGCAATGCTCGGCACCGCTGCCGCTGCTGGTTCCTTCCTCGGCGTCGGCCCGGCGGCCGCCTCCAGCCACCAGACCCCTCAAATTACGAGAAGCAGAACCATGAAACAGCGCAAACTAGGCAATTTAGTCGTCTCCGAGATCGGCTCGGGCTGCATGAACATGAGCGGCAATTACAACGGCCCAATCCCGACCGAGCAGGGCGTGAAGACGATCCGCACAGCGTTCGAGAATGGCGTTACCTTCTTCGACACCGCTGAGGTCTATGGTCCTTATATCAATGAGGAACTGGTCGGTGAGGCGCTGGCGCCGATCCGCGATCAGGTGAAAATCGCCACCAAATTCGGGTTCGCCATCGATGGTACGATCGCGCTGAACAGCCGCCCCGATCATATCCGCAAGGTCGTCGAGCAATCGCTGAAGCGTCTGCGCACCGATCGCATCGACCTCTATTATCAGCACCGCGTCGATCCCGCCGTTCCGATCGAAGACGTTGCGGGTACGATCAAGGACCTCATCGCAGAGGGCAAGGTGCTGAATTTCGGCCTGTCCGAGGCCAGCGCCAAGACGATCCGCCGTGCCCATGCCGTGCAGCCGGTGGCAGCTGTGCAAAGCGAATATTCGCTGTGGACGCGCAATATCGAACTGAATGGCGTGATGGCGGCGTGCGAAGAACTGGGCATTGGCATCGTCCCTTGGGCACCCCTCGGCGAAGGCTTCCTCACCGGCAAGCACGATCCCGATACGAAGTATGACGCGAAGACGGATTTCCGGTCAGGCTTCCCGCGCTTCTCGGAGGAATTCATGCCGCTCAACATGCCGATCATCGAATGGATCAGGGGCTATGCGGCGAAGAAAGGCGTGACCCCCGCGCAGATTTCGCTCGCCTGGCTGCTGGCCAAGGGGCCGGGAATCGTGCCGATCCCCGGCACCCGCAACGTGGATCATCTCCTCGAAAATCTCGGCGCACAGCGCGTGCAACTGAGTGCCGCCGATGTGCAGGAGATTGACATTTCGCTCTCCAAATTCCCGGTCTTCGGCGACCGTATGGGCGAAGCCCATATGAGCCAGATCGACTACACGGTCTGATCGATCCGCGATCGACGCGACCGGCTCCATGCGCCGGTCGCCTCTCGCCCCACCATTTCATTACAAAGGGCATCGCCCGTGAACGACGACGCACTGTTTGACGCCACCGCACTGGTGGCCGGTATCAATCTCCGCAACCGCGTGGTGATGGCACCCATGACAACCTGGGCCGCCAATGATGATGGGACGGTTTCCGATGAGGAGGAAGCCTATTATCGGCGACGCGCCAGGGATGTCGGCCTCGTCATCACCGGCTGTACTCATGTGCAGGCCAATGGCATTGGCTTCACCGGCGAATTTGCGGCCCATGACGACCGGTTTATCCCGAGCCTGAGCCGCCTTGCGCGCGCAGCCAAAAGCGGCGGGGCTCCCGCCATTCTTCAGCTCTTCCATGCTGGCGTGAAGACATCGCCCGCGCTGGTTTCCGACATTGTTGCGGCAAGCGCGGTTGAGGGGGAAGCGGGACCGTTCGCACCGGCAAGCATACCGCGCGCGCTCAGTGACGCGGAGGTTCTGGCGGTCGCGCAGGCCTTTGCCGATGCGACGCGGCGAGCGATCCTTGCAGGCTTCGATGGGATCGAACTTCACGGCGCACACGGATTCCTGATCCAGAATTTCCTTTCCCCGTATTTCAATCGTCGCGAGGATCGCTGGGGCGGTTCACTTGAGAACCGAATGCGATTTCCGCTCGCGGTGGTCGATGCGGTGCGTGGGGCGATCGCGCTCCATGCCGATCGGCCTTTTGCGCTGGGCTATCGGATTTCCGTCGATGAGGGCATCGCGACCGGCCTTCGGATCGCGGACTCGCTGCAACTGATCGATCGACTGGTCGAGCATGGCGTAAGCTATATCCATGTATCGCTCGGAAACGCGCTGGAGCAACGTCCGGTCGATGACAGCGCGGGCCGATCGATTGTTGACCTCGTGCAGGAGCGCATCGCCCACCGTGTTCCACTGATCGCGGCGGGCGGCATCCGAACCCCGGAACAGGCGCGACGGGGCATAGCCTCGGGCCTTGCCCTCGTCGCCATAGGCCAAGGGTTGGTGATGGACCCCGACTGGGTGGCGCAGGCGCGTGATGGGTGCGACAGCAATATCGCCGCTTCGCTCGCAGTTGCCGACATTTCCCGCCTCGCCATCCCGTCCAGGCTCTGGGCGATCATCGAAGCCACGCCCGGCTGGTTCAATGTCACCGAACAATCCGTGAAGGAAACGCAGCAGGTCACCGATCATGAACATCAGCTTTGATTTTACCGGCAAGGTGGCGCTCGTCACCGGGGCCAGCTCCGGCATCGGTCTTGCCACTGCCGAGGCTTTCTCCGCCGCTGGCGCATCGGTCGTCCTGGTGGACATCAATCGTATCGCCGTTGAAGCCGTTGCAGCGCGGTTTGTGGCGGCAGGGCATCGCGCGACTGCGCTGGTCTGCGACGTATCGGACGAGCGGCAGGTGGCGGCGATGATGGAAAGCGCTTTAGCCGCTTACGGTCAGCTCGACATGGCATTCAACAATGCCGGAATCGAGGGGCCATCGGGGCCGATCACGGATGAAACCGCCGAAGCGTTCAAGCAGGTCAATGCCGTTAATCTGCGTGGTGTCTGGGCGTGCATGAAACACGAGTTACTGCACCTGCGGACCCGTGGCAGCGGCGCGATCGTCAACTGCTCATCGCTTGGTGGGTTGGTCGGTCAGGCTGGGCGTGCGGCCTATCACGCCACAAAACACGGCGTCATCGGCCTCACCAAGAGCGCAGCGATCGAATACGCCCCGCTCGGCATCCAGATCAACGCAGTGTGCCCCGGCGTGATCGAAACGCCCATGCTGTCCAGCTTGCTGGAGCGCAGCCCGGAGGCGATCAGCGCGGTCATCAAGGATCAGCCGATCGGGCGGCTCGGGCGCGCTGATGAGATCGCCGCCGCCGTATTGTGGCTTTGCAGCGATGGCGCCAGCTTTGTGCATGGCGCAGCGTTGCCCGTCGATGGCGCCTTCACGGCGCACTGACCGGAAGGAAAAAACGATGGATATGGACGTGGCCGGATCGACGCTGCCCTTTGCTGAAACCGTAAGGATGCGGCGCTCGTGCCGCGACTTTCACACGGCGCCCGTTCCCAGCGCGTTGATCAACGAAGTGCTTGCGGATGCGCAATATGTCCCCTCGAATTGCAATACCCAGCCCTGGGCCACCCATATCGTCAGCGGTGCGAAGCGGGACGAACTGTCGCGCGCGTTGCATGAAGCCAATGACGCAGGCCACCTCACCCCGGATTTCTCATGGGACGAAATGGAGTTTGCCGGTCGGCTGGGCGAACGGCGACGCGAGCATGGCAAGCTGTACTATGAAAATCTCGGTGTGATGCGCGATGATGTCGAGGCCCGTCGTCGTGCGGGGGCGATCAACTTCTCCTTCTTCAACGCGCCGCATGTCGCACTGCTGTTCATGCCCACGATCGGCGACAATGTCCGCGTGGCGGGTGACATCGGCATGTACGGCCAGACGCTTCTGCTGTCTTTGGCCGCGCGTGGACTGGGGGGTGTTCCGCAGACCGTTCTAGGCCTCTATGCCGATACCGTGCGCAACGTGCTGCATGTGCCTGCCGATATGAAATTGCTGTTTGGTATCTCGTTTGGCTATCCGAACCTGGAAGCACCGGCCAACAAAGCCAGGATCGGCCGCGACCCGTTGTCGGACTCGGTCATATTTCATGATTAGCCTGAAGTTTGTGACCGGCCTTGAGGCGGACCTCTGAACCGAGCAAGGTGGATCAGGGCGCACTCGGCAGAATTCCGTCAGTCACGCATCAACCTTCTACCGTCAGGCTGCAGCTTGATCCCAAAGCCGCATTAACGACGTAATCGCTGCGTCGATCTGCGATAAAGGTACGCCGTCTCGGGCTTCCACTGATATGCCGCTCAGGAAGGTGCTAAACATCCCCGCCATTGCGGCCGTGTCAGTACCTGGTGAAAACTCTCCCTCCGTTTTTGCTCTCTCAACATGCCGTTCGATCCCTTGGCGGTTGCGTTGACGCTCCTGCACCAGGATCGCCTCGACCTGCCGATTTTCTGGCGAGCAGTTGCTGGCACCGAGCATGATCAAGCAGCCTGGGGGATGCGATTGCGCCGTTTGCATAGCGGCGGATTTGCGCAGTGCCGTCTCGATCGCATTGCGCGGGGCGAGCGTATCGTCCTTGAGGCTGGCGGTCACTTGACCGTAGGATCCGATATAACGGTCCACGACATCCTGGAACAGCGCTTCCTTTGACGTGAAAGCCGCATAGAAGCTGGCCGACGATAGCCCTCCCATGCTGGACCTGAGCTGCGACAAGGATGTCGGCTCATAACCTTGGGCCCAGAAAAGCATCATGGCCGCATCGATGGCGGCGTCTCGGTCAAAAGTGCGTGGGCGTCCTGTGCGGGGCATGCCATCCTCATTTATGGATCGACCATTCTATAAATCATTGCCATCCGGTTGTCACCTGCGTAGTTGTGGATCGATCAATCCATAAATGTGAAGGCTTCCATGGCGAACGAAAAATTCAACCGGGCAAGCGGTCCCATGCCAGTTTCCGCACTTCTAGCGCTGGCGATGACTGGCTTCATCTGCATCGCCACCGAAACCCTGCCGGCCGGACTGCTGCCGCAAATTTCCTCGGGCATGGACATTTCATCAGCGCTCGCGGGCCAAACTGTTACCGCTTATGCGATCGGCTCACTGATCGCTGCCATTCCCCTCAGCATCGCGACGCAGGGGTGGCGGCGGCGCAGCGTATTGTTGCTGACGATTGTCGGTTTCCTCGTCTTCAACTCGATCACTGCACTTTCACATAACATACTGCTCACGATGGCAGCCCGGTTCATGGCCGGCATGTCGGCGGGATTGGCCTGGAGCCTGTTGGCGGGATACGCGCGCCGGATGGTTACACCTGAACAACAGGGCCGAGCGATGGCGATTGCCATGGTGGGAACGCCTGTGGCCTTGTCCCTCGGTGTTCCCTTTGGAACCTGGCTCGGCGCCGCAGTCGGCTGGCGTTCTGCCTTTGGTGTCATGTCGTTGCTAACGATCGTGCTGATCTTGTGGGTTCTGGCGAAGGTTCCCGATTATCCCGGCCAAGCCCGCAGTGCGCGAATGCCGCTTCACCGCGTTCTCACTACCCCAGGAGTCCGTCCCGTCCTGGGCGTCGTCGCCAGCTGGATGCTCGCACACAACATCCTTTATACCTACGTGGCGCCGTTCGTGACGCCTGCTGGTCTGGCAGACCATGTGGATCTCGTCCTGCTCACATTTGGCATGACAGCTTTGGTCGGAATATGGCTGACCGGGAAGCTGGTAGACCATTTTCTGCGGTCGACCGTGCTGGCCAGTCTTGCTCTGTTCGCGCTGGTCACGGTGACGCTTGTGCTAGGCGCTAGATCCGTCATCGTTATATACGCATGCACTGCGATCTGGGGGCTGACCTTTGGCGGCGCAGCAACTTTACTTCAGACCGCCCTGGCAGATGCTGCCGGCGACAGCGCGGACACGGCTCTGTCGATGAATGTCGTTGCCTGGAACGGTGCGATCGCAGCGGGCGGCCTTGCTGGCGGCTTTATGCTTGAGGTTTGGGGTGTCGCAGCATTTCCCTGGGCCATGCTCGCGTTGATATGCGTTGGTTTCATGATGGCATGGTCATCAAGTACGCACGGCTTTCCCGCAGGAAGCCGCATGGGAGGTATGGCGGTCATAGGACATTGATTTAACTCGGCTGCATGGGAGGCATCGCCTCGACTTTGGGCCTCCCATGTTTGAGCAAGGGAAGCTGCGGGAGTGACAGCTTCGTCCCAAACCAAATCATGATCCAAATATCCGCTTCCGGGAGCGAGAATATCGCTCTCGAACGGCGGGAATGGGCGCAGATCAGCTGCCACGCTGGAGGGTCTGGCTCCTTGCAATGGCAAGGAGCCAGACAATTTCAGATCTCAGTGCACTCTGCGAGGGGCAAAGCATCCTCCACGTCCACGCCGAGGTATCTGACCGTGCTCTCAATCTTCGTGTGCCCAAGCAAAATCTGGACAGCGCGGAGATTTCCAGTCGCCTTGTAGATGATCGATGCCTTCGTTCGGCGTAGAGAGTGAGTGCCATAGTCTTCGCCGGGCAAGCCGATCCCGGTAACCCATTCGTCGACAAGACGAGCATATTGCCGGGTGCTTATGTGGGCAGCGTGATTGGTGCGACTAGGGAAAGCAAAGTTCTCCAAGGATCCACCGCGGAGTTCGAGCCATTTGAGTAGGCTAGCGCGGGCATCGGTCATCAGTTCAAACTGAACCGGCCTGCCCGTCTTCTGCTGTACGACCGTAGCCCGTGTTCGAATTTTCCGATCGCAAACGATATCGCTGATCCTGATCTTCACCAAATCGCATCCACGAAGCTTACTGTCGATGGCAAGGTCAAAGAGAGCCCGGTCGCGGACCCGCCCATGCTGGTCGAGAAAGAAGCGGATCGCCCATATCTGATGGGGTTTGAGCGCTCGCTTCGCACCAACTTTGCGCCCGGCGTTCCAAGACACCCTCTCGCGAGCAGCGGGATCAAATTCTGATAATCCCATGACACATCTCCTGTGGCCCTGACGGCCTCAGGGTAGAACGCTTCAAAGCAGGCGCGACCATTATCGCCGTTCAACAGCCAATTCGCGCTCCCAAGTGCGGTAGGTCAGCTTCGTCATTCTGCGCGCCGCGACATATTTGCAAATTGGCCGAATATTTAAAGGAGACTGGAACTCATAGGCCTTGTCGCTGTTTTGCTGATTGGGTTCGATCGGAGCCTGCGAGCCTCGGCCCATGAAATCGGGACGGCAAGCCGGGCTGACTGCTGCGCCCCGCAGAAAGCCGTCTTTTCATGCCGCCTCTACCGATTGTCCTCGTTGTCGAGGATGAACCCATTATTTTGCTGGCCGCCTGCGAGATGGTCGAAAGCGCGGGATTCATTACGAGAGAAGCAGCGAACGCTACATGTGCTCTCAGAATCCTCGTGGAAAACCCTCCGATCGCGATCCTCTTTACCGACATAGACATGCCGGGCCCGATCGACGGCCTAGCATTGGCTTTTGAAGCACAGGCTCGCTGGCCGATGATCGGCATCATTATCACTTCGGGCCGAAGGCCGTTGGCACTGCACGAGCTGCCTGCCGGCGCTATCTTCCTTGAAAAACCATACCTCGAACGGGCACTCACGGAAGCATTAGCGAACGTTCTCTCTTGAGTCGCGCTCGCGCAGGTCTTTGCGACGTCCATATAGCAGATTTGGATACGGCCCATCTGACGAGAGGGTGCGCCGGCTGAAGCCGGGTGCGGATCAATCGACCATGGCAGCGACAAGACGCCGCAATCGATCCCGGCTTAGCAGGCCGGTGGGCCGTTGAACCGGACCGTTATGTCCGGCGGCTGGTTGGTAGATGGCATTGTCGGGACGCTTTTCCGCGCCTTTGATGTTGATATGCATGTTTTCCTATGGTGCGGATTTTTCCGCGTTTATCTTCTGAAACCGCTGCGCCGTCTCGGCGGTTCTCCGGCTTGCTCCGGCGCCCTTTCACGAAACGCGATCCGGCCCTTCGAAAGATCGCAAGGCGTCATTTCGACATGTACGCGATCTCCTTCCATCGAGCGGATGCAGACCTGCGCATCTTGCCCGCAGTAGGCGATGATCTTGTGCTCATTATCGAGCAGAACCACGAAGCGGCCGATCGGGAATGGATTTCCTCGACAAAGCCTTCCGTCAGCGACTCTTCTTTGGTCGATCCACGGTGTCCCGAAATCGAGGGCACCCGCCGACATGCATGCGCAAAAGCGGCGGTCATGAGAGCCAAGCTGATGGCTGAAAAATCCTGCGCGAGCAGGCGCAAATTCGTCAAGAGCGACGATTCAAAATCCTTATACATGATAAAATAAATTCTTCAATGCCGGTGATAATTTTTAAATATTTGATCAGTTCATGGAATCCTCTCGCCGAGTACGGTGAAATTCTGTAGAAGGAAAATATTGCCGGTCATTTTTGCATATCGGCGACTGAGAGACCAAGCGTGCTCCCGCAAAAAGGAGAGTCCGCATGGATCTCAATCAGCTACTTTATCACCATCAGATCGCGCTCATCGAATTTACCGCCCGCAGCAAGCGCAACCGTGATGCCGGGTCGCGGTTCGATCTGATGCGCCATTATGCAACCATGATCGCCCGGCTGCAAAAGGACATGGGGTGGCGGCCTACCCCCAATGGTCATGAACTGGCCATCGCGGAACCAATTTGCCTGCCTGAGGTCGCGCCCGACGGATATCCCGCCGTGCGGACGTCAATGGCATCGCATGCCGAGAGACGATCTGACCTTTCGGCGGCGCAGCGAGATATCCGATCTTGCGTTTACACTGCTGGGCGGCCGCGTGGCCGCACGGGATTTCCTGCTCGGTCCGGTCCCCGATCACGCATGCACCGTGCTTGAGATCGCAACCGGCTCCTCAATCGGACAGGCCCAGATAACCAGTATGCTCTGGAAGATCGCCGCGCGTCGGGTGCGGCCGTATCAGTAGGAAATTCGAAATGGCAAGCGACGAAAAGCCCGCTCGGCCTGCTCGCGCGAAAGTGCGCTGGTCGGATCGCCCTAAACTGGCGCCAGATGCGGCAAGTCGCCAGGGGTTGGTGACGAGGCTGGCGCTTGAAGCATTCGGAAGCCGGGACAAGGCCATCGCCTATCTCAACACGGCTTGCGGCAAGCTCGGCGGACGACCGCTTGATCTCGCCGTGGAATCCGCGGAGGGACTGGGCCGGGTGGAGCGCGCCCTTGCGAACCTTAGGCCTGCATGCTGATCCGCGCGGGATACGATATCGCTTTCACCTGTGAGCAGCCTGTGCCGATGCTGGCGCACCTGAGCGTCCATGCTTCGCGCAACAAGGATCTGCGCACGCCGCAGCGCTTGTTCACGACGCCAGGTGTCCCGGTTTATGACTACATCGACAGCTTTGGCAACATCTGTACCCGCCTCGCCATTCCGGCCGGCGGCCTGACGCTGTCCTGCGGTTTTGTCATCGAGGATGATTTCCAGCCTGACCCGGTGGCACCGGAGGCATTGCAATCATCGATCGAGGCTTTGCCAGACGATGTGATGCTCTACCTTCTGGCGAGCCGTTACTGCGAGACGGACCGGCTGAGCGAAGTGGCATGGGATCTGTTCGGCAAAACCCCTCGGGGCTGGGCACTGGTCCAAGGCATCGTGGATTTTGTACATCGTCACGTCCGCTTCGACTACATGAAGGCGCGGCCGACAAAGACAGCGCGGGACGTGTTCGAGGAGCGCGAAGGTGTCTGCCGCGACTTTGCCCATCTGGCGATCACGCTGTGCCGCTGCATGAACATACCCGCACGCTACTGTACAGGATATCTCGGTGACATGGACTTGCCAAAGCCACTAGGCGAAATGGATTTTTCGGCATGGTTCGAAGTGTGGCTGGGCGATCGCTGGTATGTCTTCGATGCAAGGCACAACCGCCCTCGTAGCGGGCGAATATTGATGGCGCGAGGACGTGATGCGGCTGATGCGGCACTGACGATGACCTTCGGACGTGTCACACTTTCCCGGTTCGACATCTACACCGACGAAGACAGGTTGGGCCTCGCGTCACCGTAATGCTGGAGCGGTCTGCTCATCGGCGGCTTCGGGAAAGAAACATGCTATTACGGCAGCTGACACCCGGACCGGACGCTGTGTCACGGCATCAACACAGCACCAGCGCGATTTCACCTCGGCAATCACTTCGCTGCCGCGCCGGATCGCCGTTTCGTAGAATGCGCTTTCCCGCCGGACCTGCTCCAGCACCACATTGGCCGTCAGCTGGTCGCGAAGGAATGCCGGTCTGCGGTACGTGATCTCATGTTTGAGCGCGATCCATAGATATTCTGTAATCGCCTGAGGAGATGCGACCCTCTGCCAATGTTGGATGACAGCTGCCTGTACCCATTTCAAATATATGGAATTATTAACGTGCCCCACGAAGTCGATGTCGTCGATTTCGATCCCCAAAGGGCAATCATGCATTTGCGCGGAATTCATGATGTCATGTATCACATCGATATGACATTCCGGATTCATTTTTGGATGAGAACCCAGTCGCCACTATCTATTTTTTTAAAAGCGCGTACAAGAACCAAGCTGAAACGTCGCCTGCGACGGATATTGGGCCGCCAAGGCTCCCCTTTGTCCTTTACTAGCCTCACGAAGCCGGGATGCGCCGCGATTGGCGCATGCCCGTCATACTGCATTGGGCAAAGGATACCCATATGATCACCGGCACCGTAAAATTCTTCAACGCTGACAAGGGCTTCGGCTTCATCGCTCCCGAAACGGGCGGGGATGACGCCTTCGTTCACATCAGCGCGGTCGAACGCGCGGGCATGCGGACCCTGAACAAGGATCAGCGCGTGTCCTACGAACTGGAAACCGACCGTCGCGGCAAGACCTCGGCCGTCAATCTCCAGTCGGTCTGAATAAACGAGATTGGCGGAGCATTACCAGGTCCGCCAATCTTGGTCGCCGGGCGCAGGAGTAAATTTATGTCGTCGCTGGCATTTTATCGCGAACAAGCAGATCTTCAGACAATTGCAGCGGATGCCGCAAGCCTGCCACAGGTGCGTGATCGATGTCTGCGAGCCGTGTCCGCGTGGACCGAATTGGCCGATCGAGCCCAGAAGACCGAAGATGCTCGGAAAGCTAAGGCCTTGGACACCGGGGCAAAAGCGATAACCTCGGTCTTAGTGGGGCACTGAGTGAATCGAGGCAGCCCGAGGCCCTGTTTTTTATGACGCAAAGCGCGTTATTGCACATACCACCACCAGAATTATGGCGCCACATGGCATAAAAATAAGAATAATTCTGGAATGAGCTTTACCAAATTTCGTGGCGGCTATGGCATTTTATGCGATCGTGAAAGGCCTGCTGTTGAAATATCAACTTTGATTCCTATGTAATCAAAATCGCTGGCATCGGAAAATAAGCGCCGGCGGCTGAGAGACAATAGTGCTCCCGCTTACAAGAAGGGGGATTTACCATGGATCTCAATCGCCAGTACTTCGAGCACCAATTATCGCTCATGCGCGCAAGCGTTGCCGGAACGCGTCTTGCAAAAACGCGACACCTCGCCGCAGCTGCCGTCACCGCGTACCGGATCAGCAACCATCAATTCGGTATTGGAGCGGACGCAGCGGACGGCTGGGTCAGGAGCTCGCACAACCTGGATTTATGGATTGATTGCGATTTCGGGATCAGATCATGAGCCGCCTGCTGAACATTGATCTCCCCCCGGCAGACGTGGAGCGGCAATGCGCCGAACACCACGTGTCGATCAGTGCGATCGAACCGCTCCCGAGCGGCGGCACTCATCTTGTCTGCGTCAGGCTCGAAGAGGCAGAGGAGATGCGTCAGGTTTTCTCGGGAAAGCTGATTGCCGGCATCGTCCGGCGCTACCCCTTTTATCGCGCACGAGGGCCGTGGTGATGACGAGCGGCCCCCTTTCCAGCGCTTCACCCGCGGAGTTGAATTAGCCATGACCCATCCGATGCTGCAATTCTCCCTCAGCTCCAACGGCGATCAATGGTATCTGGCCCGTGGAAACGGTCCCGACACAACCACGGTGGTGCATGAAGCAAACCGCGCATCAGGCGGCGCAGTCACGAGCATCTCGATTGAGGACTTCCTGCGTGTGAATCCGGAAGCGCCTGAGCGACAGGATTTCGTGAGACTGGTCGCTGATTTGATCGGCAACGAGCTTGACGCTTACAAAGCGCGCAAGGGCGTTCAGCTGATACAACTTCGGGATGCAACCGAAGAAGACGCGTCGAACGCCTTGCTCGGCGCAAAAGTGCAACTGCCGCTGACGACGCCTTACGAAGCTTTAGAGTTTTTCAACTGCATGGTGGACGTGGTGACGGGTCAGCGCGCCATTGAGGTAGAGGAAGATGCCCATCGTATTCGTCCTGGTTTTGGCAGCACTCACGGTTAGCCTCGGCAAGCGGGATACTAAAGAATCTGGCAGACTACGACATCGACACGGATCAAGGGTTGCTGCGCATCCTATGCCACCCTCAACGGGTATTCATCATTGGCAGGTCCATGAGCGACCCGATTGCGCGAGTGTCCGCTGTCAACGGCGGAGCAAAAGTCGGCCATGCGGCGGCGTAAAACCAGGCCATCGTGTTACATGCCGGGGGGAGTGGCGTGAGGGCGTAGCCCGAGGGGCACTCCCCCCGGCATTGGCGTAATTTTCAGGGTCTGGTTTTGGCCTTGCGGGCCCGGCTGTGAGCGAGGCGATAGCTTTCGCCATTCATCTCGAGGATGCTGACGTGATGGGTCAGGCGGTCGAGGAGCGCGCCTGTAAGCCGCTCGGATCCGAAGGTTTCGGTCCATTCGTCGAAGGGCAGGTTGCTGGTGATCAAGGTGGAGCCGCGTTCGTAACGCTGGGAGATCAGCTCGAACAACAGTTCGGCGCCGGTCTTGGAGAGCGGTACGAAGCCCAGTTCGTCGATGATGAGCAGCTTGTATCCGATCATCTGCTTCTGGAAGCGGAGGAGACGCCGCTCGTCGCGCGCCTCCATCATTTCGCTGACCAGCGCCGCCGCAGTGGTGAAGCCCACCGACAGTCCTTTCTGGCATGCAGCCAGTCCGAGCCCCAAAGCTACGTGCGTCTTTCCGGTGCCCGATGGCCCCAGAGCGATGGCGTTCTCACGCCGCTCGATCCACTCGCAGCGCGCCATCTCGAGCACCTGCATCTTGTTGAGCTTGGGGATGACGGCGAAGTCGAAGCTGTCGAGGCTTTTGACGGCGGGGAAGCGCGCAGCCTTGATGCGCCGCTCGACCATACGACGCTCCCTGTCGATCATCTCCATCTCGACGAGACGAGCGAGGAAGCGGATGTGATCGACGCCTTCAGCGGCACATTTGTAAATGCTGATCGAATATTCCTCAGAAGTGCTGGTGCAAAAATCCCCAGCGCGGATTTGGTGATCAGCCATTGAGATGATCGACAGCTCCATTTTTAGGCGGCCTGCCGCGACGCCTTGGAGCGGGCGGCGGGGTGAGATTGGCGTGGGCGCGTGTATGCTCGGGGATCAGATCGGCATGTTGCCGCAATCGGTAGCTTGCGCCTTCGATCTGAACGACGACGGCATGGTGAAGCAGTCGGTCCAGTAGCGCGGTGGCCACGACGGGATCACCGAAGACTTCGCCCCACTCGGCGAAGCCGCGGTTGGAGGTTAGGATCATTGCGCCCTTTTCGTAGCGGGCGTTGACGAGTTGGAAGAAGAGGTTAGCCCCGCCCGGAGTGATGGGCAGGTAGCCGATTTCGTCGACGATCAGAAGCGACGCGCGGGTGTAGAAGCGGATTTTCTCGACCAGACGACCTTCGCGCTCCGCCTTGGTCAGCGCTTCGATCAGCTCGGCCAGCGAGCAGCGATAAACGCTGCGCCCGGCTTTGACCGCTGCCACTCCGATGGCGGTGGCCAGATGGGATTTGCCCGTACCGGGCGGCCCGAGAAAATGGAGAACTTCCGCGCGGTTGATGAACTCGAGTTGGGCGAGTGCGGTGATGCGATGCCGGTCCAATGAAGGCTGGAAGGAGAAGTCGAAGCTTTCGAGCGTCTTGACCGGCATGAGGCGGGCGGTGCGCAATGCCACGCCGATACGCCGCCCCTCCCGCAAGTTCAGTTCCTCGGCCAGAAGGTCGTCGATGGCCTCGATCGCGCTGATTTCGCCCTTTTCCAGCCTGGCCAGCGTGTGATCGAGCGTTTCCAGGGCACGGGCCATGTGGAGAGCCAGCAGGCTCTGCCGGATGCGGTCGGAGACGGACATCACGCAGCACCTGTGGCATTGAGAGCAGCCAGACGATCACCTACGGCGCCGTAAAAGGTCAATGGTCGCTGACCGACCGGCTTGTCCGAGGTTGTGGGCAGGAGTTGTGCGGGTTTCGCCGCCTGTGCCTTGCGATGCCCGGGCTCGACCCGCCTGCGGTTCTTGCCCTCGATCACGGGATGCTGGGCAATCAATTGTCCTTCCTCGAAGATCCGCACCTCATGCGTGTGATGCTGGACTTCGACCACGCGGCGGCGAGTGGTATCGGGTACGCTGTAATAATTGCCAGCCACCGCGACCATGCCTTCCCGGCTGATCCGCCGTTCGACCGTCAGGACCGTGTCGTAGCGCATGCCGGGCAGCGGCAGCAGATGAGGCTGTTCCTGCTCAAAATGCTCCTTCACGATCCGCCCGGTGGTCGCGTGCTGCCTGGCATTGGCGATATCGGCACGCCATGTGCCGAACTGGGCGTTCAGATCGTCGAGATCACGAAAGCTGCGGCCAAGGAAGAAATCCTGCCGGATATAGCCGAACGGCCTTTCCACCTTACCCTTCGTCTTGGCCCGGTAAGGCTGGCAGGCTTTCGGGGCGCTGCCATAGTGGGCCAACAGCGCCACCAGCGAGGCGTTGTAGGTGACCACCCCGGCAGCGTCCTCGCCGATGACGGCGGTCTTCATGCGGTCGTAGAGAATTTCGCTGCAGCAGCCCCCCATCGCTTCGAAGGCGGCGATATGGCAGCGCATCACCGTTTCCAGCCCCTGGTTCGGGCAGAACCGCCCCCAAAGCCACCGACTGTGCCCCAGGACCATGCTGAACAGCCAGACCTTGCGCACGACACCAGGCTCGCTGGTGAAGATCGTCTGGAATTCGGCAAAATCAACTTGAGCCTGTACGCCGGCGGCGGTTTCGAAGCGCCGCTCATAGGTCTTGGGCACGGGCGGCCGGACCTCGCGCAGATATTCGGTCAGGGAGGAATAAGCTCCCTTGAACCCCATCTCTCGGATTTCGCGATGCAGCCTGCGTGCTGAAAGGCCGGGATAGCTCTCCAATCGTTCCAGCAGATGGGCCCGATATGGCTCGACGGCGTTCGCTATGGGTTTACGTGGCGAATAGGTTGGCGCCTCCAGACCGTTGGCCAGATATTTCTTCACGGTCTTGCGGTCGAGGCTGGTCTGGCGCGCGATGGCGCTGATGCTCAGCCCCTGTCTCTTGAGTTCCTGGATCAAAACGACCTCCCTCAGTCCTATCACCTGCTCGCCCTTCCTTCGGCATCAGCAGGGATAATTGTGCCGCCTGATCGGCATGGGGGCATGCCCCCATGCCGATCAGGCGCAGTCCTCAAACTGGGGAATTTTCAACCAGCACATTTGGGGAGATTACGACCAGCACTCACAACATTGCCGCGCGAGCTTGTGATGCTCTCGCAGGCACGTAGGCAGCTTGAGTGCCTTGAGATGGTGAGCGAGAAGAATCTCCGGGGCCTGATCGCTCATGCGGCCTCCTGCTGGTCGGACAGGAGGCTCAGATAGGCTCTGGCAAAGGTCTTCTCGACCGTGGTGCGTGGCAGGAAGGGATAGACGTCCAGGTCCAGTCTGGGCGGTACGCGTTCGACCCGGCACAGCACGAGGTGCTTGACGGCATCGAAGCCGATGGCGCCAAGGTCGATGGCCTGTTCCACCGCTGCCTGGAGATCGGCGACGGCGAACGTTTCCAGCAGGCGCAGCACCTGTACATATTCGCGCCTGCCATGTTTGTGCATGCGCCCTTCCATCAACCGCTGCAGTGTCGTGAACGCTTCGGGCAGGTCCCACCCCTGCAAAGGGGCGGCCTGGTCGAATGCGTTGATCTTCTGCTCGATCAGCGGGAGATAGTGGAGCGGGTCGAAGATAACCTCCTCGCGGGCATAGCAACGAGGATGACGGGCGATGACTTCGCTGCGGCATCCGATTGTTGATTGCCACTGAGATGTGACCCGGGGGGCGTATAAATTACCATTGAGAATTGACCCATGTTTCCCTCGCCTCCGGCTGCCAGTCGGAGGGTCGTGGAGTGATCAACATGGACTTACTCAGTGTGATCCGCCGGTGGCATTTCCGGCAGAAGATCTCCATTCGGGAGATCAAGAGGCGGACCGGCCTGTCCCGCAATACCATCCGCAAATATCTGCGTTCTGACGCGATTGAGCCGAGCTTCAAGGTTCCGATCCGGCCGAGCAAGCTCGACCCTTACGCCGAGAAGCTGACGGCCTGGTTGCGAGTGGAATCCAAGAAGTCCCGTAAACAAAGGCGGACTGCCAAGCAGTTGCATGCTGATCTGGTAAAGCTGGGATACGATGGCTCTTATAACCGGGTTGCCGCTTTTGCCCGACGATGGCGGCCGAGCTGCAATATGAGCAGCAGACCAGCGGGCGTGGAACATTCGTGCCCCTGATGTTCCAGCCTGGCGAGGCGTTCCAGTTCGACTGGAGCGAGGACTATGCCGTGTTAGATGGCAAGCCCACGAAGCTGCAGGTCGCCCATACCAAACTGGCGCATAGCCGCGCCTTCATCGTCCGCGCCTATCTGCTCCAGACCCATGAGATGCTGTTCGACGCGCTGACGCAGGCGTTCCGGGTGCTGGGCGGCGTGCCCCAGCGCGGGATCTTCGATAATATGAGGACCGCTGTCGACAAGATCGGGACCGGGAAGGCGCGGCAGGTCAACGCAAGGTTTGCCGCCATGGCCAGCCACTATCTGTTCGAGACGGATTTCTGCAATCCGGCTTCAGGTTGGGAGAAGGGGCAGGTCGAGAAGAACGTCCAGGACGCTCGGCGCCGGTTGTGGCAACCGATGCCCAGCTTCCCTGGCCTGGCTGAGCTGAACGCCTGGCTGGAAGAGCAATGCATCGCCCAATGGAGTGATATCCAGCATGGCGTCATGCCCGGCACCCTGGCCGATGTGCATGCCGAGGAAGTTTCCTGTCTGATGCCGCTGGGCCGGCCCTTCGATGGCTTTGTCGAGCAGATCAAGCGCGTGTCGCCAACCTGCCTCATCGCCTTTGACCGCAACCGCTACTCGGTACCCGCTTCCTTCGCGAACCGGCCGGTCAGCCTGCGGATCTACCCTGATCGTCTGGTCATAGCGGCCGAAGGCCAGATCGTGTGCGAACATGCCCGGCTCATCGAGCGCTCTCATCACAAGCCGGGACGCACAATCTATGACTGGCGGCATTATCTGGCGGTGATCCAGCGCAAGCCCGGCGCCTTACGTAATGGCGCCCCCTTCCTCGAGATGCCCGAAGCCTTCCGGCAGTTACAGGGCCATCTGCTCAAGCGCCCTGGTGGCGACAGGGAGATGGTCGAGATACTTTCTCTCGTTCTGCATCACGACGAACAGGCCGTGTTGAGCGCGGTCGAGTTGGCTCTGGAGGCCGGTGTCGCCACCAAGACCCACGTTCTCAACGTGTTGCATCGCCTCATCGACGGCAAGGCGCCTCCAGCTTCGCCGATCGATGCGCCTCAGGCGCTGCGCCTGGCGCAGGAGCCCGAGGCCAATGTCGTTCGCTATGACAGGCTGAGGGATATTCGCCATGCGTCATGACCCCGCGAGCGCCGCGGTCGTCGTCATGCTGCGCAGCCTCAAGATGTTCGGCATGGCTCAGGCCGCCGACGAACTGATCGAGCAGGGCGCGCCTGCCTTCGAGGTTGTGTAACCAGAGGTCTGGAAATTCGAACGTGTCGGACGCGCTGAGCTGGTGCCGGGGCATGCCCCGGCACCAGCTGCCCATCTTCAGCATTCCATGGAGTTACCACACACCTATGGAGCAAGAGAAATGGACAAGCGCGACGATACAGCGATCGAGGCGGTTCTGGAACAGTTGATCGAACACGGCCCCGAAGGGATTGCGACCGTATTCGCGCGCACCTTCGAGATGGCGATGCGCATCGAGCGTGAACGCTTCCTGGGCGCGCAGCGCTATGAGCGAACGCCCGACCGGCGCGGATATGCGAACGGCTACAAGCCCAAGCGGATCGATACGCCAGCGGGCACGGTGCATGTGGCCGTGCCCAAAACCGCCGGCCATGACGGTCAGCCCTTCTTCCCGCAGTCACTGGAGCGCGGCTGCCGGTCGGTGCGTGCGGTCATGCTGGCCGTGGCAGAGATGTACGTGAAGGGCGTCTCTACCCGGCAGACCGAAGCGGTGCTGCGCGAGTTTGGGATCGATGGCATATCCTCTTCACAGGTCAGCCGCGCGGCAGCGATGCTCGATGACGAACTGGAGGCGTGGCGGACCCGCCCGCTCGGCGAGATCCGCTACCTCATTCTCGATGCGCGGTACGAGAAAATGCGCCAAGGCGGCGTTGTGCGCGATGCCGCGGTATTATCTGCGATCGGCATCGGACCTGACGAGCGCCGCCGGGTGCTGGGCGTCAGCGTTGCTCTGTCGGAAGCGGAAGTCCACTGGCGCAGCTTCCTCGATGATCTGGTCGCGCGGGGCATGCGAGGCGTCGAATTCATCGTGTCCGATGATCATGCGGGCCTTCGTGCCGCTCGCCGGGCGGTACTGGGGGCGGCCACCTGGCAGCGCTGCCAATTCCACCTCGCCGCCAATGCCATCCATCACGCTCCGGGCGTCGCCATCCGCGCTCGCATCGGCTCAGAGCTGCGCAGCGTCTGGAACGCCGGCTCGCTGGCAAAGGCACAGACTGCGCTCGAAGAGCTCGTCACCGGCTATAGAAAAACCGCACCAAAGCTCGCCGCGTGGCTCGAAAACGCCATTCCCGAAGGTCTGGCTGTCTTCACCCTGCCGGAGCACCACCGCCGCCGCCTGCGCACCTCCAACCCGATCGAGCGCGCCGTCCAGCAGGAACTCAAGCGCCGTACCGTCAAGGTCAGGGTCTTCCCCAACGAACACGCGCTCCTGCGCCTCGTCTCCGCCGTTCTGGTCGAAATCGACGAAACATGGGCCTGCGACAACAAGGCCTACATCAAATGGGAATGCCGAGATGCTGCGTGATCCTGCCCAGATTCAATTTCCATACATCAGGTTGCTCAATCGCCTTCGATGCTGCCGTGCCGATGCTCGCTGGACTCCTGAAGGCAGAGATGGCCGAACGCGAGGTCAGGTCCATCGCCTATCAAATCAAGGCGGCCCGCTTCCCGGCCTATAAGGATCTGGCTGGCTTTGACTTTGCTGCCAGCGAGATCAACGAAGCCCTCGTCCGCCAGCTTCATCAGGGCGACTTCATGGAAAACGCCGACAATGTCGTGCTGATTGGCGGGCCCGGAACCGGCAAGAGCCATATCGCAACGGCACTGGGCGTCCAGGCCGTCGAGCATCACCGCAAGAAGGTCCGCTTCTTCTCCACGGTCGATTTGGTCAATGCGCTTGAGCAGGAAAAGACCATGAACCGATCCGGCCAGCTGGCAGAACGCCTGCTACGTCTCGACCTGCTCATCCTCGACGAGCTGGGTTATCTGCCCTTCAGCCCATCGGGCGGAGCCATGCTCTTCCATCTGCTCAGCAAGCTGTACGAGCGCACCAGCGTCGTCATCACCGTACGCATCCGCTGAGCGGCGCCTTGCCGGTGGAGTGATGGATCGGTCTTAAGGTCGCAGTTATTTGCGAACTTAGGAGCGGTGTTTGTGGGACGGATCACGGTTTTCGGCGGGCCTGAACGCCGCCGTCGCTGGAGTACCGAGGAACAGCAGCGCATTCTGGAAGAGGCCTTTGCCCCCGGCGCGTGTGTGTCACAGGTTGCTCGGCGGCACGACGTCTCCACTGCGCTGGTCTATACCTGGCGGCGCAAGCTGAGTGCGGCGCTCGTCGCGTCGCAGGAGGACCATGGCTTCATCGAAGCTGTCGTGCTGGAAGACAAGAGCTCCGTGCCCACGCCCGGGCAGCCGGCGATCATGGTCGAGCTTTCCCACGGCGCCCGGGTGAGCATCTACAATTCGGCGTCGCCGACCATGGCAGCGGCCGTCATCAAGGCCTTGGCCCGGTGATCCCGATCCCGAGCGGCGTGAGGGTGTGGCTTGCGCTGGGGCATACGGATATGCGCCGGGGAATGCGGTCGCTGGCCCTGCAGGTCCAGCAATCGCTGAACAAGGCCGTTCATGCCGGCGATCTGTACGTCTTCAGGGGACGAAGCGGATCGCTGTGCAAGATCTTGTGGCATGACGGCCTCGGGATGTCGTTATATGCAAAACGCCTGGAAAGAGGGCGTTTTGTCTGGCCATCTGCAAAGGATGGGACGATCGCGATCTCGGCCTCGGCGATGGCCTGCCTGCTGGAAGGCGTGGATTGGCGCAATCCGCAGGAGACCTGGCGACCGACACAGGTCGGGTGATTCCCGACTGCATCAAAATAGCAGCAGGACCGGCACAAAAGTGCTGTAAATGCTGGGTTCCTGCGGACTTGCGGGTTATAATCCGCGCATGGTCTCCAGCGACGCATCCGATGAGCTTGTGCAGCTTCGCGCTGAACTTGCCATCGCGCGTGCGCAGGCACTGGTAGCAGAGGCTGAGGCCGCCAAAGTCTGGGCGATCAACGCCGATTTGCGGGCTCGCAACGCCCATCTCGAACTGATGAACGAGCAGATGCGCCGCGAGAAATATGGCGCGCGCTCCGAGCGCAGCCGACGCCTGCTCGATCAACTCGAGCTGACCTTCGAGGAACTGGAGGCCAATGCCAGCGAGGCCGAACTGCTCGGCCAGATCGCCGCTGGCAAGACCACCACAGTCCAGGCGTTCACCCGCACGCGATCCACCCGCCGCGACTTCCCTGCCGATCTCCCGCGCGAGCAGGTCGTCATCCCCGCGCCGGACCTTTGCCCGTGCTGCGGCTCGGACGATCTGAGCCAGCTTCCCGCGGCGGTCACCGAAACGCTCGAGCGCGTTCCGGCCCGCCACAAGGTGATCCAGACCGTGCGCGAGAAGGTCTCCTGCCGCCAGTGCGAGAAGATCAGCCAGCCACCCGCGCCCTTCCACGTAACCCCGCGCGGAATGTTCGGGCCGCACTTCCTGGCAAACCTCGCCTTCCAGAAGTACGGCCTGCACCAGCCCCTGAACAGCCAGCGCGACAGGCTCGAGGCCGAAGGCATCCCCTTGAGCCTGTCGACCCTTGGCGATCAGATCGGCGCGATCTGCGTAGCGGTAAAGCCCCTGTTCCTGCTGCTGGAAGCCCACGGGCTTGCCGCAGACCGCCTGCACGCCGACGACACCACCGTCCCGCTTCTCGCCAAGCTCAAGACCAGCGTAGCGCGAATATGGGATTATGTGCGTGACGATCGCCCGTTCGGCGGCACGGCTCCGCCGGTGGCGCTATGCTATTACTCGAGCGATCGAAGAGGTGAGCATCCCCGCGCTCACCTGGCAGGTTATGCCGGGATCCTCCAGGTCGACCGGTATGCCGGCTTCAATGCCCTGTTCGAGGAAGGCCGGACGGACAAACCCATGACCCGCGCCAATTGCTGGGTTCATTATCCAGAGCATGGTTTTATCTGGGGCCACGCGATGCTGACGTCCGGGATCGGCGAAAAAGCTATGCGTGGACCTCATGATAAAATCATAGGGACCGGAGGTACGAAAGCAGATCCGGCTTTGGCTTCCAAGGCGTGGCCTTTGCGGGTTCGATGCCAGCGTGCTTCCAAAAGTTCTGTAGCGCATCGCGCTTCATCTTCAGGTTCGTTGAGATATACCGGTTCGTGGTCGCGATGCTGGAATGACCGAGATAATCGCGGATCACGGTCACGTCGGTGCCTGACTGCAGGAGCGCGACGGCGCAGCTGTGGCGGAAAACGTGAGGAGTGATGCGGTCACGCGCCAACCTTGGCCGATCCTGGACGACTGGCGAGGCATGCTTGGTAAGGATGTACGCCGCTCCATCGCGGGTCAGCGGCTGGCCGTGTCGGTTCATAAAAACATGCTGCTGACCCGCGGCACCCGACAGGTTTTGCAGGCGCCGCAACGCGTCGGCCGTCTCGCGCCATAGCGGAACGAACCGCTCCTTGCGGCCCTTCCCACGTAGTCGGGCCTGGTGTGGCGGCGTCAGTTGAAGGTCCTGCCACAGCAGGCCGGTTGCTTCGCTCACTCTGGCGCCGCAATTATAGAGGAAAAGCAGCAGCGTGTAGTCGCGCCAGCCACTGCGGGTCCGCCGATCGGGATGGGCGATGATGGCCCGCACGTCGGTTGCTTCGAGGTAAGTTGCGGGCTTTTGCCTCGCCCGCTTCGACGGCAGCGCCAGCACCTGCGTGTAACGGAGGGCATTGTCGAGATCGTTGCGCAAGAGGTGCTTGAAGAAGCTGCGAAGCGCGGCACGGCGGCAGTTGCGCGTCGCGGTGGAGTTCGATCTTCCGCCCTCGAGATGATCGAGGAACCCAGCGACGGTGTCGGCATCGAGATCCTCCAGTACAAGCGCGGCGACCTCGCGGCTGCGATGCTGGGCAATGAATTGAAACAGCAGCTTGAGCGTGTCGCGATAGGCGCGCGTCGTATGTGGGCTCGCGCCGCGCTGACGCGGCAGATAGTTGGAGAAGAACGACTCCACCAGAGCGAACAGCATCTGAGGTCCGGCCTTACTCATCGTGGCTGCCGGGCGTGTCGCATATGTTGTTCGAAGCGCGTGCTCGCGAGTTCCAGGAGTTGCGGCGTCGCCTTCAGATAGACCTCGGTGCCAATGACGTTCTGGTGCCCGAGATAGGCCGAAAGCCAAGGGAGCTTGGCGTGAATGTCAGCACCTTCCTCCGCCCATGCCGTCAGGCGGTGAACCGCGAATGCATGCCGAAACTCATATGGACGCGCTCCGACGCGCCCTTGCGCAGGCTTGATATCGAGGCGGCGCAGGAGCTTGCGAATAGCTTCGGACGCAGCGTGGGTATGGAGTGGCGCGCCGTTGAGGCGAACGAACAGCGCTTCGGAATCCACGTGACCACGATCGTGAAGTAACCGGCATCGATCATCGACATAGAGGCGAAGCTCTGCGACAAGATCGTCGCGCATGGGGACGATCCGCGTACGCCGTTTGCTGTTGCGGATGAGCAAGGTCCCACGGTCGAGATCGACATCATCCATGGTCAGACGCACCGCCTCGCCGAGCCTGAGGCCGGTGCAGTAAAGCACGAGAATCAGCCTTCGCAGCATCGATGCCCATATGAAGCGGCCTTGGTGCGCTGACGCGGCGGCGAGAATGCAGAGGATCTCGTCGCGGCTGAAAATATAAGGAAAGAACGTCGACTCCTTCACCGGCGCAAAGGCGTGCTCGGGCACATAGCTGGTCGGATCGCGACGACGGCGATGCAGGCAAAGTTGACGAATGACCCCGAACTCATTGCCGAGCGTGACGGCCTTGCGGTCGGGCAAGCGGCCACACCAGCGGCTAATCGCTTCGGCCAGCGGAATATCGACATCGTCGCCCCACTGGTCTTCGACGAAGCGAAGGAAGCGTTCGATCTCAAACTCGCCGCGTCGATAGGGATGGCCCATGGCGCGCTTGAACGCCAGAAAGCTCGCGGCGTCGTTCCTCAACTCTTCCAGGACGACGACGGTGGTCATGTTGGCACCGGCAATGCGATCTCGCGCAGGGATGCGGTGGCGATCCGCACATAGGCCGAGACCGACTCTGGATCCCGGTGACCAAGGAGATCCGATACCACCTGGGGCCGCGCACCAAGGTCGATCTGGCGCGCCGCGTGAGAGTGTCGCAAGACATGGCTGCCCAGAAATGGCGCATCGATCCCCGCGATCTTCGCATGCTTCATCAAGATGTGGCGTATCGCGCTCGAAGCGACGAATGGCTCCAGCGGCATCTTCATCTGCACGAAAAGATGGCGGGTGGGTGTATCGGCGGGCCGGCCGTGGCGTAGATACTCTGCCAGCGCCTTGGCGACGGGTGGCAACAGCGGCAGCGTGAATGCGACGCCCGTCTTTGGGCGAAGGACTGACAGCGTGCCGCTATCCCAGTCAATATCCTGAAACTGCAAGCGGATGATCTCGCCGGCGCCAAAGCCATAGGTGCTCATCATCAGCAGGATCGCGTAGTCGCGAAGGCCCGACGGACTCGATCTGTCCACGGCCATCAGGAGCCGCTTCACATCGTCCCAGGAAAGGGACCGTCTCGGTCGCTCGTGCCGTCGTTGCACGGGCGCGATCACGGCCTCGCTGATATCGACCGGGCTCTGGCCACTCCAGTGCAGGAAACGGGAAAAGCAGCGTACCGTGCAAGCGAGATCGCTCACATGCGATCGGGAATATCGCGCGGCGCAGCCAGCCAGAAATGCGTCGACATCGGTTAGCTGCATCGAGTGCCAGTCCTTGCCGGCCTGGATCAAATGATCCTGAAGTCTGCCGATGTGGCCCAGCTTCTTGTGAACCGTCACCTCTGGATTACCGCGGTGCTGGGTCAGATAGGCGGCATATTGCGCGAGCAACGGCGTCAGCAGAGCCTTCACCGGACGAGGCGGTCGCCAGTCAGGTGGGGCAAGCCCCAAGCGATGATAGACACGGCTGAGCGACAGCAGGGCGGTGCTGGAAAGGCGGAGAGAAAGCGGGTCGAGACCCCGTCGCTTCGCATACCAGTCTATGAACCGGCCAACTCGTTCGAGGGTCAACTCTTCTCGCTCGACCAAGCCGTGCAAGGCGCAATAGGTACGAAACTGCTGGATGCGGTTCAGATAGACAATCGTTGTTCCTGCCCCAAGCCGCCGCTCCGCGCTCCAGATGCGGCGGATATCGTCGGGGGTGGGCGCGGCAGGGTCGGCTGCGGCGATATGATCGACATGTATGGGCATGGCTTTACCTCGATCGGCAAAGCGTAGCTCGCGATGAACGCGTGATCACGCCCCGCATCGTGTTGGCAAGAGCCACCGGGGGCGTCGCCACTGCCAATCTTCTGGATAGGCCGGAATCCCAGGGGCGCCGGAATGCAGTGCAACAGCTGCGGGGAAAGAGCTCGGCGAAGCATTGCAAGGGCCGGAACGTCATCCACCGGCAAGCCCGGCCTTGCCAGCCGGGGCGCCATCACTTCAACGGCGGCAACGGATCTGCGCACCGCGACCACACGGCGGCGAAGCCAGCGCACCGCGCCTGGAAGGCAAATATCGGGCCCGCGTGCTGCGTCTGCGGCGGCTTCCATGCTCCGCGCCGACGCTGCGATCCCAGCGCTGCGATCAATCGCGGCAAGCGAACCGGGCAGGCGAGCGGCGAGAAAATCCGGGAGCAAGCTGAATGTTATGCGCCCTTGTGGGCAATAGCAGCGAGCGATCCGTACACCCGGGCTGGTCAGGCGCGCATAGCTGCCGTGACGCCGAAATGCACAGCCACCGTTCGGGTGGAGCGGGCAGCGCGACAGTCGCGCGCGCCGCCACTCCTGTGTGGCGACATAGTCCTCGATCGTCGACCTGGTACGCAATGGTATCTGCAACTTCGCCCCCGCACGCGGCGGCCGCCAACAGCAAGGTCGCGGCTTTTATCTGGAGCCCAGCGCGCCGAAATCTCCGGCAAGCACGGACTATATCCCAAAATACCCCAGATAAAACCATGCTCTGGATAATGCGCCTTATGTCGATCTCGACATAAGGTTCACGCACGCCGGGAATTCTTCAAGCTCGTCGATATCAGGCAGCAACTCAAGCGCCGGAAGAAGGGCGCCGCGCCGCTCGTCTCGCCGCTGGCGAGTCAAGCGCTCGAGATCATCGACCGGCTCTTTGCCATCGAGCGCGACATCAACGGCAAGCCTGCCGCCGAACGCCTCGCCGTTCGCCGGGAACTGTCCGCGCCCATCGTTGCCGAACTCGAGACCTGGATGCGCGAGACACGTAGCAAACTGTCTCGTCACGATGCGGTGGCCAAGGCCATCGCCTATCTCCAGAACGACTGGGACGGCTTTACCAGCTTCCTCGCTGATGGCCGAATCTGCCTCTCCAACAACGCCGCCGAGCGTGAGCTGCGCAGCGTGGCTCGGGGAAGAAAAGCATGGTTGTTCGTCGGCTCTGATCGTGGCGGCCAGCGCGCCGCGATGATGTTCAGCCTCTTCGGCACCGCGCGCCTCAACGACGTCGATCCGCTCGCCTGGTTCACTGACGTACTCGCCCGGATCGCCGACATACCCCAGAGCCGCCTTCACGAACTCCTCCCTTGGCACTGGAAGGCCGCTCAGCTGCAGCTCACACAGGAAATCGCTGCCTGAACCGTTAGACCGAGGCCTTGCGGCTTGCGCAGAACAGTCCATGAAATAGCCGCTCGCAGCGCTCACGGCCGGCTGAGGTCAACATTACCGACTTCGCCTTGCTCACGGGATTGTTGATCAATCCTCGCTCGTACAAGCGTCCCAGCGCATCCCAATCAAAGGTCTTCCAGGCTCGACAAGTCCCTGACGTCCGATCCAGGTCGTGCAGCGTCAAAAACATCAGAGCCAGAACCGCCTCATCAATCCGGTCGGTATCGATATCCTGCTCGTCCATAGGCAGCTCCTCGCGGCGCTGCCGATAATCTCACATCTTGACCACCAGCTCCACTGCGTCCGCTATCGGATGCGTACTCATCACCACCAACCTAAGCTTCAGCGAATGGGCTGGCGTGTTCGGCGATGCCAAGATGACCACCGCGTTGCTCGATCGGCTAACCCACCACTGCCACATCCTGGAAACCGGAAACGACAGCTTCCGCTTCCGTGCCAGCACCGCTGCGCCAAAAGCCAGAAAGGAGAAGCCAGCATCTTGAACCTGCCAGGATACGGCAGCACATAACCCATACCCACCCGGGTCAATTCTCAATGGAAACCCCGGGTCACATCTCAGTGGCAATCAACATCTGGCGCAACAAATGACCGGGATATTGACGACGCGGGCGGCTATCCTCGGCCTTGCTGCGAGCGGCCTTCCTGATTTCGCCGAACTGTCTGGCGGTCAGATGGCCGAGAGCATCGAGGAAGAGCCCGAACGCTATTCCCGCAAGTTGGCAGAAGCAGCGGCGCGATACCACGTCATCGACTAGTCGCATTCAAAAGGGCCGCTTTCGGGCGGCCCCTTCCTCGCTGACAAACGGCAATTGTGGGTGGTTAGTTGCCGCTCCGCCGAAGCGTTACTGCTTCCTCGAGCGCCTGATTGCTGATGCGAACAGGCTGACCGAGAAGACTGCGAGCGCAAGGCCGAGCATTGACCCAAATGCGCCCATGGTCGCTTGGGCAAGTAAGGCCAGAACAAAAGCTAAGCAGCCCGCTGTGACCGAAACGCTAATCGGATAATTGTCTAGACCTCGCATGCCGCACACATGCCAGTGGCATCAAACGGCCGCAATGGGGCGTCAACGGAATTTCCGGTTCTGGATAGCTGGCTCCAAAAAAGAGACTTTCGGACAACCCCCGTTTTTATCCCTTGCGCTTAGTAAATCCGGGGTTCCAATTGCTAACATTAAACAATTCGACCGTTTGGTAGGCTATATGGCACATGCAAAGCAGGGTCGGGATTATAGTGCCACTTTAGGAGAAAATCCCAAGCTGGCTTGCTGTCTGGGGCTGCCAGACATCCCAACTTGTCTCGATTTGTTCGGTAGGTTTCGAGAATCTCATTTAATGACTGCGGTATACGATCAAGTCGGTCCTTGATAAGCCCGACCCAAAGATCCGCCGGAACTGGCAGGCCGTGGTCAATATGAAAGTCACGTAAGACATCTTCGTTCGCTATGTGATAGCCGACTATAC
>NZ_CM145493.1:292500-342500 GCF_055521635.1 Novosphingobium sp. BL-S-20 | reverse complement strand
GGTCGAAGGGCAGGCCTCGACCACCCGCCTCGACCTTTCGCTGCGCGAGACGCCGCAGGCCGTCAGCGTCATCACCCGCGCGCAGATCGAGGACTTCGGCCTCGATACCGTCGACACCCTGCTGCGCCGGGCGACCGGCGTGAACGTGGACAGCGCCGAGACCGACCGCACCTATTACAACGCCCGCGGCTTCGACATCGTCAACTTCCAGTTCGACGGCCTCGGCCAGCCGCTGAGCTACGGCCTCCAGAACGGCACGATCGACACCGCGCTGTTCGACCGTGTGGAAGTGGTGCGCGGCGCCACCGGCCTGCTTTCGCAGACGGGCAATCCTTCGGCCGCGATCAACTTCGTGCGCAAGCGCCCGACCCGCGACCTCGGCGGTTTCGCCAGCCTCAGCTACGGTTCCTTCGACCATGTCCGCGGCGACGTGGACGTGAACGCGCCCCTCACCGAGGATGGCAGCATCCGCACCCGCTTCGTCGGCGCCTACGACACGGGTGATTCCTACCTCGACTACTATCGTTCCTCGCTGTTCACGCTCTATGGCGTTGTGGCGGCGGATCTCGGCCCAGACACCGTGGTCACCGCCGGATATTCCTGGCAGGAAAGCGACCCGCGCGGCGTGAGCTGGGGCGCCTTGCCGTTTCTCTATGCCGACGGCACCCCGGTCACTTACGCCCGCTCGACCAATTCCGCCCAGCCGTGGACGCGCTGGCAATCGCTCGACCGCAATCTCTTCGCCGATATCACCCATGATTTCGGCGGTGGCTGGAATGCCAAGGTTTCCGTCCTGCGCCGCGCGCGGAACCAGGATTCCAAGCTGTTCTACGTCTATGGTGCACAGGACCCGGAAACCGGCGACGGCCTGTTCTCCTATCCCGGCGCCTATCTCGACCGCCTGCGCGAAACCACCATCGACGCCCACGTTACGGGGAAAATTCAACTCGGCGGGCAGGAGCACGACGTGGTGCTCGGCGTGAACTACGGCGAGTCGCGTCTGGTGGAGCAGGAATCGGTGGATGCCGGCGCCATCGGTATCGCCCTGCCCGGCAATACCGCATTCGCAGGCAACTTCCCCTATCCGGACTTCGGCGACTATGCCGTGACGGCGGACTTCAAGACCAAGATCGCCAGCGCCTACGGCCTGGCGCGCATCTCGCTGGCCGATCCGTTGAAAGTGATGGTCGGCGGCAATGTCACCAATGCCAAGCGCACCGGCGAATCCTACCTCACACCCTACAATTTCGACCGCACCCGGTTCCTGCCCTTTGCCGGACTGACCTTCGACCTCACCGGCAACCTCACGGCCTATGCCAGCTATGCGACGATCTTCAGCCCGCAAGTGCAGCTCGGATCGGACCGCTTGCCGCTGGACCCGCTCGAAGGCGAAACCTACGAAGCGGGGATCAAGGGCGAATGGAACGACGGCAAGCTGACCGCCGCCGTCGCGGTGTTCAAGACCAGGCAGGACAACGTCCCCGAACAGCTTCCCTTCGATCCGCCCCTCGGCGGCACGTTCTACCGCGGCGTCGACGCCAGATCGCAGGGCGTGGAAGTGGACATTGCCGGCGAGGCGCTGCCGGGACTGCAGCTCTCGGGCGGCTATGCCTATGTCGATATCGAGGATGACGAGGGCGACAACGCCCGCGCCTTCATCCCGCGCCACACGATCCGCATGAGCGCGGTCTATTCGCCACCCTCGCTCGACCAGCTGCGCATGGGTGTTTCGGCCCGTTACCAGAGCCGGATTTCCCATGTATATGAGGATTTCATCGCCGAGGGAGAGGACGCCACGATGAAGCAGAAGGGCTACGCCATCGTCGACCTCATGGCGCGCTATCAGGTCACGAAGAACGTCTCGTTGGCGCTCAACCTCGATAACGTGACGAACGTGAAGTACTGGACCAGCCTCCAGTGGGACCAGGCCTATTACGGCGCGCCGCGCACGGTTCGCGGGACGCTGGGCTTCAGCTTCTGACGATGTCCGGGGGGACCCTCACCGGCGCGCTGGCGCTCTGCGTGGCCGGGCCGCTGCTGCTGCGATACGGATGGCAGCGCAGCAAGGGCCTAGTGGCGATCGCCTGGGCAGCGATGGCCATGGCCGCGATCGTGCTGGCCGCCGGTGAGGGAGCTTGGGGGCTGACGGCAGGGGCCAGCGCGGCGATGGTGACGGCACTGGCGATATTGACGCAGGCCTCCATCGCGACGGCCGCGCCGCACAAGGCCATGCGCGAGCGGGCCGCCGCACCGCTGCCGCCGGGCGCGGTCGACTGGGCGGACGTGGCGCGGCGGTTCGGCGTGTTCGTCATCGTCGTCCTGGCCGACCTCGCCGCCTCCCTGTTCCTCGCATGGACCGCGCAGCGGGCGCTGTTCCGCTCCGGCGGCAGCGAGGCCGATGCCTCCGCGCTGGCGCTTTTCCTGCTTCCCCTCCTGTGGCTGGCAGTGGCAAGCTGGCAGATGACATGCAGGAAGCTGACCGCAATGGCTGCGGCCCCGCTCTGTCTGGTTCTGCTGGGAGGAATCACATGGCTGGCACGGTGAAGCCGCCCGAAGGACTGGTGCAGCGCGCCCTGTCCGGCCATGCGGCGATCGGGCTGCTGATCGGCGCGGCGCTCTATCTCGTCTGCCTGTCGGGCGCATTGGCGGTTTTCCAGGAATACCTGCAACGCTGGGAAGAACCGGCCGCCGCCGAAATGTCCGCGATCACGCCGGAGGCGGCCCAGCGTGCGCTGGAGGGAATCGCCGCGCGGCAGGGCAAGCCGACCACCCACGCCTTCATCCACCTGCCGACCGAGGGCCTGCCCCGCACCGTCGTCACTACCGACAACGGCGCCGCCTATGTCGATGCCGCCGGAGCCTACGACGCGCCTGAGGCCCATGCCTGGACGGAATTCGTCCTCGCCCTGCACTATTATCTGCACCTGCCGATGTTCTGGGGCCTGCTGGTCACCGGCGCGCTGGGCGTGATGCTCTGCGCCGCGACGGTGACCGGCGTGATTGCCCATCCGCGCATCTTCCGCGACGCCTTCCGGATGAGGCTGCGCGGAAGGCGGCAGCTCAGCCGGTCGGACCTCCACAACCGCTTCGGCGTCTGGCTGCTGCCCTTCATCGCCGCGCTGGGCTTCACCGGCGCGATGCTCGGCCTCGGCCAACTGGTGTTCCTGACCATCGCGGCGGAACGGCACGGCGGCGACTTCGAAGCCGCCTACGGCCCCCTCTTCGGCATGGAGCCCAAGGCCGACGCCAGCCCCGCCCCGATGGCCCGCGCCGACCGTGCACTGAGATGGATGGCCGCGCACCACCCGCAGTACCGCGTGACTTACGTGACGGTCGAGACGCCGGGCACGGCAGGCCAGCAGATCTCTGTCCTCGCCGACCACGAACGCCGCCTGATCTACGGCGAGACATATGTGTTCGACGGCAAGGGCACCTATCGCGGCCATGTCGGCCTGTCCGACGGGCGGACCGGGCAGCAGGCGGTCGCCTCGATCTACAAGATGCATTTCGGCACTTTCGGCGGCATTCCCGGGGAACTTCTCTGGTTCCTCTTCGGCCTCGCACTCTGCGCGATCATATCGACCGGCACGACGCTCTGGCTGATGAAGCGCCACGCCCGCGGAAAAGCCTCGCCCCGACTGGAGGCGCAATGGGTGGTGACGATCTGGGGCAGCCCGCTGGCGCTCGTGCTGGCCTACTGGCTGCGCGCGGCAATGGGCGCGCAGGCACCGCTGGTCCCGGCATTCTGGGGCCTGCTCGTGGTCGGCCTCGCCATCGCGACCTCCCGCCCCGAAGCCGTGACCGCGCGCCGCGCAAGAGTCGCTCTGGGACTGGCGCTGTTGGCGACGGGGGCCGGGCACATGCTGCTGGCAGGCGCGCATCCGGCCAGCTCGCTCGCGATCGATCTGGCGCTGATCCTGTCGGGAGCGGGCCTGACCCTGCTGCCGCTTCCTGCACGCACCTTGCGAAGCGCGGCGCCCGGCACTGTTGCCGCGACCGAAACCGCCGAAGCGGCTTGAGAGTCCGGTCACCGCACCGCGAACCGCTCGTCAGATCGGTAGTTCGGTGGTCGCCTTGATCTCGGACAGGGCGACGATCGAATTGAGTTCCTGTACGCCGGGAAGCTGCGAGAGCTTCTCGAAGAAGAACTTCTCGTAAGCCTCGATATCGGCGGCCACCACGCGGATCAGGAAGTCGATCGAACCCATCAGCACGTAACAGTCGAGCACCTCGGGAAATTCCCGTATCTTGGCGGAGAACTCGTCGAGGTTGGCGCGGCCATGGGCATTGAGCTTCACTTGCGCGAAAACATGGGCATCGAGGCCCACTTTCTTGCGGTCGACCAGCGCCACCCGCCGCTTGATGTAGCCCTCCCGCTCCAGCCGGTCGATGCGCCGCCAGCAGGGGGAGGAAGACAGCCCGACCCGCTCCGCGATCTGCGCCGTGGTCTGACTCGCGTCGCGCTGAAGCTCGCGAAGAATCTTCCGCTCGTAAGGATCAAGATCGGTCATTTTATCCTCATATCAGTGTTTACGAGGCCAGTCTTCCTTGGAAATGGCCCGAAAACACGTAAAATGAGGTGAGAATGCCCCGCATGAACCTGTCATAAGGCCCGCGGCAATCTCGCCATCCAGACTGGAGTTCGAAAATGGTCGCCCGCGCCAGCCGCATGACGCCGCCGATGGAATATGTCCGTCTCTACGACGAAGCAGCCGGCCTAGACGGCGTGATTGCCATTCACTCGACCGCACGCGGACCCGCCGCCGGTGGCTGCCGCTTCTGGACTTATGCGGACGAAAGCGCCGCCATGGCCGATGCCGTGCGTCTGGCCGAAGGCATGAGCTACAAGAACGCCATGGCCGAACTGCCCTTCGGCGGCGGCAAGGCCGTGCTGCGCCGCCCCGCCGGTACGTTCGATCGCGCCGCCCTGTTCGAAGCCTTCGGTGAGGCCGTCGAGCGCCTCGAAGGCCGCTACGTCACCGCCGAGGACGTGGGCACCACCGTTTCCGACATGGAAGCGATCGCCCGCCGCACCAGCCATGTCGCCGGACGCACCGCCCTGCCCGGCCGCGCCGGTGGCGATCCCTCGCCCTGGACCGCGCTCGGCGTGTTCGAGGCGATGCGCGCCGCCGTCGCCTTCCAGTCCGGCAGCACCCTGTGGGGCAAGGTCGTCTCGGTGCTCGGCGTCGGCAATGTCGGCGCGCACTTGTGCGACCTTCTGGCCGAAGCGGGCGCCGAACTCGTCGTGGCAGACATCGATCCGGCCCGCTGCGCGCAGATGGCCGAGCGCCATGCCGCCCGCGTGGTCTCGATCGACGAAATCGCCGGTGTCGCCGCCGACGTCTTCGCGCCCTGCGCGCTGGGCGGCGCGCTCGATACCGCCACCGTCGCCGCGCTCCAGGCCCGCCTGGTCTGCGGCGCTGCCAACAACCAGCTCGCCAGCGAGGACATGGCCGACGTGCTGCTCGCCCGCGGCGTGACGTATGTGCCCGACTATGTCGCTAATGCCGGTGGCATCATCAACGTCGCCGCCGAATATCTGCACGAAAGCGCCGACGAAGTGCGCCAGCGCGTCGTCCGCATCGGCCCGCGCGTTGCCGCTGTGCTGGAAGAAGCCGCGCGTGACGGTCTGGCACCCTCTACGGTTGCCGACCGTACCGCCGAGCGCCTGATGCAGGAATGCGTCGCCGAACCGGCCTGACCCTCGCACAAGCATGAAAAAGGCCGTCCCGGATTTCGATCCGGGGCGGCCTTTTTTTTTTTCAGACCACGCAGTTGGCCTCGAATTCGGTCGCAACGATCCGGTCGCGGCCGCCGACCTTGCTCAGGTAGAGCTGCTTGTCCGCCTCGGCGATCCAGCGTTCGGGCGCGGTCTCGCCGGTGCAGCGCGCGCTGGCCACGCCGATGCTGACCGTGACGCAAGGCCCCGCGCCCGAAGTCTCGTGCGGAATCTGGAGCGCATTGACCTGGCGGCGGATTTCCTCCGCTACGATCCGCGCGGTGGCCGGATCAGCGCCCGGCAGGATGCAGACGAACTCCTCGCCGCCATAACGCGCCGTCACCGCCGTCATCCGCCGCAGCGCCCGATTGAGCGAAGCGGCGATCATGACGATGCAGCGGTCTCCCGCGACATGGCCGTAAGTGTCGTTGAACTGCTTGAAGAAATCGATGTCGAGCATGACCACCGAGAGCCAGTCCCCGGTCCGGCACAATCGCACCCATTCGCCTTCCAGTGTGCGTTCCAGTTGGCGGCGGTTGCTGAGCCCGGTTAGGGCATCGGTCACCGCCAGTTCGGCCAGCTTGTCGCGCAGGCGCTTGAGTTCGACATGGTTGCCCACCCGTGCGCGCAGGATCGCGGGCTGGATCGGCTTGGCGACATAGTCGATCGCACCGAGCGACAGCCCGCGCATCTCGTCCTCGGTATCGCCCAACCCGGTCATGAAGATCACCGGCACGTCGGCCAGGACCGGATCGACCTTGAGCTGGCGGCAGACCTCGAAACCGTCGACCCCAGGCAGCATCACATCGAGCAGGATCAGGTCGGGATCGACGCTGCGCGCCGTCTCCATCGCCTCTTCGCCCGAAGTGGCGAAACAGACGTCGTAGTCGTCCTCCAGGACGGCGTTCATGATCTCGATATTGGCCACATCGTCATCGACGACGAGGATGGTCGCTTTGGTCACGAAGGGATTCCTTGCGGGAGAGATTGTCCTGGATTTCCGCCCGGCAGTGCATCGAGCAGTACGAGCGCACGCGCATAGTCCAGCCGTTGCAGCGCCTGGTAGAGGGGGTGACCGAGGCGTTCGGCTTCGGTGAGATTCATGGACCGGGCCAATCGGTCGAACGCGGGCCGCGCGCCGAGGCTCCGGCGCAGCAGCAAAGCGCGCAAGCCTTCACGCGCTTCCTCGGCACTCTCGCGGATATCGACATCGGCCGTCGGCACCTCCGGTTCGATTTCCGGCACATCTGCAAGGCTGCGCCCGGCCTCGACGGCGGCGGCCAGCGCCGGTTCGAGCCTGGAGAGTGCCCCCTCGATCCTGCCCGCGTCCTGCCCATCCGCGTCATCCCGCGCCAGCCCTCCTTCGACTTCTGCCGCCTGAGCCTGAAGTTCGTGCAGTTCCAGCGAACCCGCCACGCCCTTGAGGCTATGCGCCAGCCGCCGTGCTTCTGCGATCCTTCCGGTAGCGATATGCGCGCGAATCTCCTGCCCGGCCGAAGCATAAGTCCGGGCGAAACTGATGATGAGTTTGCGCAGCAGAGACGCCTTGCCGTTCACCCGCTTCAGCGCCGCGGTCACATCGAAGGGGCCTAGTCGATCCGGCAAGTGGTCCGCCCCGGGCGCAGGTGCAGCCCCGGTTCCGCGCTTCGGCAGCGTCCCCTCGCGGCCCGGCTTCAGCCAGCGATTGAGCGTATGGATAAGCTGCTCGGGATCGACCGGTTTCGAAACGTGATCGTTCATCCCGACGTCGAGGCAGCGCTGATGTTCCGCCGAAAAGGCATGGGCGGTTATCGCGATCACCGGCAGTTCCTCGGCAGGCCAGGTCCGCCGAATGACGGTGGTCGCCTCGATCCCATCCATTTCCGGCATTTGCACGTCCATGAGGACGGCCGCATAACCTCGACCGTGCAAGGCCACCCGGTCGCAGGCGATCCGGCCGTTCTCGGCACAATCGACGACGAGCCCGGCATGGGTGAGCAGTTCCGTGGCGATCTCGCGGTTGATCTCGTTATCCTCGACCAGCAGCACCCGCAGCCCCCGCAATTGGGGATCGACACGGCCGTCCGCAGCAGCAGCCTCGATCGGCAGCGGCGCAGACGGGATGGGAGCGCGCTCGACTTTCGGCCCTGCCGCGAAGAGCGAGGTGATCGTTTCCAGCAGGACATGCGGCTCGATCGGCTTGGTCAGGAAGGCTGAGACGCCTGCCGCGCCGGCTTCAGCTACCATCTCGTCGACCGCATAGGCGGTGACGATCAGCGTCACCGGGGCGGATGCGCCGTGCTGCATGCGGCGCAATTCGCGTACCGCTTCCATGCCGTCCATCCCCGGCATCTTCCAGTCGAGCAGAACGAGATCGTAATCCTCGTCACGCCCCGCAGCGCTGCCGAAAGCCGCCACGGCTTCCTCGCCGGAAGAGACGAGATCAACCGCCATGTTCCAGCCTGCAAAGATTTCCTCGACGAGTTGGCGGGCGGCGGCGTTGTCATCCGCGGCCAGGACCCGCAGCGCCTGGATATGCTCGGCAGGTCGCGCCTCTTCAGGGCCATGCACGGCGGCGAAATGCATGCTGCACGTGAAGATGCTGCCCCGGCCCCGCGCGCTTTCCACCCGGATATCGCCGCCCATCTGCTCGACGATCTGGCGGCAGATGGCCAGTCCCAGGCCGGTGCCGCCGAAACGCCGTGTGGTGGAATTGTCGCCCTGTGTGAAGGAGCGGAACAGCCCGGCCTGTTGCTCCGGGGTCATGCCGATGCCGTGGTCGCGCACCGAGAGCGCGATCTCCACCGCGCCCTCCCCGGCAGCGACCAGGTCCACCGCGACCGTCACCACCCCGCGATCGGAAAATTTCACGGCATTGCTGAGCAGGTTGAGAACCACTTGCGAGAACCGCAGTTCGTCTCCCACCACGGCCGCGGGAAGCCCGGGATCGACCTGCGAAACGATCCGCACGCCCTTTGCCGCAGCCTCCACGGACAGCAACTGGACCTGCCCGGTCACCGCCGCGCGCAAGTCGAAAGGCCGCGCTTCCAGAGAGAGCTTGCCCGCCTCGTTCTTCGAATAGTCGAGAATGTCGTTGATCAGGCGGAGCAGCGACGTACCCGCACTGCCGATCCGCTCGACATAGCCGCGCTGGCGGTCGTCGAGTTCAGTGCGCGAGACAAGGTGGCAGAAGCCCAGGATCGCATTCATCGGCGTGCGGATTTCGTGGCTCATATTGGCCAGGAACATGCTTTTCGCCCGCGTCGCTTCCTCGGCTTCGCGCGTGCGCTCTTCCAGCGCGGCGTTCTTGGCGACGATCTCCTCGCCCATCCGCGCGCTGCGCTCGAAGCTGGCGAGCAGCATGTCGCTCAACCAGACCAGTACGCCGGTTTGGAAGGCGACGATCGTGGCATGGAGCAGCACGCGCTCCAGATTGCCCGCCCCCGGGAACACCGCATAAGGCAGAAGATAGAGCAACAGGACGTGATGCGCGGCGATGGCGGTGGCGGCGACGAGGATCGCCGTCCGGTCCAGCCAGGCGATCGTCAGCGCCAGCATCGCGAAGAAATACATATGCATGTCCATCTGCCACGGGTGCCCGCGCAGGAGGAACAGTAGCATGGCCGGCTCGGCCATGAGCGCCACCGCCGAGAGATAGCGCGTGGCCGGAGCGGTGCCGAAGCGCCGCCAGGTCAGATGATAGGCCCCCGCCACGGCAGCAGCGGCAAGGCCGGCCTTCAGCGCGGAAAGACCCATGGCCTGGGCCACGACTGCCTGCAGCAGCACATGTCCCCACAGCAACGGGACCAGCAGATGGCCGAACTGCTTGCGCAACCTGTCTAGCACGACGTTCACGATGGAGAGTCTTTCGAAGCGGGAGAACATCCCGGCGCCAACGGTGCGGATTCGACCAGCCATGCGCCGGCGGCACGGAGTCGGGACGCGAAGTGCGGATCGCTGGAGGACGCGAAAACGATGTTGGTGAAGTTTCCAGCGCGCACCAGGCGGCCATCTGCGGCACGAACTATGGCCAGGGTGTGCCCCAGCGACCAGCCCGGCGGCGTCACGACAACGAATTTGTCGTCGGTGGCCTCATTCCAGATCGAAGCCATCGCAAGCGCCGCGAGTCCGGCAACGAGAAGGGCCGCGGCAGGCAAGAAGTCGCGCAGGCGGAAACTCCCGCCTTTCGCGCTGGACGGCCGTGCCGCATCATGAAACTCCCGACTTCGCAATTCGCGGTAGCTCGATCGCAAGTTTGTCCCCCCCGGTCCAAAGCGATAATCCAAGCCTGTGAGGTATTGGTTTCGTAAATCTTTCTCAAGCGACCTTTGCGTGTTCGCGATCAAACAGGTGCCTATTTCGACGATACCTTGCAATGCAATCGAATGAATTTTCAAACGGGCACTTAACGCCCGGGCATCGCCTCGCGCGTCTTTGTCCCATCCGGCCCCGCGGACACCAAAGGCAGCACTGCGCATAACGGCAGTTCCTCTTCCGAACCGACCGGCATATTCGACGCCTCGCGCCCGACTTCGCGGTGGCTCGATCGATTTCGCCCCTGCCGCTTGGCATCGTAAAGGGCCCGATCGGCAACGGCAGCCAGCACTTCGAGATCGATCTGCCCCGCCGAATGAGTCGCGCAGCCGATGCTCAGGGTTCCGCCGTTGCCGCGGCCGCCGCCGACACGCGCGAAGCCCCGGCACAGCGCCTTGGCCAGAGTCAGGGCGGCAAAAGCGTCGGTATCAGACAGAAGAATCGCAAATTCGTCGCCGCCCAGCCGCGCAGAGATCGCCCGTGCGGGGAGCGTCGAATTGAGGAATACCCCCAGAGCCACCAGCAGACGATCACCTTCGGGGTGGCCATAGCCGTCATTGATCGACTTGAAGTGATCGATATCGAGCAGAAGCAGCGCCACCGATCCGCGTTCGTTCGCCAGAACGGCGCCCGCCCGCGTATCGAAGCCCCGGCGGTTGAGCAGGCCGGTCAGCGGGTCCTGCTCGGCCAGCCGCACGATACTGCGCTCACGCCGCCGCCTCAACGCGCCAACGATCGACAGCGCCAGCGCGACTTCCATCATGATCCCCTCGAATAGCGAGACCGAGATCATGATGCCGCTATAGCGAGAGAGATCCACGAAAGCGCCGGGCAGGAACGCGGTGATCGTCTTGATGAGATAGAAACCACCATGGGCGGCAAAGGCGAAAGCCAGCAGCGCCGAATCGGGGTTGCGACGCTGGCGAAGCCCGCCCAGCAGATGTGCCGATTTCAGCGACAGCACTGCCACCAGCAGCGCATTCATCATCGAGAGAATCTGCGTATGCGACGCACCGTCGGGCACCGCGAGCATCAATGCCCAAGCCGCAAGCGCCGCAGTCCAGGCCAGGGAAATCCGGCATCCCACAAAGGAGGCCGTCCCGAACAGAAAGGCGATATGCGCCGTGACCAGCAGCCCGTTGGCCATCCAGACGCCGACGATGAAGTAGCCTTCCTCGCGCATTGGCGTGATCGCGCAACCCAGGACGATCGCGGCAAAACCTCCGCTCCAGTAGGCCAGCGACCGTTCGCGCAGCAGATGCCATTCGAACAGCAGGAATGCCGAAGCCACGAAGGCGACGGCATTCGTCATGAACAGCATTGTACGGGGTTCTATGGTCATCGTCGGTTCGCGTCGGGAAGAATGGCACTTAGCTAACCGACGTATGTAAACAAAGCGTTCAATCGGGACCGATAGCGCTCACTTTCCGCCTGTTTTGCCGCGCTGGCGCAGCTGTTCGGTCAGATAATCGAGCAGCGGCCCCTCGAACTTCGGGTTGATGACCAGGAAGTGCCGGCGCCGGTCGTGCTCGTCGGGAAGGCGGCACAGGACGTTCTCGCCCACCAGCCGCCGCACCAGCCGCAGCGCCGTGCTCATCGGCGCGCCCGACGCGATGCAGGCGCTCGACACCGAGACCCGGCGCCCTTCAATCTTCGCAAGCAGGAGGTCCAGCAGCATCTCCCAAGCCGGATCGCCGAACAGCTCGCCGCCGCCGATCTCGCGCCGCTTCATCTCCTTGCGCAGAAGTTCGCGGATATAGTCGGTCAGCTGGCCGGCCTCGGGAATCACCGGAATTTCGGCGAGCGGAGCCGGAGTGATCGCTTCGGGTTCAGGATCGAGATCGCCCGCGCGGAACTTCGGCTGTGCGGCAGGGTCGTCCATCAGCATGGCCAGACGCTGCAATTCGGTGCTGAGGCTAGACATCTTGCCGAGCAGCGATTCGCGCGCATCCGGCGTCTGGCGCAGCCCCTTGATCCGCTGCAAGGCCTGCCGCAAGTCGGACTGCCCGATCGGCTTTTCCAGGAAATCCACGGCCGAAGCCCGCATCGCATCGATGGCCACGTCCTTGCTGGCATAGCCGGTGGCCATGATGAACTGGAGCCGCAGCCCGCGCGCTTCCGCGTTCTGGCCCAGCGTGTGGATCAGGGCGATGCCGTCCTGGCCGGGCATGTTGTAATCGACGATGGCGATGGAGATCTCGTTGACCTCGAACAGAGCGAGGGCTTCCTCGACGCTCGTCGCCACGAGCGGTTCGTAGCCCATCAGCTTCAGGCTGAACGCGCATTCGCTGGCGAAGTCCTCGTCATCGTCGACGATGAGCACCGGCTCCGGCGGTGTCGTATCGTCCATGGCGGCATCGTACCCCGGCTCGGCATGAGGCTGGCCAGGATTGAGAATGGCGCCAAGGCGCGAACGCCAGCTTGGGTTCATCACATTCATCAGCAATCGCCCTCGTCTCTTCCGGAGGCGTCTCTTCCGGAGGTTTCCTCAGATTCTCGACTTCTTCGCTAGATTCCCGGCAGGACCTGTTGCAGCCCCACGCAAAAGATGGCGACGGCCACGATCGCGCCCGAATCGGGTCGACGCGCAATCGGACGGAACTGCCGGACCGTTGCCACGAGCAGCAGCGCCAGCGCCGTGATCGCGATCATGGTCAGCGCGCCGAGCGGGCCGAGCCAGATCGCCCCGGCAGCCAGCAGCTTGATCTGGCTTCCGGTCAGGAGTTGCAGGCCGGTGGCGGCGCGCAGGGCGGTCACTCCGCCCGCAACGACGGCCAGGCAGCCCAGCCCGGCCAGAATCGACCAGCCCAGCGCCGCAACGCCGCCGCCCAGCGCAGCAAAAGCCAGACCGCCGACAGCGATCGTGACGTAGAGAAGATCAGGCGGACGACGCCCCTCCCACGGCAATACGACTGCCGGAAGGAGAAGAACGATCATCAGGGCCAAGTTAAAATAACTCAGACCAGCCATTCAGTATCCCCCATTGGTTACCACGACACTTGCTTCCAGGTCCGGTGATGGCAGGGGAACGAATTTCCCATATTTCATTATTGGACTGCCATCCATGTTATAGCTGACTTTTACCTTGAAGACACCCACTCCATCCGACGAAGCGGTTACTACCGGGGTTGTATCGCCGCCCAGAATACCGCCGTAGCCCGCGACAACCTCTTTCGCCCGCGTCTCCGCCAGTTCGATGCGCTCGGGCGTGGAAAGCCCGGCAACGGCAGCCCGCGCCCCCTCGGCCGCCGCCTGCCGCACGCCGATCAAGGCGCTGAAATAGATCGAGTAGACGATGATCCCGAAAGCCAGGGCCAGCAGCGCCGGAGCCAGAATGACGAACTCCAGCGCCGCCAAGCCGCGCTTGCATTTCAAGAGAGACAACATGTTGACTACCTTGAGTTTCATGTCTCTCGCCAGAAATTAAGGCGTTGTCTGAATCAGATTGTTGAAGGCACCTTGAAGATCGGTACCAAAAGTACTTCCCACGCCGCCAATTGCCGCCACAACAATCGCTCCCAAAACTGCGTATTCTACTGCCGTAAGGCCACGCTCGTCGCCAATAAGACGCGTAAAAAGCTTACGAAGGGTAATCATGACTCAGGTACTCCCCATTCCTCCGATTAAAATTCCGTAACCGGTTGGAGGGCACCGGAAACGGTCTTCAAAAACGTCAAATCAAAACAGGCACTCCGCAGCGTGCGCCGGTGGTCAACACAGTGGCGCTGCCGACCTGGACCCCCAGCGCCGCCAGCAGGTTCGTCAGCAACGGATCGACGGTGTTACCGAGCAGATCCGTTACCGGCCCAACGACCGCAGGCAGTACCGTGCCGGTCACTGTCGCCAGCCCCGAGGACTTGAGAAGGTCGCAGGCGATCAGGCAGGTGCCGAGGAGCTTCACCTCGACATCCAGTCCGTCCGATCCAAGCAGGCTTGTGGTAACGCTGCTCAGAGTCTGCCCGATCTGGACCGAATTGCCGATCGTCTGCGGGGTCGCCGGCGTCGTGGCCCCCTCGGCTCCCGTGCCGAACATCATTGCCTCGTCGCTGGCACCGGTTCCCGTGACGGGCTGCACCACCGCCTTGCCCTTCACATCAGCCGAAATCACGCCGCCCAGCAGGTTCACGCTGGCAATTTTGGCCTGCCGAATATCGCTTGCTCCCATCACCGGCAGCGTTTTTTCCATGGGATCGAAGGCGGTGTCGCCGATATAGGCGTTCACGGCGCCTGATTTCACACGAACCGCCACGGTCGTATCGCGGGCCTGTTCGGTCGAGCCTGTGCAATTTATCGCACTCACTTCGGCCTGTGCCGCGCCGACGTCGACAATGACCGGAAGATGGACATTCACCGAAGCCAGACCGATCAGATTGACAGGAAGATCGATCATGATCCCGATCCGCAAGGCAGACGTGCCGACTTTGGCTTCACCAACCGGCCCGAAGGCGAAACGGGGGCGGTCGCCCGCGCCGCTCGATACGAGGCCGATCTTGACCGTATTGCCGGTCACCAGCAGCCCCACCGCCTTGGACAGATCGATGGCGGTCGGTCCTGACTGGACCGCATAAGTTACGAGCGAATAGGCGTTCATGCCTGCCCGCAGCCCCGGCTTCTCGTCGGCCTCCCCCACCGGCATGTTCTGCCAGACGCCGAGACTGTAGAGGCCCTTGAACGGTACGCTATAATTGCTGCCGCCCAGTTGGCGCGCGAACTCGCTCAGCGCGGCGGCGGTTTCGGGCGTGTCGGCAGCGGCTGCGGCGGCCTCGGCCACGTCCTTCAGCTTGTGCGACTGGTTCACCAGTTCGCCGTAAGTGCCCTCGAAACCCTCCTTGGCGGCGAGGTTGTCGAAGAAAGTCCCGGCATCGACATTGCCCTTCATCAGGTAGCGGACATCGTTCCGGCCGAGCGCGATCGGAATGCCCAGCAGCGACCCCAGCAGATTGTTCACGACACTGACCAGCGGATCGGTCACCGGATCGAGCAGCGGCGAGACGACCTTGGTGAGGACATCGGAGGTGACGCTGACACCCGCTTCGTCGATCCGCGCGGCGGAAGCCGTGGCGCCGAGATCGGGAATCGGGCTGGCATCGCCGAGAACGCCGGTCAGGAAACGACGGCTCGGCTTGTCGGTGGTCAGGCGCACGGCATTGCGCAGGCCGTTGCCGGGGCAGCGGGCCATCGTCGGATCGAAGCGCTGGCCCGCCGCCGTGCCGATATCCGCGCAATAGCGGCCGGTCTCGACCGTCTTCAGCACGGCGGCATCGTAGCCGTTGCGCTTCAGGTAGTCCTCGGCGCGGGTCTTCGCATTGTAGGGGTCCATCGCCGCAGCCAGTGCCGCTGCTTCGGTCGCCGCGCGCAAGTCGCGGTTGCCTTGGTAGTAAAGGCCCACGTCCAGCGCGAGACCGGCGGCGCCGAGCAGCGAAACGCCGAGCACGGCCACCATCGGCGCGATGACGCCGCTCTCATCGCCGCCCAGTTGCCGCAGCGGGCGCAGTTTCAGGCGATTGCGGAGGCGTGCTCGGTGCTTGGCCACGTCAGTTCTCCCGAGAGGCGGTTGCAGGCGGCGCGAGCAACTGCGCGGCCTGGTCCGCGACTTGCGCACGCAGCGCCGCTCGGGCCGAGGCATCGCGGACGCTCGCCAGCAGGGCATCGGCCTCGCCGCGCCGTCCGGCCATGGTCAGTGCCAGTGCGAGATTGTTGCGCACGACTTCGTTGCCCGGCGCCAGATCGCGCGCGGCCTTGAGCGCTTCCACCGCCTGCGCTGGTTCGCCGCCGCGCAGCAGCGCATAGCCCAGCGCATTGCTGGCCAGCGCATCGGCGGGCCGGACCCGCTGAGCCGCGCGGTATTGCTCCGCCGCCGCCAGCCAGTTCCCCTGCGCCGCAAGGACATGGCCGCGCACCGCGAAAGCCTCGGCGCTGCGGTCGGAAGCGGAAATCTGCGCGAGGGCGGCCTCGGCCTGATCGGTCTGCCCAAGATCGAGCAGGCAGTTGATCCGCAGGAAGCGTGATTCCCGGTCGCCGGGATACTGACGGTCGAAATCGTCGAGGAAGGCGAGCGCGGCGCGCTGGCGGCCGTCCTTGCGCGCCTGCTGGATCAGCACCAGGTAGAGCTGTCGGGTCGAGCCGGACACTTCGGCGCCAGACGCCTCGGCAGCCATGACCTCGCCCGCCAGCGGGGGCGACACCGCGATGCCTCCGGCCAGCGCAAGGGCAGCAAAGAGAGCGGGAAACAGGCGGCGATCGGTCATCCCTTGACGCTCCCCAAAGTGTCGAGAATGGCGGCGACCGGCGGGCCTGCGAGCACGATGAACAGCGCCGGCATGAAGAACACGAGCATCAGGATCACCATGCGCACGGTGATCGCGCCGATCGCCTCGCGGGCGCGGGCGACGCGGCGCTGGGAGAATTCGCGCACGAATTCGCGCAGGGCCGGGACCAACTCCATCCCGTGGAACAGCGACTGGCGGAACACCGTGGCCAGTTCCCGCGAGCCGGTGACGGCCACGCGCGAGGCCCAGCGGTCGAAGGCGAGCTGGTAGTCCTGCCCGCGATCGAGATCCTCGACCAGCATGGCCACCAGCCGGGCGTGGTTCGGCACCGCCACGCGCTCCTCGCGGGCGATGCCGCGGAAGCACTGGTCAAGCGAGACGCCGCTTTCCAGCATCATCAGCATGAGGTCGAGCAGGAACGGGAATTCGGCCGTGAGAATGCGCTCGCGCGAGGCGGCGCGCATACGCAGCACGTACTTGGCGCCGATGTAGGTCAGGCCGGACAGCGCCAGCGTCGGGAACATCGGGCGGAGCGGATTCCCGTTCAGCAGGAAACAGGTCAGCATCGAGGCCAGCGCCACAAGAACGGTCGCGGCGAGGCGCAGCCAGGCGAAAGCCTCCAATGCGCCCGGCTCGAAGTAACCGGCTTTCCGCAGCTTCTGCTCCACTTCCTCGCGGTCGCGGCCACGCACCACGAAGAAGCGCGGCAGGGGAAAGCGGAATGCAGCAGCGCCGCTCGACAGCCCCGCGCGCCCGTCGATGCGCTGGCGCAGGCGGGTGTCGGCATCGAGCATCCGCACGCCCTGAACGACAAGGATCAGGCTGCCGACGGCCAGCGCGAAGAGCAGCAGAGGTGCGAGCGCGGGCATCAGAAGTCCAGCCTCAGCATGCGGCGGATGATGAGGATGCCGATCGCTTCCAACCCCAGCGCCAGCATCGAGAGCCACTGCCCGCGCGGGTCCTTGATGAAGAAGTCGAGATAGGCAGGGTTCATCATGACAAGGCCGGCCATCGCCAGCAGCGGCATCGCGATCAGCACGCGGGAACTGACTTTGGCCTCGGAGGTCGCCGCCACGAGTTCGCGGCGGATGCGCAGGCGTTCGCGCAGAATATGGGCGAGGTTGTTGAACACCGCGCCGATCGAGCCGCCGTAGCGCAAGTTGGTGCGGATGGCGGCGGCGATCATCGATACTTCGGGAACCTGGATGCGGTCGGCCAACTGCTGCATCGTCTCGGCCACGGGCGCGCCCATTTCCAGCCGCCGCGCGGCGGTGTCGAAGTAGGAGCGCACCACCGGCGAAGCATCGGCGAGCGCGCGGGCCAGCGCCTGCGAGAGCGAATTACCCACGGCCTGAAGCTGGCGCACACCGTCGAGATAGAGTGGCAGCGCCTCGGTCAGGGCGTCGATGCGCTTGCGGGCGCGGCTGCGCAGCCACGAAAGCGCAGCCATCGGCAGGCCGAGCAGCACCGCCAGCGCGAAGGCCGGTCCCGCCGCGAGCAGGACGACGACCACCAGCCCCAGTCCCGCAGCGGCGAGGATGCGGACGGTCTGCACGGTCACTTCGAGCTGGGCCTGCGCCAACAGCGGGGCAATGCGTTCCGGCACCGAAACGACCGCCGAGGTGCGCGCCGGCGCGGTGCCGGGCGCGGCGAGACTTGCCAGCCGCCGGTCGATCGCCGCAAGGCCGCGCGCCCGCTCGCTCACGAGAGCGAAGAGCACCGCGCCCAGGATCAGCAGGGCCAGGATCAGATAGGCGGCGCCCCTCACCATCCGGCTGCGACTCCCCCGTTTCTGGCCCCGCTTCCGGCCAGATTTCCGGCGAGACCCGCGCCTTGCCCGATGGCCTGAACCACGCCCGGCATCGGATAGTCCTTGAGCCGCGCGGCATGGTAGGGCCGCGGCGAAAGCGTCTGGAACGTGCCTTCGCCCGACATCGGCGGCTGCTCGTCGAAGCGGAACAGTTCGTTGAGGGTGAAGGCATCGCCCTCGGTGCCGGTCACTTCGCTGATCGAGGTGATGCGGCGCACGCCGCTCGAAAGCCGCTGGATATTGACGATCACATGGACGCTGTTCGCCACGAAACGCCGCACCGCGCGCACATCGTTCTGCTGGCCTGCGAAACCGAGCAGCATTTCGAGGCGGGCCAGCGCATCACGCGGGGAATTGCCGTGGAGCGTCGCCATCGAGCCGTCATGGCCGGTGGACATGGCCTGGAGCATCTCCACCGCCTCCACGCCGCGCACTTCGCCCAGGATGATGCGGTCGGGCCGCATGCGCAGGGCATTGCGGACGAGATCGCGCGCGCTGACCTCGCGGCTGCCATCGACGCTGGGCGGACGGGTTTCCAGCCGCACGACATGGTCCTGGCAAAGTTGCAGCTCGGCCGCGTCCTCGATGGTGACGAGGCGTTCGCGGTTGCTGATGCAGCCGGAAAGCACGTTGAGCAGGGTCGACTTGCCCGCGCCGGTACCGCCGCAGATCAGCACGTTGAGCCGCGAGTGGACGGCGGCGGCGAGATAGGTCGCCATGGCGGAGCTCATGACGCCGCCCGCCACGCAGTCGTCCAGCGTCAGGGCCTGAAGGCGGAACTTGCGGATCGAGACCAGGGGGCCGTCGAGCGCGATCGGCGGGATGACGATGTTGACGCGCGATCCGTCCGCGAGGCGGGCGTCGCAGAACGGCGTCGCCTCGTCCACGCGGCGGCCGATCGGGCCGACGATGCGCTGGATGATGTTCATCAGGTGCGCATCGTCGCGGAAGCGCGTCTCGACGCGTTCCAATAGCCCGCCACGCTCGGCGTAGATCGTATGGGCGCCGTTGACGATGATGTCGTCGATGGTTCCGTCGCGCAGCAGCGGCGCGAGCGGACCGAGACCGACCACTTCGTCTTCCACGTCCTCGATCAGCAAGAGCCGCTCGGCGCTGTTGAGCGCCAGCTGGCCCCGGCGGCTGCGGCTGTTGATGACCTGTTCGATTTCCTGCCGCAGCGTCCGCTGGTCGAGAGATTCCGCGGTGATGCCCTGCGCTTCGAGCTGTTCGATGACCTGCTGGCAGGTGACTGCCTTGACCGCCTGATAGCTGTCGCTCATGCGCTGGGCGGAAGGTTGGGCCACCGCGGGCTTGCGGCGGTCGGCTGCGAAGCCTTCCTGCAGTTCCTCGGTGGTCAGGAGACTCATGCGCTGCGCTCCACCGACCGCAGGATCGCGCGGCGCATGCGCTCGATGCTGCTGCCGGACTTGGCCGGAGCGGCGATATTGCAGGCGCGGCGCACGGCCTGGAGGTAAGGGCCGCTCTCGCGGTCGAAGCTCAGCGGGCGACCGGCGTTGAGCGCATTGGCCGCCCGCACCCGGTCGACCGGCACGCCCATCACTGCCTCGACGCCGAGCACATCGGCCATGCGGCGGCCGTCGAGCAGAATGCGCGGCTCGAAGTCCCAGACCAGCAGACGCATGCGATTGGTGCTGGCGGTATCGAGCGCGATCTTGTCGAGCAGGCGGCGGCAGGATTCCAGTTCGCGGATCGACTGGCTGCACACGATCTCGATCGCCTGCGCCTGCGAGGCCAGCTCGCGCAGCAGTCCGCCATGGCGCAGGCTGCCCGCCGAGACCACGACTTGCGCGAAATTGGCGCGCAGCAGCTGGATCAGTCCGACCACGTCGTTGGGGCCGACGCCTGCCGGTTCGCTGCCGGTGCCGCCATCGAAAGTCAGCAGCGAAAGCCCGCTCGCCTCGTGCCGCGCCAGTGCATCGGAGAGCAGGCTGGTGTCCATGCGGTCGAGATCGGCCACTGCCGAGGCGATGCCGTAGTCCGCCTTGAGGTCGAGATAGGCCTCGGCCGTGCTGGTGGGCAGGGTGAAATCGACGAGCAGGGTCGGCGTCTGGTCGAGGCTGTAGGCCAGCGCCATGTCGGTCGCCAGCATCGGCAGCGCCTCACGGTCGTTGCCGAGCACGATGGTCAGGCGGCCCAGCCTGCCCTGGGTGGCAAGCGAACTGTTCATCACCCGCGTCAGGATCTCGGAGACTTCCGCGCCCCCGGCCCCGCGCGGCAGGACATCGGCGGCCCCGGCGCGGATCGCCTGAAGCACTTGCCCGGCATACATGTCCTCGGTGGCGACCACGACCGCGCGGCCCGGCGCCATCTGCGCGACTTCGCCGATCGAGGAGGAGAGCGAACGCTCGGCCGGAACCGAAGCATGGTCGATCACGACGATGCCGGGGCCGTCGAGATCGCTGTGCTCCAGCGACTGGACCATCTCGACCGCAACGTGCTCGCCCATGGCATCGGACAGGCGCTGGGCCAAAGTGCGGTCTACCGAAAGAAGGTGGATTTTGGGCATGTCAGGGCCTCACGACGCCGAAGGTTTTGACGGATTGCTCGACGCCGTCGTTGCCGACGATCATCTGGCCGATGCTGGGGTCGGGATTGCCGGGCAGGCTCGGCAGCGCGACCGGCGTCGTGCCCGGCTCGACCAGCCGCGGCGTCGCGACGATGATGAGTTCCTGACGCTCCTTCTGGTTCTGCTGCCGCTTGAAGAAGGCGCCGAGCACCGGCAGGTCACCCAGCAGCGGCACCTTTTCCTTGGTGATCGCACTGTTCGTATAGTTCAGCCCGGCGATCACGAAGCTCTGCCCGCTGCCGAGTTCCACGGTCGTCTCCGCCGAGCGGCGGCGGATACCGGGCACGGTATATCCCTGAAGCTGGACGCCGTTGTTGTAGTCCAGCTCGCTGACCTCCGGCGCTAGCTTCAGCACGATGTGGTCGGAGGAGAGGACATAGGGCGTGACCGAAAGGCGGACGCCGAACTCCTTGTATTCGATCGAGATCGAATTGCCCGTTCCCGAGTTCTGCGGCACCGGCACCGGAAACTCGCCGCCCGCCAGGAAGCTGGCCTGCTCGCCCGAGCGGACCAGCAGGGTCGGCTGCGCCAGCAGCTGCGACAGGCCGTTGGACGAAAGCGCGCTCAACACCGCACCGATGCCGTGGTTGCGCGAGGACAGGAACAGGTTGAACGCACTCTGAAGCGGCGCGGCAGCATCGATGCTGAGACCGCCGCTGCCCATGCTGTAACTGTTGAGCGTGCTCGGTGCGATCACCGCGCCTTGCAGGTCGCCCGCCAGCTTTGAGAAGCTGAAGCCCAGCGCCTTGAGCGTCGAGCTGGACACGGCGGCGAACTGAACGTCTACCGCCACCACTTTCTCGCCGGGGCGATAGGTGGCGCCCTGCCCGGTCAGCCCGGAGCCGCCGATCCGCACGGTGCGCTCAGCCATGACGGTGCCGTCGCGCGCGAAGACGGTGAGCACGGCGTCACCCACCGCCAGCGCCTTGATGCGGATCGACTGCGGCGTCGGCGCGGAAATGGCGATCACGTTCTCGCGGCTGACTTCCACCCGGCCGACCCTCTTGTCGAAGGACAGGGTGCGCTGGTCGTCGATCTGGAGCAGTTCCTGCTGCTCGTCCGCCCGGCCCTGCGCTTGCGCCGGAACGGCCAGCAGCGACGAACCGGCCAGGAGACAGGAGGCGATCAGGGCTTTCACTGCGATGCACTCCCGGAATAGATGACCTGGCGATTGCCGCCGACGACGAGTTCGATGGCCTGCGAGCCGTTCGACTCTGCGGGCTTGGGCGCCGGTCGCTCAGCCCGGCGCGGCGGCGGCGCGGCGATTTGCGCTGGAGCCGCGAAGACCGGCGCGGCGGCATAGGCAGGCGCCGGGCGTGGCAGCGGCGTGGAAGCGACCGGCGCCACCGCCACTTCGACACTGTCTCCGGGATTGCGCAGCGAGAGCGTGAGTGCACCCGTGCTCTTCGCCAGCGAAAGCTGCGAAACCTGCTCGGGCGAAAGCGCCAGCGTGACCGTGCGCGCGGGCGGCGGCGGCGTGCTGACCGCGCCTTCGACGCCGGCGGCAGGCTGGGTCCCGACGACGGCCTCGCCCACCGCCAGCACCGGCACCATCTGGAGCAAAGTGCGCGCGCGGCTGACGCCGCTGGCCCGCGCCCCGCTCAAGGCATCCTCGCCGGGATAGACGACCTGCACGTCCACCCGGTCTCCCGGCCGCACGAGGCCGGCCACGGCGATTTCGGCGGTCGTGTCGATGCTGATTGCGCGCATGCCCATAGGCACGCGGATCGCCAGCTTGGTTTCCTGCCCGATGGCAGTGCGCGGGATCAGCGAATTGGCCCTGATGTCGCTCGTCGCCACTTTGCCGATGATTTCCGCAGGCGTAACCGCCGTGGGGAAACGTGCCGGATCGGACCTTGCGTTGCGGATCATGTCGGCGGTGATCGTCTCGCCCACCTTGATGTCGCGGGTTGTCGCCGCCAGCACCGTGAACGAAGGCTCCGCCCGGGCGAGAGGAATGCGCGCGGCGGCGGCGGTCACCGGCCTGGCAGCGCGGCCCAGTTCACGAACGCCGAGAAAGGCGAAGCTGCACGCTGCAACCAGCCCCACGCCGATCGTCAGCTTCGCTTTCGAACCGAGCCGCATGCTCATTTCCCCCTTGGCCCCTTGCGCCTACGCAAACCGGCCCAATTGCCCCACCGAACCGACTGCCCCGAAGATCCGATTTGGCTCATCCAAACGGCTGAACAGCCATGTTGCGTATGGATGATAGCCTTTCTCGAAATTGATCCGACATGGAGAAATAGCCGATACGACGGCAATCAAGTGGAGACTTTCGGATACGTTAAAAGCGCGGAAAGTATACTTTTGTACTATTCCACCAAACCAGCCGCATTCCTTGTCTTGGCAAGACCGAAGGCGAATGAAAAAGTTAAGGGAACATGTTCGGATCGGTTCTTTCGGAGCATTCTGCATCCGGGAAAACCGATAGTTTCAGATGTAAACTTGCCTCAACTCAGCAGTTCCGACGCTCGATTGCGCATATCGGAGACATCGCGGGAGCCTCCGCTACGACCGGCATTGGCCGGTTATCAGTGGATTAACATTTTGAAAGCGACTTGATTGGAAACAGATGATCGATTCAGTTAGGCAGTTTACTTACAACTCAGGATAGGTTCTATCAGGTTTATTTCGCGGTTGCGAAATGGAGTGCTCTTCGCAATCATCCGGTCGGACCGAAATCAGGAAGCGGGAATCTCCCGTCCAGGCGGGCCGGGGCAGAATGGCTATGCAAGTGTCCAACAACAACGTCATCGACTTCGTGCAATCGCCGCTCGCTTCGGCGGCATCGGATTCGGAACCGGCGCTCCATGATGACGGGTGGCCAGACGAAGCTGTTCCTTCCCGCCATTCCGCCCTGCCCGCTAAGCTCGCCATGCGGCTGCGCGCCTGGGAGGACGGGACCCGGTTCTATCCCGGTGCCATCGCCCTCAGCGCTCTCGGCCTGGGACTGGCATCGGCACAAGCGCCCGCAGCCGGCGTCGTCGGCGCCGCAGCGGCAGGTGCGCTGTTCGTCCTGCACAAGGTGCTCAAGGCCGCGCTGGTCACCGCGGCATTGGCGCTTGGCCTCTATTTCCTGCCCGAGGCCGCCGCCTCGCCTGCTTACTGGACTCTCCTGGCACTTGTCGGCGGTGCTGGGTTTCTGCCGCGCAGCCTGATCACGATCTTGCTGCAGGCGCCGCGATGGAGCTGGGTGCTTGCCTTGCTCTGCGCCACCGCCAGCTTCGTCAGCGTGCTTCTGCTGAAGGCGCCGTCGCAAACGCTGGCGATCTTCGTCGGCGCGCTCAGTGCGGCCTTTCTCGGTGCCGGGCTCGCCCGCCACCTCGCGATGGTCGATGCGCGCCTGCTGGCCTGGGGCGAAAACGGCCTGGTCCCGGTCACCCGCGATCTCCTGCTGGGCCGCGTGACCGCCGGCATGCTGCATGACCTTGCGCAGCCGCTCAACGTGATCTCCATGGCCAGCGGCAACATGCGGTACATCGTCGAACAGCTCGACATAGGTGAGGATAGCCGCAAGCAGTTGCTGGACCGGGTGGGACGAATCTCCTCACACACCGAAACGGCGGCCTTCATTCTCAGCCTGTTCCGCTGGTTCGGTCGCGACGGCGACAAGGAACACGCCGCGCTAAGCGTGCGCAGCGCCCTGGAGCGCGCGGTGGCCGCCACGAAATCCAACGTCCGGCATCACGGCGTATCGGTGAAGCTGGAGGGCAATGCCCTGGAACATCTGCTTCCGGAACATCACGGCGCGCTGGAGATGATGGCGGTGGCCGCCCTCCTCAATGCCTTCGGCAGTTTCATCGGCCCCGCTGCCGGCCGCGGCGGCGAACAGAAGACGAAAGGCACCGTCCTGCTGCGCGCCGCGATGAGTGCGGCGCATGTCGTGGTGACGGTACAGTGCATCGACGAAAATGGCGCCGCCGCTCCCGGACGCAAGCTGGACCATGCGACACTCTGGCTGGTCGAACAGGTTGCGATCGACGCGGGTGGCGATTTCCGTTCGCTTCAGCGCATGAAGCAGCCGACCCGCTTCGTCATCCGCCTAGGCCGCGACGACATCTGACGCTGCGCAATCGCCAGGGGAAGCAGGCAGGCAAATTTCCACCCTGGCACCCTCGCCATGGTTCGAAACCAGCCGGATCGCGCCTTGTCCTTTTTCCATGATCTGACGGCAGATATGCAGACCGAGGCCAGTGCCGTCCTGCCCCTTGGTGGTGAAGAAGGCTTCGAACGCCAGCCGCTCGAGATCGGCAGCAAGCCCAATACCATTGTCCGTCACCACGCAGCGATTTCCGCCCGGCCCGCGTTCGAGCGCGATCGTGATCCGCCCCTCGCCAGTCCATCCCGCAGTCCGGCGCGACTGGATACTGTCGGCAGCATTGCGCAGGACATTGACGAAAACCTGCTCCATTTCCAGCCGCCCCAGCGGCACGCAGGCAGACTGCCCGGCGGCGTCGAGAGACACGACGATTTCCGCCCGCTCGAACAGCGCCTCCAGAAACTCCACGGCACTGGCAGCGGATTCCATGACGTCGGTGCGGCGGGGAACGATCTTCTCGTCCGCCTGGCCAAGCGTGCGCTTGATGATCGCCTGCGCCCGCAGCACCTGCTCGGCAACGCGCGAAGCCGTGGTCTGCAACCGCGAGCGCGTGGTGTCCGGCCGGTCGAGCATCAGGCGCAGACTTTCGTTCGCCATGGAAATGGTGAACAGCGGCTGCCGTAATTCATGCGCCAGGGTAAGCGCCCGCTCGCCAAGGTCAGCCATGCGCGCGCGCTCGGCCAGGGCATGATGTTCATAACGGGGTGGCGGCGCATTCAGCAATACCGCGCTGCCCCAATGCGTGCCGCCGCGATTGTCGCGCAGGATCAGGCTGAGCATGGCGTCGTCGTCCGTGCGCAGATCCGTCGCGACCTCGGACCGGCCGGCCAGCGCGGCAAGCCGCAGAATATCCTCGGAATGGATGCGAACGGCCTGGGGCTGCTCGTCGTCGCGCGCATTCTCGCTACGGAAGAGGATCGTCGTCGCAGCTGCGTCCAGTCTCAGGTCGCTGACGACTTTCAAGCCAACATGCCGGCGCAGCGTTTCGACCAGACCGGCCGCCCCCGTTGCTTCCGGCCCGGCGCTATCGGCGAAATCTCCCCTCACGCACCGACACCGTTGGCAAGCATCTGCCTGATCGTGCCGATCAGCGCCTGCGGCTGCACGGGTTTGGTCAGGAACATATAGCGAGACGTATCGGCAACGAGATCCTCGCGCATCTGATCGCCGGTGATGAAGACATATTCGAACGGGCGCTTCGACAGTTCGGGATGGTGGCGAACACGCGCAACGATATCGAGACCCGATTCCCGATCAAGCCTTAGATCGCAGGCAATCACGCTGACGGCAGCATGCTTTTCCAGCATGTCCACTGCTTCTGTCAGGTTGGCGGCTCCGACACCCGGAATGCCGTGAAGCGCCATCAGCGTCAGCAGCTCATCGACGATGGCCGAAAAATCATCGAGAACAAGTACCCTGGCCTGATCGTCCTGCATCCCGTCCCGTTCCTCCGTGTGACGTCTGCCCCCAGCCGCCACTGGACCTCGTTACTCCTATAACAAGGCGACATTATCAATAAATGAATGTCCGGTGAAACTATAATTGAGGCAAGTCGTTTCGGATGCAAGGAAAAATCCGGTAACGGATAAAGTCAGAATTCTATCACGATCTTCACTTTAGCCGGTGTGACGTGAAAATGCGCGGCGATCTGGTCGCGATATTGCGCCATGAGAAACGCCAGGTTGTCGGTTCGGGGCAGTCCGTCCAGTTCCTCGATCGTGGTCCCCAGAGCCTCGGCGATGACTTTCAGGCGGGTCTCCTGCGGGCGGGCTCGGCCGTGCTCCCAGGCCCAGACCGTCGGTTTGCTGACGCCGATGCGATCCGCCAGTTCACCCTGGCTGAGACCGTTCTCCTTGCGCAGACGTCGCAGACGCCGGGCAAGCGATTCCTGTGCTTCCGCATCGATATCGCTTCCCGCTTCCGCCAGCCCGGCGAGCGCATCGTCTTCCTCCCGTACGCCATGGCTGCGCGGTGCCGCCCGCAACCGGGCCGCGCCGAGCAGTGCTCCCGAAATCGGTGTCTCGAAACGGCAACCGTAAAAGCTCTCGTTATGCCACATGACCCGCGCACGCACGCGGTGCTCGGCTGAAAGGTCTATCTCGATCGGATCGTCGACGCTGAGATCGATGCCGCATTCGACAAGCAGGCCCTCCTGCGAAAGGTTGTGCACCACCGCGTCCGCTTCCTTGCCCTCGGCGCTGACCTGTGTGCCCAGCACCAGGCTGAAACGCCACAGGCTGGACCGCGCATCGCGCTCGAAGCGGGCGGGAAGGCTCTGGTTCCCCCAATTCATCCCGGCGTTCACGCGCAGCTGCGCACGATGGGTGCAACCGGGCGACCGCGTTCGAGCGCCATGGCCATGACTTCTGCACGCGGCGCTTGCCCCAGCGAATCCAGCGCCCCCGCCACCAGTGCTCCGCTGACAAAGGCTTCGCATTCATCGAGCATGTCCAGCGCTATGCGCAGAAGTTCTCGGGCGTTCTGAACCTTGTCGTTGGTCATTTCGGCTTCCTTTCCTTTTGTGAGGCAATCAGAAAACGGCCGTCTGCCAAGCGCGGACAGGCGCGAAAGCGAGCCGGGCGACGGAGGCACGGTCGTATTCGGATGCATGCAGGTACGACCAGACGCGCCGGGTGCTGACCCGGCCCAGCCGTGCACCCGTAACCCATTCGGCCCCCTGCTCGACTGCAAGGCGGACCTGGGCCGGAGTTTCCACGCCGGTCAGAACGATCGTGTCGCAAAGGCTTTGCGCTTGCGCAAAAAGCTGCCCGATCCGGGCGCGGTTACGCTCCGACAGGAAAGCCGTGCGCAGAAAGGCACTGTCCAGCTTGACGAAATCCGGCCGCAGCACGGCAAGCTGTCGTACCGAGGCATGGCCGGAACCGAAACCGTAAAGTCCCAGTCCTACTCCCATCTCGCGCAGGGTATTGAGGAAAGTCAGCGTCCCCGGCCAGAACCGGCAGGCCGCCGATTCGTGGAATTCCAGGGTAAGCCGCGCGGCCAAGCCTGGTCTGCGCTCCAGCCTGGCGAGGAAATCCATCCAGGCGGAATCATGCCCGCCGAGATCGAACGACAGGCTCTGCGGTGAAATCGCGAGCGACAGGCGCGCACGCGGATCGGCCTCCAGTTCGTCCAGCACACGCAGCGCCAGATGACGATCGAGCAGATGCGCGAGACCCAGCCGCTCAAGCGCGGCATAAGCGGTAGAACAATCGAACTGCTCCCCCTGCTCTCCGGCATAACGCAGCAACGCCTCGTGCTGGAGCACGCGGTCCGGAAGGCGGGGATCGAAGATCGGGCGCCAGGCGAAGAAGGTTTCTCCGCTCGCCACTTGGGCCAACAGCCGCACAGCGCTCGCCATGTCGGTACGGTAACTTGTCAGATCCTGCGGCCTGGCCGGGTCTACACAGGCCGCTGGCGCCGCGACATGCTCCAGCCGGGCGCGGGCGACGGCCAGGGCCGAAGCGTCGTCCAGGGCACCGGCAACCGGATCACTATGTCCGATCGACACCGAAAGCAGAACAGGTCCGCCATCACCGAGGACCGGATTCATGCCGATCTGCGCGCAGAAGGCCTCGATCCGGGCGCAGACGAAGTCGGGCTCCAGCATTGCCGCATGGCCCAGCAGGATCATCTCGTTGCCGTTCGTCTCGCCCAATTCGACCGGATCGAGACAGGCCGAGACGGCAGTGCGCAGATGCGCCAGGGCCGCGTTCAGAACCTCGTCGCCATAGGCCGCAGCGATGGCGCGGGCATTGTCGAGCCGCACGACGAGGAGATGGTTGCGGCGACGGTTAGGTGGGCTGATCTTGGCGAGGTCGATCATCGGTGGCGTCCGAAAAGAGGAAGGGAGGGAAAGGGGCCGATGCGCTCGGGAGAAATCCGCATCGGCCCCGCTGGATCAGCTGCCGGAATTTCCGCCGAGCAGACCTCCCAGCAGTCCCCCTCCTGTTGCCGTGCCCCCGGCAACGCCGCCCGTGAGGCCACCTACCAGCGATGTGACCGCTCCGGTCACCGGAGCCAGCGCCGAACCGGCACCACTGCTACCGGGAGCTACGCCGCCGAGACTGCCGACTACGCCCTCGACAAGGCCCGTAACCGGTGCGAGAACCGACCCTGCACCCGCCGAGCCGGAGCCAAGACCGCCGACGACACCTTCGACAAGGCCCGTAACCGGCGCCAGGACGGAACCGGCGCCCGTGCCTGCCCCCAAACCGCTGGTCACTTGGCCCAGCGTACCGTTCACGGTATCGAGCAGCGGCGTAGTCACGGTCGCAACCGTTGCCGTGACAGGCGCCACGACCGGAGCTACCCCGCCCGTCACCTGATCGACGACGCCGCCCACCTGATCGCCCAGCAGTGCCCCGGCAAGATTGCCGACCGGCGCAAGCCCTGCGGCAACGCCTTCCGCCGTCGTCGGCAGCGCGACATCGATCACGTTGCCGTCGGACAGGACATTCGCCGTCACCAGCTGTCCGGTCGTCAGGCCCGGATTTTCGGCCAGGACGTTGAGACCGATCAGCGTGTCACCGTTGCTGGGGCCGGTCACGGCATTATTGCCGAGATCGACACCCAGCAGCGGGCCTTCATAGGTCCGGGCCGGCCCCGATCCACCGCCGCCCAGCGCACCGGCAAGGCCTTCGACCAGTCCGCCGAGTTGCCCGGTGACGGGAGCCAGCACGCCGTTTTCGCCAGCGATCGGCGCAAGCGCCCCATTGACCGTATCCAGCAGCGGCGACGTCACGCTGCTGACCGTCGAGGTCACCGTGGCAACCGTGGGCGCGAGTCCGTCGGTCAGCTGGGTCACCGTACCGCCGACCTGCTCGCCGAGCAGCGCGCCGGTAAGCGAGCCGACGGGCGCCAGCGCCTGCTTGGTCTGCTCGGTGGTGGTCGGCAGCGTGACCTGGATGACCTTGCCGTCGCCGGTCAGGACATCGACCGTGATACCGCTGGCATCGGTGGTGGCCTGGTCCGGCGTCACATTGACGTCCACCAGCGTGCCGGAACCGCTCTGGCCGAGAAGGTCTGTACCGCCGACCGAAATGCCCGCAGCAGGGCCGGTGAAGCTGGTCGTCGAGCCGCTCGGATCAGAAGGACCGCTGGGGCTGGGGCCGCTCGGCTCACTCGGACCAGGGCCGCTGGGACCACTCGGGCTGGGGCCGCTTGGCTCCGACGGAGTGGGACCGCTGGGTTCCGAAGGGCTGGGGCCGCTCGGACTCGGCGAGTTCGGTCCCGAGGGATTGCCCGCATGGAAACCGCCGCCGTTCGAACAGGCCGCAACCAGCAGCAAGGGAATCGTGGTCGTCGCCAGGAGGGCGTGCCGCTTGAACTGGGGATAGCGAAGGATCGGCATTGGGTCTTCTCCAACGTGGTATCGGCCTCGGACGGCCCGTTGGAGATAGGATAGGACGAGCCGCGCGGCGCACCGCATCCAGAAGAAGCCGCCCCGGCCATGTCGGATCACGATGCAGGTACAAGCGCGGATAGACGGCGGACCATAACCCGGAAGAATCCCGAACAAGGCGGCAAAGAACACGCAAAAGGCCGGGATGCCCTGCAAAACCGCCGATTTTCACCCCCTCCGTCCCGGTGAAACCCTGAGAGCGGCGCTGAAAAGTGAGGCCTTGGTTAAATACTCGTTCCGGCTCATTCTGACGGCGCAATGAGCCACCTTCCTGCCAAGTCTCCGGCCATCACCGCAAAAACGAAGAGGCAGCTCCGTCACCGGAACTGCCTCTTCTCCCCCACCTCCTTCGCTCAGGAGGTCTTCGTTCAGGAGACGGGGGTCTGCGGCGTGCCCGGCCATGGGGTTGTGGGGCGCCGGGCACGCATGACGATCAGTTTCCGCGCCCGCCGAGGCCCCCAAGCAGCCCTCCGACAAGGCCGGTCACAGGAGCCAGCACGGACCCGACGGGATTCGCCGCGCCGCTGCCCGCTCCTGCTTCGGTGCCTGTTCCGGTAGCCGTGACCGCTCCGGTCACGCCGCCCAGCACCGCGTTCACGGCATTGGTTACCGGCGCCAGAGCACCGCCCTCGCTAGTGCCCCCGGTCAATCCGCCGACGACGCCCTGGACGACTTCCGTTACCGGCGCCAGACCGCCACCCTGGTTGGTGCCGCTCAGCAGGGTATCGACGGCCCCGGTGACGGGCGCGAGGACGGATTCTGCACCGGTTCCGCCAGTCACGCCGCCAACAAGGCCTTCGACAAGCCCCGTCACCGGCGCCAGCACACCGCCCGCGCTCGCATCGCCGGTAAGACCGCCGACGACGCCTTGTACCAGCCCGGTGACCGGAGCCAGCACGCCGCCCTCGGGCGTGCCGCCGGTCAGCCCCCCGGTCAGACCGCCCACCAGCGATTCGACCGCGCCAGTTACGGGGGCGAGAACCGCCTCCGCCCCGCCGGTACCTGCACCCAGGCCTCCGGTGACATTGCCAACGATCCCGCCAAGCGTGCCATTGACCGTGTCCAGCAGCGGCGTGGCCACGCTGTCCACGACCGCCGTGACCGGTGCAACGACCGGCGCGAGGCCGCCCGTCAACTGGTCCACGACGCCGCCCACCTGTTCGCCCAGAAGCGCTCCGGCGAGATTGCCGACCGGCGCAAGCCCGGCAGCGACACCTTCCGCCGTCGTCGGCAAGGCCACATCGACGATATTGCCGCCCGACAGGACGCTTGCTGTCACCAGCTGGCCGGTGGTGCCTGTGCCCTCCGAGAGGACATTGAGGCCGATCACGGTATCGCCGGTGCTGGCCCCCGTCAGGACATTATTGCCAAGGTCGAGTCCCAGCAACGGCCCGTCGTAAGCCCGCGCAGGGTCGCTACCGCTGCCGCCGAGGCTGCCGGTCAGCCCCTCGACAAGCCCGCCGAGCTGGCCGGTGACAGGCGCCAGCAGTCCGGCATCGCCCAGTACTGGAGACAGCACGCCGTTCACCGTTTCGAGCAGCGGCGACGTTACGCCGTTCACCGTCGAGGTGAGCGTCGCGACAGTCGGCGCGAGGCCATTGGTCAATTGCGTCACGGTTCCGCCGACCTGATCGCCGAGCAGCGCACCGGTAAGCGCACCGACCGGCGCGAGAGCCTGCTGCGTCTGCTCTGCCGTGGTCGGGAGAGTGACCTGCACCGCCTTGCCGTCCCCGGTCAGCAGATCGACTGCAATGCCGGCACCGCTGGTGGAAGCCGTATCCGGGCTGACGTTGACGTCGATCAGGGTTCCCGATCCGCTCTGTCCGAGAAGACTGCCGGTTCCGACGTTCACACCGGCGATGGGTCCGGTGAAATTACCGGAACCGCTCGGATCAGTGGGACTGGTCGGGCCGGTTGGACCAGTTGGGCCGGTGGGTCCCGCTGGCCCAGTCGGACCAGTCGGACCAGTGGGGCCTGTAGGTCCTGTAGGTCCTGTAGGTCCTGAAGGTCCCGCGGGACCAGTCGGACCGCTTGGATCACTCGGCCCAGCAGGTCCGGTGGGGCCAGTGGGGCCAGTCGGACCTTCCGGCCCGGTCGGGCCAGCGGGTCCGGTGGGACCTGTTGGCCCAGTTGGTCCAGTTGGCCCTGCTGGGCCAGTGGGACCGCTCGGATCAGTCGGGCCGGTCGGCCCACTGGGATCGCTCGGGCCCGAAGGGCCGCTTGGATCGGAAGGCCCGGAAGGTCCGCTGGGACCGCTCGGGCCCGAAGGGCCACTTGGATCGGAAGGTCCGGAAGGTCCGCTGGGACCGCTCGGACCCGATGGGCCGCTCGGATCGGAAGGTCCCGTCGGACCGCTCGGACCGGAAGGTCCGGACGGCGAACCTCCGCCTCCGGCACCGACCCTGAAACCGACGCCATCGGCGCAAGCTCCCAGCAGAAGAAGAGGAATGGCTGTCGCGCAGAGCAGCAAGTGCCTGGTGGATTGGCGTGATTGTCGACGCAGCATCGTGGTAACCTCCATGAAAAATGCCCACTGGCTGAAAGCCTAGGCACTCCTCCGAGGCACTTCGCCGCGAGAAGGAACCGTCCGGACGCTGCCCGGAAAAAACGGGGTGTCCGTCCCGCATCGGGAACACGGAAAAGTCCAGACAAGCCCGGCAGTCCGCCCGCATTACCGGGCAGTTCTCACGCAAACAGAGGCTTTCGTCATCGCCCCACCGCTGGAAACCGAAAGTTTCCCGGCAAGCCCCCCGCAAGGCATGGCAATGCGCTTAGAACCGGAGCGAGTATTATTCGGACCTCGATGTCCGATTGCTAAGCGCCCACTTGACCGGGCGCACGGCACCAACGGCCAATGCGCGAGCGATCCCACTCCGAATCGCCAAGATCGGGACGCCGAGCGGTTTTGCGGAAAAACAGGAACGGTGTTCAGTCCGAGATTTCCGGATGAAGCCCCGTTTCATGAGATGGAATCAGCGGGCGGCTCGCAAAATACCGAAAATCAACAATATGGGCCCGCTAAAGCCTGATAAACGGCAATCAGATTGCCGCTTCTGCCTCGATCGCGCTTTGCCGGCGAGTTTCGATCAAGGCTTCGCGCAAAGTGCCCAGAAGGGCATCGATATCCGTTTCCTCGGTAACCAGAAGATCAACGGCCAGTCCCTCACGCCCAGTCCGGATTCGTCCGACACGTGCCTCGCCCAGCACCAGCGACCTTTCGTTTCCGCGCCGGATTTCGCTATCCCTGGTGGCCTCCTTGAGCCGGGCCAGCACCGTTGCCGCGGGAATCATCCGTTCTCCCGTCGCAGCAAGCCGCTGTTGCTCATCTCCGATCTGCCGCGCGGTCACGAGCAGCCGTTCACGCTGTTCGGGGCGACGCAACAAGGGCGTCAGGACCTCGGAATGGCGCACGCGCAGTTCATCCCGCGTGGCGAAGGCATTGACGACCTCGTCCGGCATCTGTGCCAGAGCAAGCAGACGGCTCAATTGGCTGTTGGACAAATTCAGGGCCTCGGCCATGCGCGACTGGACGCCGCTGTAGAAACGGTCGACGGCGTTCTGATAACTGCGTGCGCGATCGAGTTCGGTAATGTCCTCCCGCTCGCGGTTCTCGATATCCGCGAGCCGGAAGGCCTCCTCATCGGAAAGATCGACGATCAGTGCGGTCAACCGGATTTCGGGACGGCCATTGTGGTTCAGCCAATCGACCGAAAAGCGGCGGCGGCTACCGACCAGAAGCTGATAGGGATAATCGGCTCCGGGTGGGTTCCGACGGACCAGCACAGGGATGCGATTACCATCCTCCTGTGCAATGGATTCGATGAGAGAACGGCAGCTTTCCGCCGAAAGCCCCGGCACATCGCGAGGATTTCCGTCCCATACGCTGCAATCCGAAGGCCGGATCGAGATCGCGGTACGCGCGCGGCCGCTGCCTTGCGCGAAACCGGCAAGCCGCTGGTCCAACCGCGTGAGCGCTTCACCATCCAACCCCACCGGGTCGGTCGCGTGGGGTTCGTAGGAGAGCGTCGTCAGAATGTCTCTTACAAACCCGGCCATCTATCCCTCCACGTCACACAACCTAACCATCTTCATATCGATCCTTCGCGCCGAGGCCGCGTTAAACTATATCCGCTTTGAACACGTAATGAGACCATTCCGGTGATGTCTGCTCCTTCGGAAACGATGACTTGCTATGACTGCAAGGCCGTAGGAGCGGTCAGCCCCGTACTTTCGATCTCCACGTGAAGCAGAAGCCGATAGTTGCGCGAACTCAGATGGCTGAGCACATCGCCTACGATCGTTTGTCTGGGCTGTTTACATAGGACCATAAGGCGAGGGTCATAACCGGGCCGACAAGACCGTCGACAAAGCCTAACGCTGCGAAGGCGGAATTCATGCGGCGTGACGGGCGGCTTCCCACAGCGAAGATCGAGAAGCCAGATTGACGGGTTCGTCGGAGTGATCATTTCATAGAAGATCGGGATTTTCGGGCGATCCGACGGCATTCCTTCCGCCTGCGATCAACGCCAATTGGGTCCTTCCACCCAAGTCACGAGGCTACATCTCTTACCATCAAGAACCGGCAGCACGCGGTGCTGGAGAAAGGAAGGAAAGATCAGCACACTTCCACGCGGCGCGAACTTCTCGCCTGGATTGGTGATGCCAAAAAACTCGAACTCGCCGCCCTGATAGTCCTGCGCATGAGAAAGCTGGACGACGACGGACAATTTGCGGGCATAAGGCTTCATGGACTCCAGCCAGACGTCCTGGTGCCAGTCGTAATGCCCCTTATTCGTCGCACGATATTCCGTGAACTGAAGTTCGAATGGCGCTTCTATGTCCACGCCGAAATTGGTGCGGTTGGATGGCCGCACGAAATCCATGATCCGGGAAACGATGTCCTTTTCGCGTCCTGCATCGAGCCAACGCACGGTCGAAGTCCGATAGGCAAGATCGCTGCGCAAATTTCCAGAGAAACCGATCGTCGCATCTTGCTCGGCGTAACTCTCCGCACGCTTCACGATCGCATCGCATTCCGCATCAGTGAATGCACTTGTCCAGACTTCCCAAACATTCTTCATCGCCCGCCCCTTCGACGTGAGATACTGCTGATGCTGAAAGAGAAAGCGATGACCTCGACTATGGCTTCAAGCCTTTGGCTTTTGCGCATACGCAAAAGCGCAATCAGACTGTTCTGCTCACACTGAAGAAGAAGCGCGCCTTCTTGCTGTAATACTCCGATGGAGACTTGACAGGAACGGCAATTTGTGCGCTCGCCGTCCAGCCTTTGATCGGCGTGATACGAACGCCTGCCCCCGCCGTTGCCAACGAGAAGTCCTGCGCCGGAAGCCGATAGCCTGGTCGTGCGGCGCTATGGGCCAGCGCGGCATCGGTATAGGCAAAGACCGTCAGCCCCCGCGTTCCACCCGCTGGCTTTCCGGCGACGCGCCAGGACAGTTCGATACTGCCCGCCGCGGCCTTATCCGCAGTGATGATACCGACGCGATAAGCCATGCCGGCGCCCTCTCCGCCAAGCGCGAAGCGTTCGGTAGTCGGCAGCTTGTCGCCCGTGTATTGGCCGCGAACCGTCGCCTTGATCGAGATCGCCTTGGTTACTTCCTTGACGGCGGTAAGCTGCGCATTGACCTTGCGGAACGTTGCTTCCGAATAGCCTTCGATCGGCCGGGCGCCCAGGGCATCGAAACCCTGGCTGAAGCTCGTCGAGATGGCATAACCGCCGGTCTTGTCGATCGACGACCAGACCGTGCCAAGGCGAACCGCGCGAGTCTTGAAGCCGCCGAATGCAGTATCGAGGAAGTAATTGTTGCTGTTCGTCCCATCAAGCGAAATGCTGAGCGAGAGATTACGCCGATAGGAGCGGATCAGCGGGTGCGAGATCGCAATGCCGCCCTGCTTGGCCTCACCTATGATATCGAGGTCGCGCGTCTTGGTGCGGACATAAGCGCCGCTAACGCCCAGTGTCGTACCGTTCGAGCCGATCGGCGTCGCATGGCTCAGCGAGTAGAACTGATAGCGGTCCGGATTGAACGGCAGGTTGCCCGAGAAGCGCGTGGTATCGCCTTCGCGCAGCACACCGTTCACCGCGACCGAAAGCTGGGTCTGCACACCTGTCGTGACGTTGACGATACCGTTATTGTTCACGTTCAGCGTCACATCGATCTGCTTGCGATCGATCTTGAGGGCCAGTGCCAGTTCGCCGGGTACGCGGGTCTGCTTCAGGCTCGCCTGCACGGTCTGTCCAGGAATGTCGCGCAAGAGCGAGATCGTGCGTTCGATGGTGGACTTGTGCGCAGGAGTCTCGCGCATAAGACGCTTCACTTGCGCATCGATCAGCCGGGTCGGCGTGCTCCGGGTCTTGCCGTCCAGCACATACTGAGTGATGCGGCCTTCCAGTACCTTAACTGTCAGCACACCGCCGGTCGGCACCTGCTGCGGGATCGACACCGCAAAGAAAGCCACGTCGCTCTGCGCATAAACGGTGCTGACGGCGTTGGCGATCTTCTGGAGATTGTCCCGGTTGAGCGGCGCGCCGATAAAAGGAGCAACCGCCCTGTCGAGCAGCGCGGTCGGAAGCGTCGCGCCCTGGTAACGCACCTTGGTCAACGCCACTCCCGGCCCTCCCGAAGGCGCGGCAGGGCTCGTCGCGACAACCGGGGCCTGCGCTTGCGGCACTTGCGCCGGTGTCGGGTCGCGCGGGACACTGGGATCCTGCCGGTCGATGCGGTCGCGATCGATAATCGGTGCGAGCGGCGAGGAGATGCCCACTTGCGCCTGCGCCGAAGGAATGGGCGCCGACTGCAAAAGCAGCCCCGCCAACAGAAAACCCCAGCTCCGGGACAAACTGCCCCGTCGCAGAACGGTTGAACGGAAAGAGGAAAAAGCCGAAGCCGTCATCGTTCGAGGATCGCCTGATGGATGTCTTGAGAGTGCGGTTCTGCAAGAGCTTTCCTCGCAAGATGAAGGACATGGACCTACCGGGCATCCCGAACTGGAGCCGGAGCGGCTGCTTCCATGCGATTGTGGCAGAGATGGAAGCCAGCCAGCGTGCTCGAGCCGGGCCGGATCTACGCAAGAGGTTGCTTGAGACACGAAAAATCGGGAGAGTAGCGAGGGATCATCCATCCTGCCGACCTAGCGGCGCGGCACCGATCTGATCGTCGGCGCTACGAAAAGATTTTTATCATCTCGTTGTTTTTATTGCCGTAAGGTGCATCGATCGACTGCTGAAGAAGCGCTGGATCGGCCCTTTCTCCAACACGCAAACTTGGCTTGGAATCGGATTGAGCGCGCCGATCGGGCGGAAATCGTCCGGAAAATGGATATAGGTCGTTTCGGCTACAAATTAGCCGTTCAACACAGGCACACACGGTTCGGAGAATCGCCCGAATAGTCATGCCGAGCCAGTGCAGCGCGGTAACCTCTGTGCGGAAGGCGGTTTTTCGGGCGCATTCTTTGAGGGAAATGCCGTTCCGGAAATACGAGCCGCCCTGGTGAGGCCCATGGTAAGAACCGAATCGCCGCCCGCCTTATCGGCAGGGATTGAATCAACTCGTGGCGATCCCTCATCCACCCGAGAAGATCGGCCGCAATCACGCTTTATCTGGCGCAATGCGCCGACAACCCACAACTTGAAATCCCTTTATTCGCCCGGACCCTCGACTGAACATCGCTAAATGCATATACCTGCAAAATCGTTCAAAATCTTAGCGCAGGCGAGACATGCATTCACAAGTCGACCGTATCTCGGAAATGGCCCAGGCCGGCGAGAAAATGATCGAACGGCTGCGCCGCAAGGCGTTCTTGCCGGAAACCCGCAAGGGCCTGAACGTCCGCTTCGGAATCGCCGAAGCTGCGACCTTGCTCGGATGCTCCACGAATCGCATCCGCATGGCCGAGGACGACGGACGGCTGCCCCCTCCCCCCGCTGCCGGCAACGGCCGACGGCTCGGTTATACGGTAGAGGAAATGCTGAACATGCGCGAGGTGCTGGGCGCCTCCCCTGTCCGCGCGCCTCTGGACGTTCCGGCGATGATCGCCGTGCAGAACTTCAAGGGCGGCGTCGGCAAATCGACCGTCACCACCCACCTCGCCCACTATTTCGCGGTTCAGGGCTACCGCGTGCTGGTGGTGGATTGCGACAGCCAGGCGACGACGACGACGCTGTTCGGCTTCAACCCGCATTTCAACATCACCCGCGAAGAGACGCTCTATCCCTATCTTTCGATCGACCCGACCCAGGCCGACTTGCTCTATGCGGTCAAGCGCACGCCCTGGCCGAATGTCGACCTGATTCCGTCGAACCTCGAACTCTTCGACGTCGAATACGAACTGGCCGCAGCCGGTGCCGATGGCCAGTCGGTTCTGGCGGCGCGCTTCCGCAAGCTGAAGCAGGGCCTGATGGACCTTGCCCGTGACTATGACGTGGTGATCCTCGATCCGCCGCCGGCGCTGGGCACGATCAGCCTCGCGGTCATGCAGGCGGCGAATGCCTTGCTGGTGCCGCTGGCGGCAACGACACCGGACTTCTGCTCGACTGTGCAGTTTCTCTCGATGATGGACCAGGTGCTCGAACAGCTGGTCGGTGCGGGAATCTCGGTGGACTATTCCTTCGTTCGCCTGATCTGCTCGAAGTTCGACGGCAACGACCCCAGCCACGAGATGGTCCGCACCATCATGGAGCAGACTTTCGGCCCGGCCCTGCTGCCCGTGCCGATCCTCGAAAGTGCCGAGATCAGCCATGCGGCGCTGCGAATGATGACGGTCTACGAGCTGGAAAAGCCGATCGGCACGCCCCGCACCCACAAGCGCTGCAAGGCCAATCTCGACGAGGCGATGGGCCAGATCGAGCAACTCGTGCGCACCGGATGGGGCCGGTCCCAGCGCGTCGACGAGGACCTTCTGGTCAATGGATAAGCCACTAGGAAAAGACGGCTTTCCGTTTGCCAACGCGACACTTGTTCGTGATATGTTCCATTCTGGTTTCGGCCCAGAAAATCGCCATCTGTCTTCGAGGTAAGCCATGGCCCGCAAGCAATCAGACTATCTCGCCGCGCTGCTGTCAGACGACAACCTCAATCTCCGCGAGGAGACCGGCGCTGCCACCGAGACCCCAGGCGAGGAAAGCAATCCGGCGGAGCCAGCGCCCGAACCAAGGCCCCGCATCGAGCGCGCGCGCGGTACGACTTTGCTCGGCCGCGAAAGCGCCCTCGCCCGTGTGGCCTCCGGTGAAGTCCGACAGGTTACCCAACTCCTTCTCGACCCGACCCGCGTAAGGGTCTGGCCGGGCAATGCCCGTTCCTACGCCCACCTTTCCGAAGAGTCCTGCCAGGAACTTATAGATTCGATCGTGGCCGAAGGCGGGCAGAAAGTTCCCGCCGTCGTGCGCCGCGTCGAAGGCGATCCCGACTATGACTATGAAGTCATCGCCGGGACGCGCCGCCATTGGTCGATCTCCTGGCTGCGTCGCCACTCTTATCCTGACCTGCAATTCGTCGCTCAGGTCGTGCAGCTCGATGACGAGGCCGCTTTCCGCCTCGCAGACCTGGAGAACCGGGCACGCAAGGATGTTTCCGACCTTGAGCGCGCGCGCAACTATGCCCAGGCGCTGCGCGACCATTACGGCAACCACATGACGCGCATGGCCGAGCGGCTGAAGCTCTCCAAGGGCTGGCTGTCGAAAATGCTCAAGGTTGCGGCGATCCCTGATGCCGTGCTTTCGGCGTTCGCATCTCCCGCCGATGTGCAGTTGAAGCCGGCCTATCCCCTCGCCCAGCTTCTCGACGACCGCGACAAGGCCGCTGCTGTCCGCAAGGAAGCAAGCCGCCTCGCCCGCGAGCAATCCAATCGCCGCGCCGACGGGCGTCCCTCGATCGCGGCCCCCGATGTGCTCAAGGCTCTCCTCGCCGCGCCCGACGCGGAGCGGGCCAAGCCGGAACCGATGTTCCTGCCCTCGCGCCATGGCCGACCGATGGCCTCCGTGCAATCGAGCAACCGCCAGGGGGTGACGCTGCGTCTCCACTCCGGTTCCGGTGCGAGCCGGGAGGAAGTGCTGAGCGCCGTGCGGGAACTCCTCATCCAGCTAGACGAGGAAGGCCGCGGACTTCAGACATGACCCGCGGCGGTTCCGGCAGAGGCTGCCATTCCGCCGGAACCGAAACTCGTTGGAAACTGAAAAATGCAGGGGCCCTCCCCTGCATTTTTCGTATCGGCCGCCCACTTTCCGCATGGCTGTTTCCCCGGGGAAACACGCCCGAAGCTCTCCCGCCGAGTTTTCGGCGATGGCGCGATCGCAATTCCTTCATCGGGAGGTCAGAAATCACGCACAAGTTCTGCACAAGCAAGCTTGTCCGCCATTTGCCCCACCCTCCCCCTCCCGCCATTATGGCAAGAATCACCCGAATCCGTCGATTCCTGTTTCCCCGGGGAAACAGCGAGCCGCCGTGTCCGGCCTATCCTGTCCACTGTCCAGAATTCGGAACTTCAGAATGAGTCGCCCACGCAGAGAGACGACCTCCGAACAGTTCGACCTGTTCCTTCCGTATATCGCGGACCTGCCTTTGCGCGACCAGCGCGAGATGATGGAGCGCCCCTTCTTCAGCCTCGCCAAGTCCAAGCGCGTGAAGCCAATCGACTATACCAGCCCGGATGGAAAGCTCTGGGTCCATGTCTCGGCCAACCCGGATTACGGCATGGCGACGATCTGGGACGCAGACATCCTGATCTACTGCGCAAGCATGCTTGCCGATATGGCACGGCGCGGCGTCAACGATGTGCCACGCAAGCTGCACCTGATGCCCTATGACCTGCTTCGCGCGATCGGCCGCCCTACGACCGGGCGCGCCTACGAGTTGCTGGGCCAGGCGCTGGACCGCCTTGTGGCGACCACCATCAAGACCAACATTCGCGCCGAAAACCGGCGGGAAGCCACGTTTTCCTGGCTCGATGGCTGGACCCAACTTGTCGACGAACGCACCGAACGCTCGCGCGGGATGACGATAGAACTGTCCAACTGGTTCTGGGAAGGCGTGATGATGAAGGGCGGGGTGCTCTCGATCGACCGTGCCTACTTCAACATCACCGGCGGGCGCGAACGCTGGCTTTACAAAGTGGCGCGCAAGCATGCTGGCGGGGCAGGGGAGGGCGGCTTTGCCATTTCGATGCCCGTTCTCTTCGAGAAATCAGGTGCCGAAGGGCAATATCGCCGCTTCAAGTTCGAGATGCTCAAGCTTGTCGAGAAGGATGAACTTCCCGGCTATACGCTGTCCCTCGAAACCGCGCGGGACGGTGAGCCCATGATCCGGATGCGCCGTATCGATGGCAAGGGAGGGGCGGAGAAGGGCCTTCCCGCAGCACCACCTGCTGCCGACGATATCCTGGAAGGCACCGTGGAAAAGGCTTTTGCCGCCCCGCGCTCTCCGCAGAAGGCTGTGGCTTCGTCGGGACGCGGCGCGGAAGCTGGAGGGGCCGGGAAGGGGGCCGCCTCGGCTCGTCCATCCTCTCGCAAGGCCACTTCGCCGTCTGCCGCCACACGCAAGGTTTCCCCAGGGAAACCGAAAGAGCCTCTCGCCACCGAAGAACAGGCTGTCACGCCGCTCGTCGATGCCAGCCAGCTCATTCGCCGCACCGTTATCGGCCTTTCGGAAGCTTCCACGCGCGGGTTCATGACCGACGAGACCATGGACTATCTGCGCCGGACCTGTCCGGGGTGGGACCTCCATGCGCTTCACGCCGAATTCGAACGCTGGATCCATGCTTCCCCCGAACGCACGCCTGCCGACTGGCAGCGCGCTTTCATCGGGTGGGTGAAACGTCATCACGAAAAGCACGGTCGCAACTTGCGCGGATAAGCGTCGCTTCTTCTGGAACGACAGCATGAAGAGAAGGCCTCGCAGCATCCGGTGCTGCGGGGCCTTTTCTTTGCATATCATCCAGCTCTGCCCGGCTCGCAGGATGACTGCATGACCAGCGCCGCCAAACCGCCGATGGCTTTCCGACAGAGTATGGAGCGAAAGCGCGATCCCGCCGCTTTGCATGGCCAGACGTTCAATTCACACCCGGCCCAGCGGCAGTCCGGCTCATCCCTTCAAACCATTCGTTCAGCCGCAGAAAATCCCGCGCGGCTCCAGACCGAAACAACCGGGGCCTCGCTACCGCTTCACTCCACGGCGGGAAATTCCCGCGCGTACCAATCTGAACGAACGCAACCCAGGTATCTCGAAAGGCGTCATCCGACGCCCGCAGCGCCCGTTCCCGAAGTGTCGCGTTTGCCGTCGACGGAAAAAGCGATGACGAGCTTTCGCGTGATGGAAGAAGGGCCATTGAACCTTTCCACTCCGACCCCCAGAAAAAGTGATTCAAAAAAACGGCGGAAATTCGCGCCTTCGACACACCAGGAACGCTTCGATCGCAGGTTTCGATCCTTTAGGAACAGCCCTTCGATCCTTTGGGAACACGCCTTCGACCCTTCAGGAACGTCTTCGCCGACACTTCGGGAACGTATCGACGACACTTCGGGAATGGCCTGAAATTGCGAATCGCGGGATTCCGTGAGAGCAGCGCTCAACGGCGGCTCTGTAACTTTTCTAAAGGATTCCTTCTAAAGAGCTTTCTAACCCGTTCCGAAGCTTGTTTCCTGGAGAGAACGGGGAGAGGGGGCGCGCAAAAATGCATGCCTGGCGCCCTGCACGCTATGCCGATGCAACCAGGTTAGCGCTGTTGAGCGAGGCATTCCGGCATTTCGCGATGGAACCTTAGCACAGCCTTTGGTCGACAGGCATTCGCGCCACTTTGAATCACTTTTGAGGGCGAAGACCTGCATTTGATTCAACGAAACGAGGCCTGCGGAGGGATAGCGATCCACCCCTCTGAAATTTTGCCCTCAGAAGCCCGTACAGCGCATCAAAGTGCCTGCCGCACCTCACCCCTATCCCGGCCTCGTATTCGCGCTCTACGAGGCTCGGTTTTGATGCACTGAAAAACCGAGGAATTCCGCCATTTCCGCGCACTTTCAGACAAAACAGCCCAATTGGACGATAAAAACCATCCCAACCCGCGTTCCGTGTCCATCATCAATTCGGAAATCTGTCATCCAGAACGGAACGAGCGATCCAGGCTACGACTTTTCCGAAAAGTCAGAAAATTCCGATCGCGATCCGTTCATGGCGACATTGAGGCCGTGTCCCGGAATGCCGTCTAACTGGCTATGCAGCGATCGCCGCGATATTCGGATAGCGTCCCGTTTCAACTTCCGATGGCCGATCCGGCGACGGGCCTGCAGCTACCCGTGGACCAATAGAGAGGCGGCCACCATAGAGTGTGAAAGCATCAGTTTTCGCGTCGCACGCCCGATGAGCGGGCGAGAAGTTCGTCGATCGCACGCATCGCGTCGTCATAATCTCTGAGCGCTTCGTCGGAGGGGGCTGATAGCGGCAGCTCTTCCATCGGTGCTGCTGACATGGGGGTATAGGCATACATCCGCGCGCCATTGCGCGATGGCTGGCTGGACAGCAGCAGGCTTGCTTCCAATGCGGTTGTTATGACCGCGACACCGTTTCGCGAAACGCCAAGCAATCGTTCGATCTGCAGGCCCCTCATCGAGCCGAAGCCTGCAAGGTAGCTCCCCAGTTGGTGCGCGCGGCCGCTGCGGCGCCGGTCTTGCAGGTGAGCTTGCAGATCACGCGCCGCTGTCTCGGCTTCACCGAGCCAGCGGTCCAGTTGCGAAAGTGCTTCGTGCAGCGCGTAGTGAGCTGTTTCGTCGCAAATGGCCCGTGCGGACGGCGAAGGACCGTGCTCGTCAATGGAACTGCCTTGTGCGATCGGCAGGGATACCAGACCGGGGAGCGGCAGCGCGACAGGAAGGCCATGACCTGGCGCCAAATACTGACCGGCGACAATGTCCAACGCCCACCGCGCATTCGCGATATTTTCGCGTTCGACCGCTCTGCCATCGATCAAGTCTAGAGTGCGTTCTTCGCGTGAAAAGCGCGGAGACGCGGCTGCCGCGACGAACAGCTTGTGGGTGGGATTGAATGGCAGGGCGTCGTCGGCACGCCCGAGCGTTTCAAGGAGGGCGTGGGCTTCTGCGATGATCGCATGCGCTTCGGTGTGATCGTCGCCGCGATGAAAATCCGTCGGGGCGAGGAACGCCTTGAGCAAATCGTCGGATATCTCGGCTAGAACCCTCCAGGGGCTATGACGAAATTCTGTCAATATTGCTTGGCAAAGCGCTTTTGGAGGACGTAAAATCGTCCCGGAAACGTCCGATAGCGTGTCGAGACCGGCGTACCAGGCGAAGAATCGTTCTTCGGTAAATTCGTGTCCTTCCTGGCGAAGGGCTGCGATGAGGCTTTCGCGGACCAGACGCGATGCAAATATGCGTAAGGTGACAGGGCTGGCCCGTATGATGCCGACCTGGAGACGACCGAGGGATAGGGCTGCCAGAATGGCCGTGATTGGCTGAAAGCGGCTATCGCGATCCATGTCCGAGAATTACCATCTTATATCAATAGGATATCGCGGATTAACTTAACTCAAGTTAAGTGTGCACCCTCTGGTGTCAAGAATCAATGAACTATCGATAATATTCGTGATCGATGGTATCGATGATCGCGGCCCGTATCGAGACCTGCGAGCCGATGCACGGACTTGGTCTGGCTCGCCCCCTTTAACGAAGGACATTCGTGACGCAAAGATCGCCTCTACCGGCAGAAACGAGCGTCACCAACGGCGATGCGATCGTCACTGTATATCGTGCAGGAGAACGGGCGCTGCCGCAGCGCGGCTCAGGCGGGGCCGGCGATCGGATTGCCCAGTTGACGGCCCAACTCGGCAGGTTGCTGGCAACGCCGGACCGCTTCGATGAACCGGCGTTTCGCGAGGCGATGGAAGCGCGCGCGCCCGCCAGCGTCAAGGCGCTGGCCAATGACCTGAATGACTATGCAGACTATTGCCGCAGCAGGCGCCTTATTGGTCTGCCTGCCAGTGAGGCAAGAGTGGTCCTTTATATCGAGAATTGCGAGGCTCGTGGCTTCAAGCCCGCGACGGTGGCGCGCAGGCTTGCTTCACTAGCAGCCATTCATGGTTTTCTCGGTTGCACCAGCCCCACCAGGGCGGCGAGTGTCCGCAAGGCCCTGTGCGGATTGCAGAGTAGACGTGGCGGGCCCCGGCGGCAGGCCGGTCCCGCCCGGCTTTGCGAGGATGGCGAGGCCTCCCCGTCCGACAAGGGCACCATCTTCGCCGCACAGATCGCGGCCTGCGATCGTTCGCCGCCAGGGCTTCGCGACGCCGCGCTGCTCTCCCTGGCCTGCGATACGGGCTTGCGCGTCTCCGAACTCGCCGCGATCCGTCTTGCCGATATTGCAGTGCAGGACGATGGTGCAGCACACCTGACGGTTTCACAGGCAAGGACCGATCACATGGGGCAGGGCGTCCAAGCCTGGGTTTCGCCGGAAACGATCCGGCGGATCGCTGCCTGGGTCGAGGAGGCAGGCATTCATACGGGTGCGCTGTTCCGCCGGGTCGCCGTTCGCCGGTCGAAAGCGCGTAGCGGAACGCAGGCCGGGCCGATCCGCGAACTGGCCTGGAACTATCGGGGCGGCACAGAACGCCTGGGGGTGACCGGCGCCCGCCCAGCTCGCGTGGAATACGCGATTGGCGAGCAGGCGCTGACTCCGGCGGCGGTTCGCTTGATCATCAAGCGCTCTGCGCAGCGGGCTGCGGATCTCGGCCTCGTTCCTCGTGCTTGAAAGAGCTTGGGTGCGGCAATCGTAGCACTGGCTACCCACATGCCACGGCCCGTGAAAGGCAGACCAAGGGAGATCAACCGGCGCGGGGAGGAGGCCGCCGCGGGAAGGTCACCGTCGCTTCCAGCCCGCCGCCGTCCCGGTTGCGCAGCCAGAGCGCGCCGCCGTGCGCCACGGCGATGTCGCGGGCGATGCTGAGGCCAAGGCCCACGCCGCCTGAGGCCACGTTGCGGGAATCCTCCTGCCGGTAGAAGGGTTCGAACACCGTTTCCAGTTTGTCCTCGGGAATGCCCGGTCCGCGATCGGCGACGATGACTGCGACATGGCTTTCCTCGCTCCGCAATGCGAGTTCGGCGCTGCCGCCATATCGCAGCGCATTTTCGACCAGATTCTGGATGCAGCGGCGCATCCCTTGCGGGAACCCGGCGAGAGCGGCGCCGGTCGTGCCTGACAGCGTGACGTGCTCGCCCTGTTCGGCCAGCGCCGCAAGCATCTCCGCGACGATCCCGTCCAGGTCCACTTCCGTACAGAGGTCCTCGTCCACGCCGCCGCGCATGAAGGAAAGCGTGGCGTCGACCATTTCTTCCATCTCGCCCAGGTTCTTGCGGAAACCGGCCTTCAAGTGTTCGTCGGGAAGCAGTTCGGTGCGCAGCCGCAGCCGGGTGATGGGGGAGCGCAAGTCGTGCGAGACGGCGGCGAGGAAGCGGGTGCGCTCCTCGATATGGCTGAGCAGCCGCTCCTGCATCGCGTTGAAGGCCTCGGCCGCGCGCCGCACTTCGGGCGGGCCGCCGGTTTCCAGCGGGGCGCTGCGGATATCGCGGCCGAGTGCCTCGGCGGCGTTCGCCATGCGTTTGAGTGGTGCCATCGCCAGCCTCACCGCGAACCAGGTCAGCGCCGCGACCATCAGGATACGAAGGATATAGATGCGCAGGACATAGTCGGCGATCGTGCCGACGCGGTCGAAATCGGCGCCGTTCTCGTCCTCGCGCCCGGTGGCGACGAGCCAGGGCTGGTCGGGGCGAAGGCGCACGGCGACTTCGAATTCGGCCACCGGATCGCGCGCGGACATCATGCTCCAGCTGGTCGCGGCACGCCCCCGATCGTCGAGCAGGCGCGCGCCGAGGGTGCGGACTTCGACCGGGTGGCCCATGTGCACGGCAATCACTTGTTCCAGCAGCAGCGACGAGCGCTTGAGGTCCGGGGCGGGTAGGTCTGCCGCCGGCAATTGCCGGGTGAGGTGCAGCGAAAAGCCCGGCGCCTGCAATTCGGCGGCGAGGGCAGGGCGCGCCTGCGGGGGCCGGGCGTCGAGCAGCCGCAGGGCATCGGCCACCCGCGTTGCGAAGACGCGGGTGGGAATCTCCAGCATCTGGCGGCGGCGGCTTTCGAACCAGATCGTGCTGGTCAGCAACTGCGCGAGGATCACCCCCGCCACGAGGATGCAGGCGATCCGCGCCGAGAGCGAAGTGCGCCGGAAGCTGCGTACCCCGAATCCGGCCACCCTCTTCAACAGGCCCGCCCTCTTCAACAGGCCCGCCACGTCAGGCCGCGTGAACCACATCCACCGCGAGCACGTATCCGCCGTTGCGAACGGTGCGGATGAGGTGCGGGTTGCGGGCATCGTCGCCCAGCAACTGGCGCAGGCGGCTGATGCTCATGTCGATGGCGCGGTCTGTCGGGTCGCGCTCGCGCCCATAGACCTGCCGGGCGAGGAAATCGCGGCTGAGCGTCTGGTAGGGATGGCGCAGCAGGGTGCGCAGCGCGAGGAAGTCCGAGCCGCCGACCGGGAAAGTCTCCTCGCTCGCCGCCGAGCGGAGCAGGGTGCGCCGCACGTCGAGCTGCCAGCCCGCAAAGGCGATGACGTCCGGCTCGGCCTGTGCGGGCGATACCGCGCTGCGTTCGGTGCGGCGCAGGACGACGCGGATGCGGGCAAGCAGTTCGCGGGGATCGAAGGGCTTGGGCAGATAGTCGTCCGCGCCCATTTCCAGCCCGACGATCCGGTCGATCAGCGCGCCGCGCGCCGTCAGCATGATGATCGGAATGTCATGGCGCTCGGTTAGCGAGCGGCAGAGCGAAAGACCGTCGGTGCCCGGCAGCATAAGGTCGAGGATGATGAGATCGGGCGTCCGGGTTTCAAGATGTCGCCACATGGCCTCGCCGTCCGCGACGCCCTCGGCCTCCAGTCCGGCCTCCTTCAGGTAAGTGCAGAGCAGGGTGCGGATGTCGGCATCGTCGTCGACGACGAGAATGGCGCTCATCGGCCCAGTTCCCGGGTATCGTCGTGCGCCGTTACATTGGGTGACAAAGCGCTTCGGCTCCTGACAAAAAAGCACAAATTCACGGATTTACCCTGCTGCGCCCGCTGATAGGGGGCCTCTCTATTATGCGAATGATTTGCATTAGTAGGGGCTTTTCACTGTGAGACCAATGATTTTCAGCCAGGCCATGTTGCGCGGCTCGCTTGCGGCGCTGGCTACCGGCCTGTGCTTCGCGCAGCCTGCCGTCGCCGATGAGGCGGACGAGGATTCCATCGTCGTCACCGGCCAGCGGACCGAGGACACGAAGTCCTATACCGGCCACGAAGCCAGCATCGCCATCGGCCTGCCACTGAGCCTGCGCGAAACCCCGCAGACCGTCACCGTCGTCACCCGCCAGTTGCTCGACGACCAGCAGATCGAGACCATCGACGATGTGCTGGGCACGACGCCGGGCGTTACCTCCTATGCCAACGACAACGCGGGCCGCACGACCTACCGTGCCCGCGGCTTCGACATCACCAACTACCGCATCGACGGCATGCAGGTGGACGGCCAGACCAACTTCAGCGGCGGCGGCGCTTCCACCAACATGGACCTCTACGACAGCGTCCAGATCGTTCGCGGCGCCAACGGCTTGCTGGGCGGCACCGGCGATCCTTCGGCGACGATCTATCTCCAACGCAAGCAGCCGACGACCAAGCTCGGCGCCAGCGGCATGCTGACGCTCGGCAACTGGAACAAGCGGCGCGTCATGGGCGATCTCAACGTGCCGGTGACAACGGACGGCGGCGTGCGCGCGCGCCTCGTCTTCACCGACGAGAGCACCGACACCTTCCGCGAACGCGAACATATCGACCGGCGCGGCATTCTTGCCAATGTCGCGGTCAATCTCGGGCCGCAGACCGTGCTCAACGGTGGCATCCAGTACGAGCGCACCCGCAACGACGGGGCTTCCTGGGGCAGCAACGTCTCGATCTGGTTCGCGGACGGCACTCTGGCAAATCTCCCGCGCAAGACCAACCCGGTCACCGACTGGAGCGTCGCCAAGCGCGAATCCACCACGGCTTTCGTCAATCTCGACCATCGCTGGGACAATGGCTGGCACCTCAAGCTCGGCTATGCGCGCACCGAGGGTGAGACCTACAACAATATCGGCGTCGCCAAGGTCAACAATGCCGCGCGCAATGTCGGCGGCTTCGCGGGCTTCTGGAACCGGGACGGCACCGGCGGCTATCTCAACGCCATCCACTCCGAATACGAGAGCGGCCGTGACAATGTGGACCTGACCCTGAGCGGCCCGATCCACCTCTTCGGGCGCGAGCACCAGCTGATGTTCGGCGTCAACGGCTATCGCGACAGGGTGACGGAACATGCGTTCAGCGCGGCGCTGGGCAATTGCAGTATCGCCGGCGTCGCGCCCTGGAGCGGCTGCCAGTACCGCGCGGCGGGCCTGCCGATCGACGATTGGCGGACCTGGGACGGTTCCTATGCGAACTACGAGACCTTCCGCACTGATGCCCGCGGCGTGGACAGGACGCGTAACATCGGCGGCTATGTCGCGGGCCGCTTCAGCCTGATGGACGGCCTGACCGCGATCGTCGGCGGCCGCATCAGCGACTACAAGGCCCATGGCGGCGACTATAATATCGCGAACGTCTGGACGCCCGATAGCACCACGACCCGCCAGAAAGGCGTGTTCACGCCCTATGCCGGGCTTGTCTATGACGTGACGCGCGAAATCTCGCTCTATGCCAGCTACACCGACATGTTCACCCCGCAGGGCAACTTGCGCGACGAGAACGA
>NZ_CM145493.1:62500-285000 GCF_055521635.1 Novosphingobium sp. BL-S-20 | reverse complement strand
AATTGGGGCGCGCCGCCTGCCCAGGTGGGCTGATTTTTGTTTCTGAATCTACCTGTTTTCATGGATATTCCTGCCCTTGGCTGGTAAGCGGGATCATGCTGAGCGCGGCGCAAAATCTTCCCGAAGACCCAGCTTTGCTGAAGGCGATAATCGCCGACTTGCAGGCGGAAAACGCGAAGCTGGCGGCAACGGTCCGTGCACATGATCTGGTGGTTCAGGCCCTGCGTCTGCGCATTGCCAAACTGAAGAAACAGGCCTTCGGCAAATCCTCGGAAAAGATCGAACGCGAGATCGAGCAGCTGGAACTGGCCCTAGAGGACATTCTGGTCGCCGCGGCACAAACCGTCGCGTTACCGAGTGATGTCGAAGAGGATGAGGCCACTGCGCACGTAGACAGTGCACGGGCCATGGCCCGGCGCCCGCGCGTTGCGCCTGACACCCCGCGCGAGCGAAAAGAACTCGACCCGGGCAGCGCTTGTCCCGATTGCGGGGGCGAGTTACGCCTCGTCGGCGAGGACGTGAGCGAAATCATCGAAATGATTACCGCTAAGCTGAAGGTGATCGAGGTCGCGCGGCCGAAGAAGTCCTGCCGCTGCTGTGAGAAAATGGTGCAGGTGCCGGCTCCGAGCCGCCCGATCCCCGGCAGCATGGCCGGAAGCAGCCTGCTTGCCTACGTGCTCGTCTCAAAGTTCGACGATCACTTGCCGCTGTACCGGCAGAACGAAATCCTTGCCCGCATGGGCGCTGACATTCCCCGCAGCACGCTGGCTGACTGGTGCGGCAAGGCGATGCGAAGCCTGCAGCCCTTGATCGAGCGTATTGAGGCATCGGTCCTGGCCAGCACCGTCATCCACGCCGATGATACACCGATCCAGGTGCTGGATCACACAAGGCGGGCCAAGGGGCTCGGTAAGGGCGTGAAGCAAGGCAGGATCTGGGGTTATGTCTGCGATCAGCGCCCGTGGAACGGGCCGGCACCGCCGGGTGTGGTCTATCGCTTTGCCCCCAACTGGAAGGCGGAACACGTGCAAAACCACCTTTGCAATGCGAGCGGCATTCTCCAGGCCGACGCCTACAAGGGATATGCGAAGCTATATGAGCCCGGCGCAGACGGCGAACCGCGCTTCCGGGAAGCTGCCTGCTTCGCCCATTGGCGGCGTGACTTCCACGACATCTGGAAAGCGAACAAATCCCCAATAGCGCGAGAAGCCCTCGATCGCATCGGCCAGTTGTACGACATCGAACGCGAAATCGCCGGGAAACCTGCCGATGTTCGGCGTGCCGTCCGCCAGGAGCATAGCAAACCCAAACTCGAGGCGTTGCGCGCCTGGGCCGAGCAGCAACTCACCCGAATCCCCGTCAAGGGCGACCTAGCCAACGCCATTCGGTATGGCTTGGGGCGCTGGCAAGCCTTCTCATTGTTCACCGAGGATGGGCGTGTCGCCATTGATAACAATGCCGCTGAGCGAGCCGTGAGACCTATTGGTCTGGGAAGACGCAACTGGCTCTTCGCCGGCTCCGAAGCAGGCGCTGAAACCCTGGCACGGGCCATGACGCTTATTGAAAGTGCCAAGATGAACGGTCTGGACCCGCAGGCTTATCTCGCCGACGTGCTCGGCCGTATCCACGATCATAAGATCAACCGGATCGACGAATTGCTGCCTTGGAAATGGGTGCCCTTGGTACCGTTGGCAGAGGTAGCCTGATGGCCACGATCACCCATGTGCACACACTGGCCTATGCTGCCGAAATGCTCGGCGAGGATGTGGAGCTGTTGCAAGCCATCATCTGGAGCGGCGACAATCTGACATACGGCAGCATCATCAGCGTTTACACTGGCCCCGATGAGACCATTACGGCGCTCACCGACGATGGCGTCGACGAATTGTCAGATATGCTTCGAGAAGCACGCCGCACCACCCAGACCTGGCACGGCTTCCTCGATGACTTCGTTGACGATCACGAACTCGCCACTCGCTTCAAGGCCCAACCACCGCGGTAACAATCGGACGGTTACAATGAAACGGCGCAAGCCGTACAAGCTGGACACCTCGAAAAACTCGTGGCGCCTGACGGCCTGAAGTGATTCACTGCCTTTACGCGATAGCGGAGGCGATGATGGCAGGGCAGCCGGGTTTCTTCGATCTTTCGGACCGACATGAGGCGTTGAGCGCGGCGGGCGATCCGCTGGAGCGTCTGGCGGCAGTCGTGGACTTCGAGGTTTTCCGGGGACCGCTGGTAGCGGCGCTGCGCCGTAGTCCTCGCGGCAAGGGTGGCCGTCCGCCGTTTGATGCGGTCCTCATGTTCAAGATCCTCGTGCTCCAGGCGCTCTACTCGCTTTCGGACGAAGCGACCGAGTTCCAGATCAAAGATCGCCTCTCTTTCCAGCGTTTTCTGGGGCTTGGCCTGGATGGCACGGTGCCCGATGCGACGACAGTGTGGCTGTTCCGGGAGCGTCTGGTGAAGGCCAAGGCGATCGACAGGCTATTTGCCTGCTTCGATGCCGCGCTGACCGACCGGGGCTACCTCGCCATGGGCGGGCAGATCATCGACGCCACCGTGGTGCCAGCCCCGAAGCAGCGGAACACCGAGGAGGAGAAGGCGGCCATCAAGGAGGGCCGGATCCCCGAGCGCTGGCAGGATAACCCTGCGAAGATCCGGCAGAAGGATCGCGATGCCCGCTGGAGCGTCAAGTACACCAAGGCCAAGGTCAAGGAAGGCGCGGACCCCAAGGCCTTCAAGCCGGTCGATCTGGCTATCCCGATGTTCGGCTACAAGAACCATATCGGCATCGACCGGGCGCATGGCCTGATCCGCACCTGGGATGCCAGCGCCGCCAATGCCCACGATGGCGCAAGGCTGCCGGCGCTGATCAGTCCGGACAATACGGCCTCGGGAGTATAGGCCGATACGGCCTACCGCTCCAAGAAGAACGAAGCCTTTCTCGCCAAGGCCATGTTCACCAGCCACATCCACCAGCGCAAGCCGCACCGCCGAGCGATGCCTGAGCGTGTTGCACGCGCCAATGCCAAGCGGTCCGCGGTCCGCTCCGCCGTCGAGCACGTCTTTGCCGGGCAAAAGCACCGCATGGGTCTGGTGGTGCGCACCATCGGTATTGCTCCTGCCCGCATCAAGATCGGCATGACCAACCTTGCCTATAACTTCCAGCGCCTGGCCTGGCTCGAGGGGCGAATTGCGCCCGCGTGACGCCAAAGATGGCCTGCACAACCGCCGCTCCAGCAAAAATCAGCAGATCACCCACCGAAACCAAGGCTCATACGCCAATCGTGAGCCTTCATGCCTCCATCATGCCGAAATCAGACGGTTCTTCGAGGTGTCCAACTTGCACTCCATTGAGACTCTTCTGTCTTGGCAAAGATGTTCAGGACAAGCGCGGAGGGAGGCGGAGCCTTAGAGCCTGTCGAACACTGAGCCCATTCGCGGTGAGAATAGCCGCTCGTACGTCTTGAGCAGGTGCATGTCGGTCATGCCTGCGACATAGTCGCAGATAACCCGGAGATCTCCGCCGGAACCTTCGAACTTTGCCAGTTCCTCGCGAGGCAGCAGGCGCTTCGGGTCCGCCTGCATGGCTTCGAATACGGCGATGACCATGCCCTGTCCCTTGAATTCCAGGTGCTGGACGACAGGCGAAGCGATCACTTCGCGCACGACGAAGTCCTGCAAGGCATCGAGCATCTCGCGCTGGGGCGAGGCCACGCGCACACTCCAACGCAGGAAAGGTTCGATAAACTGTGGGCGCTCCACGAACTGTACGGCGGTCAGGAAGTGATGGACCAGCCGGCCGATGAAGCGCTTGCGCGAAGCCGCGTTGTTGAAGAGTCCATCGACCATCTGCGCGAAGACGTCGTTTTCGCTCTCTCCGGGATACTTCGCCTTGAGCGCGTCGAGGAACGAGGGGCACTTGTCCTGAAGTGCGGTCGCGAAGGCATTACGGCTTACGAGGTCGAGGGCGATCGCGTCCTCGAGGTCATGGACGCCATAGGCAATGTCGTCGGCGGCATCCATGATCGAGCAGTCGAGCGCCTTGTGGAGCGGCTTGGCGTGCTTGCCCTCCTGCAGGGCATAGCCCTGGAAGGCCTCGCGGTCGGCCAATGAAAGCGGGTCCAGGATCCAGTCGACCACGTCCTGCTCACTGTCGTGATAACACTTGGGAGGCTTGCACGACCGTCCGTCGAGAACCTTGATCATCGACGGCCCCTCGCAAAGCGCAGGAACGATCGAGAGGTTCGCCAAGGTGCTGTAGGCGACAGGATACTTGAGAACGCCGAGCATCGTGCGGCGTGACAGGTTCGCGCCTGCACCGGCCGAGAAGCTTTCAAGCCGGGCGAGGATGCGCAGTGTCTGTCCGTTACCCTCGAACCCGCCGGCCACGCGCATGCAGTAATTGAGCGCGATTTCGCCGCCATGTCCAAAAGGTGGATGGCCAAAGTCATGCGTGCAGCCGATCGAGTGGATCGTTCCCCGATCCGGCAGAAGCGCGGTTGCCGCATGCTCCGGGAAACTCTTTTCCAACTGACGGGCGATGCCACCGGCGATCTGGGCGACCTCGAGCGAGTGTGTGAGGCGGGTTCGATAGAAGTCGCTGTCGCCCAGGTTCAGGATCTGGGTCTTTCCCTGGAGGCGGCGAAACGAGGCGGAGTGGATGACACGTGCATAGTCGATATCGCCATCGTCACGGGCATCTTCCTGCTGCGGACTCCAGCCTTCACGGCGAGCAAGCCAGCTCATGACGTCACCTGATTAGGGATGCGGTGGTGGTGGCGTCTCCATCGCTCAGGAACGGCCACCGTCCGTCCCAGGAAAGGAAGAAGCGCTTGCGGGAACGGGCTGCAGGTTCGCTTGCCCCTTCTTTCGAGATGACTGTGACTTTCACGGGTATGCCCTTGTTCCAGAAGATGCGGGGTGGCGCGATCGCATCTGACGAGAATGCCCAGCGGAGACTTGATGGCGGAGCTTGCCCTGCTTGTCATGTGGCTGCAGCCCACCCTGCACGGTGCGTACCTTTACGGAATGAATGCGTCAAAGTTCCAAAGACCTGCCCTGTTCGCCGATGATATAGCGAACGGGCGGCCCGCTTCCTGCGGAGAGTTGGCGCGAGATCGTTTCCACGATTTGCGGATCTCCGTCGATCGATGGCTTGATATGTCCGATCACCACTGGAAGCCCTGCCATCTTTCCGGGGCGACCGACCAGATCGGCGAGGCGCGAGAGTTCCTTATGCAGCCAGTTCGGTGTCAGGTGCCCGAAAAGTTCCTCGTCCTTGCGGGGATCGGGATAAGAGGTTTCGATGATGATCCCGCGCAAGCGCCCGGCGCGAATGAGCGGGGCAATGGCCTGCCAAAGGGCATTCAGTCGCGTGGAATGTTCAACCTCGTCCGGCCCGGTATCGCCCATGCAGACTATCGCGTCCTCTCCGGCATGGATCAGGAAGGCCGTCGATAGCGCCCCGCCGTGCGAGAGCGGAAAGGCGGTCACGGTCAGGCCGGAGTCTCCGACGGGCGCGGGGGCTGCTCCGGCGATAAGGTCTTCATAGTGATAGCGCCCGAGCCGTGGTGTCTGGCCGCGATCGCCCATGTTCGGCCAAGCGCTCCAGTTGAAATAGTCGGCCGCGAGCGCGGCGTTCACCTCCGGCAGGGCGAAGATCGGTTTCGGGATGTCGTCCGGTGAGGCCATCACCAGTCCGGCGACATGGTCGAGGTGGGGGTGCGTTATCAGGTAGGCGCCGATCCGGCGATGCAGTATCTCGCTGGCCTGGGACCCGGAAGGAAATCCGCCCTTCGCGATCGCCGCGCGGATGCCCGGAACCAGGGTTCCGGCATCGCAGGCCAGACCTTTTGCCTGCCCGCTTCGGGCAATGTACCAGGCCGAAGTCGATCCCTCGACCACGCCGCCCGCTACGCCCAGCGGCACCACGTCGAAAGCGGCGGGAGCGGCAACGGCCGGCAGCGGAGTGGCAAGGGCGAGACCGGCCAGCCCCATGGCGCCGAACTGTCGCAAAAATGTCAGCATCTCAGTAAACATGCGGCGGCGTTACGATTTCCTGTGGATCGATAAAAGCCGTTTATCGGAAATGTCACAAACCACGGCTAAGCGCCGCGCCTTCGGAACAGATGCCGGTGCAACGCCGACTTCAACCCGTATGTGCGGATGGAGCGGGATTTCACGCATCGGCTGCACGCAAGGGGTGCGATGATGAAGATGAAGACCTGTCTGCTGGCCGGCGTGCCGGCGCTGCTTGCCGGTGCCGCACCGGCTCTGGCCCAGAACACTCCGGCATATGCCGCACCGGAAGCCGGAGACGCTGCCGCCGACATCGTCGTCACCGCCCAGCGCCGCCCCGAGAACATCCGCGACGTACCGATCGCCGTTTCGGTGCTCAGCGGCGACAAGATCGCCGCCGTCTCCGAAGGCGGTGCCGACATTCTCTCGCTGGCCGGTCGCACCCCCAGCCTCTATGTCGAAAGCTCGAACGGCCGCTACGCCCCGCGTCTCTATATCCGCGGCCTCGGCAATGTCGATTTCGACTTCAACGCCTCGCAGCCGGTCTCGGTCGTGCTCGACGACGTGGTACTGGAAAACGTCTACCTCAAGGGCTTCCCGCTCTTCGACCTCGACAGCGTGGAAGTGCTCAAGGGCCCGCAGGGCACCCTGTTCGGCCGCAACACCCCCGCCGGTGTCGTCAAGATGGACACCCGCCGCCCCGGCGACCATGCCGAAGGCCAGGCGCAGTTCACCGTCGGTGAACTCGGCACTGTGCGCGGCGAAGTGGGCGTGACCATTCCCGCCACCGACACGCTTTCGTTCCGCTTCGCGGGTCTCGTCAACCACCGCGAGGACTGGGTGAACAACGCCTACGACGCATCGTTCACCAAGCCCGGTAAGGACCTTGGCGGGTTCGACGACGTGGCCGGTCGCATCCACGCGCTGTGGAAGCCGGACGACCGCCTTTCGGTCCTGCTGACCCTCCAGGCCCGCTCCTATCGCGGCACCGGCACGCTTAACCGCGCCAACGTGCTGACCACCGGATCGAACAAGCTCAACGATCGCTACGACCGCGACACAGTCTACTACGACGGCGGTCGCAACAACCCGCAGGCGCAGGACACGACCTCCGAAGCGCTGCATATCGACTACGATCTGGGCCGCGCGACGCTGACCGCCATCGTTTCGGCCTATCAGGGCAGCAGCTCGGGCCGCGGCGATATCGACGGCGGCGTGCTCGGCACCACCGCAGGCAGCGGCACGATTCCGTTCAACTCGGAAACCGGCACGCTCTCCAGCGACCTCGACCAGCAGACCTACGAAGTCCGTCTCGCCAGCAACGGCGATACCCGCTTCGGCTGGCAGGTCGGCGCGTTCTACTGGCGTGAGAAGTTCGAACTGATCTCGGCCTCGTGGAACGGCACCGGCGGCATCGACCCCACGGTGATTTCCGAACTGCGCCAGAAGAGCGACAGCTGGTCGGTCTTCGGTCAGGTTCACTACGACCTCACCGATCGCCTCCGCCTGACCGGCGGCGCCCGCTGGACCCGCGACCAGCGCGACCTCGATGCCGCCCGCACCAAGGGCGCACCGTTCGCGGATTCGCGCCATGTCGGTGACAAGCAGCCGAGCTGGGACGTCAGCGCGCTCTATAAAGTCAGCCCGCAGGTCAGCCTGTTCGGCCGCATCGCCCACGGCTATCGCGGTCCCTCGATCCAAGGCCGCATCGCCACCTCGAATATCCTGACGACGGCGGATTCGGAAACGATCACCTCCTATGAAGCGGGCATCAAGGCGGCGACGCCGGACAACCGCTTCCGCGTCGACCTGACCGGCTACATCTACGACCTGAAGGACCCCCAGTTCACCGCCATCGGCGGCCAGGGCAACTTCAACCAGCTGATCAACGCCAAGCGCGGCAAGGGTCGCGGCGTCGAGTTCGAGGCCACCGCCATCCCGCTGCGCGGTCTCCAGTTCAACGGCGGCATTTCCTACAACTTCACCAAGATCGACGATCCGGACCTGCTGGTCGCCTTCTGCGGCGCCGCCTGCACCGTGCGCGATCCGATCGTGAACGTGGGCACCACCCGCCGCGCCTCGATCGACGGAAACCCGTTCCCGCAGGCGCCCCGCTGGCTGTTCAACTTCAACGCCTCGTACACCTATGAGCTGGCGAGCGGCAGCAAGCTCTATGCCCAGACGGACTGGGTCGCGCAGAAGGACTTCAACCTGTTCCTCTACGACGCGACCGAATTCCACGTCGGCACCAACTTCGAAGGCGGCGCGCGCATTGGCTGGCGTTCGCCCTCCGACGCGGTGGACGTCTTCGTGTTCGGCCGCAACATCACCAACGAGTCGAACGTGATCGGTGCGATCGACTTCAACAACCTGACCGCTTTCGTGAACGATCCCCGCGTGCTCGGCGCTGGCGTCGCTTTCCGCTTCTGACCGAGACGGGCGGCTTTCCTGTGGGGAGCCGCCCGTTTTCATTACCTCGAGCGCGGCTCCTATCAGCCCGCAAGGACTTGGCGGAACAAGGGACCATCGATGCGCTCGATCACGTCCGAGCGAACGGACAGAAGCTCGATTGCATCAAAAAGCACACCCGCCCGGGAACACGATCATCGGACTCCCAGTAACCCTGCCGATATTTGTGTTGGTAGGCTCTTCGCTCTTACTTCCATTTCGTCGCAAGGCGCATCGGGATCAGATGCGTCGAGGTGGTTACGCATTACTTCGGAGGAGACGCCCGCAGGAGTGCGTTCATCATTGCATGGGACGATGCAACGATCGGCCTGGAGGCCGATGGTGGCGGGGCGCGCTTCGACCCCTCACAGGTCGCGATTTGGACGGAGAGCAGGAGAATTATCTTCCTGACTGCACCGGATGCAGGCGACATTCTTCTAATTCTGTTCAAGCGCTACTTTCGGGACGGCGATGAAACCCACTTTCGCTCACTGTGCCAAAAGGGCCGGTAGGGTCAGTGTCAGCTCATGCACTGGTCGCCAAGGCTGATACGAACTTTGCCAAGGTGACCACCCGATCAAAAGTTGGCGAAAGCGCGGCGGCGGACGGTCTGCAGACGGCCGACCGTTTCCAGCGCCCGGTGGCATATGGATGAGCGACCGGTTTTGCGGAGGTGCTTTGCCGCTTCAATGGCCGCTATGACGGCGACGGAAGCCCGTTAGGTGCTCAACCAACGGTCACGATCGAATATTCAAGCCGCACATCGTCGAGCAGTCGCTCGATTGCAGCGCGCTGCGCATCGGTGCCACTAAGCCTGAGATCCCAATTGCAATGGGCATGGGTCGCAGTGTCGCGCACGATGACCTTGCCAAGCGCCCGCCGCCATGTCTGCGTCGTGCCGCCTCTCTCCCTGATAAGTCGGGCGATAAGAAGGTGTTCGAGATCGGAGGCCGTCATTCGCTCCGCTTAACCGTTGTTGGCGGCTAAGCAAGCAGAGCTTCACTCACAAGATCAACGGCAGGTGCCGACGATCGTATTGATGCTGTTGGTGAGGATGCTCATCGCGGCATGGGCTACGGTTCTGCATCCGAGAGCCCGGTCGAGCAGGGAAGGGCCGCCGCGCCCATGGTCGGCGTTCACATCCAGGGCAAGTGCCAGAATGGCGGCGACGTGCGGATCGGCGGCTTCTCCGGACTGCGCTTTGCTAGAACCTCCTGGAGCATGGCTTTGTCCAGCGACAGGCTCGGCCACAAGCCGCTTCAGCTTCTGGTTCTCCTTCTCCAACTGCCGCATCTTGCGCAGCTCGGATGGCCCCAGGCCGCCATATAGCTGCTTCCAGTGGTAATACGTCGCCTCCGAAACGCCCATCTTCCGACACACCTCGGCGACCGGCGTGCCGACCTCCGCCTGGCGCAGTGCAAACGCGATCTGCTCGCCCGTGAACTTCGACTTCTTCATGCAAAATCTCCAGCTCCACTCAGCTTCGATTTTGCCAGATTCCTCTCATTCTCGCTGGAGGCATTTTCCGGGACAGGGTCAAACACCGCCAACTTGTTGCTCGCTTGAGCTGGCGTTGCACGTATGCATTACCCATGCTTCACGAAACGAATGTCTTCCGAGAGAAGCCAGCAGCCTTTACCTGCCTTGAAGATCAGCCGCCCATCAGGCCCGGAATGCGACTGGTGGCCCGATGGATCGGACTGACGACGCTGCGTGTCGCCGGGCGTGCGGGTCCAATCGATCGTCGAAATGGTGTCGAGATCATCATGGACCTCCACATCGACGGGCGTGGAACCGGCGCTCTTGTCGCCGGCCTCATCCGTTGAATACCATTGCACACCGTCGACCCGGATTGGAAACATGGTGTAATCCTTCGCGCTGATCTTGCGCGTGGACAGAACATGGTGACCTTCGCCCCGGAGGGTATAGGCAATCGTCGGACTGCTGTAGGCTTGTCGGATTTCCGGCGAACTGACGAAGATTTCGACGAAGGAATCGAAATTTTGTGTCGCACACGCCTTGCCGATGTCTTCTCGTGCAGACGAATATGCCTCGGAAGCCGCCGCGTCCTGCGCAGCGATAGGCAAGCCAAGTGCCACAATCCCTGCTAACGTAATCCGAGCGGCGCCTTTGACAAATAACCCCATCATCTCAATCCTTAGGATACTGGCTCCACCTCTGCAGCGGAGCGAACGGAAACGTATTGACCCGTGGCCTGAACTCAAATGAAAGCGCGATCATAACTGGAGGCCGACCTCGCCAGACATTTCCTTCTTCAATGGGCTCTGGGAAAGGGTAGCCACGCAGCGACGCATGCTTCGCTCATTCATGATGCCCTCCACGATCTCGCTTCATTGAACCACGCGATGCTTGCCAGCTCACTTTGCATTGCCGGGTGAGGTCGCACGTTCAGAGTTGCGCGGCAGGCGGCAGCTGCTTTGCCCACAGTCGCCGACAGCAAGTCGAGCGCGATGCCGGCTATCCTCGGTCTGGTCCAGGTTCTTGACGCGATCCCGAGCATAGACGCCTCCTGCATTCTCATCCACTTTATGATCGTCGTTCAATAAGGGGTGTCAAGCCTTCTGAGGAAATATTGACCAATGATCAATTTTTAAATTGAGCATAGGATATTTTCCATTACCCTTTCAGGACGAGGTTTTCCCTGCATCCGCAGGCGGAATGCAGTAAGAAAGGGAACACGATGCGAAGCAGGAGTACTGCGATAGGGACGGTGCTGGCCGGTCTGTTCGGTCTGGGCGCAGCGACCGGTGCGAGTGCGACGGCAAGCTGGGTCATTGCCGGCGGCGGGGACAAGCCCAACCGCGACCTCTGGGTCGTGGACGAGGCCTCGATCAGCGACAGTTCCGATCTCTTCGGCTTCCTCCAGACTTCGACGCAGGAGCAGCAGTCCGCCTACCTCAAGCAGATGCGCCGCAAGGGCAAGCTGAAGGAGGGCGAAGTTCGCGCCGGTCCCGATCCACAGTTCGACATCCGAGTCGACGAAGTGTTCGAAAGCGCCGCGAAGCCGAACCGGATCATGTCCAAGTACCGGGTCAACTGCGCGCGGGGCACCGTGGGAACAGAACACGGGCAGGTCCAGTGGCGCGACCGCAGGCCGGAAGACATGCCGGCCAAGGTCGCGCACGCCCCGGCCAGCTTCGGCGAGGCGCAGCTGGTCAAGTTCGTCTGCAATCGCGGCAAGGACGCGCGCGACCGCAATCCGGCAAAGACCTCGCCGCAGCTCGGCTTCCTATTCATCGGCGAGACCGGGATGTCGCCCACGGATTTCATCTGGCAGCACTTGTGGGATGACGGCAAGCGCCCGGCCTTCACCTACAAGCCCAGCGCGGCCGAACTGGACGCTATCGAGCAGCGTCTGGAAAACAATCTCGCCCGCGGTACGGCCTTGGCGGGGCAAGTGATCGACTCCCACCAGCGCAGCGCCAATCGCGTCGGCCGCAATACCCTGATGGAAACCTGGATCGGCAAGGCAGAGCGTGACTTCACCGGGTCGTGGGGAGCGCCCGACCGTTTCGTGGACGCCCATGGCGGCGGGCGGACGCTCTATTACCGCAAGGGCTACGTCAATCGCGGCACTAACGTCTACGGACAGGTCCTCAGCGAGGACTACCATTGGTGCGATGTGACCGTGGAGGTACAGAACGGCGTGATCCGCGACTATTCCACCAACGGCAACGAGTGCACCAAGCTGATCCGGTGATCGTCATTTGCTTTCGATAGGTGCCGAGGCGGCCCGGTCCATGGCGATGCGCAGGGTTTCTTCTACGCGCGGACTGTCCGACTGGGCCATATTTGAAGTGCATGAGAGGCTGCCGATTGCGGCGCGAGCTAAATCTCCCAGCATCGAGCTAGGCGTTTGGTCCCAGCATGTGATGGTGTAAATTTATCGCCATCGCAACGGAGGGAGCCATGGGCCAGGTTCTTCACGGGAGCGCCAAGACCACGCACGCTATTCGAAGCGCGCTACAACGATTGCAAGATTCGGTCGCGAGCCTCGCGCGGCAGTACGGGATCAACGGAAAGACCGTCCTGAAGTGGCGCCATCGGTAGTCGGTGGAAGACTTGCCGATGGGGCCGAAGGAGCAGTGCAGCACGGTGCTTTCCCCGATGGAGGAAGCTGCCATCGTCGCACTGTGCGTCCAGGCGCGTCTGCCATTGGATGACGTCTTCGTGGCGCTGAAGGACGTGATCTCGCAGTCGACCCGCTCATCGTTGCACCGTTGCCTGCAACGCCACGGCATCAGCCGACTGCCCAAAGCTGAGCGCAAAAAGCCAACGGAGTTCAAAGGCTAAGAGATCGGCTAATTCCACATCGACATCACCGAACTGCGGTACGAAGGTGGGAAGGGCTTACCGTTCGTCGCGGTCGATCACACGTCACAGCTGGTCTTCGCCTGCATCTGTCGCCGAGCAACCAAGTTGGCAGCAGCCGCCTTCCTCAAGGTGCTGATCAAGGCGGTGCCCTACCCGATCCACACCATCTTGACCGACAACGGGGTACAGTTCGTCGATGGATACCAAGGCGTCTCGCACACAGGGATCGGCCACATCTTCGGTCGCACCTGCCAGAACAACGGCTAAGTGCATTTTCGCCAGTTCATCCGAAGAAAACGATCGTCGGTTGTTCGCCTTTTGCATTTAAAACGATGCGGGCGTGCCCTGCATTGTCTGATCCCTTGGCAGGTGAACGTTGTGCGCCGGTCCGCAGCTAACCGAAAGTTTCAGACATCCGGTGCGGCGGCGTTGGCAGCGCGTCAAAAACTTGAGGCACTGCCGATGAGTTCATGCCGTCCGAAGCAAGTATGTGTGCTCGCCAGAAAGGACGAGGTCGCCGTTCTGGTTATGGACGGTCACGCTTGTTGTGACTTCACCGGTGTCGCCGTTCGGCGTCAACGAGATAATCTCAAGTGCGGGATAGAGGGTGTCACCCGAATGGACCTCCTTGAGGAATTTCACAGAGAGGCCTGTGAATGCGATGAAGATCGACCCGAAGTTGTGGGGCAGCAGCGTGGCGCCGGGTGCGGTAAAGGCCAGAACCTGCAGGCCGTGAACCACCGGGGCAGGGTGACCGAAACGCTGAGCATACTCCACGTCGTAATGAATGGGGTGATTGTCACAGGAGACGGTCTGGAATGCCGAAGCGTGCGCATCAGTGAGAGTTCGGCTTGGGGCTCGGAAGACCTCGCCAACCTTCAACTGATCAAAAGGGCGTTCCGGGACGATATGCCAATCGGCGGCATTGAAGTTGAAGGTCATTGAACCCGTCCTTACGCTGGGTGGATCATGTCGCGGGCATAATCGAGCCCGATTCCGTATCCGCCGCCGTGATCTACAACGATGGAGCGTGCGGCTTCGTAGGTGTCATGTCGCGTCCAGTCGCGCTGTAATTCGAGCAGAAACTGGAGCCAGGAGGTCATGACGGCTCCAGCTTGTTCCATTCGGCGAAGTGCAGCATCATGGCTTTCTCGGGTCAGGCCTCCGCATGCATCGACAACCACACGAACGTCATAGCCCTCTGCCAGCGCTGAAAGCACAGGGAAACTGATGCAGGCTTCTGTGAGAAGTCCGGCGAAAACCAGTGTCCGTCGCCCTTTGGTAACGATAGCGTTTTTTGCTGCTTCGTCTTCCCAGAGATTCATGTTGCGCCGCTCGATCGGTTCGACGCCGTCCAGAATGGCGCGCAAAGGAGGCATGAGAGGGCCACTGTAGACCTTCGACGCAGAGGTGCTGACGACAGTTGGAATATCAAATGCGCGCGCTGTACGAGCCAAGGCTATCGCAGCACTTCGCAGTCCTTGTCGATCAGAGGATCCGGCTGCAAATGCAAGGCCAGCCTGTTCGTCAACGAGAATGACGGTGCAATCCGCCGGGGTTAGAAGAGGAGTGCTGGTCATATGAACTCGCATTTGTTGATGGGGTAGCGTGGCATGCTTCATCGACTGCCGATTGTAGATTTCGGATCAGTCTTGGATGTTCGCAGCGGGAAAAGTTCACGAAACTGCTTCGCCTTCTCTCGATCCGAGTGAGGCATAAGCGGCTGTAATCTGGTGCATTGGCGCGGTTCCGCGCGCCGAGGAAAATAACGCAGGTCGAATGTCACGGCACTGTTTGGGAGATTGGGGAGCGGACGATTTCCGCCCGCTCCCGTTTCTCACGTTAGGCCCGTTCTTTCTCAGGCAGCGTCGACCAGGACGATCTCGCTGTCCTCGATCGCGGTGACCCGCAGCACGTCGAGATCGCTGATCGCCACGCCGTCACGGGCATTGGCCCGCACGTCCTCGATCTGCACCGCACCGATGGCGGGAACGAGGTAGGCCTTGCGATCCTTGCCCAGCGGGTATTCGGCGGTCTCGCCGGCCTTGAGCGAAGCACCGACCACACGGGCATTGGTGCGGATCGGCAGGGCGTCGTTGTCGTTCTCGTAGCCCGAGGCGAGCGTCACGAACTGGCCCGAACGGTCGCCCTTGGGGAAGGGCTTGGCGCCCCAGCTCGGCTGTTCGCCGCCCTTGGTCGGGATGATCCAGATCTGGAAGATCTTCGTCGTCACGTCCTCGAGGTTGTATTCCGAATGGGTGATGCCGGTGCCGGCGCTCATCACCTGGACGTCGCCCGCCTCGGTGCGGCCCTTGTTGCCCAGGTTGTCCTGGTGGGTGATCGCACCCTCGCGGACATAAGTGATGATTTCCATGTCGCGGTGGGGGTGCGGCGGGAAGCCGGTCTGCGGGGCGATCGTGTCGTCGTTCCAGACGCGCAGGTTGCCCCAGTGGACGCGGGCCGGATTGTGGTAGCCGGCAAACGAGAAGTGATGCTTGGCGTCGAGCCAGCCGTGGTTGGCACCGCCGAGGCTGTCATAAGGGCGAAGTTCGATCATTTTCCGGTCTCCTTGAGAGCCGGCCGCCTATACGATGATACGGTCGTGCTCTGTTGAGAACCCGTATAGACCCCCACCACCATTCAGCTAAGATGGATAAATCATGCCAAATTGTTCGAAGATTTTGAAAAGTCAGTAATCCCGATATTCCGACGTTCGACCGGCTCAGGATTTTTCTATCGATCGTCGATGCGGGCAGTATCGCTGGATCGGGGCGTGAATCTCGTTTGATGCCTATCGAATACGACAAGCGCCGCAGCCGCATCGAGATCATGTTGGGATGGTTGAAGGATCGGCAGATCGAACAAAACGGCAGAAAATCCAGTTAACCGTTGCCCGTCTCCGTTCCTACCGATCCGGCCAGATGTTGAAGCCTATGAAAATTCGCAGTGCGTGAGTGCTGCAACGTTGTTGCCGCAGCACTCACTCTGATCGTCAATGGGCGAGGCTCTGTTTCACCCAGTCGACAGCGCTGGTACGGGTCGGCGCCCAGTCCAGCTCACGCCGCGCCTTGCCTGCGCGGATGCGGCTGTTCGAGCCGAGCGCGAATACGGCGAGTTCGCGTCCCCATTTTGCCACGGCGTCTGCAGCCGGCCAGCTTTGCGCCTCTCCAAGGTCCAGCGCATCGGCAATGGCCTGCACCAGATCGCCGAATGCCGTCTCGCCGTTCTCGACATAGTAGAAGCTGCCGGCCGGGGCCTTTTCCAGCGCCAGCAGATAGAGTTCGGCCATGTCGGCGATATGCACGTTGGACCAGATGTTCAGGCCCCGACCGATATAGCGGGCGATGCCGCTTTCCCGCGCCTGGGCCACCAGCGGCGGGATTTGCACGCTCTGCGCGGGCGCGCCGAGCGTGTCGCCGTAGATCAGGCTGTTGCACAGCACGACCGTGCGCACACCGGGAGCCGCATCGAGGATCAGCTTGTTGAGTGCGACGCGGTGCTCCTTGTCGGGTTCGGGCTTGACCGGGGTATCCTCGGTGAAGATCGCGTCCGAGGGTTCGCCCATCGCCTCATCCCCGACAAGACTGCTGCCGCTGGTATGGATGAAGGGCTTGCCGGTACCCTCCAGACCCGCGAGCAGGGCCTTGACCGCGCCTGCATGATCGCTGTCTGCTGCGTTGATGACGGCATCGGCGGTGCGGGCCTCCGCCGTCAGCAAGGCATCGTCGTCCAGCGTGCCGATGACGGGTTCGATACCCTTGGCGCGCACGCCCGCCACTTTGGCTTCGCTGCGGACGAGACCGCGAACATGATGGCCCTGCTCGGCCAGCAGCGCGGCGACCGAGCCGCCGATGTAGCCGCTGGCGCCGGTAACGAAGATCTTCATGCCTGTACTTCCTGCTGCGAATAGGTGGGATAGTCGGTGTAGCCATGCGCTCCGCCGCCATAATGCAGCGCGCGGTCGGACGTCTCGATCGGCCAGCCATGGCGCAGGCGATCGACCAGATCGGGGTTGGCGATGAACGGCTCGCCAAAGGCGGCGATGTCGATCAGGCCCTCGTCGATCATCTTCCCGGCACGCTCGGCGGTCATGCCGCCCGCCAGGATCAGCGGACCGTCGAAGCGGGCGCGCAGCTTTGCGAGGAAGTCCGCGGGCGTTGCCGTGCTGCCGCGCGTCGACTGGTCCATGATGTGCAGGTAGGCGATGCCGCGCTGCGCAAACTGCTCGGCCAGATAGAGGTAGGTCTCCTCCAGTTCCGGATAGAGCGGCATGTCGTGCAACTGGCCGTAGGGAGACAGTCGCACCGCAGTACGCTCTGCACCGATCGCGGCAATCACCGCATCCAGCGTTTCGAGCAGGAAGCGGGTGCGACCTTCCAGCGTGTCGCCGCGATAGGCATCGGTGCGATCGTTGACATGAGGGTTCAGGAACTGCTCGATCAGGTAGCCGTTGGCGCCGTGCAGTTCGATGCCGTCGAACCCGGCCTCCACCGCATTGTGGGCAGCACGCACGAAGTCTTCGACGACGCCGCGAACTTCATCCGTGGTCAGGGCGCGCGGGGTGGATACATCGACGAGTGCGGCGGTACCGTCGTCGCGCAGGCCGAATGCCTGGGAGTCCGCAGCGATGCGTGCGGTCGGGCTGACCGGGGCTGCGCGGCCCGGCTGGGTCGAGACGTGGCTGACCCGGCCGACATGCCAGAGCTGCGTGAAGATCGTGCCGCCCTTGTCATGGACGGCCTGCGTCACCGGCTTCCAGCCTGCGACCTGATCGGCGTTCCACAGGCCCGGCACATCGAGATAGCCGATCGCGCTCGGCGAGATCGCGGTGCCTTCGCTGACGATCAGGCCCGCTCCGGCGCGCTGGCCGTAGTAAAGCGGTGCAAGTTCGGAAGGCACATTGCCAGGCCGTGCGCGCGAGCGGGTAAGCGGCGCCATGGCGATGCGATTGGCGAGCGTGCGCCCGCCCAAGACGAAGGTTTCGAACAACTTGGACATGACAGTCATCCTTTGCGGAAAAATCGGGTTCAGCGGTCCCATTCGGGGGCAAGACCGGCAGGGCTGACGAGGCGGCCGTCCGGGCGGGCAAGGGCGGTGATTGCGGCCATGTCGTCGGCTTCCAGAGAGAAGTCGAAGATCGCGAAGTTCTCGGCAACGCGCTCGACTTTGGCGGTCTTCGAAAGCGCGATGACGCCTTCGTGCTGCACCAGCCAGCGAAGCACGACCTGAGCCGGGGTCTTGCCGTATTTGGCGGCAACGGCCTGGATCACCGGATCGCCGATTACCTTGCCGTCGGCCATGCCGTAATATGCGGTCAGCGCCAGCCCTGCCTCGCGCGCGGCGGCGAGCAGCTTCGACTGGTCGAGATAGGGGTGCATCTCCACCTGGTTGGTGACGATGGGCGCCTTGGCGAGCCTGACGGATTCGCGCATCTGCGCGATGTTCTGGTTGCTGACGCCTATGTGCCGCGCCTTGCCCGTTGCCGTGACGGCATCGAGCATTTCGATCTGCCGCGCGATCGGAACCGTCTCGCCGGGCCAATGGATCAGCAGCAGGTCGACCTGATCGACCTTCAGCCTGTCGAGGCTTTCATCGACCGATGCGGCAAAGCGTTCGGGCGCATAGTTCTCGACCCAGACCTTGGTGGTCAGGAACAGGTCGTCACGCTTGGCGCCTGCGGTTTCCAGCGCGCGGCCGAGTGCGGCTTCGTTGCCGTAGATTTGCGCGGTGTCGAAGTGGCGAAAGCCGACCGCAAGAGCCTCGGGAACGATCCGCTCGACTTCCTCGTCCGACATGCGGAACACACCGAAACCTAGCGCCGGGATTGAGGCGCCGTGGGCATTGACCTTGAACATCGTCTATTCTCCTGAATGAAAGCGCCGCGATCAGGCTGCGGTGCGGATGGTAGGGTAGGCCTGGAGGCGGGGCAGGACATCGCCCGCAAGCTCGTCCAGAACCTCGTCGATGGGGCGCGAGGAGCGGCGCAGCTGAATGGCCAGGTGATCGATGCCCGCCGCCTGCAAGCGATGGAGGTGGTCGACAAGGCCCTCACGCCCCGACCGGCCGCCGAAGCGGAACGGCTGGAACGGCTCGTTGGGATCGTCAGCCAGATCGAGGTGGAAGGCAGTCGCGAAGAAACCTTCAGCGTTCTTCGCGTTTCGCCAGTCGCGGGACTGGACGGCCAGCCGGTCGAGGGCTCCGGGATAGACGAAGCGCCCGTCCATATGCGCGGCAATCCAAGCATCGCTCTGCTGGGCCTGACCGGCCACGACCATCGGGATATGGCGCTGCGCCGGGCGTGGAAGGAGATCGAGGCTGGGGTCTCGAAGGCCGTCCGCCACCGGCAGGCCGCCGGGCGTCCAGGCCGCGCGCATATAGGCGACCGCTTCGGCGAACCGCTGTCCGCGCGTCTCGAAGTCCAGGCCGAGCAGCGGATATTCGACCGGCCTGTCCCCCGAAGCGACGCCCAGGATCAGGCGTCCGCCGGACAGCGCATCGACGCTGGCGGCAGCCTTGGCGATCATCATCGGATGGCGGATCGGCAGTACGACCGCCGCGGTGCCCAGCGCGACGTTCTTCGTGATCCCGGCCAGAAAGCCCAGATGCGTGAAGACATCATGTACCGAACCGGCATCGCCCATGCGCAGGCTGTCGAATACCGGAACGTCACGCATCCAGATCGCTGCGAAGCCGAGGTCGTCGACCTTGCGGACCAGTTCGGCATGGCGCGACAGGTCGGGAACGCCGCGCGCGCGGCCATCGGCAATGCGCCGCGCCTCGCCCTCGGCGGACCAGTCGTTATCTAGCGGCAGTTCGATGCCGAGCGTGATCCGGCCGGGTACGCGCACTTTGTCGAGCGCGTTGGGGCCATGAGAAGTCTGGAAACCGTTCATCGTCAATCTCCTGACATCGCTGCCGATGTCGTCCTGGGTTCCAGATGGGCCATGCGGGGGCACTTGATAATCGCCTCGCTCTCCACATAATCTTGGAGCTGAATTCACAGATCGCCCCAGCTCGCGTGCAGATGGGCAGGCATCGCAAAGGAACCGTCATGGATAATCGCGCCGGCGAAATGCAGGTCTTCGTCAGGGTCGTGGAGGCCGGGAGCTTCTCGGAAGCCGCGCGCCAGCTGTTGATGACGCCCTCGACGGTCAGCAAGCTGATCGGGCGCATGGAAGACAGGTTGGGAACCCGGCTGGTCGAACGCTCCACCCGCCGCCTGTCGCTGACCGATGAAGGGCGGCTGTTCTACGACCGCAGTCTCGCGCTGCTCGCCGAACTCGACGACATCGAACGGGAGATCGGGAATGGCGGGGGCAGCGCCGGAGGAACGGTGCGGGTCAATGCTTCGGTCGCTTTCGGCACCCTGGGTATCGAGCCTCTGCTACCCAGTTTCTGGCGGGCCTATCCGCATATCGTGATCGACCTGTCGCTGTCCGATGAGATCGTGGACCTTTACCTCGACAGGACCGACGTGGCGTTTCGCGTCGGCGCGCTCAGCGACAGCAGTCTGCTCGCCCGCAAGATCGGCGTGGCCCGGCGCAAGATCGTGGCATCGCCGGACTATTTGGCACAGCATGGAACGCCGCTGACGGTCGATGACCTCGATCGCCACAATTGCCTCGGTTTCAACTTCCGCCGCGCCGCGCCGGTCTGGCCCCTGAAGGAGGGCGGGAAGATCGTCGATCGCATGGTGGGCGGCAATTTGCTCGCCAACAATGGCGAAACCGTGCGCCGCCTGGCACTGGGCGGCATGGGGCTTGCGCGCCTCGGCGATTATCACGTTCGCGACGATCTTGCCGCGGGACGCCTTACAGAAGTGCTGGCCGATGCGGGCCATGGCGACGAGGAGGCGGTTCATGCTCTCTATCTTGGCGGGCAGCGCATGCCGCACCGGATCAGGCTCTTCCTCGATTTCATGGTCCCGCAGCTTCAGGCCTTCATGAAGGCCTGAAGCTGCGGGCCTGTTTCAACTTTCCAGCAACCGTTTCAGACTGGCCAGCCCGTCCTTGTAGATGCCCTCGACATGGGCGACGGCTTCAGCCTCGCTGATCCCTGCGGGAACGAAGCTGGACGCCCAGGTTACCCGGCTGCGCTCCGGGGCAAGGGCCTCTACCTGCATGTGCGCTACATAGTCCGTCAGCGGGTCGGGCGCCTCAAGGTGGCAATAGCTGAAATGACGCCGCTTTTCGTCGAAGCTCAACATCCGCTCCACGATCACGGCGCCGCCTATGGCCGAAAGGCGGCGCACCCGTCCACCGTCCTCCAGGGTGCTCGCCTCGACCAATGTCAGCCACTGGGGCAGGTTGTCGTATCCGCCGACGACGGCCCATGCCTTCTCGGCGGAGACTTCTATGTCGATGCTGATCGATGCCTTGGTCATGTCTTTTCTCCTGGTCAGGCGGGCAGCGGGGCGTCGGGCGATACGAGACCGGCCTGACGCAATTCCTGCCAGAAATCGGCGGGGATCGCCTGTGCCGCCAACCTGATATTTTCCGCACTGCGGCCGGGACGGCTGGCGCCGGGGATCACGGCGGCAACGGCGGGATGGGCAAGGCTGAACTGCAGCGCGGCGGCGCGCAGATCCACGTCGTGGCGCGTTGCGAGGGCCTTCAGTCGGTCGACCCGCGCCTGGATTTCGGGCGTGGCGGCCTGATATTCGTAATGGGCTCCGCCTGCGAGAATACCCGAATTGTAAGGCCCGCCCACGACCATGCCGAGGCCGCGCTCGGCCGCCTGCGGCATGAGCCGGGCCAAGGCTTCCGCATGGTCGAGCAGGGTATAGCGGCCCGCGATCAGGAAGCCGTCGGGATCGCTGCGCTCCATGGCGATCTCGCACGGCTCGACCCGGTTGACGCCCAGGCCCCAGCCCATGATCAACCCTTCCTCGCGCATCCGCGTGAGTTCCACGGCTGCCCCGTCCAGCGCGACATCGAGCACGTCGCGCCAATTGTCACCATGGAAATCCCGCGCCGGATCGTGAATCCAGACATAGTCGAGACGGTCGGTGCCGAGGCGGTCGAGGCTCTGCTCGATGGCGCGGCGGGTGCCTTCGGCGGTGTAGTCGTAGACGATGCGGTAAGGCAGTCCATGCTCGAACAGTCCTCCCTTCTCGCCGAGGTCACGATCGCCGCTTTCGATTTCGTCGGTGACGATACGGCCGACCTTGGCGCTCAGGATGTAAGCGTCGCGCGGCCGCTTGGCCAGTGCCCTGCCCAGACGCAGCTCCGAGAGGCCCGCGCCGTAGAGCGCGGCGGTATCGAAGAAACGCACGCCGGCATCCCAGGCATCATCGACCGAAGCGATGGCCTCGTCTTCGGGAATATTCCGGAACATGTTGCCCAGCGGCGCGCCGCCGAAGCCCTGGCGGGTCGGAAGTTGAATACGCATGAATGCTCTCGCTTGAAGAAATGCTGTAACCGCGCCGGGATCAGCGGATCGCGACCGGATTGATGTTGACCTGTGTCGAACCCTTGTAGAGCGGCTGACCGAGGACGAAGAGGAACTCGAAAGCCTTGTCCTGCACCAGTGCGCGGCTATCGATGAGTTCGAGGTTGTAGATGCCGCGCTCTGCCAGCATGAACTGGTTGACGGGAAACTCCCGGCCGTCCTTGGCGGGATAGATTTCCGAAGCCCAGGTGTCGCCACCGAAGGCGACAATGCCCTGATCGGCCAGCCACTGTGCGGCCTCCATGCCGATGCCTGGCTCCACGCCCAGGAACTTAGCATTGTCCTTGCCGATCAGTTCCAGCCAGCCGGTGTTGAACAGGATCACGTCACCCTTGCGAATGGCGATGCCCTCGCGCTTCAGGGCGGCCTTGATGTCGGCGACGGTGAATTCCGTATTCGCTGGCACCACCGGGCCGCCGTGGATCGCCGTCATGTCCAGCACGATTCCGCGCGCGACGATGGGTGGGACCTTCTCGATCCCGAGTTTCGTCACGCCTTCGACGGTCACGAAGTCGCTAGCCTTGTTCCGGTTGTAGTAGACGTGGTCGATGCCGATATGGCCGATACCGTTCAACTGCGTTCCCACTCCGGTCCAGCCAACGACCAGTTCGTCGTTGAAAGTGAACTTGTTGGGGCCTGTGGTTTTGCCGCCCGCTTCGCCGGGCTGGACATTCGTGAGATGGAAGCTGCGATGGCGGAACTCGGGCAGCGTCTTGTCGATCGGCACGGCCAGCGGATAGGTCTTGCCGGTCCTGACGAGTTTCACGGCCTTGAGGACCGTTTCCGGGGTAATCAGGTTGGCAGCGCCTATCTCATCCTGCGCACCGTATGGCGAAGGCGGGACTTCCTGGGCCAGCGCGGGTCGTGCGGCGCTGAACAGGCCGATGGCGACCAAGAGTGCAGCCTTGTGACGGCGCATGGGATATCTCCTTGAAGATGGAGTGCCTGGCGGCACCGGATCGGCACAGGAGATAGAGGGCATGGCGCGGCCCGATAATCGACCGGATGCTCCCAGCTTCTGAGAAGAGGCTTCACAGATGGAGGACGTTGATCGAGCAGGACGAAGGCTTTTTGCCCTGGTGGGAGGGAGCTATCGAACCACACCTCACGATCCTGCCGGCACCAGCCCGCCGGTCGCCTACACGGGGCGACTGTCCGTTTCGACTGGCCTCTGCGTCACGGCTACGCGGAAAAAGGCTGACCGAATGAAGTAGATTTGCGTGGCGGCGGCAGCCGGATGACGGTTGCCAGTATTTGCCAGACTGCCATTCATGCATCGATACTGGGGCGGATCAATCTTTCGAACCCGCAAGAACATGGGCTTCATGTGGAGAACGTGGGATTGTCTCGCTGTCACCTCATTCTTTCGGATGAGTTCGCTGGGTGTGGAACTGTGCGACAATATGAAGATGCGCCCATTTGCTTCTGCCTTTTCTGCGGCGGTCATTCTTCCGCTTCTGGTTCCGATGCCTTCAATTGCGCAGGCGGTCGGTGCCCAGCGGGTGGTATTACGGCAGAAACCGCTCGGCGCCGCCCTTCAGGAAGTCGCCCGTCGCTTCCGCGTCGAGCTGCTGTTTTCCAACGACCTCGTCGCATCGCTGAAGGCCCCATCGATATCCGGATACTTCACCGTTCAGGAAGCGCTGAACGCGCTGTTGGCCGGGTCGGGATTGCGGCTGAGGGGATCTGCGGCAGCGGGGTTCGTCATCATTTCCGCTCCCGAACCGGATGAGCAGGCACCTCTCGCGCTTCCGGACATCCTCGTCCTCGGGAGCAGAACCCAGAACGCGGATATCGAGCGCCGGGCGAGCGACGTGCAGCCCTATCAGGTGCTCTCGCGGCAGGATGTTCGGTCCGCCCATCTGGCGACGGTCGAGGACTTGCTGAGCAAGCGCTCCTCGCAGAATAACATGGGGCTTTCCTACATGCGGCGCCCCTTATCCGCCGAGGGGGCGGTGCGGTCGAGTTTCGACTTGCGCGGTCTCGGGATGGCGCAAACGCTCGTCCTTGTCGACGGGCGGCCGATGCCGCGCGTGCCGGGCCGTGAGTTCGCCCTCGGCCAGGCCGATGTCAACGCGCTGTCGATCGAGGCAATCGAGAGAGCGGAAGTCATAACTTCGACGGCGGGCGGAATCTATGGGCCGGGCGCCATCGGCGGCGTGGTCAATCTCGTGCTGCGCCGCGATTATCGCGGCGCGGAAGTCACGGCCACGACCGGACTGACCGGGCGAGGAGACGGCGCCTATCGGCGCATCGACGTTCGTTTCGGCTTCACGCCCGACGACGGGGCAACGGACGTGATGTTCGCCTTTAGCCGCACGAGCGGGGACGGCCTGCAGAATGGCGACCGCGATTTCGCCGATCGCGCGCAGGCGCGGCGTTTTGCGAACAGCCAGTCCTATAGCTGGTTGCAACTGCCGGTATCGAATTCCGTCAACATCGCGAGCGAAGACGGGCGGGCGCTGACCTTGAAACCGGCTTACGGGGGCCAGCAGCTGGCCAGCAATGTGACCTATCTGGCGCCGGATGATACGCGCTTGCCGCCGGCTCTCGGTACGGCGCTGCTTGCGCATGCCGGAAGCCTCGACTTTACCCTTGCCGACGGGCGGGGCGGGAAAGCGAGAAGCCTGGTGGCGGGCCAGAGATCGAGCATGGTTCTGGTCAATGCGCGGCACAGGTTCGGCCCCGGTATCGAGGCTTACGTCGATCTGATCGATCTGCGAGATCGGGGCCTTGTCGATTCCTCGCAAGTCACGATCTATCAGCTGCTGAGCGCGGAGGATTCCCGCAATCCCTTCCAGCAGGATATCGGCCTGGTCCGTGCGGCGCCGGGCATCGGGCGAAGCGGCGGAACGATGATACATTCCTGGCGCATGGGCGGCGGTTTTATCTTCGATCTTCCCGGAGGGTGGAAATCCAATCTCGACTATAGCTTGGGCTCTGTGCGCGAGCGGACGCGCTTTCGTGGCACGACATATGGGACGAACCTGCTCTATGCGCTCTACGGCAGTCCGCTGCCCGGTTATCCGGCGCTCGATTTCCTGGCGAGCGATGCCGACTTCAACGCTGCCATTTCCGCTTATGCGGTGCCGTCCAGTCGGCGCTTCGATCTGATCAACCGCATGAAGGACGGCGCGGCCAGATTCGCCGGGCCGCTTGGCGATCTGGGTGCCGGCCCGGTGACCGCGACCGTGCTGCTGGAGCAGAGAAAGGAGCGTGTGGCGCAAGGCCGCGACGATGATGGGGTTACGCTGAACGGGATTCCCATCAGCTGGACGGTGCCTGGACATTCCGAGCGGGTCCGGTCGGCCTATGCGGAACTGCGGGCGCCGATCCTGGGGGACATGACCGATATCGCGCCGCGCCGGGGACTGGAGTTCCAGCTTGCCGTGCGCCGCGACGCTACGCAAGTCAGGTTGCAACCTGGATATCTCCGTAACGAGACGGGCGCCAGCGACGGTTTCGACAAGGCCCATCATGCCGCGCTCACTTATACCGCAGGCATGAAGGCCATGCTGGTCCCCGGTCTGATCGCGCGCGCCAGCATCGCGACGGGGGAGCAGACGCCTCCGGTCAGCGAACTCGCCAATGCGCAAGTTATCAGAGGGAATGGTCCGGACCCCCGGCGCGGCAATACGGCCATCGAGGCGCCTTACGAACTGGTCATGTTCGAGAACGGCAAGATCAGGCCGGAACGGGCACGCGCGCTCTCGGCCGGCCTGGTCTTTGCGCCCCGGTACTCGGAGGGACCCTCGCTGAGCCTGGATTACACCCATATCCGTCGCAGTCGCGAAGTGGACGGCCGCTCGATCGGCAGTGTGCTCTATTTCCTCACCAACGAGGCTTTCTATCCCGACCGGGTGACCCGCCTGCCCCTGACCGCCGAGGATGCCGCGCGAGGCTATACCGGCGGCGTGATCACGCGGATCGATACCTCGTTTCTCGATCTCGGGTGGACCGTCATCGATGCCGTCGACATGCAGGCGAGATGGCCGGTCCGCACCGCGGCATGCGGGGATTTCATCTTTCGCGGCAATCTTACCTGGCAGCCGCGTTTCGATCGGCGCCTGAGGGCCGAGGACCCGGTCGCGAGTTTCGTGGACTACATGGATGGTGCGCTGCAATGGCGCGGCAACGGCGGGGTCGACTGGGTAAAGGGGCCGCTGAGCGCATCCCTGAATGGTCAGTTCTATGGGCGCTATCATGTAACGAGTGCGATGGGAGAGCCTTCGACGGAGGCTTCCAACGTGGCTATCCAGGGCGGCGAATGGATCGGTGCCCAGGCGACTTTCGATCTGGCCGTGTCCTACCGGCTGGAAATGCGCCGTCGGGGCGAGGGAGCGCGGGCGATGGACTTGCGGCTCGGGGTTCTCGATATCTTCGACCACCGTCCCGCAACGGTCGTTTCCGCCGAGGGGGGCTACAGCCAATATGCCGATCCGCTCGGGCGACGCTTCGAGATTTCGGTCGCGGTTGGAATGTAGAGCACTCGATCCGGCTCAACCGCCCTTCGCCGTGCCGCGATCGGCGCATGAGGAGGAACAGGCGCATGCCGCGCTGTTCCTCCTGGCCATGTCAATGTTACCGGCAGAATCCTGCTCTGCGACGGTGGCGGCCTATGCTTCCGAGAGTTGCAGGCGATCCGCTGCCTCGGCCTCCAGCTTCTGTTCGGATTTCGCGATCACCGCCGTCGCAATGGCATTGCCGAGGACGTTGGTGGCGGTGCGGCCCATGTCCATGAAGTGATCGACCGCGAGAATGAAGGCGATGCCTTCCACGGGCAGGTCGAACTGCCCGAGCGTTGCCGCGACGACGACCAGCGAGGCGCGGGGCACGGCGGCAATGCCCTTGCTGGTCACCATCAGCACCAGCAGGATCGTGATCTGGGTGAGGATCGGCAGGTCGATGCCATAGGCCTGGGCGATGAACAGCGTCGCGAAAGTGGCGTACATCATCGAACCGTCGAGGTTGAAGCTGTAGCCCAGCGGCAGGATGAAGCTGTAGATGCGGCGCGGCACGCCGAAGCGATCGAGCTGCTCCAGCATCTTGGGATAGGCGGCCTCGGACGAAGCGGTGGAGAAGGCGAGCAGGACGGGTTCGCGCACCAGGCGCAGCAGGGTGAGAATCCGCCTGCCGAGGAACAGGGCACCGGCGCAGACCAGCAGCAGCCACAGCGTCCCGAGCGCGAGATAGAACGAGCCGACCAGTCGCCCGAAGGTCGCCAGCACGCCGATGCCCTCGGTCGTCACGGCCGCCGCCAGCGCGCCGAACACCGCCAGCGGCGCCATGCGCATGACATAGCCGGTCACCGTCAGCATCATCTTCACCATCGCCTCGATCAGCGTGACGATGGGCCTGGCCTCTTCCCCGAGCGCGGTGAGCGCCACGCCCACGAAGATCGAGAAGACGACGATCTGCAGGATCGAGTTCTCCGCCATGGCCCCGACCATCGAGGTCGGGAAGACGTGGAGCACGAAGTCGCGGAAGTTGAGCGCTTGCGCATCGACTGCCGAGGCGGCGCCGCTGCGGACGAGGTGCAGTCCCTCGCCGGGTGCCAGCAGGTTCACGAGGACAAGTCCCAGCGCCAGCGACAGCAGGCTGGCGGTGACGAACCAGGCCATCGCCCGCCCGCCGATCCGGCCCAGCGCTTTACTGTCGCCCATATGCGCCATGCCCGCCACCAGCGTGGAGAACACCAGCGGGGCGATGATCATCTTGATGAGATGGAGGAAGACGTCGGCGAGCAGGTGAAAGTAACCCGCCACTTCCCTGGCCGTCTCGGGCGTATCGCCGACGAGCCGGTTGGCGGCGAACCCTGCGCAGACGCCGGAAACCATCCCGGCGACGATGAAAGTCGTCAGGCGACGCGACATAGGAAATTCTCTTTTCGAAGGGAGTGCGTGAAGCCCAAAAAAAGCCCCCGGTTCCGCCGGATTTGCAGCGGCGGAACCGGGGTCAGGATGGGTCCGGTCAATTCTGTAAAAGGCGATCAGTCCTTGGACGAAGCGGCCTTGCGGTAATCGAGCGAGGGCGCCTTGTCGCCGAGCAGCGAGCGGTAGACGAAGTCCGGCCCGCGCCGTTCGTCGAGTTCCTTCTTCGCGGCGGCCAGCGTGTCCGGGCTCTGGAACAGCTGTGCGGCGGTCAGGGCCAGGGTCTTGGCGGCGACTTCCGCGCCCTTGGTGCCGACGCTGTTGCCGCTGGCGGCGACCGCCTGCCAGCTGTGCGGCGGCGTGCCGGGCGCCCAGGTCCCGGCAGACATGCCTGCCGTCGGCGTGGTGTAGCTGACATCGCCCACGTCGGTGGAGGCCGACATGATCTCGCCGCTGGAATAGGGCGCGACGCCGGTCTCGCGCTTGCGGCCGCCCTTGGGCAGGCTGGCGCCGATCTTGTCGAGGAAGGCCTGTTCCTGCGGTGTGTAGGTGGGCAGCGGCACCTGCTTGAGATTGTCGTACATGACATGGCCGAGCGTGTCGTTCGGCAGCAGGTCGAACGTGCCGCCGATCTGATTGTACTCGACCGTGGTGCCGGTGCCGAGCGCGGCGCCTTCGGCGGCCTTCTTCACGCGCTCCATGATCTCGGCCACTTGCTGCTGGTCGGGGTGGCGGACGTAGTAATAGACTTCGGCGGTCTCGGGCACGACGTTGGGCGCCTTGCCGCCGTCGGTGATGATGTAGTGGATGCGGGTTTCCTGCGGGACGTGCTCGCGCATCATGTTGACCATGTTGTCCATGGCCTCGACCGCATCGAGCGCCGAGCGGCCCCGCTCGGGCGCGGCGGCGGCGTGCGAGGCGATGCCGTGGAAGCGGAACTTGGCGCTGACATTGGCCAGTGCATGGCCCTGCATGGCGCTATAGCCGTCGCCCGCGTGCCAGTGCAGCATGGCGGAAACGTCTTTGGTCAGGCCCGAGCGGACGAGGAAGACTTTGCCCGAGCCGCCTTCTTCGGCAGGCGCGCCGTAGACGCGCAGCTCGCCCTTGATGCCGTGGGCGACCATCCAGTTCTTGGTGGCGATGGCGGCGGCGATCGAGGCGGCGCCGAACAGGTTGTGGCCGCAGGCGTGCCCGGCGACGCCGTCGATCACCCGGCGCTCCGGCTCGGCGGCCTGGGCAAGTCCGGGCAGGGCGTCGAATTCGGCGAGGATGCCGATGACGGGGCCGTCGCCGGTCTTGAAGCTGGCGACGAAGGCGGTGGGCATTCCGGCGACGTCTGGCGTCACCTGGAAGCCTGCGGCCTTGAGGTCCTTCTGGAGCAGGCCGGAGCTTTTGGTCTCTTGGAAGCCGACTTCGGCCCAGGACCATATCTGCAGCGCATTGCGCGACATGGCGGCCGCGCCGCGATCGACATTGGCGAGGATTGCGGTGCGGTCGGCCTCGGCAAGCGGGCCTGCGAGTGCGGGCGCGCTGGCCCCTGCGGCGAGAAGGAACAGGGCGGTACGAACGAAGGATTTCATCAGGCTATCCCCATGGAAGGTCGTATCGAAAGGGTGGCCCCGCGCGGGATCGTGTCCGCGCGGGGGCCGGTACTCGGAAATCAGCGCTTCCCGAAGGAGACGCGCAGCTGGGCACCGATCACGCGCGGCTCGTTGTAGACGAGCGTGGTCGAGGTGACGGACGGCGTGACCACACCGCCCGCAGCGGCATAAGTCACATCGAACAGGTTACGCACGAAGAAGCCGAGGTCGATGCCGCGGTTCTCGATATTGTTGAAGTCCAGCTTCAGGTTGACGGTGTCGTAGGCCTTCTGGATGCCGTTGGTGTCCAGCGGACGCTCGACGTACCATACCTTGGTGCTGTGGAACCAGTTGGCGTTGAACACCATTTCGGCAAAGTCGCCAAGATAGGTGGCATAGCGGGCGCCGCCGCCAAGGGTCCACTTGGGGGTGTAGGAGAACTTGTTGTTCACCGGGTTGTTGCCGAGCAGCGGGATGAAGGCGGCGGGGGCGTCGTACTCGTCGTACTTGGCATCGGTATAGGCGCCGAAGCCCGAGAGGGTGAAGCCGCTCGTCGGCGTGACCGAGAAGTCGAACTCGGTGCCCTTGATCGTCGCCTTGGCGGCGTTGATGATCAGGCTGCCGGGGTCGTTGGCCGAATTGCCGTCGCCGTCGAAGTCGGCGCCGGGGAAGATCGAGCGCTGGATGTTGCTGTACTTGCTGGTGTAGGCCGCCACATTGAACCGGCCCTTCACGCCGCCCAGTTCCCAGCTCGACTTGATGCCTGCTTCGTAGTCGGTGACCTTCTCCGGCTTGAAGGTCTCGAAACCGTCGAAGTACGAGGACATGCCGCTCTGGTTGAAGCCTGCCGAGCGGTAGCCGCGGCGGTTGGTCACGTAGAGGAACACGTCCTCGTTGACCTTGTAGTCGAAGCCAAGCGTCCAGGTCGGCGCCTTGGAGCTTTCCGATCCGGTCTTGCCGCCCGAAGTCGCGCAGCCGTCAGGCCCGATGTGGGCGGCGGTGTCGAGCGTCGCCACCGAGCAGCCCGAGGACTTGTCCCAGGTGTAGCGGAAGCCGCCGTTGAAGCGCAGGCCTTCCGCGAAGCCGCCGAAGGCATAGCCGATCTGGCCGAACAGTGCCTTGCTGGTCGAGGTGTTGTAGTTCTCGTTATAGGTGAAGGTCTTGCCGGGGATCACCGCCGAATAAGTGACGCTGCCGTTGACGCCGCTCGGGTCGCTCTTGAGATAGAAGGCGCCGACGATCCAGTCGAGCCGGTCGTTCAGCAGCGAGCCGAGGACCTGGAACTCGTTGGAGACCTGCTTGACGTTGGTGTTGGAAACGCCGTCGTAGAGCGCGAGGTAGGTGCCGTCCATGTCGCGGGCGGCGTCAACCTTGCTGCGGCGGTAGCCGAAGATGTTCTTGAAGGTGACCTTGCCCACTTCCAGTTCGGACGTGTTGGCAATGCCCCAGAACGTGCGGTTCGAGTAAGGATCGATGCTGGTGCTGACGTCGCGCACGCCTGCCGCCTGCTGTTCGGCGAGGGCAATGTCGATGTCGCAGCCGGCGACGCCGCAGTCGAAGTAGGGGCGGTTGGCCGCCGTGCGCGCGGTGCCGCCGCCGCTGACGGCGGGGTTCGGGTAGACGCCGTTCAGCACGGTGCCGGTGCCGTTCTCGCGCGCGCGGTACCAGTCGAACACGGTGGTGTTCTTCAGGCCGTCCACGGGTTCGAGCAGGAGCGAGGCGCGGAAGGCGTCGTTGTGACGGTCGTCGAGATCGCCGCCGTTGCCGTGGTTCTTGGTATAGCCGTCGCGGCGGGCGATCTGGCCCGCAACGCGCAGTGCCACATGGTCATCGACGATCGGCACGTTCACGGCGCCTTCGAACGTGGTCTCGTTGTAGGAGCCGAGCGTGACCTGGCCGTAACCGGTCAGATCGTAGTCGGGCGCGACGGGGTAGAGCAGCAGCGCGCCGCCGGTGGTGTTGCGGCCGAACAGGGTCCCCTGGGGGCCCTTCAGCACCTGGATCGAGCCGACGTCGAAGGTCGGCACGATCGAGCCTTCGTTGGGCAGCGGCACGTCGGCGAAGTAGGTCACGACCGAAGGCGCGGCGGCGCCCGCGGTGGCGCGGCGCTGGCCGCGAATGACGATCGAGGGAGTATCGCGCGAGGTCTGCGGCGCGACATTGAGGCCCGGCGTCGTATAAGTCAGGTCCTGGGTGCTGACGACGGCCTTTTCGCGCAGCATCTCGGCGTTGAAGGCGGTGACCGAGACGGGCACGGTCTGGGCGCTTTCCTCGCGGCGGCGCGCGGTGACGACGATGTCGCCGCCCGGCTGGTCGAGCGACTGGGTTTGACTCTGGGCCTGATTCTGACCTTGGTTTTGGGCCTCTTGCGCCTGGGCGGGCGCGGTGACGGCGAGGATGCTGGACGCGAGAAGCAGAGCCGAAAGGCTGCGACAGGTCATTTTTTATTTCCCCTTTTATCCGGCCTGTCCCTGATCGCAGGCCGATAGTCGCAAGACGCAGCGCATCGCCGATCATTCGCTTTCGATGAAAAAATATTCCGGGTGACGCGCCGGGCCGCCGGAGGCTAAGGAAGCCGGGCATTCTAAACGGAAGGCCGGACTCATTTTCTCGCTGCGCAGGACATCGCCGAACAGGCCGGAATCGGGCCGTCCCGAGGGGCCGGACCTGTCCGCGCACGTCCCCGCCCTGCGCCGCTACATCGCCAAGCGCGCACAGCCGGGCGACGTCGACGATCTGGTGCAGGACGTGCTGGTGCGCATGCATGTGCGCGGGCAGGCCGATCCCATCGCCAATGTCGAGGGCTATCTGTTCCAGGTCGCCGCCAGCGTGCTGACCGACCGTGCCCGGCGCGATACCGTGCGCCATCGCGGCGCGCATCATGAGCTGACCGAGGCTTTCCATCCGGTCGACGAACTGACCCCCGAGCGCGTGCTGCGCGGGCGCGAGGACGTGGACCGGCTGGCCAATGCCCTGGAAGACATGCCCGATCTGACGCGCGACGCCTTCGTGCTCCACCGCTTCGAGGAAATGTCCTACGATGCGATCGGCGAGCATCTGGGCATCTCCAACAGCGCGGTCGGGCGTCATATCATGAAGGCCGTCCGCTTTCTGGCCGCGAGGGATCTGCCATGAGCCGCCCCCTCGACCCGAGACCGTTCGATGCCCATGCGCTGGAGCGGATCGATTCGCCCGAAGCGACGGCGGCGGCCTATTTCAGCATCTTCCGCTCCCCGCGCGCGACCGCGAGGGACTACGAGGATTTCGAAAGCTGGCACGCACGCGACGAGGCCAACCGCATCGCCTGGGCCAGGGTGGAGCGGGCCTGGGAAGGTTCCGGCGCCATGCGCACCGAAGCGCGCATCCTCGAAATCCGTGAACGCGCTTTGGCCAACCGACGCAGGCGCAAGGCCTGGGTGCGCCCGGCCATCGCCGCCTCGATGGCGCTGGCGGTGCTGGGCGGCGTGCTTGGTTTCCAGCAGTACACGTCCGTTTCCCCGGCGACGCCTGCGGTGGCCGACAGCCGCGAGCTGTCCACCGGCGTCGGGCAGCAGGGCACGCTGCGCATGGCCGACGGTTCGGTCATCACCGCCAATACCGCGACCGTGCTGACCGTGGCCGAAAGCGACACCCGGCGCAGCACCGCCCTGCGCGATGGCGAAGCCTTCTTCGAAGTCGCCAAGAACCCGCGCAAGCCTTTCGTGGTGACGGCGGGCCGGATCACGGTGACGGCACTGGGCACCCAGTTCGCGGTGCGCGAAACCGATGGCCGCGTCGACGTGACTCTGGCCGAAGGGCGCGTACGGGTCGATATGCCCGCCGTGGACGGCAGGCCCGCGCAGTCGGCCACTTTGGCGCCGGGGCAGGAACTGGTCTGGAACGGGCGCGGCTATCGCACCGGCGTTGTCGAGGTCGAGCGGCGGCTGGCCTGGCGCAAGGGCGTGATCGATTTCGACCGGGTTCCGCTGGCCGAGGCGGTGGCGGAAATCAATCGCTACAGCCCGCAGGAGATCATCGTCTCCAGCCCGGCGCTCGCGCGCCATCCGATCAGCGGCACATTCCGCATCGGCGTGACGCGCGGCTTCCTGCAAAGCCTGGAAGCAGCAGGCATCGCCCGCGTGGAAAACGAAAGCGCGACAAGGGCCGAACTCGTCGCGCCCTAGGTTTTCCCATCATTCAAACGTGTAGCGCAGCCGCAGGCCGATCGTGCGCGGCGGGCCGGGGATTACCGTCGCCGCCGTGTAGGCCGGGTTGAGCGTTCCCCCGCCGCTCGCATAGAAGCGGTCGGTCAGGTTGCGGCCCCAGAGCTGCAATTCCAGCGGCAGTCCCGCCGGACGCATCCAGTTCAGCGAGGCACCGAGCAGACCGTAGGCGGGTTGCCTCGCAAAGTTTTCGGTGAGGCGCTCGCTGAAGCGCACGCTGCTGACATGGGCGTAGTCGGCCCGCAGTTCCAGCACACCGAGCCGCCCCGGCAAGTCGACTTCGTGCGACAACGTCACGGTGCCGCTGAAGGTGGGCGTATAAGTGAAGCGGTTGTGCAGCGGATCGCTGCCCAGCAGGTCCGTCAGCGCGGCTGGCGCGATGACCTTAGTATAGCGCGCATCGATCCACGAGGCGCTCACCGTCGCATGGGTCCGTGCGCCGAGGTCCAGCGAGAGATCGCCGTCCAGCCCCGCCACCCGCGCGCGGGCGCTGTTGACGTAGAGGGTGATGGGATCGGTCGTCAGGTCGCCGTCGCCGTCGTAGTCGACATCGGGAAACAGCGCCCGCTGCACGTCGGAATAGAGGCCCACATAAGCCGCGACGGCGTAGGAACCCGACAGTCCGCCCATGTCCCAGCGTCCTTTCGCACCGGCTTCGATGTCGGTCAGGGTTTCCGGCCGGAAGGTCTGGTAGGCCTTCAGGCTGCCGCCCAGCGCCGGGGTATTGTATCCGCCTGAGCGGAAGGCCCGGCGGGTGGTGAGGTAGATGTTGTGATCGCCCCATTTCCGCATCAGCGACAGGGTCCAGGTGAGGCGGCCGAAGCGGGAGCGGGCTTGGGTGCCGTCTGCGGCGATGCACTGTCCCTCGCTCTGCGGCATGGCATCGGCCGAGCGCAGCGAGCAGCCGGAGATCGTCTCGCGCGTGTAGCGCAGGCCGAAGTCGGCGACATAGCCGCTACCGAGCGTCGCCGTAACTTGGCCGAATAGCGCGCCGCTGCGGAAGGTCTGGTAACTGGCGATATGTGACGGCGGATTGTCCGGCCGCACGAGGCGCGACACCGTCTGGAGCACCGGCCCGTCGGGCGCGCTGTCGAGATAGAACAGGCCGACGATATAGCGCAGGCTGCCGCTGCGGCCCTGCACCTGAAACTCCTCCGTGATCTGCCGCAAGTGCGACACGGTGACGGAATCGTTGATCGGCAGCGGCGTGCCGTCGCCGTCGAGTTCGTAATGCACCTTTGTCGAGCGCAGCCCGGCGATGTTGCGCAGCAGCAGGTCCTCGTCGCCATATTCGGTGACGTTGCCCAGTCCCTTGAAGTTCCTGTCGAACGACAGGGCCGGGCTCGACTGCGAGGTGCGCCGTCCCAGTCCCTGCTGCGTCTCGAAATAGCTGTCGATGTCGCAGGCGCCCGCGCCGCAATCGAAATAGGGGGCGTTTGCGGCGTTTCGGACAGTGCCCTCGGGATAGATGCCCGCCAGGATCAGCGCGGCGCCTACTTCCTCGGCGCGCAGCATGTCGAAGCTCGTGGTCGACCGCAGCGGGCCGGGCGGATCGAAGCGCAGGATCGCGCGCAGGCTGTCGCTGTGCACGTCGTCGGCGCGGCCGCCCGCCAGCAGCCGGGTATAGCCGCCCCGGCGCATGCGCTGGCCGGAGATTCGCAGCGCAAACGGTCCGCTTGCGGGGAGTTCGACCGCGCCCTCCAGCCGGGAGAGGCCGTAGTTGCCGGTCTCCGCCTCCAGATAGGAGGCCGCGCCCGCGCCGGGCTGGACTGTGCGCAGCAGCACCGCGCCGCTCGTGGCGTTGCGGCCGAATAGCGTGCCTTGCGGGCCGCGCAGCACTTCGACCGAGGCCATGTCGAACAGCGGTGAAAGCGCCGCCTGGTTGGGCAGGGGAATCTCGTCCTGATAGATGACGAGTGGCAGGCGGTTCTCGTCGCTGATCGAGCGCCGCTGGCCGCGCATCACCAGCAGGGGGGTGGCGCTGCTGGTCTGCCCGGTGGCGATGAAGCCGGGGGTAAGGCGGGCCACGTCGGCGATCGTGCGTACCGCCGCCTTGTCGAGCGTGCTGCCGTCGACATGGCTGACCAGCAAGGGCACGTCTTCCTCGCGTTCGGGACGGCGGCGGGCGGAGACGAGGATTTCCAGCGGCTCGGGGCGGGGGGACGGCCTGGCCTGGGCCTTGACGGGGCGTCTGCCCGGAGCGGCGACGATGACATAGACGCCGGGCGAGGCGCGGCGGACGGCGAGGTCCAGCCCGCGGATCATCCTTGCCAGCGCGTCACTTGCGGAAAGGCGCCCGTGGACGGCTCTGGTACGCAGTCGCTCGCGGCCGGGGGCGTTGAGCAGGATCTCGACGCCGGCCTGCCGCCCCAGCACGCCGACCGCAGCGGAGAGGGGCAGGGCGGGAACATCGACTTGCGCGACTTGCGCATGAGCGCAGGTCGCCGCCGCGACCAGACCGGATACCACACCGAAGGAACTTGCAAGGGGGCGACGCAACCAGACTTTCCCGGCGAATGGAGCCTTCCCAAAGCAAGCGGCTCTTGGTGATGGCGGATGCCTATGGGCCTTGGCCGTAAAGTTCAAGCGCCTGCACGGACTTGCGGGGCGGGAGCCGCAGGCTGCTTTGCCACGTCAGGCGGCGATCTCCAGTTCGGCGCCGCTGGAAAAGCGGGTGCGGTACTCGCCGGGCGTCAGGCCGAGGATGCGATGGAACACGCGGCGAAACGCCGTGGCGTCCTCGTAGCCCACGGCCCAGGCGATCTGGTCCACCGAACGGCGGGTGAATTCCAGCAGCTCGCGCGCTTTGCCGACGCGCAGGTTCTGGACATATTCGACCGGCTTCATGCCGGTGGCCGCCTTGAAGCGGCGCAGGAAAGTCCGCTCCTCCAGCCCCGCCGGCCATCTCGGGCACGCTGAGCGGACGCTCGGCGCGGCCCTGGACCCAGTGCTGGACTTTGAGGATCGCCTCGTCGCCGTGGGTCAGGCGCGGGGCGAAGCTGCTGTAGTGGCGCTGCTCGCGCCCGGCGGGATCGACCAGCAGGAACTTGCCGGTCTCGATCATCACCGTCGGGCCCAGCAGGCGGTCGACGATCCGCATGCCGAGATCGGTCCAGGCCATCAGCCCTCCGGCGGTGATGATGTCGCCGTCCTCGATGACCATCTTGTCCGGCTCCATCCGCACGTCCGGAAAGCGGGTGCGGAAGGCCTCTGCGAAAAGCCAGTGGGTGGTGGCGGGGCGGCCGGAAAGCAGCCCGGTCGCCGCCAGCATGAAGGCGCCGCCGCACGTCGAGGCGAGAGTGGCGCCGTGGCCGTGCCGGTCGAGCAGCCAGCGGGCATAGGGCGCGGCCTCCTCGGCATCGGCCGGGCCGGACAGGCGGCCGGGCACGATCAGGAACTCGGGGCTGCCGTCCCCTCCGGGATGGGTGTCGAAGCTGCGCGTGAATTTATCCGCATCGTCCATCGCCCAGTGGCTGACCCGCAGCCCCGGTCCCTCGTGCTGGGCGGAGAAATGCGAGGCGATGGCGAAGAGGTCGGTGATCCCGTGGACCATCGCCGCCTGGCAGTTCGGGTAGAGGACGAGGCCGATCTCGGCCCGGATACGCGGCGGCACGGACATGCCCGAATTCCCTCTTTGTCGGTTTTGGCCTGTTTTATGTCGGAACCGCCGATCCTGCCGGTTCGCGGGGCAGTCTATCCCTCTTCTCACGGGGCGCAACGGCTCCATCGAGAAAGGAAAAGGGACATGACCAGGATCACCACCAGGGACGGAACCGGCATTTTCTACAAGGACTGGGGCGCGAAGGACGCCCAGCCGATCGTCTTCTCGCATGGCTGGCCGCTTTCGGCCGATGCCTGGGACGCGCAGATGGTCTTCTTCGCCAATGAAGGCTTCCGCACCGTGGCGCACGACCGCCGCAGCCATGGCCGCTCCGACCAGGTGTGGAACGCCAATACGATGGACCAGTACGCCGACGACCTTGCCGAACTGATCGAGGCGCTGGACCTGCACGACGCCATCCTGGTCGGCCATTCGACCGGCGGCGGCGAAGTGACCCGCTATATCGGCCGCCACGGCACTGCCCGCGTCGCCAAAGTGGCGCTGATCGGCGCGGTTCCGCCGCTGATGCTCAAGACCGAGGCCAATCCCGGCGGACTGCCGATCGATGCCTTCGACGCCATCCGCAAGGGCACTTTCGACAACCGCAGCCAGTTCTTCCGCGATCTGGCCATCCCGTTCTACGGCTATAACCGCGAAGGCGCGGCGATTTCGGAAGGCATTCGCGAGGAATTCTGGCGCCAGGGCATGATGGGCGGCCTCAAGGGCCAGCTCGACTCCATCCGCGCCTTTTCCGAAAGCGATTTCCACCGCGACCTCACCCGCTTCGACGTGCCCACGCTCGTCCTCCACGGCGACGACGACCAGATCGTGCCGATCGGCGCCTCGGCTCTCGAAACGGTGAAGATCGTGCCGAATGCGGTGCTCAAGGTGTATCAGGGAGCCGACCATGGCCTGACCCAGACGTATCAGGACCGCTTCAACGCCGATCTCCTCGACTTTATCCGCGCCTGAGACCTTCCACGAACCCTATCCACGAAAGGACATGACATGACCAAGGGCACATTCCTCATCACCGGCGCGTCGGACGGTATCGGCGCGGTCTATGCCGACCGCCTTGCCCGCCGCGGCCACGACCTGATCCTCGTCGCCCGCCGGGCGGACCGGCTGGAAGCATTGGCCGCAACCCTCACTGCCGAAACCGGCGTGAAGGTCGAGACGATAAGCGCCGATCTCGCGAAGGCCGAAGACCTCGCCCGCATCGAACGGCGGCTGCGCGAGGACGGCGCGATCACCGGCCTCGTCAACAATGCCGGGATCGCCGGGGAGACCACTTTCGTCGGTTCCGACCCCGCCTACCTCACCGGCATGATCGACCTCAACGTGCTGGCCGTGACCCGGCTTGCCGCCGCCATCGCCCCGCGCCTGGCCGAACGCGGCAGCGGCACGATCGTCAACATGACCTCGGTGACGGCGCTGATGCCCGATGGCTTCACGGCGGTCTATCCCGCGACCAAGGCCTATGTCCTTGCCTTTACCGAGGCGCTGAACGTCGAACTCGGGAGCAAGGGCGTGCAGGTGCAGGCGGTGCTGCCGGGCATCACCCGCACGCCGATCTGGACCGAAGAGCAACTGGCGAACCTGCCCGCCGAAATGGTCATGGACGTGGAAGACATGGTCGACGCGGCGCTGAAGGGGCTGGATCTCGGCGAGACGATCACCATTCCCGCCTTGCCCGATACCGCCGACCTCGACGCCTATCTGGACGCCCGCCGCGCGCTGCGCCCCAACTTGTCTCGCAACCGCCCCGCCGACCGCTACGCCGATCGCTACAGGGCGTGACGGCTGCTGAAGGAGACGCTGCCATGAGCAAGACCATCGTTCTCATCCACGGCGCCTGGCTCAATTCGCGGAGCTGGGAGCATGTGAAGGCCCGCTACGAAGCGCGCGGCCATACCGTCCTCGCGCCTGACTGGCCGCTCGACGAAGGCGATCCCGCTGCCCTGCGAGCCAGGCCGCATCCCGAACTCGGCACGCTGGGCCAGCGCCGGATCGTCGATCACTACGAAGCCTTGATCCGCGCCCTGCCGGAAAAGCCGATCCTGATCGGCCATTCGCTGGGCGGGGTCTTCGTGCAGCACCTGCTCGACCGGGGGCTGGGGCTTGCGGGCGTGGCGATCGACCCCGCGCCGACTCCCGGGGTGCCGATCCATCCCCATGCGCTGGTATCGGCACTGCCGGTGTTCCTCGATCCGTTCAGCCGCGGCAAGGCGAAGCACATGTCGCGCCGTTTCTTCGCCTGGCGCTTTGCCCAGACGCTTCCCGCCGACAAGGCCGAGGCCGCCTACGACCGCTACATCGTGCCGACGCCGGGCAGGGTCTACTGGGACGGCGTGGTCAAGCCGATGACGATCGACTGGAGCAACCCCAAGCGCCCGCCGCTCCTGCTCATCGGCGGCGGCAAGGACCTGATCGCCGATGCCGGAATGACCCGCGCGATCCATCGCAAGCAGAGCCGCGCGCCGACCCGGACCGACTATATCGAATTCCCGGACCGCTCGCACTGGACCCTGCTGGACGAAGGCTGGGAACAAGTCGCCGATGCCGCCATCGACTGGGCCGAACGCGCCTCAGCGTGACAGCAGGGCAGGGGCGTCCACCGTGAACTTGAAACCGAAGATCAGCGCGTCCTTGATGCCGTTCGGGCGGAAGGGCGCGCCGGTCTGGTCGGGGTGGAGGATGTACTGCACATTGGGAGAGAGGCGGATCGCCGGGCCGAGCTGGGCGCCATAGGCCAGTTCCATCATGTACTGGTGGCGGTGGATAGCGCCGTCGCCGCCCGCCGCAATCCGCGCGGCGCGCATGCGCTCCATGGCAAGGTCGCTGAAACGCTGGTCGCTGATCATGAAGCCGATGGTATCGGCATCGCGCCCGGCGAAAGTGCCGGTCTGCACCACGCCGAAGTCGAAGAAGCGGCTTTCCTCGACACGGCCTGAAAGGTTGGTCATCGCCACGCCGAACACGCTGAGGCCGCGTTCGGAATTGGGGTCGGGCCGGGTCAGCCGCTGGTCGAAGCGGAAGTAGATGCCCGAGCGGCCATTGTGGGTCTGTGCGGCGCGCCCGGTAAGGGTGGCGATGCCGCCCTGATCGTCGCGCAGCGGATCGGCATAGTCGCCCCGGTCGAACCAGCCACCGACGATGTAGTGGCCGGGCAGGCGCACGCCCTTGCCTTCCTTGGAGTAGCCCAGTTCCCATGGCACGATCACGCCGGTCGCGTTTTTCGTGCTGAAGTTGAAACCGTGGTCGTTGGCGCGCTTGCGGTCCGGATTGACCTCGTAGGCGCCGACATGGACGGTCACATGGGGCAGGACTTCTGCCTTGGCGCGGATCATCCAGCTCGACGCCGGGAAATAGGTAAAGTTGCTGTTCTTGAATACGAACGTCGGGTTGCCGCAGCCCGAATTGCCCTGGAAATTGCAGTAGATCGGCGAGTTCAGGAAATGGATATTCGCCTGGCTGCGCCCCGCCTCGATCATCAGGCGATCGTTCAGTAGCTTCTGCTCCCAGGTCAGGATCGCGAGGTGGGTGTTCTGGGTGCCCCAGATTTCCTGAACCGAGGTGTTGTTGCCCAGCGCCAGCGCCGAGAGGCTCTCGCCGTGACGGTTGGTGATCGCGGCATTGATGGTGCCGCCGCCGATGCCCGCGATACGGTCCATGTCGAGATCTGCGCCGACGTAGATCTGCCCGGCATAGGCGGCGTCGCGGCGCAGGCCGCCGGTTACGTTCGTCGCCGCCTCTCCGGTGTAGCTGAGCGCGATGGTAATGCCGTCATCGGCCAGCGGCTGCCACGGCTTGGGGGCTTCGGCCTGGACTGTCGTATCTTCGGAAACCGCCTCCTGCGCCATGGCGGCAGACAAGGAAAGGGCGGCGACACCTGCGCAGCAGGCGCCCTTGAGCAGTGCGAACCGCATCGAATGAAATCCTCTCTTGAACCCGGTCTTGCGCCGGGCCGGAACTATGTCAGGCGGCGGCAGCTTCCGCCGCGCTTGGGCGAGGCTTGAGCAGGCCGACGAGGACTCCGCTCACCAGCACGCCCGCCAGAATGGCCAGCCCGTAGACAGCCAGATGCGTGACTGCGCCGGGGATCGGCAGGACGAACACGCCGCCGTGTGGCACCTTGAGTTCTACGCCCGCTGCCATCGAAATGGCCCCGGTAATCGCCGAACCCGCCATCAGCGCCGGGATCACCCGGAACGGATCGCGCGCGGCGAAAGGGATCGCGCCCTCGGTGATGAAGGCGAGGCCCAGCACGGCGGCAGCACCTCCGGCCTCGCGCTCCTCGGTCGTGAAACGATTACGGAACAGGCGGGTGGCAAGTCCCACGGCGAGCGGCGGCACCATGCCCGCCGCCATCGTCGCGGCCATCGGCGTGTAGACCTGGCTGGAAATCAGCCCGACCGAGAAGGCATAGCCCGCCTTGTTGACCGGCCCGCCCATATCGAAGGCCGACATCGCGCCCAGAATAATACCCAGCAGGAGCGCACTCGATCCCTGCATCGAGCGCAGCCATTCGGTCAGGAACGCCAGCGCGGCGGCGACCGGCGTGCCGACCGCGTAGATCATCAGCAGCCCGGTCAGCAGCGTGCCCAGCAGCGGCAGGATCAGCACCGGCTTCAGGCCCGCAAGGTTCTTGGGCAGCTTGATAAGCCGGTTCAGCCATTCAACGCCGTAACCGGCGATGAAGCCCGCAACGATGCCGCCGAGGAAGCCCGCGCCGAGATTGGCGGCGAGCATGCCGCCGATCATGCCCGGCGCGATGCCGGGACGGTCGGCCACCGAATAGGCGATATAGCCTGCCAGCGCCGGTACGATCAGGGCGAAGCCGCCCTGCGCGCCGATGCGGAACAGGGCATTGGCAAGTGTGCCTTCAGCCGCAGCGCTGTTGGCATTGATGCCCCCCAGCGCAAAAGCCATGGCAATCATCAGGCCGCCGGCGACCACGAAGGGCAGCATGAAGGAAACGCCGGTCATCAGGTGCTTGTAGGGACCGGCACGCTCGGTAGCGGCACCGGCAGTCTCCGCCGAAGCTGCTCCGCCTTGCACTTTCGCCTCGGTCAGCGCGCGTTCGATCAGTGCCTTGCCGCCGGAGATGGCAGGCTTGGTGCTCGATGCGAAGACGCGCTTTCCGGCGAAGCGCCCACGGTCGACCTCGCGGTCGGCGGCGATGATGACAACGTCGGCTGCCGCGATCTCTTCCGCCGTCAGCGGCGAACCGGCGCCGACCGAACCCTGCGTTTCCACGCGGATCGGATAGCCCAGTTGCTTTGCGCCTTCCTGAAGGCCTTCGGCCGCCATGAAGGTATGCGCGATGCCGGTGGGGCACGAGGTGATCGCCACCACGCGCGGAGTATCGGTGGCGGCCTGCGGTTCCTGCACCAGCGCCGAAGCCGGATCGGCCAGCACCGCCTCCAGCGTCACCCGGCGGTGCGGGGCGAGCGGGAGCGCAGTTCCGGCCTCGTCATTGGCGGCGACCAGCAGCAGCGTGTCGCCTGCCTGCAATTCCTCGGGCAAAGGGTTGAGCACGCCCTGTCCGGTGCGTACCTCGATCTCGATATCGCGGCCCTTGGCGCGCGCCGCCTTGCGCAGCGCTTCCCCGGCGAGCACGCCCTGTACGGCGGAATCCGCTGCATCGATAACTGCGTAGAGCTTGGCCATTATTCCTCTCCGGCCTTAATTTTCTGCTGCTCCATTCCGCCGCGCGGCATGAACGGGGCGACACTGACTTCTTCGGCAAGCGCGTGGACGGTCGGCAGATCGGAAAGGTTCGGCCCGGCCATGCCCAGCTTGGCGACCGCGAAGGCGGTGGCGAGGCGCGCGGTACGCTCAAGGTCGGCTCCCTCGCCCAGCGCCGCGACGATCCCGGCGACCATCGCGTCCCCGGCGCCGACCGTGCTCGCCACTTGCCCGATGGCGAGGCGCGCGGTGGCCGCGCCCTCTGCGGACAGGAACAACGCACCTTCCTCGCCCATCGACACGACCACCAGCGAAACGCCGCGCGCGTGCAGTTCGGAAGCAGCTTCGGAAAGCGCCGCCAGATCGGGCAGAGGACGGCCCAGCAACTGCGCGAGTTCGTCGCGGTTGGGCTTTACCACATCGGGCAGCACATCGGCAGTCAGAGCGCACTTCAGCGGCAGACCGCTGGTGTCGAGCACCACCCGGCATCCTGCAGCGCGCAAGCGGGCTATCAGCGTCACGTAGCTGTCCGGCGGGCAGCCGGGCGGCAGGCTTCCGGCCAGCACCACCAGATCGCCCTCGCGCGCGGCTTCGCAGATCGTCGCCGCCACCATTTCGGCGCGGCCCGCATCGATGGCGATCCCGTCGAGATTGATATCGGTCGTGCCTGCCGCGTCTACCAGCTTGAGGTTGACCCGCGTGGCTCCGGCGATGCGGATGAAACGGTCCTCAATGGCCTTGGCGGCGAACAGCGCATCGAAAGCGGCGGCATTGTCGCTGCCGAGCAGGCCATAGGCGGAAACCGTCATGCCCCAGTCGGCGAGGCAACTGGCGACATTCACGCCCTTTCCGCCCGCGTTCTGGCGCACCGAGCGGGCGCGGTGGACTTCGCCGACGATCAGCCGGTCGACCGTGACGGTCTGGTCGATGGCCGGATTGAAGGTGACCGTAAGAGTGCGCATCAGCCTTCCCCCTCTTCGATTTCTGGCACGTCCAGAGCGCGGATTTCGCCCGCGCTTTCCATGTCGAGCGCCCTGGCGGCGAGCGTGCGCAAGTTTTCGAGGCTGGCGCCGCGAATGCGCGCCTTCACCGCGGGAATGTCGCGCGGGGTCATCGACAGTTCGCTGACGCCAAGCCCCACCAGCAGAGCCGCGCCGAACGGGTCCCCGGCAATACCGCCGCAGACGCCGACCCAGCGGCCATGCGCCTTCGCGCCCTCCACCGTCGCCGCGATCATGCGCAGGACGGCGGGATGCAGGCTGTCGGCGTCGCCCGCCAGTTCCGGGTTCTGCCGGTCGATGGCGAGGACATATTGGGTGAGATCGTTGGTGCCGATCGAGAAGAAATCGGCATGGGCCGCCAGTGAGCGCGCCTGAATGGCGGCGGCGGGGACCTCGATCATAATGCCGACCGGGATTGTCGGCGCATCGAGTTCCAGCCGGATTTCTTCGCAGCGGGCGCGCAGCGCGATCAGTTCGTGGACCGAAGTTATCATCGGGAACATGATCGCCAGATCGCCGCCAGCTTTCGCCGCACGGTAAAGCGCGCGAAGCTGCGGCTCCAGCAGGTCCGGGCGGCGCAGCAGCAGCCGCGCGCCGCGCACGCCGAGGAAGGGGTTCTCCTCGCGCGGCAGGTCGAGGTGCGGCACCTGCTTGTCGCCGCCGATATCGAGCGCGCGCACGACCAGCGGGCGACCGTCCAGTGCGTCGGCCATGGCGCGGTAGATTTCGGCCTGCTCGTCCTCGCCGGGGCTGTCGCCGCGTTCGAGGAACAGGAATTCGGTGCGCATCAGGCCGACGCCCTCGCCGCCCTGCGCCAGCGCGAAAGCGACCTGATCGGGGCGGTTGACGTTGGCGGCGATCTCCACGCGGTGGCCGTCGCGGGTTTCGGCGGGCTTGCTGCGCTCGGCCTCTTCGGCGGCGCGCTTTTCGGCAAGGTCGGCAATCCACGCACGGGCAGAGGCAAGGTCGGCCTCGGACGGATTTAGCCAGACGCGGCCGCTGTCGCCATCGACGATGGCGGTGGCTCCGGCGGCAAGGCCCAGCAGGTCCGCACCGCCCGCGACGACCGATGGCAGGCCGAGCGTGCGGGCCAGGATCGCGCTATGCGAAGTCGGCCCGCCAAGCGCCGTCGCAATGCCTGCGACGCGCGCGGTATCGAGTGTGGCGGTGTCCGAAGGCGAGAGGTCCGCCGCGACGAGTACGCAAGGCTCCTCGGGCAGATCGGTCAGCGAACCGGCGGCAAGTGCCGGATCGATCTCGGCCAGAACGCGGCGGCCGATGTCGTGGAGGTCGGCGGCGCGGGCGGCGAGCACCGGATTGCCCAGCGCCGAAAGCTGCCCGGCGATGCGGTCGACCGCCCGATGCCACGACCATGCGACCCCGTGCCCCTCGACCATGAGCTGGCAGGTCAGGGTGATGAGGTCGGTATCGTCCAGCAATTCGGCCTGCGCCTTGAAGATCGCCGCATCGCCCGCGCCCAGACGGCGGGTGGTATCGTCGATCAGCGCCTTCATCTGCGCGCGGGTGCGGGTGAGCGCATCGTTGAGCTGGGTGCCGCCGCTGGCCAGATCGGTCGGCCGGTCGGGCACGTCCAGTTCCTGCGCGGAAAGCACATGGACCTTGCCGATGGCGAGGCCCGGACTGGCGGCGACGCCTGCGATCATCTGCGCCTCGCCCACCGGTTTCCAGCCCCGGATCGGCGCAGCGGCCTTCTCGGCGGCGCGCGCGGCGTCTTCCTTTTCGCGCGCGGTCAGGCGGCGGACCACGGCGGAAAAGCTGTCCAGCGCCGCCCGCGCGCCTGCCCCTTCGGCGGAGAGAGTCACCCGATCGCCAGCACGCAGCCCCAGTTGGAGGAGGGAAACGAGGCTGCGAGGATCGGCGCTCTCCCCGCCGTGACGTACGCGCAGGCGCACGCCAGAGGCACGCGCCGCTTCGACCCAGGCCGAAGCGGGGCGGGCATGGAGGCCGGTTGGGTAGTCGACCGTCCATTCGGTGGTTTCAGCATAGTCGGCCGCCGGTTCTGACGGGGCGGAAGCCTCTCCGTCCTCCCACAGGGCGCGGGAAAAAGCAGCCGGATCGTCGGTGGCGACAAGCGCGGCAAGGCGCGGCTCGTCCTGAATCAGGCGGGTCAGACGGCGCAGGATGGCGATGTGGCTGTCCGAATTGGCGGCGATGCCGACCACCAGATGGGCGCGCTGGCCCGGGTTCCATTCCACTCCCTCGCGCAACTGGAGGATCGCCACGCCATCGCGGCGGACCAGCCCCTTGTCCTCGCCGAGGCCATGCGGGATCGCGACGCCCGCACCCAGGAAGGTGTTCGCCACGCCTTCCCGGCGAACCATGCTTTCCTCGTAGCCGGGCGCGACGCAACCGGCGGCGACCAGCAACTGGCCGACCTGGCGAATCGCATCGACCTTGTCTGCCGCGCTGGCATCGATTCGAACGAGATCCTCGACCCCCGAGGCGGGCGCATCTGCGAGCATTTCAGGCCTCTCCTGACCGTTTTGATAACGAGTCCGTGACATGCGTAGAAAACGTTTTCTCACGGCTCTTGTCAAGACAATGCTTGCGATCATGCGATGAGGTGATGCATAGTCTCCCGCAGGAGAGGGGCAAGACGCCCTAATTGGTGAGAACGATTTCTCGGATGGCGCATTGCGGATGGCAGTAGGAATCAAGGACGTGGCGCGGGTTGCCGAAGTTTCGCCCGCCACCGTTTCGCGGGTGCTTTCGGGCCGCAGCGTCGATCCCGCGATGCAGGAGCGGGTGCTCGCGGCGGTCAAGTCCACCGGCTATCGCCCCAACCTCGCCGCGCGGCGCCTGCGTTCGCAGCATACCAACACCATCGGCCTGATCGTCGCCGATATCCGCAACCCGTTCTTCACCGCCGTCTCGCGCGCCATCGAAAGCCTCGCCACCGCGCGCGGGCTGCGGGTGATCCTGTGCAATACCGACGAGGACCCGGCCAAGGAAGCCGCCTACCTCGAACTCATGCACGAGGAACGCGTGACCGGGGTGATCTTCGCGCCCTGCCGCCAATGGGTGGAAAAGGCCGAGCGGCTGGAGCCGGGCTTCCCCGTCGTCCTGATCGACCGCAGCCTGGCCTCTGCCGGGCTGGACAGTGTCCTGCTCGACAACGAGAGCATGGCTGCCGAACTGGTCGCGCACCTCCATGCGCAGGGCCACCGCCGCGTCACCGGGCTGTTTGGTGCGGCCAGCAGCACCGGCGCCGAGCGCCGTGCCGGTTTCGAACAGGCGGCGCGGAGGCTCGGCATGGATGCCTCTACTGTCGAGATGCCCCACGCTGCCGATGCGGCGGAGCGCGTGGTGACCGACCTGCTCTCCGCGCCGGTCCGCCCGGACGCGCTGGTGGCCAGCAACGGCGTCATGCTGCTGACCGTGCTGCGCGCGCTGCGCAACCTGAACCTCGAAGCGCCCGCCGACATCGCGCTGGCCGGATTCGACAACAACGACTGGATGGAATTCGTCGGCGGCGGCCTCAGCGTCATCGAGCAACCGGTCGAGGAAATCGGCCGCAATGCGATGACCATGCTGCTCGACCGGCTCGACCATCCCGACGCCCCGGCACGCAAGGTCGTGCTGGCCGGACGCCTCATCACGCGCGGATCGAGCGGCCCTCGCGCTTCCGCACCTCAGCCCATTGGAGCCTGACCAACCATGACCGATTTCAGCGCCAAACAATCGATCGGCCGCGACACGCGCCTCTGCATGTCGCTCTCCGCTCGTCCCGGTAACGCGGGATCGCGCCTGCACAACACGCTCTACGGGCTGCTGGGGCTGGACTATGTCTACAAGTCCTTCTCCACCACCGACCTGCCTGCCGCGATCGGCGGGCTGAGGGCATTGGATATTCGCGGCTGTGCGATCTCGATGCCGTTCAAGGAAGCGGTGATTCCGCTGCTCGACGGGCTTGAGGATTCGGCCCGCGCCATCGACAGCGTGAACACCATCGTCAACGAGGGCGGCGTGCTGACCGGCTACAACACCGACTACACCGCCGTGCGCGATCTCGTCGCCGGGCGGGGTATCGATCCGGCCACGCCCTTCTTGCTGCGCGGCAGCGGCGGCATGGCCAAGGCGGTGGTCGCAGCCCTGCGCGATCTCGGCTTCCGCGACGGCACGTTGATCGCCCGCAATGCCGAGGCAGGGCAGGCGCTGGCCGCACAATACGGCTTCCGCTGGTTGCCCGAGCTGCCCGAGGAGGGTGCGGCCATGCTGGTCAACGTCACCCCGCTCGGCATGGAAGGCGCGCAGGCGGACGAACTCGCCTTCACGCCCGCCCAGATCGCCGCCTGCGACGTGGCCTTCGACGTTGTGGCCCAGCCTGCCGAGACACCGTTCATCAAGGCCGCGCTGGACGCCGGAAAGACGGTCATCTCCGGCGCGGAAGTGATCGTGCTTCAGGCGATTGCGCAGTTCGTGCTCTATACCGGCGTCCGGCCGAGCGCCGAGGCGGTAATAGCGGCGGCCACCTTCGCCCATGGCCCCGGAATAGCGCCGCGGCTGAACGACCTCGTTTGAGAGGTCGTTCTTCCGGAACCCCTATTCCGGCACGACGGCCATGTCGTAGACGACGACTTTCGCCCAGAGCGGCTCGCAGGCCTTGACGAAGGCGTGGTGGATCGGGTGGTCCTGGTATGACTTCTGATCTTCCACGCTGTCGAAGAACATCAGTTCGGAAACGTCGTAGCTGGCATCGACGACATCGCGCGCCTCGGTGCTGGCCGGGATGCCGATCTCGAGGTTCCGGATCACGGGGATGCCGCGCAGGGTGCGCAGACCGGCGATCAGCCGGTCGCGATCCTCTTGCGAACCGGGCCGTTTGAGCCAGAAGAATACGTGGTGGACGAGCTTGGGGCGCGTGGTCGCCGCCTCGGCCCCCGTCGCCGCGGAAAGGGCGATGCCGGTACCTCCCAGGGCGATCATGGCCGCCAGTTCCCGTCTGCTTGTTTCCATGGTGCCGCTTTCCTTTTGCTGAGAGTGGGGGCGCTGCGGATCATGGCGCAGGCCGCTGCGCGATGGATTGGCGCGTCACGATCGCGTGATCGAAAATCTCGTCGCTCACCCCGGTTTCGGCCTTGCCGAGCGCGGCGATCAGGCACTGGGCGGCACGGAAGGCCATGTCCTCGACCGGCTGCCGCACGACCGTCAGCGGCGGCCAGATGCGCGAGGCCAGAATGGTGTCGTCGAAGCCGGTGACAGTCAGGTCGGCAGGCAATTGCAGACCCAGGCGGTTGGCCTCGGCGACGACACCGGCGGCGAGGTCATCGCTGCTGCAGATGATCGCGGTCGGCCTGTCGGGCAGGGACAGCAGCCTGCGCGCAGCGGCCTGTCCCGCATCGTAGTCGAACTCACCGTGCCGCACGATCAGGTCCGGCGCTTTGGCAACACCGGCTTCGTGCAGGGCCGCGAGAAAACCGTCGAGCCGCGCCGCGACGACGCTGTAGTGATCCGGACCGGCGACATAGGCGATGCGCCGATGCCCTCCCGCGATGACCTCGCCGGTCAGCGCCAGCATGGCGGCGCGGTTGTCGATCCGGACGGTGGTCATGTCGGGCATCGCCGTGCCGGTGGCGATTGCTGCGAGCGGAACGCCCAGTTCGGGCACGATGGCCGATCCGCTGAGCCGCTCGGCAAAGGGCGGGATCAGCAGCAGTGCATCGGCGCCGGAGCGCACGAGGTCCTGCGCCATGCGTTCGGCTTCCTCGCGGCTGACGCCCTCGCCGTCGCGCAGGATCAGTTGCAGGCCTTGGGCATTGGTGGCGCGCAGGGCGCCCACCAGCACGGCATCGAGGAAGGGCGTGCGCCGGTCGCTGTAGAGCAGACCCACGGTCGTTGCGCGCGACTTGGCGAGCCGCCGCGCGGCGAGATTGGGAACATAGCCCAGTTCCGCGATCGCCGCCCGGACCGTCGCTATCGTCGCCGCGCTGGCGCGCCCGGCGCCGTTGATGACGTTGGACACGGTCATGGCGGATACGCCTGCGCGCTGCGCCACCGCGCGGATCGTCACGCCGTTTTCGTTGCGCCTCGCCATCAGATTCGTGTTTCCATATCCTCCGATAGCGGGTTTCCAGCGCCTTCACAGCGTTGAAAACCCGCATTTGCCTGCGTCAGATCGTGCCTGCCTTCAGTCCCTTCACCGCATGATCCACCGCCCGCGCGGTCAGGGCCATGAAGGTCAGTGAGGGATTGACGCAGGAGATCGACGCCATCTGCGCCCCGTCGGTGACGAAGAGGTTGGAGGCGTCGTGGGCCTGGCTCCACTTGTTGAGCACCGAGGCGCGCGGATCGTCGCCCATGCGCGCACCGCCCATCTCGTGGATGGCATCGCCCGGCACGTGCTCCTTGACCTTGCTCTCGACGTTCTTGAGGCCCGCTGCGCGCAGCATCTTCTCGCCCTGTTCGCGGGCATCGGCCATCATGCGCAGTTCGTTGTCGCGGAAGGTGACGTCGAAGCGCATCAGCGGTAGGCCGAAGCGGTCCGCCTTGTTCGGGTTCAGCGAGACGCGGTTGTCCTCATAGGGCAGGCATTCGCCGAAAGCACCCATCTGGAACTTCCAGCCGCTGTAGCGGCGCATGCCTTCCTTCATCGCAGCGCCGAAGCCGACCGGCTTGGACGGTTCGCGATAGGCCCCGCCCTGATAGCCGTAGCCGCGCCGGAAGCCGAGATCCTCGTCCCCGCCGTTGTTGCGGAAGCGCGGCACGTAGATGGCGCCGGGGCGGCGGCCATATTCGATGAATTCCTCCATGCCGGGAATGTCGCCCTTCACGCCGACGCGGAAGATATGGTCCATTACGTAGCGGCCCAAGGTCCCACTAGTGTCGAAATGGCTGCGCTCGCTGCCTTCGGCGCGCGAATTCATGAGGATCTGCACCGAGCCGAGCGTCGAGGCATTCAGGAACACGACCTTGGAGCGCACCACTTCGGCCTGCCCGGTCTTGGCATCGATGAAGCGGACGCCGGTGACTTTTTTCGTGGCCGGATCGTATTCGAGATTGGTGACCACCGCATCGCTGCGCAGCGTCAGGCGCCCGGTCGCGCGGGCGGCGGGCAGGGTGACCGCCTGCGTCGAGAAATAGGCGCCGAACGAGCAGCCGTTGCCGCACTGGTTGCGCAGCTGGCACTTCGAGCGATTCTGCTCGGGCTTGTCCTCGGTCATGTTGGACAGGCGCGCGTTGATCATCTTGCGGCCGGGGAAGGCCGTTTCCAGCCGCTGCTTCATCCACTTTTCGGCGATGTTCATCGGCATCGGCGGCTGGAATTCGCTGTCCGGCAGATAGTCGAGATTCTCGCGCGAGCCGGATACGCCGATGTATTTCTCGACATAGCTGTACCAGGGCACGAGGTCGTCATAGCCGATCGGCCATTCGCCGCCGATGCCGTCGCGCTTGTTCGCCTCGAAATCGGCGGCGCTCCAGCGGAAGCTCCACCGGCCCCAGATCAGCGACTTGCCGCCGACCGCGGCCGGGCGGATCCAGTAGAACTTGCTGCCTTCGCCGTAGTCGTAGGGGTTCAGCCGGTCGTTGTTGTAGAAGGCCTGGTTGCTGGGTGCGACATAGCCGTGCTGGGCGATGAAGTAGTCGCTGTCGCGCAGCGTGTCGGGCATGATGTTGCGCGCGGGCACTTCATAGGCGGGCTTGCCGTCATAAGTATAGTCGTCGACGTGCTCGACCATGTGGCCGCGATCGAGCATCAGCACGCGCAGACCCTTTTCGGTCAATTCCTTGGCGGCCCAGCCTCCGCTGATGCCCGAGCCGATGACGATCGCATCGAACCTGTCCGTAGTAGCCATCGTGATCCTCTCCCGGTCGGTGATCAGAAGCGCAGGGTGCTGAGCGTCTGGAAGCTCTTGGTGATGTCCGGTAGATAGGGCGCAGGCGACTGGTCGTTCTCGACGTAGAAGTGCTGTGCCCCGGCCAGCCCGTTGAGCTTGAAGATGGCGGCGAAGTCGATCGTGCCGAGGCCTACCGAGGTCATGCTGCGATCAGGCCGCATGTCCTTGACGTGATAGGCATAGACGCGGCCCGCTAGGCTGCGGATCAGCGCCTGCGGATCCTGTCCCGCATAGATCGCCCAGTAGAGATCGAGTTCGATCTTCACCAGTGCCGGGTTGCAGGCCTTTACCAGACGGTCGAACAGGCTGACGCCATCCGGCTTCACGGTGAACTCGAAGTCGTGGTTGTGATAGGCGAAGCCGAGGCCGACCGCCTTCAATTGCTCCCCGAAACGGTTGATATTGACCAGCGCGGCGTCCCAGGCTTCCGCATTGCGGTACTTGTCGACCATATAGGGCAGGACGATCGTGTCCGCGCCCAGCGCCTTGGCCATGGCGACGCTGGCGTCGAACTTGTCCAGCAGGGCATCGTAGCCGACATGGATGGAAGGCGCCTTCAGGCCGAGCCGGTCCATGGTCTTGCGCAGCAGCGCATGGTCCATGGTGTCGTAGCCGCCGCCGCCGTATTCGACCTCGCGGTAGCCGATCTTCGCCACCTTTTCGAGCGTGGCGACCGGGTCGGCGGCGAAGAGTTCGCGCACCGTGTAGAGTTGCAGGCCGATGCTGCGAAGCTGCGCGGCGCGGGCGAGACCCGCAACGAGGGGCTGGGCGGCGAGCAGGGCGGCACCGCCGGTGCCCAGCATCATGGAACGACGATTCATGATCATGCCGAATAGACCTTGTTGACCTGAGAATAGGGGAAGGCGCCGTTGTATTCGCCGGGGACGGGCAGGTATTCGCGCTCCTGCGTCATCCCGATCTCGGAGGTGTAGTAGCCGACGATCACCATCTGCCGGAACGCCTTGAAGAACTCCTCGCCGTCAGGAATCTGGTCGTTCATCGCCAGGGTCAACAGAGCGTCCTGCTGCTCCGGCTTGGCCTGGACGGCGGGGATCTTGTAGTCCTGCCAGCTGCGGGCATCGATTTCCGCGAGGCCCGACAGGATCGGCAGGCGGTCTTCGGCCAGGGCCCAGTCGGCCAGCAGCTTCTCGACATAGGCGGGAACGCCCGCGGCGATGGCGCCGGGGGTGTCGGTGGTGGGGATGACCCGCTCGCAAAGCGCGGTCATCAGCGCCCGCTGGTCCGGCGTGAAGACTTGCAGGCGCGGCACGCCCTGATCGATCGCCGGAGGGGCGGCAAGACCCGCCGCGCGGGCGAGCGGGGCGAAAACCTGGGCGCCGAACAGGGCGAGCATGCCGCCAAGTGCGTTTCTGCGATCCATTATCGTTGTACCCCTTTCAGGTCCTGAGAGATGGCCTCTTCCGGGAGGGGCCGGACCCAGATGTTGCGGAAGGAAACCGGGGAATCGTGGTCCTGCAACTGGATCGGCGCCTTGTCTGCGTGCGCCGAATATTGCGCGATCTTGCGCCAGGCGGTCGTGCCCAGCATGGCCTGATGGTTCTGCACCAGCACGCCGTTCAGCAGCACCGTGACATAGGCGGGGCGGAGCAGGGCGCCGCTTGCATCGAAGCGCGGGCGCTCGAAAACGATGTCGTAGCTCTGCCATTCGCCCGGTGGGCGCGAGGGGTTCACCAGCGGCGGCTTCCAGGCATAGACCGCGCCCACGGTACCGTCGGCGTAAGTCGGATTGACGTAACCGTCGAGAATCTGGACTTCGTAGCGCTGCATGAACCAGATGCCGCTGTTGCCCCGGTCCTGCGAGCTTTTCTGCGGCGGGCTGGGCGAGCGGAATTCGAGGTGCAACTGCACGTCGCCGAATTCCTGCTTCGAGATCAGGTTGTTCTCGCCGCCGCTCTTCGCGCGGGAGGGAACGGTCATGACCCCGTTCTCGACCGTCCAGGGGCCGCGCTCGCCGCGCCAGGCGTCGAGCGAGGTGCCGGAAAACAGCACGACGGCATCGGACGGCGCGCCGCCGGGGGCGGCTGCGGGCGTGATGACCCTGGGCGCCGGTCGGTCCGGATCATGGACGTGCCATGGGCCGCCCGGCAGTATCGGCGTGTCCTTGAAACCCGGCTTGTCCTGCGCTTCGACCAATGAGCAGGCGCCGATTGTGACTGCCAGCAATACGCCGATCGGGATGATCTTCATCCTCTCGCTCCCCTTGCTTATGTTTTGTCGATGGCCCGATAGGCGGCGATGAGCCGCTCCTCGCCCTCGCGTCCGGCCAGCGAATTGCCGTGTTCCATGCCGATCACTCCGGCATAGTTACGCCCGCGCAGCCAGCGTACGATATTGGCGTAGTTGATTTCGCCGGTTCCCGGTTCCTTGCGGCCGGGGTTGTCGCCGAACTGGATATAGCCGATCTCCGCCCAGCAGGCGTCGAGCGTCGGGATCAGGTTCCCGGATTGGATCTGCTCGTGATAGAGGTCGGCCAGAATCTTCACGCCGGGACTGTTGGCCCCGCGCGCGACGGCATAGCCCTGCGCGATCGACTGCATGAACACGCCGGGGTGATTGGTCCGGGTGTTTAGCGGCTCCATCACAAGCGTCAGTCCATGCGGTGCGACGATGTCTCCTGCGCGGCGCATGCAGTCGATGATCCGCCCGGTCTGGATCGCTTCGGGCACCTTGCGGTCCATGAAGCCGGTCACGACCGTCATGTGCTTTACGTTCAGGCGCTTGGCGACCTCGATCGAGGTGCGGATATCGGCCAGGAAGGCGTCCCGGTCGCCGTCGTCATTGCCGCCGAGCACGGGCCGGAAATCGGACCACTTCGGCATGCTGGCGACGAAGACGCCCATCGTCATGCCCCGCTGCGACAGGGCGCGGGCCATGGCTTCCTGCTGTTCGACCGGCCGATTGCGCGCCTCGTTGTCCTCCCAGGCGCGGAAGCCCTGGTCTGCGGCGAAGGCGATCTGTTCGAGCAGCCCGCCCCGGCTGGCGAAGCTGCCTTCGTGCGGGGCGTAACCGAGCGAGAAATGCGCGGCATTGGAGCTGCTCTTCCCGGTCGCTGCCGAAAGGGCGGGCGCGGCGGCTGCGACGAGACCGCTGGCGATCACGGAGCGACGGGTCAGGCTCATGCCGCGCCCTCCGCGACGGGAGCGCTCGGGCGGGCGGCGCGCCTTTCGGCCAGCCAGACCGCGCCGAACACGACGAGCAGCGTCAACGGCACGAAGGTCAGCCGCGCGAAGGACTGCGAGGCGGCGGCGTCTTCCACGGCGCGCAGCGCGGCGCCGCTCAGCCGGGTGAAGGCTTCCGGACCGCCCGCGATCTCGACTTTCGCCTGATCGAACATCTCGCCGAGGCGCGGCAATACGAAGAAGCTCGCCAGCGCTCCCGCCGATCCGACCAGACCCAGCGCCCAGGAGTCGCCGCGCGGATAGCGTTCGGCGACGGAGGCCAGCATCGTCGGCCACATGGCGCAGACGCCGAGGCCCCAGACGGTCGATGCGAGGATCGCGGAAACCGGCGACTGCGCCTGCGACAGCAGGAACAGGCCGATCGCGGCCAGCAGGCTCGAAACCCAGAGCAGGCCCGGATTGGACAGGCGACCGGCGATCCGTCCGGCGAAGTGGCGGAACACGAACATCAGCGCGCTGACGTAGACCAGCAGCAGGATGCCGCGCATGCCGACCCGGTTGCTGAGCGCGACGTCGATCCACTGGCCGGGCGCCAGTTCCGAGGAGGCGGTCAGGAACATGGCGCCGAACCACACGAAGAAGCTGGGGCGGCGCACCACTTCCAGCATCATGTCCTTCATGGCCCGGTTTCCGGCAGCGGCGGGAGGCTCGGGGAAGCGGGTCGTCGCGGCGATCAGGATGACGAACACGGCGGGGAGGTACACCAGCGCCATGATCGCCTGCCAGGGCAGCAGCGGCGCCAGGAACACCCCGGCAAGACCGCCGACGATCAGCCCGCCCGGATACCAGGCGTGGAGCACGTTCAGGCGATGGGTGGTGTCCTCGGGATAGAGCCGCGCGGTAAGCGGGTTGATCGAGGCTTCGGCGAAGCCCCAGCCGATGCCGCTCAGCAACATGCCCAGCCAGACCAGATGATAGACGCCCATGCCCTTGGCGAAGAGACCCGCGCCGACGATCAGCGTCGTGCCGATCAGGAAGGCCACGCCGCAGCCGATCAGGACGCGGCGGACGCCGAGCCGGTCCAGCACTGCGCTCACCACGAAGACGGTGATCGAAAAGCCGAGGAACGCCGAACCCAGCGCCGCTCCGATCATTTCCCCCGCTGCGATCGGCGCGACGGGATCGATCCACTCCGCCTTGAGGCTGCTCGCCACCGCGGCGCGCAGCGATGCGCTCATCGATGCAGTAAAGAGCGCCAGCACGCTCAGCCAGAACAGTCTTCGCCGGTTTATGCCCGTCATGCCCGATCCTCTACCCTTTTGCCCCGCGTGTTATCTGTTGTCGGGGTGTTGCATTGCGTCAGGACAGCCCCAACCAGCGGCGGTTGTCGGCGGGATCGCCGCCTCCCGCGAAATCGTCGAACGCCCGTTCCGGGCGGCGGATCATGTGCGCCTCGATGAAGGGCGCGCCTTCACGGGCGCCGTCCTCGGGATGCTTCAGGCAGCATTCCCATTCCAGCACGGCCCAGCCCGCGTATCCGTACTGGGTCAGGCGCGAGAAGATGCCGGTGAAATCGACCTGACCGTCCCCCAACGAGCGGAACCGACCGGGGCGATCGACCCAGTCGGCATAGCCGCCGTAGACGCCCGCCCGCCCGGTGGGATTGAACTCCGCGTCCTTGACGTGGAACATCCTGATGCGGTCGTGATAGATGTCGATGAACTGGAGATAGTCCATTGCCTGCAACACGAAGTGGCTGGGGTCGTAGAGGATATTGGCGCGCCGGTGCCCGCCGACGGCATCGAGGAACCGTTCGAAAGTCAGCCCGTCGTGCAGGTCTTCGCCCGGATGGAGTTCATAGCAGAGGTCGACGCCCTCATCCTCGAAAGCATCGAGAATCGGCCGCCAGCGGCGCCCGAGTTCGGTGAAGGCTTCCTCCACCAGACCCGCCGGACGCTGCGGCCAGGGGTAGATGAAGGGCCAGGCGAGAGCGCCGGAAAAGGTCGCATGTGCAGCCAGCCCCAGACGGCGGCTGGCCCTGGCGGCGAGCTTCAGCTGATCGACCGCCCAGGCCTGCCGCTCGGCAGGCTTGCCGCGCAGTTCGGGCGGCGCGAAATTGTCGAAGGCGGCGTCGTAGGCGGGGTGAACCGCAACCAGCTGGCCCTGAAGATGCGTGGAGAGTTCGGTGATCTCGACGCCCGCCTCGCGGCAGCGCCCGGTCAGTTCGTCGCAATAGTCCTGGCTTTCCGCCGCCAGGGCCAGATCCATGCAGCGGGGGTCGTTGCTGGGCACCTGGATGCCCTTGTAACCGGCCTCCGCCATCCAGCGTGCGGCATTGTCCAGAGTGTCGAACGGAGCCGCGTCACCCATGAACTGCGCCAGGAAGACCGCCGGACCGCGCATGGCCCTGTTTTCCGTCACTTCAGGGTTTTTCGTCATTTCAGGCTCTTGAGATAGGCGATGATCGCCGCGCGCTTGGCCGGGTCCGGCGTGCCGATCGGCATGCGGGTGCCGGGCACCTTCTTCGCGGGCGCCGCCAGGAACGTGTCGAGGCTCTGGTCGTCCCAACGCAGCTTGGCGCCCTTGAGCGCCGGCGAATAGTTGAAACCGGGGGCCGAGGCCGATTGCCTGCCCGCGACGCCGTTCAGGTTGGGGCCGATGCCGTTCTTTCCGCCCTTGTCCACGCTGTGGCAGGCGCGGCAGGCGTTGAAGGCCGAAGGCGCTGCCTGCGCCATGGCAGTCTGTACCGTGAAGGGCACGGCAAACACAGCCGCCGCCGCAGCGATCGGTGTCATGAAGAGGCTTGCTGTCATGCGCATCCTCGACTCTCCGTCTTATTTCTTGTTGCGTTTTCTCGTTGCCTTACGTTTACCGGTAAATCATATCGGATCAAGGCCTGAATTGAGGCTCTTGTCGCAAGCGAAGAAAAGGAGAGGGTGATGCCACGGACTTTGCGTCTCGCCATGGTCGGAGGCGGCGAGGGCGCCTTCATCGGGGCGATCCACCGCGCGGCGGCCGCGCTGGACGGGGACTGGCGGCTGGTGGCCGGGGCCTTCAGCAGCGATGCGGAACGCAATCGCCGCTCGGGCGAGGTGCTGGGTATCGCGCCGGATCGCACTTACGCTTCGCTGGAAGCACTGCTTGCGGCCGAAGCTGCCCTGCCGGAAGGAGAGCGGGTGGACGCGGTGTCGATCGTCACCCCCAACCACCTCCATGCGCCCATGGCGATCGCTGCGCTGGACGCCGGTTTCCATGTCTTCTGCGAAAAGCCGATGGCGCTGAACATGGCAGAGGCTCAGGGAATCGCGCAGGCCGCGGCGCGTTCCGGCCGCCACTTCGCGCTGGCTTTCACCTATAGCGGTTATCCGCTGGTGGAAGAGGCCCGCGCCCGTGTGGCCCGAGGTGATTTCGGCAAAGTCCGGCTGGTCCAGGTCGAATATTCGCAGGGCTGGCTCAGCCAGCCGATCGACCGTGACGGCAACAAGCAGGCGGAATGGCGGACCGATCCCGCCCGCGCCGGGCTGGGCGGTTGCCTCGGCGATATCGGCACCCATGCCTTCCACCTTGCCGAACATGTCTCGGGGCTGCGGGTGCAGGAACTCTGCGCCGATCTGGCGACCCATGTGCCGGGCCGCAGGCTGGACGACGATGTCAGCGTGCTGCTCCGTCTCGATCATGGCGCGCGCGGGGTGCTCAAGGCCACCCAGGTCGCCGCCGGGGACGAGAACGGGCTGAAGCTGCGCATCCACGGTGAGCGCGGCGGGCTGGAATGGTCGCAGATGGAGCCGAACAGTCTGGTGCTGCGCTGGCTGGATCGCCCCACCGAGATCGTCCGCGCGGGCGGGCCGGGCCTCGCCGAGTCCACCTTGCGCCGCCTGCGCACCCCCGCAGGCCATCCGGAAGGCTATATCGAGGCTTTCGCCAACCTCTACCGCGCCTTTGCACAGCGCATCGCGGGTGAGGACGTGGCGGATGCGTTCCCCTCGGTCGGGGACGGGCTGCGCACGATGGCCTTCGTGGAGAGCGTCATCGCCGATGCGGCATCGGACCGGAAGTGGACGCCGCTTACCGGCGACTAGGGCATTTTTCAATCAGGTCGAATCACCCGATGACTCGGATAATGCGGCGCGAAGCAATGGCTTAACCTTTGATACCTAGGGTCTTCCCTGATTGCGGTCAGAGTAGGTCAGGCCATGGGAGTCGGTACCGGTCTTCAATCGGCAGGCGGAGAGGGCGCCGCGGCCAGGTTCGTGGCCTTGGCGGCCTTGCTTGCGGTCGCGGCGCACGGTCTCGTCCTGCTGGCGGGACCGGCGGTGGCCGTTCCATGGAGCTTCGTATTCCTGATCGGCAGCCCGATGCTGGCGGGCATCCTGTGTCTGCTCCGGGCGAGGCGGGACGGATGGGAGGGCTGGTTGCCGCTGGCCGCCGCCATGCTGCTTTGGGCCGCAGGCATGGCTGCCACCACGTTCGGCCTGATGGCGATGGACGTCGAGAGCGAGATGAGCCTGAGCATGCTGCTTTACGTGCTCTACGGCGTGCCGATCATATTCGCACTCGCCAGCCCGGCGGAGGAAGCGTGGTACGTCCGTGTGGTGGACGCGCTGCTGGCCGGGGCGCTGGGCTATGTGTTCTTCCGCTATGTCTCGATCATGTCGACCATGGAGGGGACAGGCGTGGCGGGCGCCGCGGCGCTGCGGCTGATGTTCGATGTCGAGAACGTCTATATCCTCGCTTTCGCGGGCTTGCGCCTTGCCGCTTCCACCGATGCCGGGCAGAGCCGTTTCCTGCGCGTGCTGACGGCTTACGCGGCCCTCTACATGCTGGTCGCGGCCTATATCAACCATGCCGAATGGGACAGCGACTTCGGCCATTGGCCCGACCTCCTGATCGACTTGCCTTTCCTGTTTCTGGCCCTGGCGGCGGCGGGAGCGCCCCGGTTTTCCGTGCCAGAGGTGTCCCGGCGATTTGCCCTGATCGTCAAGGCGGGCAGTCCGCTGATGATCCCGGTCACGCTGCTGACCGTCTCGGCGCTGCTGGTCGGCCATGACGTGACGCTGGTGCTGACCGGCGCCTTCGCCGCGACGGCGGGCTACGGGATCCGCAGCGTACTGGTGCAGCTACGCAGCTACGACGAGCAGGATCGCCTGACCCACCTGTCGCACAACGATGCCTTGACGGGGGTGGCGAACCGGCGGCTGTTCGACGACGTGCTCCGGCGCGAAGTCCTGCGGGCGCAGCGCGACCGGACGCCGCTGGCCCTGCTGATGATCGACATCGACCACTTCAAGTTGCTGAACGACCATCTCGGCCATCCGGTCGGCGATGTGCGGCTGCGCAGCGTCGCCTCGGCGCTCCAGGCCTGCGCGAGGAGCGGCAGCGATCTGGTGGCGCGCTACGGCGGCGAGGAGTTCGCCGTGATCCTGCCCCGGACCGAGGCGAGCCAGTCGCTGCAACTGGCCGAGCGCATGCGCGCGGCGGTGGAGGACATGCACCTTGCGTCCCCCGCGCCGAGCGGGCGGGTGACGGTGAGCATAGGGCTGGCCCATTTCGTGCCTGCAACCGCCGATGCCCAGACCCTGATCGATGGCGCCGACCGCGCGCTTTACGAGGCCAAGCGCGGCGGACGCAATCGCGTCGGCATCGAGCGGGAGCCTGCGTTCGAGCCGGCGTTTACGCCCTAGTCGCCGTTCAGCGCTTCTGCCAGAAACCGCCCGGCGGCTTCGACGCCGACCGCTTCGAGATGATGCCCGCAGCCGGGAATTTTCTTCAGTCCGACAGGAATTCCGGCGGCGGCAAGACGCGCCTGCGCCTCTTCGCTCAGCGCGACCGGCATGACCGGATCGGCGGTTCCGTGGACGAGCAGGACCGGCGTGCCCGGCTTCGGCGTCAGCGGCTCGGGCGATGCGAGGCGCCCGGCGAAAGCGACGACCGCTGCCACCGGCCAGCGCCCCGAGGCCAGCGCATCGAGCGCCATGATCGAGCCTTGCGAGAAACCGACGAGGGCCACTTTCTCCAGCCTGTCCGCAAAGCCGCGCTCGGCGAGGATTCCGGCGATCGTCCGGTCGAATTCGGCGCGTGCGGCTTCCACCCGTGCGGGACGGTCGGCTTCGGTGACGCCGGTCACGCTGAACCATTGCCGCCCGCCGCCGCCGTGATCGAAGGGGAAGGGGGCGTCCGGCGCGGCGAAGGCGGTATCGGGCAGCAATCCGGCCCAGGCCCGCGCAAGGACTTCGAGGTCGTCGCCCCGGCTGCCGACGCCGTGGAGCAGGATGACGAGCGAGGCGCTCATGCCGCGTTCTCCGGCAGGCCGGTCGCGAGGCCGGGAAGGTGGGGACCGATCGGAACGATCCCGGTCGGGTTCAGCGCCAGGATCGAATAGTAGCCGCGCTTGATATGGTCGATGCTGACCGTTTCGCGCACGCCGGGCACGTCCAGCACGCGCATCATGAAGCCGTGAAGCGCTGGATAGTCGGCGATGCGGCGCAAGTTGCACTTGAACAGCCCGTGATAAGCCGCGTCGAAGCGTACCAGCGTCACGAAAAGGCGGATGTCGGTCTCGGTCAGGCGTTCGCCGTGCAGATAGGCGCGGCCGTCGCCGAGGCGGGTTTCGAGGCTGTCCAACATCGCGAACAGTTCGGTGCAGGCCTCGTCGTAGGCCTCCTGGGTGGTCGCGAAGCCCGAGCGGTAGACGCCGTTGTTGACGCTGGGATAGATCGCCTCGTTCAGCGCATCGATGCGGTCCTGCAGCTCTGCCGGATAGAGATCGTGGGCATCGCTTGCCAACGCGCCGAAGCCGGTGTTGAGCATGCGCAGGATATCGGCGGATTCGTTATTGACGATCGTGCCCGTCTGCTTGTCCCACAGCACCGGCACGGTCGCACGGCCGGTGTAGTGTGGGTCTGCCCGCGTATAGATTTCGTGCATCCAGGTCGCGCCGTTGATCGTGTCGCGGTCGGCGCCGGGATAGTCGCCGAAGCGCCAGCCCTGATCGGTCAGCGCCGGTTCGACCACCGAGACGGAAATGACCTGCTCCAGCCCCTTCAGCTTGCGCGCGATCAGCGTGCGCGAGGCCCAGGGGCAGATGAGTGCGACGTAGAGGTGATAGCGCCCGGCTTGCGCCGCGAAGCCACCGGTGCCGGTCGGGCCGGGGCTTCCATCCGGCGTCACCCAGTTGCGGAACCCCGAGACCTGGCGGACGAAGCCGCCTTTTTCGTCCTTGGCCTGCACCGGCTGCCAGTTCTCAACCCATTTGCCGTCCACCAGCATGTCGTATCTCCATTGTCCGGGCGCTGCGCGGCGATGGTAGCACGCGCGAACGCGGACGTTGCCGCCCTGTCGGTCCGTTTATGCGGCTAGGCAGAGAAATTGATAATCCGCCCTCTCGGCGAATATCCTTCAACTCCGGGTGTTGAATGGCGGCTCTGTCAGCGCACGAGGGCCACGCCCAGGCGCAGGCGAGTGACGCGGCGGTTGTAGTCCAGCAGATTCTCGCCATAGCCGGCGAAGCTCTGTGCGAAGAGGTAGAAGTCCGGCCCGCCGCCTAGCAGGCGGCGCAGCGGATAGGACAGATCCGCCGAGATCGAACCCTTGCCGCTGCCGAAATTGAAGCGGCTGGAAGAGGACAGGCGCAGTCCGTCCGCCTCGCCGATCTCCACGAAAAGGCCGGTATTGCCGCGATAGCGGCGGATATCCGGGTTGTCCGAAAGATCTCCGGCATAGAACCACGCGCGCGGCGCGACGGTCAGGCGGAGGTCGCCGCCGAGCGAGAAGGCTGCCGCCGGGGCCAGGTAGACGGTGTTGAGGCTGCGGGAAGAAGTGCCGTCGCGTCCGTTCGATTCGTGCCGCAGGCCCACTTGCGCGCTGACCGTGGTCCGGTCCGACAGCGCCTTGGGCGGGGTGATGTAGAACACCTCGGGTTGGAAATCGATGTTGCGGAACGGCGAGGAATTCGCGCCCAGATCCCAGAACATGCGCTGGGTATAGGCGAAGTAGAGGCCGTCGCCCAGGGCAGGCCGGTCCGCCCGCGCGCGGCTGCCGAACAGCTGGTACTTGAAGCTGAGCTGGATGCGCGCCTCGTCGTTCGTGCCGGGCCCGTAGACAGCGTAGATCGGCTCGTAGGCGCTCATGTTCTCGATGAAGGCATTGCCCACCGTGCGGTCGCTGGGCGGCGGGGTGGCGGGAGCTTGCACTGGGGCGGGATCAGCGGCGGCGATCCTCGTTTCCGCCGCGTTCGGCGATGCCGAAGGTGCAGCGACGGCCAGAGTGACCGACTGGCCGCCCCAGCCCGGGACCGAGAGCAGCGCGCCGTCGGCGATGTCCGGCGCCGCCAGCCGGTAGCGGGCGCTCGAGAAGCTGCCGGGCGCGACAGGGAGCGCGGCGGGGGTGGCGGTGTCGCGGCGCAAGGTGACGGTGCGGCCCCGGCCAAAGGCGCCCGGTCGGGAAAGGGTGGCCTCGACGGTTTCGGGCAGATCGGCGGTGACGGTAGCGGTGCCGGTATTGAGCAGGCGCACGTCCACTTGCGCGCCGCCGTCCTCGGCGGGGGCGACATGGCCGATCAGCCGCTCGACGCTTTCCTGCGCCAAGGCGGAGCCGGGCATTGCCATGAGTGCGGCGCCGAGGGCGGTCAAGGATGCCGATGTGAAACGCTTCATCATGGATGCAGGTGCCGTCCGTTGCCGATTTGGCTCCACCTAGCATGATTTTCTCCATTGCTGGCAAGCCTCTCGCTGCTCCGCTGCGGTCAGTGCGTGCTGGCGGTGGCTGCACCGATCCCCGTTTCGGAACGGACGCGCTGTTCGAGATAGCCCGCGCGATCGACGGCCGCGCGGCCGCTGCGGTCGAGCCGGGACACGATCCAGATCGTGAAGAAGGCCAGCGGCATCGAGAACAGCGTCGGCGAGGTGAAGGGGAAGATCGCCTCGCCGTGTCCCAGCACCGAAACCCAGACCGCGGGGGACAGCACGGTCAGCACCAGCGCCAGTGTCAGCCCGATCGATCCGCCCCAGACGATTCCGCGCGTCGTGCAGCCCTTCCACAGCACCGAGAGCAGCAGCACCGGGAAATTGCCCGATGCGGCCAGCGCAAAGGCGAGGCTGACCATGAAGGCGACGTTCTGGTTCTCGAACAGGACGCCGAGCAGGATCGCGACGACCGCGAGCACCAGCACCGTGCGCCGCGATACCCGCAGTTCGTCCTCGGAACTCGCCTGTCCCTTGCGCAGGACCGAGGCGTAGAGGTCGTGGCTGACGGCGGAGGCGCCGGCCAGGGTCAGTCCGGCGACGACGGCCAGGATCGTCGCGAAGGCGACCGCGCAGACGAAGCCGAGGAACAGGTCTCCCCCGACGGCATCGGCCAGATGGAGCGCGGCCATGTTGCCGCCGCCGCGCAGGGCGCCGGTCGCCGGATCGAGGAAGGCCGGTTCGGTGGCGACCATCACGATCGCACCGAAGCCGATGATGAAGGTCAGGATGTAGAAATAGCCGATCCAGCCGGTGGCCCAGAGCACCGACTTGCGGGCGGCCCTGGCATCGGGAACGGTGAAGAAGCGCATCAGGATATGCGGCAGGCCCGCCGTGCCGAACATCAACGCCATGCCGAAGGAGATCGCCGAGACAGGGTCCTTGATGAAGTTGCCCGGCCCCATGATCGACTGCCCCTTGGCCGCCGCCGCCGTCGGATCGGCCCCGGCCTCGCCCGCCAGCGCCGTCTTCACTTCGACCGCGCGGGCGAAGAGGGCATCGGGCGAGAAGCCGAAACTCGCCAGTACGGCGAAGGCCATCAGCGTGGCGCAGCCGAGCAACAGCACCGCCTTGATGATCTGCACCCAGGTGGTGGCGATCATGCCGCCGAACAGTACATAGAGCGTCATCAGCACGCCGACGATCACAACGGCATAGGAATAGGGCAGCCCGAACAGCAGCTTGATGAGCTGCCCCGCGCCGACCATCTGGGCGATCAGATAGAACAGCACGACGGCCAGCGTGCTGGACGCGGCGAAGAGCCGCACCGGGGTCTGAGCGAAGCGGAACGAGGCGACGTCCGCGAACGTGTAGCGGCCGAGATTGCGCAGGCGCTCGGCCAGCAGGAACAGGATGATCGGCCAGCCGACCAGAAACCCGGTCGAATAGATCAGCCCGTCATAGCCGTCGGCGAAGATCTGCGCGGAAATGCCGAGGAACGAGGCCGCCGACATGTAGTCGCCCGCGATCGCCAGTCCGTTCTGGAAGCCGGTGATGCCGCCGCCCGCGGTGTAGAAGTCCGCGGTGGTGCGGGTCTTGCGCGCGGCCCAGCGGGTGATCCCGAGGGTGGCGAGGACGAAGACCCCGAACATCAGGATCGCGGGCCAGTTCGTGGCCTGCTGCTGCGTCTGTCCGGTCAGGGCATCGGCGAGGGCGGGGAAAGGAAGGCAGCAGGCCAGCGCGAGCGCAGCGGCACCGAGACCGCCCCTCACTGCGCGGCGTCCTTGCGGATGGCCTCTACCATCGGATCGAAATCGCGGTTCGCGCGCAGGACGTAGAGGCCGGTCAGCGCAATCCCGACGAGGATCACGCCGAGGCCGACCGGAATGCCCCAGGTCGTCGTCGCCTCGCCGATGGGGCGGGCCAGCAGGTCCTTGCGGAAGGCGATCACGAGGATGAAGCCGAAGAAGACGGCCAGCATAGCGCCGGTCAGAATCCAGCCGAAGCGGGCGCGGCGGCGGACCAGTTCGCGGTAGCGCGGGTCCGAGGCGATCTCGGCCAACGACATCGCGGTATCGTTTTCGCTCTCCACGTCCTCATGCCCTTTTCATTTCGGCTTTATAGGGGAGACTATGCCTCCAGCCTTCTGAAACGCAATGGTATTGTGGGAGCGCCGGCGCGCGGCGGTTCAGGAGCGGCCGGTGCAGCGGAACTCGGCCAGGGTCTTCACCAGTTGGCCGTCGCCGTCGACAAGGCCGATGCCGATCCCTTCGACTTCGCCGCGTGCCTCGGGCGGGGTGCGCTCCATGTCGGCCATGAAGGCGGCGAGGGCCGGGTCGCTCTCGTTGGCGAGCAGGGTCAGATGCGGCTCGAACTGCATGAAGACATTGGGCGAGCCGTAGCGCTGGAAGGCGGGGAGCTTGGCCGGATAGGCGCTCATCCATGCGGGCGGCGTGACGGTGCGGTCGCGCAGCGGCTCGGCGGCGAGCGTCACGAGGTCCGCCAGCCGTTGCAGCTCGGGGTTGCGCTCGACATGCAGGAACAGCCAGTTGGAAGCCGTGCGTTCGGTGCCTTTTACGGTCAGCGGCACTGCCTTGCAGCCTTTCGCGGCGGCGGCCACGGCGGCTTTCAGCTGGGGGGCGGCGTCCGCCGGATACTGGGTGAGGTAGAGCGTGACATGGGGCGCCTGCCCTTTCGCGTAGAACGTGGTCATGCCGCGCCCGGCCAGGTCGCGGCTGGCCTTCTCCACGGCATCGACGACGGGGCGGGACGGGATCGCGTAGATGTCGATGCTGAGCCGGTCCTCGGCCCGTGCCGGGAGCGCGGCGGCGCAAGTCGCGAGGAGGGCTGGAAGGACGTAACGCAGCATCAGAAGGATTCCTGCCGGAGAAGTGGATGGGTGAAGATCATGCGATCTTGTAGCGATCGTTGGCAGTCACCGGGAAGAACGCCGGGCTGCCATGGCCGGTATAGACCTCGGTGGCCAGCCAGGTAGCTTCGTCCTCGCGCTCGGCTTCGGCGATTTCCTTCGACCAGAACCGCATCGCCGCGTTCCAGCGATAGCCGCGCGCCTTGAGGCGGTCCTTGGCCTCGAACGGCGCGTCCACCGCGTTAACCCGGAAGCTGGGCCGCTCGGAGCGGGCGAGCAGGTCGGCCAGCACGGTGCGGCCGTCGGCAAGATCGTGGGCCAGCAGGTAGAGCAGGGCGAGGATGTCGTTTTCCGCGCGGTGGCCCTCGAAGAACCATCCGCATTGCGAGACGAGATAGCCCAGCGCTCGTCCGTCGAAGCCGAGTTCGAGCCAGTCCGGCTCGGCCATCGAGCAGGCCCAGGCCTTGCCGGAGAGGGCAGGCAGGCGCCGGTCGATGAAAGGCCGGTCGAAAGCGGCATTGTGCGCGACGATCAGGTCCGCCGAGCCGAGAATCTCGACGGCCATTTCCTCGTCGATCGCCTGGCCTTGCAGGATTGCGTCGGTCAGGCCGGTCAGCTGGGTAATGCGCGGATCGAGCGGACGCTCGGGGTCCTCGCGCCAGACGCGGGGCTGGCCGACCTGGACGATCCGCCCGGCTTCGTCGAAGCGGAAGCGCTGGACGGCGAGTTCGATGATCCGGTCGGAGGTGTTGTCCAGCCCGGTCGTCTCGACATCGACCGCCACGCCGACCCGGCACGGCACGCCGGGGCGCGGCGCATGGAACCGCGAGACGGTGCGGAGGCGGCGCAGCAGCCGGTAGTCCGCATCCTCTTCGAGCAGGGCGGCGGCGCGGGACAGGGCGTTGGGCGGCGCTTCATGGGGGGGCATGAACATCGCTGCCTCGATAGCGCCTGCGCGGCGAAGCCGAAACACGAAATCGCGCACCAAAACAAATGCGAAATCTAATGCTGAATCATACGCAAATACTACGCCATCGCAGAACAGCTCGTCTCGAATTTCAACGGCGGATTATCCTAATGGGTCTGCTGCATTCGACTCATGCCGCGCCTCCCGCGACGTGAGCTTGCAGGAGCAATACCCATGCAGGACATCCTCTGGATCGGCCTGACCCTCGCGTTGCTGGCGGCCAGCCTTGGCTACGCCGCGCTGTGCAACAAGGCATGAGGGGCAGCCGCAAATGACCATCGACCTCTGGCTGGCGGGCTTCACCGCACTCGGCCTTCTCGTCTACCTCGTTGCCGTGCTCGCGCGGCCCGAACGCTTCTAGGAGCGCGCCCTTATGACCGTACAGGGATGGCTGCTGATCGCGGCCTTCGTCGGCATCCTGCTGGCGCTTACCAAGCCGATGGGGCTGTGGCTCCACGCGCTCTACGAAGGGCGCCGCACCCCGCTTCATGCGGTGTTCGGGCCGGTCGAGCGCGGGTTCTACCGGCTCTCCGGGATCGATCCCGAAGAGGACCAGTCCTGGCGCCGCTACGCCGTGCACATGCTGATCTTCAACGCCGCGCTGATCCTGCTGACTTACGTGCTGCTGCGCGCGCAGGCGCTGCTGCCGCTGAACCCGCTGGGCTACGGCGCGGTGAGCGAGAACCTCGCCTTCAACACGGCGATCAGCTTCGGCGCCAATACCAACTGGCAGAGCTACGGCGGCGAATCGACGATGTCGAACCTGTCGCAGATGCTGGCGCTGACGATTCACAACTTCCTTTCGGCAGCGACCGGCATCGCGCTGGCCTTTGCGCTGTTTCGCGGCTTCGCGCGGCGGAGCGCGTCGGGCATCGGCAATTTCTGGGCCGACATGACGCGGGTGACGCTCTACCTGCTGCTGCCGCTCTCCATTGTGCTTACCTTGTTCTACATCGCCAGCGGCGTGCCGCAGACCCTGGCCGCTTCGGTGGATGTCTCGACGCTGGAAGGCGTGAAGCAGACGCTGGCGCTCGGTCCCGTCGCCTCGCAGGAGGCGATCAAGATGCTGGGCACCAACGGCGGCGGCTTCTTCAACGCCAACTCGGCACATCCTTTCGAGAACCCGACCGCGCTGACCGACCTCGTGCAGATGCTTTCGATCTTCGCGATCGGCGTCGGGCTGACCTATACGTTCGGCAAGGCCGTTGGCAACACGCGGCAGGGCTGGGCGATCCTGGCAGCGATGATGGCGCTGTTCCTCGCGGGAACCGCCGTGACTTACTGGCAGGAAGCTGCGGGCAATCCCGTGATCCATCACCTCGGCGTGGCCGGGGGCAACATGGAGGGCAAGGAAGTCCGCTTCGGCATTGCCGCATCGTCGCTGTTTTCGGTCGTCACCACGGCGGCGAGCTGCGGCGCGGTCAATGCCATGCATGACAGCTTCACGGCGCTCGGCGGCCTGATCCCGCTGTTCAACATGCAGCTTGGCGAAGTCGTGATCGGCGGCGTCGGTGCGGGTATCTACGGGTTCCTGCTCTTCGCCATCCTCGCCGTCTTCGTGGCGGGGCTGATGGTCGGACGCACACCCGAATATGTCGGCAAGAAGATCGAGAGCCGCGAAGTGAAACTCGCGGTGCTGGCGATTGCGGTGCTGCCGCTGACGATCCTGGGCATGAGCGCGGTTGCCTCGGTGCTGCCTGCGGGTCTGGCAGGACCGCTCAACAAGGGGCCGCACGGCTTCTCCGAAATCCTCTACGCCTTCACCAGCGCCGTCGCCAACAACGGCTCCGCCTTTGCGGGACTGTCCGCCAATACGCCGTTCTACAACGGCATGCTGGGCGTGGCCATGTGGATCGGCCGCTTCTTCATCATCATCCCGATGCTGGCCGTGGCAGGCAGCCTCGCCGCCAAGAAGTACACGCCCGAGACCGCAGGCAGCTTCCCCACGACGGGGCCGCTCTGGACCGGCCTGCTGATCGGCATCGTGCTGATCGTCGGCGGCCTGACTTTCCTGCCCAGCCTCGCGCTCGGTCCCATCGCCGATCATCTCGCGATGATCCGTGGCCAGCTTTTCTAAGGATCACCCAATGGCCCGGTCCTCAAAGACTTCTCTTTTCACGGCAGACCTGCTCGTTCCGGCGATCGGGGATGCCTTCCGCAAACTCGATCCCCGCGAACTGATCCGCAACCCGGTGATGTTCACCACGGCCGTCGTCGCGGTGCTGCTGACCGTGCTGCTGATCGTCGGCCACGACGGTCTCGCCGCGATCTTCAAGCTCCAGCTCGTGGTGTGGCTCTGGCTGACGGTGCTGTTCGGCACTTTCGCCGAGGCCTTGGCCGAAGGGCGCGGCAAGGCGCAGGCGGCCTCGCTGCGCGCCACCAAGGCGGAACTCACCGCCAAGCGTCTCAAGTCTGACGGCGCACGCTTCGACAGCGTGCCCGCCAGCCAGCTCAAGAAGGGCGACGTGGTGCTGGTGCAGACCGGCGACCTGATCCCTTCGGATGGCGAAGTGATCTCCGGCGTCGCCTCGGTCAACGAAGCCGCGATCACCGGCGAATCCGCGCCCGTCATCCGCGAGGCGGGCGGTGACCGCTCTGCCGTCACCGCAGGCACCCGCGTCATCTCCGATGAGATCCGCGTGCGCGTCACCGTCAATCCGGGGCAGGGCTTCCTCGACCGCATGATCGCGCTGGTCGAAGGCGCCGAGCGTCAGAAGACCCCCAACGAGATCGCGCTGACCCTGCTGCTGGTCGGCCTGACGATCATCTTCCTGATCGCGGTGGCGACCATTCCGGGCTTTGCCAGCTATGCGGGCGGTTCGGTGCCGGTCTCGATCCTCGCCGCGCTGCTGATCACGCTGATCCCGACCACCATCGCGGCGCTGCTCTCGGCCATTGGCATTGCCGGGATGGACCGTCTGGTGCGCTTCAACGTGCTGGCAAAGTCTGGCCGCGCGGTGGAAGCAGCGGGCGACGTCGACGTGCTGCTGCTCGACAAGACCGGCACGATCACCATCGGTGATCGTCAGGCGACCGAGTTCCGGCCTGTGGGTGGCGTCAACATCAGCGAACTGGCCGAAGCCGCGCTGATGGCCAGCCTCGCCGATGAGACGCCCGAAGGCCGCTCGATCGTCGTCCTCGCCCGCGACAAGTTCGGGCTGACCACGGCGGTGCTGCCCGAAGGAGCGGAGGTCATTCCCTTCACTGCGCAGACCCGCATCTCCGGCGTGAACACCGGTGGCCGGGTGATCCAGAAGGGCGCGGTGCAGGCGATCCTCCGCGCCAATCCGGAGGCAGGGACGACCGCTGCCGCCACCGAACTGCGCCGCGTGACCGACGAGATCGGCCGCGCGGGCGGCACGCCGCTGGCGGTTGCCGTCGATGGCCGCCTGCTGGGTGCGATCTTCCTCAAGGACATCGTCAAGGCCGGTATCCGCGAGCGCTTCGGAGAGCTTCGGCAGATGGGCATCCGCACGGTGATGATCACCGGCGACAACCCGCTGACCGCTGCCTCCATCGCGGCAGAATCGGGCGTCGACGATTTCCTCGCCGAAGCCACGCCCGAGGACAAGCTGGCGCTGATCCGCAAGGAACAGCAGGGCGGCAAGCTCGTCGCCATGTGCGGAGACGGCACCAACGATGCCCCGGCGCTGGCCCAGGCGGACGTCGGCGTCGCCATGAACACCGGCACGCAGGCCGCGCGCGAGGCCGGCAACATGGTCGATCTCGACAGCGATCCGACCAAGCTGATCGAGGTCGTCGGCCTCGGCAAGCAGCTCCTGATGACGCGCGGGGCGCTGACCACGTTCTCGGTCGCCAACGACGTTGCCAAGTACTTCGCGATCATCCCGGCCATGTTCATCGTGCTCTATCCGGGGCTGGGCGTGCTCAACGTGATGGGCCTTGCGACCCCGCAGAGCGCGATTCTCTCGGCGATCATCTTCAACGCGCTGATCATTCCCTGCCTGGTGCCGCTGGCGCTCAGGGGCGTGACCTACAAGCCGATGGGGGCAGGCCCGCTGCTGGCGCGCAACCTTGCCGTCTACGGCCTTGGCGGCCTGATCGCACCGTTCATCGGCATCAAACTCATCGACCTGGCCGTGAACGGGCTGGGGCTGGCGTAAGGCCCCTGAGCCTGCACCTACCCTCTTCGTCATCCTGAACTTGTTTCAGGATCCATCGCGCCGATCGACCGGCGGTGTGAACGGCGGAATGGACCCTGAAACAAGTTCAGGGTGACGGTTGGGGGGAGCGGTACGAGACAGGGCAAGGATTTTGGCCTCGGCCAAGGAGATACATAATGACCAACGATTTCACTTCATCGCTGCGCCCCGCGATCGTCATGACCGGGCTGTTCGCCGCGCTGCTCGGCCTCGGCTATCCGTTGGCGATGACCGGCGTGGGCCAGCTTCTGTTCCCCAGACAGGCGAACGGCAGTCTCGTGACCGAGAACGGCAAGGTCGTCGGCTCGACCGTGGTCGGTCAGGCCTTCACCTCGGAGCGCTATTTCCAGACGCGCCCATCGGCGGCGGGCAAAGGCTATGACGGACTGGCCTCGTCCGGCTCGAACCTCGGGCCGACCTCGCAGGTCCTGCACGACCGCGTGAAGGAGCAGGTCGCCGCGATGCAGGCGGCCGAACCCGGCAAGCCGATTCCTGCCGATCTCGTGACCACTTCGGGTTCGGGCCTCGACCCCGACATCACGCCCGAAGCCGCCGTATATCAGGCCGACCGCGTGGCACGGGTGCGCGGTCTCGATCCCGCCGCGGTCCGCCGCCTCGTGGACGAGAGCGTCGAACAGCCGCTGCTCGGCTTCATCGGCGAACCGCATGTAAACGTGTTCGAACTCAATCGACGACTGGACGGTATCGGCGCTAAGCAGGGCAAGTGACTGATAACGACAGACCCTCTCCGGAAGCCCTCTTGCGCGCCGCCGCGCAGGAGGGCCGTGGCCGTCTGAAGGTATTCCTCGGCGCCGCGCCCGGCGTCGGCAAGACCTGGGAAATGCTCACTGAGGGCCACCAGCGGCGCGATGCCGGGGTGGACGTGGTGGTGGGCGTCGTCGAGACGCATGGCCGCCGCGAAACCGAGGCGCTGGTGCAAGGACACGAAGTGATCCCCCGCCGCGAGGTCGAGCACAAGGGCCACAGCCTCGGCGAGATGGACATCGACGCCATCCTCGCGCGGGCGCCCGCGCTGGTGCTGGTGGACGAACTGGCCCACACCAATGCACCCGGTAGCCGCCATCCCAAGCGTTATCAGGATGTCGAGGAACTGCTCGATGCCGGGATCGACGTCTATTCCACGATCAATATCCAGCACGTCGAGAGCCTGAACGATGTCGTCGCCTCGTTCACCCGGGTGCGGGTGCGCGAGACGGTGCCCGATTCCATTCTCGAACAGGCGGAGATCGAAGTCGTCGACATTCCGCCCGACGAACTGATCGAGCGGCTGAAGGACGGCAAGGTCTATATCCCGCACGAGGCGACGCGGGCGCTCGGCCATTTCTTTTCCAAGACCAACCTCACCGCCCTGCGCGAACTGGCCCTGCGCCGCGCGGCGCAGGCGGTCGATGCGCAGATGCTGGAGCATGTCCGCGCCAATGCGCTGGCGGGCAGTTTTGCGGTCGGGGAACGCATCGTCGTCGCCGTCAGCGAACTGCCGCATGCCGCCGGGCTGGTCCGTGCGGGCAAGCGCATGGCGGACGCGCTGCGGGCGCCGTGGACCGCCGTGCATATCGAAACCCAGCGCCACCGCCAGTTCAGCGACGAAGAGCGCCGCCAGCTTGCGGACACGCTGGCGCTCGCCACCCGGCTGGGCGCCTCGACCGCCAGCATTCCGGCGACCGACGTGGTGGACGGCCTGCGCCAGTTTGCGCGTGAGGCGCGGGCGACGCAGATCGTCATCGGCAAGTCGAGCCGCACCTGGTGGTTCGAGATGCGTCACGGTTCGGTAGTGGACCGGCTGGTGCGCTCGGTGGGCGATGTCGCGGTCCATGTCCTGCCCTCGGGCGAGGAAGCCGTGCCCGGTAGCAAGGCGCGGCACCGGCGGCGCGGGCGTTGGGGAAATCCCGCCGACTACCTCTGGTCGCTGCTAATGGTGGCGGCGATGGCGGTGATCGGGCGGCTGCTGCTGGAAGCGCTCGATCTCGGCAATATCGCGCTGCTGTTCCTGGTCCCGGTGATGTTCGCGGCGGCGACGTTCGGCCTGCGCGCAGGCCTGTTCGCAGGCCTTGCCTCCAGCCTTGCCTACAACTTCTTCTTCCTGCCGCCCACCGGCACGCTGACCGTCAGCAATCCCGAGAACGTGATCTCGATCCTCGTGCTGCTGGGCGTCGCGGTCGTCACCAGCCAGTTCGCCGCACGGGTCCGCGCCCAGGCCGATCTGGCGGGATCGAGCGCGCGCCAGAACGCCGCGCTCGCCAGCTTCTCGCGCCAGCTTACCGCCGCCGTCACCCGCGAGGAACTGATGCAGGCGATCTGTGCCGAAGTCTCCCGCCTGCTCGATGTGCGCGCGGTGCTGCTGCTGCCTTCCGCCGACGGCCCGGTGCTTGCCGCCGCGCTGCCGCCGGAAGACCGGCTGGAGCAGATCGAGCGCGCCGCCGCGCAGTGGGCGATGGAGAACGACCAGCCCGCCGGGCGCGGTTCGGCCACGCTCACCGCCTCCGACTGGCTGTTCAATCCCCTACGGACGACACGCGGCGTCCTCGGCGTGCTCGGTATCGCCCGCACCGATGCCGCCGATCCCTTGCGCTCCGACCAGCTGCCGCTGCTGATGAGCCTGCTCGACCAGGCCTCGATCGCCTTCGACCGCCTGACGCTGGAGGAGGAGAACCTCAAGGCGCAGGCGGTGGGAGAGCGCGACCGTCTGCGCTCGGCGCTGCTGTCCTCGGTCAGCCATGACTTGCGCACCCCGCTCACCACGATCCTGACGGCGGCGAAGGAGATGCGCCAGCACCCCTCCGGCGAACTGGCCGAGGCCATCGAGACCGAGGCGCTGCGTCTCAACCGCTTCGTCGCCAACCTGCTCGACATGGCCCGCGTCGAGGCCGGTGCGCTGCCGATGAAACCGGAGCCGACCGACCTGTTCGACGCGGTGGCCGGGGCCGCTCACGATACCCGCGCCGCCCTACACGGGCATGCGGTGCAGCTCGACATTCCGCCCGACGTGCCGCTGGTGCGCGTCGATCCGGTCCTGCTGCACCATTGCCTCATCAACCTGCTCGACAATGCGGGGCGCTATGCCGATCCCGGCACGCCGATCCTGATCCGCTGCCGCCGGGCGCCGGACATGTTGCAGCTTTCGGTGATCGACGAAGGGCCGGGCATTCCCCTCGGCCAGGAAAAGCGCGTGTTCGAGACGTTCACCCGCCTCGAAGGATCGGACCGGGTGCGCCACGGCACCGGCCTCGGCCTCGCCATCGTCAAGGGCTTTGCGGAGGCCATGGGGCTTTCGGTCGAGGCGTCCAACAACGAGGAGCCGCTGGGCGCCTGCTTCACCATCCGCATTCCCAATGCGCTGATCCTCAAGAGTTTCGAAGATAGGGACGTTCCATGACCATCCGCCACAAGGTCCTCATCGTCGATGACGAACCGCAGATCCGCCGCCTCATCCTCGCCGCGCTGGGCCGCGCCGACTACCATGTCATCGAGGCAGTGAATGGGCGCGAGGCGCTTGACCGGCTGCGGCAGGAGCGGCCCGATATCGTGCTGCTCGACCTCGGCCTGCCGGACCGCGATGGGCTGGAACTCGTGCCGATCATCAAGCAGCAGAGCGACACCACGCTCATCATCGTCTCCGCCCGCGAGGCGACCGAGGAAAAGGTGGCCGCGCTCGATCTCGGCGCCGACGATTACCTGACCAAGCCGTTCGACACCGATGAATTGCTGGCCCGCGTCCGTGTGGCCCTGCGCAACCGCATGACGCGCGGCGGCGGGGTTCCGGCGGTTACGGCCGGGGACCTCTCCATCGACCTGATGAACCGCCGGATCACCAAGGCGGGCAAGGAAGTGCACCTCACGCCCAAGGAATATGCGGTGCTGGCGCAGCTCGCGAAGTTCCCGGGGCGCGTCATCACCCACGACCAGATCATGGTGAACGTCTGGCCGAACGAATCCGAGCGCCATGTCGAATACTTGCGCGTGCTGGTGCGGTCGCTGCGGCAAAAGCTGGAAACCGATCCGCAGCGCCCGCAGATCATCAGTAACGAGGTGGGCATCGGCTACCGCCTGCGCCTGCCCGAAGATGCGACCTGATAGCGGTCTCGCAGTATTGTGAAATCTCTATGCCGCGGGCAGTTTGCCGCTCTCGAATTGCTATGCGCACGCCTATAGATGGTGTGCCTCCCGAAGGAGGTGCACGATGGCCGCATGGCATGAAACTCTCGCAGCCCGGCTCTTGCTGCGGCTCGGCGGCGGCGCTCTGCTGAGCGGGGGCTGGTTCGTCGGTTCGCTGCTGTACCGAAGCGTTCATGTGCATCCGCCGAGGGCGGCGACGCCCGCCGAGCTTGGCCTTTGTGCGCTGCTGCTCTTGTTGCTGGTGACGGGCAATGCGCTGGTCTTTGTCGGCGCAGGACTTTGGAAGCAGGTGTCGGTGCCGGGACGCTGGAGCGCCGGGCTGATCGAGCCGCGCCTGTTCGAGCTGTTCCGACAGGATGAGCCTCTGCAAGCCGGGGAAAGCATGGTCGTGGCTGCGGACACCCCTCCTACCAGACGCGCCGGACTGCGTTCGACCAGCTGACGGGGGCCGCAATGGGCGTGCGGGCAACCGAGGGCCACTACAAATTCGTCATCCCCGCGAAGGCGGGGATCCCGCTTCTCTTGAGGTGCGGCGCAAGTGTCGCAAAAGGCAGCGGGGCCCCCGCCTTCGCGGGGGCGACGGGGTATGCTTCTCGGGATAAAGTTCTGGGAAGTAATGAAAACACTATGCGGACGTACTTGTCCCGCTCTCGATATAAAATGCGAACCTGCTCTACCTGGGCGTCCTCGAATCGCTCCGCCGCTCCGGCGGAGAACGCAAGAGGACATCATGAAATCCATCGTATCTCTCGCCGCTCTCTTCGTCGGCTTTGCTCCGCTGGCGGCTCAGGCCCAGGACGAAGCGGCCCCCAGCGCCGTGACCGTTTCCGGCTCCGCCACGCTAACCTCGGACTACCGTTTCCGCGGCGTCTCGCAGTCGGACGAGGCGATGGCGGTGCAGGGCGGCCTCACCATCGCCCATGAGAGCGGCCTCTACGTCGGAACCTGGGCGTCGAACCTTTCGGGCTGGGGCACCTTCGGCGGCGCCAACATGGAGCTGGACCTGATCGGCGGCTATAAGGCGAAGCTGAGCGACCATGCCGCGCTCGATGTCGGCCTGACCTGGTACATGTATCCGGGCGGGGCGGACGATACCGATTTCGCCGAGCCTTACGTCAAGCTCTCCGGCACCGCCGGCCCGGCCACACTGACGGCGGGCGCGGCCTATGCGCCGAAGCAATATGCGCTCGCCAATGTCTCCAATGCCCCGAACAGCCGGGGGCAGAAGCAGGACAACCTCTACCTCTGGGGGGACGGCGCCCTTGCCATTGCCGGGACGCCGCTGACGGCCAAGGCGCATATCGGCCATTCCGATGGCAATCCCGGCCTCGGTCCCAACGGCACCAGCGTCGCGCCCACCGGCAGCTATTGGGACTGGTCGCTCGGGCTGGACGCCGCCTGGCGCAACCTGACTTTCAACCTATCCTACGTCGATACCGATATCGGCGATGCCGCGCGGCTCCAGCCGAACTTCAGCAAGGGGCAGGACGGCACCGGCTCGATTGCCGATGCTGCGGTCGTCGCCTCGGTTACGGCGGCATTCTGAAGGAATGAAAAGCCCGGCATCGGGGGATGCCGGGCTTTTTCGATGGAGCGATCAGTCCCGCGGCCGACGGCGCCTCAGGCGCCGTTCGTGCAGCAGCGCGGGCAACATCCGATGCGGGCTGTTCTCGACGCGCAGGGCCAGCGCGACTTTACGGCCCCGTATCAGCAGGACAAGGCCCAGCAGCGTCGCCACGAGGCACAGCATGGTGACGATGCCATGCGGCCCGGTGGCCTGGCCCGGCGTCAGCAGCGCCAGACAAGGCCCGCCGACGAAGAGCACCGCGCCGAGGACGCGCCAGCGAAAGTCCCGGCGCGTCATGCGTAGAGCCTCGCACGCAGGACAAGATCACCGGCGCGCGCCGCTGCCTCGAGAAGCGCTTTCGGAGCGTCTGCCGTTGCTTCGTAAAGCACGATATCAGCTGGAAACTCCGCCTCCGCCTCCAGCCTTGCCAGCGGCTGCGCCACCTCGAAGGCGAAGCCGATGGCGGAATCCGCGTGAAGGCACGCATGGCGGCGTGCGCGTTCGATGCGCTCGGGATCGATATCCGCGCCGAGGACCTCGATCGAGAGAAAGCCGAGGGACCTTGCCCGTCTTGCCGCTGCGATGAGCAGGGAACCGTCGCCGCACGGGACGTGGACGATGCGCAGGGCGCGTCGGCCGCGTTCGCGCAGCTCTTCGAGCCGGGCCGAAAGCGCGGGCCAGCGGGGATCATCGCACGGCGCGGGAGCGAGTTTCAGGGGCCGTAGCGCCGCCGTGACCGACACGGCGGGCCAGGGCGAGGCACCCTTCAGCGAAAGCGCGTAAGGCATGGTTGATGCTCCCGTCAGGCGGCGCGTTCGAGCACCGGCTCGAACGGGATAGCGGGCACGAGCCATTCCGTCGCCAAGGCGATCACCGCGCCCGGAAAGCCATGGACTTCGCTGCGCGCGAAACGCCAGGCGGCGTCGCGGGAAATGAACCGGCCTTCCAGAAGGCCGTGGTTTTCCTGGACCAGCCAGTGCCCGGCCCGGTCCTGGCCGACATAGAGCACGGACCCGTTTTGGTCCGGCTCCGTAGTGCCGAAGGATTCGATCACGATACGCTCCTCAAAGCTACGTAGACAATCGGCCTCGGAACGACCGGGCCGATGCCTCGAAAATTAAAAGGAGGCGCGTGTGAATTCCAGACGAGGTCAGGCGGCGGCCCGTTGAGATTTCATAATGCGGGCGGTCTTGAAGGAAGGCCTTACTTTTCTTCGGTGCGGCGTTCGAGGAACAGGATCGAGAGGTCCTTTTCCGGTCGCCAGTTGGTTTTCGTCATTTCGAAGCGGGTCGGGGCGATCTTGCGGACGCCGTCGCCGCAGAAGCTGACGAAGTCCTGCGGGCGTTCCTTGTCGACGACGAGGCGGAACTTGCCGATCGGCTTTTTCCAGTTGCCGCCGGTGACGAGGATGTAGTCCAGCCAGCCTTCCGAATAATGGATGTCTCGGGCGGCGGCGCGGTTCATGGCCGAGAGCAGGGCGCTATCGACGCAGTAGCTGCGCACGGTCTCGGGCGCCGGCTCCCGGCCGAGCAGGGTTACGACCGTGCGGCCGACCGAAGGTTGGTAGCGGTGCTCGACCACGACCGGAACACCCGCCGGGAATCTCTGGAGCCAGTGATAGGTCGTCTCCAGCTTCCAAGCCGGATAGCCGTCCTCGTCGATCAGCCCGAGACGCTGGGCTTCGGCGTTGTCGGCCGGGGTCAGGCGCTCCAGCGCTTCCTGCGCGGGGCCGAGGTGCGGGGCCAGCGGAATCCCGTGCGTGCGCAGCCAGGCGGCGTGGTTCACGGTGCCGACCATGGCCTTCTGCTCCATGTCCATGGCGACCGGCCTGCCGTCCACGCGGGTCGTGAAGCCGAGGAAATTGTCGGGAGAATCGATGGGAATCGAGACATCCATCTCGAACATTTCCCGCCCGCCGACCGGCGGCAGCGGGAAGGCGACGCGGCTGACCATATCCTTGCCGCTGGTGTTGAGGAAGGTGTAGCGCACCTTGACCGCCGAGCGGGAGATTTCGAGATCCTCGGTCTGCATCTCGATGGCATCGCTGCGGGTCAGGACGAGTCCGCCTGCGGCCAGTTGCGCCGAGGAATCGTTGGCGAGGGCCATGCCCGAGAGACACGAGGAAAGCGCCGCGAGGGCCAGGGTCAGATATCTCCGCATGGCATTGTGGTAGCGCGGAGAGCGGCCGGGTTTCAATCGCTTCCGGCGGCTTACCCTTGGCGCGGCGCCGAAGGAGAGTTAACGCTTCCTTCGCCAAACCTGCCTAGACGCCTTGCCTGCGTCCGGCGCGGGCGTGCAAGTTGCGGGGCCTGTCGTTGATCCGTTCGTTCAGCCGGTATCTGGTTTTCGCCACGCTGTTCCTGCTCGGCTGCGCGCTGGTCTGGACCTGCCTTCAGCGCGGGCCGTGGTACGACGAATTCTACACCCAGTTCGTGACCCGTCCCGGCGTGCCCTGGTCGGCAGCGTTGCGCGAAAGCTGGCTCGCGGACAACCATCCGCCGCTCTATTACGTGTTGGCGCGCATGACCGCGTGGCTCGGCTCGATCGCGCATCATCGCCTGCTCAATGTGGCGCTCGGCGGTGCGGCGCTGGCGGGCGGCGCGATTATCGTGCGCGAGGTGCCGCGCCTCGCGCCTGCCGCGGCGGTGCTGGTGCTGGAACTGGCTGCCAATCCCTGGTCGTTGATCGCCGGAAGCGAGCTGCGGTCCTACTATCTCTCGCTCTGCGCGGTAACCGTGCTGGCACTCGGGCTTTGCGCGATCCGGCTGACCGGAGAGGCGGGTTCGACGCGGCGCCAGGCGGTGTTCTGGATCGCTGCGCTCACGGCCTTCAATACGCATATCATCACTTCGCTCGCCTGCGCGGCACTGGTTCTGCCGTTCCTCATGGCTGCCGCCGTGCGCCGCGACTGGCGGGAGGTGCACGCGATCGGCGTACCGGTCGTCGTCGCCGGGTTGGTCTTCTCGGCGATCACCGCGTTCCAGCTTCCGATCTGGCTGAGCAATACCAGTGTGTTCTGGATCGAGCCGGGGTTCGATTCCGCCCGCTGGTCGGTGGAATGGGCGCTGCTGCGCACGCTGGAGGCCAACCTGCCGGTGCTGGCGGGGGCCTTGGCGGGAGCGGTGCTGCTGGGCCGTGACGTGCTGCTAGACAGGAAGTCGAGCGGCGAGGCCGGAGCGCTGGCGCTGCTGGTGGTCGGTGTCGTGCTGGCGGCGGGCGGTCTCATTGTGCTGCATATGCTGAGGCCGATCCTGATCGAGAAGTATCTGATGGCGCTGGTCGCGGCGGTTTCGGTGGGTGTCGGGCTGGCCGGGGGGCGGCTGCTCGAGAGCCTGTTGCCGCGCTGGCGGTTGCTCGCGCTGCTGGCCGGGTTTGCGGCGACGCTGCTGGCGCTTGTCCAGAACGTGCCGCTGGCAGTGAACCGGGTGAGCTGGTTCACCACGGGCCGGGCGATCGCGCAGGAAGTCGCGCGCTGTCAGGGGACGGTGGTCCATACCGACCCGTTCTGGAATGCCGAAGTCATGGCCATGCTGCCGCGCGACAATGCCCGGGTCGTGCCTTTCGCCTATCGATACGTGGCGCGCTCTTTCGGTTTTTCCGTTGCTCCGGCGGGATCGCGGGAGATGGGGCAAGGCTGTCCGACGGTGTTCTGGGGCGAGCATGACAGCAAGCAACAGTTCGATGCCGGGGCGGTCTCGGCCCATCTGCGCGCCTCCGGCTTTCCGGTCGGGAACATGGACTTCCGGCGCATCGGCGACGGTTGGATCGCCGTGGTCCCGCCGCAGCTGGAGCGCTGAACCATGAGCGGGTCGCGCACGCCGAAGCTCCGGAGCATCCAGGCCCTGCGCGGGATCGCGGCGCTGGCGGTTGTTGCCTATCATGCCGCGCGGCACCTCGGGCAGGCGGTGGACGCATCGGCGATCACTCGGCTGACCCAGCCCGGCCATGCGGGGGTGGACCTGTTCTTCGTGCTGTCCGGTTTCATCATCCTCCACGTCCACCGGCAGGACATCGGCCATCCGCAGGCGCTCGGGCGCTATGCCTGGCAGCGGTTTGCGCGGCTCATGCCGATCTACTGGGTGGCGCTGGCGGCGACGATCGCGCTGATGCTGCCGCATCACGGCGACGAAGTGACGCTCTCCCGCGTCGCGCTTTCGGCCAGCCTGCTGCCGGAGACGCAGGACCCGCTGCTCGGCGTCGCCTGGACCTTGCAGCACGAGATGCTGTTCTACGCCGCCTTTGCGCTGCTGATAGTGAGCCGGAGGCTCGGGCTGGCCTGTCTGTTGCTCTGGCTGCTCTGGGGCCTTGCGCAAGGGCTAGGACTGCTGCCGGGCTACGGCCTGCCGCGCTTCGCCAGCCTGTTCAACCTCCAGTTCCTGTTCGGCATGGGTGCGGCGCTGGCGGTCGCTCGGGGGTGGATCGGGCGCGGAGGCCTGCTCGCGCTGGTCGCCGCCGGACTGCTGGTGCTGGTTGGGACGATGGAGGCCTTGGGCCGGATCGACGGTTACGGCAATTTCGCTCGGCTGGCCTATGGCGTGCCTTGCGCGCTGCTGATCGCGGGGCTTGCGGTCTGGGAGGGCCAAGCGCTTCGCCGTGTTCCCGCTCTGCCGGTCGCCTTGGGCGAGGCGTCCTACAGCCTCTATCTCTTCCACCTGCTGGGCATCGGCGTGGCCTGGCAGGTCTGGCTGCGTAGCGGGATCGATAGCGCCGCCCATCTCGCGTCCTGCTACACCTTCCTGCTGGCAGGCGCGCTCGCTTGCGGCCTTTTCGTGCACCACCTGATCGAGGTGCCCCTGCTGCGGCGTCTGCGATCGAAGTCGCTGGGTCAGGACGATCAGAACGCCACGTCGATCCGCACGGTGTCGGTATAGGTCCCGCCGGGCGGGGTGACTTGTCCGGGCAGGATCGCCGCACGGTAGGTGTAGCCCTGCGTGGTCACGGAATCGTAGATATTGGGATTGGTTTCCGCCGTGCCGCTGCCCCGCCTTGCGGTGCCGACCGCACCCCAGCGCTCGGTGGAGGAGGTCGTCTTGTAGATTTCGTAGTTGAGATAGCTGGAGGTCGAGCCGGAGGTATAGCGCATCCGCCGCACGGTGCCGCTGGCATTGGCGCCGTCATCGAGGCCTACCGTATAGGAGGTTCCCGCGCTGCACCGGATCTGGATCGTGCGGGTAATGGCACTGAAGCTGCTGGCCAGCGGCGCCGAACCGAACCCGGCGGCGGGCGCATTGATGATGCAGTCGTTCTGGACGGTGAGCGTCACCGTCACCTGGACGGGGACGCCGGTGCCCCAGTTGGTCGGCGCGCCTACCAGGGGGCGCACGAGGCTGGGGCTGTTGTCGTAGCTGAGGCAAAGGGCAACGCCCACGTTGCAGACCGAATAGTACCAGCGGAAGTTGAGCGTACCGGTATAGGTCCCAGCGCGCAGTGCCGTCGTCGCTGTCGTGCGGATGTAGATCGGCACCGCGCTGTTCGTGCCCGAGAACAGCGTCAGCAGCGCGGTCGAGGACAGGTTCTGGAAGGTATTGACCGGAATGGCGGTGCCGTTCTGGGTGAACGAGGCGATGAACGGGATCGTCAGACTGTTCGGGCCGGTCATCAGGAAAGTCGAGGATTCCAGAGTCACGCCGACATAGTGCGTGGCCAGCAGCGCCAGCGTGGTATCGCACTGCAATCCTGCGGAGCCGCTGCCGGTCTGCGACGTGGTCCCGACCGTGTAGGAACTGACACCCGTGCCGAGATTGATGGTCGAGGCCGAGACCGTGCAGGCCTCGGCGCGGCCCGTAGCCACGGAAAACGCCAGCAGCACGGCGAGCAGGGTGAAGAGGCGGCTCATGGGCGGCATGTCACGGTGCCGATGTCGAGGATATCCTCGGCGGGGAGGCTTGCGGTAAACCGGGCGCGGCAGGTTCCGCCTTCGGGGAAGGTCGCAACCAGTGCGTTTTCGGCGGCCACGCCTTCGAGGAAGATCATCCCGTCCCATCCTGCGTAAGTCCGCGTCTTCTCGTTGAGCAGCAGGACCGAACCGGCCGGAACCGGCTTGCCCGCCGTATCTACGAGTACGCCGCGCGCGACGGTCGTGCGATCGAGCGGGAAGCGCACCACGTAGCCGCTGCCTGCCGCCACTGCCACGCGGCGGCTGACGACGTCGGCCTGCACGCTGGGGGGCAGCGACAGGGTGTCGATGTCGTAATGGGCCGGATACCAGGCGCTGGCCGAGGGGATGAGCAGGCGGCCATCGCGGTTGGTCTCGCCGATGAGCTGGTTCTCGTAGCGCACCGGCACGCCCGCCTCGCCGTTGGTGGTGACGAGCGCGAAGGCGTCGGTCACGCGGTTTGCCGCGAAAAGGGCGCCGTCCATGAAGACCAGCGATCCGCTCGCCCCCAGCCATCCGGTATAGTCGCCCTGGCCATAGGCCCCGGCGCGAAGCTGGATCGGCTGGGTGCGCCAGGCGAGGTCGCCGCGCAAGTAGGGTTGGTCGCCGGGTTCGCCGTAGACGCTGGCGTTCCAGCCGAAGCCGCCCTCGGTGGGGATCGGCCGCGAGTAGTCCGCCGTCAGCCCGGTCCGCCCGTCCTGATCGCGCGCCACCCCGGCGCTGGCATAGCCGGTGCCGAGCGGCACGGTGAGCGTCAGCGCGCCGGACCAGCTCTTGCTGGAGAAGTCGCGCGAAACGCCCGCATAGAGGCGGCTTTCGCGCCAGAGCGGCACCGTCCACGAGAGGTTGGCGAGCTTGCCGCTATCGGCACCTTGCCGTGCAAGGTCGAAATAGCCGAGGCCGAGCGTCCCGCCGCCGCCCAGCGAGAAACTGGCGGTGGCGGAAGTCTGGCGTTCCCAGCCGCGGCGGTAGGGCTGGTCGAGCAGGGCGAGGTCCACGTAATCGGCGTCATGCCGGATGTGCCGCACCCCCAAGGAGAACCGCCGCGCCTGATATTCGTAGCCGACCGTCAGTTCGCCCCCGGAAGTCTGCCCGAGATTGCGGCTGTAGGAGGCATTGACCACGCCCAGTTCGCCCACCCGGAATACCGCCCCGGCGCCGAGCAGGCTCATGTCCTCGGCCGCTTCGCCGCGCAGTTCCAGGGTGAGCGCGCTGGTCAATCCGTGCCGGGCGAAGGCGCTGACGGCGAGGCCCTGGTAGTCGAAATTGCGGATGCCGTAGTTCCGGCGGAACGAACCCGCGGCCAGCGCATATTCGGTCAGCCCCGGACGCAGCAGGGCGCTGCTGACGTAGAAGGGCATCGAAGTGGCGATGCTGCGCCCGAGCATGTCGGTGACGATCAGGTTGGCCTGTCCATAGCCGTTGATCGGCGGCAGGGTGCCGAGCGAGAAGGGGCCGGGATTGACCTGACTCCCCGCGATCCTCTGGCCGTTGACGACGAGATCGACGGTGGAAGGCAGCGCGGCGCTCCCCGCGAATTCGGGCAGCGGATACGTCACGATATCCGGCCGCACCGAGAAATCGCGGGAGATTTGCGCGCCCCCCAGCCGGATCGCGGGTGCCCAGGGCAGGGTGCGTGTGATGATGTCGCCCGCTTCGACGGTCGTCATGCTGCGCTCGTCCGACCAGCGCCAGGTGGTGTCGTAGCGGATGTAGGGGGCGTGGCGACGGTCGTCGGAGGTATTGCCCGGCGAGGTGCTGACGACGCCGGTGGTCGAGACCATGCCGAAGTGCCCGAACACCCGCGCCTCGTGCCAGAGCGAGGCTTGCAGCGGAAGGCCGCCGCCGCCGGTCAGGAAAGCGTCGTAGTTGAGCAGGGCGCCGGTGTCCCGCTTCGCCCGTTCGTAGGGGCGGCCGTGCGGGCCGATCTGCTGGGTCGGGAGATAGTCTGGCAGGACGGTGAGATGCAGTTGCTGGCGCGCGGAATCGTAGTCGGCGCTTACCCCGTCCAGCGTATCGAGGAAGACCTTCTCATCGGTCGTGTGCAGCACCATTCCGGCGCGGCGCAAGTCCGCCGTGCGGAGCTGGAAGCGGTCGTCGCGCTTGAGTACGGAGGCTAGCACGCCGCTGGCCATGCCGTTGACGTAGATTTCGAGTTGCAGCGTCTGGTCGGCGTCGAAATCGGCCCGGTCGACGGGAGGCGGAAGGTCGGAGAAGAAGTCGGCGCGCGGGGCGGCATCGGGTGCGTCCGGTGCGTCGGGCGCGGCGAGGCAGTCTGTCGCCAGCAGCAGCGCGATGACGCCGGAGGCGATCCCGGTCGGGACTCGCTTCTGGCGTCTCCGCGATGGCTCGGCTCCGGGCATCTGCGGATCATTCCGGCAGGTGCTCGATACGGGCCATCGCCCTGCCGTTGAGCGTCGCCGTCAGGTCTCCCTGTGCTTCCGTGCCATCGGGGAGCGGCCAGCGCATCGTCGCGCCGGGCAGGACGTAGCCGAACAGGCCCTCGCCCAGACCGGAGCGCTTGCCCGTTCCCGAAAACGCGACGTCGCTGAGCCGTGCGTGCCCCGCGCCGCTGTTGCGGATCTCGATATAGCGCCCCTGGCCGTCGGTCCCGGTCCTCCAGCCGAGCTGCGGCGGCGGGGAGACGGCCTTCTTTCCCCCATCCGCATTTTTGGCGAGCGAGAACAGCGGCAGCGAATAGCGCATGCGGAAGGTCACAGCCGCGCCTTGGCTGCCCGTCGCGGTGGTGGGGTCTGTGGTAGGAATCTGGTCGACGATGACGCGGTAGGGCTTTTCCGGAACGCCGGGCGGAGGCACCAGCCGGGTCAGGCGGATCAGCTGGCGCTGGCCCGGCTCGATGCTGAGGATCGGCGGCGTGCCGAGTATATCCTTCTGCTCGCCATAGAGGTCCTCGCCGTTCTGCTGGGTCCAGGCGAAGATGCGGATCTGGAGCGTGATCGGCGCCTTGCCGGGGTTCTCCAGCCAGAGCGCCGCTGCCGGGGCGTCGCCCTCGATCACCGGGCTGATCGGCCAGATCAGCAGCGATCCGGGCGACTGCGCGGCGACCGGGGCGGGCGTCAAACCTAGCACAAAGAAAAAGATCGCCGCGCCGAGGAAACGGAAGAAAGCGGGCATCGGCGGGCTCCTGGAGGCATGGCGGGTTACCATGTGAGAGTGACGGTCAGCGTGTCGGTATAAGTGCCCGGGGGCAGTGTGCCGGGCAGGGTCAGCCTGCCGTAGATCGGCAGGCGCACGTCCTCGCTGTTGGTCGTGGTGATCGTGGTGGTGAAGGCTGTGCCGATGGCAATGGGCAGGGTGCAGGCGGCATCGCGGCACAGCGAATAGGGAATGCGCGAGGTGGTGGCCGCGCGCTGGAGATTGCGCTGACCGGCGCTGGCATGGGTTCCGCCGTCAACGCTCATCGACAGGGTGACGCCTTGCGTGCAGCGCAGGCGCATGGACTGACCCGTCGTGGAGGTCGCGGTGCGCAGCTGGGTGGAGAAAGTGGAGGCGGTGCCGAAATCGAGTGTGCCGATCTGTCCCGCATTGCCGCTGGCGCCCAATCCGTCGACCAGGCAACCGGGCGTGACCGTTGCCGTGACGTCGAACTGGGCGGTTGTGGCGGCATCGACACCCAACGGGAACAGCGCCGCGACGACAGCGCCGAAGACGGTCAGGCGGGCGAGGGGCAATGGCGAACCAGACCTCCTCGCCCGGAAAGGGCGGACAGCGGCCATGACGGGCGGCGAAATTCGCCTAGAGGACGAGAACGACCGTAACGATATCCGTGTAAGTGCCCGGCGAAAGCCCCGCCGCTCCAAAGGCGCGGCCGTAGACATTCACCGTCTGCGCCGCCCCGGTGCTGGACAGGGGGATCGTGCCGCCGATCGGGATCACGGTGGTGCGCCCGGCGTCGCTGTAGAGATTGTAGGTGACGAACTGCCCGGCGGTCGTGGTGTTCAACATGGCGCGGACGCCCGTTCCCGTGCCCGAGCCGTCATGCTGGCCTGCGCGGAACGAGAGCGAGGGGGTGACGCCGTTGCTGCACTGGATCGTGAAGCCGGTCGCGCCGCTCAGTACCTGGGCGTCTACCTGGGTGAAGAGGGTATTCTGCGTCCCGAAGTTCAGCGTGCCGAACGTGACGTTGGCCGAGCCGTTGTCATAGTTCTGGCCGTTGATGATGCACCCTGCCTGAAGTGTCAGGGTGGCATTGATGGTTCCGGTTATGTCGGCCTGGGCCGGTGCGGCGATCATCAGGGCGGCCGACAGGCCCGTTGCGGCGAGAATAGTCCTCAACACCTCTGCACCTCTTTTGCTACCGGCCCGCAGTCGCGGGAAATTCGCTTGGGTTCTGCAATCCTAATCTGAGTGTCGCTTACGGAGTTCCTTTCGTCTTCGCGGAATTGTCTCCGGAATGAACCCTTTAGCGTGGACCCGGCAGCGCGGTTATTCGCGAATTTACGGATTTTTCCGTGATATCAAATGGATGATGATGGTTTGATATATCTTCAAATAGCGCCGTATTATACTGCCAAAGCGGATAAGCTTCTTTCGATGCTGCCGTGCGGTCTCGAATTTCCAATGTGAAAATCACAGGTTAGCGGAAATTTGGCGCTTTCGGGGGCTTGCCGGTCGCGGAGTCGCGCCTGCGGATGCCATTTTTGGACTTTCCGGCAACAATGTTGCAAAACATTAAAAATCGCCGGTTTTCCGAGGGTTTCGCCCGCGAGGCATCTATAACGATTGCAACCGCATTCGGCACGGGAGGATCAGCCCCGGCGCCGGGCGATGCGGTGCCTTTCTCTCGCCTCCCCCAATCGAGAACCGCCATGACACGACTTCGTGCCTTCCTTGATAGACAGAATCTTTCGACCAAAGTGACTCTCATGGCCGTCGGTGCACTGGTCATGCTTTCGGCCGTGCTCTTCATCGGCACCCGCCTGCTGCTCGTCCAGGACGCCCGCGCGCAGGGTGAGGAGCGGCTTGATACCAACATGCGCGTGGCGTGGTCCGTGCTCCAGCAGAGCGGCCTCGACTATGCGGTGCGGGGCGACAGGCTCTACGTCGGTGAAACGCCGCTCAACGACAACAATGCCGCGGTGGACCGCATGAAGGAACTGGTCGGCGGCACCGCCACGATCTTCATGGGCGACATGCGCGTGGCCACCAATGTCCTCAAGGAGGACGGCAGCCGCGCGATCGGCACACGGCTCGCGGACGGGCCGGTCAAGGATACCGTGCTCGGCAAGGGCCAGCCCTATCGCGGCGAGGCCGATATCCTGGGTACTCGTTATTTCACCGCCTACGACCCGATCAAGGACCGGAGCGGACAGGTGATCGGAGTACTCTTCGTGGGCGTTTCCGCCGAGGAATTCTATCGCAATGTCGACAATCTGGGCTGGCACATCCTGCTGCTCGCCGTCGTCGTCGCGGTGATCGCGGCCGCGCTCTGCATGCGCGGCGCCCGCAAGCTCTTTGCACCGCTGGAGACCGCGAGCGCGACGATGATGCGGCTGGCCGAAGGCAACAACCACACCGAGATCGCCGATACCGAGAGACCGGACGAGATCGGCGGTATTGCCCGCGCGCTGCTGGTGTTCCGCGATGCTGCCGTCGCCAAGGAAGCAGCCGACCTGGAGCAGCGTCAGGTGGTCGAACGTCTGGCCGGCAGCCTCGCGCAGCTTTCCGCCGGAGACCTCACGGCCGAGATCGTCCATGCCTTCCCCGGCACTTATGAGAGCCTGAGGACGAACTACAATTCGGCCCTGACCGAACTGCGCGGCCTGATCGGTTCGGCGGGCGAGAGCACGACGGCGATCCGTGGCAGCTCGTTCGAGATCGCCCAGGCCTCGGAAGACCTGGCGCGCCGCACCGAAGCGAGCGCGGCCAGCCTGGAGCAGAGTTCGGCGGCGCTGCTGGAAATCGACAATGGCCTCAAGGCCGGTGCGGCGGCGGCGGCGGAAACCGTCACTCGCGCCGACGAAGCGATCGCCACGGTCGGCGGTGGGCGTGTGGTGGCCGCCGAAGCGGTCGATGCCATGCGCCGGGTCTCGGAGAGTGCGACCAATATCGACGGCGTGATCGAGGGACTCGACAAGATCGCGTTCCAGACCCGCGTGCTCGCCATGAACGCCGCCGTCGAGGCGGGCCGGGCGGGCGAAGCCGGGCGCGGCTTCGCGGTCGTGGCCGATCTCGTCTCGGCGCTGGCCAAGCGCTCGGAAGACGAAGCCCGCAGTGCCCGCGAGCAGCTTACCGTCACCCAGTCGGAAATCGTCGCCGCGCTCGGCGCGGTCGAGCGCGTGGACGGTGCTTTCGAGGGAATCGCCGGGGACGTGGCGCAAGTCCATGTCCTGCTGGGCGGAATGGCTCGCAACAATCGCGCCTCGGCCACTTCGGTCAGCGAGATCACGGCGGCGATCGGGGCGATGAATATCGCGACGCAGCAGAATGCCGCGATGGTGGAGCAGGCTTCCGCCGCTGCGCGCGGATTGACCGAGGAAGTGGACCGGCTGGCCGCGCAGGCCTCGCTGTTCAAGGTCGCCTGAGAAAATCAGTGACGGGCCGGGTGCTGCGGTACCCGGCCCCTTTCCCGTTCAGGATGCCGCGAGGATCGCCATTTCGGGGCGGGAGCGGCCGATCGTGCAGAGCTTGAGAGCGCCTTCCCAGAGTTCCGCGCTGCGCTTGGCGGCTTCGCGCTGGGCGATGGCGACGGCTCCGGCAATATCCGGTGCCTTGAATTCCAGTCTCCTGGCGAGACCGTGTTCGTCCTCGAAGAACCTCAGGGTGTAGACTTTCATGTCATTCCTCCAGAGGTGCGCGCCGTGTCCGGCCTTCGCACTTGCGGTATAATGGCTAACCCAATTCTCTCCGCTTCGGAGTGATTTGCGTCAAATCGTTGCTGCGAAACGCCGTGTGGATGGCGATTGGGAGTCGTGAGGTGGGTCATCAGGCTGCGACCGAGAGACTCGCTGCGGCGCCGCGAAGGTCGGCGACGTAGCGGGCGAACTCCGCTTCGGCGTCCGCTTCGGGCGACAGGCGCAGCAGGTAACTGGGATGGACCGTTACCCAGCACGGCGTGCCGTCGGGCAGGGGGACGGCTCGGCCCCGTTCCTGCCCGATGGCCACGGTGCGGCCGGTCAGCGAGCGGGCTGCCGTGGTGCCCATGGCAATGACGAGGCGTGGGCGGACGATGGCGCGTTCCTGATCGACCCACCAGCGGCAGGCCTCGATCTCCCCGACATTCGGGCGGGCGTGGAGGCGGCGTTTTCCTTGCGGCTCGAACTTGAAGTGTTTCACCGCATTGGTCACGTAAGTCCGAGCGCGGTCGATCCCGGCTTCGGTCATGGCGCGGTCGAACAGGGCACCGGCGGGGCCGACAAAAGGCCTTCCGGCCAGGTCCTCCTGGTCGCCGGGCTGTTCGCCGACGATCATGATTTCGGCATCGTGAGGACCTTCGCCGAAGACGGTCCGGGTGGCGGGCTGCCACAGCGGGCAGCGTCGGCAACCTGCCGCTTCCTCGGCCAGCAGTTCGAGGGACTCGGGATTTCTTCCGCGAACAGGTGTGCTGCGCGCCTGCTCGATCATCCCGAGTTCGCGCTTGCGGGCGCCGGCGATAAGCTGTGGGACCAGCGCGGTTTCCGGCATGTTCCTCCAATACTTGCGCGGCATTTCCTTGAGCATGGCGCGGGGCATCAGGCGTGCCGGGTTGAAGATCGCGCTGTAATAGGCCTTCCATATGCCCTCGACCGGATCGTCACCGGGGGCATCGGCGCGAGTGGCGGGCGGGCCTTCGTTCAGCACTGCGCCGTCCCAGTGCAGCGATCCGCGCGGGGTGAGGATCGACCAGCGCATATTGGTGAAGCGGTCGACGAAGAACCGGGCATTGGCGCGAAGGATGTGATGTTCCGGTTCGAACCACGCGACGAAGCGCGAACCGTCCCCATCGGCAAGTTCGCGGAAGCGGACGAAGGCGTGCATCTTGTGACTGTCGCGCCGGACGTTGCGGGCGAGCCCTTCCAGTCGGCGGACAAGCGGGTCGGCGCGATCCTCCAGTCCTTGGGGTCTAACCAGCAGGCTGATAAGCATGGTGTAGAGCAGGGAAAACCGCTCGGGATCGTTATGGAGCGCGGCATCGCGCGCCAGTTCGAGGAATTGCTTCGATACCCGCAGCGGCGTTTCGGTGGGTAGGGCAACGGCCATGTCGTTGCCGTCATCGACAAACAGGTCGGTCGCGCGGTCGCCAACTTGCCAGATGACATGTTCCGGCGCCACGCCCTCGATTGCCAGAGCGCGGGCGGCGGAGCGCCAGCCGTCGAAATCGTCCTCGGTTTCGAGGCGGACCGCGCGCATGGTCAGGCCGCGAAGAGTTCCAGTTGGCGCGCGGGCGGCGTCAACAGTGGGCGCAAGTCGGCGCGGTCGAGCAGGGTGGTGGGCCGCCAGTCGGCAGTGACGATGAAGGGCCGCAGCTTCTTCACCGAGACGGTCATGCGCGCCACATCGTCCAGCCGCAGCGTGCGCCAACGGCGGGCGGCGACGATGGCGTCCACCGCCTTGATGCCGAGGCCGGGAATGCGCAGCAGCATCTCGCGTGGGGCACGGTTGACATCGACCGGGAAACGGTCGCGGAACCGCAGCGCCCAGGCGAGCTTGGGATCGATGTCGAGCGGCAGCATCCCGGTCGCCGGATCGGCGGCGGCGCTCACTTCCTGCGGCGAGTAGTGGTAGAAGCGCATGAGCCAGTCGGACTGGTAAAGCCGGTGTTCGCGCATCAGCGGCGGGCGGCGCAAGGGCAACACGGTGCTGGCGTCGGGGATCGGGCTGAATGCCGAATAATAGACGCGCTTGAGATCAAACCGGTCATAGAGCGTGGCTGCGCGCGAGACGATATCGCGGTCGGTGGCGGCATCGGCGCCGACGATCATCTGCGTCGATTGCCCGGCGGGCGCGAACACGGGCGCGGAGCGGAAGCGCTTTCTGGCATCGGCGCCGTCCTCGATGGCCGCGCGCATCGTGCCCATCGCGCCCTCGATCCGCGCCTGCGACTTTTCGGGCGCGAGGCGCTGGAGGCCGCTCACGGTCGGCAGTTCGACATTGATCGAGACACGGTCGGCATGGCGGCCCGCCGCTTCGACCAGCACCGGATCGGCATCGGGGATCGTCTTCAGGTGGATATAGCCGCGAAAGTCGTGATCCTCGCGCAGCGAGCGGGCCACTTCGACGATCTGCTCCATCGTATAGTCGGGCGTGCGGATGATACCGGAGGAGAGGAACAGCCCCTCGATATAATTGCGGCGGTAGAAGTCGAGCGTCAGGTCCACGACTTCCTTCGCGGTGAAGCGCGCGCGCCGCACGTTCGAGGACTTGCGGTTGATGCAGTAGTGGCAATCGAAGATGCAGCTGTTGGTCAGCAGCACCTTGAGCAGGCTGATGCAGCGTCCGTCCGGCGCATAGGCATGGCAGATACCGCCACTGCCGAGCGTCGAGCCGATACCTTTGCCGTCCTTGGAATCGCGCTTCTTCACCCCGGACGAGGAGCACGAGGCATCGTACTTGGCGGCATCCGCCAGAATCGACAGCTTTTCGGCCACTTCGAGCGCGGGCATTCGCGAAAACCTTGTTCTTCCGAGTCAGCGTTGAACCGTCAGACTGACCGAAGGTGCGCGCCGATGCAATCAAAATGTTCTGCAAATGTTCTTTTCGTTGGTGGTCGCGGTGACAGGCCGTGCCTGCTACATCGCGGGCCATGAAACTTCCGGATTCGAATCCGCTTCCCGCTCTGGACTCTGCTTTCCCCTCCGAAGAACCCGACTTCGTGGTGGTCGATGTCGAGACTGCCTGCGCGCGTGTAAGCAGCATCTGCCAGATCGGCATCGTCGGTTTCCGGCAGGGGTGCGAGGTCTTCGCTTATGAGACGCTCGTCGATCCCTGCGACGAATTTTCCACTTTCAACATCCGCATTCACGGCATCTCGCCCGAACATGTCGCGGGCAAGCCGACCTTCGGCGAAATTCACGGCGCGATTGCCGGGCACCTGACCGGGCGCATCACCGTGGCGCATTCGGGCTTCGACAAGGGCGCGCTTGCGGCGGCCTGCCGGATCGGCGGACTGGCGCCGATCGAGACGTCCTGGCTTGACAGCGTCCGCGTCGCCAAGCGGGCCTGGCCGCAGCTTTCCAGTCACCGGCTCAACGTGCTTTCGCGGCACCTTGGCTTGCGGCACCGGCACCACGACGCGCTTAGCGATGCGCGCGCGGCGGGCATGGTGATCGTGCGTGCCATGGAGGAGACCGGGATCGATCTCTCGGGCTGGATGGCGAAGCCCGACAAGTCCCGCAAGGCGCCTACCGCTGCCGCAGGAGGGCCGCTCAAGGGCGAGCGCGTGGCCATTCTCGGCGAGGCCCGCGACGGCATTCTTGCGCAGTTTCTGGCGGGCGAGGGGGCGCGCGTGGTCTCTGGCGTCGGCACCACCACGACGCTGCTGGTCGTCAGCGCACGGCATAGTCTCGGGCGCTGGGTGACGGCCGAGGCGCAGTATCGCAAGGCCGAGGAACTGCGCCAGGCGGGCGGACGGATCGAGATCCTTACCGAGTCGGAATTGCGGGCGCGGCTGTTGAGCGCGGCGGTTCCAGGCTGAGGCGCAGGGCGTCCATCTCCGCGAAGAACAGGCTGCGGGCCTCTGCGGAGAAAGGGTTGCTCTCGATCGCATGGCTGACGCCGGGAGCATCGTGGCGCACCATCTCCACCGCCTGTCGCAGCAGGTCGAAGCTGCGTGTGGTCACGCGCTCGGGCAAGGGATCCATGCGCAGCAGGGCCTTGGCGATGAGGTGGGTGAGGCCCTGGGTGAAGGCCGCTTCCCGGTCATGCTCTTCGGGCGAAGTCAGCACGATCGACAGCACGAAGCGCTTGCGCAGGAAGGCGGCGATGCGCCCGGCCGAGCGTCCGCGCAGCGGGCAGATCACCATCTTCAGGCCTTTCGTGCCCGCGCGGATGCTCTGCGGGCCGAACATCGGGTGGGTCGCGACGAGGTCGACATGGGGTGGCAGTTCGCGCAGCAGGATTTCGGCGGGCCGCACCTTGATCGAGCAGACGTCCATGACGATCGTGCCGGGCCGCAGCAGCGGCGCGATCTCGCGGCAGACCTCGGTCAGCGCAGTCATCGGCACCGCGATCACCACCAGATCGCAGCGGCAGACCGCGCGGAGATCGGCCATCGCCGTGCCCTCCACCGGCGACTCGGCAATGTCCGGATCGGCGGCGAGGATGCGGAACCAGGGCCGCAGATAGCGCGCGGTCAGCTGCCCGAAAGCACCAAATCCGATGATGCCCAACGAGGGGGCTTGCTGCGACTGACGACGTTCCGGGAAATCCACGAGTAGGAGCCTTCGATGAGGGCTGCCGTAACCATGGTCTTGCTGGGAAGAGGTCAACCGCTGGTCACGCAGCGGTTGAGAACGACAAGAGGTCCACCGCCGATCAGCGGTAGTAATAGCTTCCTGCAAGGGCGAGCATGCTTGTCATGCCTTCCCGGCTAGGCGGCGGGGGCGGGGCTGTCAACCGCTCTGGCCGAAGGTGACGATGACCCGCAGGCCCGGCCTCGCGTCTTCCAGCTTGAGATTTGCCCCCAACCGCTCCGCCGAGGATTGCACGATCGCGAGGCCGAGGCCGCTTCCGGGTGGGCCGTTTTCTCCTTGCAGACGGGCGAAGCGGGCCATGGCCTGCGCGCGCTGACCGGCGGGAATGCCGGGGCCGTCGTCGCTGACGATCAGGTGGGTGCCTGCCGCGTCCTTGCGAAGGGCGACGGTGACTTTGCCGCCGGGCCGGTTGTAGCGGATCGCATTGTCGACGAGGTTGGAGAGCATCTCGTAGACCAGCGAGCGATGGCCCAATACCGGGAATTCGGCAGTTTCTTCGCTGTCGAGCAGGAGTTCGACATCGGCCTCGATCGCCTGGCGAATGCGGCGGGAGATCGCCCGGCGGCTCACTTCCACCAGATCGACTTGTTCCAGCGGCGGCAGCGTGCCTGCCTCGTCGGCGCGGGCCAAGGTGAGCAATTGGGTGAGCAGGCGTTCGAGGCGGTCGGTGGCCTCGTCGATCTCCTGAAGCGCCTCGTCGGAGCCGCGCCGGGCCAGCGCGACCTGCACTTTCAGCACCGAGAGCGGGGTGCGCATCTGGTGCGAGGCATCGGCGGTGAAGCGGCGCATGGCGCTGGTCGCATCGTCGAGCCGGGCGAGCAGGCGGTCGAACGAGCGCGACAGCGGTTGCAGCTCGGCGGGCAGCGGGCCGGTGCGCAGCGGCGAGAGGTCCGGCGCGGCGCGGGTGTCGCGCGCCTCGATGGCGGCGCGCAGTTCGGCGAGGGGGCGCAGGCTCCAGCCCAGCGCCGGGCGGATCAGCGCCAGCGCGAAACCGACCAGCACCACTTCGCCCAGCAGCAGCGCGGTCATCAGCCGCTGGCGCTGGGCATTGCGGTTGTCGAGCGTCTCGGCCACCTGCACCACCACCGGCGCCTGCACGCGCGGCAGATCGCGGCGCACTTCGCCGATGCGGATGCGCTGGCCGCGATATTCGGCATAGCGAAAGCGCGGTTCCTCGGCGGAAAGGCTTGCGACGTCGGGCGCGGGCAGGTCGGCGTAGCCGGTCAGCAACGCACTGCCCACGGCGATGCGGTAATAGACGTTGTCGCGCTCGGAATTCTCCAGCATGCCGAAGGCGGCGGGCGGCAGGTCCAGCGTGACTTCGCCGCGTTCCACTTGCACGGTCTCGGCAATCGCGCCGAGCGCGCCGCCCAGCACGCGGTCGTTGGTGCGGCGCACGACATCGGAGATCAGCGCCCAGCCGATCACGCCCAGCGCCAGCGCCGCGATCACCAGCGGCCCGAGCATCGCGATGCCAAGCCGGCGGCGTAGCGAAAGCGCCCGCTTCGAGGTGATTTTCGGCGCCGTCACGAACGGTCGAGCATGTAGCCGACCCCGCGCACGGTGCGGATCGCCGGGCCGTCCGGTCCCAGCTTGCTGCGCAGGCGGGTGACGTTGACCTCCAGCGCATTGGAGCCGACCGGATCGTCGAAGCCGAAGACTTCGGCCTGCAAGGTCTCGCGCGAGACGATCTGCCCGGCGCGCGCGGCCAGCGCTTCCAGCACGGCCCATTCGCGGCGGCGCAGTTCGATCACGCGCTCGCCCACTTCGACGCGCCCGGTAGAGCGGTTGATGGTCATCGCCCCGATCCGCATTTCCGGCGCGGCATCGCCGCCTCGCCGCCGCCCGAGGGCGCGGACGCGGGCTTCCAGCTCCTCGACATCGAAGGGCTTGCGCAAGTAGTCGTCGGCGCCGAGGTCCAGCCCGCGCACCCGGTCGTCCAGCCCGTCGCGGGCGGTGAGCATCAGCACCTGCACCTGATCGCCGCGCGCGCGCAGCCGGGCGAGCACCTCGAATCCGTCGATATCGGGCAGGCCGACATCGAGAATCACCAGCGAGTAAGGCTCCGTCGCCGCCACCGAGAGCGCGTCCTCCCCGCTGGCGACATGGTCGATCGCATGGCCTGCGGCGCGCAGCAAAGAAATTACCCCGCGCGCGAGAGGGGCGTCATCCTCGACGATCAGGATGCGCATGAGGACACTTTTCCGTGAAAGGTGGATGACAGCTTCGGATCGTAGGGCATGGGCAACAGCTTATCCGACATCAGATGCGGAAAGCGAGAGGATACGGGAATGCGCAGCTTCATCACGGTTCTGGCACTTGCAGCGACAGTCGCGTTTCCCGCGATGACCGCGCCTGCCGAAGCCCAGCGCCGGACCGACCAGCAAGTCCAGCGCCCGGCAGGCTACCCGCGTTCCTACGACAGTCTCATCGCCGATGCCCGCGCCGAAGGCACCGTGCGCATCTATGCCAATGCCGACAAGGCGGAGATGGTGCCGGTGGTCTCGGCCTTCCGGCGGCTCTATCCCGGCATCCAGGTGCTCTACGCCGATCTCGGTTCGGCCGAACTCTATCGTCGCTACACGCAGGAAGTCCGCTCGAAGACGTACTCGGCGGACATCGTCTGGTCCTCGGCGATGGACCAGCAGGTCAAGCTCATCAACGACGGCTACGCGCAGCAATATGCCAGCCCGGAAAAGCCCGCGCTGCCGGAAACGGCGGTGTGGAAGAACATGGGCTTCGGCGTTACCGCCGAGCCGATCGGGATCGTCTACAACAAGAAGCTGGTTCCGGCGGCGCAAGTGCCGCAGAGCCACCAGCAGCTTGAGCAATTGCTGCGCCATCGCCGCGCCGCTTTCACGGGCAAGGTCGCGACGTTTGATCCGTCGCGCTCCAATGTCGGCTATCTCTACCTCTCGCAGGATTTCCAGATCACCCGCGACACCCGCAGCCTCGTAGAGGCGATGGCGGCGACGCGCCCGGTGCTCATGACCCATACCGAGGAGATGCTTCAGGGCGTCGCCTCGGGCAAGCTGGCGATGGCCTACAACGTGATCGGTTCCTACGCGCTCGAACGGGCGCGGCGCGATCCCAGCATCGGCGTCGTCTTCCCGCGCGACTATACCATCGTCACCTCGCGCATCGCCTTCATCTCGCGCGAGGCGCGCCATCCGGCCGCCGCGCGGCTGTTCCTCGATTTCCTTCTCTCCCGCGCCGGGCAGGCCCAGCTTGCCCGCCACAGCCTCTGGCCGGTGCGCACCGACGTGCCCGCTTCCCACCGCCTTCCTGCCGGACAGGCGCGCGCCGTGCGCGTCGGCCCGCAGCTTCTCGTCAATCTCGATCGCCTGACCCGTGAGCGCTTCCTGCGCGACTGGAACGCGGTCCTCGCCTCCGGACACAAGACTCCATGAAGATGTTTGCATCGGGCACTGCGCTCGTCGCCCTGATCGCGGCGACTCCGGCGCTCGCCCAGGAACCGAGCAAGGATGACCTCGCCGAACTCGTGCGCGCGCAGGCCGCCGAGATCGCCTCGCTGCGCCAGCGGGTGGAGAAACTGGAAGCGGGGCAGTCTGCGCCGGTGGTGGCTGCGGTGCCGCAAGCCCCCGCCGCTGCACCGGAACCTGCTCCGCAAGTCGTGGTGACGCAGCCTTACGCGCCGCAGCTCGTTCCTCCCGGACCCGCCGAGCGCGATATCGAGCGTGTGCGCGCTGCTGCCGTCGCCGCTTCGGGCGTGAGCACTGAATGGGGCGCGGGCCTGCCGGTGTTCCACTCGGCAGACGGCATGTTCAGCTTCAAGCCGCGCGGGCGCATCATCACCGATGTCAGCACCACCACCGGCTCGAAGTACAGCGGCCGCAACCTGACGACCACCGGCATGCGCGCGCTGCGCATGGGTCTCGAAGGCACGGTGGGCACGCACTTCTTCTATCAGTTCGAGACCGATTTCTCGGAAAACGAAGTCGACGTCGTCACCGCCTTCATGGGCTGGCGCAACCGCATCGCGCCGGGCATGGACTATGACGTGCGCGTCGGCCACTTGTTCAACGACCGCAGCTTCGAAGGCTCGACCGGCTCGGATTCGACGCCGTTCACCGAGCGCTCGGTGGTCGCCACCGCGATCATCCCGCAGCGTGCCTTCTACGGCCTCGGGATCATGCCGCGCCTGTTCTGGAAGACCGGCCACGCCTCGCTAACCGTCACCGGCGACCGCATCGACGGCGATCAGACGACCTCGGACAACCGCACCGTGCTCGCCCGCGCGCACTGGAACCCGGTGAAGTCCGACCGTCAGGTGCTGCACCTCGGCATCTGGGGCTTCGACGAGATGCTCCACCCCGGCAAGAACACCCTCACCCGCAACACCGTGATCGGCGGCCGCTTCAACGGCGCGCTTCGCCTTTCGACCGGCACGCTGACTGGCGGCACCGGCACCACCGGCTACGGCGTGGAACTGGGCGGCTATTCCGGCCCGCTCTGGATCATGGGCGAGGCGGGCGAGCGCCACGCGCGGCTCGACAATGGCCGTCCCGATTTCGTCACCCGTGCCTGGAGCGTCTCGGGCGGCTGGTTCCTCACCGGGGACCTGCCCCCCTACAACCCGCGCCTCGGCAGCTTCGGCCAGCCCAAGGTGCTGCGCCCGGTGTTCGAAGGCGGCCCCGGCGCGATCGAGCTGACCGCGCGCTACGAGAACCTTGAGTTCGACGACATCGTCACCCCCGCACAGGGCTGGGCGGCGACTTTGGGCGTGAACTGGTATCTCAACAGCTTCACCCGCTTCCAGGTCAACGCGATCCACTGGAACACGCAGAATACCGCCGGTGCTTACACCGGGAAAGACGATGGACAGACTTTGACCGCCCGCGTCGGCGTCACGTTCTGATCCGTCCCATCCATCCATGACAGACATTCGGGGACAATCATGAGTCTCGCCCTTATCGGCTTCCTGATGGTGGCCACTTTCATGACGCTCATCATGACCAAGCGGATGACCCCGCTGGTCGCGCTGGTCGTCGTGCCCACGCTGTTCGCGCTGCTCGCCGGTTTCCATGCCGGGCTTGGCGACATGATGATCGAGGGCCTGACCAAGCTGGCGCCCACCGGCGTCATGCTGCTCTTCGCGATCCTGTTCTTCAGTACGATGACCGACACCGGCCTGTTCGATCCGCTGGTGGGCCGCCTGATCCGGCTGGTGCACGGTGATCCGATGCTGATCCTGATCGGCTCGGTGGTGCTCTGCGCGCTTGTCAGCCTCGATGGCGACGGCTCGACCACTTACATCATCACGATGGCCGCCATGCTGCCGCTCTACAAGCGCTACGACATGAACCGGCTCTACCTTGTCTGCCTGCTGATGGTGACGAGCGGGGTGATGAACCTCACCCCCTGGGGCGGACCCACCGCGCGCGCCGCCAGTGCGCTCAAGCTCGATCCCTCGACGCTGTTCGTGCCGCTGATTCCGGGCATGATCGCGGGCCTTGCCTTCCTCGTCCTGCTGGCGATCCACTTCGGCCGCAAGGAACGCCGCCGTATCGGCCGCGTCGAGGCCGCCACCCCGAAGGAACTGGCCGACTTTGCCGTCTCGCAGTGGCCCGAGGCGCGTCGTCCGAAAATGATCTGGTTCAACGCCGCGCTGGTCGTCGCGCTGCTGGTCTTGCTGGTCTGGGGCGTGCTGCCGCTGCCGATCCTGATGATGCTGGCCTTCGCGATCTCGATGATCGCCAACTACCCCCATGTGAAGGAGCAGAAGGAGCGCATCGCCGCCCATGCGGGCAACGTGCTGGCGGTCGTCTCGCTGATCTTCGCGGCGGGCATCTTCACCGGCATCCTTTCGGGCACCGGCATGGTCGAGGCGATGAGCCGCGAGGTGGTGAACTTCATCCCGCCGTTCCTCGGCCCCTACATGGCGCCGATCACCGCGCTCATCAGCCTGCCGGGCACGTTCTTCATCTCCAACGACGCGTTCTACTTCGGCATGCTGCCGATTCTCGCAGAAGCGGGCGCGCATTACGGCGTGGAGCCGATGGCCATCGCCCGCGCCTCGCTGATGGGGCAGCCGGTCCACCTGCTCAGTCCCTTGGTGCCCTCGACTTACCTGCTGGTCAGCCTTGCGGGCGTGGACCTTGCCGACCACCAGCGCTTCACGCTGGTCCCGGCGGCGCTGTGCTGTCTGGTGATGACAGGCGTGGGCATGCTGGTCCTCGCCTTCCCGTTCGTGGGGTGACGGGGAACCACGCACCTTGGCTGATACCCGCATGATCCTGCGCTTCCTTGCCGCGCTGGCCCTCGGCGCGGCGGGGGGCGTGCTGTTCTGGTCGATCGGCGCGCCGCTGCCTTGGGTGCTCGGCGCGATGACTGCCTGCGCGGCGGGGAGCATCGCCGGTCTGCCCATCGCCGCCTCCTCCGCCACGCGCCGCCCGATGTCGGCGGTGATCGGCGTCGTGCTCGGCAGCGCCTTCCATCCCGGCCTCCTGCAACAGGCGGCGGAGTGGATCGTGCCCATCGCACTCCTGCCGTTGTTCCTCGCCAGCGCGGCGTTTCTCTGCGTGGTCTACTTCCGCCGCGTCGCCCGCTTCGACCCGCCTACCGCCTACTTCGCAGGCATGCCCGGCGGCATTGCCGAGATGGTGCTGATGGGCGCCGAGCGCGGCGCGGACGAGCGCATGGTCGGCCTGATCCACGGCGCGCGCATCTTCCTCGTCGTCTTCATCCTGCCGTTCCTGATCCGCGCCTTCGAGGCGGACGTCCACGCCCCGCCACTTGCCGCGCCGCTGTTGACCGAAGCAACCGGCTGGCCGCTGCTGCTCTGGGGCCTGGGCTGTGTGATCGTCGGCAGCCTGATCGGCCGGGCCTTGCGCCTGCCCGCATGGCACCTGATGGGGCCGCTCTTTGTCAGCGCGCTCGTCCACCTGACCGGCCTTTCCGACTTCCACATTCCCGCTTGGGCCATCGCCGCCGCGCAAGTCGGCCTCGGCGCCACCATCGGCTGCCGCTTCGTCGGTCTTGATCTCAAGACGCTGGGCCGCACGCTGCTGCTGGCGGCGGGATCGACGGCGATCCTGCTACTCGTAACCTTCGTCTGGGCCTTTGCGATCGGTTGGGCTACGGGGCTCAACCCGGCGCTCGTCGCGCTGGCCTATTCGCCCGGAGGGGTGGCGGAAATGAGCATGGTCGCGCTGAGCCTCTCGCTGGAGGCGGGCTTCGTGATCGTCCACCATCTCGTGCGGGTGATGCTGGTCATCGTCGGCGCGCCGCTGTCCTTCCGCATCATGGGAGCCACCAATGACCGCGCCTGATGTTGGCCAACAGATACCCGGCGAACAGACCATCGCCATCCTCTATCAGGCGCTTGAACCGCCGATGATCGACGGCGCCCGCAAGGAAGCCAAGCCCGGCGGCTATTCGGACAGCGGCGCGGATATCGGCGTGGCCCTGCTGGCGGCGGGGTGCACCCTGGCGACGCCGGTGACCGATCCCGATCCGACGCGCGTCTTCGACTGGGTCTGGCCCGACACCGAGCAGGGCATCGCCGCCGCGCTGGCGGCAGGCGCGACCTTGCTCTGGGCCAATACCGTGGTCTTTGCAGGCCACCCGATCGAGGCGGCCAGCCGCAAGGCCTGGATCGTCGGCCCCGACCCGCAGGCGATGCAGGAGATCGACGACAAGGCCGCCACCAATGCCCGCCTGCTGGCGGCAGGCCTGCCGGTCGCGCGCTCGTGGCTGATCGACGGCGACGGCGATCTGGACGCGCAACTGGCACCTTTCGCGGAACGCCTCCCGCTGGTGGTCAAGCCCTTGCGCGGGCGCGGCAGTCAGGGCGTCGGCGTGGCCCGCACCGGCGAGCAACTCTCCGCGCAAGTCCGCGATCTGGCCGAAAGCCGCCGCTTCGGCGCGGCGATCATGCTGGAGCAGTTCCTGCCGGGTCAGGAGATCACCATCACCGTCATGCCCGCCGCCTGCCGAGACGGCGCTACCGCACCTTTCGCACTGCCGCCGGTGCGCCGCTTCGATCAGGTCGATGATGTTGCGCCTTATAACGGCGACGTTCCGGTCAGCCGCAACAGCGCGGCAATGACGCCGTGGGAGCGGGCCAGTCCGGCGATCATGGCCGTGACCGAGGCTTGCGAGCAGGCGGGCGCGCTTCTCGCCATCCGCTCGCCGATGCGCATTGACTGCCGCGCCGATGCCGAGGGCCGCTATTTCCTCTTCGACGTCAATGCGAAGCCCAATCTCACCGGCTCCGGCCGGCCGGGACGCGAGGACGAAGACAGCCTTTCCACCGTCGCTGCAGCCGCTATCGGCTGGAGCTATCCCGATTTCCTCGTGGCGACCGCTCGCGGCGCCTGGACCAACAGGAACCTTTCCGCATGACCGACTTGTGGCAGCACATCGTTGCCGATTTCTCCAACCTCGGCTCGCCCGCCGCTCTCGCCGCTTTCGGACAGGTGGTGCTGATCGACGTGATGCTGGCGGCTGACAATGCCATCGTCGTCGGCGCGCTGGCGGCCGGGCTTCCCGCCGCGATGCGCCGCAAGGTGATCCTGATCGGCGTGCTGGCCGCGCTCGTCCTGCGCATCGCCTTCGCGCTCGTCGTGACTCAGCTGATGCAGCTTGTCGGCCTCGTCTTCGCAGGCGGGTTGCTGCTGGTCTGGGTGGCGTGGAAGATGTGGCGCGAACTGCGCGAGGACGTGGGCGGCGAGGACGACCCCGTTGCCAAGGCCGCGCCGCGCTCCTTCGCCGCCGCTGCATGGGCGGTGGCCGTGGCGGACGTCAGCATGAGCCTCGACAACGTGCTGGCCGTGGCCGGTGCCGCGCGCGACCACCCCGGCATCCTTGCCATCGGCCTGATCCTGTCGGTCGCGCTGATGGGCCTTGCCGCGAACGTGCTGGCGCGCGTGATCGAGCGCTATCGCTGGATCGCCTATGTCGGCCTGATGGTCATCCTCTACGTGGCCGGAAAGATGATCTGGGAAGGCCTCGTCGACCCCTCGCGCGGCATTCTCGCGCTGTTCTGAGTTATGCCCTTTGCAAGGATCGCGGCACCAGCCATGCCGCGATCCTTGCAATTCAGTTGAGCGGTCCCGGCGGCGGAACCGCGTTCCCCGTCTGGCTGTTGGTGACGACCGCGCGTGCCTGCGAGACCCGGCTATGGGGGGGCACGCTATGGGTAAGCCAGACATTGCCGCCGATTTCCGAACCCTTGCCGATCGTCACCAGCCCCAGGATCGTGGCGGCGGCGTAGATCACCACGTCGTCCTCGACGATGGGGTGACGCGGCTGTGCCCGGATCAAGGCGCCCGAACTCTCCGTGGTGAAGTCCTTCGCGCCCAGCGTGACCCCCTGATAGAGGCGCACGTTGTCCCCCACGATCGCGGTTTCGCCCACCACGACGCCGGTGCCGTGGTCGATGAAGAAGCCGCGCCCGATCCTTGCGGCGGGATGGATGTCGATCCCGGTGCTGCCATGGGCGATTTCGGAGAGGATGCGCGCCACCAGCGGTGCACCCAGCCCGTGCAGGGCATGGGCCAGCCGGTGGTGGATGATCGCCAGCAGTCCGGGATAGCAGATCAGCACTTCGTCGAGGCTGCGCGCCGCCGGATCGCCCCGGAAGGCGGCTTCGATGTCGAGATCCAGCAGGCGCCGGATCGCGGGCAGGCCGCGGGAGAATTCGAGCACTATGGCGTTCGCCCTCTGCTCGGCCGCATCGCTCTGTCCGCCTGCCCCGTAATAGAGTTCCAGTCGCACTTGCGCCTGAAGGCGGCTGAGCGCGATCTGCAGCGACTGGGTGACAAAGGTTTCCTCATTGTGCAGCCGCACGAAGTCCGGCCCGAGCCTCAGCGGAAACAGCGCGCCGCAGAGTTCTTCGGCCACTTTCGCCAGCCGCACGCGCGACGGAAAGCCCTCCACGCCGTACTCGGCATGTTGCATGTTGGCCGTGCGCCAGCCGCGCCGGATTTCCGACAGCTCGTGGACTATGCCTTCGACGTTCCAGAAATCGTCGGTCGTGGCGGTTGCCGGCACCGCTTCTTCAAGATCGACGCCATCAATATCGCCAGTGGGGTTCGGCATCGTTTTCACCTCTTCGCTGAGGGACCACGAAGCTTGGCGTTGTCGCCCCAGCGTCGCGCGCTTTAGCCGTTGGTAACGCGGAGCAAGCTGCTTCCCGATCAAATGCCGCGGGTCGACCGGATTTGGCCGCGAGGCCGCAGGGCACGATCGACCGGATGCCCATGCCCTTTTTATTTGGCCAGATGCACAAGGCAGTCAAGCCAGCCGGTCCGGAACGGCGATAGAAAATCTGGCCGCGGCGAAACGGGAAATTGCCGTGAGCCGCGGCCCGGTCCATGGCCTGCTCGCTCAGGTCAGCAGATCGGCGGGGATCAGCGCGAGGTTTTGGATCGCGGCCAGCCCCCACTGCGCAGTGCCGTTGGTCGAAACGCCGGGAACTTCCACGATCCCTTGCGCCGTCGTCGTTTGCACGAGGTCCGAGGCGAGATCGCCGTCGTGGAATTCCGCCCAGGCCCGCTTCGCCAGTGCGCGGTCGCCCAGCGCGTGGGCTGCATAGGCGGTGAGGCGGGAATGGGCCTGCCGCAGGCTGTGTCCGCGTGGGCGTTCGCCGAAGCGGTGCTGCCACTCGGCGGCGGGGGCGTTGTACCAGGCGCAGTAGTCGATCCAGGCGGCACGGTAGCGCGGCGCTTCGACCAGCGGCAGGACTTCGGCCATGATCTCGACGATTCCGAACACGGCGTTCAGATGGCTGACGCTGATCTGGTCGCCGCCCGAAACGAAGCGGCCGCTGGCGAGGTCGAAGTTCGCGCCGCCCGCCCACCATTGGCGCGGCAGGGCGGCGATGCTGTCCATCCCCGCGACGATGCGGTCGCGCCAGCGGCGGTCTCCGGTCCGTTCCCATTCGGTGAACCAGGCGGCGACGAGACTGCCCCAGCTGGTGCCGAACGAAAGCTGGATCACGCCTTCGGGCAGGCCCTGCGGCTTGGTGACGGCCGCAATGCCGCCGGGGGGCAGCGATTCCGGGGCGCGATCGGCCACCTTGCGGCCGATATCGACTTTCTGGAGCGCGCGGTCGGAGTGGATCAGCGTGCGCATCAGGTCGCCCACCCGCTCGTCGGCGGTGAGGTAGTAGTAGATGCGGCGATAGGCGGCGTTGGAGACGCGCGGCTGCTTCGAACTGTCGCTCCAGTGCTGGACGCCGTGGCGGGTGCCGAGACCGGCCCAGGGGCCGGCATGGTAGACATCGACCTCGCCGGTATGGCGCGTCATCGCCTCGGCCATGCGGAACAGGTCGGCGCGGCCGGTGCGCAAGTAGCTGTACCAGAGCCAGAGATCGGTCGAGAGTTCGCTGTTGTCCCAGGCATAGCCGCCGATGTCGTAGCGCCACTGGTGCCGGTCGGCATCGTAAGTGTGCATGACATCGCCGTGGTTCCAGAAGCCGTACCAGTGCCGCCGCTCGATCTCGTCACGGTAATGGCCGAGCAGCAGGTCGTTCTGGCGCTCCACCGCCTGTGCCGCCGCGCCGGTGGCGGCGGGCAGCGCCCAGTCCCCGAACACCCCGGCGGCGCGGATCTGCGAGGGTGCCGCCTGAAGGCGCGGCGGGCGGGCGACGTGGGCGGCGTAGCTTTCCAGCGTCGCGGCGTCGGGCGTCGCGGGCAGTGCCCAGAGCCAGAGTTCGTTGGTCCGTGCGATGCCCTTGGCGGAATCCCAGCTCGGCTCGTAGTCCTCGTAAGTCACGTCGAGGCCGCGGTTCTGCGCGCGGTAATCGCTCATGCCCAGAACGTCGCGATAGGTGCGCATGTCCATCGCCGGGGCGTCGGGCGCCCAGAGCCAGGCCGTTAGCCGGGCTTCGTCGCCGGAGGCTCCGGCAATGTCAAGCTGGACCGGATGCCGCTTCCAGAAATCCGCCATGCCGAACGCCGCGCCGCCCTGCGGCGAGCCGACATAGGCGAGGCCTCGGGCGCGATGGCCTTCGAGCGACTGGATCGGCGCGCGGCCCTTGCGGGTGCGCTTGGTCAGCACGAAGCCCTCGGACGAGCCCTGGAACAGCCGGAAGTCGCCCCAGGCGGGGATACTGTCCAGCAGCGGCGCGAACTTTTCGGGCAGGGTCGCCAGATCGGGCACGGCCCGGCCGTCGATCTGGGCCTGCCGGAACGCCTCGCCGGGATCGCGGCGCAGGCCGGTCAGCGGGCGCACCGCTTCGGCGAAAAGACCCTCTCCGGTGGCGAGGCGGACATGGCGATCATGCAAGGCGCCGCGCATCGGGACTTGTGCGGTGACACCGAGGCCGGAAAGGAAATCGTGGTCGGCATCGCCGTCCCAGATCACGCTGTGGACGATCCGCACCGCCTCGCTGCCGCTGGTGAAATAGAGCCGCAGGCTGAAGGGCAGCCATGCGCGCGCCTCTCCCGAATGAACGCCGTCGATTTTCAGCACGGCGCGGACCGGGCCATTCTGTTCGACGGTCACGCCGTCGATGCGGCTGGTGAAGTGGTGCTGCGAGAGGGTATCGGCTTCCTCGCCCGAGGCGGCATCCTGCGCGCGGGCGACCAGCGCGACATCGCGCAGCAGCACGCGGCCATCGCGTTCGGCGGAAGCGATCGCAGCGCTGCCGGAGCGCGGTATGCGCCAGCGTGTCGGGCCGACGTTGACGAGAACGGCATCGGTCTGTTCTTCGACCGAGACCTTCTCGGCCGGGCTGGCGGCGCGCCCTGGGGCGATCCTGACGCGTTCCGGCGCATGGCGTCCGGCGGGGAGGGTATGGCCGCTCCACTTGATCGAACCATCGGGCCAGTAGGCCAGCGGCCAGCTCTGCACCGGCCGCACCGCCCCGCCATCGGTCGCAGCGGCGAGGCGATCGGCATGGCGAAGGGTGCCGCGCGGCCAGGGCAGGCCGAACGTCTGGCCGGCGTCCCAGTCGGGCGCGGTGCCGTCGAGCCAGTGCAGTTCGGCTTGCGCCCCGGAAGAGGCGGCGGCCAGGACAGGGGCGGGAAGGGAGAGCGCGGCACCGCCAAGGAGACCGGCGCGCAGTAGTGCACGACGTGAGCAGGGCATGGACATTCCTGAAATCAAGCGAGACGGGAAACGGTGAAACGGCGCAGCCGCAGATGGCTGGCGGTGGTACGCAGCGCGAAGTGGCCGCCGGTCAGGGGCTTTGGATCGTCGAAGGCGAACAGCGGCCTGCCGTCGCGGAAGAACCCGATCCGGGGGCCGTCTGCGGTCAGGCGGATGCGCTGCCAGCGGTTGGCGGTGAGCATGTCTTCCGGTGCGCGCCGGTCGTTTTCCGGCAGCAGCGGCCGCACGCCGGGCTTGCCGACATAGCGGCGAAAGCGGGTGGTGGAATTGCCGTTGCCGCCAAGGCCGACGTAGTAGGTTTCGAGGGTATCGTAGTCCTCGAATTTGCCCGAGCGCGGGTGGGCCAGGGCATCACCTGTGGGCGCGGCGGGGTCCTCAGCCATCCAGAAGCAGTTGAGGTCGCTCACCCGGTCATGCGCGCCGCCTGCGGAGACGGCCTGGGCTTCGTAGTCGATGGCGATCCGGCCTTCGAGGCGGGGCAGGAACCACAAGGTCAGGCCGGCAGGGGCTTCGATATCGAGCACGCCGTCCGCCACGGAAACCTGTGCCGGGGTTTCCGCCTCGATCCGCCACTGGTTCAGGCCGTCGCGAAAATTGTCCGAGAACAGTCTCCGCTCGCCGCCACGCGCGAAAGCCGGAGCCGGCAGGAGACATGCTCCTGCCAGCCCCGTTACTATCGTGCGCCGGGAAAGTCCCGGAAGCGTCACAGCTTGGCCCGCACGCCGAAGTAGATGCGGCGGCCGTAGGTCTCGATCACGTTGCGGCGATAGACGCTGTTGGCGTTCTCGATCCGCGTCGAATCGGTGAGGTTCACACCTTCCAGGAACACCGAGACATGCGGGTTGATGACATAGCTCGCCGAAGCGTCGAACTGGCCGAAGGACTCGCCGAACGACGGGTTGTTGCCGCGATCGACCGCATTGATCAGGTAGCGGCTGCGCCAGTTGTACGACCCGCGAATGGCGAAGCGGCCGTCGTCGTAGAACAGCGAGGCATTGTAGCTGTTGCGCGAGACGCCGGGGAACGGCAGCGAGGCGCCGGTGAAGTAGTCCTTGCCCTCGTAGCCGCTGTCGCTGTTGAAGGTGTAGTTGGCCGTCACGCCGAAGTTGCCGAGCAGGCCGGGCAGGAAGTCCAGCCCGAGCTGCGCGCCCGCCTCGAAGCCCTGGATGGTCACGTGCTGGGTGCCGTTGACCGGCAGCCGGATCGTATAGACCTGGCCGTCGATCTCCTCTTCCTGGCTCTGCGTGTCGATGAACGACTTGATGTCCTTGCGGAACGCCGTGACCGAAACGTAGTTGGTGCGCGAAAGGTAGTATTCGAAACCGAGGTCGTACTGCCAGGCGCGATAGGGCTTGAGGCCCGGATTGCCGCGCGAGCCGGTGAGGGCGACGGAATCGAGCCGGACGTTCGGCGCCATCTGCGAAGGCGCCGGGCGGGCGAGAACGTCGGATGCCGTGGCGCGCACCACCAGCTTGCGCGGGATCACTTCGGCGCGCAGGTTCAGCGAGGGCAGCAGCACGGTATATTCGCCGCTGTAGCGAGCGGGGGTGATGACGCCGTCGGTGCTCTGGCTGCCGCTGGAAACCGTGCGCGTATGGACGAGGCGCGCGCCGACCACGCCCGAGAGGTCGAAGCCGAGGTCGGCGTTGAACGAACCCTGGAAATACCCGGCCACGGTGCTTTCCTTGACCCGGTAGGTGTCGAGCGGCGAGATGCTGGTGTAGGGATCGGGGATGCCCACGGCATTGGCCAGATTGTCGCCGAGGTTCCACCAGCGGTCGATGCCCGAGAAGCCGAGATCGCCGGTTTTGAAGAAGTTGCCGTCGCCCATGCCGCCGTATGTGTTCAGCAGGTCCCGGATATTGGTGAGCTGCGCCGCCGGGGTCGTCGTGCCGAGCACCTGGGTGCCGGTCACGCCCGAGCGGGTCAGCGTGGTCTGCCCGGTGATGCCGTTCAGCGTATAGACCGCGTTCTGGAAGCGGCTGCTGGAGACCAGCTGGTTCAGCTCGATGCCGCTCTTCAGTGAGGTCAGGAACCCGCTCTCATCGGGCTTGTATTCTGCATCGAACTTGCCGCCGGTCTCGCGCTGCTTGTTGAGGCGGGGACGGGCTTCGACCGAGAGGGTGTTGATGCCCTGGGTGGTCGTGGTGTCGATCGGCAGGATGATCTGCGGCGCGTTCTGCGAATTGTTGTAGTCGATCGTGATCCACGGCAGCGCATCCTTGCCGGAGACAGAGGCGGTCACGTCCACTTCGTCGTTCAGCACGCGCGAGGCGGCATAAGTGCCGCGCGCGGAGAACCGGAACTTGCCGGTGGTCCACTCGGCGCCGAGAATGCCGTTGAAGGTGCGGCGGTTGAGCGTGCCGATCACGCTGCGATAGTTCACGCTCGGCCCCGAACCGGCATTGGAGCCGTTGATGAAGGTCACGGTCTGTGCGGTCTCGTCCCGGATGACGACGCCGCTGGGATCGATGCCGCCGTTCGCAACCGACTGGGTGGTGCTGAGCTGAAGGTACTGGTCGTCCGAGGTCGTATCGCTGCGGGTGTAAGTGCCTTCGACATAGGCACGGAAGTCGTCATTGGGGCGCCATTCGAGGATGCCGTTGACGGCGTAGCGCTTGGTTGGTTCGGTGGCGGTGATGTAGCGCGGGATGTCGGGATAGAAGTCGCCGAAGCCGCTGCCGTCGAGGTCGACGCAGCGCGCCTGGTTGCGGCCCGAGAGGCAGTTGTGTGCAGCCGGCGTGGCGGGCTGCGTGGTCTCGACCTGGCGCCAGCCGGTGGTGCGGGCCTGATCGTAGCGGATCGTGCGGTTTTCGTAAGTGCCCGAGATCAGGACGCCGATGGTGTCATGCGCGAAGAGCTTCGAGCCGATCACCGCGAACTTGGGGTCCACCTTGTCGGCCAGCTCGTTGTAGATGCCCTGCGCGGAGCCGGCGAGGTAGCCTTCCTTGGCGTCGAAGGGGCGACGAGTTATGACGCGCACGGTGCCGCCGAGGCCGCCCTCGGTCATGTCCGGGGTGGCGGACTTCAGCACTTCGAGGCGCGAGACGAATTCGGCGGGCAAGTCGCGGAAATCGACGGCGCGGTTGCTGCCGTTGCCCGCTGCTGCCGCGATCGAGGTGGAAAGCGCCGTCTGGCCGTTGATCTCGACACGGTTGAGCGAGGCGTCGGCACCGCGGATGGTGATCGCCTGTCCTTCGCCGCCGCTGCGGGTGATCTGCACGCCGGTGATGCGCTGGAGCGCTTCGCCGATGTTCTTGTCGGGGAACTTGCCGACGTCCTCCGCCGAGATGGCATCGACAACCTGGGCCGAATCGCGCTTCACGGCCAGTGAATCGGCCAGGCTCTTGCGGATGCCGGTGACTATGATGTCGGCGCGCTGCGTGTCTTCGGCGCCCGTTCCCGACGTTTCGGTTCTCGGTTGTTGCTGGGCTTCCTGCGCGAAGACCGAGGTGCTGGTAAGGAGAAGCGCCAAGGCGCCGCTGAGACGATACACGACAATATGCCCCTTTTGTCGGACTAGAAAATCGACGCGAGGGCTAATCTCCAGTGATTTGGTTGACAAAAAAGTTTTTCTAACGTCGAGAGTAGGACATCCGGCGCCCGTGCGACGGTTGAGTAACGCAAATATCTCGATTTTCTTGCAGTTTGCCGCAGTTGCCCGGCTCAGCGGTGTTCGCGGCGGCAAGGGCAGAGGCGCAAGGTGGCACGCTGTTGTCGCACTTCAGCAATACTCATATGGTGATGCGCAAAACGCAATTAGACGGAGTAATTACGCAACTCGTGCTCCGCGACGTGGACGCATTTCTTAGGGAGCGTGCAGGTCGCCGATCCGCCGTCTGGTCGCGATCCCTTCGTTGCAGATCAGCGAATGGCTTCCGCCCGCGCAATCAAGGCGTCGAGCGCGGTGCGCCCGTGCCGCAGTTCCTCGATGATCCGGCCGAGTTCCTTGCCGGTGATTCGCGAACCGCCCTCGCTGTCCACCGCCTGGACCTCGACGATGGAATGCAGCGCCTCGACGATGGCGAGCACGGGGTCCATCGGCATCCGGGCGCTGGGCAGGGGAACCGCGCGGACCTGCCCCAGGGCCAGGAACGCATCGATCGCGCCGGGGCCGAACAGGCGCTCGATTCGCGCGAGAATCAGCGGGTCGAGACTCGTCGCCCGGCCTTTCGCATTGCGGATCGTGCCGACCGAGCAGCCCAGCCGCTCGGCCATTTGGCTATCCGACAAATCCTCGTGCTTCTGGAGGTTACGGATGATCGTCGCCACCGCCTGGCGGTAGTCCTCACTCGAAAGTGCAGCGGATCGGGCCGAGGTCATGATGTATGATCCTTCCTTGTCTTTCGAGGTGGGGACAAGAGCTTGTGGCGAACGATGCGAATCTGACCAAGACTTTGTCGACGGAATCGCTATATGGCAGCGACAATATGAAATTCAGCCGTCGCAATCTGATCGTTGCAGCCAGTGCGTTCGCAGCGTCGTCATCATCTGCCGCTCGCGCCGTTTCATCCGCATTTCCGGACCGATCGCGTGCGCCTTCGCTCGTCCAGCCGCGCAGCGGCCCGGCCATCGGGGCGATTCCTTCGGTCAGGCCTGCTGCCGAGCCGCAGCTCATGCCGATGCCGGTGCGCTTCGAACCGGATGGGGTACGCCCCGAACTGTTCGACGCGGCGATGAAGGCGCTCGATCGGCACGACCGGCGCGTGAAGGGCGACCGGATCGGGATCGTCGATTTCTCGTCTTCCTCGTCGCAGCCGCGGTTCCATCTGGTGGACCTCGAAAACCGCAAGACCACTTCGCTTCATGTCGCGCATGGCAGCGGGTCCGATCCAGCGCATACCGGCTGGTTGCAGCGATTCTCGAACCGGATGGGGTCGAACGCCAGCAGCGAGGGCGCCTATCTGACCTCGGATTATTACTATGGCGGGCACGGCCGTTCGCAGCGGCTGGTCGGGCTGGACCCCACCAACAGCAATGCGCTGGAACGGGCCATCGTGATTCACGGCGCGTGGTATGCCGAGCCGAACATGATCGGCGCGCATGGCAAGCTGGGACGGAGCCAGGGCTGCCTGGCGGTGGGCGACAGCCTGCTCAGCCGCGCGTTCGACCATCTTGGCGAAGGACGCCTGATCTACGCGGCCAAGCTGGCCTGACGGCAACAGCTCCTAGATCGTCACCAGGGCGCTGACCCGGTGCGAGAACGGGTGGTTCGGCGTCGAACCGCGGCTGATCTGCGAGAACATGCCGTCACCCAGCGCGGAAAGCTTGGCTTCGACCAGCGGCAGGTCTTCGCCCTTCTTCACGTCGAGATGGACGTGGAGCTTGCCCTTGAAATCCAGCGTGATCTCGTCCGCTTCGCCGATCCGCTCGCGCAGATCATCGAGGATCGCGGCGAGCTGGTCGTTCAAAGTCGGCTTGGACGGAGCGGTCCTGGGATTCGTGGAATCTAGCGAGTAAACCGTGGCGTCCTTCGGCATTCGTGAGTCCCATGCTGATTGCTGCGCCTGCGAGCATAGCATTTCGGCGCGGATAAAGAACGGTCTGCCGGAGCTTTCTGTGCATTTCTTTGGAGGTAGCTCGCGGATTTCCGCGATTTCCGCCTGCACAGCGCGTTCTTATTATCTGAAATCATGGGAAGTCCGGCGGTTCCCTGCCGCCGTTTCACAACCGATTGTTTTTTGCCCGGTGCGACCCGTGGGCTTCTTCAGATAGCGGCTGTTTTCGCCTTGCTGGCGGCGATGAAAGGCGCCGGATCGTAGTAGAACGGCTTGATCTCGCAGCACTTGCCGTCGCGGAAGCGGAAGCGTTCGCAGATTTCGGCGGGCGGCAGCGCGGGATCGGCAAAGCGCAGCGCAAGGATGGTCACGGCATAGTCCTTGCCCGCCGTCGTCTCGATCCGGTCCAGCGCGACGACATCGCAGAGGCCCATGACTTTGGCATAGAGGTCGCGCAGGCCGTTCCGGCCGCGATATTCGCCCGCCATCGGTAGCCCGTCCGCCTCGTGGGCGACGAAATCCTCGGTGAGCATGGCGGAGGCGGTGTCCCAGTCGCCCGCACCGGTGGCGGCATAGAGGCGATCGACGAAATCGATCATCTGGTCGGGACTCATCGTCATGGCGCTGTTCCTCTTTTCCGGTGCGAATTGTGGCAAACCCCGGAAATTCCCGAACCTAGCGTTTCGACTAGCAGTCCGCGCCGCCCGCGCGCGGTTAAGCTGCGGGGATGGGAAAGGTCAGACAGATCGTGCTGGCGCGGCGACCCAATGGGGTGCCGGTGCCGGAAGACTTCGCACTTCGGGAAACCGAAATGCCGCAGCCGGGCGCCGGGGAGTTCCTGGTGGCGATGCGGGTGGGTTCGGTCGATCCGGCGATCCGGGGCTTTCTGGACGACCGGCCGAGCTATATCGAGCCGGTCGCGCTGGGGGCGCCGATCAACGGCATGTCGCTGGGCGAGGTCGTGGTCTCCAACCATGCGGACTATCCGGTCGGCACTTTCGTGCGGGCCTTTGCCACATGGTCGGACCACTACGTGCTCTCGGGCGAGGCCTGGGGGTTGGAGAAAGTCCATCGGCAGCCCGACATGCCGCTGCATCACTACATGGGCGCGCTCGGCCCGGTGGGGTTGACGGCGTGGGTCGGGCTTTTCGCGGTGGGCGAGGCGAAGCCGGGCGAGACCGTGGTGGTCAGCGCAGCCGCCGGGGCGACCGGCTCCACCGTGGGGCAGATCGCCAGGGCCAGGGGCTGCAAGGTGATCGGTCTTGTCGGTTCGGCGGAAAAGGCGGCGGTGATCCGCGATCTCGGCTTCGATGCCGCCATCGACTATCGCGCCGCGCCCGACATCGTCGCCGAGATCGCCAAAGCGGCGCCGGAGGGGGTGGACGTCTATTTCGACAATGTCGGCGGCGAAGTTCTGGAGGCGGTACTGCCGCTGATGCGGCTGCACGGCCGCGTCGCGGTCTGCGGCATGGTCGGGCAGTACAACGATGCCGATCATCCCCACGGCGTGCGCACGCTCTGGCAACTGGTGGTCAACCGCATCCGCATGCAGGGCTTCATCACTTACGACTATCCCGATGTGCTGGCGCAGGCGCAGGCCGAACTCGATGGCTGGGTGGCGGAAGGCAAGCTGAAGCCGCTCGCCAATGTGCGCGACGGTTTCGAGAAACTCCCCGAGGCCTTCATCGATCTGATGTCGGGCCGTACCATAGGAAAGACCCTTGTCCGGATCTGAAACGATGAGCGATGTGTGGCACGCCCTGGTGGCCGAGGCGGAGTTCCCCGAGGAAGGCAAGCTGGCGGCGCGGATCGCGGGCTGGAGTGTGCTGGTCGTGCGCACGGATGACGGCTTCAATGCCGTCAACGACCGCTGCACGCATCAGGCGGCGCTGCTGTCCGGCGGCAAAGTGCGGCGCGGGGCGATCATGTGCCCGCTCCACGGCGCCCGGTTCGAGACGGCGACCGGGCGCTGCATCGGCGGCGCTTATGCCGACTTGCGCCGCTTCGATCTGCGCGTCGCGGGCGGCATGATCGAAGTCGCGGTGCCGGATGTGCCGCCGGGGCCGCACGAGCGTCCGGTCGAAGTTTGAGGAGAGAACCATGCCCTATACCGGACCTTTCGAGGACCGCCTCGCCATCCGCGAGCTGTTGGAGACTTACGCCGACGCGGTGACGCGCCGCGACGCTGAAACCTGGGGCGCGACATGGGCCGAGGATGCCGAATGGTCGCTGCCGGACTATCCCGAACTTGGCACCACTCGGGGGCGTCCGGCGATCGTCGCCATGTGGATCGAAGCGATGAAGGCCTATCCGGGGATTATGTTCGAGGCCTGGCCCGGTTCGATCGAAGTCTCGGGCGAGAGCGCGACGATGCGCAGCTATACCTCGGAAATCTACGACCGGGACGGCGTGACGATGCGTGACCGGGGCGTCTATGAGGATACTTGCGTGAAGCTGGATGGCCGCTGGCTGTTCAGGAGCAGGTCTTTCCGCAACATCCACCGCCAGCACGCGCCGAAGGGGTGTTGAGGATCGTTCTCTCCGTTATTCGAGGCGCACAGCATAGCCTTCATAACTCGTCATCCTGAACTTGTTTCAGGATCCATCGCGCAGTTGAGGCCGGAGCGCTGTTCGGCCAGCCGCGCTTTCGGTTTGCCAATTATGACAACGGCCTATCGGCCAGATGGACCCTGAAACAAGTTCAGGGTGACGGCGGGAATGGGGGCAAGGGAAGCTTCGGCAATAGGCAAAAAGAAGGGGGCCGGTCTTCCTTCGAACCGGCCCCTTCCTCACGGATACCCTCAGAACTTCTTGCTGACTTCGACCATGACCGTCCTCGGCAGCGTACCGAAGCCGAGCTGGTCGGCGCGGATGCCGCCGGGCGTGCCGGTGCCGCTGCCGGTCGAGGGGCCGTCGACCACGCCGGTGACGTAGAAGCGGTTGGTCAGGTTCTTGCCGATGACGGCGAGCTGCCAGTTGTCGTCCTCGGCGCCGAAGCGCAGCCCGGCGTCGAGCGTCACGTATTTGCCCTGGCGCGACAGCGGGTTGCCGAAGGCCGAGGCGAGATAGGAGCCGGAATACTTGGCATCGACGTTGAGGCCCAGCTTCATCGTCTGCCCCACCGACATCTCGTAATTGACCCCGAGATTGCCGGTCCAGCGCGGCGCCACCGAGAGCGTCTGGCCGCTGAGGTCCTGACGGCTATTGCCCGCCAGGTTACAGCCTTCCGCCGGAGTCTGCCCGGCATAGCAGGGCGCGAGCGGGAAGTCGGTATAGCGTGCCTTGTCGTAGTTGACCGAGCCGTGCAGGTCGAAGCCGGGAATGCCGTTGGGCGCGAACTGGAACTCGGCCTCGACGCCCTTGGTGCGGGCGTCGGCAGTCAGGGTCTGGAACGCGAAGATCGGCGAGTTGAAGAAGTCGACCTGCAGGTTCTTGTACTTGTAGTTGAAGGCGGTGACGTTGAAGCGCAGCTGGCGGTTCAGCAGGGTGGACTTGAAGCCCAGTTCGAAACCTTCCGCCTTCTCGGGATCGAAGGTCAGGTCGGCGGTCGGATCGCTGGAAAGCTTCGAGTTGATGCCGCCGTTCGAGAACCCACCGGACTTGTACGCGGTCTTGTAGGCGCCGTAGACCATGAGGTCTTCGGTCGGCTTCCAGGTCAGCGTCGCTTCCGGGGACCAGTTGGTGAAGTGCTGGCGGGCGGTCACTTGGCCGAGGCCGTCGGGGTCGAACTGATCGCGGAAGATGGTCGTGACCAGCGGGTTGTTGTAGAACTGAGTGAAGTAGCTGTCCTTGGTTTCGTCCGAATAGCGCGCGCCGCCCGCCAGTTCGAGCGTCGGCAGGATCTTGTAGGTGATCTGCCCGAAGACGGCCATCGTCTCGCCCTTGGTGAAGCTGGTCTTGGCGGTGGCGACATGCTCTAGCCCGGCAGGCGCGGCGGAATTGGAAACGCCGCCGACCAGCACGTATTGCTCGAAGTCGCGCCGGGTCTTTTGGTAGAGCATGCCCAGCATCATGTTGAACGGGCCGTCGAACTGGGTCAGCGCGCGGAATTCCTGGCTGAAGGCCTTCCATGAGGAGTTCTCGGTCGCCCAGTTGCTGCCCGGACCGCCCGCGCTGTTGCTCGACTGGAAGTCGCAGGCGCAGGCCCAGCGGTTGTTGTTCCACTGGTAGTTGGTGACCGACGACAACTGCAACTGATCGGCATCGTAAGTCACGTTCAGCGTTCCGGCTGCCGAGCGGTAGCGGTTGTAGAGCGCGCCGTCCTTCTTGGCGAAGGGGAAGCTGGCGGCGACATCGACCGGCATGTTGTTCTGGTGGGTGATGAAGTGCTTGCCGCAGGCATAGCCGTTGAGCTGCGAGGTGCTGCCGTCGCCGCAGGCAAAGGCGACGTAGTTCCACGAGGAATTGTTGACCGTGTTGAAGTCCACGCTGCCCTTGAGACTGACGGTGAGGCGGCTGGTCGGCTCCCATTTCAGGGTGCCGCGCGCGAGGAATTCCTCCTCGCCCGGCGCCTTGTGCGCGGCGGGCGCGGCGATATGCGAGGTGGGATCGCCGTTTCCGCCCGCGAGCACGCTGGCGGAATCCACTTCGGTATAGACGATGTCGTCGGCGACGTTGCGGTAGTAGCCACCCTCCATCTTCGAATAGCGCGCGGCCAGCCGGATACCGAGCGTTTCTGTCAGCGGCATCGAGGCATAGCCTTCGACGCGCCATTGCTGGCTGCGGAACTCGTAGCCGCCCTTGATCTGGAATTCCGGGGTCGGCGTGGGGTCGGCGGTGGTGATGGAAATGACCCCGGCAGTCGCGTTCTTGCCGAAGAACAGCGCCTGCGGGCCTTTCAGCACTTCGACGCGGGCAAGGTCGAAGAAGCCTTCCTGGATCACGCGGCCCTGGCCGTAATAGGCGCCGTCCACGACGACCGCGACCGACTGTTCGATGCCGATCGAGGTTGAGGACGAGCCGATGCCGCGCAGGGTGAGCTGCGCGCCCGAACCGTTGGAGGCGCGGCCGACGTTGAACTGGGGGGCGATCGCGGCGATCTTCTCGACGCTGGTGATGTCGCGCGAGGCGATCTGCTCGGCGGAAATGGCGGTGACGGCGACGGGCACGTCCTGCACGGTTTCCTGCCGCTTGCGGGCGGTGACGATGATTTCCTTGATGCCGCCGGTCGCGGCCTCGTCCTGCGGGGGCTGTTCCTGGGGCAGCGGCGCCGCCGCTTCCTGCGCGGCTGCGGGGAGGGACAGGAGCGTCATCGTCAGCATGGTCGACGTGAGCAGGGCGGATTTCGAGAATCGCATTTCAGGGCCTCCCGCATGTTTTCTTTGTTCCTGCCTTGGTAGAACCACGGGGGCACGCGAGGGCCTGTGCAAACGGATAGCCCTAGCTGTTTGGTCAGGTGGCGAGGGGGCGGGCGCGGGTGACGTTACGCGTTCACTGGGAGAGTTCATTTGACAGGCAACCGTTTCTGGCGGCTCGATCGCCATCCCGAAGGCAATCAGGACTTCGGCCGTTTTCTCAGTCTTTGCAAGGAAGCCCCGGCGCCGCTGGGCGAGGGCGAAGTGCGCATCGCCGCCGAGTGGCTGTCGATGGATGCGGGCACCCGCATGTGGATGAGCCCGCGCACCGATGGCTATCAGCCGCCACTACCGCTTGGCGCGAAGATGGTCGGGCTGGTGCTCGGCCGGGTCAGCGAGACGCGCGATCCGGCTTTTCCGGTCGGCACGCTGGTGCGCGGTTTCGGGCAATGGGCGGAGCAGGCGGTGGTCGTGCCCGCGCTGGCCGGGCTGGAGGCGGTGGACGAGACCGTCAGCGATCCGCGCCAGCATTTCGGCGCGCTGGGGATGAATGCCTGGACCGCCTATGTCGGCGTCAGGGAAGTGGCGGCGGTGCGGCCCGGTGAGTGGCTGGTGGTCTCGGCGGCGGCGGGGGCGACGGGGAGCCTCGCCTGTCAGGTCGGGCGCAATCTCGGCGCGCGGGTCGTCGGTATCGCCGGGGGGGCGGAGAAGTGCCGCTACCTGCTGGAGGACCTCGGCGTGGACATGGCGATCGACTATCGCAGCGAGGATGTCGAGGCACGGCTGTCGGCTTGCGAGGGCGGGATCGGGGCGTTCTTCGACAATGTCGGCGGGCCGATCCTCGATGCGGTGCTGCCGAACATGGCGCATTACGGCCGCGTCGCGATCTGCGGCATGGTGGCCGGTTACGACAGCGACGCGCCGATGCCGGGACCGGCGCGTTTCGACCAGATCCTGATGCGGCGGCTGCGGGTGGAGGGGTTCTTCATCCCCGACTTCCTCGAACGCGGGGCGGAATTCCTGCCGGTTCTGCGCAAGTGGCTCGATGAAGGGAAGCTCGCGGTGCGGTTCGACGAGACGCAGGGGATCGAGAACGTGCTCGATGCTTACGAGCGGATGCTGACGGGGAAGAATATCGGCAAGGTGGTGGTGCGGGTCTGATCTGGCCGAGGTTGGGAGAGCCGAGGCCGCACCCCGAAAGTCACAACCCAGAACTCAGAGCCAGGAGCCCAGCACCCAAACCTCGTCATCCCCGCGAAGGCGGGGATCCCGCTTGTTCTTGCGGCGTCGCGCGAAGGAAGCGGGGCCCCCGCCTTCGCGGGGGCGACGAGATTATATGCGCTGATGGAGGGATATGGACGGACGGGTATATTGGCGAGTGAATTCAGCGTTGCACCAGCCGCTCAACATAGCCGCTCGCTCCCCACTCACATCGCCGTCACACCGCCGTCCACCGTGAATTCCCCGCCGGTGATATAATTCGCCTCGTCGCTGGCGAGGAACAGGATCATGTTGGCGATGTCCAGCGGATGCCCCATGCGCTTCATCGGGATCGAGGCGACGATCTCCTTGAAGCCTTCCGGATTGTCGCTGCGGGCGACGTCCTGCATGGCGGTCTCGATCATGCCGGGATGGACCGAGTTGCAGCGGATGCCCTCCGCCGCGCATTCCATCGCGACCACCTTGGAGAAAATCCGCACCCCGCCCTTGGCCGCACCATAGGCCCCGCACATCGGCACGCCGACGAGGCCGCCGATCGACGAAAGATTGACGATCGATCCGCCGCCGCCGGTCTTTCGCATCAGTTCCACCGCCCGCCGCGTGCCGAGGAACACGCTGTCGAGATTGACCTTGTTCTGCTTCTCCCAGTCGGCGAGGGAAAGCGCGGCCAGCGGCTTGAGCACGGCGATACCGGCATTGTTGACCAGCACGTCGATCCGCCCATGGCCTTTCTCGATCGTCTGGAACAGGTCTTCCCAGTCTGCCTCGCTGGTCACGTCCTGCGCCAGCGCCTCGGCCTGGCCGCCCGCCTCGCGGATCGCGGCGGCAACCTTTTCCGCGCCGCCCGCATCGAGGTCGGTCAGGTAGACGAAGGCGCCTTCCTCCGCAAAGCGCCGGGCAGTGGCGGCGCCGAGGCCGCGTTCGTTCCCGGCGCCGGTAACCAGCGTGATCTTGCCTTCCAGACGACCCATGCTTCTCAACCCTTCCTTGTTTAGAACTTCACGCCGACCGTGGCGCCATACGTGCGCGGTTCGAGCGCCATGCCGAACGAGAACAGCCCGGCGACGGTGAAGGCATGTGTGGTCGTCTTCTCGTTGAGGAGATTGCGACCGAACAGGCGCACGTAGGCTTCCTTGTCGCCGATATCGAAGTTCACCGTCAGGCTGGCATCGACGAGATCCTGCGTTGTCGTACGCACCCGCGGATCGTTGCCGTTCACCACGACGCCGGTGACAGTGCCGGAACCGTCCGTGACCGGCGTCAGCGAGGCTTGCGAGATCTGCTCGTCGTAAGGGCTGATATGGCGCCAGCCCGCGGTCGCCACGACTTTGCCGAAGCTGGTGGGCACGGTGTAGTCCGCATTGACCGAGCCGGTGAACTTCGGGGCATAGATCAGCCGGTTCGCCGAATAGTCGAAGGGCACGATCAGGCCGTTATAGGCGCCGCCCGTAACGAAGTTGCGGAAGTGCGACTTCATGTAGGCGGACGAGGCGGTGATCGTCAGTTGCTGCGTAACGTGCAGCGTGGCGTCCATCTCGATACCCTTGATCATCGCGCCGCCGGGCACGTTGCCGGTGATCGTCTGGTTGCCCAACGGGCCGCCGGGAACGGTCAGGTTCTGCTGCATGTCCTTGTAGTCGGAGATGTAGCCGGCGAGGTTGATTTCCAGCTTCCGGTTGAACGCGGCCAGTTTGGCGCCGATCTCGTAGGCGTCCACGGTTTCGGGCTGGAACGGCGTGCTGGCGGTATCCGCTGTGGCGGCGCGCGGGCTGAAACCGCCGGAACGATAGCCGCGCGACCAGCTGGCATAGAGCATCACGTCACTGTTCGGGCGATAGTCGATGCCGACCTTGGGGGTGAACTTGGTGAAGTTGGCGTCGCCCGAGCCGATCAGCCCGGCCTGCGCGAAGCTGTTGGTCAGCTTCTTGTTGTCATGCGACCAGCGGCCGCCGAACGAGAGGCGCCACTTGTCGGCGAAGGCCCAGTTGAAGTCTCCGAAGAAGGCGTAACTGGTGGTCTTGCCCACATTGGTCTGAGGGTTCTGGTCGAACTCCATCGGCGGGACCGAGGGATCGAAGCCGAAGAAGCGCGTCCACTGGGTCAGGTCGTACTTCGAGTGGAAGTAGTAGGCGCCCACGACATAGTCGAAGCCGGTGAAGAGGTTTCCGGCGGCGCGCAGTTCCTGGCTCCACTGCGTGTACTTCTGGCGGCGGTCGACATAGTAGAGATCGGTAGATGAACCGTCGAAGTCCTGCGTCTGGTTTTCCTTGCTGTGCCGCCAGCCGGTGATGGAACTGAGTTTGACCGGCCCTGCATCGTAGTTCATCTGCAAGGTGGCGTTGGGGGCGCGGTACTTGCTCTTCGCGGGCAGCGTGAACACCGTGTAGAGGTCGCTGGTGTTGTTGCGGTTGCACTCGTTGGCGGGGATCAATCCGCAGAACATCTCGGTGCTGTTGGTGAGATTGCTGACCACCGGCTCGAAGCTCTGGACCACGTTCTCGACGCTGAGCTGGGCGTCGAAACCGCTGCCGGTGGGTTCGAACAGCAGGCTGGCGCCGTAGCTGTCGCCCTTGCTGCCGCCCGCGCGGGTACCCCGAATGGCGTTGCGGTAGAAGCCGTCGGACTCGTTGTGGAAGTACCAGCCCTTGATGCCCCAGGTCTCGCCGTCGCCGTAGTTGACGATGGCCTTGCCTGCCCAGGTGTTCCAGCGGCCATAGGTAAACTCGGCCTTCACGCCGGGTTCCATGGTCGGCTTGGTGCGGGTGATGTTGATGACGCCGCCGATCGTATTTGCGCCGAACAGCGTGCCCTGCGGACCGCGCAGGACCTCGATCTGGGCAATGTCGAAGGCGTCCTGGAGCTGGCCGGTATTGGTGCCGATGGTCACACCGTCCACGACGACGCCGACGGTCGGTGTCTGCGACTTCTCGATATCGGCATAAGTCAGGCCGCGGATCGAGATGTTCGCCGCCTGCGCGCCCGAGTTCTGCTGGGTGATGAGCAGGCCGGGTGCCGTGCCCTGCAAGTCGCCGATGTTCACCGCGGCCTTGTTTTCCAGCATCGCGGTGTTGACGGCGGTGATGGCGACCGGGGTCGATTGCAGGGTTTCCGAACGCCTGCGGGCAGTGACGATGATTTCGGTGGTATCGATCGTGGCCTGTTGCGGAGCGGGGGCCGGTATCGGCGCTTCGCTCTGGGCATTGGCCGGAGAAATGATGCAAGTGAGCGCGCTTGTCGAAAGTGCGACAAGCAACGCTCCGCGACGACGTGCGGATGCCATGGTTTCCTCCCTCTCCCCGACTATTCGTGTAGCCGACTTTACTGCATCACTATGCTACGAATTCGACTGATACCCGAACTGACAATTTGCACAGGTGCTGCGGGGCGGTGCGCAGATCGGCGTCAAAAAAAGGCGGCGGCCCCTGAGGACCGCCGCCAGCTCCATGTCGGAGGATGAGCTTCAGAACTGGACGCGCTTGGTATAGCCGCCGTCCACCACCACGTTGGTGCCGGTGGTGTAGGAAGAGGCCGGGCTGGCAAGGAAGACGATAGTGCGGGCCACTTCCTCCGGCCCGCCCCAGCGGCCGAGTGCGAAAGCGGCCTCGGTCGCTTGGTAGAGTTCGGGCATGGCCGCGCCGATCGCTTCCCAGTTGCCGCCGGGGAACTTGATCGGGCCGGGCGAGACGCAGTTCACGCGGATGCCCAGCGGCCCGACCATCTGGCTGAACTGGCCCGAATAGGCGATCAGAGCCGCCTTCATGGCGTTGTAGGCCTGGGGTACGATGAAGGTCTCGGTGCCCGCCGTGGAAGCCATGATGACGATCGCGCCGGAGCCGGACGCTTCGAGGTAAGGCTGCAAGGTCTCGCAGCCGAGCACGGTGCCCTTGATATCGGCGGCGAAGCAGGCTTCCCAGTCTCCGGTCGCGCCGGAGCCGGAGGCACTGGCGCCGGGGACGAACACATCGCAGCCGCCCAGCCTGTCGGCGGCGGATTTCAGCCATTCGACGTAAGCGCCGTGGTCCAGCATGTCGAGCACCTCGCCAATCACGATGCCGCCGTGGCGCGCCAGCGTTTCAACGGTTTCGGCGACTTGTTCGGCATTGCGCGAGAAAAAGGCGACGTCGCAGCCTTCCGCGGCGAAGATCTCCAGCGCGGCGCGGCCTATGCCGCGGCTGCCGCCGGTGAGAATGACCTTCCTGCCTTTCAGTCCAAGATCCATGACTGCCTGTTCCTCTGCCTTCGCGCGTTGATTTCTGTGCGAGTTGTCGCCGCTGGGCGGGCCGGGGGCCACTCCTATTTTGGTCAGGAACGGGCCTTCCATCGACGTGGTAGGCCCTTCCGCACAAGCACGGGAGATGATGATGGGACGACTGCAAGGCAAGCGCGCCGTGATTCTGGGTGCGAGCAGCGCGAACAACATGGGCCAGCACATCGCCCGGCGTTTCCTGGCCGAAGGCGCGCGGGTGCTGGTATCGGGGCGCAAGGAGGCGGTGCTGGCAGACTTCGCCGCGCAGAACGCCTGCGAATGGACCCCCTGCGACCTCACCGATGAACGGAGCGTGGAAGCGCTGGCCGAGGCGGGCGCGGCGAAACTGGGCGGCATCGACATTGCCGTGAACGCCACCGGCTGGGGGCTGCTCAGGCCCTTCCTCGACACCACGCACGAAGACGTGATGGCGATGACGATGCTCCAGTACGTCGGCCCGTTCCACTTCTTCCAGGCGATGCTGCGCCGCATGGCACGCAGCCGCGGCGGGCAGGGCGGCTCGATCATCCAGATCAGTTCGGCCACGGCGACGATCATGCTCGACGATCACGCTGCCTACATGGGCACCAAGGCGGGGACGGACCACGTGATCCGCTGCGTGGCGAACGAATTCGGCGGCGAAGGTGTGCGGGCGAACTCGATCTCTCCGGGACTGACCGACACGCCGATGACCGCGGATGCGAAGCAGGTGCCGGGCCTGTTCGATGCGTTTCTCGCCGGCTATCCGCTGGGCCGCATCGGCACTTCGGACGATATCGCCGCCGCAGCCGTCTGGCTAGCCAGCGACGAATGCTTCATGACCGGCGAAAACCTGCAGGTGAACGGCGGCCTCACCTTGCGGCGCAATCCGACGAAGAGCGAGATCGCGGCGGCGGTGGGGGCCTCTCACGCCTGATCCCCGACCGTTCCACATCGGAGAGTCTCCCATTGACCGCTGCGCCACAGGGTATAGAGCAGGTGGAACAATTGGAGTCTCGTCCCGCAAAGTGGGCCGAGCTGGGAAAGATACGCAAGATGACGGCACTTCGCGAGGACAAGCCCGAAGTCGAGGTCAAGGGCACGCAGACGCTGATGCGCGCGCTCGACATCATGGACGAAGTGATCGGCGGCCCGATCCGCGCCGCCGACCTTGCCCGCAAGCTGGGCATGAGCAAGACCACCGCCCACCGTCTGGTGCAGGCGCTGAAGTCGCGCGGCTACCTTTCGGTGACGAACGATGGCTTCGGGCTTGGTCCCAAGCTGCTCGAACTCGGCGTTATGGCCACCGAGCAGATCGACTTCGTGCGCGTGGCGCGGCCGTTCATGGAAAAGCTGTCGGACGAGACCGGTTTCTGCGTCTTCGTCGGCAAGCGCGAGGGCGACTGGTCCCGCCACCTCGACCGCGTGACCGGCCGCCAGCGCCTGCGCGTGGCGACGGCACCCGGAGACCGCCGCCCGATCGCCGAGACCGGCCTCGGCAAGGCGCTGCTGCTCGACGAGGACGAGGCGGTCTGGGAAGAGCTTTACCGTGCCGCGAACGGCGGCAAGGTCCCGGCCAAGGCGGTCAAGGAATATGTGGCGCTGATGCGCGAGCACAAGGCGCGGGGCTATGTGCTGCATGACAGCGAACTGGGCGACGGCGTGCGTTCGCTGGCCGTGCCGATCCGCGACGCCCGGCGGCAGATCTGCATCGCGATCTCGATCGCCAGCGCGGCGCACTATCTGACCGACGATATCGTCGACGATCTGGTGGCGGCGATCGTCGCCTCGGCGGGCGAGATCAGCGAAGCCGTGGGCTATCGCCCGCCGCGCGGCTAACTCGCGCCGTTCCGGATCATGTCCGGGACGATGACGGCCTGCGGGTCAATCCGGCATCGCCGTTCGCGGCTTCCTGCTCGACCAGCGGATTGCGGCCCCAGAGCTGGTCGTAGCGCCAGCCTGAAAGGTCCTCGACCACGGCCTGTGCCTCGGCGCTGGTCGGGGTGCGGGCGCCGGAGCGCAAGTGCTCGATCTCCCGCATCAGCACCGCATGGGTCGCGGGCGAGAGGCGGAAGCGCAGCGAGACGATCACGCCGAACACCAGCATGCCCACGGTGCCGATACCCAGCAGCAGGGCGATGGTGCGGATCGCCCCGTCCGACTGCTGCGTCGCGCCGGAGACGAAGCCGCCCGCCTGCATGACGAAGCCCACGCCCGCCACCGCGGCGGCCTGGGTCGCCTTGCGCACGAACGTCATGACTCCGGCGAAGCTGCCTTCGCGGCGGCTGCCGGTGACGATCTCGTCGACGTCGGCCATGTAGTTGTAGGTCGCCCAGGGGATGTAGTTGAGCGCGCCGCGTCCTAGGCCCGCCAGCACGATCGGCAGCCAGATCATATGGCTGGCGGCAGTGATGCCGAGTGCCCAGAGGCCGATAAGGGTGAGCGCGCCCGCTGCGAAGCTGGCGGCGGCGACCTGGTAGGCGCGGCTGGGCGAGGCGCGCAGGGCCATGTTGATGGCGATGATGACGGCCAGGAACTGAACGATATACATCGTCCCCAGCAGGCCGGAGGCTATCGCGGTCGTTCCCGCCAGCGCGAAGATCACGAAGAAGGTGAAGGCGGCGTTGAACACGTCCTGGCTGATGTAGCCGCCGAGGTACATGCCCAGATGCAGCCGGAAGGCGCGGATGCGCATCGTCGAGAACAGGTTGCGGTAGAGCGCCTTCAGTGCTTCCAGCGGGCTGGCCGAGTGGCGCTGTTCGGGCGGGAGAGGAATGCCGCCGGGGCCGTGGCGCTCCCAGCTGAACAGGTAGAGCATGGCCGCCGTCACCATGAACAGGGCGGCGAAGATCAGGCCCATGTAGAAGAAGGTATCGGCGCTGTCGCGGCCCAGCGCCTCGATCAGCCAGAGCGGCAGGAAGCCCGCCAGGATCGCCGAGGCCTGCCCGAACAGGATGCGCCAGCCCGCGAACTTGGCCTTGGTGCTGTAGTCGCTCGACATCTCGGCGGCGAGCGTTTCGAACGGGATGATCTCCATTGCGTAGATCAGCTCGAACAGCACATAGCTGACGAGGTAGTACCAGAAGGTCTGTCCCGGCAGCCACATGAGGCCAAAGCTGGGCAGCAGCGGGATCGCGGCGAGGATGAAGAAGCGCCGCCGTCCGAACCGGCGGCCCAGCGCGGTCGTGCCGAAGTGGTCGGAGATATAGCCGATCATCGGCGAGGCGAAGGCGTCCAGCACGCGGGCCACGGCGAAGATCGTGGCGGCCTGTCCGGCGGAAAGCCCGCAGAACTGCGTATAGAAGATCAGCACCCAGCCCGAGATGACCGCCATCGATCCGGCCCCGAGCACGTCGTTGGAACCGTAAGCGAGGTAGTTTCGCAGGCGCACGGGCCGCACGGCCGTCTTCTGGCTTTCGGGCACTACAGGATCCTTCACCGTCTTGTTCTTTGCCGGGCCTGCCTTCTTGGGCGACCCGCTTGGATACGATTATTAAGTCGGAGTATTTAACTTGTCAGCAGGTATGAAGCGGATCGCCTCGATCATTACGGCGGGATCGCCCGCTTCGAGCGAAATCTCGTGTCGGCCTGCGCCGAGCGTGCCGCTCAGGGGGCGGGCGATGCGGTTGTCCAGCACCGCCATGGCCCAGTCGCGGTCGCCGGTGCGGCGGGGTAGTTCCAGCGTCTCGGCCTTGCCGTCGATGCGGACGGTCAGGCGCAGAATGCCGTCGGTGTCGGCAGAATAGAGTGGCAGCAGGTCGATCACCGCCTGCCAGTTTCCGGCGGGCAGGGTGATCGCTGCCCGCGCGGGAGCGGAAGGCGTACCGGCACCGAGCAGCGCGCCGCTGCGGCCAAGCCCGTCGATCCGCCGCCAACCCTTTGCGGGCAGGAACTGGTTGGGGCGCAGGAGCGGTGCTGCGGCGGCGGTTGTGGGCGCCGCGGTTGAAGGCGCGACATCCGGAATCGATGCTAAAGCGGGCACGACCGGCAGGCTCTGGCGGAAGCTGCGCCATTGGCCGTCCGCCGGTTCCACTGCCATGATCCCGCGCCATTTGCCGCTGGCGATCTCGCGGTTGTAGCGGTGGGTCAGCGCGGTCAGTGTGCTGTCTGCTTCGGCAGCGATGCGGGCGCGGCGCCAGCTTTCCGCCGGATCGCGGTCGCGCAGTGCATCGTGGGCCTCGGCAGCGAAGAAGCGCCGGTTGGCGGCGGCCGAAGCGGAGACCGGATAGTCCAGCAGTTCGAAGAAACTGTCCTGACGATCCTCCGGAACCTGCGGGCGCAGCGCGGCGAGGCGTCGTTCCATGGCGGCAAATCCGGCCAGGCGTTCGTCGGCCTCGGCAATGGAGAGCGGGCTGGCGTGGGGCTTTTCGCCCGGCAGATACCACTGGAGATGTTCGGGACGGCGCGCGAAGTTGAGGCGGTAGTAGTCGCCGAGGATCGCCGCTGCCGCCGCGCCTGTCCCTGTGCCGAGGGTCTGCTCCGCCCATTGCCGTGTCCATGTCTCGGCGGACTGGCCGCGCGTTCCCTCGATATCCCAGGCGAGGCTGAGGAAGTAGTCGATCGCAAGCTCGGCGGGTTTGATATCGCCGACATTGGCGACCCACATCCGGCGCGCGCCCTTGTCCCAGGCCCGGCCCATTTCCTCGCGGATCAAGGCGGGCGGGGTGGTCGAAAGCCAGAGGTAGGATAGCGGCGCGCCGAGATAGGAGAGGTGGTAATAGACGCCGTTTCCGCCGCTGCGCGCGCGTTCGGCGGGATCGGGGAAGTGGCGGATGTAGCCGAAGTTGTCGTCGGTCCACATGAGGGTCACGTCGTCCGGCACTTTCAGCCCGGCGCGGTAGATGCCGAGAACTTCCTTGTAGGGTGTGAAGACTTGTGGAGCCTGCGCAATTCCGGCCTCCCGCAGCATAGCGCGCTGGTCGGCGAAGACCTGTTCCAGCGTGTTGCGGCGCTCCTCGTCGGTCTTCGGGCCGATCATGTCGCTGTCGTGGATACCGCGCAGCCCGAGCGTCCAGATCGTCTCGTCGGCGGCATTGCTGGCCACCCGTTCGCGCCAGTATGCGCGGATGCCGTCGCGGTTGGTCAGGTAGTTGAAGTCTTCCGCCTTGCCGGTCCACTCGCCGACATTGTTGCGCAGCATCGGTTCGGCGTGGCTGGTGCCCATGACGATCCCGTAGCGCTCCGCCAGCGCGGCATTCGCGGGATCGGCGTTGAAGGCCCAGCTGGCCTTGTGCATCGCGGGCCAGAGCGTGTTCGCCCGCAGCCGCAGCAGGAGGTCGAAGACTTTCGCGTACGTCTTCGGTCCCGGCGCAGGTTCGCCGGGAAATGCGCCTTGCGCCCAGGGGACGAGGCCCCAGTCCTCGTCATTGATGAAGATGCCGCGATACTGGACCGAGGGCGGCCCGAAGCGCTGTGCTCTGCCGGAAACATAAAGCGCATCGTGGTGCTCGGGCGGCACGTCCGCCCACCAGTGCCATGGCGATATGCCGATGGCGCGGGAGAGTTCATAAGTGCCGTAGGCGGTGCCGCGCCGATCGCTGCCGAGGATCACCAGCGCCTGCCGCACGCCGGGCGCTGGATTGGCGACCGGCACGATCAGGAAACTCTCCCAGGCGCCGCGCAGCTTTTCCGCATCGATCCTGCCGGTCGCGACCATCCGGTCGATGGCAGGACTATGGCCCAGCGTGCCGATCCAGACTTGGGTGCCCGACTGGCCCTGCGCGCCGGTGACGGAGGAGAGGTCCGCCCGCAGGCTCTCGGCGGCGATGCGGACGAGATCGTGATCCTCGGGCGCGGTCACCACTTGCGCGACCCGGCCCCGCGCCGCCAGTGCGAAGTCGCCGGGCAAGGGAGCGAAATGCACCCATGCGGCCTTGCTCTGCGCGGCATGCGCCTCTGCCGGGTGGGCGAGTGCAAGACCCGCCGCCAGCCACAGGGCGCTTGCCGCGCGCATCGTCAGATATAGGTCCGCAGGAACTCGGCCAGCGCGCAGATGGCGAGGCTCTGTCCGTAAGGCATCGAGGTGAGCGCGATGTCCTTGTAGAATTGCAGTGTGTCGCCCATGGCGGTGCCGAAGCTCACCTGCTGCAACTCGCCCGTCTCGTCGATATTGGCGAGCACGCCGCGCACGGCCCGGATGCCCACATCCTCGTACTCGCGCGGCAGGTAGCCCTTCCGCACGGCCTTCAGGATGCCATAGGCGAAGCCTGCCGTGGCGGATGCCTCAAGGTAGCTGGTCGGATCGTCGATCAGCGTGTGCCACAGGCCGGTCTCACCGTCCTGCGTGGCGGCCAGCGTGCGGACTTGCGCGGCCAGCGTATCGATCAGGAAGAGGCGCAAGGCATCGCCCGGCTCCAGATCGAGCAGTTCGATGATCTCGGGAATGGCGATCGTCACCCAGCAGTTGCCGCGCGCCCACAGCGCCTCGGCAAAGTTGTGGCGGCCGGTGAAGTCCCAGCCATGGAACCACAGGCCGGTCTTCTTGTCGGCCAGATACTTGATGTGGATGAGGAACTGGCGCTTGGCCTCTTCCACATAGTGCGGACGGTCCAGCAGCAGGCCGATCTTGGCCAGCGGCAGCACGCTCATCATCAGCGTGTCGTCCCAAAGCTCGCCCGGATTCTCGTCGTTATAGACGATGTGCTGGAAGCCGCCTTCCTCGGTCTTGGGCAGGCCGTCCGGCGCCATCAGCCACTCGGCCCAGGTGTCGAGATAGGGGATGTAGCTGGGATCGCCGTCCAGTTCGTAGAGGTAGGCCAGCGTGATGAAGGGCGCCATCGTGTTGATGTTCTTGGTGGGCGTGCCTTCGGCGAAACGGTCGGCAAACCACTGGCGGATGATGGCAAGCGCCTTCTCATCGCCGGTCTGCTCGAAATAGCGCCACATGCCGAACAGGCCGACGCCGTGGGTCCATTCCCAGCCGGCCCAGCCCTTGGTGTCGATCACGCGGCCGTCTTCCAGATGCAGCAGGAATTCGCCGGTCTCGTCCTTGATGTTGACGAGGTTGTGCATCAGCAGGTCGATCGCCGCGGTGACCTGCTGGCGGGGGATGTCATGGGTAAGGGCGGCCACTCAAGTTCTCCTGTGGGCGTAGCTGCGGCAGGGCGCGCGGTGGGTCATTTCAGGACTCCGTAATCGCGCGCCATCTGGCGATAGAGTTGCAGGAAGGCGGGATCGGCATCGTACCGGCCGCCATGGTTTTCGGATTTCGGAAGCGCGGGTGTCGCCGGTGAGGCGGGCGTCGCGCCCGGTGCTTCGGCCGCGTTCAGGCCTTGCGAAAGCAGGTCGGCGCGCGGGCCTTCGCCGGCGCTCTTGCCGTCTTTCAGGAAGATCGCTTCCTGATGCCGCGTCGGTTCCCAGATGAAGCTGCCCCAGCCGTTCGGATGGGCATGGACCAGATCGTTCAGGTAGCGCTTGCGCGACGAATACTCGATCGCGAAGAACCCCTTGTCCGGGTAGCGGCGGCTGCATTCGGCGAATGTCCGCTGCCAGTCGCCCTGCGCGGCCTGCTGATAGCAGGAGAAGCCCAGCGCATCGAACCGGACATCGCGGGCGATCAGGCTGTCGGTCCAATGCTGCACGATCGGCCAGTGGCGGCCGAGGTGGTTGTGCAGCGCCACCGGCGTGTCCGGCAGGTGATCGCGGCTGGCGGCGATCCCGGCCTTCAGCAGCGCGGCGAACTTGTCATAGCCGCCTGCGTCCCGGACATGCATGTGTTCCTTGTCGGTCACCGGATTGCCGGTGGGAATGGTCAGCGGCACGCGGCCATCGGGCCAGAGCATGCCGAACGTCGTCTCGTTGCCCAGGATCGCCAGATCGGGCGCGACGCCCGCCGCTTTCATCGCCGCGAACGTCTCTGCGGTATGGCGCTGGACGGCATCGACCAGCTGGGGGAAGGGCAGGCTCGCCCATGCCGCTGGCTTGTCCTGATGCTGCGGATCGGCCCAGGTGTCCGAATAGTGGAGCGTGAGCGAGAGGTGGAAGCCCGCTGCCTTGATCCGCCGCGCAAATTCGATCGTGCGGGGCAGGTCGCACCACGGGCCGCCGGGCTTGCCCCGCGAATAGCCGTTCGCGGGATTGACGAAGAGGCGCAGTTTGATCGCGTTGAACCCGGCATCGCGTAAGATCGTGAGCACGTCCTTGCGCTGGCCGTCTTCGTAATAGGTGGCGCCCTGCGCTTCGTCTTCGGGCACCCAAGAGATGTCGGCGCCGATCAGGTAGGGCCACGGGCGCGCGCCAGACTTCGGGGCCGCGCTCGCGATGCCCGGCAGCCCGGCAAGGCAGAGCGCGCCGGCGCTGCCGATGCCGAACTGACGGCGGGTGAGCGCGTCTCCGCTCACTTCAGCTGATCCGGGCGGGTGGGGGCGGGCACCATCTGCACGGGGAGGCCGCCCTTGACGTTGTGCAGGGTGACAAGCTTCACCGCCTCCAGCGCGTCGCCGGGGCCGCCGTCGCTCGTCACGGCCAGCGCCACGTGGTTGGTGCCGTGATGGTTTAGGATACCCTCGGGGATCGGGAACACCCGCTGCGGGCCCACATGGGCGATGAACTGGCCCATGTTCCAGCCGTTGACGAAGATCAGCACGCGGTACTTCGCGGCCGAGCGCGGGGTTTCGGTATCGCCGAAGGCCAGGGCGATGGTGGCGTCCTGGCCCTTGGGCACGGCAAGGTCGAATGCGGTGCGGAACCATGTGGTGCCGGCCTCCGCGCTGGTCGCCGGTACTTGCGCGGCAGACCACCGGCTGTCGTCGAAGGCGGGGAGGTGCCAGCCCATGCGTTCGCCATAGAGGCCGCCGTTGTTGGCGGGGCCGCGCACGGGGTCGGCAATGTCCTCGCCGCCGCGCTGGCCCTGGATCTTCCACGCGATCGGCACGGCGAAGCTGCGCCCGCCGGGCTGCGAGATCGATGCGGAGATCAGCCCGCGCGCTTCCTTGTGGAAGTCGTCGGAATCGAGGTCCCAGTTATGGCCGTTGTTGCGGACCATGACCGAAAGCACATGGCTTCCGCCAGTCTGCGCTTCGGGGGGGAGGTCCAGCGTGACGGTGCCGGTGGTGATCGGGCGGGGCAGGCCGCTCGGCGTCTCGGCCTGACCGATGAACTTGCCGTCCAGCCATGCCTGCACCAGCCCCGAGCCGCCGGCGCCGTAGAACAGCGAGACGGTTCTGGCGCCCGCATTGCCCTCGAACTTGCCGCGATACCAGACGTCGCCCTCGTGGAAGCCATAGGCGTCCATCGCCATGTTCGGCTGGCCGTCCGGGCGCTGGGTTATCGTGGCATTGGGGCGATTGCCGCCCACGGGTTGCCATGTGCTGTCGTCGAACTTCGGATCGGCCTCCGGCGAACCCTTGGCCATGCGCCAGCCGGTGAGGGCGGGAAGCACGACCGGCGTGGGGCCGGACAGCTTCTTGGTGGAGGCGATGCTGCCGATGGTGGATGACTTGGTCGCGACACGCGCGCCGTTCCACGACAGCGCGCGAACGGCGCCGGGCGCCCAGACTTCGAGACCGCCCGCCTCGCCGGTATCGCCGGTCAGCGCCAGCGCGCCGGATTTGAGCGAAGCGTGACGGACCAGCTGCGGACCGCGCACCAGAACCGGGGCTGCGGAGGAATCCACACGGGTATAGCGGGCACCTTCGGCCTCGTCGGCAAGGATCAGGATCAGGTCGCCGCGTCCGCCGCCGGTCAGGCGCAGCACGGTACGTCCCGTGTGCGTGTAGGTGACGTTCAGGTCGCCCTTGGTGTCGTTGAAGGCGGTTTCTGCCGTGCCTTCCAGAACCGTGACTTTCGGGGCCGAGGCATAGCGCAGCACGGTTTCGCCCGGCTCCCCGGCACGGCCGTAAAGCAGCAGCAGATCGGCACTTCCAGCCTTGGATACAGATTGCAGTTCGGAGGTCGAATAGACAAGCCGCTGCCCGCCAAGGTTCACCCCGGCGACCAGCCATTTGGCATCGAAGCCATTGAGACGCATCGGAAAAGTATAGCGCCCGTCGGGCAGCGCGGCGGTCACCGTGAAGCTGTCGTCGGTCTGTCCGTTCGAAGGCTTGTGCGCCACCAGCAGGAAGCGCGCATCGGTTTCCGGGCTCTTGTTGTGATAGACCTGAATATTGGACGAGGAGACCTCCACCGCACCGGCCGGGATCATGCCCGCAAGGTCCGGTACGGAGGCGATGAGCCCGCCGAGCTGCTTCATCTCCAGCGCCTTTTCGCGCAGGTTCCGCGCCTCGGAAATGGCGGCGCCATAGTCGTAGCTGGTGAATACCACCGGGGCGGGAAGCCAGCCCCAGCTGGTGCCGCCATAGGTCATGTAGAAGCTCTGGATGCCGATCCCGTTGGCCAGATTGGTGCCGTAGAACACTCGCTGGAACCGCTTTCCGCGCTGGACCGCGTTGCATTCGTAGCCGCCGTTGGAACCCCAGTAGTCGAACCAGCCGCCGCCGAATTCGGCCAGGAATCCGGGCGTTTTCGGCGAGGCGGAAGCGCCGCCTTTCGCTCCGCCGGGGCCGTAGAAGCCCCAGTCCGGCGCGGCCACGCTGCGCGTCGGCTTACCTTCCACCGTGCAGGTACCGCCGGGATACCCGTCGAACGCATACATGTCGTTGGGGCCGTGGACCACTTTGTCTACGGGTGAGCCTTCCGGCACCCAATAGCCGTTGCGGCCCTGATCATTGTGGAAGATTGGCACGGTAATGCCGTCGGCGCGCGCCTTGGCGTAGAGGTGATCCATGTAGCGGCGCTGCGCGGGCGTGGTCAGCGCCAGTTCGTTCTCGATCTGGTGGAGGATCACCGATCCCTTGTGGCCCTTGCCATCGCCGTTGATCTGGTGGCGCGCGATGATCGCGTTGATCTGCGTCAGCCACTCGTCGGCGGCGGCCAGATATTCGGGATCGTCGGTGCGGGCGCGGGCCTTCTGATTGACCAGCCAACCCGGAAACCCGCCGCGCGACAGTTCCGCGTTCACGTAAGGCCCGGCGCGGGTCATGACCCAGAGGCCCTCTTCCTCCGCCATCGTCAGCAGCCGGTCGAGGTCGCGAATGCCGCTGAAATCGTAGACGCCCTGCTTGGGCGAGTGGTAGCCCCAGTCGAAATAGAGCGCGACGGTGTTGAACCCGCTGGCCTTCATCTTCTGCAGCACGTCGCGCCAGAGTTCGGGGCTGGGCAGGCGGAACGGATGGAACTCGCCCGACCAGATGACCTGCCGCTTGCCGTCGATCATCAGCGAACGCGCATCGAACGAGACGCGGCCGAAAGTCTGGACCGGGGCGGAAAGGTCGGCGGTCGGCTTCGCATCCTGTGCCAGAGCGGGCAGCGGAACAGCGGAAAGCAGCAGGGCCGTGAGGAACGCGCGTTTCATGCCATTCAATCCATGTGGAACAGCAGCGGGAGCGGCCATTCGACCGGTCGGTTGCCCGGTTCCACTTCCATGAGCGGCGCCATATAGTCCCACCAACGGCGCATCACCGGATGATCGGGCAGGGTGTCGCGGCTGTTCTGCGGCAGCAGGCGCAGTACCGCGAAGAGGGCAAGACTGTCCTCGTCCAGAAAGATCGAGTAGTCGCGGATGCCCGCTTCGGTCAGCAGGGCGGAGAGTTCCGGCCAGATCGCGTCGTGCCGGCGGCGGTATTCCTCGACCGTGCCGGGCTTCAACTGCATCCTGAAGGCGTGGATGGACCCCGTCCCACTATCCGGCACACCGGCTCTCCCATTTGTTCCATTATGTGGATATCAATGCCGATATTTGGTAGCCTGTCCTCCCGCTTCCGTCAATCGGGATTCTGGCGGGATTCTGGCGCCATTCCCGCTCAGCTTCCTTCCGGCTTGTTTTCCTCCAGCGGCAGGCTCGGCGCGATCGTCAGAGTTTCGGGAAGGGGCGGATGGGCGGGGTTGAAGTCGCGAACAGTGACGTAAGGCGCGAGTTCGGGTATCTTCTCGGCCACCTGCCGGGCGATGGCGGCGGCGAAAAGCCAGGCGCCGTAGTTGTCGTTATGGGTTCGGTCCTTGCCGTTCTCGGCAAAGGCACGCGGGGAAATGTCCGGTCCCAATGCCTGCATGATCGCGAGACTGTCGCGGTTTAGATCGATCAGCGGCACCTTTTCTTCCGCAGCGACCTTGCGCACGGCTTCGGCATAGGCGCCGAGCGTGTCCTTGATCTTTCCGCCCGCGTCGAAGTTGCGGCGCTCGGGCGAAGTCACCAGCACGGGAAGAACGCCGCGCCTACGCGCTTCGGCGATATAGCTGCGCAAGTAGGCGGGATACGTCAGTTCGGGATCGAGATAGGTCATCGGCCATTCGGCCTTCTGGTCGTTGTGACCGAACTGGATGAACAGCCAGTCGCCCGCGCGCACCTGGGTCAGCAGTTTGGAGAAGCGGAGCTGGGCGATGAAGGACTTCATCGTTGCGCCCGACTTGGCGTGGTTGGCGACGACCACCCGGTCGTCCAGCATGGCAGGAAGCATCTGGCCCCAACTGGCGAAGGGTTCGCTGTACTGGTCGGCAACGGTCGAATCGCCTGCGAGGAAGAGACGAGGGGCCGTCGCAGGCTCGATATGGATGGCCGAGACGCGCGGCTGGCCGAGGAATTCCAGGGTCAGCTTGTCGTCCCAGCTGAAACTGGCGAGATCGCGTTCGTCGAGCAGCACGGTCCGGCCGAAGCGCGGCGCATTGGCGGGCTGGGCGGGCAGGCGGGCATCGCGCACGTCGACGAGGAAGCTGCGCTTCACGATCTGTCCGCGCCGGGTGGCGACATCCCGCAGGAACAGGCGGCGGCTCTCGGCCTTGACGGTGGTACGGCCCGCGCCGCGCTTGTCGCCCAGCGTCAGCGTCACGCGGTAAGTGCCTTCCGGAAGAGCGATCGAATAGAGAAAACCGCCTGAGGCGTCGCGCTTCTCGATGCCATTGCCGCCGGGGCGATAGCTGGGCATTTCTTCGAGCGTCTTGCCGGCCAGATCGATATCGATCGCAGGCGGCGCTGCCGGAACGCTTGTGGCGAGAGCCATAGCCAGGGCCGGGGCAAGAGCCGAACTCAGGGGCATTTCGGATGATCCTCTCTTGGGATGTACGCCGGAGCTATCGCCTCGACACATCCCACATGACGGTTTGCAACGGCATATATCGGGAGCAATCAGAGTCAATCACCGCCTGCTGGTCGCGGTGAGACGGGCCGGTGCCGGTCTGCGTGGAAATTTCGAGTGAGGACGGATTTAAAGCGATTTTGACTGGAACTGAGCGGAAATGCGGTATAATGTAGAACTCAATCCCACATAGTGGTCAATATTCGAAAAGAACAGAAATTGGGAGTGAGGAAATGGGAAGGGCCTTCTCGAAATCCGTCATGAGCAGCCGCGCTTCGGTTCCGGCGCTGATCGCGGCATGTCTCTTTGCAATGCCGCAGGCGGCGTCTGCGCAGGAGGGGGGCGCCGACAGTTCCGCGCAGGAAAGCAGTTCGCCCAGCCCTTCGGAGATCATCGTCACCGGCTTCCGCGCCTCGCTGAACGCGGCGCTTGCCGACAAGCGCGTGGAAACCGCCGCGATCGACACCATCAAGGCCGAAGACCTCGGCAAGTTTCCCGATTCCAACCTCGCGGAATCGATGCAGCGCATCCCCGGCGTGGCGCTCCAGCGTGGTGACGGCGGCGAAGGCAAGAACATCTCGGTGCGCGGCCTTGGCGCGGATTTCACCCGCGTGCGCATCAACGGCATGGAAGCCGCCGCGCAGACCGGCGGCTCGGACATCTACGGCGCGGGCAACAACGGCCGCAGCTTCGACTTCAACGTCTTCCCGACCGAGATCTTCTCGGCCCTGACCGTGCGCAAGACGCCGTCCGCCGATGTCGAGGAAGGCTCGCTCGGCGCGACGGTGGACCTCAGCGCGCCCAAGCCGATGGACCAGAACAAGGACTTCGTGTTCTCCGCCACGGGCCGCGGTGTGTGGAACGAACTGTCCAAGAAAGTCGATCCGCGGGCATCGGCGCTGGTTTCCAAGCAGTTCGGGGACAGCGGCTTCGGCATTCTCGGCTCGCTGGCCTACCAGCGCCGCCATACCCGCGAAGTGGGCTATTCGGCGGTCGATATCCTTTCCGCCAACCAGAATGGCATGTTCTGCTCGCCGCTGGGCTTCACCCCGCAGAACCCGGCGAATAGCACCGCGACCGGCGCCAGCGCGACGAACTGTTCCACCGGCAACCCGCGCACCAGCGACCCGGCGGCCTACCAGACCGTCTACGATGCCCGCCGCGACGACCTGCCGAACACGCCGGGCAGCGGCGCCTTCTTCCCGCGCATCCCGCGTTACCTGAATTCCGCGCAGACGCAGGAGCGCATCGGCGGCACGCTGACCCTGCAATACAAACCCGATGACGATACCGACATCTCGCTGGACCTGCTCTACTCCCGCTTCAACGTCACCCGCGACGACAACTATATCGAGGCGATCTCGTTCGGCCGCTCGGCGTCAAACCAGGGCTATCCGATGATGTCGCTGAAGGATGTCCAGCTTTCCGATCTCGGCTCGGTGGAGTATGCGCTGCTCGACGGTGTGGACGTGCGTTCGGAAGGCTTGCACTCCAAGTATTCGACCACGTTCAAGCAGGCGAATCTCAATTTCATGCACCGGTTCAGCGACCGGCTGACTGTCGATGCCAAAGTCGGCCTCAACGAGTCGGTGTGGAAAGACAAGGTCCGCATGCAGTACTTCATGGATGCGCTCGATACCGACAACTTCTCGATCGACTATACCGGTGGCGGGCGCACCCCGGTGCTGGGCTTCGGCTTTGACGTGTCCGATCCGAACAACTTCCTCTATGGCCCGACGCCCGGCGCGGGCGTGGTCACCGGCGGTTTCAGCCTTCAGGGCAAGCCCGCCAGCAATACCACCAAGGGCCTGCTGGGCGAGCTGAACGCGCATTACGAGTTCTCCGACGCCTTCAAGCTGCACTTCGGCGGCCAGTTCCGTTCGAGCGAATTCCAGCAGCGCTTCACGACCTACTATACCGCCGATACGCTGGTTCAGGCGCTGCCTGCGGGAACCTCGCTGGCCAGCCTGACCAAGCAGATCACCGGGGTGGACAGCCTCTGGGGCAACGGCGCCCCGGCGAGTTGGGCGACGCTCGACTGGCAGAAGCTGGCCGATACCTACAACCTCTTCGACGCCCGCACCTGCACCGGTTGCGGCGAGACCAACCCCGGCGTGGAGGAGCAGCAGAGCAGCGCCTTCGTGATGGGCACGTTCGATTTCTCCGATGCGGTGGGCTTCGGCCTGCGCGGCGATGTCGGCGTTCGCTATATCCACACCTGGCAGCGGTCCTCGGGCTTCATCAACTTGTCCGATCCGACCTCGCCGACCGGCCTTACCGGACAGTATCGCTCCGTCGCGCGCAGCTATGACGACTGGCTGCCTTCCGCAAACATCGTGATCGAGCCGGTGCAGAACCTGCTGCTGCGTCTTTCGGCAGCCAAGGTCCTGTCGCGCCCGGCACTGACCCAGCTGGTGCCGACGGTAGCGATCAATGCCGTGACCCGCTCCGGCTCGCTGGGCAATCCGCTGCTCGAACCGATCCGCGCCAATACCTTCGACGCGGCGGTGGAATGGTACTTCCGCCCCGGTTCGCTGCTCTCTGCGGCATTCTTCTACAAGGATATCAAGACCTACGTGCAGAGCGTGAACGCGCTGGTGCCGTTCAACACGCTGGGACTGCCGAATGAACTGCTGACCGGCAGCAACACCACGCCGGACGAACTGTTCAACATCGCCACGCCCACCAATACACCGGGCGGCCCGCTCAAGGGCATCGAGCTGAACGCGCAGATTCCGTTCAACTTCACATCCGGCTTCATCAGCCACTTCGGCGTGCTGGCGAACTACACGCACGTCATGTCGAAGATCAATTACTGCCTCTCCAGCGCGAACGGCGTCTGCACCGTTACTGTGAAGGACGATCTGGTCGGACTGTCGAAGGACACCGCTTCGGGCACGCTCTACTGGGAGAACGACAAGTTCTCCATCCGCGGCACGATCAACTATCGCGGACCGTTCATCCGCGGCATTCCGGCCTCTCCGGGCAGCGACCTGGTGGGCAACCATGCGACGACTTTCGTCGATGCATCGGCCTCGTACAACCTGACCGACAATGTGAAGCTGATCGTCGAGGGCACCAACCTCACCGATGAGCAGAACAGCCTCTACACCGACAGCCAGCGTCAGGACACACTGTTCCAGACCCGTGTCGGGCGCACGATCTCGGCGGGCGTCAACGTGAAGTTCTGATCTTGCAAGGTACGGCGGGGCCCTCCCAAGCCGGAACTGACGGCTCCCGGATACTCGATCCGGGAGCCGCTTTTTCAGGCGCTTTCGAGTGCGGCGAGGAGCTTGCGATCGATCCGCACCAGCGAGCCGTGACGTGCGCCTTGAGGCATGACCAGTCGATCGCCGACGTCCTGCCAATGCACCATGTCGCGCGTGGATTTCGCGCCCCAGCGGCCGTCGCGGTAGACGTCGTAATAGCAGATCAGGTCCTCGCCGATCCGCGTTGTCATTGGACCTTCCACCCACGACGGGGTGAACGGTTCGCGGAGCGGCGCAAAGGGACCGAGCGGTCCCCGTGCGGAGGCGGCGCGCAGCCATTTGCGCGGCGGTTCGACCGTCTCGTCCTTCACCACCAGCCACAGGCCGCCGTCCGGCGCATGGGCGAAGGTGCCGTCGATCACGCTGAAGCCGGGATCGTAGAGCACTTGCGGCGGAGCGAAAGTCTCGAAATCGGCGGTCGTCGTGTACCAGAGGCGGTGGTTGTAGCTGCTTTCCGACGTACCCGCCGTCTCGGTGAAACGGCCATCGACCGTGCTCGACCAGAAGATCACGGTGCGGCGTGTGGCCGGATCGAAGATCGCCTCGGGTGCCCAGCAGTTGCGCGTGCTGGGCACCGAGGCCATGACCGGGATCGCGCGTTGGGGCGTCCAGTTCACGAAGTCGCGCGTGGTGGCGTGGCCGATGGTCACGCCCTGCCACGCCGTGGTCCAGACGCAATGCCACGGCGCGTCCGGCCCCTCGCCGCGCCAAAGGTAAGGATCGCGCAGAAGCTTCTTCTCGCCGACTTGCGGCACGAGGAAAGGCTTGCCGCCACCAAGCGTGCGAAAGGCGAAGCCATCCTCGCTGACCGCCAGTTTCAGCCCGTCCGCCTCGCCCTTGCCGGTGCTGAAATAGGCGAAGAGCAGGGGGCCTTCCGGCTCGGACGGGGCGATGCGCGTGGTGGCGCAGCCCGCCAGCGCCGTCGCGCCGAGGCAGAGCGTGCGGCGGTCCAGCAGCAGGCTCATCGCCGCGCCTCCTTCGGCGGGGTGAGCCGCACATGGGTGGGGCTGTCGCGGTCCACGGTGATCACGCCGTCCTTCTCCTTCAGTTCCGCGATCTGGAGCACGCTGCGGCGGTTCCAGTCGGGGTTCGCCTTTGCCTCGTCCTCGCCGCCCTGATGCACGAAATAGACGATATAGGCGCGGTCACCCGAGACGATCACATCGGGATGCTGGCCCTTCGCGCGGTCGGTCGGTGCCTGTCCGGGGGTAGCGAGGATGTGGCCGGGCTGGGTGGTCCAGTGCTCGCCATCATCCGAGCGCATGACGAGCAGGCCTTTCCAGGCGTCGGAAACCAGCCACCAACGGCCCTTCCAGCGAAACGCCTTGGGGCCTTCGCCGGGGGTGGTGGTGAGGCGGTCCTTCACCGTCCAGTGAACCAGATCGGTGCTGTCCGCCGTGCGGATCGCCTTGCCCATGCGCTCGTCGTTGAAGAACAGCCGGTAGCCGCCTTTCGGCAGCGCGATGACGCTGGCGTCGATCACACGATCGGAGCCGAGGTCGAGGCGGTCGCCGCAAGACCACGATCTCAGGTCGTCGCTGGTGAGGTGGACGATGAAGCGCGGGGCGTTCCAGTCGCGGAATACGCCGGGCACGACCGTCAGCCACATGTGCCACTGGCCATTGAAACGCTCGATATCCGGTGCCCACAGCGTTTCGCCCGTGCAACTTGCCGGGATCGTGGCGGTGCCCCCGTAGCGCCAGTGCACGCCGTCCTTCGAGCGGGCGGTGCCGATCGCGGTGCCATGGACCCAGCGCACGTCCTTTTCGTCCTCCATCGGCAGGTCCGCGCGGCGGTTGGTGTAGAACATTACCCATTCGCGCGCGGCGGGATCGTAGACCGTGGTGGGATCGGCGGCGCCGTCGTGCACCGGGTCGCGGAACAGCGGCTTGGGCGCGACGTCGGCGACCGGAGCGGTCGCGGCGGCCAGCAGGAGCAGCGAGGCGGCGATCATGCCGTAGGTTCCAGAAGTCGAATGAATTTCAACATGTTCCGATGCATAAAGAGACCTTCCTGGGAGAGTGCAATATGTCGAATGATCGCCGTCGGTTTCTGGGTTCGTTGACGGCCTTGGCGGCTGCGCCGCTGTTGCCAGGGCAGGTGATGGCCGCGGCGCAGGGTCGCATTGCCGTGGGCGAGCGCTTTCCGATCTGGCCCGCTTCCCTGCCGGGCCTGCCCAAGGGCGGCGTGAAGCAGGAGAGCGTGCTGCGCTCCGGTCCCGCCAATCCGGACGACATCGCCTGGCCCCATGTCGCGATGCCGATGCTGACCGTCTGTCCGGCGGCGCAGCCTACCGGCGCGGCGGTGCTCATCATTCCGGGCGGCGGCTATGCCCGCGTCGCCATGGGGACGAAGCCATCCGCCATCGCACGCTGGTTCGCCGGGCAAGGCGTGACCGCGTTCGAACTGCTCTACCGCCTGCCGCACGACGGCTGGATCGGCGGTCCGGACACGCCCCTGCAGGACGCCCAGCGCGCGATGCGGGTGATCCGCGCCCATGCCGCGATGTGGAAAGTCGATCCCGCCAACATCGCCGCCATCGGCTTTTCGGCGGGCGGGCACTTGTGCGGGAGCCTCGCGACGCGCTTTGCGGCCAAGGTCTACGATCCGGTCGACGCTGCCGATGGGCAGGACGCACGGCCGATCGTGGCGGGCATGTTCTTCCCGGTCGTCAGCATGGTGCCGCCGCTCGCCCATGGTCAGTCGCGCCGGGAACTGCTGGGGGCGGGGCCAAGCGAAGACCTGTCGCGTCGGTACTCGGTGAATCTCGATATTCCGGCCAGCACGCCGCCGATCCTGCTCGGCCATGCCGCCGATGACGCGGTCGTCGATTGCGGTAACAGCCTTGCGATGTTCGAGGGATGCCGGGCGGCGAAGATTTCGTCCGAACTCTATGTGATCGAGAAGGGCGGCCACGGTGCACCTTTGTTCGAGCCGGATGGCCGCGCCGGGCTGTGGCTCACCCGCTTTGCGCGCTTCGCGGCGCGGCACGGCCTGCGAATTCCGTCGGACGGGGCGTGAGCTAACCGCCAAACACCCCGTCGTCCCCGCGTAGGCGGGGACCCCGCTTCTCTTGCTGCGTGGCGAGAAGGAAGCGGGGCCCCCGCCTACGCGGGGGCGACGAGGGGGTAGGGAGGGTGTATCGGAGGGAGCCATCCTACGGCTCCTCAGCGCCCGGTCCCGAGCGGAACGATCCGGAAATTGCGGATGCGCAAGTGGCTCTTGGTCGTGCGCAAGGCGAACCAGCCTTGGCGATAGGGTGTGGCATCGGTCATCGTGAAAAGCCGCTTGCCGCCGAAATCCACAGTCACCGTTGCGCCATCGGCGGCGAGGCGCACCGGCACCCAGCGATTGGCCATAAGCATCGCTGCTCTATCTGCCCGGTCATGCTCGGGCAGCAGCGGGCGATCGCCCGGTTTACCGACATAGCGGCGCATCCGCGTGGTCGTATTGCGATTGCCGCCGATGCCGACGTAGTAAGTCTTGAGCGTGTCGTAGGCCGAGAAAGCGCCGCTGCGGGGCCGGGCCAGGGGTGATCCGTCCGGCGCGGCGGGGTCGGTGGCCATCCAGAAGGCATTGACGTCGCTCACCGCATCGTTCGGCCCGCCTGCGGAGACGGCCATGACCTCGTATTCGATGGCGACGGGGCCGCTAAGTTCCTCTCCCCACCAGACCGAGATGCCTTCGGGCGCATCGATGCCCATCACGCCGCCCTCCACGCTGACGCGCGAGGGTGCTTCCGCCTCGACACGCCAGTGCGAGAGTCCGTGGCGGAAGTCGTCCGTTTGCGGCTTTGCCGCCGCCGATAGCAGCATGAACATCAGGGCGGCGGCGAGACGCTTCATTCCAGCGCATCCCCGATCAGCGTCAGGTTCACGGTCGCGGCGATGCCCCACTGCGCGGCATCGTTGGTGGAGACTTCATTGATCTCGTCCACCGGCTTCAGCACGGCAGCGCCGGTTATCCTGTTCGCCCCGCGCGACTGGTCTCGCCCTTCACGGTCACCAGCGCCGAAGAACTCGCCCCAGGCGCGCTTGACGAGGTCCGGCTTGCCGAGCTGCACCCCGGCATAGGCGGTGTAGCGCGAATGGGCCTGCGTCAGTGCGCGGCCCTTGCCGGAGGCGCCGGTGCGGGCGCGGAACTCCGCCTCGGGTGCGTTGTAGAGTTCGCAGTATTCCAGCCAGACTTTGCGGAAGGCCGGTTCGTCGAGGAGTTCGAGCAGTTCGGCGGTGATCTCGAACACCCCGAACACGCCGTTGAGGTGGCTCATGTTTACGGTGTCGCCGGGGCTGACGAAGCGCCCGCTGGCGAGATCGAAGACGCCGCCGCCCGCCAGCCAGCCCTTGGGCATGGCCGCGATCGAGCGCATGCCCGCGACGATCCGGTCGCGCCAGCGGGTATCGCGCGTGCGCTCCCATTCGGTCAGCCAGGCCCCCAGCATCGAACCCCAGACGGTGCCGAACTGCATGAACACCTCACCCTCGCGCAGCGGCTGGTCGGCCACCACCGCGCCGGTTCCGGCGGGCGGCTTGCTGGCATCGGCGCGGTGGAGGACCTTGCGGCCGATATCGACCGTCTTCAGGGCCTGGTCGCTGTCCACCAGGGCGCGCATCAGGTCGCCGCAGCGCTCGTCGGTGGTGAGATAGTAGTAGAAGCGGCGATAGGCGGCGTTGGATACGCGCTGCTGTTTCGAACTGTCGGCCCAGTGCTGCACACCGTGGCGGGTGCCTAGGCCCTTGAAACGCCCCGAGTGATAGACGTCCACCTCGCCGGTATGCCGCGTCATCGCCTCGGCGAGGCGGAACACGTCGGCGCGGGCGGTGCGCAGGAAGCCGTACCAGAGCCACATGTCGGTGGAGAGTTCGCTGTTATCCCACGCGAAGCCGCCGATGTCGTAGCGCCAGACGTGCCGGTCGTTGTCATAGCTGTGCATGACGTCGCCGTAGTTCCAGAAGCCGTACCAGCGGCGCTGGTCCACTTGCCCGATGTAGAAATCGAGTTCCTGTTTCGCCCGCGCCTCGATCTTGCCGCGTAGAGGCCCGCCGGAAGCGATCGGACTCCACGGACCGAACAGCCCGGCGGAATGAACCCGCGCAACATTGGCGACCAGACGCGGCGGCGTGGCAAGGCCCTTGCCCATCTCGGCCAGACGTTCGCGCGGCGGCGTTGCGGGCAGGGCCCAGATGCGAAATTCGGTGGTGCGCGCAATCCCGGAGGCATCGCCCCAGCCCGGCTCGTAGTCCTCGTAAGTCACGTCGAGGCCGAGGTTCTGCGCCTCGAAACTCTCCATGCCCATGACATCGTGATAGAAGCGCAGGTCCATCGCGGGCGCATCGGGGGCGTGATACCAGACCGTGAAGCGCGCGGTGTCGCTGGCCGCGTCGGCGATGTCCAGACCGACCGGGCAGCGCTGCCAGAAGTCGTGCATCCCGAAGGCGACGCCGCCGCTCGGACCGCCGATATAGCCAAGCCCCGGCGCTCGCCCTGCCGTATCGACATCGATCCAGCCGCAGCCCGGCTTGGTGCGCTTGACGATGGAAAAGCCGTCCGAATTGGGCTGGCGAAGGCGGAAATCGCCCCATGCGGGAATGTATTCGATGTTCTGGCGCACCGCCGCGCCCATCTGGTCGAGCGGGGGCGTGGCCGCACCCGCCACTTGCGCATCGCGGAAGGCCTTGCCCGGATCGCGGCGCAGGCCTGTCAGCGGACGCACGGCCTCGCCCCAGAGGCCGCCATTTTCGCCCGCGAAGCGGACATGGCGATCATGCAACTTGTCGCGCATCGGCACGGCGCCTTCGAGGCCCAGTCCGCGAATGAAGCGCTTGGCGGGATCGCCATCGAAGATCATCGAATGGACCAGCCGCACACTGTCCGACCCGGCGTGGAAATAGAGGCGGACGGAGAAGGGCATCCAGTCGCCCTCACTACCGCGATGGCGCCCATCGAGCTTGATGACCGCGCGGATCAGGCCGCTTTGTTCGACCGTGGCGCTTTCGATGGCGCTGGTCCAGCGAGCGATCGCGGGGGCGCCGTCCTCGTCATCCGGGCGGTCCTGCGCGCTGGCGAGCAGGCGCACCGATTGCAGCACTTCGGCCGAGCCGACTTTGGCGGAGCGGATCAGGGCCTCGCCTGAACGGCCGACCGTCCAGACGGTCTGGCCGACAGTGACGGTGATCGCATCGCCCGCCTCGCGCACGAAAAGCGTCTGTGCGGGTTTGGTAGTGCCGGGAACGACGCGCAGCGAGCCGGTGCGCGCGCCGTTGGCAGTGGTGGCATGGCCGGTCCACTTGATTGAGCCGTCCGGCCACCAGGCCATCGGCCAGGTCTGCACCGCTTCCCGCGTGCCGCCTACGCCTTCGAGAATGTAACCGCGCTTGTCGAGCCGAGTGCCGCGTGGCCAGGGCTGGCCCCACGACTGGCCCTCGTGCGCGGAGGGAGCATTGCCGTCGAGCCAGACCACGTCGTCGTCCGGCGCAATGCTCGATCCCAGCGGCTCTCGCGTGGCCACCGGTGCGGCGCTTGCGCGATCGGCTGTAAGTGCGATGGACCCGGCTATGGCAGAAGTCGCCAGAGTTTGGGCCAGCATCTCGCGGCGGCTCCAGACCAGCTTGCTCATTGTCTCTCCCTTGGGTGCGGCGTCTCGTGGCATGCCTTATATGGGATGATATTTCACCATGTGGATCGAATCGTCAACCGAGATGAAGCGTTTGCGGTAGCGTCATTCGCCTGCCTTCAAGCACTCGTCATCCTGAACTTGTTTCAGGATCCATCGTGCCGAACAGACTGTCGCTGATGGTCAGAAATGGATCCTGAAACAAGTTCAGGATGACGGGGGAGCATGGGCCAACGATGCGTTCTCTAACGCTCCCCGTTCGGCCCGGCGCCGAGATAAAACCCGGTATGCGGCGGCTGGTTGTAGGCGGTGTTCTGCCAGGCGACGCCGAGGCGGTAGACCGGGTCCTGCATCAGCGTGACGAAACGGTGCGTCGTAGCGAAGGGCGTCGTGTAGATGCGCAGTTCGCGGTTGTCGGCGCGGCGCCAGATCACTTCCTCGCGCCAGTCGCCGATGAGATCGGCCTGGAGCGCCGGATTGGCCTTGGTGCCGTTGTTCGAGGCAAGGCCCTCCGGCGAGAGCAGCGGGACCGAAGTGCCGCGCTCCCAGTCCCACTTCGAGATCGTGGTGCCGTCCAGCAGTTCGCGCAGTAAGTCTCCGTCCCACCAGATCGCGAAGTTCATCTGGCGCGGGCGCGGACCGATTTCCCGGCCTTTGGTGTCGTAGAGCCGGTCGGAGTTGGAGGCCCAGAACTCTGCGCCGTAGTGGCGCGGATCGATGTCGGCAGCCACGCCGCGCCCGGTGTCCTGCTCGGCGGGCGTGGTCCAGAGCACTTCGCCGGTGCTCGCATCGAGCAGAGCCGAGCCGAGCCCGCCATTGCTGCGGATATCCTCGAAGACGCCGAACTTTTCGAGACCCGGACGTGCCGGATCGAGATCGCTGACATGCATGGTGTCGCCGTGGAACAGCGGCTTGGTCCAGAGACCCTTGCCGTCGTCATCGACGGCCATGGAACCGTAGATCACCTCGTCGCGCCCGTCGCCGTCGACGTCGGCGACCGAAAGCTGGTGGTTGCCGCGTCCTGCATAGTCCGCGTTGCCGGGTGCGGAACTGTCGAACAGCCAGCGCTGGGTCAGCTTGCCATCGCGCCAGTCCCAGGCGGCCAGCGCGGTGCGGGCATAGTAGCCGCGCCCGAAGACCATGCTCGGCAAGTGTCCGTCGAGATAGGCAACGCCTGCGAGGAAACGGTCGGAGCGGTTGGCATAGCCGTCGCCCCATGTCGCCGCGAGTTGTTCGGGCGTCGGGTTACCGCCGGGATAGCGCGGCGGATCGTAAGGCGCGGTGGCGAGCGCTTTGCCGGTCAGCCCTTCGAACACGGTGAGATATTCCGGCCCCTTGACGATGCGACCCTGCATCGGCGCGACCTTGGTGCCGTCCGGCAGCACCTTGGCGCCGGTCTTGTCCTGCTGCGGCACTTCGCCGCCGCTGCTGCGCCAGTCGGCTGAGGCATCGCCGATGACCTTGCCGGTGCCGTCGACCGTGCCGTCGCCGGTCTTCATCGCCACTTCGGCGCGGCCGTCGCCGTCGAAATCGAAGACCAGGAACTGCGTGTAGTGCGCCCCGGCGCGGATATTGCGGCCAAGATCGATGCGCCAGAGCCGCTTTCCGTCGAGGCGATAGGCATCGAGGAAGACGTTGCCGGTATAGCCGGTGTGGGCATTGTCGTGACTATTGGTCGGGTCCCACTTGAGCAGAATCTCATACTGCCCGTCTCCGTCGAGATCGCCCACGCTGGCGTCGTTGGCGGTGTAGGAATAGGCCTCTCCGGCGGGCGTGACGCCATCCGCAGGCGGTTCGAGCGGGATCGAGAGATAGCCCTTGTCCCAGAGCATGGCACTCTTGGGGCCGGTACGATCGCCGATGCGTTCGACGGCGTAGCGGCTTGCGGCGGTTCCGGATGTGTCGACGAAAGTCGTCGCCTCGCCGGACTTGGTGACATGCAGCGGCTTGCCGTCACGCAAGACGCGGAAGCGGGCATTCTTCGGATCACTCCTCAGATAACGCCAGCTCACGAGGATGCCGCCGTCCTTCGCGGGAACCGCCACGGCGCCGCGATCGAGCGTTTCGGCCGCTGCGCGCGAGGTCGGCTTCGGGGCCTGAGTCGCAGCCTGCGCGGGCAGGGCGGAAAGGAGCGAGGGCAGCGGCGCCGCCAGCAGCGCGAGAGCGCGGATTTTGGCCGTCATGGGCATCGTTCTCCCGAGGTGGAACCGGTGTGGTCCAAATTATAGCATTGCATCCCACATATCGGTTCAACTAGTGTCCGTCTAGAAACTGATTCGATCGGTGCCCGCAAAAACCGGGCAGACAGTATCGACAGGGCTAAAAGAGGGGATCGGATATGCGTAAGCATGCCATTGGTAATACGCGAAATTCATCGATTTCAAAGTACTCGCGCCGCGCTTTCTCAGGGGCATCGGCACTGGCTTTGGCGGGATCTCTCGCGGTTTCCTTCCCCGCAGTTGCTCAGACTAATTCGGATGCGGAAGGCCCGTCAGGCGAAGAACAGACGCCTTCGCGCATCGATGACAAGACTGCCGAAAAGATCATCACGACCGCCAACGACATCGTCGTGGTCGGTACCCGCGCCTCGCTGCAATCGGCCATCAACCGCAAGAAGCAGGCCAGCACCGTGGTCGATTCCATCGTAGCCGACGATATCGCCAGCTTCCCGGACAAGAACATCGGCGACTCGCTGGCGCGCATTACCGGCGTGCAGCTCAGCCGAGACTTCGGCGAGGGGACAGCCGTTTCCATTCGCGGCGTCGAGCCCGATCTCAACCGTGTCGAGATCAACGGCGTCAGCCAAGTCAGCGCCACGGGTTCTCGCGCCGGCGATTTTCGTGAACTGGCAACCGAACTCGTCAAGTCGATTGATGTCTACAAGGGATATGCGGTCGATCTGACCGAAGGCGGTATCGGCGGCACCGTGCGGGTCGAAACGCGCAAGCCGCTGGACTTGCAGAAGCCGCTCATGACGGGCGTCGTATCCTATCAGAACCTCGATACGGCCGAGACCTGGAAGCCGCGTGTCACGTTCGTTGCCGGCACGCCGAAATTCCTGATCGACGGCCTGGGCGTCCTGGTGAACGTCACGTATAGCGACGTGGACACCCGCCAGGATTATATCAGTAACACGAACTGGTCTCGACTGGCGGACTTCGATCATTCGACGGAAAAGACCGTCGCAAACCCGCTGTACAACAATTACTCGACATATGAGAGCTGTGCCGGTGTCGGCGGCGCGACCACGGCGGCGGCTACCGCCAATCGCCTGGCTTGCGAAACCCAGTTCTTCGATTGGGCGCCGACCGTTCCGCGCTATCGCAGCTGGGTTCGCAACGATAAGCGCATCTCCGGCGATCTGGCCCTGCAATACCAGGTCGCCCCCAATTTCCGCGCATACGGTCAGGTGCAGATCAACAAGCGTAACCAGAATCTTCAGGACACGAACTATTCCGTCGATTTGGGCCGCATCGAGCGCTTCAATCTCGATCCCGCACTGGCGGCCGGGGCGAACGGAGCGACTTCACGCCCGAGAGTGCAGCTCGGAACCTCGACGGTGAATGAGAACCATGTCGTCACGAGCCTCGTTACAGCTCTAAATGCTGTGAATATCGGCACGGCGGCCAATCCCAACTGGAACGGCGCCGCCAACATTATTGGCGTGCAACGGCGCGACTTCAGTTACGATCAGGATTCGAAATACTTTACCGGAGGGTTCAACTGGGAACTTAACCGGCTCAGGATCGATTTCCTGGGATCCCATGCCAAGGCGACGACCGTTTCCGAGAGCAACCTGATCTCGCTGGGTACCAGTGTGGCGGGGATCACCGTAGACCGCAACAATGCCCAAGGCATCCCGGCATTTTCCTTCCCCTCGAATTTCGACCCAGCCGACCCTTCCGTCTACGCGGATTTCACGCGAACGGGGGCTAATGGGCAGCTCCTGCCGGTCTATGGTCCCGCACTCCAGTACCGCCCCTCGCAGGCGAGCAACTCGGAAGACCAGCTCAAGTTTGATGCGGACTGGGAAATCGATCATCCGATCGTCAGCAAGATCGAATTCGGCATGCAGGCCCGGCGGCAGAAGTACGTCAGCTATCAGGGTGGCGGTTCGCGTCTGATCGACCCCGCCACGGGAACTTACCAGTCGACTGCCAACGTTTCTTATACGACTGTCATCCAGAACAATCCGGCGCAGACCCAGAACGGGAATACCTGGTACATCACGCCGACGCAGTATCAGGCCTTGATCTCGTCGCTTGGGGGGACTCTCGGCGGGGCACCGCTGTTCAGCGGACTGAAGAACGCGCCTTCGGGCATGCCTTCCAACATAGCCTTCCCGAATTTCGATGCCGACGTGCTGTCACAGTACTATGACCTGTCAGGGTTCGACCAGGATCTCGTCCGTACCGCGAATGGACTGCCGCAGATTCCGGCCTATCTTATCAAGGAAACCGTGCTTGCCGGCTACATCATGGCCGATATCGACACGGAAGTCTTCGGCATGCGGCTGACCGGTAATGCCGGTCTGCGCTGGACGCAGACTAAGGATACCGGCCTCGGCACCAATATCAGCCGCGTGACCCGGCTGAACGCCACGGGTGGCTCCGAAACCGTCACGATTTCGGCCCAGGAAGCACGCCTGTCCAATACCTACACCGACTTCCTGCCGGCCTTCAACGCGAACCTCGCCATCACGCCCGAATTGTCGCTGCGCGCCAACTACGCCAAGAACCTGGCTCGACCGCGTCCGACCGATCTCGTACCCAACATCAACTGCCTTGATGACCAGACCTTGACCGGCATCGATGATGTCTGCACGGCGGGCAACCCGGACCTCAAGCCCTACCGCGCGGATCAGTGGGAAGTGAACCTGGCCTGGTATCCGAATGCCGACACAATGCTCAGCCTCGGCTACTACAAGAAATACGAATCCAGCTTCGTGATCCCGAATGTCACGCGCAGCGGGGTCGATCTCTTCCATGACGGCACGACTTATACGGTACGTCAGGCGGTCAATGGTTTCGGGGCATTGCTGGATGGGATCGAGGCGAGCGCCCAGACCGTCTTCACCTTCCTGCCGCAACCGTTCGACGGTCTCGGACTCACCGGAAACGTCACTTATGCCCGCGCGATCCGGACGAACCTGACCAACAGCGCCACGGGTGAGGAACTGAAGCAATACCCCGGTCTTTCCAAGTATACCTACAATGCCAGCGTTTTCTACGACAAGGGCTTCCTGAATGCCCGCCTGAGCTACAACTATCGTTCCAGCTGGCTCGATACGGTGCTGAGCGCAACGAACGGGAACAACCCGCTTTATCGCAAGGGCGAGGGCTATCTTGATGGCAAGGTGACGCTGCGCTTCCCGAAGTATCACTTCAACGTGTTCTTCGAGATGCAGAACATCGCCAGGGAATATTCGAAGATCTACATCAACAAGGACATGCCGGTGGATCTCTACTACCCCGGCCGCCGCATGTTCATCGGCCTTCAGGCCAAGCTCTGAACCGAAGTCGGGGGAGAGCGGGAACTCTCCTCCTTCATCCCACCGCACCGTTTGTCGAGGGACCGCGGCGTTGGGGCGGTGGGAGTTTGGGCCCGGACAGATGCGGCAGCCTCCAGCCGCGTCTGTCCGGGTTCTTGCTTCAGAACGCGGTGCGCAGGCCGAACACGAAGTTGCGTCCGCGTAGCGGCGAGGCGTCCTTCACGAAGGAGGCATGGTTGAGCGCGAACGAATTCGTGAGGTTGGTACCGCGCGCGAAGAGTTCGGCCCAGCGGTCGGTGCCGAGGTCGAGCTTGTAGGACAGCGTCAGGTTCAGCATGTCGTAACCCGGCGTTTCGGTCTCGAAATCGGCGATGCGATCCTGCTTGAAGGTCCGGTAATATTCTGCCTCCGCCGTGAATGGCCCGCTTGCGGCATCGATGCGCGTACCGAGGCGGCCCGGCGGAATGCGGGGCAGGTTGCCGAAATCGTTCTTCAGCTTAGCGCGTACGTAATCGCCGAAGAGGGCGACGCCCACTTGCGGGATCACCTGTTGACGGATTTCGCCGTCCACGCCGGTAAAGGTGGCATCGGCCGCGACGTAGTGGATCAGACGGAAGTCCTCGTACTGGTCGAGGGTCTGGCCGTAGATGTAGTTGTCCACCTTCTGGTGATAGGCGCCGAGGGTGAACGTCGTATCGCCGCTGGTCTTGCGGAAAGTCAGGTTGACCGACTTGCCGGTTTCGAGGCGGTTCTCGGTAGAGGCCATGCCTTCGAAGGTACGGCCCGTCACCATGCCGATCTCATACGTGTTCGAGGCGAAGTGCGGGCCGAAGGCGTAGAGTTCCTGCACGTTCGGCGCGCGCTGCGAGCGGGCGAGCGACAGGGCCAGCGAGTAGCCGTCCGTCACCTTCCACAGCGCCGAGGCCGAGACCGAGAAGGGATCGTGCGAGGTCGTTGGCATGAAGGCGGTCAACGAAGTCTGCGGGCGGATGCGCTGCCATTCCTGGCGCACGGCGGCTTCGATGCGGACCGGGCCGAATTCGCGGCTCTCGTGGAGGAACAGCGCGGTATTGCTGATGTCGAACGGCGTGTAGGTGGTTACGTCGTCCTGCACCACCGAATGGATGCCGCTGAAAGTGCTGTCCGAATGCTGGACGCCGAAGACGCCGCGGAAGCCCCCGACGGCCTTGTGGGTCAGTTCGAAACGCAGGTCCATGGCCTTGTTGCGATAGGCGGTGGCGACTTCGTCGTGCTCGATCTCGTCATGGCGGTAGTTGGTATGCGCCATGCGGAAGCGGACGCGTTCGAAGCCGGGCAGGGGATCGCGGTACTCGCTGCGAATGTCGAAACGCTCGCTGCGCATCTTCACGAAGATGTTTTCCTCTTCGTGCTCATGATCATGGGCTTCCTCGCCATGGTCATGGTCGTCGTGATCGTCGTGCGATCCGCAGTGGAGGCTGGGGCCGTGGGTGTGGCAGCTTTCGTATTCGTGGCTATGGCCGGGCAGGCCGTACCGGCCGGTCACGCGGGTATAGGCGACGCCGAGATAGCCGTCCGCACCGATCCACGAGCCGCCTGCGGTGAAGGTCGAGCTTTCGCTCCACGATCCGGGCACGTGGCGCTCTCCGAACGCGCCGGGAACGCGGTAATCGTCCGTCTCGCGGTGCGCGCCTTCGAGGCGCAGGGCCAGCGCGCCGCTGCCTACGGTGACGCCTCCGACGACCGAGCGTTCGTCATCGCCGGTGCCGAGCCGGGCCTCGCCCGCGCCGGAAATGCCGTTCGCCGGAATTGCGGTCGGGATCTTGGTGTCGAGCAGGTTCACCGCGCCGCCGATCGCGCCGCCGCCGTAGAGCAGGGCCGCCGGGCCGCGCAGCACTTCGATGCCGCGCAGGAGCAGCGGTTCGCCGGTGATGGCATGGTCTGCCGAGATGCCCGAGGCGTCCTGGACATTGGTGCTGTCCGACAGGACCTGCACGCGCGGCGAAGTCTGGCCGCGGATCACCGGACGGCTGGCGCCGCCACCGAAGTTGTCGAAATGGATGCCCGGCTGACCGGCCAAGGTCTCGCCGAGCGTGCCCTGGCGGCGGTGCGCGAGTTCGTCGCCGGAGAGAGTCACGACCGGGGTGGCCGTCTCGTCGGCGCGCTCTTCGAGCGGAGCAGAAGTGACGAGGATCTCACGCGATTCCGGGGCGGGTGCCTCGGCGAAGGCGGTAGCCGGGATCAGCGCGAGCAGGGAAACGGCGGATCGATGCAGGATACGGACGGACAAGGAAACCCCCTGGGATCGGAAAGGAGGTTTCGTTTAGTGTTATGTAATAACATTACACAACAGGTCAAGTTGTCTGTTATCAATATGTTACAATGTGGAAATCTAGGCGGCCATAATCAGCCTGCGCTGCTCGGCGCATCGTCATCCTTGGCGGTGGCGAGTTCCGGGGCGGGGCCGCTGCTGCCATAAATGAAACCGAACGTGGGATTTTCGCGCGAGCCGAGCGAATGGCTGGGGCCGTACCAGACGCGCACGTTGCTCCAGTCGCCCGCTTCCGAGACGTCTTCCGCCAAGGCGTTGCGTTCGATCATTCCAGGACCGGACCAGTTGGCGTGATCGAGCATGACATGGCGGGAATCCACCACTTCGCGGATCATCGCGACATGGCCGTAAGGCATTGCGCCGGTGGACTTGAACACCAGTACCGAACCCGGCTCGGGCATGTGGCCGCGCTTGTAGGTGCCCTTGGCCTGTTCCCACCAGGTCGCTGCATTGCCGTGAATGCCGATCCCGGACTGCGCGCGGGCATAGGGCACGCATTGCAGATGCTGGGCCATTGCCGGAGTGGCGAAGGCCTGGAGAGCGAGGGAAAGGATGGTGGCTGCGACCAGGGAAACCTTTTTCATAGAGAGACGTTATAACGTCTCTGGTTTCCGAAGGTACCCCGGTCCCGGCGATGTGATCGCACGGGACGCACCGTTCGTCGTGCCCGGTGGAACCGGGGCGACGAGGCGGCGCTTAACCGCTTCCGATCGAGTCGATAACCAGCACGAGCCGGGATTCGCCCGAGTCTGCGATGGGCGGAGACCGATGCAGGATGGACGGTTCGGCCTGAAGCGAAGGGCGCCCGAACAGGCGTCCCTTGAACAGCCCGACCTCTCCGGGGAGTAGCTCTTCGGCAGGTTGTCCGTCCGGCGCGCCGATGCGCTGCCATTGCGTTCCCCGGCCCCGATAGGTCGTGATGGTCCGTGCCGTCACGAAATCCGCATGGAATTTGCGACAGGCATCGGTCTCGACCACTTCCAGCCTGATCCTGACGCGCGCTACGCCAAGCAGAGCGGCATGACGCGCGGCCAGTGCCCCGATGTCCGCCAGCAGGAGCGGAGATCGCGGATAACCGCTGTCTCGCAGCAAGGCGGGGAGCTGCGCACCCACGTCTGCGGTATCGCAGACAAGCAGAAGGTCGTCGATCTCGCCGAGATCCAGTGCCGCGATTTCCTGCAGCAGGTCCGAATCCAGCCGGCGTCGCCAGAGGGCAAGATCGATCCCGTCGCGGGTGATCTCCCGCAGAATGTCGGCCTCGGGGCCTGTCGAGACGGCGATTTCAGCGGGTGGAAGCGTGGCGGAGTCATTTTTCATGGCGAGGCCTTTTCAACGGGAAATGCATCGCCATGTAATGTTGTAACATAACTCAATCAAGCAGGAGCCTATATCGATGAGCGAGCGTTGCGCAGCCCGCAGCCATCAGGACAGCAAGCGGGACGGCCTTCAGGGACGTCTTCTGGCGGACCTCGTGGAATCGACGGCGATTTCGGCATCGACGCTTTGTATGGTGCATTGTCTCGCCCTGCCGCTCCTGCTGTTCCTGCTTCCGGGACTGCTCGGAGCGTTCTTCCAGTCGGAGGCATTTCACCTCATGGCGCTTGCTCTGGTGGCACCGGCGGCGCTGGTGGCATTCCTGCTGGGCTATCGGCGGCATGGCGGCGCGGGGCCGGCATTGCTCGGCGTGGCGGGGATCGTGTGTCTGCTACTGGCGCTGCTCCACGCCGATCTCTCGCTGGGGGAGACCGGGTTGACCGTTGTCGGTAGCGTTCTGCTGGTCGCCGGCCATGCCTGGAACTGGCGCAGGCGGCTCGGTTGATCGGGGAGATTTCCTACCGAGACTTTGCCGCCGTAGCCTCGATTTCCACCAGGAAAGCGGGATTGGCGAGGGCGGCGACCTGCACGGTCGAACGGGCGACGATATTGGGCTGGGCGCTCGTGCCGAAGAACTCGGAATAGGCCTGCTGGAAGCCCTGGAAGTCCTGTTTTCCGCCTAGTTTCGGGTCTCCGACAAGGAAGACGGTCAGTTTTACGACATCGCCCAGCGTGTACCCCTGGGCCTTGAGCAGCGTTTCGATCTTGCGGAAGACGCTGGTGGCCTGTGCCCTGGTGTCGCCATAAGCGGCGGGATCGTTCGGCGCTTTGGAGGTATCCGCCGCGCTGGGCACTTGTCCGCTGAGGTAGAGATAGGTGGCGTCAGCGGGTACGGTGACGCCGGCGAGGATCGGCGATTCCGCTGCGCCGCGATGGCGGACGATCTCGCCGGCATGGGCGCTGCCTGCGGCCAGGAGGCCCAGCAGGGCGGCGACACCGGGAACTGCGTGCTTCATGTCTCTTCTCCTCGTTTCAAGCCGATCGGCGTTCGCTTGTCGCCAGTGTGGCGGCGCGGTGTGCAGAGAGTATCGCGCCTTCCTGCCAGTGGCCGGAATAGGCGGACAAGTGGGACCCGGCGAACAGGAACGGCCCGTCTCCGGCATTGAGCAGGGCGGCGGCGGCAATGTCGTTGCCGGGATCGGCCCACTCTATCCAGGGGCCTTCGCTGAACGGAACCCGTTCCCAATGGACGCGGACGGGCGCGGCAAGATCCTGTCCATGGCCGGGATGCAGCCGTTCCACGGCGGTGCGGGCCAGGTCGATCTGCGCGGCGCGGCCCAGCTTCGCCAGGCTGCGTGCTTGCGGCCCGGCGCTGTAGGCGGCCAGCAGGACTTCGCGCTTGGCCTGGAACGGGCCGCTTGGATACCAGACCAGCGAGGTATCGCCGCCGACGAACGAGATACCGCCGTATATCTGGTCCTTTTCCCAGAAAGGCGCGCTTTCGAAGCCGATCTTGATCGAATCAGAATAGCGCACCCCGGCAATCGCGGCCTGTACCGCGGGGCTGAAATCGCTGGGGGTGCGCGCCAGGATCGGCAGCGGCGTGGTGATGATCGCGCGGTCGGCCTCTATCGCGATGTCACGCCGTTTGCGGTTGTCGCGATAGAGGATGCGCACGCCCTCTCCGGAACGCCGGATTTCGCGCACTTCCGCATGGAGCCTCGGCGGGCTGCGCAAGGCGGCGGCGATGGCGACCGGCAGCCGGTCCATGCCGCCGACGGGATGCAGCATGGTGGGTTGCATGAGGATGTTCTCCTCGAACAGCAGAGTGGAGAGTTCCGGGTTCGCCAGCAGGGCATCGAGCGTGACCGGCGGCACCGCCACGGCCTGTTCGATCGTTGCTCCGGGGACTTGCGCAAGGCCCGAGCGTTCCGACCCGCGATAGGAGAGGTCTTGCGCCAGATCGCCGTAAGTCTTCAGAAATTCTGCCAGCTTGCCCCGCGTGGCCGGATCGAGTTCCTGATCGAGCGCGCCGCTGCGCAGGGCCTTTTCGAGCAGCGCGGAAAGATGGCCGCGCAAGTCGTTGGCGGCCTGCCGCAGCCGGATCGGCCGGTGGGCGCCGTCCTGGGTTCCGGCAACGAAGCTGCTGCGGCTGGTATTGACGAGGACTTCCAGAGGGACCTGCAATTCGCGGGCGAGGCCCAGGTACTGGTCGTGATGGCTGGGAATGCGCGCCGGGCCGACATTGAGGTAAAGGCCTTGCGAAAAGCCGACCTGCTGGTCGTCCTCGCCGATATGGCTGACGCGGTCGCCGCCGCGCACCGTCCAGGCGCGTCCCCCGACCCGGTTCCGCGCTTCGAGCAGGATAGCCTCGCCGCCCAGCCGCTCGATCTCACGCGCCGCGACGAGACCGGCAATACCAGCACCGATCACGACGACGCGGCGGCCGGGCACCGCCGGGCGGGCGACTACGGCGCCGGGAAGCAATCCGGCAGCGGCTATCCCCCCCATTGCGCCAAGCAGCGCACGGCGATTCAGACGAACGAACATCGGATCGGTCATGAGAAGTCCACCGTTATGCAGCCATAGTGACGGCCGCAGTTGAAGACGCGAGCAGCCTACGTCAGCAGATCGCCGCAGACGAGCGAATTGTTCGGCTATTTCAAATAAGTCATCGCGCCGGGAGAAGGATTGGCGATGCTCATCAGGGGGCGAGAAGAACTCATTTGTCGGCAAGGTGCAGTGCGATCAGAACCGGAACCCTGAGAACCCGTTTGAAAATCTCCCACGGGATCTGGTCGGATACAGGGACATCTGCGTCGGCAATGGACAGCGACAACTTCAGACTGGATCGCCGTGCGGCCCTGGTCGGCGGCGCAGCGGTGCTTGCTGCGGCGCTTGCCGGATGCTCCGGAGCCGAGCGCGATAGCGGCCCGCTGAGGGTCGCCATCACCGGCAAGGGCGATAGCGATTGGCGGCTGCTGTTTCGGCATGCCGGCCTGAAACCGGACTTTCCGGTAAGCTATTCCGAGTTCCAGTCAGGCCATCTCGTGGTCGAGGCGTTCAATTCCGGCTCGATAGATTTCGGCGGTATGAGCGAAATTCCGCCCGTCTTCGCTGCGGCTTCGACGATCCAGAGCTTTCGCCAGATCGCGGTCAACCACGGCGACGTCAACAACCAGGTCGTGCTGGTCCCGGCCGGTTCGCCGATCCGCGATCTTGCCGGTCTCAAGGGGCGGCGCGTGGGCTATGTACGGGCGACGACCTCGCAGTATTTCCTGATCCGCATGTTGGAATCGGTAGGGCTGGCATGGTCGGATATCGAGCCTGTGGCGATGACGGTTTCCGACGGGGCTGCGGCTTTTGCGCGCGGGTCGCTCGATGCCTGGGCGATCTACGGCTTTCCGATCCAGCGCGCGCTCGCCACCGAGGGTGCGCGTGTCCTGCGCACCGCGCTCGGGTTTCTGTCCGGGAACTATATCGTCTGTGCCCAGGAAAAGGCACTCGCCGATCCGGAGAAGGCGCGGTGGATCGAAGCCTATTTGGGCCTTCTTGGGCATGGGCAGGCCTGGGCGGCGCAGAACCGCGATCGCTGGGCCGCTGCGATCGCCGGGCAGATCGGTGTGCCGGTGGACTATGTGCGCGACCAGTTCCGCCGGCAGAGTGCGCGCTATACTTTGCGTCCGGTCACGCCGGAGGCCGTAGCCTCGCAGCAGGAAGTCGCCGACGTGTTCACCGGCGCGGGCCTCATCCCCCGCCATGTTGACGTAAGCCCGCTTTGGACCGATCGTTTCAACAGCATCATCCCCAAGGAGGCCTGAATGGCCGACCACGCCGCGCTCGCGCCGCCCGATACGACGCCCAACAATACACCGGCCAACGATACGCCGCTTCCAGTGCCGCGTCGGTTGCCGAATGATCAGGACCTTCGCCGGATCACCGCAGCGCTTGCGGCAACCGCCGAACACTACGATCGCACCGGCGAGTTTCCCCGTGCGAATTTCGACCTCCTGGCGCGGGAGGGCCTGATCGGGCTTACCGTCGAGAGCGATCTGGGCGGTTCCGGCAGCGGCTATGTCGATGTGCTGCGGGTGCTCGGCGCGGTGGCGCGGGGGGAGCCGTCTACCGCGCTGATCCTGTTCATGACTTATGCCTTTCATGCGGCACCGGAAAAGACCGGGCGCTGGCCGCGTGCGCTCTACGAAAGGCTGGCGCGCGAAGCGGTCGCAGGGAGAGGTCTGGTGGGCACCTTCCGCGTCGAACCGGAACTGGGAACCCCAGTACGCGGCGGATTGCCGAAGACGGTCGCCCGGCGCGCGCCGGATGGCTGGCGGATCAGCGGCGAGAAGATCTATTCGACCGGCTCGACCGGGCTGGACTGGTTCCTGGTATGGGCGCGGACCGATGACGAAGTGCCGATGGTCGGCAATTTCCTGGTCGATCCCAAGGCGGCGGGAATTGCCATCGTGCCGGAGTGGGATCATCTCGGCATGCGGGCGACGGTCAGCCACAAGGTCGTGTTCGACGATGTACTGATCCCGGCCGGTCATGCGGTCGACGTGCGCGGGCCGGAAGAATGGGTGCCGCGCGCGGGCAGCGGCGATGCCGGGAGGCAGGCCTTGTGGAATGCGCTGGCCATCGCCACGATCTATGACGGCGTGGCCCGCGCCGCGCGGGACTGGCTGGCGGCTTATCTCAACGAACGGGTGCCGAGCAACCTTGGCGCCGCGCTGGCGACGCTTCCACGCGTTCAGGAAAAATTCGGCGAGATCGAGGCGCGGCTCTATGCCAATCGCGTGCTGATAGACAGTGCCGCCGCGGCGGCGGACCGGGGCGAACTGCCGTCTCCGGTGGAGGCGAACCTCATCAAGCACTTGGCCAATAGCAATGCGATAGAGGCGGTTGCGATCGGCCTCGAACTCACCGGAAATCCCGGCATCAGCAGGCGCAATCCGCTCGAACGGCATTATCGCGACGTGCTGTGCAGCCGCATTCATTCGCCCCAGGCGGATACCGTGCTGGTGGCCGCTGGCCGCGCCGGGCTGGGAATCTGAGACGATGTCGCTCGTCATCGCCAGCCAACTCGATGCCGATTTCAACGAGGGTCTCGCCCGCCATCCCTCGCGCCCGACCATCGTTGGCGTGGAGGAGGACGCGCCCTGGGACGCCGCGCGCGAGGCGGACATCCTGCTGGTCGTGCCTTCGCCGACCTGGAAACGGCGTCCGGCGCCGCGTCCCGACATCTGGCCGGGGCGGCTGAAATGGGTCTACAGCGGATCGGCGGGGATCGACTTCTATCCCGACTGGCTGCTCGACGCGCCGCTGGTGACATGCGGTCGCGGCGTCGCCTCCGATGAGATCGCGGACTATGTGATAGCGGCCATCTACGCCCATGCGAAAGGGCTGGAGGCAGCCGCCGTCCGCTCGCGCGAGGAATGGGGGCCGAAAGTCCTGGGACGGGTTTCCGGCTCGACGATCGGCATCGTCGGCCTGGGGGCGATCGGTGCGCAAGTCGCCCGGCGGGGTCTGGCCCTCGGCGCAAGGGTCGTGGCGGTGCGGCGGTCCAGCGTGGCGGGTGGCTCCGGTCTTGCAGGCGTGGAACTGGTCGCGGATCTGGCCGAATTGGCAGGGCGGGCAGACCATATCGTGCTGGCCGTGCCTGCCACACCCGAGACGCGGGGTCTCATCGGCGCGGAGTTCCTCTCGCGGGTGCAACCTCATGCGCACCTGATCAATGTGGCCCGCGGCTCGGTCGTCGATCAGGAGGCCTTGCTGGAAGCGCTCGATGCCGGGAGTCTGGCTTTCGCGACGCTGGACGTCACCGAGCCGGAGCCGCTGCCGGACGGACACCGTCTCTATACCCATCCGCGGGTGCGCCTGACGCCGCATATTTCCAGCAATTACCTGCGCGTAAGACACCGCCTGCTGGAAAAGGTGCAGGACGATCTCAGCCGCTACTTGCGCGGCGAACAGCCTCGCGACGTCGTCGATCGCGAGCGAGGGTACTGACCTTCGCGATTTTCGGCGAGAACCCTGAACCTTTGCGCCCGAGGCCTGCCGCTTCGGGCGCTTTTTTGTGAGCGACCGGGCAGACCTATTCGCAGCAGTGATAGCTCGCGGGAAATACTCATTTGATCGGTCGCAGAATTGCATGTCTTCTACAGGCAATATGTTCATCCGCGGCGATTGCGAGATACAGTGCAATCGCGCGTGGCTTTGAGGAAACGTGCATCATGGCTACGGCCTTCGCAGACGACCGGATAGGCAGGCAGGGCATCACCGATGCCGAATGGGAAGTGCGCGTGGACCTCGCGGCGTTCTATCGGATCGCCGCGCTCTACCGTTTCGACGACTTCCTCTACACGCATATTTCCGCCCGAGTGCCCGGCCCAGACCATCACTTCCTGATAAACCCCTTCGGCCTGACTTTCGACGAGATCACGGCGTCGAGCCTCGTGAAGGTGGACATCGACGGCAATATCATCGGTGAGAGCGCGTATGGCATCAATTATGCGGGTTACGTGATCCACTCGGCCATCCATGCCGCGCGGGATGATGCTCACTATATCGCGCACTTCCATACACGTGACGGCATGGGCGCATCGGCCCATGCCGAAGGACTGCTGCCAGTCAGCCAGCGGGCGCTGATGATCATTCCGCAGCTGGCCTATCACGATTACGAAGGTGTCGCCCTGAATCTCGACGAGCGCGAGAGACTGGTCCGCGATCTTGGCGACCATCCGCAGATGCTGCTCCGTAATCACGGAACGCTTGCGCTGGGGGCGACGCCGGGTGAGGCCTGGAGCCGGATCTATCAGCTCGAAGCGGCCTGTTCGGCGCAAGTCGCAGCGCTGGCGGGCGGGCGCGAGCACATCCTGATCGCACCCGAAGAAGCACAGGAAGAGGCGCGGCGGCAGCTTGCGACAAGGCCTGCGGTGGCTACGGCCAAGGCGGGCGCGAAACCGCATCACCAACTGGCATGGGAAGCGGTGCTGCGCCGGGTCTCGCGGGAGCTGCCGGGTTTCGACGACTAGAAATACGTCATGATATCGGTGATCCGGCGTCCGTTTCCATCCGAAACGGGCGCCAATTGCGTTGCGGATCGGCGGATTTGTATTCATAATTATTGTGATGGAATTGTATTGCTACAGGCATCAATAGATAAAATTCATCGATGAGATGATTAAAGCCAGTTTTCGATGAATCTCATTGGTCGCATTTCCTCCTCCTGACTACCCCTCTGGCAAGTATCGATGAGGGGCGACAAGATCATGAGGACGCAAAGGACCATCCTTCTTGCCGGGGCTGCTGCGGCGGCACTGGCCACGGCTGCCGCGAGGGCGGAAGACAACGGAGCAGAAGCGGTAGCGCCGCTGGGCACGCCCGAAAAGGACATCATCGTCACCGGGGTAAGGGGCGCGCCCCGTACCGTGACGGAAAGTCCGGCCCCGGTCGATGTCGTCGGCGGAGAGAAGCTGGCCGGAACCGGCGCCGCCGAAATCGGCGAGGCGCTGACGAGGCTGCTGCCGTCGCTCAACTTTTCCGCCACCCATGCCGGGGTCTTCTCGGTGGTGCGGCCGGTCACCAATCGCGGTCTCAGCCCGGCCTACACGCTGGTGCTGGTCAATGGGAAGCGCAGGCACAACAGCGGTTTCCTGACCAATACGTCCCAGGATACCAGCGGCGTCAACGCCGTCGATCTGGACCTGATCCCGGCCAGCGCGATCTCGCGGATCGAGGTGCTCAAGGATTCGGCAGCGGCGCAATACGGCACCGATGCGATTGCCGGGGTGGTCAACATCCAGCTCAACCGCGCGGAAGGTCTGGATGCCAGTTTCCGCTATGGCAGCCAGTACATCGGCCGGGGTGACCGGGACAGCTGGCAGGGTCAGATCGGCTATGGCACCGCGATCGGTGACGGCGGTTTCCTGCGCCTGAGCGCCGACTATCGCAAGCGCGGCGGCAACTGGTGGAACCTGAAGGCGACCGATACCAATATCTATGGTCGCCCGAGCGGGCGGACGGCGGCGCAAGTCGCCTCCAGTTCCGGCCAGACCGCCGCGCAAGTCCAGGCCAACAGCGACGAGGCTGCCGCCCGCAATGCCGCGTGGGACGGTGACGGCGCCCACAACGGCGACCCGCAGATCAAGGCCTTCAACCTTTCGTACAACACCGAAGTGCCGCTGGGCGCGGAGCTGGCGTTCTACTCCTTCGGGACTTACGGCGAACGCGACGTGCAGATCGGCAACAACTTTCGCCGTCCCAACAGCAATGCCAATTTCACCGCGCTGTTTCCGGACGGGTATTACCCGCTCAACAATATCCACGAGACGGATTTCCAGTTCGTCGCCGGGGTGAAGGGCGATGTGGCGGGCTGGGACGTGGACCTGTCCAGCAGCTTCGGCCGCAACCGCAGCCGCCAGTTCTCCAAGCTGTCGATCAAGCCCTCGCTCGGCCCGACCAGCCCGACCGAATGGCCGAATCTCGCCAATTTCGAGTTCCGCCAGTGGACGCACAATCTGGACGTGACCCGCGAGTTCGAGATCGGCCTCGCCCGGCCGGTGCAGGTCTCGTTCGGGGCCGAGTACCGGCTCGATCGCTTCCGCACTTTCGCGGGCGACGCGCTGGCCTATACGCCCGCGACTTACGTGTTCCAGCCGGGCGACCAGCAATACGACTGGAACGTCGGCGTCGCCGCCTCGCCGGTGGTACAGGGGGCCATCGTGCTCTCGCCCGAGGACGAGGCCGATGCGACGCGCCGGGTCTATGCGGGCTATCTGGATCTCGGCATCTATCCGCTCGACCAGTGGTACTTCGGTGCGGCCCTGCGCGCCGAGCACTATAGCGACGGTTCGGGAAGTCCGGTCGGTCTGAAGCTCAACACCCGCTACGAATTCAGCCCGGTGGTGGCGATACGCGGCACCGTGGGCACGGGCTTCCGCGCGCCCTCGCTGACCCAGTCCGCCTACGCGCAGACCGATGGGCGCACCGCGCTGGTCTTCAATCCCGTGAGCGGACAGACCGAACTGACGCCCACGGTCGCCAAACTGGTCACGCCGGGTTCCGCCATCGGCGCCCTGTTCGGCGCCAAGCCCCTCAAATCTGAGCGTAGCTGGAATGTCGGGGCCGGCGTGGTGGTCACTCCGGCGCCCAATCTCAGCCTGACCGCCGACGGCTACTACATCAAGATCAGGAACCGCATCGAGCGGACCGGGCGCCTCTACGGCGCCGGGATCACCGCATTGCTCAATGCCAACGGGCTGACCGGGATCGAGCAGATCGAATACTTCTTCAACGCCGTGGACAGTTCCACCCGCGGGCTGGACGTGGTGGCGGACTGGACGGTGTCGCCCGGCGGCTTCGGCAAGCTCAACCTCAACGCGGCGTTCAACTACAACAAGACCAAAGTGGACCGGCTGCCCACGGTGCCCGCCCAGCTTTCCGATGCCAGTGGCAATTCGCTGCTGGCCACCGGCTCTGCCTATTTCGGCGGCGACCGCATCGGCGAACTGGAAGTCATCAACCCGCGCACCAAGATCGTGCTCAATGGCAACTGGTCGCGGGGCATCTTCGGCATCGCGCTGACCACTATCCGCTACGGCAAGTATACCCAGCGCACCGCCGCCGGGGACGACCGGCATTTCGGCGCGAAGTGGATCACCGATGCTTCCGTTTCCGCGCAAGTGACCGCGTTCGCGACCTTGCAGGTCGGTGCCACCAACATCTTCAACGTGCGCCCGGAAACCAACGGCCCCGGCAGTCCGCAGACCGGCCAGGGCTATTACGGACCTTCGCCCTACAACCCCAATGGTGGATATTACTATGGACGTATCGCAGTCAGCTTCTGACCGGCGCGGATTCCTTGCCGGTACTCTCGGCGGGTTTGCCCTGCTGTCCGGCTGCGGCAGGAGCGCGAAAGCCGGTACCCATGTCGTGCTGGGCGATCAGGTCCATCTGCTGGAGACCAAGCTCTCGGCAGCGGGCCAGCTCAGCGGCCTTTCCTACGGGATGAGCTGGGGCAACTTCCCCGGCGCCGCGCCTCTGCTGGAGGCGCTCAATGCGGGCGCGGTCGATACCGCACCCGCCGGGGACCTGCCGATCATCCTTGCCGCCGCCGCCGGGTGCCGGTTGAAGATCGCCGGGGTGAACCGGGGGTCGGGCAAGTCGATGGCGATCATCGTGCCGTGCGGTTCGCCGATCGGTTCGGTGGAGGAACTGGCGGGCAAGACCGTGATCGTGTCGAGCGCAAGGGGCAGCATCTCGCATTACCTGCTGCTGGAGGCCCTGCGCGAGAAGGGCATGCCGCCGTCCGCGGTAAAGATCGGCTATATGCTGCCCAACGACGCCGCCGCCGCCTTCGCGACCGGGCAGATCGCGGCGTGGGCCATCTTCGGCACCTATCAGGCGCGCGCCGAGGCGGACGGCGCCCGCATCCTGCGCGACGGCACCGGAATAGGTCCCGGCTATTCGGCGATCACCGTCTCCGAAAGCGCGCTCGCCGACCCAGGCAAGCGCGCGGCCATCGCGGACTTCCTCGCCCGCACCCGCGCCGCCAATGCCTGGTGCATCGCCAATCCGGAGGCCTATGCCAAGCTCTATGCCCGGCAGACCGGCATGGACATCGCGATCGCGCGGGTGATCGCCGCGCGCGAGAAACCCGGTCTTTCGCGGCCCGACGAGACCTTCATAGCGGCCCTGCAAGCGGCCTCCGATCGCTTCCACGCAACCTATAACGTGCTGCCCAGGCGTGTGGACGTGGCCAGCCTTGTCGTGCCGGATCTGCTCAGCGCCTGAGCGGCGCGAGCTATTGGTAAGCCGTACCGGTCAGCCTGCCCGCAGCGCGGAGAAGAGCGGCCTCGGCGACGAGAACGTCGGCTCTCGCCAGGGCGACGGCAAGCTGCGCGGCGCGGAAGCTCTGGTCGGCGACGAGAATGTCGACCGTCGAGCGCAGGCCGAAGCCATATTCGGCTCTGACGCCCTTGAGTGCGAGATCGGCGGCGGCAAGTCCCTCGATATTGGCACGCAGGCGGCTGCGGGCGGCATTCAGCATGGCCCATGCGGTGTCGGCACCGCGCAAGGCATTACGCTCGGCGGCATCGGCCAGGAACCGTTCGGCGCGGTTGTTCGCTTCCGCCTGCCGGACGCGCGAGGAGACGAGGCCGCCGGTCAGCAAGGGCACGCGCAGGGTCATCCCGACCGATCCGGCGCCTGCAAAATCGTGCAGGTTTCCGCCTGAAAGCCTTTCGCCGCGCCCATAGGCGCCGCCGAGGTCGAGCGAAGGCGCACCCTCGGCCCGCGCCCGGTCGATCCTTGCACCCGAGGCTTCGACGGCAAGGCGCTGCTGGAGCAGCTGTGGATTGGCCGTTTCCGCTGCCTGGCGCGCCTCGTCCCGGCTTGCCGGAAGCGCGGCAGGCGGTGGGACTTCGGCCGTGAGCGTACCGGCATCACGACCTACCGCTGCCCGGTAAGTCGCCGCCGCCGTGGCGAGCGCGCCTTCGGCATCGGCAAGGTTGGCGACGACGGTGGAGCGCTGTGCTTCGAGCTGCGCCACGTCGGTCCGGGTCGCCTGCCCGAGATCGTAGCGTGCGCGGGTTTCGGCCACTTGCGTATCGAGCCGCTCGATGCCGACCCGCGCCACTTCCACCGCCTGCTGGTTGTAGAGCAGTGCGGCGTAAGCGGAGACGACGCCTTGCAGGATCGCCGCTTCGGTGTCGCGCAGCCCCTCCTCTCCGGCAGCGACATCGCCATTGGCGGCGCGCACGGCCGAGGAGACCCGCCCGCCGGTCCAGATCGGCAGGGCGACATTCGCGGTCAGCGATGCTGCCTTGCCGTAGCCCTGACGGTCGTAACCGCCATCGCCGCCGACCGAGAGCGTGGGCCGCGCCAGCGCGCGCTCCTGTTCGGGCGTTTCGGCGAGGGCTTCCTGCCGCGCGCGGGCGGCGGCGAGCTGGGGGTTGCTCTCGTAAGCCGCCGCGATCGCCTCGCCGAGGGTTTCGGCGGAGGCCGGAGAGGCCAGCAGCAGGGTGGTCAACGCCCATGCCGCTCGCTTATTCAGCACCCGCCTATTCATGACGGAGCGCCCAGGCCGGAGCCGCACGGCTGGCGCGCAGCGATTGTCCGAGCACCGTCAGCACCGCAATCACCGTCGCCAGCAGGCTGCCGCCGATGAAGAAGAGCGGCGAAAGCGCAACGCGGTCGTCGAACCCGGCCAGCCATGTCCGCATCGCTACGAAGGCAAGCGGCCAGGCGAGCAGGTTGGCCAGCAGCACCGGGCGCAGGAACTGACCGACCAGCAGCCTGGCGATATCGCGGGAGGAGGCGCCGAGAGTCTTGCGGATGCCGATTTCCTTGATCCGCATCTGGGTGTTGTAGGAGGCAAGCCCCCACAGCCCGACGCAGCCGATCAGCACGGCCAGGCCTGCGCCGATGGCGAAGAGCCGGGTCGCGCGGTCGTCCGCCTCGTAGAACTTGCCGAGTTGGGTGTCGGCGGTTTCCGCCTCGAACGGCACTTGCGGCACCGTGCGCTGCCAGATCGCGCGCACGGCATCCATCGTCGCGCGGGGATTGCCGATGAAGCGGATCGAGGCGACGGCAGTAGTCGCCTGTTCCGGTTCACGGTAATAGATGTAGTAGCTGGCGCTGGTGGGTTCACGCGGGGAGAAGAAGCGCATGTCCTCGACCACGCCGATGATCGTGCGCGGACGATTACCGCCGATGGTCTTGCCGATGGCGTCCTCAGGCGAGCGGAAGCCGAGCGTGGACAGGGCACGGCGGTTGATGACGATATTGCGCCCCTGTTCGAGCTGGCGAGACAGTGCATCGTCGTCTCGGTGATTGTCGTCGAACACGCGCCCGGCCAACAGGCGGGTGCCGTAGACCTTGAAGAAGCCGGGGCCGGTGACGATCCAGCGCAGCGAAGGTCCATCGCCGGCAACGCCGGGCAAAGGCACGTTATCGGCATTGTTCTCACCGCTGCCGCCAACGGCATTGTTGCCGATCGCCACGGTGCGGACGGAGGGCAAATCGCGGATGGCGGAAACGACCGCGCGGGTCTGGGCGCTGGAGACAAGGCTGTCGCGGGTGGAGAGCAGCACCATCAGCCCATTGCGCTGGAAGCCGAGGTCGGATTGCCGGACGTGGCGGGTCTGCGCAACCAGCACGCCGGTGCCGACCATGAAGGCGATGGCAAGGCCGAACTGGAGCACGACCAGCCCTTCGCGAATGCGGGTACCGACGCGGCCGCCGCCGGGCGAGCGGGCAGAAGAAAGTACGCTGGCGGCCGGAAAGCGGGACAGCAGCAGCGCGGGATAGAAACCTGCCAGCATGCCGACGACCAGTGTCAGTACCACCAGCGCGGGCACCACCAGCGCATAGGGGATCGTCAGCGAAAGGCCGCCAGCGGCGTTCACCAGCGGCAGGCTCAATTCGGCGAGGATGAGTCCGATAAGGGCGGCAATGCCCACCGTGAACATCGCTTCGCCCAGGAATTGACGCACCAGTGCCGGCCGGTCCGCGCCCAGGACCTTGCGCATGGCGACTTCTCGGGCACGCAAGTTGGCGCGCGCCGTCGCGAGATTGACGTAGTTCACGATCGCCACCAGTAGCGTCAGCAATCCGACGATCCCGAGCGTGATGACCGTGATCTTCGCGCTGGCGCTGGCCGAACCGGCAGGTTCCAGATGCATCCGGGTGAGCGGCAGCAGCTTGAGCTGGTGAATCTTGGAAGCATCCTTGCCCATATCTGCAAGGGCGCGCCGGTCGACGAAGGACGGCAGCTTCTGCTCGAATGCGCGCGCGGCCTCTGGCGTATCGAACCGCAGGAGCGTCTGGAGCGAGGTGCTTCCCCAATGGAACCACTGCTCCGATAGAGGTGTGGCTGGCATCGGCACTAGCAGCGAAATGTTGTAATCGCTGTTCTTGGGCAGATCGCGGAAAATTCCGGCGACCCGGTAGTTGGTGGTCTTGTCAATCGCGATGGTCAGCGTCTGGCCGATCGGATCGCTTGTCCCGAAATACTGGCGCGCCAGCGTCTCGCTGATGAGTACATTGGCGGGTTGGCGCAGCGCCGTGCCGCTACCGCGCACCATCGGCAGGTCGAAGACATTGAAGAACTGCGGGTCCACTTGCGCGACATCGGCCGGTGCGGCAACGCCGCCGCGAATGACGGTACCGCCGTTCTTGCCGCCCCTTATGCGGGTGCCGACGGTACCGGGAAAGTCCTCGCGCATCTGATCGAGCAGGCCGCCCATCGTATAGGGATAGGCCCCATTGAACGGGCTTTCCGGCAGATTCCATGCCGTCTGCACCACATAGATGCGGTCATGGCGGGGCAGCCATTTCTCGTAGCTGGTCTCGAACCGGGCATAGAGGCCGAGGACGAGGAACACGGCGATCCCCACCGCGAGTCCGCCGACATTGAGCGCGGCATAGAGCTTGTGGCGGGTGAGCGAACGGTAAAGAGAAAGCAGGGCGAAGCGGTTCATCGGTTGCCCCTCAGATCGATCGCATGGCCGAGGCGACGATGCGCCCGTCGAGCATGTCGATGCGGCGCCTGGCCATGTCGGCATGGCTGGGCGAATGGGTGACCATGACGATGGTCGCGCCTTCGTCATTGAGGGCCTGGAGGATGTTCATCACCTGCTCGCCATTGGCGGTATCGAGGTTGCCGGTCGGTTCGTCCGCGAGGATCAGCTTTGGATCGCCGACGATGGCGCGGGCGATCGCCGCCCGCTGCTGTTGGCCGCCCGAAAGTTGGTGCGGGAAATGGCGGGCGCGGTGGGCGATGCCGACTTTGTCCATCGCCGCCGAAACCCGCGCGCGGCGGTCTCCGCCATTGGCACGATAGGCGAGGCCGAGGGCGACGTTTTCCTCGATGGTCAGTTCGTCGATCAGGTTGAAGCTCTGGAACACGAAGCCAAGCGTGGAGCCACGAAACTTCGCAAGGTCCTTCTCGCCCATCGCGGCCAGGTCCTGATCGCCGAACAGATAGCGGCCGCCGGTGGGCCGGTCGACCGTACCCAACGTGTTGAGCAGGGTGGACTTGCCGCAGCCCGAAGGCCCCATGATGGCGAGGAATTCGCCGGCGGAGACCTCAAGGTCGATATCGCGCAGCGCGGTCGTCTCCACTTCGTCGGATACGTAGCGGCGCTGGATATTTTCCAGACGGATCATGAGCATGGTTCCCTGTTAGCGGAGATTGAGGATGTCGCCGGTGACCGACGATGTGTTGGAGGTGACGATACGTTCGCCCGGCTGGAGGCCGGAAAGGATTTCGACCTGTTCGGGATTGCGGCGGCCGGTCTTCACGGCGCGGCGGCGGGCATGGGCGCCATCGGCGTCGAGCACGAAGACCGAGGTGCCGCCGCCCGCTTCCAGCCAGCCACCGACCGGGGCGACCAGCGCAGGCGCGGTACTGCCGAGGGTGATGCGGATATCGAGCGTCTGTCCGCGATTGAGTCCGGCAGGGGGCGCTCCCGCGAAGTCCAGCTCCGTGCGGAAACGGCCGTCCTTCACGGCGGGCAGAACTTTCGAAACGGTCAGGCGGGCACCGTCCACGGCAGCCTTCTGGCCCACCGCAACGCGGCGCAGGTAGTATTCGTCGACATCGGCGGTGAGTTTCCACGAGCCTTCGCTGTCGACTTGCCCGGCCGGATCGCCGGGTTTGAGCGCCTGTCCGGGCTGGATCGTGAAATTGGTGAGACGGCCGCCCATCGGCGCGCGGATCGTCAGTGCATCGAGGCTGGCGCGCACGGCGGCAAGGTTGCTTTCCAGCCTGCCGCGCGTGTCGTTGAGCCGGGCGCCCTGCGTGGCGGTGATGCCCGCCTCCCGCGCGCTACCCGACTGCAACTGGGCAAGCCGTTTCTGCTGGTAGGCCGCCTCTTCGGCATAGCTGCGCACCCCAGCGTCGGAGAGATAGCCCTGATCGTAAAGCTGCTGGCGGATCGCCAATTCGCGGCGCGCCTTGATGAGATCGTAATTGGCCTGCGCGACTTGTCCGGCGCGGTCGATGCTGTTGCGCTCGATGCCGAGGTTCTCGCCCGCCACGCTGCCGAGCTGGCTGGCGATCTGCGCCTCGCGGGTGAGCACGTCGAGCCGCAGTTCGGGATTGGCGAGCGTGGCCAGCGGCTGGCCCTCGGAGACCATCACACCGTCCTGCACAAGCAGTTTCTCGACCTGCCCGCCCGAGAGCACGCCGACCAGCGTGGTGACTTTCGGCGCGACCGTCGCGCGCACCGGCAGATAATCGGCGAAAGGCGCGCGGCTGACCGTGCCGGTTTCGATCTGGGCGGCGGCGATATCGGTCGATCCGCTGGCGGGTAGCAGGCGCCAGAGCAGGACGGCAGCCACCGCGCCCCCGGCAATCGCCAGAACCGCAGGCCGGCGCCATAGCGGCGCGCGGCGGCGTTCGACTTTGCGATCCATCTCCGCGCCGGGGGAAACGGTTGCATGTACGGGCTGTTCGGTCATCATGGGGACAGTGTCACTCATCTCCGCCGGAAAGCCTAAACGTCGATGAATGCTGGAGTTTTTGAAGATACCGGTTCCGGTGACCGTCCGGCGGTGGACACAGTGTCCGCAAATGGACAGTTGGGTAGCCTGTCAAGCGATGGTGCGATCCTGCTGGTCGATGACAACCCCGCCGTTGCCGGGGCCATGGAAATCGCTTTCCGCATGGCGGGACGACGGCTCGATACTGCCAGTGGACCGGAAGAGGCGCTCTCGCGTCTGGCCCGTCGGCGCTTCGATGCGATCCTGCTCGACATGAATTTCTCCCCCGGCCAGTCGAGCGGAGAGGAAGGCCTGGCCTTGCTCTCGCGCATTATCGCGGACGATCCGGCAGCCTGTGTCATCGTTATCACCGCGCACAGTGGCATCCGGATCGCGGTTGCGGCCATGCAGGCCGGGGCGCGGGACTTTGCGATGAAGCCGTGGCGGAACAGTGAACTCTTGGCCAAAGTGGAGGCCGCCATTGCGCGCGAGGCGCCAGTTGGCCCGGTTCCGGCTTCCGCCGCGGTCGATGCGGAACCTGTCCGCCTGCTGGGTGAAAGCACGGCGATGCAAGCCCTGCGCGAGCTTGTCCGCCGCGTTGCGCCGACGCCTGCCGGAGTGACGGTGACCGGGGTCTCCGGCAGCGGACGTATGCTGACGGCGATGGCGGTTCACGCCGCTTCGGGGCAAGGTGAGGGTGAGCCGCCGAGGATCGATCTGCGCGATGAGAGCGCATGGGCGCGTTTGCAGGACAGCACCGGCACCGTGATTCTGCGTCACCCTGACAAGCTGAGCGAAGTGGCGCAGGCGCGTTTGCTGGATCGCCTGTCGCCTGCAGTCCGCTGTATTGCGATTGCCGACGATCTTGCCGCCTTGACGCCGGCCTTGCGACGGCGGATCGCGACCGTCGAAATCGCGGTGCCGCCGCTGGCCCGGCGGGAGGGCGATGGTATCCTGCTCGCCCGGCACTTTGCACGCATGGCGGCGGAGCGCTTCGCTCGTCCGACGCCCCGGCTGACGGCCGCTGCCGAAGAGGCGATTCGTGTGACCGTGTGGGGTGATGAAGTGCGCGGTCTTGCTCTGGCGATCGAGCGCGCCGTGCTGCTGGCGGAAGACGGCACGATCGATGCGGCGGCGCTGGCATTGCCGGTGCCGCAGGTCGCCGCGGGAACGGTGGATGCCAGCTTCGACCTTACCGATGCCGAGAAGGCGATGATCGAGGCCGCCTTGCGCGAACATCGCCATAACGTGACGCATGCCGCCACCGCTCTGGGTCTCAGCCGGGGCGCGCTCTATCGCCGCATGGCGCGCTATGGGCTTTAGGTTAGGGGCGGTGCTGACCGGGATCGCGCTCGCGCTCAGTGGGGTGGTCGCGAGCGAGGCCTGGCATCGCGGCATGTGGGGCACGCTGACCGGGGCCGGGCTGGTGGCGGTCTGGATCGTGCTGCTTCACACGTGGCGTTCCGGCCTCGATAACGCTCCCGCTGCCAGGGTGGCTCCGGTACTGGCGGGGCAAATCGGTTCGCATCGTCTGCTGCTCGATGCCGCGCCGACGCCGATGCTCGCTCTCGAGGATGGCGCGGCGCGGGCGCTGAACCGGGCAGCGCGGCGGCTCTTCGCGACCGATGACAAAGTGCTGCCCCTGCCGCCCGCGCTGGCTGAGGGAGATGTCAGCCATTTCCGCCACGAAGGGCGTAGCTGGCGGATCGATCGGGTTCAGCTGGCGACCGAAAATCGCACCGTGGTCACCCTGATCGACATCGAGCAGGAAGAACGTGCGGCGGAGGCGCGGGCGACGGCCGAAATGATCCAGATTCTCGGGCACGAATTGCTGAACGGGCTGGCGCCGATCGTCTCGCTGGCGGACAGCGGCATGGCCGCAATCGACAGTCCTGCCCCCGATATGGCGTTGCTGCGCGAAATACTCGGCACATTGACCCGGCAAGGGGAAGGGCTTCAGCGTTTCGTGGAGGCCTACCGCACTTTGGCCCGCTTGCCGGCTCCCCAACTTCGCTCGATATCTGTCGCCCAGCTTGTTGAGGACCTTACACGCCTTTTTGCGGGCCGTTGGCCGCAAGTCGCGATTTCGGTCGACCTTGGCGAGGCATCTTCCTGGCCGATGGACCGTGACCAGATCAGTCAGGCACTATGGGCATTGCTTCAAAACGCGGCGGAAGCGGCAACCGCAGATCGCGGCGCGGACGCCCGGATCGAGATAGCAGCCTGTCATCGCGATCGGGGATTGGCCTTTGAAATCCGCGATAACGGCAAAGGGATGGCGCCTGAGAGCGAAGCACTTGTGTTCCGGGCGTTTCACACGACAAAGCCCGAAGGTACCGGAATAGGCCTCAGCCTTGCTCGCCAGATCGCCCATTCCCACGGCGGGACGCTTTCCACGTATCGTACCGATCAGACAATATTTCGCCTGTTTCTGCCGGAACGAAATTGACGTTGATCCTCGTGCCTTGAGTAGCGCCCCCCTGCGACCGAGAACTCCACGCAAACATTGGCGCAGTGCGATGTTTCGAGGTGCCCAGTTATAGGCGCTCAGGTACGAGCAGCGTCCCGTTCTTCCAAACCCCTTGGTAAATTGAAACGACCCAAAGGGCGGATGGCTATCGAACCAGTCCGGGTAGTTCTTGAGCGAAAAATCCTTCTTGCCACAGCGGCTGAAATCCATCTGTGCAAGTTCAAAAAGCACCTTTTGCGAATATCATTGCCGGAATTGTTTTAGCTATCAGGTATGTATCCAAAAGCATGTTCTTCTTCTTGACGTATAAAACATCCATCGCCACGCGCTTTTTGTAGGACGTGTTGCTGCGGCCGCTGATTTGCCAAACGCCGGTCATGCCGGGGCGGACGTGGCAATAATATTCGAAATTCGTTCCGTACCTGCTGATCTCATTTTCTACTATAGGGCGGGGTCCCACAAGTGACATATCGCCGCGCAGAACGTTAAGTAGCTGCGGTATTTCATCTATACTCAACTTTCGAATCACGGATCCGATCCTGGTGACGCGGGGGTCGTGCCGTAATTTCTGCGTGTGCTGCCATTCTGTTTTTGCGGCAGGAAATTTTTGGAAGTGTTCTTCCAGAATTGCATCCCCGTTTACTTTCATGGTTCGAAATTTCACACAGGAGAAAGGTCGCCCACGACGGCCCACACGCTTGTGGAGATAGAATATAGGCCCTCGATCGGAAGCTGCCATGAGGATGAAGATGATCGCGATGAATGGCATGAGGGCGATTATGATGGAGAGTGATCCTATGATATCGAACACTCTTTCGAGCATGATAAAGTTTTTTGAAAAAGTTCTCCAGGGGTGTCCGGCATATTCGTGGCTTATATTCTTGATATCCTGCATGTTAATTCTCCCAGCAAAAGTTGGAGGAATTATTTCTTAATCAATTTAATTTATATCATTGCAACCATCTCGGTCACAACAGAATCCTCCACCATTTTGGACCGCTCCACCGTTGCATTCCTGGTGCCCAGCCGAAGCGAGCCGATTGGCCACCGGGCCGCCGGCTTTACGGGAACTTCCGCCCTGCTCCCCCTTTGCGCCACTTGACGGATTTTTGGAGCGGTGCGAAGGGCCGCGCCAGCAGCGACCCAAGGCAAAACATGAAATTCCTGCACCGAGTGGATGCCCTAGAAAATAGAATCATGCGTGTCGAAACGGATCTGGTTCGCTTGCGAAAGGCCAGCTTCCTGGATGGGCGAGAGCCGTTTTGGACCGAGCAATTGATTGAGGACGGTACATCGTTCCGCGCATCGAATGCGAACGTGCGGGCTTGCAAGGTCGGCTGGATTTTTCACGTCGGCTTTTGCGGCTCAACCTTACTGACGCGTTTGCTGGACAGTTCGCACGACACGCTTTCGCTGCGAGAGCCGCAATGCCTGGTCGATCTTTCCGATCAGCAGGCCCAGGCGCGTGGTGCGGGCAAGATTGGTGACATCGAGCGTTGGTTGCGTGCAAGTGCCGGGCATTTTTCCGGATTATCCGCCGAACATGGCAAGATCATCGTGAAGCCGTCCAATTGGGCCAATCCGCTTTTGCCCATGCTCGAAGCGCAGGGCGCGATCAGAGATGTCATCTTCGTCACGATGGAGCGGAAAGCCTGGCTTCGTGCTTGTTTGAGGGGCGGGCGCGATCGCCTGGAATATGTAGCGCGTTGCGCCGATCACGCGGCAAGGGCGACGGGTTTGGATACGGCTATCGTACATTCGGCGATCAGCGGGACTTCCGATCCGATCGCTCAGGCCGTCCGTCTTGCGGCATTATTGCACAAAGTGCAAAATCTCTGTTTCGACCATGCCGATCCGACGTTTTCGCGCAGGGTGGATTACCAAGAGATCATTTCATCTCCCCTCGAAGTGGCGAACAGGGCTCGGGAACTGTTGGGTCTCGATCCGAATCCGGCGCTGGAAATTCAGCTCGATCGGCATGCGAAAGATCCGGACCGTCGTTTTGATCGTGCTATCCGGGAAGATGAGGATAGGGCTGTCGAAACCGAACATGCAGGGCGTATAAAATCGGCGGCAGATTGGATTGAGGACCAGCCGATCGAAATCTAGATTCTCCCGGAAGAGGCCGAGTAATGCGGATCTGGGGCATTCGATGCTCCCTATCCGCTGGGATAGGGAGCATCGATGGAAAGCCGGCCGGCGAAGGGTCAGTGGCGGGTGAATTCCTCCAGATCGGCATTGAGCCTGTCGCGGTGGGTTACAGGGAAGCCGTGGGCGGCGCCTTCGTAGACTTTTAGCGTGGCGTTCGGCAGAATCTCGGCTGCGCGTTTGGCGGTCGTCTCCAGCGGCACGATGTAGTCGCCGCTGCCATGGACGATCAGGACGGGTAGCGAGATCGCCTGCATTTCCTCACGGAAATCGGTGCCCCAGAACTGCTCGATAGAGGCATATTGGGCATGGAGAGCACCCGACATGCCCTGCTGCCAGAAGGCCATGCGCCAGCCTTCGTTCTTGACTGCGCCTTCCTGATCCATGCCGAAGAAGGCGTCGGGGAAGTCGAGGAACAATTGCGAGCGGTTGTCCATAACCGCCTTGCGCACACCGTCGGCCACTTCGATCGGCACGCCGTCGACATTACCTGCGGTAGCGCCCATCAGCGGGGTGATGGCGCCGAGCAGGACGAGCTTGGACACGCGCCCGGTGCCGTGGCGGGTGATGTAACGCACGACCTCGCCGCCGCCCATGGAATGGCCGACGAGGATCGCATCTTCCAGTTCGAGGGCGTCGATGACCGCGGCCAGGTCGTCGGCGAAGGTGTCCATGTCGTAGCCGGTCGCGGGCTGGTCCGAGCGCCCATGACCGCGCCGGTCATGGGCGATGACGCGGAAGCCCGCGTTTGCCAGGAATTGCATCTGCCCGTCCCAGGCATCGGCATTGAGCGGCCAGCCATGCGAGAAGACGATGGGGCGGCCCTTGCCGAAGTCGCGGTAGTAGATTTGGGTGCCATCCTTGGCGGCGACGAAATTGGTCATATGAGGCCTCCATTCAAGATGCATTTATGCGACCGAGAGGCGGTGGCCCTCGCTGCGGATTTCAGGGTTTCGGGTGAAGTCAGCGGTTGAGCGTGTAGTTTGCCGGTACCCAAGCGTAGGCGTTGCGGCCCTTGGCGGCGATGTGGCCGATGCCGGGGAACGAGATGTGCGCACCCGCGACCCACCAGCCGTTCTTCACCGCTTCGGCGAGGAGCCTGTCGCGGCTGGCGATGGCGCCGGGAACCTTCCAGTCGTACTTGATGGCGATATGCGGATCGTCGAACTGCACGCCGGCGACGTGAACGGTGTCGCCCCAGAACAGCATCGCGTCCTTGCCGTCATGGAGCAGGTACGTCGTGTGGCCCGGGGTATGTCCGGGGGCGGCGATAGGGCGCAGGCCGGGGATCAGGTCCGCTTCGCCCTCGCCGAAAGGAACCACGCGCCCGGCGGCGATGTAAGGGCGCAGCACGCCCTGTACCGCAGGGAAGAAGGGTTTCAGCAGGGCGCCGACTTCGGCCTGATGGCTATCGTCGGTCCAGAAGTCATAATCGCGTTTCGATATGTGGACGGTGGCATTGGGGAAGACCATCCGGCCATCCTTGACCAGTCCGCCGACGTGATCCTCATGCAGATGGGTGATGAAGATATCGTCGATCTGTTCCGGCGAATATCCGGATGCACGCAGTGCTGCAGAGAGCCCACCGGCTTCCTTGCCGTAGAGGTCACCCGCGCCGGTATCGATCAGGATCAGGCGATTGCCGGTATTGACGAGGAAAGCGTTGATCATGCCCTCGACGGGAGAGGCAAGATAGCGCTGCGCCAGCAGCTTGTCGGTTTCGCCCGGTTTCGCTCCGACTGCCAGTTGGTCGACCGGGAAGGGGTGTGTCCCGTCGAGTATCGCGGTCACTTCGAACCGGCCCACGTGCATCCGGTAGAAGCCGGGCGCCTGCCGCTGCGATGCCATCGGCGCCGCGGCTTGGGATGTCGCCGGAACCAGCATCACGGCTATCGAAGGCAGCAGCGCCGCCATGAGTGCGGATTTGAGGGTCATTGCTCGCCTCCCGAAACCGATGTTTCCCAGCCCACGATCCGCTGTTCCTGCACGCCAAGGCCATCGATGCCGAGCTTCACGACATCTCCCGCCTTGAGGAACTGCGGCGGCTTGAGGCCGAGGCCGACGCCAGCGGGAGTGCCGGTTGCAATCACGTCGCCCGGTTCCAGTTCGAAGAAGCGCGAGAGATAGCTGATGACTTGCCGCACACCGAACACGAGGTTGCGCGTGGTGCCATCCTGATGGCGAACGCCGTTGACTTCCAGCCAGATGCCGAGATCGCCCGCATCGCCGAGTTCATCCGTTGTCACCAGCCATGGGCCGAGCGGAGCGAAGCCGGGAAAGCTCTTGCCCTTGGTCCACTGGCCGCCGCGTTCCATCTGGTACGAACGCTCGGAAACGTCGTGGAACAGGGCGTAGCCGGCGACGTGGTCGAGGGCGTCGTCTTCCTCGATATAGAGCCCGCCTTTGCCGATCACGATGGCCAGTTCGACTTCCCAGTCGCCCTTTTCGGCGCCCTTGGGCAGGCGGACCGGATCACCCGGACCGCTGGTGCGGCAGCCCTTCATGAAGACGGTCGGCTCGGTGGGAACCGGCAGGCCGACTTCGGCGGCATGGTCGGTGTAGTTGAGGCCGATGCAGATGATCTTGCCGGTCTGCGCGACGGGCGGGCCGTAGCGGACGGGGGCTTCGACAAGCGGAAGATCGTCGATGTCGAGGGCCTTCAGGCGTTCGACATCGCCATCCGACAAGGTGGCGGGGCCGATGTCGGAGACATGCGCGGAGAGGTCGCGAAGCCTTCCTTCGCTGTCGAGGATGGCGGGGCGTTCCTGGCCGGGTTGGCCGATGCGGGCTAGTTTCACGGGGATTTCCCTTCGGTGATGAAGCGGTTGTCAATCAGGCCCAGTTGGCCTTCTTCGAGGTATGACCGATGCCGGGGTTGAGGCTGTTGGTGGGATCGAGGTCCCGGTAATGCCGCTCAAGCGCAGGCTTGGCCGGGTAGAGGTGGCCGACGTTGTGCTCGGCCGGATATTCGGCGCCGCGCGCGTCCAGCAGCGCCAGCATGGCATGTTCGAACGCCAGGGGATCGCGGCCTTTCTTCAGCAGGTAGTCGCGGTGGAAGACATGGCAGAAGAAGTGCCCGCAATAGCTGACGCCGACGATCTGGTCGGCAAGGTCGGCGGGCAGCTTTTCGTCCCAGTCCGCGTCGTTGCGGCGGTGCGCCACATCGAGTGCCACGAAATCCTCGATCGTGTCGCGATGCAGGGCGCGATAGCGGATCGAGGCTCCGGCGACGGCGAAGCGGTGCAGGAAGGCGCGTTCGCCTTCGTCGGCCGTGCATTCGAAGAAATCGCCGCGCGCGGTAGGGAAGAAGCCTGACAGGAACGCCCGTGCCTCGTCGATGCCGGTGCCGCCCATCTTGAGGATGAGGTGATGCTCAAAGCGCGTATCGTAGTCCCGCATCCGGGCGGGGAGATGCTGCGGGAAAAGGCCCGCGGCGAATTGCATGACCCGGTCGGACAAGTCGCGCGGTGCCCATGGCAGGCGCGAGACCATGCTGTCGAAACGGCCTTTCAACGCAAACATCTTCGGCAGGTGTTTCGCACCGAGATGACGCACAGCGAGGAACGTGTCCTTCCCGTAGCGCGCGGTCAGGCGGAAGGCGGAGCGGTGGATATACTCGCCCTGGATCGGCAGGGACTGGAACCGGCTCAGGATATGCCTGCGGATCGCGGTCAGTTCGGCCGGATCGTTGGTGCCCACATAGAAGTCGGCGATACGCTCCTCGCGCTCGAAAGTGTCGAGCCGGACGGCGAAGACCACGACGTGGCCGCCGCTTCCCGAAGCCTCGAAATGATGGCGGGGATCGTTGTTGAAGCGCGCAGGCGTATCGGCGTCGATCTCGCGAACATGGTCCTGATAGTGCGGATCGGAGCCAAGCGCGGCAGGATCGTCGATCACGTCGCTTTCCGAAAATGCCCCGGCATCGAGGCGGGAAAGCACGGTTTCGGGATCGCCACCCAGCGTGACGCCAAGGTGGTTGACGAGCTGGACGGTGCCGTCGCTTTCGATCCGGGCATAGAGCGCCATCTGCGTATAGGCCGGTCCGCGGTGGATCAGGGCACCGCCCGAATTGTTGCAGATACCGCCGATGATCGAGGCGCCGATGCAGGACGAACCGATCCGCGAATGCGGCTCGCGGCCCACTTCGGCGACTTTGTCCTCCAGCTCGAACAGGCGCGATCCTGGCAGGCAGATCACCTGCCTGCCGCCGCGCACGAGGTGGATGCCGTCGAGCCGGGTGGTGCTGACGATCACCACATCGCGGTCATAGTCGTAGCCATCGGGCGTGGAGCCGCCGGTCAGGCCAGTGTTGGCCGCCTGCATGATGACGATGACGCCCGCGCGCGCGCAGGCATTCACCACCTGCCAGAGTTCGAGCAGACTGCCGGGGCGAACCACCGCGAGCGCCTTGCCCGAACCGAAGCGGAAGCCCGTGCGATAGCGCCGCGTCCGGCTTTCCCCGACCAGCAGGCCGCGTTTGCCGACGATGGTGCCGAGTTCGGAGAGAAGCGCGCTCATGATCAGCCTTTCCAGCCTTCGAGGAAGTCCAGCAGCAGGGCGTTGACGGCTTCGGGCCGCTCTTCATGCGGCAGGTGCCCGCAGCGCTCGATGGCAACGGCGCGCAGATCTTCGGCCATTTCCGCCCACACCTTGGGCATGTCGAACATCTTGCCGACCGCGCCGAAATCCGCGCCCCACAGCGCCAGCGTAGGGCAGGCGATCTTGATATGGGCGTCCTCGCGGTCCTGCGCGACATCTTCGGCATTGGCGCGGTAGTCGGCCATCGCACCGCGCACGGCGCCGGGGGCGCGATAGGCGCGAACGTAAGTGTCGAAAGCCTCGCCGGAGATTGTGGCGGGATCGTAGGCCCAGTCCGAGAAGAACCAGCGCAGCCATTGCTCCTCCTTGCCCGCGATCAGCGTTTCCGGAAGGTCGGGCACGAGGTGGAACAGGAAGAACCAGTAGGCCTTGGCGATCTCGGCATTGATTTCGCGGGCGACGATGCGGGTGGGAACGTTGTCCATCACCACCAGCCGGTCGACCCGTTCGGGGTAGTCCTTGGCGAAGCGGGTGGCGACACGCGCGCCGCGATCGTGGCCGACCAGCGCGATCCTGCCGATGCCCAGTTCATCGAGCAGGGCGGCGAGGTCTTTCGCCATGGTGCGCTTGTCATAGCCGCTCGCGGGCTTGTCGGTCTCGCCGTAGCCGCGCAGATCGGGCGCGATCAGACGGTAGCGTTCGCCGAGCACGGGGATCTGGTGGCGCCAGGCGTAATTGGTTTCGGGAAAGCCGTGGAGCAGCACGACGGGCGCGCCTTGTCCGGCATCGATATAGTTCTGGCGGATGCCGTTCGCGCGCAGGGTATGGTTGACGATCGGGATCATCATCGAATTCCTTGTTCAGGCATAGAGTAAGGAAAAGCCGGAGGCTCAGCGCCGATGCAGGACCGCGCGCAGCTGGACGAGCGTGGCGACCATGGCGAGCGAGATGCCGAGGATCGCGACCGCGCTCCAGCCACCTGAGTTCCACGCGGCGGTCGCCGCGGCGGCTCCGGCGGCACCGCCCAGGAACATCGATCCCATGAAGATCGTGTTGAGGCGGGCGCGGGCCTCGGGGCGCAGCGCGTAGACGATGTGCTGGTTGGAAACGAGCACGCTCTGGACCGCGAAGTCGAGCAGGATACAGCCGATCACCAGTCCTGCGATCGATCCCCAGAGACCGAAGATCGCCCAGGAAACGACCGTCAGCACGGTGCCGCCAAGGATCGCCATGTGCGGGCCGCGGCGGTCGGCAATGCGGCCGGCGATCGGCGCGGCAAGGATGCCGACGGCGCCGACCACGCCGAACAGACCGGCGATTTCCGAACCGAGCCCGAAGCGCGGCTCCTGCAGATGCAGAGCGAGGATCGTCCAGAAGGCGGTGAAGGCGCCGAACAGCAGGGCCTGTGTATAGGCGGCGATGCGCAGCTCGCGGAATTCGCGCCAGAGGTGGACGAGCGAGACCAGCAGGCCGGCATAAGTGCTGCGTCCTTCGGGAAGGCTGCGCGGCAGGGCTGCGGCCATCAGTCCGCCTGCGCCCAGGGCCAGCGGCACGCCCAGCCAGAACATCGCCCGCCAGCCCTCATGCGCGGCCACGAAACCGGACAGGGTTCGGCTGAGCAGGATACCGCAGAGCACGCCTGACATGACGGTGCCGACTACCGCGCCGCGCCGCTCGGGCGGGGCAAGGTGCGCGGCGAAGGGCACGATCTGCTGCGCAACCGTCGAGGCCACGCCGAGCAGCAACGAGGCGATCAGCAACATCGCTGCCGATGGCGCCAGCGCGGCGCCGACGAGGGCGAGCGCCAGCACGGCGAATTGCGCGACGATCAGGCGGCGGCGCTCGACCAGATCGCCCAGCGGCACCAGCGCAAACAGGCCGATAGCGTATCCGAACTGGGTTGCAGTGGGCACCAGTCCGGTCAGGCCGCCGGGAAAGTCGCGCTCGATGACGCCGAGCATCGGCTGGTTGTAATAGATGTTCGCCACCGCCAGTCCGGACGAGACGGCCATTGCGAACGTGAGGGCCGTGCCGATCTGCGTTGTAGCGGGCGCCTCGGACGGGAATGCGGATACCTTGCTCATGGTCTTGCCTCTGCGACAATGCCCTGATGCCGGCTCCGAAATGCGATCCGGGTGAGGGGCGTGATTGCACAGCAAGTATGAGTGTGTATCAGGTTTAGGTGTAGATATACGATCGGTTACGTCGGCCTAACGGAAAGCGTGGTAATGAATTTCGATGATCTCGAGGTCTTCGTCGAGGCGGTTCGGGTCGGCAGTCTGGCCGGGGCCGCACGGCGGCTCGGGATGAGCCCGATGGCGGCGTCGCGCAGCCTTGGCAATCTGGAGACCGAACTCGGTGCACGCCTGATCCACCGGACGACACGTTCGCTCTCGCCGACCGGCGATGGCGAGATTTTCCTGCCGCATGCACGGGCCTTGCTGGAAGGCCGCGCGAATGCCCTGACCGACTTGCGACCGGATGGAAGAGACCTGACGGGCCACCTGCGGATCACCGCGTCGGCGGCTTTCGGGCGCAAGATCGTCGCGCCGATGCTGCCGTCCTTCATGTCGGCGCATCCGGCGCTGCAAGTCGATCTGCTGACGACCGACGACCAGGTGGACATCGTGGCGCAGGGTATCGACGTCGCCATCCGCATTGCCCCGCTCCGCGACAACCGGCTCGTGGCGAAGCGGTTGGCCGACAATCCCAGGGTCCTGTGCGCGTCGTCGGCCTATCTGGATGCCCGCGGCAGGCCGCAGAGGCTGGCCGACCTCGCCGGGCATGAGTGCCTGCTCGCGACGGGCGGTTCGCACTGGGCGTTCGTTCGTGACGGGAAGGTGGTGAGGCAGAAAGTTTCGGGCCGGTTTTCGGCGAGTTCGATCGAGGCGGTCTATGAGGCCTGCCGGGGCGGCCTCGGCATTGCCAACCTTTCGGGGTGGTACGTCGACCCCGCTTGCGACAGGGGCGAGATCGAACGGATCGTGCTGGAAGATGCCGAACCCGAACCATTGGCGATCTGGGCCGTCTATCCCAGCTCCCACATGGTGCCGCCCAAAGTCCGCCTGTTCGTCGGCGCGCTTGCCGCAGTGCTCAGGGTGCCCGGCGATCCGACTGCAGCGTGATCCCGGTGCCGGTCAGGAGGTGCCGGGGCGGTTCATATGGAATTCGCTGTCGGCACTGATCCCGAAGTAGCTGGAAGGGCCGCCACCCCTGAGGATCGGTTCCGCTGCCACGGTATCGTAGATGCCGTCCGGAATCAGGGACCGGGCGATGTGGACGCCGATGACTTCGCCCAGCACCAGCCAGGCGCCCGCGGCCTCGCCGTCCCTGCCCTGAAGCGGGACGATCTGCGTGAGCGCGCATTCGAACGCCACCGGGCTTTCCGCGACGCGGGCGGGCCTGACGAGGCGGCTTGGCGCGGCTTGCAATCCGGCGAATTCGAACTCGTTCGTTTCCGGCGGCAGCGAGGCGCTGGTCAGGTTCATGCGCACCGCCAGCGGGCGCGTCGCGAGGTTCCAGACGAACTGCCGCGTCGCCTCGATATTGGCCACGGTGTCCTTCCAACTGGTTGAAGAGAACCCGATGATCGGCGGGCGGTAGTTGAAGGCGTTGAAGAAACTATAGGGCGCCAGGTTCGGTGTCCCATCGGCGGAGACCGAGGAAATCCAGCCGATGGGGCGCGGACCGACGATGGCGTTGAACGGATCGTGCGCAAGGCCGTGCCCGCCCTGCGGTTCGTAGAAGTGCCAATCCATGGAATTCAACTTACTGGTCCTGCTGCAGAATCTTGCCGGTCTGCGATCGGCCTGATGCGCTTTGCCGGATCAGAAGCGATAGCGCAATTCGGCCGTGCCGCCGGGCGGCAATGTCACGGACCAGGTGGCCAGACCGTCCACGCGCTCCAGCGTTCGGCCCTCCACCTTGATCTCCTGACCGGCGGAACCGATCGGCATGTCGATCGAGGCGGCAAAGGGATTGGCGTTGGTAACGCTCAGCGCCGCTTCCTTTTGCGACAATTGGCGCTGCGACACGAGCACTTGGGTGCTGGTTCCCGCCGAGAGACGGAACATCTCGCCCTCGGCGCGGTCGGTGAGGGTGCCGAGACCCAGCAATTGCCTGCTGCCTTCCGACCCGGCGGCATAGAGCGCGGTGCTGCCGGAGGGTAGCGCGAGACCCAGCCCGGCCTCGCTCTTGTTGCGCAGGACGAGCACGACGGCGCTGGGGGCATTATCGAGCGTCTGTCCGGGATAGACCGCGCGCCGGTAGCGCCGCTCGAAGGGCACTGCGGTTTTCGCGAGCAGTGCGACCTGCTTCTGGCCACGGGGGGTTACCGTCACACGTTCGGGCACGCGATAGAGCTTCAGATCGCCGAGGTTTTCCGGCGGTGGGGGAGGGGGCGGTGGTGGTGGTGGTGGTGGTGGTGGGGCAGGGGCGATTGCCAAGGGTGGCGGCGCGCGCAAGACCCGGTTGCCGGTCAGCACGATCTCGGCGGCGGGAGCAAACTCCCGCACCCGCAAGTCCGAAGTCGTGGTCCCGAGCGGATAGCAGTTTAGGCGAAGCTGCGAGACCGCAGCGCGCAAGCCGGGCGTGGCGATCCGGTTGAGCCGTCCGGCCACGGCGTTGACTTCGGCATTGGCGAAGGCCTCTGGATTGCCGTTGGCCAGGGTCAGCCAGGCGAAGAGATCGAGCGAGCGACCGTCGGGCGCCTGGGTGGCGACATAGCTGGCGCGCCAGTCGAAGCCGGAGGCGATATAGCTGAGCCGCACGGTGACGGTGCGCGCCGCCGGGCTTTCGGTAACGACGCTGAGCACTGGCTTGCTCGACAGCCCGGCGGGTACGCTGCCGAAGCGGAGTTTCTCGGGCAGGCCGGAGCAGCGAAGGGTCTCGAACCCGCTTTTCGTCTGGAGCACGACGCCCGAGGATGGCCCGGCGACGATGCTGGCCTCCTCGCTGACTGTGCGGCCGGTGGCCTTGTCGGTTCGCGTCACCGTGACCTGCCGCCCCAGCGTGCCGTCTACCAGCGAGGCGGGCGAGAGCAGTCGGGCGTCGCGGTTCTTCTCGATCGTGCCGCCGGGCAGGCCCTCGATCACGGCGCTGACGGGGATGATCCCTTCCGCCACGCCTTCGAAGCGCAGCACGGCGCGGCCGCGCGGCAGGTGGATCTTGCGGACCTCCGTCACCATCGCGAAGCCGCCGAGATAGCGCAAGTTCAGCGGTCCCCGGCCATAAGGCGCACGGTAGACGGTGAGCGCCACTTTGTCCGGCGACGGCGACGTGACGACGCGCTCTTCTCCGGCAGCACCCAAGGGCCCGGGGAGCGGCGCGGCCAGCAAAGCCGTTAGGCAGAGCCGCCGCAGCATCAGTAGCGCGTGTCGAAAGTGGCGGTGACGACCGCCTCTCCATTGGCCGGGACCGGCACCTGCCAGACCGCCGAACCGGCATCGCGCCGCTCACTCTTGCGGTTTTCCTCGGTCACGCGGGTATCGCTCCAGTCGAGGCCTCCCTGCACCAGTTCGACGGTGACGGCGCGGCTGCGGGCATTGGTCAGGCGGTAGCGCATCTGGGTGCGCCAGCGCTGGTCGCCGAGCTTGGTGCGGGCGACCACGGTGGGCTGCACTTTCACATCGAAGGCATCGCCGGTCGGCAGAGCGATCCCCGAACCTTGCGGGGTGTGCTCGATCCGGTTCTCGCCGGTGAACTGCGGCTGGCCGCGCGCGTCGCGGATATAGACGCGCACGGTGCCTGCCGGAAGCGCGTCGCCCAGCCCGGCGGCGCCGGAATTGGCGAAGCGCAGCACGCTCTGGGCGCTGCGGCTGTCGCCGGAACTGCCGAGCCAGCCGTTCTCGAAACGATAGCCGGTGCTGGCCGAGACGCCCTTGGCATCGAGGAAGCTGACCTGCTTGGTCTGCTTGTCGGCGATCGTCGTGCGTTCGGCGAGGGGGTAGAGGTAGAAGTCCCCAAGCTGTTCGCGGCCTGCGGTCTCGGTGCCCGGCGTCATGCGCGTGCCTCGGCGCGGGCTGGGCATGTAGGAATTTCCGTCGTCGGCGCTGCCCACGTCCCCGGCGACAAGCAGGGTGCGGGCATTGGTGAAAGTCGTGCCGCTGGTATTGGTCAGGGTGATCCAGCCCTGAACGTCCAGCTTGTCGCTCTTGTCGTCGAACAGGGCGACATAGTCCGCGCTCCAGCCGAGGCCGCTGCTGAGGTAGGAGAGCGTCGCCGGGCGCGTGCCCGCGCGGGTGCTGGCCAGCGTGACCGAAAGGGTCGGACGGGCGCGCAGCGATTCCGGCACTTTGTCGAATACTGCGCGGACGGGGAGGCCGTCGTCGCGCAGCACTTCGATGCGGCCGCCGATATCCAGCACGACGCCGCCGTTCACCGCCAGCACCTTTGCCCGCTCACGGGTTTCGGCGCCGGTAGCCGGATTGGTGCGGATAAGGGTGATCGTCTCTCCCACTGCCTTTTCCATCAGGCTGGAGGGGCTGAGCAGGTCGAAATCGAAATTCTGCTCGACGATGGCGGCATCGGGAACGGTGAGCGAGACCGTCTCGGGCCGGATACGGGCGCTGACGTCGGGGAAGCTCTGGCGCACGCGGCCATTGGCCAGATCGAGTTGCCGGACATCCTGCACGAGGGCGACGTCGCCGTTGTAGATCGTGACGGAGAGATCGCCCTGCGCGCTCGGCGCCGTGGGGGAGATCGGGGCTTCCTGCGCACTCGCGGCAATCGGCATCACGCCAAAGGGAACTGCAAGAGCCAGACAGCCCACGAGAATCTTCCGCATCGCATTCCCCTCTGCCAGAGTCCTGCCTTCATGCCCGTCGCGGCGCGGTCGATCAACGTACACTTGCTGTAAGTTTTTACGAAAACGGACCTTTTGGCGCCTCGATCTTTCGTCCTAGCCATAGTCGCAGGTGAGATCGCGGGCAGGGGCGTACCATAAGAGGCCGATAACAGCAGGCCGGTCTTCGAAAACCGGCGGCGGAGAGGCAGGACATGGGCGAGCCGCAAGCGGCGACAGATTTCGATATCGTGGCCGAACTGCGCGATCTGGCGGCGCGGCGCGACATCGCCGAGGCCGCACATCGCTACATGCGCGGGCTGGACCGGCTCGATCCTGCGCTCCAGCGCCGGGCTTTCCATGCCGATGCCGTGGTGGACTGTGGGCTGATGAAGGGCACGGCGGACGAATTCGTCGCCTTCTGCCAGGATTTCCTCGGCACGATGCCGGCGACGCATCACTTGCTCGGCCAGCACCGCATCGAAATTACCGGAGATACCGCGCGCGGCGAGGCCTATTTCCAGGCCTGGCACGGCGTGGCCAATGAGGCGGGCGGGGTGCGGGACCTGTTCATCGCCGGACGCTATCTCGACGAATATGCCTGCCGGGACGGCGAATGGCGCATCACCTCGCGCCTGCTCGTGACCGACTGGGTCAAGGACGATCCCGGCTCGCTCGATTTCTTTGCCGCCAATCCCGGCGTCGTGCGCGGCGGTCGACTTGGTGCGGACCCCAGCCAGATAGGAGCACGTTCATGAACCTCCAGAGCAAGGTTTCCCGCTACTCGCAGGAATTCGATCCGCCGGTGCGCGGCGATCCGATCACGGCGGATCGCTACATCTCCAAGGAGTGGATGGCGGGCGAGATGAAGAACCTCTGGCCCAAGGTCTGGCACCTCGGCGGGGTGCTGGCCGATCTGGAGGAGCCGGGCGACGTGATCCGGCACAATTTCGCCAAGGAATCGGTCATCATGGTGCGGCAGGAGGACGATTCCATCCGCGCCTTCTACAATTCCTGTCCGCACCGCGGAAACCGGCTGATCCTGGCCGACGTGACCAGCGTGCCGCGCATCACCTGCGGCTATCACAACTGGACTTACGATCTGGACGGTACTCTCATCAAGGTGCAGGACCCGGACGACTTTGAGGGCGGCAACCCCTGCGGCAAAGTCCACCTGTCGGAACTGCGCTGCGAGACCTGGGGGCCGTTCGTGTTCTGGTGCATGGACGACGACGTCGCCCCGCTGCACGAATGGCTCTCGCCCTTCCCGGAGCGTCTGGCCGGTTACGGCATCGACAACTGGGTGCGGGTGCTCAACCTCTCGGCCGACTGCGAATTCAACTGGAAGATCATCCGCGACAATTTCAACGAGAGCTACCACCTGCCGACGATCCATCCGGAACTGGCGACTTTCATCAACGACGGTCTGCCGGACACCCTGTTCGAGATGTACCCCTCGGGCCATAACTCGATGTGGATGAAAGGCCATCAGGCCACCACCCGCGTCGATTATCACACGACCGAAGTGCCTGCGCCGCTCGACCAGATCGCGCGGGCCTGGGGCATCGATCCGGCTGATTATGCGGGCCATACCGGGGACCTTCGCGCCGCGGTGATCGAGGCGAAGCGGCGGCTGGGGCCGGAGCGGGGCTTCGCCAACTACGCGGAGATGAGCGACCAGCAACTGGTGGACTACTTCCACTGCACGCTGTTCCCGAACCTCACCTTGACGATGAGTCCGGAGCAGTTGCAGGTCCTGCGCACCGAACCGCACCCCACCGATCCCGAGAAATGCGTGTTCCAGCACTGGTGCCTCTATCCGCCGATCGCGGGGATGCGCGAGGTGGAAACGCCGCTCGGCACCGTGCCACTGCGTCACGATGCGATTGCGCGCCACTCGGTCTATGGAGACGGTGTTTCGGTGGGCTTCGTGGCGGATCAGGACCTCTCGATCGGCACCAGCCAGCAGCAGGGACTCAATTCGCGCGGGTTCAAGGGCTGTATCCTGCCGGGTCAGGAAAAGCGGGTGCAGCGGTTCCATGAGCTGCTCAACGACAAGGTGCTGGGGTGAATTCCTGCCCCGTCGAGGATCGGCTGGCGATCGAGGACCTGCTGGTGGCTTATGCCCATGGGCTGGACGGTCTCCACGATGTCGACGGGTTGCTGGCGCTTTTCGTGGAGGATGCGGTCTTCGACCTTTCCGGCATCGGGTTTGCGAAGCTGGAGGGCCATGCTGCGATCCGCCGCTTCTTCGAGGATACGTTCGCGGCGATGGCGGCTCAGGCGCATTATCTGAGCAACTTCGCGGTCACCGCCTATGCGGGCGACCGCGCCTCGGTTCGTGCTTATGTAACCGGGATGGCCCGGTACAAGGCGGGAGGCGGGGTGACGGTTCACGGGCGCTATTATTTCGATGTCGTGCGGACGGCGGCGGGCTGGAAAGCGGCGCGTTTCACGATGGACTTGCTCCTTCCGCCGGAAGGGTGAGAGCGCATTTTTCTGCCACTCCACCTCGTCGCCCCCGCGAAGGCGGGGGCCCCGCTTGCCTTCGCGGGGATGACGAGGATTTTTAGGGGAGGGTGGGGGTTACAGCGTCACCCCGAAGATTTCCCGCCGCGCCTGACCCTGCTCGTCATAGACCGGCTCGATCCCGGCGACGGAATAGACCTGCACCGCGAAGCCCGTCAGTTCGTAGCGGCCAAGATGATCGCGCATCGCCCCGTAGGAGGAATGCGCGAAGTGGCTGAGCAGCGCCCGTTCGCTGTCCCATTCCTCGTAGACATGGATCACGCCGGGATCGAGCGGATCGACCGCCCAGTTGTAGGCGGTGCAGCCCTCTTCCTCCCGGCTGGAGGCGATGTGCGCCGCGCCGCCCTGGATGATTTCCGAGCAAAGGGCATCGTCTCCGGCAAAGCGGAGGGTTCCCGCCACGATGATGCGCATGAGTAAGGTCCTTTCAGATGATCGGCCGGATCAGCGGTGTCTCGTGGATTTCGAGGATTTCGAAGACATTGCCGAAGAAATCCCGGCAATAGGTGCCCGCATAGCCGTGCTTCATGCCGTCCGCGTCGGTGGTGATTGTCGCCAGTTCGGGCGGGGCGTGGACGGGCAGGCCTGCCGCCACGATCCGCTCGTGAACGGCGGCGAGGTCCTGCACTTGCAGGGCGATATGCGTGTAGCCGTATTCGTTGACGCCCCGGCGCGGGTCCTGCGGCTGCTTCTGCTTCGGCGCGGTATATTCGAAGCACTCGATCTGCACATTGCCCAGACAGCAGAAGAACTGTTCCGCCGCGCTGCCTTCCAGTCCGACGATCGCGTCGATGAAGGGATTGTCCGCCCAGCGGAGCGGCTCCACTTCCTCCACCGCGCCCAGGATATCGAGGTAGAAGTGCCGCGCCTTGGCCAGATCGGGTACCGAAACGCCGATGTGGTGGACGCCGATCACGCCGGGGAGGGGGCCGCTCATGCCGCTACCGTGCTTTCCGCGCCGACATTGCGCTGCGCCGCGTGCCGGCCGGCGAGGTAGCCGAAGACCATGCCCGGCCCGAGCGTGCCGCCGCCGCCGCCGTAGGTCATGCCCATCATCGATCCCATGGCATTGCCTGCCGCATAGAGGCCCTCGATCGGCTTCAGGTCCACGTCCAGCACGCGGCCGAGCGTGTCGGTTTTCGGCCCGCCCTTGGTGCCCAGCGCACCGGACTTGACCTCTGCCGCGTAGTAGGGCCCACCCTCGATCTTGCCGAGCGTGGCTTCCTTGCGGCCCTTGGCGTCGGGATCGCCCCAATAGAGGTCGTAATAGCTGTCGCCCCGGCCGAAATCCGTGTCCCTGCCCGCCTCGACCATCTCGTTCCAGCGTTCGACCGTGGCTTCGAGCGCGCCTTCCGGAATGCCTAGCTTGTCCGTGAGTTCGGCCAGGGTATCGCCGCGCGCGATCCAGTCGGCAGGTTCGCGCTTATGCTCGCCGTCTCCCACGCCGATCAACTGCGTGTCGAGGAAGCCCCACTTGTCGTAGAACGACTGGTTGAACAGGCACCAGGCCGGAAGATTGGCCCAGGAGCAGGAATTCAGGTCCTGCACATGGAACGCCGCGCCGAAGGCGTTGTAGTTCGCTGCCTCGTTGGTGAAGCGCTTGCCCGTGCGGTTGACCATGATCGTGCCGGGCAGGGTGCGCTCCCCGGTGAACAGCATCCGGCCCATTTCGTTGAGCGGGGCCTCCACCACCGGCATCCACCACGCTTCCCGCATGGAGGAGAGCATGGCACCGGCCTTCATCGCCATGCGCAGCCCGTCGCCGGTATTGGTGCGGATCGAGACGGGGGAGGTCAGCGGACCGCGCAGGAAGGCGGCCTTGAACGCTTCGTTATGTTCGAAGCCGCCGGTCGCCAGCAGGACGTTGGGCGCGTCGATCAGGGTGCCGTTGTCCAGTTCCACGCCTTTGGTGACGCCCCGTTCGATCCGCAGTTCCTTGCCGCCGGAGCCCAGCAGGAATTCCACGCCCCGGTCCAGACAACCGCGCAGCAGGCGGCCGACAAGGGCGTGGCCCAGCCCGCGCTCGTCATTGTCGGCCCGGCGCTTGGCCTCGGCAGGGTCCAGCGGATCGGGTACCGCCTGCGCCAGCGAGGTTTCGCCCACGGTGAAATAGACGTGCGGCCAGTAATAGGGAGAGACCTCCACCCGGTCCCGCCATTCGCCAAGGTCGCCATAGGGATAGACGGCGCATTCCAGCGTGCGCCCCCCGCGCGATGCGGCGCCGGGCTGTTCGGGGTGGTAGTCCGGAAAATCGGGTACCACCATGAACTTCACCGGCGTGCGGTCCTCAAGGAAGGCCACCATCTCGACCCCGCCGTCGATATAGGCCTCTGCCATCTGCGGCTCGATCAGCCCGTTGGACATGGAGGCGAGGTAGGTCAGCGCCTTTTCGCGGCTGTCCTCTTTGCCGAAGGCCTGCTGGTGCGGGTTGCAGGGTATCCAGATCTGCCCGCCGGACCAGGCCGAAGTGCCGCCCAGCTTCTGCCCCTTTTCGACCACGAGAACTTTCGCGCCATGTTCGGCTGCCGTCAGCGCAGCCGTCAGCCCCGCCGCGCCCGAACCGAGCACGACGAGATCGTATGCCTTGTTGCTCATTGTCTCTCTCCCGATGGCCTCTTCAGGGCCTCATGAAATCAGACCTGACTAAAGCCTCCGTCCATCACGAGTTCGTCGCAGGTCATGAAGCTGGATGCCTCGCTGGCAAGGAAGACCACGCCGCCCGCCATTTCTTCCGGTCGGCCGAGGCGGCCGATGGGGTGCGTGGTGTTCATCGCCGCCAGCGAAGCCTCGCGCGAAGGCGAGGCGCCGAGTTCGACGTAGCGGTCCATGATGGATGCCAGCATTGGCGTTTCGATTCCGCCGGGGTGCACCGAATTGACGCGGATGTTGTACTTCAGCGCCGCGAATTCGGCGCCCAGGCACTTGGACAGCATCTTGATCGCCGCCTTGCTGACGCAATAGGCCGCGTTGAACGCCGCACCGCGCAGGCCGCCGACGCTGGAGAAGTTGATCACCGAAGCGCCCCCCTTGCGTGCCTTGCCGCCTTCCTTGAGCAGGTCGAGCAGGACCTGCGTGCCGATGATGGCGGAATCGACGTTGATCGCGTTTATGCGGTGGAATTCGGAAAGCGGCGTATCCTCGAACTTGGTGACGATCGAGAAGCCGGCATTGTTCACCAGCACGTCCAGCCTTCCGTAGTTTTCCCGCACCAGCGCCTCCACCGCGCACCAGTCTGCCTCGCTGGTGACGTCGTGCTTCAGATAGCGGTCGGCGCCTTCGATCGCGGCACTGTCCTTGAGGTCGGTGGCGATGACGGTGGCGCCGGCGGCCTTCATGGCCTTCACGATCTCGCGCCCGATGCCGCCTGCGGCTCCGGTAACGACGGCAATGGTGTCGGGAAGGGCGCCGGGTGAGGTGGGGGTCATGCTTTGTGTTCCTCTATGTCGTCGGTTGCGCCCTGCGCGCAGGGGGCTTCGACAAGCTCAGCCTGAGCGGGAATGAGGGCAAGTCTGCGGGATTAGGGTATGGAACATCCCACCGAATGGGGCTGGGCGCATTAAACAAACCCCGCTCACCCTGAGCTTGTCGAAGGGTCACGCCGGACCTGTGGCCCTCAGCAAACAGGGTGCCAAGCATCATCACTGCGCAGTCCAGCCGCCGTCGACTATCAGTTCCGCGCCGGTCATGTAGGAACTGTCGCTGGATGCGAGGAAGAACACCGCGCTGGCCAGTTCGGACGGTTCGGCCAGCCGTCCCATCGGCGTCTTGCCGGACATCAGATCCACCAGGTCCTGCGGCTTTTCCGCGACGCCCTTGTCCACCCAGCGCTGGAAGCCTTCCTTCAGCAGCGGGGTCATCACGAAGCCGGGATGCAGCGAATTGGCGCGGATCGGCATCTGCTTTCCGGCGAATTCCAGCGCGATGGACTTGGTGAACAGCCGCACCGCGCCCTTGCTGGCGTTGTAGCCGGAAACCTCGCTCATGCCGACGAGGCCCATGATCGAACTGACGTTGATGATCGAGGCGCCGCCCGGCATCTCCGCGCCGCTTGCGGCCATCAGCGGCACGAACGTGCGCACGCCCAGGAACACGCCGTCGACATTGATGCTCATGATCCGCCGCCAGCCTTCCAGAGAGGTTTCGGCGACCGGGCCGGTCAGGTCTATGCCCGCGTTGTTGACCAGGATGTGCAGCTTGCCGTGCCGCTGGGTCACGGCATCCAGCACCGCCGTCCAGTCATCCTCGCTGGTGACGTTGGCCTGCACATAGCTGGCCGCCTGACCCAGTCGGCCGAGCGTATCGCCGACAAGCGCGCTGTCCTGCGCCTCCAGATCGGTCAGCACCACTTCCGCGCCTTCGGCCAGAAAGCGCTCCACGCAGGCCAGCCCGATGCCGCGCAGCCCGCCCGAAACCAGCGCCACGCGGCCGTTCAGCCGCTGCGAACCCAGATCGCTCATACGCCCATCATCCCTGCCGTGGTTGCCCCGTCGATCACGTATTCGCTGCCGGAGACGAACTGCGATTCGTCCGATGCGAACCACGCCACCAGTCCGGCGATCTCATCCACTTGCGCCATGCGGCCCAGCGGCGACATGCCTTCGTAGGCGGCGCGGGTGGCCGCCGGATCGCCGGAAGTTTCGATCAGGTTGCGGATCATCGCGGTCTCCACCACGCCGGGCAGGATCGCGTTCACGCGAATGCGGTACTTGCGGTTGCCCGCGTGGACCGCCGCCGATTTCACCAGCGCGACGACCGCCGCCTTGGACACCGAATAGGCCACGAAATTGCCCATCGCCCGGTGCGCGTTCATGGAGGAGTTGACCAGGATTGATCCCGCCGCCCCGTCCGGGTTTTTGGCCATCAGCCGCATCGCGTGCTGCACGGTCAGCATCGCCCCGGTCTGGTTGACGCCGATGACGTTTTCCCAGCCATCCAGCGTGATATCTTCCACGCTGCCGTCGCCGTGCTCGGTCCCGGCATTGGCGAAGGCGAAGTCCAGCCGGCCGTAGTCGGCGGCGATCCGGGTGGAAAGCGCGTCCCACGCGGCGCCGTCACGCACGTTGTGGCTGACGAATTCGGCCCCGGTCGCGGCGCAGACTTCGTCCGCGGCGCTGCGGTTGGATCCGGTGAATATAACACGCGCGCCTTCCGCGCAGAGCCGCCGCACCGCACCTGCACCGATGCCGGACGTGCCTCCGGTGACCAGCGCCACCTTGCCTTCAAGCCGCTTCACGGCATTCTCCCGTCTTATTCGTTGTTTTCGAACATGGCCGATCTACGCCGGGGGGCAACCTATGATTAGAGCAAGGTGACTTCACCTTCCCATCGGTCCAGACATGCCCCAAACAGGGAAAAATGAAACAGGTTGGGAGACCTTGGACCGATGGCCGAACGTGACCCCGAATTGGGCTCTACGCTGGGAGAAGACCGCAGCGAGGGTATCAGCTGGGCCGAACTCATGGCGCAGGATTCGCGGGCGGCCCCCGCGATCCTGACGCAGGAGAGCTACACTTATCGCGGGTCAGACCCGATCCCCGCCACCCGCTACACCAGCGCCGAATTCGCCAAGCTGGAGCGGGAACGGATGTGGCCCTACGTCTGGCAGTTCGTCGCGCGCGAGGAAGACCTGCCGGAGCCCGGCGACTTCATCGTCTATGAAAACGCCGGCCGGTCCTACCTCGTCAGCCGGCAGGACGATGGATCGATACGCGCCATGCACAACGTCTGCCTCCATCGCGGCCGCAAGCTGCGCACGGAGGAAGGCCATGCCGAGAAGTTCGTCTGCCCGTTCCACGGCTTCGCCTGGAAGAAGGACGGCAGCTTCGATTCCATGCCGTGCCAGTGGGATTTCCCGCATCTGGCCGAACAGAACCTTGATCTGCCAGAGGCCGAAGTAGGGCGCTGGGCGGGTTATGTCTTCATCCGCGAGGAAAAGGGCGGCCCCAGCCTGGAGGAATTCCTGGCCCCGCTGCCCGAGCATTTCAAGCGCTGGCGGCATGAGGAATGCGCGAGTGTCATGCGCGTGGCAAAGGAAGTGCCGGCCAACTGGAAAGTGGTGATGGAGGCCTTCATGGAGGCCTGGCACACCATCGTCACTCACCCGCAACTGCTGCCGTTCACCGGCGATTCCAACGCCGCGTACTGGACCTGGGGCGATAATGTGAACGTCAACCTCGTCCCCTTCGGCGTGATGAGCCCGCACATCGAGCAGGGACAGGGCGAACAGTGGATCGTCGACGAGTTCATCAAGTACAACGGCCGTTCCGGCGACAATTACGAGGGTGAGGCTTCGGCCAATCCCATGGCGATCCGGGTGCCCGAAGGCGTCACCGCCCGCGCCGCGCTGGGTGCGGCGATGCGCGCCGCCTATACCGAGAGCACTGGCTACGACCATGCCGAGGCGACCGACGCCGAGCTGCTGGACGCGCTGGTCTACAACGTCTTCCCCAACTTCGCGCCCTGGGGCGGGTACATGCCCAACATCGTCTACAACTGGCTGCCGGGTAAGACGCCGGACACTTGCGTGATGGAAGTGCGCATTCTGGCGCGCATTCCCAAGGGCCAGCCGATCCCGCGCGGCGCCGCGCTGAAGATGCTGCGGCTGGACCAGAAATGGACCGAGGCACCGGAACTGGGCATTCTGGGCGATGTGTTCGAACAGGACATGGACAACCTGCCCTTCGTTCAGGAGGGGCTCCACGCCTCCAAGACGGGCAAGGTGAACCTCGGCAACTACCAGGAAATCCGCATCCGCCAGTTCCAGGATACGCTGATGAAGTACATCGACGGCGAACTGGGCCCGACCACGCCGGAAGGGATGGCCTGACCGCATGAGCGAAACCGCTGAAAGCCGTCCGCCGCGCATCGACTGCGTGCTGATCTGCGGCGGGGTCTGGCACGACATGGACTTTGCCCGGCTGGAACTGCTGAAGCTGCTGGCCGAGGATCCTTCGGTGCGCACCCGCGTGTTCGAGGATTACGAGAACCACGACGCCATCCGCTCCGCCTCCGTGCTGATCACTTATACCTGCGACGTCACGCCATCGCTGGCGGCGCAGGAGGTGCTGCGCGACTGGCTCGCGGCAGGTGGGCGCTGGTACGCGCTTCACGGCACCAATTCTGTGCTGCGCCTGCTGGAGAATGGGCTCTGGGATGCGCCGCGCTGGGCGCCGCTGTTCATGGATCTGCTGGGCAGCCAGTTCGTCAGCCACCCGCCGATCGCGCCCTATACGGTGACGGTGGCCGATCCCGGCCATCCGCTGGTGGAGGGGATCGAACCGTTCGAAACGACGGACGAACTCTACCACATGGAGTGCCACGGCGAGTTGCAGGTGCTGCTGGAAACCGAATGTAGCGAGGAAGGGACAGGCTTCGTGGAGGCGGCTGACGCCATCGGCACGCATCCGGTGATGTACATCAAGCAACACGGCAAAGGTGCAGTGCTCTACAACACGCTCGGCCATTGCCGGGGGCATTACGACCTTCAACCGATGCTGGACTGGTGGCCGACGGTGGACCGTTGTGCCTGGGACTTGCCGGTGTTTTATGAACTGCTGCGCCGAGGGATCGGCTGGATCAAACAGCGGGAGGGGTGAGGGTGTAGAAAGGAAGCGGGTCCCCGCCTTCGCGGGGGCGAAAGATGTTTTGGCGGGGCGGATTCCAACATCGAGGCAATTGCGCGGTTGGATACAGCACACCCGATCAAAAACCGCTTCGTCGCCCCCGCGAAGGCGGGGGGCCGCTTGTTCTTCTTCAATTCAACAACCGCGCATAGCGATCCAGCGCCGCCTCCGGCCCCTCCGGCCAGCGGGAAAGCACCAGCAACCGCTTGTGGCCGGCACCGATGGCCAGTTCGTCGGTCACGCCCATGCCGCCGTGGAACTGCACCATCTCATGCGCCAGCACGATCGAAGCCTCGCTGATCCAGGCCCTTGCGCCGCTCACCGCTTCGGCAAAACGGTCGCCGCCCCAGGAGACCAGCGCCAGGTTCAGCAGCGCTCGGCTCTGCTCGATGGCAGCATATTGCGCCACCATGCGGTGCTGGATCGCCTGGAACGAGCCTAGCGCCGCGCCGAACTGGTCGCGCGTGCGCAAATAGTCCAGCGTGTCGTGGAACAGGCGCTCCATGATGCCCAGCGCTTCGGCGCAGCGGGCCAGTGCGGCGACCTGTTGCGCCTCCTCGATCGCGGCAAGGCCGCCATCCAGCCGGTAACTTTCGGGTACGGAGACGCCCTGCAGAATCAGTGAGGCGGCAATCGACCCGTCCGCCAGCGGCCACTCGCGTCGGCACAGGCCGGGGGTATCGGCGGGGACGAGGAACAGCGCCGCGCCCTCCGCATCGGCAGGCGCGCCGGACAGGCGGGCGGAGACGAGATAGCCGTCCGCCCCACCACCCGCGATGCAGTAGGGCTTCACCCCGTCCAGCCGATAGCCGCCGTTATCGGGCACGGCAGAGGTTTCCACCCAGGTCAGCCCGTCCCGCGCTTTCGCTTCGGCATGGGCGAGGGCGAGGCGTTTTCCGCCGGTGAGCAGCGCCTCCAGCCATTCGCCCTGCAGTGCCTCGGGCGCGGTCAGCGCGAAAAGGCGCCCCGCCAGCACCGATGCCTCGGCCAGCGGCTCCACCACCATGCCCCGGCCCAGCGCCTCGAACACGGTGGCGATGCCGGTGGCGTCGAGGCTGAGGCCGCCCAGTTCCTCCGGGAACGGCGCGGCGATCAGGCCCAGTTCGCCCAGCAAGGCCCAGTTCTTGCCCGAAAACCCGCTCGATTCCGCCAGAAACGCGCGGCGTGTGGTGTGATCGTAAGTGTTGGTGACGAAGCGCTCGGTCAGCGCCTTGAGCATTTCCTCGTCTTCGCTGAGATCGAAATTCACAGGCCTCTCCCGTCTGTCACACGGGTGTAGCACCTGCCGTGGGACCATCTCCGCTGGGCAAAAGGCTAGGATGGGCGCACCGTTTTTCGGCTTTCGGGCAATTGTGCACCCCGGCGGGACACGTTACGCTCCCTGGCAAGAGAGGAAAAACATGTCGCTGTTGTCACAGGAAAACATAGACGCCGTGCGCGTCTCGTCGCCGGCCGGTATCCGCGCGGCGGCGGAGGCGCTGCACAGGATCGCCATGGACCTCGGCTACCGGGCCGCGCCCGCGCACGACATTGCCGACAAGCGCACCCCCGTCGACGGCGAGGGCAAGGTGCTGGCGATCGAAGTGTTCGGCTGGGACGATGACGAGCGGGTCTGGTGGCGCAATTCACGCATCGCGCTCGATTCCCCGCTGACTACCGCCTGCCGCTTCGAAGGCCAGCCGTTCTGGGCCAATGCGCAAGGGTTCCGCACGCGCGAGCCGAATGCCTACCTGCAATCCATCGACATCGCCAATTTCGAACAGCGTGCCATGACCCGTGCCTGCATTGCGGTGCCGGTGCACCTGCCGTTCGGGCAGATCGGCGCGGTGAGCTTCAACCCGCTGGACAAGGACCGGACTGACCTTTCCGACGATTTCCTGCGCCTGTCGGATGCGCTCGGCCTCTATGCCCGCACGTTCGTCGCCACTTATGTGCAGGTGATGGGTTCCACCCAGGCCCTGCCGCCGGAATCACGCCTATCCAAGCGCGAAGTGGAGTGCCTGCGCTGGGCGGCGATCGGCAAGACCGATCTGGAGATCAGCATGATCATGTCCCGCAGCCGCGCCACCGTGCGGTTCCACATCCACAATGCGGCGACCAAGCTGAACGCGGTGAACCGCAGCCAGACCGTCTTCAAGGCGGCCCAGCTGGGTTACATCTCGCTTCACAATTAGTGTCTGCTCGGAGACGGCGTGGATGGCAGTTTTCGGGATTTTCGTTTGGAGTGGACGTTCCGTACAAACCAACAAAGCTGACGTTGACTTCGAAAGGTGCGGCTAGCTAGCTAAAGCGTTGGCAGGCGGTCTAAACTCGAAGCGCAAGAAACGAACCATCAAAGGAACGGTCAATATCGATGATCTCGTTCTCCATTGGGCTCTCACGAGCGAACCCCAATGGAGTAACAGCGGAGACGGCTACAAGGGCCTTTGCCTTTCGGTAAAAGTCGCAAGCGAAGCGCGGCGCGAACTCATTATTGAATACCCATATCCAAAAGGGCGAGATGGACGGCTGTTGCCAGTACCGCAACGCCCACCTGTGTCAGCAAAGCTCGTGGAAGCTGATATACGGCAGGCTTTGGCGGAGGGTTGGGACCCTGCTTCGCGAGGAAAAGCATATACCTACTATGTACCCGAAGTCCGGTAACCCCGACAAAGCTGTCTCTCACCGCATTGATACACAGGTCGAAAGCCGACGGTCGTTCGCTGTCCAGATTTGGCCATGCCGCCAGAGAATTGCTTAAAACGTAATCCGGTCCTCCAGCATCAGCTTCGCGCCGCGCAGGCCTAGCGCCATGGCGGGGGCATTGGTGTTGCCGGTCACATGGCCCGGCATCACCGAACAGTCCGCCACCCGCACGCCGGTCACGCCATTTACCCGCAGGCGCGGATCAACCACCGCTGTAGGATCGCTGCCCATGCGGCAGGAGCGGATGGCGTGGAGGCCGCAACTGGACAGGCGGCGGAAGGCGGCGAGGATGGCCGCATCGCTGTCGATTTCCGCGCCGGGCACCAGTTCCGCGCCCACCATCTGCCCTAGCGGCGCCTCCGCCATGAAAGCGCGCATCTTGCGCACCAGCGCGACGGCGGAGTAGCGGTCGTGCTCGGTCGTCAGGAAATTGTGGCGAATGTTGGCTGGATCGCTGCTTTTCGGACCCGTCGCCCGCACCGCGCTTTCGCTGGTGAGGCGCAGCAACTGGCCGTAGATGGTGACGCCGGGGCGCGGATCGATCTTGTCGAGTGGGACCGGGTCCTTGTCGTCGCCGACCTTGAAAGTGTAGCCGCCCAGATAGAACTGCGCGTCCGTTCGCCCGTCGGGATGGGCGACATTGCAGAAGGCGCCGACCTCGAAAGGCCCGGTTGCCAGTACGCCGTCATGCCGCAGCAGATAGCGCAGCATGGCCATGGCCGCGCCCACGCCGAAGAAGCTGCGGTTGGTGCCGCGCCCGTGCTCCAGTCGATAGGGGATAGAGATCGACAAGTGCTCGATCATCCGCTCCCCCACGTCGGGCGAATGGACGAGCGGGGCGATCCCCGCTGCCTTCAGCCTTTCGGCATCGCCGATTCCGGAGCGCTGGAGCAGTAGCGGGCTTTCCATCGCGCCCGCGCTCACCACGATCTCCCCGCAACATGCGAAGTGTTGCGGTGCGCCGTTCACCACCGCATCGATCCCCGTGGCGCGGGTGCCGTCGAACACGATCCGCTCCGCTAGGGCGCCCGTCACCACCGTCAGGTTCGGCCGCCCGCGCGCCGCCGCCAAATAAGTCCGTGCCGAGGATTCGCGGCGGCCATTTCGGATGTTGTGGCTGTAATAGCCGACGCGTGGGCCGGCCGCCGCGTTGAGGTCGTCCACGCGGCGCAGCCCTAGCGCTTCGCCGGATTCGATCATCCGCTCTGCCAGTGGGTAAGTGTAGCAGGCGGGATCGACATGGACGAGGCCGCCGCTGCTGCGCATCGGTGAGGCGCCCGCCGCGTGGTCTTCCAGTTCGAGGAAGGCGGCGGTCATGCTCGCGCCGTTCCAGCCGGTGGCGCCCGCGTCGCTTTCCCAGGCGTCGTAGTCCGCCGGTTCACCCCGGCTCCAGATCATGCCGTTGATCGAGGATGAGCCGCCAAGGCCCTTGCCCCGGATCCAGACTTCGCCGCCCGCCTCGTTGGCGCCTTCCTCGCGCGGCTGGCTGACCGGATAGGCCCACATGTGTTCGGGCTTCTTCACCAGCTTGGCCACGCCCTTGGGCAAAGTGACCCAGAAGCTGTCGTTGGCGCCGCCTGCCTCCAGCAGCAGCACTTGCGCGCGGCCGTCTGCGCTCAGCCGTTCCGCCATGACGCAGCCGGCCGAACCGGCGCCGACGATGATGTAGTCCCAGCTCTTTGCCATGGCTTCGTTCTCCCGCCCCACTGCGTCGCACGAACTGGCACATTGGCTACCCTAGCGTTTTGGTGAGTCACAAAGCCGGGGCGGGCACGCTTAAACCATTCACATCAACGGACTCGAAAGCCGAGAGATGGGGAGAACGATGCGCGCCATTGCCGAAGGCCTGTTCACGGAAGAGACGCCGCCCCGGTTGTTGGGCGGCCGCGAACTGCAAACGGGGCGCGTAGTCTTTCCTTGCCCGGCCGGCGACGCCTGCGACCCCGTGCCGCTGGCGCGCGAGGGCCGCCTCTGGTCCTACACCGTGCAGCGCTATCGCCCCAAGACGCCGCCCTATGCCGGGCCAGAGGCCTTTGCGCCTTGGATCGTCGCCTATGTCGAATTGCCGGGCGAAGTGATCGTGGAGGCGCGGCTGGTGGATGTGGCGTTCGATGCGGTGGAGATCGGCATGCCGGTGCGCCTCGTTCCTTTGGCGCTCGATCCCGAGGCGGCCGAGCCGCTGGCCATTCCGGCCTTCGCGCCGATCGAGGGAGGCCGCGCATGAGCGACGTCTGCATCGTCGGCATCGGCATCCATCCTTTCGGGCGCACCGATGGCCTGTCCGGCGTCGATCAGGGCGTCTTCGCGGTGCGGCAGGCGCTGGCCGATGCGGGCGTGGACTGGCCGCAAATCCAGTTCGCCTATGGCAGTTCGGACGCGGCCGGAAATCCCGATACCATGGTGGACCGGCTGGGGCTGACCGGGGTGCAGTTCATCAATGTGCGCAACGGCTGCGCGGCGGGCGGATCGGCGCTGTTTTCCGCGCAGATGGCGATCAAGTCGGGCGAGTTCGAGCTTGGCCTTGCAGTCGGGTTCGACAAGCATCCGCGCGGTGCCTTCAATGCCCTGCCCAGCGAATACAACCTGCCGGACTGGTATGGGGAGGCGGGCTACATGGTCACCACCCAGTTCTTCGCGGCGAAGATCATGCGCTACATGCACATGTTCGGTATCTCCCACCAGACGCTGGCCCGCGTGGCGGAAAAGGCCTTTCGCAACGGTGCCCACGCGCCGCACGCCTGGCGGCGCCAGCCGGTGCCGATCGAGGAGATCCTGGCCGCGCCGCTCGTATCGGATCCCTACACCAAATACATGTTCTGCTCCCCGGCCGAGGGCGGTGTCGCGCTCGTGCTGGCCAGCGAGAAGAAGGCGCGCGAACTGGGTAAGCCGCTGGTGCGCCTGAAGGCCGCGACCATGCGCACCCGCCCGCCGCACAGTTTCGAGGTTTTCGCGCCCAGCGTGGATGTCGTGGCGGACGACAGCGCGCCGCGCGGCACCGCCACGCGCATCGCCTCGGCCGATGCGTTCCGTCTGGCCGGGATTGGTCCGGGCGACATCGACGTGGCGCAGATTCAGGATACCGAAGCGGGAGCGGAGATCATGCACATGGCGGAGAACCGTTTCTGCGCCGATGGCGATCAGGAACGCTGGCTGGCCGAAGGGTGGACCGAGATCGGCGGCACCCTGCCGGTCAATACCGATGGCGGCTGCCTTGCCTGCGGAGAGCCGATCGGCGCTTCGGGGCTGCGGCAGGTCTACGAAAACGTGGTGCAACTGCGCGGGGACGGCGGCGGCCGTCAGGTGCCCGGCCATAGGCGGGGCGGCCCCAAGACGGCCTACAGCCACGTCTACGGCGCGCCGGGCGTCTCCGCGGTGACGATTCTGGAACGATAGAACGGATGGACATCGAACTCTCCCCCGCCGACGAAGCCTTCCGCGAGGATGTGCGCGCCTTTCTGCGCGATCATCTGCCCGATGCGGTGAAGGCCGGCGCCGCCGCCACGCCTTCGGTTTTCGTCGAGCCGGACATCGGGCAGGCCTGGAACGCGGTGCTCGCCGCCAAGGGCTGGCTCGGCTATCAATGGCCGGTCGAACATGGCGGCACCGGCTGGACGCCGCTTCAGCGCTACCTGTTCGAGAAGGAATGCGCCGCAGCCGGTGCACCGAACCTGACCGTGCTGGGCCTGAAGCTGCTGGCCCCGGTGCTCTGGACTTTCGGGAGCGCGACGCAGAAGGCCCGCTATCTGCCGCGCATCCTTTCTGGCGAGGATTACTGGTGCCAGGGTTTTTCGGAGCCGGGCGCGGGGTCCGACCTTGCCAGCCTGAAGACCCGCGCGGTGCGAGAGGGCGATCACTACGTGGTGAACGGATCGAAGATCTGGACTACCCATGCCCACCACGCCAACGGCATGTTCACGCTGGTGCGCACCGATCCGGAGGTGAAGAAGCAGGCGGGCATCTCGTTCCTGCTGATCGACCTTGCCAGCCCCGGCGTTTCGGTGCGGCCGATCCTGACGACGGCGGGCGACCATGAGGTCAACCAGGTGTTCCTCGAAGACGTGCGCGTGCCCGCAGAGAACCTGGTGGGCGAGGAAGGGCAGGGCTGGACCATCGCCAAGTTCCTCCTCGAAAACGAGCGCGGCGGATCGTGCCATGCGCCGAAACTCGGCTACGACCTCGCCCAGATCGAGGCGGCGGCGAAAGTGGAAAGCGACGGGAACGGCGGCTGTCTGGCAGGCAGCGCGGACTGGCGCCGCCGCATGGCAAAGGCCCGGCTCGGCGTGGAAGCGCTGGAGATGATCGAGCTGAAGATCATCTCCGAAATCGCCAAGGGCCGGAAACCGGGGCCGCAGACCTCGCTCACCAAGCTGCTGGCATCGAACCTGCGGCAGGAGATCGATCTGCTCGCGGTGGACCTGTTCGGCATCGCCGGGCTCCAGCTGGAAACCTCACGCCCGCTCTATGGCGACAATGCGCCGGAGCCGGTTCACTCACGCGCCGCGCAAGTCGCCGCCGCCCGCTATCTCAACAGCCGGGCCTGGACGATTTTCGGGGGGACAAACGAGGTGCAGAGCACCATCATCGCCAAATCCGTACTTGGTCTCTGAAGAGGAACCGTGACAGCATGCGGACGACAACGGGAGAGGAAACCGGGATGCAACTGAACCGCGAGGCGCTGACGCGCGCCTATCGGCAGATGAAGCTGATCCGCGAATTCGAGGAACGCCTTCACGAGGAGATCCAGACCGGGGAAATCGCCGGTTTCACGCACCTCTACTGCGGGCAGGAAGCCGTGGCGGTGGGCGTGTGCGAACATCTGTCGGAGCGGGACAAGATCGTCTCCACCCATCGCGGCCATGGCCACTGCCTGGCCAAGGGTTGCGACGTTACCGGCATGATGAAGGAGATCTGGGGCAGCCAGGAAGGCCTGTGCAACGGCAAGGGCGGCTCCATGCACATCGCCGATATCGACAAGGGCATGCTGGGCGCCAACGGCATCGTCGGCGCGGGCGCGCCGATCGCGGTGGGCGCGGCGCTTTCGAACAAGATCGACGGGCCGGACGAGAACGGCAAGCTGGCCGTCTCCATCGCCTTTTCGGGCGACGGTGCGTGCAATCAGGGCACCACGTTCGAGGCGATGAACCTGGCCGTCGTCACCAAGGCCCCGGCGATCTTCGTCTTCGAAAACAACCACTATTCGGAACATACCGGCGATGCCTATGCCGTGGGCACCGCGCAGGACATCGCCAGCCGTGCCGAGGCTTTCGGCATGAAAGTCTGGCGGGCAGACGGGACGGACTTCTTCTCGGTCTACGACACTTTCGGCGAAGTGCTGGAATTCGTCCGCACCCCCGGCAACGGCCCGGCAGCGGTGGAATTCGATACCGAGCGCTTCTTCGGCCACTTTGAAGGCGATCCCCAGCGCTATCGCGGGGAGGGGGAACTGGACCGGCTGCGCGCCACGCGCGACTGCCTGCGCAAGTTCCGCGAGAAGGTGACCGGGGCGAAACTGCTGACCGATGCCGATCTGGACGCGGTGGATAGCGATGCCCTCGGCACCATCGAGCAGGCCGTCACGGCCTCTCGCGCGGCTGCGCGTCCGAGCCCTGAGAACGTCCTCGAAAACGTTTACATCAGCTACTGACTGGCGGAGCGAAGCACATGGCAAAGATGATGTATCGCGACGCCATTCGCGGCACGATATTCCAGGAAATGCAGCGCGATCCGCGCGTCGTCGTGCTGGGCGAGGACGTGGTAGGCGGCATGGGCACGGCCGGCGGGCCGGAGGCGATCGGCGGCATCTGGTCCACCTCCACCGGGTTCTACGAAGCCTTCGGGCCGGACCGGGTGATCGATACGCCGATCAGCGAAAGCGCGATCATGGGCGCGGCGGGCGGTCTCGCTCTGGCCGGCAAGCGGCCGGTGGCGGAGATCATGTTTGCAGACTTCATCGGCGTCTGCATGGACCAGCTGTGGAACCAGATCGCCAAGTTCCGCTACATGTTCGGCGGCAAGTCGGTCTGCCCGGCGGTGATCCGCATGCCCTGCGGCGCCGGCTACAACGCCGCCGCGCAGCACAGCCAGATGATCAGCCAGTTCGTCACCTCCATGCCCGGCCTGAAGGTCGTCATGCCCGCCACCCCCGCCGATGCCTGCGGACTGCTGCGGCAGGCGATCCGCGACGACGATCCGGTGGTCTTCCTGGAGCACAAGTTCCTCTATGCGATGACGGGCGAGGTGCCGGACGATCCGGACTTCGTCATCCCCTTCGGCCATGCGCGGTTGGCGCGCGCCGGGGAGGATGTGACGATCGTCGCCTCCGGCATGATGGTCGGCTATGCGGAGACCGCCGCCGACGATCTGGCGCAGGACGGCGTGGGCTGCGACGTGATCGACTTGCGCACCACCTCTCCGCTCGATGAGGAAGCGATCCTCGATTCCGTGGAAGCGACCGGGCGGCTGGTGATCGTGGACGAGGCGCCGCCCCGCTGTAGCCTTGCCACCGACATTGCCGCGCTTGTCGCCAACAAGGCCTTCGCCAGCCTGAAGGCCCCGATCGAGATGGTCACCGCGCCGCATACGCCGGTGCCCTTCGCCCGCGAGTTGGAGGGCGCCTACCTGCCCAGCCCCGCGAAAGTCGCCGCTGCCGTCCGCAAGACGCTGGCATACCGTTGAGGAGGGCGCCGTCATGAGCAGGATCCGCGCTTTCACGATGCCCAAGTGGGGCATTGAGATGACGGAAGGGACCGTGGCCGAATGGATGGTCAAGGAAGGCGACAGCTTCACGCGCGGCCAGACGCTGTGCCTGATCGAAACCGCCAAGATCACCAACGAGGTGGAGGCCGAATACGACGCCACCGTGCGCCGCATCATGGTCACGGGCGGCACCGATGCCGAGCCGGTGGGCGCGCTGTTGGCGGTGTTCGACGAGGGTGCGCACTCGGATGACGAGATCGACGCCTTCATCGCCGGTTTCACCCCCGCCGAGGGCGGCGTGGCGCAGGGCGCGTCGAAGGCGAAGGTGGTGGAGCCGGTCGGCGCCATCGCTGGCACGCCCGAACGCGTGCGCGTGCCGATCGAGACCAATCGCCCGATCAGCCCGGAGGCGCTGCGGCTCGCCGAAGAGGAAAGCGTCGATATCGCTGCGATCGAGGGATCGGGGCGGGGTGGTCGCATCACCCATCAGGATGTGGTCAAGGCCATGCGCGGACCGGCCAGCCCGGTGCTGAAGGGCGTTTTGGCGCTGCCGGAGGACGACGCCAAAGTCTTCGCCTCCCCGCTCGCCCGCCGCATCGCCGCGCTGCATGGTCTCGCCTTGACTGGCGTGACCGGAACCGGCCCGCGTGGCCGCATTTCCAAGGCTGACGTGCTTGCGCTGGTTCCGGCGCCGGCCAATTCCGATGGCTTGGCGCCGCCCGCCTTCGTCGCCGGCGCCAACCAGCCGGAGATCGTTCCCTTCGACCGCATCCGCAAGATCGTGGCCCAGCGGCTGACGCAGGCGAAGCAGGAAATCCCGCACTTCTACTTGCGCCTCTCCGCCCGCGCCGACGCGCTGCTGGACTTGCGGGGGAGCGCCAATCTTGTGCTGGGCTGCAAGGCTTCGGTGAATGACTGGATGGTCAAGGCCTGCGCCATGGCGCTCGTCCGCCATCCGGAGGTCAACGTGCAGGTTCACGGCACCGACATCTACCGCTTCCCCCATGCCGACATCGCGATTGCGGTGGCCGGTCCCAAGGGCCTCGTCACCCCGGTGGTGCGGCAGGCGGACCGGATGCGGATCGACCAGCTTGCGGCCGAAACCCGCCGCCTGATCGACAAGGCGCAGGGAAAAGGTCTCGGCATGGAGGACATGGAGGGCGGCACGTTCTCCGTCTCCAACCTCGGCATGGTCGGAGTCGAGAACTTCGATGCGATCATCAACCCGCCGCAGGGCGCGATCCTGGCCGTCGGCGCGGCGCAGCGCCAGCCGGTAGAGACCGCGTCTGGCGGCGTGGCGTTCGAAACGCGGATCGCGCTCACTCTCTCGGTGGATCACCGCGCCATCGACGGGGCTGCCGGCGCGCAGTTTCTGCAGACGCTGAAGACTCTCATCGAGGAGCCGCAGGGCCTCTTCGCCTGAATAAGGACAGATCATGACAAGTCCGGCCAAACCGGGACCGCTCAAAGCACTGGGAGACGTGATCCAGCTGGCCTACTTCCCCAGCGATTTCGATGCCGCGCTGAAGTATTGGATCGAAACCGTGGGCGTCGGCCCGTTCTTCGTGCTGAATGACGTGCGACTGGGCGAGATGAAGTACAAGGGGCAGCCCACCGATGCCACCTTCTCGATGGCGATCGGTTACTGGGGCGATATCCAGATCGAGCTGATCCGCACCGAGAGTGATGCCCCGTCGCTCTACACCGGCGAATATGCGGTGCGCGACCGGCTGCACCACGTCTGCGTCTTCGTGAAGGACATTGCCGAGGCACGCCGCGCCTGCGCCGAAGTGGGCGCCGAAGTGATCGTGGAGGGCAAAGTGGGCGACGATGGCGAGGTTATCTACGTCGATCCCGGTCAGGGTCCCGGCTTCGTGATCGAATACTTGCAGCCCATGGCCGGATCGGAGGGCCTGTTCGAGATGATGAAGCAGGCCGCGCGCGACTGGGACGGCAGCGATCCGGTGCGGGTACTGCAATGACCTGCCGGACTGATATCGCCTGATCGTCACTGTGATCGTCGGGGGCGATCTCGAAAAACGGAACTTCGCACTCGCACTTCTTGCGGTCACTGACCACATGAAGGGGCAGAGACACGCGAGGAATTCGAAAAATGTCCAGCAAGGGCGGGCCTGTCCGCGAGATTTCGGCCAAGTGGGACGATGTCCTGATGGTCTGTCGGAAGTGCGGCAAGAAAGTCGGCGGCGGTTTCGGCAAGGACGGGGAGCAGCGTCTGGAGAAGGCGCTGAAGTCGCAGCTCAAGGGGAAGGGGCGCTACAAGGTGGTAGCAGTGCCCTGTCTTGGTATCTGCCCGAAGAATGCCGTCTGCCTCGTGCAGGCGAGCGCGCCGGGCACCGTCCATCTGGTGAAGCCCGATACTCCGGTGGAAGAAGTTGTCGAAGCATTGGCTCCGCCGCCCCGCGCCCCGGTAAAGTCAGGCGCGTGGCCTAATCTGCAACGGCGGGCAGGCTCAGCACGACGAGAAGTCCGGGGCCGTCCTGACGGTCCTCCAGCCGGATCGTGCCGCCCGCCAGAGTCATGGCCTTGACCGCGATGGACAGGCCCAAACCACTACCGGCTCCACTACCGGCTCCACTACCGGCGCCATTCGCCGTGCCGCGTTCGAAGCGGCGCAGCAGGCGCTCCCGGTCGGATGCATCGACACCGCAGCCCCGGTCGCCCACGGTGATGGTCAGGCGGTCGGAACTGCGGACAACGGCGATATCCACCTGTCCGCCGTTTCTCGCATGGACGGTGGCGTTGCCGATTACTGCCGAGAGCGCGATCTGTAGCGATGAAGGATCGCAGCGCCAGCGCACGATGTGATCGGGCGTGACGGAAAACTCCATCGCATCGGGCGGCAGGCGCAGCAGCGTTTCCGCCACGACATCCGCCACCAGCGCGTGAACGTCCACCGAGCGCGTCGATACCGAAGTCGCGTTCAGGCGGGCGAGGGTGAGCATGCCGTCGATCAGGTCCCCCGCGCGGTCGACCACGGCGAGCAGGCGGCCTGCCTCTTCCTGTTGCGGCGCGGGCGAAGTCTTGCGCAGCAATTGCGCCTGCGCGCGGATCGCTGCCAGCGGCGTGCGGAGTTCGTGCGCGACATCGTCGGTGAAGGCCTGTTCCAGTTCGTAGGCCTGGTCGAGCCGGACGAAGAGCTTGTTTAGCGCGACGATCAGCGGGCCGAGATCGCGCGACCAGTCGCCGCGGGCCAGCGGGGTCAGGTCGGCCAGCGAGCGGGCGTTCAGCGTCGTCGCCAGCCGCTCGACTTCGGAGAGACTCTTGCGCAGGGTCCACCAGAGCACGACCATGCTGGCGGCGATCAGCAGGATCAGCGGCAGCGCCAGCTTGCGCAGGACCGGAACCATCGAGAATTCGCGCATGGCATCGCGCTCGGCGACGACGACGAGCAGCCGGGGGTCGCGGCCGGGCAGCCCGTAGCTGCGCCAGCGGTCGCCCACCGCCTTGAAATCGTGGAGGCCCGGCTGGCGCGGGACGAGGCTGACGGGCGCCCCCCAGCCGGACTGGGCGACCGGCTTGCCGTCCCAGAACACCGCGAACATGCACCAGTCGTAGGAGGCGTGGAAGGCCTTGCGCTCCTGACTGGAGAGCAGGGGGTCGTCGCCCTCGTCGAGGGTCTGGTCCTTGCCGCGGGCAACGAGCACGCCTGCGGTAAGGTCGTCCTGCATCATCATGTATAGCAGGCGCGAGGCGTTCACGAGCTGGGCGTCGGAGGCGCGCCCGATCTCCCGATTGGCGACGACGTAGAGGATCGCGCCCATGCCGAGGCCGGTCAGCGCCAGCAGAATCAGCACCCGGCGATAGAGCCGGATCGAGAGCGAGGAGCGCCTCACGTCTCTGGTCCGCCGACCATGTAGCCAAGGCCTCGCGCGGTGCGGATGAAGTCCCGCCCGAACTTGCGGCGCAGCGCGGATATGGCGACTTCCACGGTGTTCGATTCCACCCAGTGGTCCTGGTCGTAGAGTTCGCCTTCGAGGTCCGCCTTGGAGACGAAGCGCCGGGCGCGCCGCATCAGCAGGGCGAGCACGCGGAATTCCTTGGCGGTCAGCGCCACCGGCTCGCCGCCGAGGGTGGCGACATGGCCCGAAACGTCCAGCGTCACGTCGCCCACGCTCATGCTGTCGGCCGGGCGTCCGTCTTTGCGGCGCAATTGCGAGCGGATGCGCGCGGCCAGTTCCTCCAGGTCCACCGGCTTGACTACATAGTCGTCCGCACCGGCATCGAGCCCGGCGACGCGCTGGCGGGTGCGGTCGAAGGCGGTGACGATGATGACCGGCGTGGCATTGCCGTCGGCACGAAGCTGGCGCAGCACGTCGAGGCCGCCCATGCGCGGCATGCCGAGATCGAGCAGGATCACGTCGTAGTCGCCCACGCTGGCCGCTTCGAGCACGTCGTCCCCCCGCGCGAAGAGATCGACGACATAGCCGTCCAGTTCCAGCGCGCGCTTCATCGCGGACCCGAGGGCGGCATCGTCTTCCGCAACCAGCAGACGGGGCAAGACAGGCTCCCAAGGCAGAGTGAACGGCGCGGGAAAGGCGCCTCAGAGCTTCCTCGCTATGCCAGCTTTCAAGGGGCGTCAAACGCGCGGAACATCTTTTTCGCCCCATCAGCTTCACATCAGCTTCGGGGTCTAGGGCCTGCGGATCGACCTGAATCCAGGCGAGTCAATTTGCAGGAATCCTCCGTTTCTTGCCGTGCCATGCGGCGGGCGGAGCCATCACGGCCAACAGAACATGACGATACACCAAAGTCCGCGCGATCTCGCTTCCGGGATCGTTTCGCAACCTTCCGGCGCTTCTTTTTCCGCGCCTCGCAATCAGGCCGGCATCCGCAGCCGCACTGCACTGGCGCCCTGCGTGGCGCTGATCGGCTGCGACGGCTCCGGCAAGTCCACGCTGGCCAGCGATCTTGTCTCGCTGCTCGACCGCCGCTCACCGACCCGCTCGATGTACCTCGGCCTCGGCACCGGCGATCTCGGCCGCCGGATCGGCGAAATCCCGCTGGTCGGACGGCTGGCGGAGCGCTTCCTCACCGGCAAGGCGAAGAAGGCGCATGACGGCAAGAGCGCCGGTCAGGAAAAGCGCCTCCCCGGTCTGGCGACGGCGCTGGCGATGTTCGGTTTCTCGCTCGCCCGCAGGCGGCGCTTCCGCCAGGTGCTCGATTTCCGCCGCCAGGGCGTGCAGGTCATCACCGATCGCTATCCGCAGGCCGAAGTGCCCGGCAGCTTCGACGGCCCCGGCCTGTCGTGGCTGCGCAAGGGTTCCGCGCTCGTCGAGCGGCTCGCGTCCCGCGAACGTGCGCTTTACGCCGAAATGGCGGCCTATCGCCCGACCCTGGTGATCCGCCTCAACGTCGATGTCGATACCGCGCTGGCGCGCAAGTCCGACCACCAGCGAGACATGCTGGAGAAGAAGCTGGCGGTCGTGCCGACCTTGCGCTTCGGCGGCGCGCAGATCGTCGATGTCGATGCCACCCGTCCCTATCGCGAAGTGCTCGAAAGCGTGCTCGCGGTGCTGCGCCGCCACGGCCTTGAGGCCTGAGCGGCCGTTCGATCGAAATTTCAGGTTTTCAGATGTTCCGTCATTCTCTTCCCCCCCTTATCGCCGTCGTCGGCTGCGACGGCTCCGGCAAGTCGACCGTCACCGAGGCGCTGCGTCTCTGGATGAACGAGCGCCAGCCCACGCAGATCTGCCATCTCGGCAAGCAGTCCGGCAATATCGGCCGCCGCATCGCGCGCCTGCCGCTGCTGGGCGGCAAGCTCGACAAGTCGATCCATGCCAAGGCGCAGAAAGCCCAGACGGATAAGGGACCGGGCTTAGGCGCGGCCTTGGTGATCTACCTCTTCTCGATGCGCCGCGTGCGCCGCTTCGCCCGCATGATGAAGCTCCGCGAGGCGGGTAACGCGATCATCGGTGACCGCTTCCCGCAGCTCGGCGTGCCGGGGCCGATGGACGGTCTGGGCCTCGCGAATGCGCGGCAGGACGGGATCGTCGGTTGGCTGGCGCGCGCGGAGCGCCGTCGCTACGCGGCGATGGTGGCGAACAAGCCCGATCTGGTGCTGCGGCTCAATGTCTCGCTGGACGTGGCCATGGCCCGCAAGCCCGACCACCGCGCGTCTTCGCTCGCCCGCAAGGTGGCCGACGTGCCGCGCCTGACTTTCGAAGGCGCGCCTATCGTCGAGATCGATGCCGAACTGCCGCTTGTCGAAGTGCTGGTGCAGGCCAAGGCCGCGATCGACTTGCGCCTGTCGCAGATCGAGGCCTCGGGCGGGGCCGCCGGACGGAAGGCGGCGTGATGAAAGCCGTCTCCATGAAGCACTGGTTCTCCGACGGGGTGTTCCGCACGATCGTGCGCAATGCCTCCTATCTCGGATCGAGCAAGCTGGTCGGCGCGCTGCTGGGCCTCATCGCACTGGCCTGCGCCGGGCGCGGGCTGACCCCGGCGCTGTTCGGCACGCTCGTCATCATCCATTCCTATGCCAATGGCGTCGGCGCGCTGGTCAAGTTCCAGACCTGGCAGTTCATCGTTCGCTACGGCACCCCGGCGCTGGGCCGCGGTGACGTTGCCGAGTTCCGCGACGTCACCGGTTTCGCCTTCGGTCTCGACCTTGCCAGCGGCCTGATCGGTCTTGCAGGCGGCCTCGTCCTGCTGCCGTTCCTGGCGGAACGGTTCGGCATCCCCGCCGAGGACGTGAATCTGGCCATGCTCTACTGCACGCTGATCCCGACGATGACGGCGGCGACCCCGACCGGCATCCTGCGCGTGCTCGACCGTTTCGACCAGATCGCCGTGCAGCAGATGGTCACGCCCGCGCTGCGCGCGCTTGGCGGCGTGATCTCCTATTTCGGCGGCTTCGGTTTCGCCGGTTTCGTGATGACCTGGTATCTCGCCGACCTGCTGGGCGACTTGTGCCTGTGGTTCATGTCGACGCAGGAACTGCGCCGCCGGGATATCCATGGGGCTTTGCGTCCGGGCCTGCTCGGTCCCGGACGGCGGCTTGCGGGCGCCTGGGACTTCGTCTGGACCACCAATTTCGCCCACTCGATCTGGGCCGCCTGGGGGCCGGTGAGCAACCTGATCGTCGGCGCCCTGCTCGGGCCGACGAGCGCGGGCCTGTTCAAGATCGCCGCGACTTTCTTCGATTCCGCCAGCAAGCCCGCCGACCTGATGTCGCGCAGCTTCTATCCGGAGATCATGCGCCTCGATCCCACGAGCCGCCATCCCTGGCAACTGGCGATCCGCAGCGCGCTGATCTCGGGCGGCATCGGCTTCGTGATCCTGCTGGCGGTGATCCTCGGCGGCGAGCCGGTGATCGGCCTCGTCTTCGGCAAGCGCTATGTCGAGGCCTACGACCTGCTCCAGCTCATGACCGCCTCGCTGATCGTGACGATGGCCAGCTTCCCGCTCGAATCGCTGCTCTACATGGCGGGTCGCCAGCGTTCGGCACTCGTGGCCGAGGGCACGGCGGCGGCGGGCTATGCCGTGCTGCTCTTTGTGCTGATCCACTTGTTCGGCATTACCGGCGCGGGCCTGGCCTATGTTGCAGGGGTCTGCCTGAAGGCGCTCTTCATGTTCATGCCGACGCTCTGGGCCTACCGGGCGCGGGGCACCCTCTCGCATATCATGGCTGAGGAGGCCCCGGCATGACTTATTCGCAGGAAGTGCTCGGCGCCCTGTTTGAGGCAATCGAGATGGACGATGTCGTCGATCCGGTGGTCAGCCTGCCCGATCCGATCCCGGTGGACTGCACGCGCGATGAGATGCAACGCTGCCTCGACCTCTGCCGCCAGTTCTGGAGGGAACGAGCGAGCCGGGCGGAAATGCGCGAACTGGTCGGCACGCTGCTCCTGACCGGAGACCTGCCGCAGGATGCCCGCAGGCGCTATAAGCACATCCGCGCCGCCTACAAGCACTTGCGCTTCGCTCTCGTGCTCTACGGGGCGAGCCACAAGGCGCCGCTGCTGTACCGCTCGACCGTGGCGGTCATGGGGCACTTGCAGGATGCCTTCCGCAACCGTCGGCGCGCGGCCGTGCTCGGCTATGCGCTCACGCTGCGCGTCCTGCTGTCCTGGCCGGTGTGGACGGCAGTATGGCGGGAGGTGAGCGGCGTGACGCTGGACGATGCGGCGGGCTTCCTTGCCTATCGCAAGGCGGAGTTTCGCCGCCTGCGGGGCTGGCTCTCCACGGGCTCGCTGACCGGGCATCGCTTTCACATGATCCGCAAGGTCGTAAGTCGGCAGGTCTCGTTCTACGATACCCTGCGCACGCTCGAACCCGACGAGCAGGGCTATCGCATGTCGCGCTTCCTCAGCGCCATCAACGGGCTGATGGGTAGCATGCACGACGATCTGGTCGAGCAGGCGGGCAAGGGCCACCGCGACTATCATCGCGACGATTTCCCGATGCCGGAGGATATCCTCTCGCGGTTGAAGGCGCTGACGGCGGCCTATCCCGCCTGAGATCGAGCGCCTCGTCGCGGGGCCTTCGACAGGCTCAGGCTGAGCGAAATGGCGACGGAGGTGATCGAACATCTCCGTTCATCCTGAGCTTGTCGAAGGATGGGGCCGCGCGTGCAAACACTTGCCATCAGGCGCGGATTGCCCAACAATCCCGGCATGATGACGCTGCCCACTCTCGGCGAGGCTTTCTACATCGCCGAGTGGGGCATTCGCCTGACGATGCTGGCGGTCGTGCCCTTGCGGCGCTCGCCCGCGGCGGCGGCGAGCTGGCTGCTGCTGATCTTCTTCTTGCCGGTGCCGGGGCTGCTGTTGTTCGCCGCGATCGGTAGCCCACGCTTTCCGGCCTGGCGGGTCGAGCGCTTCGAGAGCCTGCGCGGCTTCTTCGAAGATGTCGCGGGCCGCATCGCGGCCGAGGCTCCGGCAGTGCCGGACAATGCGGGCGAAGTCGTCGAACTGGCGGGGCGCCTCGGCCACTTTCCCGCCGCCTCCGGCAATGCGATCGAACTGATCGACGACTACGACACGGTGATCGCGCGCCTGATTGCCGATATCGATGCGGCGCGGGAACACGTCCGCCTGCTCTCCTACATCTTCGCCGACGATGCCACGGCGCAGCGGGTGATCGCCGCGCTCGGCCGGGCGGTGACGCGCGGGGTGCCCTGTCACGTGCTGGTCGATCCGGTCGGTTCCTACCGTTGGCTCAAGGGCACCTTGCAGGCGCTGCGCGGGCAGGGGGTGCGGGTGCGGCGGATGCTGCCGTTCCGACTGATCCGGGGACGCACCCGCCGCGACATGCGCAACCACCGCAAGCTGTTCCTGATCGACGGACAGGTCGGCTATGCCGGTTCGCTCAACATCGTCGCCAAGGATTTCCGGCCCGGCGTGACCAACCGCGAACTGGTGGCGCGGGTCACGGGGCCGGTCGTCGCGGCGATGTCGGCGATCTTCGTTTCCGACTGGTTCCTGGAGACAGAGGAAATGCTCGAACCGGCAGTCGCCCTGCCGCCGCCGGGCGGAAGTTCGACCTTGCAGGTGCTGCCGAGCGGCGCGAACTACCCGCTGGAGGGCTTCCTCACCCTGCTGACCTGGCAGGTCGCCCGCGCCGAGCGCGAGGTGGTGCTGGTCACGCCCTACTTCATTCCCGACGAGGGACTGTTGGGCGCGCTGATCACCGCCGTCCTGCGCGGGGTGGAAGTCCATGTCATCGTATCGGAAGTGGTCGACCAGCTGCTGGTGAACCTCGCCCAGGCCTCCTATTACGACGAACTCCTGGCGCACGGTGTGCGCATCCACCGCTATCGCGGCTATCTGCTCCACGCCAAGGCGGTGCGGATCGACGACACTCTCGGCATCGTTGGTTCCAGCAATGTCGATGTGCGTTCGTTCCAGCTCAACGAGGAAGTCAGCCTTCTGCTGCTCGACCGCCCGGCGATCGACGAGCTGGCGCGAATCCAGCAGGGCTATATCGCCGGAAGCGACGAACTCCTGCTGGCGGAATGGCGCGCCCGCTCGCGCACGAGGCGCCTTGCTGAGAACGGGGCGCGGCTGGTCAGCCCTTTGCTCTAAGCCGTAGGTAGCCTGTAAGCGGCGCATTGGAGGTAGGGCGACCATCCATTTGATCCCGGCCATCGTGGCATCGGGATAGCCGTGCAAGAAACTGTCACATTCCCGGTTTCCGGCCTCTCTTCGTCATGTACCCTCGGCTGACTTGGCGAGGAGTCGAACTCATGAAGCTTCCAGAGGAACAACTGGCCGAACTTGGCCACAACGACCGACGATCTTTCCTGGCGGCCTGCGGGAAGTATTCGCTTCTCGTTCCCCCTGTGATGACGATGCTTCTGTCCACCTCGCTCAGTTCGCCTGCGATTGCGAAGTCGGGTGGCGGCGGCGGTGGCGGTGGGGGAGGCAGCTCCTCGGGCGGCTCGGGTTCGGTGGGTACGCCGGGCGGCGGGTCCGGTAGCGGCGTTGCCACCGGCGATGGCGGCGGCTCCGTTTCGGGACCGAAGGACAGCGGCGTCCCCAGCGGCGGCGACAGCCGTGCCGGTTCGGTCAGCGCCGAGGCCAGCCTTCCCAAGGGTGACGGCGGCGGAAGTCCGAAGGGCGGCGACAGGCGCGATCGGCGTTGAACGTCCGGCCCTGAACGTTCGGATCATCCGCGGACGGACGGGGCCAAGTCGAACCGGGGGAGGGAGCCGCGATGCACGGCGGCTTTGTATCTGGAACGGGAGCATGCGGAACGGATTTGCCGGATAGGGGAGCGACCGAGGATTCCTCCACGGACGAAGGACCGGTTGCGGATGCGCCGATCCTGCACCTCGCCTCCGGCGTCCTGCCGCTGGTCATCGATGACCGCCCGGTCCTTTTCGTCGAGGCCACCCAGCGCCTGAATGCGCTGAACGGCTCGGCCGGAATGCTCGTCGCGCTCCTCGCCGACGGCATCGGTCTGGCCGATCTGCGCCGGGAGCTGGGTGGCACTCTCGGTCTTTCGGCAGCCGAGGTCGATGCGCTGCTGGTGGACTGGAGTGTGCAGCGCGTCATTTCCGCGTCATCCGAGGCTTCCCTGTCTCCCGGCCTGTCTCCCGAACGGAGCAGCGCCGTCCTGCGGGCGGGCGCACTGGATATCGCCATCGTCTTTCCCGAAGGTGCGTGGGGCCGTGAGCTTGCTGCGCCTTATGCGCATCTGCCGCAGCAGCCCGCCGCCGATCTCCGGGTGATCGCGGAGGCACTCGGCGGGGAGAACGACCTGGCCGGCATTTTCGACGGCCGCGCCGGTACGCTGGTCGCGCGCGAGGGCGCGGCGCCCGTGCTGCGCGGGATGATGGTCGATCTGGCGCTGGAGCAGGACGACTACATCGCCCTCCATGCCGCCTCGTTGACGTCCCCCGACGGCGAGACGATCCTGCTCATCGGTGCGCCGGGTGCGGGAAAATCCACGCTGGCGACACTGGCGGCGGTCTCGTCCGGACCGCTGAGCCTTGCGGGAGACGATATCGTCCTGTTCGATCCCGTCACCGGGCTGGCCATGGGCCTGCCGCTGCCGCTGACGATCAAGCGCGGAAGCTGGGACCGCCTCGCCGGAGTCGTTCCCGGCCTTGCGGACATTCCCCCGATCCTGCGGGCTGACGGACAGTGGCTGCGCTATGCCCCGTTGCCATCGCCCGCCGCGTCCGGCTGGCGGCGGGTTGCGGCCATCGTCGACTTGCGCCGAGAGGAAGATGCCGGGACACAACTCATCGCTCAGTCCCCGGTCGATTGCCTCGGTCGCCTGCTGGAGGAAGGCTTCGTGCGCGGCGGGCGGTGCACGGCGGCCCAGATGCGCGCTCTGGCGCGCATGGTCGACGGCGCCCGCACCTGCACGCTCCATTATGCCGAAGCCGGGCAGGCGCTGCCCGTCGTCGAGGCTCTTCTTGCCTAGCGTGGCCGGGGCGCTCTCGGACTTGTGCCAGTGCCTGAAAGGCCATGTCCCCGCCACGATAGACTGGGAGGCGGTGCTCGGTCTTGCCAACCGGACGCTTGTGACCCCGGCTCTGGCGGCGGCGCTGGCGTCCGATGCGGAAATTCCTCCCGAGGTCGCCAGCCTGCTCGACGTCATTGCCGAGCGCACCGCGACCCGCAACCGGCTGATGCATGTCCAGCTTGTCGAGGCTCTTGCCGCCTGCAACGCCGCCGGGATCGAGCCGATCCTGCTCAAAGGCGCCGCTCTACTGGCTCGTCGAGGGCGGAATTGCGCCGATCGTCTGCTCACCGATCTCGACCTGATGGTTCGCGAAGAGGAGGGCGCGCGAGCGATCGCGGCGCTGGAGAGCATCGGCTATCGCCGTTTCCCGTTCACGCATGAAGACGGGCAGGGCGTCAATCTCGGCCGGGAGCGCGATGCGGGCGGTCTGGACCTTCACTACCGCCTGAAACGGGTAGGCCGGGAGCGCGATGCTGCTTGGCTGGCGGCGTCCTGCCGTCCTTTCGCGATGGGCACGGCGAAGGCGGCGATGCCCTCTCCGGCGGCGCTGGCCGCGCTCTTCGTGCTGCACGACCAGTTGCAGGAGGGCGACTACTGGCGCGGCCGGATCGACCTGCGCCACCTCGTCGATCTCGCGGTGCTTGCCCGCGATGAAGGCGGCATAGACGGCGGGGAACTGGCGGCGCTGTTCCCGAAAGCCCGCGCCCGCCGCGCGCTTGCGGTGCAGCTCGATACCCTGGCGGAATGGCTCGGCGTGCGGATTGCCATCGACCGTCGCGGCTGGAGAGTGCCCTTCCAGGACTGGCGCCGGCGCCAGCAACTGCGCCGTCCCGGTACGGAAACCGCCTTCACCCTCGCCTCATGGCTGATCGATCCGCCTTTCGGGCTGTTCGAACACAGCGGCGCGGCAGCGCGGGGCCGGGAAGTCCGGCGCATGCTGCTGGAGAAGAAGGCCACGAAAGTCTGACGGCGCCGCTTTTCAGCGCAGCCCGGTAAGCCACTCCGCGATCATCGCCTGCCCCGCCGCCACTGCGCTCGGCCCCAGACTGTCGTGCGCGGCGCGCAGGGAGGCCTCGTCGCCGCCCGCCTCGATCACCGATTCCGGCCATTGCTCGATCCAGGCATCGAAACGCGGGTCGAGGCCCATTTCGGCATGGAACTGCAAGGCCAGGATATTGCTGCCGCGCCGGAAGGCCTGATGCGCGTAGAGATGGCTGGACGCCAGCAACTCGACATTCGCGGGCAGAGTGAACGTGTCGCCATGCCAGTGCAGCACCGGTACGCCCGCAATGTGCCGCAGCGGTCCTTCGAGTGCATGGTCATGGACCGAGACGCTGTGAAAACCGACTTCCTTGTGCGGTCCGGCATAGACTTCGGCGCCCATAGCCGCCGCAATCATCTGCGCGCCGAAGCACACACCCAAGGTCGGCCGCTCCGCTTCCAGTCGCCGGGCAAGGCGGCGCATCTGGCAGGTAATCCAGGGATGCTCGTCCTGCTCGTAGATGCCCATGGGGCCGCCCATCATGATAAGCAGGTCCGGCTCGCAGAGGTCGAGGGAAGAGAAGGCGGGATCGGTCACGTCGATCCGATCGACATCGTATCCGGCCGCTTCGATCGGCATGCGGTAGCCGGCGACGCCTTCATAAGGAACGTGCCGGATGATCAAGGCGGTCTTCGTCACTGCTCGCTTTCGTTCGGGTGGCACTGCCGGAGTGCCTTGCCTGCATCTTCCATGGCTCTCCTGCGCGGCGCAACCCCCGACGCGGGTCTGATAGAAAATGTATCAAACGGTTGCCCGCGCCCGATCAGGCCAGGAAATACGGGTGCAGGATTTGCAATCTTCGCCCCCAACCGCCATGGTCCCCGCGAAATTCGCCTGAGAATTATGGAAGGAGCCAAGGTTTGGAGTCAGTTTCGGTCGTACTTTTCCTTTTGCTGGCGGTCGTGGTAAGCGGTGCGGTATCGCGCATGCTTCCCTGGTCGGTGCCGACACCACTCGTGCAGATACTGCTGGGCTGCGTGATCGGTCTTTCGACTTCTTATAGCGTATCGCTGAACCCCGAACTGTTCCTGCTGCTCTTCCTGCCGCCGCTGCTGTTTCTCGACGGATGGCGCATTCCCAAGGACGAATTGTTCAAGGACGTCTCCACCGTAGTCGAACTCGCCCTGGGGCTGGTGCTGACGACGGTGATCGGTATGGGCCTGTTCATCAACTGGATGATTCCGGCGATGCCGCTGGCCGTGGCCTTCGCGCTGGCCGCCGTCGTTTCGCCGACCGACCCGATCGCGGTCTCCGCCATCGCCGCCCGCGTGCCCATTCCCAAGCGGATGATGCACATCCTCGAAGGCGAATCCCTGCTGAA
>NZ_CM145493.1:7500-55000 GCF_055521635.1 Novosphingobium sp. BL-S-20 | reverse complement strand
AGCCCACTGTCGATGTCAAAACGCTGCATGCCAAGATCGGTGAACTGACGCTGGCGAATGATTTTTTGGCAGGCGCGCTCGGCAAAGCGGGTCTGTTGCCGAGCGCAAAGCGATGATCGATCGGTCACACAGCCTGCCGGTGGCGCGTCAGGCTCGGGAGCTGGGGATCAGCCGGAGCAGCGTGTATTACCTGCCAGCGCCCGTGTCTGCCACCGACCTGGGCATCATGCGGCGTATGGATGAATTGCATCTGGAATACCCGTTTGCGGGCAGCCGGATGCTGCGCGACCTGCTGCGCCAAGAGGGCACCGCGATCGGCCGCTGCCACGTCGCCACCTTGATGAAGAGGATGGCGATCGAGGCGATCTATCGCCGGCCCAACACATCCAAGCCCGCGCCTGGGCACAAGGATCTATCCGTATTTGCTGCGGAAATTGCCGATCACGCGGCCCAATCAGGTGTGGGCAACTGACATTAGCTACATCCCCATGGCCAGAGGCTTCGTCTATCTAGTGGCCATTGTCGACTGGTTCAGCCGCAAGGTCCTGAGCCACCGCGTGTCGATCACGATGGAGGCTGACTTCTGCGTCGAGGCGCTGGTGGAAGCGATCGCCCGCTACGGCAGGCCCGAAATTTTTAACACGGATCAGGGCAGCCAATTTACCAGCATGGCCTTCACCAGCGTGCTGCTGCGCGAGAAGATCGCCATAAGCATGGACGGCAGGGGCGCCTGGCGCGACAATGTCGTGGTCGAGCGCCTATGGCGGTCGGTGAAATATGAGGAAGTCTATCTCAAGGCCTATGCCACGGTCAGCGAAGCGCGGGCGGGAATTGGCCGATATTTGCGCTTTTACAATGAGAAGCGACCACATTCCAGCCTGGCCGCCAGAACGCCCGACCAAACCTATTTTGACAATCTGCCCACGACAATGGCAGCATGACTTTGGCCGCCGGCGGTGGGCCTCATTCCAGTCGGGCTACGCCCTTCTTCCATGACACCCACCGCCGGCATATGAAAACGACAACCCGCAGACGACCCACTTATCCGTGGCCAAATGCTGTTCAGCCTAACTGGGCCACCTCTCACCCGCTTTCGATGGATTTGCGCTCGCGGCTTTTGGCAGCGATCGATAACGGATTGAGCTGCCGGGCGGCGGCGGCGCGATTTGGGGTCGCCCCCTCGACGGCGATCCGTTGGCATGCGCTTCGGCGCGACACGGGCGCCTTTGCCGCCAAACCGCAAGGCGGCGACGTGCGTTCGCGCCGGATCGAGGAGCGAGCGGCGGAAGTCCTCTCTGTCTGGGAGGCGCGGAAGCACATTTCGCTGGAAGAACTGCGGGTGGAGATGGCCGCAGCCGGACTGATCGTCTCGGTAGCGGGATTTCATGGGTTTTTCGTGCGTCGGGGCATGGCGCGCAAAAAACGTATGGCCCGCCCCGTTTGCAAGTAGGATTTTACGGTGTTCTGATCAGTCTGCGTCAACATATACGGTCTCACGGGATAGTCCTGTGGCCAAGATGGACATCCGCACGACTGGAGCCACAATAAAGACACCGGCAGCAAGTGCCATTTTTTTGTCCGGGCTTTCCAAACGCCGATTGACTGTCAGGCCATCTTCACGATCCTTCCTGCAAACATCGTCGGGCTACGCGCGCAGAAGCACGCAGCCGATTCGTTTATGCCGCTACTGGATAGCAGCGTTCGAAGTTCGTTTCTTTGCGAAGGGCTGCCCAAGCGATCCGCGCCAGCTTGTTAGCCAGTGCGACGACGATGGCGTTGCGGTGAGCTCCTCGCTCGATCATTCCTGTCAGCCAACGTCCCAGCGGAGTTTCACTGCGCGCCAGTGATGGCAATGCTGCTCGGGCGCCATGGATGAGCAAAGTGCGCAGCCTCATAACAGAAGTGAAGAGTGGCTCCGCGTTTTGCCAGCTTGGCCACCATCGACGCGACCGATGTCGGTTCGGATGAGATATCGCCAAAGAAACGCACTTCGCCGTTCCGCTCCTTTTCCGCGACCGCAACCGAAATCTTCGCTTTCGATGTATCGAGTCCGATGAAGAAGTTCGCTATACTCGCGCATGGTTCGCCCTCGCCTAAGCATGGGGATAGGCGTCGGCCTTTCCGGCGTAACCCCCGTTTCCTCCTTACTCCGAGGGCGGGGCCAACTTCACCGCACGAAGATACGGTCTAGGGGCTACTCAATCTCGGGTATGATCGCCGAGGCGATGGATGCCACAGTGCGCTGCTACAGTGCACTGTGGCAATCGAAGCAGGTTCAGAAACGGTAGCCGATCGATCCCATCACGTTACGGGGAGCCGCCACAAAGCAGTCGCCGCGGGCCAGGCAGGAGGCGTACTGAATCTCGTTGAGCAGGTTCGTCGCGTTGACCGAGAAGCGCCAGTTTTCCCAGGTGACTTCTGCCAGAGCATCGACGTTCGTGCGCGAAGGCGTGACGATGGACCAGATCGCGCTGGTCGAGCGGCTCTTGCCGTTATAGGTAACGCCGGCGCCAAGACGCAGCTTTGCCTCGCCCGGCATGCCGAAGGTTTTCGTCGTCCAAGCCGAGGCGACATGGCGCGGCATGTAATCGAGGTTGGTGTCGGTTTCCGACTTGAGCTTGTTATAGCCGTAGTTGAGCAGCAACTCGAAGTTGCCAGGCAGCGTGTGGTTCGCCTCCACTTCGATGCCCTTGGTGTTCAGTACACCCGACTGGGTGGTCGCGTTGCCCGCCAGATAGAGCACGCGGTTTTGCTCCTTGATCTTGAAGGCGGTGACGGTGACGAGTGTGCGCGGCTCGGGCTGCCACTTGACGCCCACTTCATACTGCGTGCCGGTCAGCGGTTTGTAGGGATCGCCGATAGTGCCGTCGGAGTTCCGGATCGAACCGGCCTGCGGAAGGAAGCTCTCGGTATAGCTGAAGAACGGTGAGAAACCCGCGCCCAATTCGCCGATGATGCCTGCACGGAAGGTGGTGGCGTTGTCCTTGGCGCCGGACGAAGATGTCACGCGATCACGGCGGCCGCCCAGAACGACGGAGACGCGGTCGAACGCGCGAATCTGGTCCTGCACGTAGACGCCCAGTTGCTTCTGGGATTCGTTGGAGAAGGGACCTGTGGGATCGTACGTCAGCAGAGCGTCGTAATCGATGTCGTAGAGGTCTACGACCTCCGAACCACCGGCGTAGCGCTTGCCAACCTTGTTCCAGCTGTAGTCGATTCCGGCAAGCAGCGTATGCTCGATGTTGGCGCCGGTGTTGAATTTGAATTGGACGTTGTTGTCGGTCGAGAAGACGTTCATCCGTGCGTCGCTGGCATCGGCGATCAGGCCGATGGTGCGTCCGTCCGTACCGTAGACCGAGTAGGGATTTGTCGGGTTGGAATAGCTGTCGGCATAGTGCGTGTTATATTCGAGGTCGCTGTCGATGTAGCGCGCCTTGAGACTGATGCGGACCTTGTCCGAGAAGTCATGGGTGACGGCGGCGCCGCCCTGCAGGGAGCGACCGGCATAGCGGTCCCATCCTGCCTTGCCGACAAAGGTGTAGGGATCGAGCCGGCCGTCCGGATTGGCCGGATTGGGGCGGAACGTGCCGACGATCGGCAGGAACTGCGAGGTCGAGCCGGTGTCGTCCTCCTGATAGAGGCCCGTCAGCACGACGTTTGTGTCGGGTGTGGGCTGCCAGCGGATCGAGGGTGCGAACATCACGCGATCGTCGGGGACGTGATCGACGTAAGTGTCGGCGTCACGGACGCGGGCGACGGCGCGGATCGCCAGATTATCCGCCAGTGCGAGATTGACGTCGCCCATCGCTTCCTTGCGGTCGTAGCTGCCGTACACGACATTGAATTCGCCGCGCGTCTGGAAGTCCGGGGTCTTGGAAACGAGGTTGACGATGCCGCCGATCGAACCCTGCCCGAACAACACCGAAGCAGGGCCGCGCACGATCTCGACGCGCTCGAAGTTGTAGGGGTCCGAGGTGATGCTGGCATAGTACGAGAAGACGTCGCGCATGCCGTCTCGGAACTGCAGAGCGTTGATTCCCCGCACCCGGAAGCCATCGACGCGGGTGTCGCGGCCATAGGCGTTTGCGAGCACGCCGGCAGCGTACTTCACGGTATCGCTGATGCTGATCGCACCCTGTGAAAGGTACTGTTCCGAGGTGATGACGGTAAGGGGCTGCGGAACCTGAATGAGTGGTGTTTCGGTCTTGGTGCCCGAAATGGCTCCCGTAACGATGATTTCGTCACCGTCCGCCACCGCGCCCGAATTTTCGGGAGCTGCTTCCTCTGCATGGGCGGTAGCCGTCATCACGGCGCAAACGGCAACCCCGCATAGCGTGATCGAACGAGTGGAAATCATATGCACCCCTTTTTGCGACTAAATCTCAATAAAGGGCGCCGATAGCGCTATTGCGAATTATTGGCAACATGGTCCGCAATATGGCTAATAGCTGTGCTGTTTGCGCAACGCTGCGGGCTATAAGACCAGTTCACTTGATGGAGCGACGCCAGACGGCCGTGATCGTCGCCAGCTTTCTGCGCGCGTGTCCCGGCATCTTCCGTGCACAGCGCCATCAATTTGTGCTCTGTGGCTGCTTTACATGCAAACGGCCATTTGCGGTTATGTTAGTTCATGTTCACAAGAAGGATTTCCAAGGATGTTGAATTCTGATCCAGAACTTCTGTTTGTAGGAAGCGAAGGTTGACGGAGACGATCTGAAGGATGACGAACTGAATTGATCGAGGACAATTGGCTCAGGGCGCCGATTGGTGTCAGGCCTCTCGGGCGGGTGGGCGATGGCCCCCTGAGTTCGTCCTAACTTAATCCTGAGGTGTCGGCGCGACGACTTCACGGGGAAATCCTGCCGCGAGATGATCGATCAAAGCGCGCACGGCGGGAGGCAATCCCCGGCGCGTCGTGAAGACCAGATGCACGATTCCCTGAAGCCCGCGCCAGGCAGGCAGCACATGGACAAGCTTGCCGGCGAGTAGTGCGTCCCGGCAGACATGGTCGGGCAGGATAGCGATGCCGAGTCCGTCAATGGCCGCGTTGCGCACTGCGGCCATGTCGGTGCAGCCCATGCGAGGCTCGACCCGCATCACATGCTTGCTGCCGTCCCCCGTCTCCAGATGCCATTCGAGATCGTCTGCGGCGTCATGGGTCGCCAGTGTCGGAAGTGTCGCGAGTTGGGCCACTTCCGCAACCTGGCTTGCCAGTTGAGGGCAGGCCACGAGGATACGGGTTGATCGGCCGAGCGACCGCATGGTGAGGGCAGCATCGCTGGTCAACGCTGCGCGTACCCGCAGGGCGACATCGATCCGCTCCTCGATCAGGTCTACTGCGCGGTCCGTTGCCACAAGCTGCAAACGCACCTTGGGATAGCGGGTGAGGAAAGAGGATATCAGGCCCGTTATGGGCTCGATCATGCCGGTGGGGCAACTGAAGCGGATGCGGCCGTGGGGTTCCGCCTGCGCCTGCAGGACCAATGCTTCCGCTTGCTCCGCCTCGGCCAATATGGCCCGGCATCGTTCGTAGAAGGCGAGTCCCGTATCCGTTACGCGGAAACGCCTGCTCGACCGCTCGATCAGGCGCAGGCCGAGGCGTTCCTCCAGCCCTGCGATGCGGCGGCTCAGCTTGGACTTCGGCTCCCGCAGAGCGCGTCCCGCCGCCGCAAAGCCGCCATGCGCCACCACTTCGGCAAAATAGGCATAGTCATTCAGATCGATCCGCATCAGCGTTCCTCCAGTGGAACGCTAAGTGCCACATATGCTGACTACACGCATCATCGTTCTAGGAGCATCTCTTAAGGGCAACGGCGCTTCGCTGAAACATGAAGGAGACAGACGATGACGAACAAATTCAACAACAAGGTGGTGGTCGTGACCGGCGGCACGAGCGGTATCGGGCTGGCGACGGCAAAGGCTTTCGCGGAAGCGGGCGCCTCGGTCTTCATCACCGGGCGGCGGCAGGAGGCGCTGGATGCTGCCGTAAAGGCCATCGGCGGCCGCATCACCGGTGTGCAGGGCGACATGGCCAATCTGGTCGACATCGACCGGCTTTATGATGCCGTCCAACAGAAGCATGCACAGATCGACGTCGTGTTCGCCAATGCGGGCGGCGGCGAGATGCTCCCGCTCGGTTCGATCACCGAGGAGCATTATCAGAGCACCTTCGACACCAATGTGAAGGGCGTACTCTTCACCGTCCAGAAGGCGCTGCCACTCTTGAAGGACGGGGCTTCGATCATCCTCACAAGTTCGACCACCAGCATCTCGGGCACGCCTGCCTTCAGCGTCTATTCCGCGACCAAGGCGGCAGTGCGCAACTTCGCCCGCAACTGGATCCTCGATCTCAAGGATCGACACATTCGCGTGAACGCCATCAGCCCCGGCGTCACGGAAACTGCCGGTCTCGATCATCTCTTTGGCGGCAGCGAGCAGGCGCAGGGGACAAAGGACTACCTCGCCAGCCTGATCCCGATCGGCCGAATCGGCCAGCCCGAGGAGATCGCCAAGGCCGTGCTGTTCCTGGCCTCCGATGATGCCAGCTTCGTCAACGGTGTCGAACTCTTTGTCGATGGCGGTCAGGTGCAGATCTGATCTTCGATCTCGAAGGCCGGATGGCAGTTGCCTCGCGCGGCAGATCGTCCGGCTTTCGGTCATTCGGTTGGAGACAAGGGAAAAGCGGACTGGCCACCAAGGAATGGGGGCGAAAAAGGAACGGCGGATGTGGTCAATCGCCGGGCCTTTCGTTCCGCGAGGCTTGCGGTTGAGAATGGGGCGCAAGAATCAGATGAGGCCGGCTTCGATTGATCAGGATCAGGACTCATTCTGGATCTCGAACTGCAGGCAGCGGGCGATGGGAGCGCAAGGTCTGACCTGCTCCCCGTAAACTATTCCGAATTTGGTGAGAAATTCTCGGTTAGGTTTGGCGAACGCCGAACAAGGGAAGCCGTGGATGAAAACGTCGAGATTCAGCGAACAACAGATCGCGTTCATTCTCAAGCAGGCTGAGGACGGAACGACCGTTGAGCCGCGCGGATGCGAACCGCCGAAGTGCAACGATAACCGGCGACCAATCCCGCTGGGCGGCGTGATCAACCGTTTCGTCAAGTCATTCTGGGGGCAGAGTTGGGCGCGGACATGAGAATCTTCAGAAAAGCCCCCCCCGGCGCCTAGAGCAGGATTGTGAACCTTTGGCGACATTGCCGCTGCGTCTGGCGTAACGAGGCTGCGTACGCGGCATGCGTGCCCGTGACGAATTCGATCCTTCGTCAACTATACGATGGGCTTGATCCAATACTGCCAAAGTCGGCTGGTGATCGTGCCTAGCTCATTACACGTTGAGTCGGTGATGGCAGGTCTTGGAACTAAGAAACCCAAACAATGGCATAGGGCAAACCTTGGGATAATCCCGCGGCCTCGTGGCGGTACCTATCTGGCTTTCAGACCGATGGTCCCAACATGAGGAGAATGAATATGTCCAAGCGTTTCGTCATTGTGCCGGCTCTGGTTCTGGCTGCCGTGGCAACCCCGGCACTGGCGCAGGAAAGCGGTGATTTCACCGGCCCGCGCATCGGCGTGATCGGCGGCTGGGATAACGTGCAGCACAGCGGCGACAATGCCTCGGGCTTCACTTACGGCGCGACCGCCGGATACGATGCCGCCATCGGCCCGGTCCGCATCGGCCCGGAAGTCGAAATCAGCGATTCCACCCAGAAGAAGAAGTTTGGCTCCGGCACGACCCGCTATACCGAGCGCGCCGACCGCGACCTCTATGCCGGTGCCCGCATCGGCTATGTCGTCTCGCCCAGCTTCCTGCTTTACGGCAAGGTCGGCTACACCAATGCCCAGTTCACGATCCGGGAGGACGGCAATCACCGTGACGACCGTTCGGGCGTGCGTGCTGGTGTCGGCGGCGAATATGCCGTGACCCCCAACCTCTACCTAACCGGCGAATATCGCTACTCGAACTATTCGGGCAGCTACTCGCGCAATCAGATCCTCGGCGGCGTCGGCGTCCGGTTCTGATAAAAAACGGCAAGGAAGGGCGCGAACCTACGCGGCCCTTCCTTCGTTTACCTGCCCATACGCCGCGAACTTCCCTGCGCCCCGAGGCGCGACGACAAGCGAGACGAACGATGGCCGAGAACGTTGCCGAGCAGTTTATCGATATCCTGGAAGCCGCCGGCGTGCGGCGCATCTTCGGCGTTGTCGGCGACAGTCTGAACGGCCTGACTGATGCGATCCGCAAGCGCGGCACGATCGAGTGGATTCACGTCCGGCACGAGGAAGTCGCCGCTTTCGCGGCCGGGGCCGAGGCCCATCTGACGGGCAGCATCGCGGTCTGCGCGGGAAGCTGCGGACCGGGCAATCTCCACCTCATCAACGGCCTGTTCGACTGCCATCGCTCGCGCGTGCCGGTCCTGGCGATCGCGGCGCAGATTCCCTCTCCCGAAATCGGCTCCGGCTATTTCCAGGAGACCCATCCGCAGGAAATCTTCCGCGAGTGCAGCCATTACTGCGAGTTGATTTCCGACCCCTCGCAGATGCCGCGCAGCGTGGAGATCGCCATTCGCACCGCGATCGGCGAACGCGGCGTTTCCGTGATCGCCATTCCCGGCGACATCGCGCTCAAGCCTGCGGTTACCGACCTCAGCTCGCTTCCTTCCGGGCTGGTGCCGCGCCAACCGGTGGTCACGCCGTCCGAGGAGGACCTGGATGCGCTGGCCGCGATGTTGAATGACGGCAGCCGGGTGACGCTGTTCTGCGGCTCCGGCTGCGCCGAGGCCCATGCGGAAGTCGTGGCCCTCGCCGAAAAGCTGCGCGCGCCCGTGGTCCATGCGCTCAAGGGCAAGGAATATGTCGAGTACGACAACCCCTACGATGTCGGCATGACCGGACTGATCGGCTTTTCCTCGGGCTATTACGCCATGACCGATACCGACATCCTGCTGATGCTCGGCACCGATTTTCCCTATCGCCAGTTCTACCCCAACGGTGCCGGTGTGCGGATAGCGCAAGTCGATATCCGCCCTGGACAGCTTGGCCGCCGGGCGCCGCTCGATCTCGGCGTGGTCGGCGATGTCGGTGCGACCGTGCGGGCGCTGCTGCCGCGTCTCGACGAGCGTTCGGACAGCACCCACCTCGACATCGCGCTCGATCACTATCGCAGCACCCGCAAGGACCTCGACGATCTTGCCGTCGGCCGTGCGGGCAAAGGCCCGATCCATCCGCAGCAGGTCGCCAAGGCGATCAGCGACCATGCGGACGAGGATGCGATCTTCACGTTCGACGTCGGCCTGCCGACCGTCTGGGCCGCGCGCTATCTGAAGATGAACGGCGAGCGCCGCCTGATCGGCTCGCTGTGGCACGGCTCGATGGCCAATGCGATGCCCATGGCCATCGGCGCGCAGACCTCGTTCCCGGAACGGCAGGTGGTTTCGCTTTCGGGCGACGGCGGGCTGGCCATGCTGATGGGCGATCTGCTCACCCTGCGGCAGTACAAGCTCCCCGCCAAGATCGTCGTCTTCAATAACGGGACGCTGGGCTTCGTCGAAGTCGAGCAGAAATCCACCGGCTTCCTGCCGTTCGGAACCGAACTCGACAACCCGAACTTCGCCGCCCTTGCCGAGGCGATCGGCATCAAGGGCATCCGCGTCGAAGATCCGGGCGATGTCGACCGGGCTATCCAGGAGGCTTTCGCGCATGATGGCCCGGTGCTGGTCGATGCGGTGGTCGCGCGGACCGAACTTCCGATCCCGCCGAAGATCAACCTGGAAATGGCCAAGGGCTTCACGCTCTATATGCTGAAGGCAGTGATGAACGGCCGGATGGACGAGATCATCGAACTGGCAAAGACCAACTTTCCGCGCTGAATGAACTCGTGATCGGGGCGCATGCCGATGGTGCTTGCCATTGGCCCACCCTTCGCCGCAGGGCAGGCTTTGCGGCGGATCGCTCCCGATCTGTCGATGCCTGCCCTGGAGCCTGCCGATGACGACCGAACCTGCCGCCACGACGCTGATCGTCTGCCCGCACTGCACGACTTCCAACCGCGTGCCGAACGGGAAGCTGGCCGCGGGCGGAAAGTGCGGGCGCTGCGGCAAGGCGCTTTTCGCAGGGGAGCCGGTGACGCTTACCGGCGCCACGTTCGATGCCCATGCCGCCCGCGCGGGCATTCCGTTGCTCGTGGATTTCTGGGCGGGATGGTGCGGCCCCTGCCGCATGATGGCGCCTGCCTTTTCCGCAGCCGCGGCGAAACTCGAACCGCAGATGCGGCTGGGCAAGCTCGATACCGAGGCGGAGGTCGCACTGGCCGGTCGCTATGCGATCCGTTCGCTTCCGACGATCGTGCTCATTTACCAGGGACGCGAACTGGGGCGCCAGTTCGGCGCGATGACCGAACGCGGGATCGTCGACTGGGCGCGCTCGCGGCTTGCCGGGCTGGACCGGCCGTCATAACAGGAGTGTCCGTGACGGCCCCAAGCCCGTTCGCTGGGCGAACGCTCTTCCGGGCTGTCGGTATCGGAGAACTCTGACGATGGCAATCAAGGACATCCTGCCGGGCAAGCTCGGCTTCGGTTCGGCCCCGCTGGGCAACATGTTCCGCGCGATTCCCGAGGAGGAAGCGCTGGCGACCGTGGAAGCGGCGTGGAACGACGGCATCCGCTACTTCGACAATGCGCCGTTCTATGGGGCGGGGCTCGCCGAAATCCGCATGGGCGAGGCGCTGGCGGGCAAGCCGCGCGGCGAATACGTCATCAGCACCAAGGTCGGCCGGGTGATCCTCGACGAGATAGAGGACGTCTCGCTGCGCGACAACGGCGAGAAGGGCGAGGTCTTCGCCCATGGCCGCCCCAACAAGGTGGTCAACGACTACGGCTACGATGCGACGCTGCGCTCGATCGAGGACAGCCTGAAGCGGCTGCGCACCGATCATATCGAAGTCGCCTTCGTCCACGATCTGGCGCAGGACTTCTGGGGCGATGCCTGGCTGGGCAAGTTCGAGGAAGCCCGGCTCGGCGCCTTCCGGGCGCTGGACCGCCTGCGCGACGAGGGCGTCATCAAGGCCTGGGGGCTGGGCGTCAACAAGGTGGAGCCGATCGAGCTTCTGCTCGACCTTCAGGAACCGCGTCCCGATGCCTTCCTGCTGGCCGGGCGCTATACCCTGCTCGACCATGGCCGGGCGCTGCAACGGGTCATGCCCAGGGTAGCCGAACGCGGTCTGGGCATCGTGGTCGGCGGTCCCTACAGTTCGGGGGCGCTGGTGGGCGGGCCGAACTTCGAATATGCGCCGGCAAGTGCGGAGATTCTCGCCAAGGTAGCGGCGATCAAGGCGATCGCAGATCGTCACGGGGTGTCGATGAAGGCGGCGGGAATCCACTTCTCGCTGGCCAATCCTGCCGTGGCGGCGGTCATTCCCGGCGCGAGCCGTCCCGCCCGCATTGCCGAGGACAGGGCCGCTTTCGAGGAAACGGTGCCTGACGCATTCTGGCGCGACTTGCGCGAGGCGGGGCTTGTCGATGCGGATGCGCCGCTTCCCGGCGGCGCGTAGAATCGGGAAATCGCACGAAAGGGGCTGGACCCGCTTTCGTGCGCTCCGAGTGGGAAGGGCTGCCGCGATCCGGCAGCCCGTCGACCATTACCAGCCGCGATGCGGGCCGAAGCCGTAGCCGCCCCAATAGCCGCCCCACGGGCCCCATGCACCCCAGTCCCAGGCGGGATCGGCGTAGTTCTGCGAGGCCGCGAGCTGATCGGAAGCGATGCGTGCGGCTTCCTGCGTGGCGCGATAGGTGCCGTAGGCCTTCTCGGTGCCGACCAGCAGGCAGTTGCAGTTCTTCGGATCGGCATAGACGTAGGAGACCTTGTCGCCGTTCACGCGCTTGAAGAACTTGTTGGCGGGCAGGCGGGTCAGCATCGCCACGCGCTGCGGCGTGTTGGCAGGCTTCGAGACGAAGCCGGCGGCAACGAGCTTGTCTTCCGTGCGGTTGATCGACGCTTTCGATTTGGCCATCGCGGGCACCGAGACGACCATCGTGGCGGTCAGAATGGCAGCGAGCGCGCCGTTACGCATTTTGAACATGGGTAAACCTCCTTGGAAAAGCCCCTCGTCTTGAGGAGAACACGATATGTGCGGGCGGTGCCGGTGGCGGCAGGTATCCTGAGGTATGTGGTGTCAAATAACTGAAAATAAACGATATAACCCGTTATAAGGGGCCCTCCTCGCTCGTCCTAAACCGGCGGTACAGGGGGGCGCATGCCAATGTATGTCTGCCTTGCCGCCCTCGTTTCCGTAAAAGTCGCTTCAGGCAAAACGGCGTGTCCATCGACGTGTCATTGCCCGGGATGCGCGCTGCGCGGTGCAACTGCCGCCGCCCGCATCTTCGCGTTGAACTCTTTTCGCGGGATTAGACGATGACCGAGGCAACTTCTTCCCTGATGGTTCCCAGCCTGACGAGCGACGACGGCTTGGGCCGCTACGTTTCCCAGATTCGCCGCTTTCCGATGCTTCAGCCGGATCAGGAATATTCGCTCGCCAAGCGCTATGCCGAGGATCTGGATGCGACATCGGCGGCCCGGCTGGTCACCTCGCACTTGCGGCTCGTGGTCAAGATCGCGATGGGCTATCGCGGCTATGGCATGCCGGTCAGCGAGCTGATTTCGGAAGGCAATCTGGGCCTCATCCGGGCGGTCAAGAAATTCGAGCCGGACCGGGGCTTCCGCCTGTCGACTTATGCCAGGTGGTGGATCAAGGCGCAGATGCAGGAATTCATCCTGCGGTCCTGGAGCCTGGTGAAGATCGGTACGACCGGCGCGCAGAAGAAGCTGTTCTTCAATCTGCGGCGGTTGAAGAACGTGCTCAATGCCTTCGAGGACGGCGATCTGCGCCCCGAGGACGTTCGCCATATCGCCGAGGAGCTGGGCGTCGAGCAGGTCGAAGTGGTCAATATGAACCGCCGCATGTCACTCGGCGGCGATGCCTCGCTCAACGTTTCCCTCGCCGAAGAAGGCGGCAGCGAGTGGCAGGACTGGCTGACCGACAACGAGCCGCTTCCCGACGAGCAGATGGCCGCGGCGCAGGAGTCGCAGGTCCGCCACGAGATGCTGGACATGGCGCTCAAGGAACTGAACGAGCGCGAGCGGCAGGTGCTGACCGAGCGCCGCCTGGTCGACGAACCACGCACGCTGGAAGACCTTTCGGTCGTGTTCGGGGTATCGCGCGAACGCGTCCGCCAGATTGAGGTCAGGGCCTTCGAAAAGCTCCAGAAGGCGATCGAGCGGATCGCGCTGCGCCGTGCCGCACCGATGCGGATGGCGCTTGCGGCATCGATGTGAGGGAAAGGGGGCGTTTCCGGTCGGCCCCTCAACCTTCAAGCGGCAGGCGGAACTGGAAACGGGTGCCGCCTTCGGCAATGCGCTCGACTTCCAGCTTGCCGTCATGGGCCTCGATGATCGAGCGGCAGATCGCCAGCCCCATGCCCATCCCGGTCTCCTTCGTCGTGAAGAAGGGATCGAAGATGCGCGAGATCGCCTCGTCCGAAATGCCTGAACCGGTATCCTCGACGCTGACGGCGACGGCCCCTTCGGCGACGCGGGAGCGGATCGTCAGCCGGTGGCCGCCCTCAGGCGCGGCAATCTGGCTCATGGCATCCAGCGCATTGCTGACGAGATTGACGATGACTTGCTGAAGCTGCACGCCGTTGCCGCTGATCGAACAGTCCTCCAGCGCGACCAGCGGGCTGACCTGCCTGAGTTCGATCTCGGCGCCGGTCAGCGCCAGCACGGTGCGGATCAGGCCGCTTAGGTCGATCACTTCGATCCTTGCGGGGGCCTGCTTGGCCAGGGCGCGAAGTTCGCGGACGATCTCTACCGCCCGCTCGGCGCCGCTGCGCGCGGCGTTCAGGCACTTGATCGCCTCGTCCACGTTCGGCTCGCTGCGGGACAGCCAGCGCACCCCGGCACTCGCCTGTCCGCAGACCCCGGCGAGGGGGTTGTTGATCTCGTGGGCGATCGAGGCGGCAAGGCTGCCCATCGTGATGAGGCGCGAATTGCGCGCGAGGTCGGCGCGGGCATTCTGCAGCGCGGAATCGGATTCCATGCGCCGCTTGTGCTCCACCACCAGCTCGGCATAGGCGCGCGCGGCATCGAGGGCATTGGCGGCCTGCGGCGCAAGCATGTCGAGCATGGCGATCCGCTGCCGGTTGAAGACGTGGGCGGTCAGCTCGTTTTCGAGATAGAGCACGGCAGTCAGCCGGCTCTGCTTGACCAGCGGCAGGGCCATCATCGCACGGGTGCTGAAATGCAGGGGCGCGAAAGCTAGGTCCTGCGTCGCGTCCTGGACGATCTGCGGCGCCTGTTCCTCCACCGCCTTGCGAATGAGGGCGATCGGCACGATGTCGTCCCGTGCGACGCGGGTCTGGACATCGACCACCACATCGTCGCCGATCACCGAACCCGTGGCTTCGATCAGAAGCACGTCGTCGCGCGTGGTAAGCAGGACGCCGCGGCGTGCCCCGGCGTGGACGATCATCGCGCGCATGAGCTTCTCGATCACCTGATCGAGCTGGATTTCACCGGAAAGCGCCTTGGCCGCCTCCAGCGCAACGGCTGCGTCGAGCTGGTGTTGCTCGATCGTGCCGATCCGGGCCTCCTGCTCGCGGTCCAGCGCGAGCATCGGATAGGTCTGTTCCAGCCGAGCGGCGAGGCCGCTCGCGCCCCAGCGGATGAAGGCGTTCCTGGCCGATCGCGCAAAATGCAGCGCGGCGGATTCCAGGCCGCACCGGCGGGCCAGTTCGGCTGCGCGCTCGTGAATCATGCCGAGTTCGTGGACGCGCTCATTTTCGGAACAGGCGGCGGCGGCCTGCTCGTAGAGACGCAGCGCTTCCAGATCCGCGCCGCCGTGGCGTGCCGCCTCGGCGGCAAGCAGCAGATGACGCCCCAGGAACGTCGCCGGGTTCAGCGCCGCCAGTTCGTCGAACCGTTTGCGGCTGCCTGCGACCTGTTCGGCAAGCACGGGGTCTAGGGGGTGACCGGCGCCCAGCGTCAGGATCGTCAGGGTGCGGTAGAGGTGCAGGTCGGCAAGGTTGATATGGGCCGGGACGGCCCAGGCCAGAACGTCGGCATGGTCGAGATAGGCCTGCGCGGCCTTGAGGTCGCCATAATGGAACGCGGCCATACCGGCGTAGAGGCACTCGAAGAACAGCGTGGTCTGCGAGGTATCAGCATCGCCGCGTTCGTGGAAATTCGTCTCCGCTTCACCGAGCGGCGCGTACAGGGAGACGTGACCGTTCTCCAGACGATCGGCGAACAGGATCTGCGCGGAGATCAGCCGGACGATGTCGCGGAAGCCCAGGCGCCTGGCCAGCGCGAGCCCGTTCTGCGCCTCCTCGATCACTTTCGCAATCGGCCGGCCCATCACGAGCAGGTCGGAGACGATATGGTTGCTGGCATAGCAGGCATAGGCGGCGTCGCCGTGGGCCAGCGCCTGCCGCCGTGCCTCGGTGGCCAGCGAGAGCGCATAGTCCATCGGCTTCGTCCAGGCGCTGACCTGGTCGGCCGCGACCAGTGCGGCGGCACGAGAGGCTTGCCAGCCGTTGCGCTCGCTCAGCATGATGGCGAGCTGGGCATAGTCGTACCCTTCGGCATAGGCACCGTAATGGTGGGCGACGAGGACGCCGAACCAGGCGAAGCCGTGCGTGGAGGAGGGCGCCATTCCCTCGGTCAGCGACAGTTCCGCCATCTTCGCTGCGTGGAGGAAGCTGAGACCGTCATCGACGAAGATGGAGGCGATCAACGTCGCCAGCAGCGCCATCTTCGCTTCCGTTTCCACCGCTGCGGCGACCGGCAGGCCGACGAGTTCGCCGATGCCGCGCGCCGCCCGCGCACGAACGACCGCTTCGTAGGCGCTTCGCAGCTCCGCGTCGGACGGGTAGCGTTCGAGCACGATGCCAAGCTCGTCGAGGCCCGCCAGACCGGCGCGAATGGCGGCTTCGTAATCGGATTGCAGGGTCAGGATATTGGCGCGCAGGCGATAGGCTTCGGCGCGGTCGAGAGGGCTTTCGGATCGCTCCAGCAGGATATCGACGATGGCCGATGCCGCGTCCATCCGGCCTTGCAGCACAAGGCAGTCGCAGCGCAGCAGAAGCACGTCGCGGGCCGGTGCCGGCATTTCGCCGCGCTGTGCGATCAGCTGGTCGGCAAGGTCGAGGTAGCGCTCCGCCTGCTCCACGGCCGCAGCACCTTTCGCCCGGCGGGCGGCGACGATCAGGGCGTGGAGGAAGGGCACGCGATCTTCCGCAGCGATGGCTTCGGGACCGGCGAGCTGGATGTGGTGGGCGATATCGAAAGCGGCCTCGGCTTCGCTTTCGTCCTGTCCGGACAGCAGCAAACGGGCGATGCGGGCATGATGGGCGGGGCGCTGCTTGACCGGGGTCAGTGCATAGGCGGCTTCGAAGACGCGGTCGTGCGCGAAGGCGACGCGATCGTTGTCGCGGGTCAGCAGTCCGCTCGCGAAAGCCGGTGCGGTGGTTTCGTCGATTTCGGCAAGGTCGCAGTCGAGCGCGCGTGCGAGCAGGCTTCGACACGACCGGGGACCGATCCATGCGAAAGTGCGCAGCAGTTCCAGCGTCGTCGGCGGCAAGGCGGCAAGCCGTCGCTGCATGAGATCGGCATCGTCGCTGCCGCGATACTGCGCCAGGGTGGTCTCGTCCCAGTCCCAGGCCTGGGTGAGTGGATCGAAACGGAGCACCTCGTCTTCGGACAGGGCCTGGAGAAGCTGCGTCGCAAAGAAGGGATTGCCCAGCGTTCGACCGGCAATCGCGGCGACGAAACGGTCCCGGCGGGCGATCTCGCCAAGCTGGCCGTCGACCAGTCGACCAAGTTCGGCCGCTTCCAGCGGGGGCAGGGCGAGGCTGGTCAGCCTGGTGCCGGAGCCACGCGCATTCTCGGCCAGCAGGTCCAGAAGATGCCGCGACGGCGGTTCGTTGTCGCGCAGCGCGAGGACGACGAGCAAGTGGGAAAACGGGGCGGAGGCAAGGTGGTGCAGGAACGACCAGGTGGAATCGTCCGCCCACTGGATATCGTCGATGAACAGGATCGTCGGCGCGGGCGGATCGACCGTGATCGCGACGACTTTGGCCAGCGTGGCGTTGAGGCGCGCCAGGGCCTGATCCGCCGGCAGGTCGGGGACCGAAGGCAGCTCGCTGACGATTTTCGCGAAGCCGGGAACCAGCTCGCTGATGAGCCTGCCCTTGCCGTCTAGCTGATCATGCAGCCGGGTGCGAATGGCCGAGGCCTGTTCCGTGCTGTGCCGGGCAAATTGATCGACGACCGCGGCAATCGCCTGGGTGAGCGGAAGATAGGGGGTCTGGCGCTGGTTCTGGTCGCATTTCCCAGCAAGGCCGGTCCAGCGGGAAAGCTCGGTGCGAAGATGCTCGACAAGGCTCGACTTACCCGCACCGGGAGCGCCGCGGATGACGACGATCTCGGCATGACCCGCCGTTTCCACGCGGTGTGCGGCTTCACGCAGTGCACGCAGCTGCGTTTCTCTGCCGATCACGCGGGGAGGGCGGTTCCGGCCCGCCGCCTTCTGTGCGGAGAGGGGAAACGCGACGATCTGCCCGGTCTCGTCGAACATGTTGCGGCAGACCGCAAGATCGGCGGCGAGCGCCGCGGCGCTGGGATAGCGGTCCGCCGGGTCCTTGGCGAGCAGGCGCAGGAGAATGTCGTCAAGCGCTTCCGGAAGTTCCGCGCGGATCGCGCTCGGGCGGCGGGGGCGCATCGCGACATGCGCATGCAGCCATTCCGCCGGGGTGGTGACGTTGAACAGCGGCTGTCCGGTCAGCAGTTCGTAGAGCGTTGCGCCTAGCGAATAGAGGTCGCTGCGGACATCCCCGGAGGGATTGGCGCGATCCGCCAGTTCCGGCGAGGCATAGGGCAGGCTGATGTCGCTGGCCGCACGCGGCAGGTCGAAAGGATCTTCCGCGTCGATCGCCCGTCCGAATCCGCCGAGGATGATCTTCCCGCCGGGGCGCCTGCGCAGATTTTCGCGGTTGATCGCGCAATGGACGATCTTGTGCTTGTGAATCTGGGCCAGGGCATCGGCGGCGCTTGCGGCGATATCGAGCCATGCGGCGATCGCGAGGGGCTGGTCGGTCCGTTCGATGGGCAGGATGCCGTGATCCTCGAACACCAGCACCGGCCCGTCCTGGGTCTTGACCAGGGCTACGGGAAATTCCGCGATGTCCCGGTTCATGCGCTCGCTCAGGCCGAACTCGCGCTCAAGCTGCCCGGCCAATTCCAGGGCCGACCAGCGCGCCGCCAACGACAGCCACGCCTTGCCGGATCGGAGATCGACGAGCCGCTGCCGGCCCGTCCCATCGGAGAATGCGCTATCGGGCTGAAGGCGGGCCAGCCATGCTTCGTCGTACATAGGCTCTTGGGCTGCTGCGGGTGGACATATTGCAGGCAAGAAGCGTTACCTGCCTGCAGCAATCATACCGGCGTGATGCGATGCAGCGAAGGCAAACTTAGGTATAGGTTCAGTGATTTACCGTTCGGAAGCGGCGAACTCAGGCCTTCTGGCGGACCAGGAAATCGTTGATCCGGATCAGTTCCGCGAAAGTCTTCGCGCCCAGTTTCTTCATCAGGCTGGAGCGGTGCAGCTTGACGGTGATTTCGGTGATGCCCAGTTCGCCCGCGACCTGCTTGTTGAGCAGGCCCCGGCACACCCCGGCCATGACTTCCTTTTCTCGCGGCGTCAGCCGGTCGTAGAGTTCCTGGCCGGCTTGCAGGTCGAGCCGGGCCGAGCGGCGCTCACGGTCGCGGGACAGCGCGGTGGTCACGGCGTCCAGCAGATCCTGATCGCGATAGGGCTTCGGCAGGAAATCTATCGCGCCCGCCTTCATCGCCTTCACGCTCATCGGGATATCGCCGTAGCCGGTCACGAAGATGATCGGAATGTCGTCTCCCCGGTCGGTGAGGCGCGTCTTGAATTCGAAGCCGCCGATCTGCGGCATGCGCACGTCCACGATCAGGCAACTCGTGACATCGGGCAGGTTCGCATCGAGTACGTCCTGCGCGGAGCCGAAGCACAGCGTCTTCAGGCCGACCGAGCGCAGGAGGCTGTCAATGGAATCGCGAACGAGCGGGTCGTCATCCAGGATGATGACCAGGCCGACTTCGTCCTCGGCCGGGTTGCCGCGTTCGCTCATGCCGAAGGCTCCCAATGCAAGGCGGTTTCGTTTGGCTTTCCGCTCATGAACATGTCCCCAATTTTCCGTTTCATTGCGCGATCGCCTGACCGATGGCGTCAAGCAGTTCGTCCGGATCGACCGGCTTGGTGAGAAATCGCATCGCTCCGGCGGCCATCGCCTGGGCCTGGGCTTCGGGTGTCGGGAATGCGGTCATGAAGATGATCGGCACCCGCCAGTCCTTCTTCACGATTGCGCCCTGCAGTTCCAGGCCGGTCATGCCGGGCATGTTGAGGTCGGTCACGACGCAGCCGATCTCATCCGCCCTGCCGAATGCGAGCAGTTCGTTGCCGCCGGCGAACATGGCGGTGGCGAGGCCTTCGGAGCGGACGAGGCTGTCGATGGAATCGCGAACCAGCGGGTCATCATCGACGATGGCGATCAAACATGCTCCGGACACGATGCGCTCCCGATCTTCAGAGGTATTGTCAGGTGCAATGGCGTTGTCCTGAATAGGCGATGAGAATGTCTGGACATGGCGATATCAGGCCGCTTCAGCGGCGATCGGGATCGAAAAACGGAAACTCGCGCCTCCTTCGGTGCGATTGGCGGCCTGGATGGCGCCGCCGTGCTGTTCGATGATGGACCGGCTGATCGCCAGGCCGATGCCCATGCCGTCCTCGCGGCTGCTGAAGAACGGCTCGAATATTTCCTGCGGGTCGCAGAGCAGTCCGGTTCCGCTGTCCGCCACTTCGACCATGACCATGTCGCCCTGCAGGAATGCGTCGATCCAAAGGTCGCGTGGGCTGTCGGGTGCCTGAGTTATGGCTTTGCGGGCATTGAGGATCAGGTTGACCAGCACTTGCTGCAGGAGGATGCGGTCGCCGATGATCCGCGGCAGGTCGGGCGCCGCGCTGAGGTGAAGGGCGACCGCGCTTTCGCGCAGTTCCAGGTCCAGCAGCCCCGCAGTCTCGCGGATCAGGGTTCGCAGGTCGAGTTCGGTCTGTTCGGATTCGCCTCTGCGGAACAGGCGGCGGACCCTTGCGACGACGTCGGCGGCCCGCGCGCCGCTCAGCGCGATCTTGTTCAGACAGTCCGCCACTTCGACCGCGTCCGGCGCCTCGCGCGCCAGCCAGCGCTTGCCGGAGCTGGCGAAGGCGGTGATCGCGGTCAGCGGCTGGTTGATCTCGTGGGCGATGAAGGCCGCGACCTGGCCGAGCGTGGTGGCGCGATTGACTTCGGTCAGTTCGCTCTGAGCCTGCGCCATTCGGCGATGCAGGCGGTTGCGTTCGGTGACGTTGACCGCCAGCATCAGCAGGCGGCCCCAGGGGTCATCGTCCTCCAGCAGTGTGAGACGCAGCACGACATCGACGAGCGCGCCGCTCTCGGTCAGGAACTGCGCCTCTTCCTCGATATCGCGCTCCCCGGTGGCCAGCGCGGTCAGCAGTCGGCCGAGAGACTGCTCGGCAGCCGGCGTATGGAAGCGCAGGAGCGAGTGACCGATCAGGTCCTGCGCATCGGCAACCCCGAACAACAGGACTGCGGCTTCGTTCGCGTCCCGGACGGTGGCCTTGGCCGCGACCCGGTTGATCACTTCGATATCGACTGCCTCGGTCTGTTCCATCGTCGCATGAGCGCCGGACAGATCGATTTCCAGCATCGGCAATCCTGCCGCGTGGAAGATCGTGTGATAGCGCTCTTCGGACTGGCGCCGGGCGACGGCTTCGGCGCGTTGTTCGGTGACATCCGCGCTGGTCTCGAAAATGCCGGTCTCGCGACCCAGATGGTCGCGGCGGGCCAGCCAGCGGCTTTCGAGAAGAATGCGCCGTCCATCCTTGCGGACGCGGCTGATCTCGCCGGACCAGGACCCCGTCATGTCGATCACGGTGGAGGGATCGCCGGTGGTCTGGGTTTGCAGGAGGCGCGCGGCGGGCTGGCCCAGCGCTTCGGCACGGGTCCAGCCGTAGAGCCGTTCGGCGCCTTCGTTCCAGTACTGGATCGTATCGTCCGGCCCGCGCACGACGACCGTATCGTGGGTCAGTTCGAGCATGCGGGCCTGCTCGGCAAGCGTATCGCGGGCTGAGCGATGGCGGACCGAGAGCATCGTGATCATGATGATGGCGAAGAGCGAGACGCCCAGCCGCATGGCCGACGATCCGGAAGGCGCATCCCAATGGCTGTAGAGGAAGCCGATCACGGCCAGCACGCTGCAGATGATACCGGCCAGAAGCGCCGCGGCGCGCCGATTGGACCAGGAGGCGATGAGCACGGTCGAGGTGTAGAGGACCGCCACCGCGCCCTGGAACGGGCTGAAGATGTCGAGGGCAAGGACGATCAGGCCGGAAGTCAGCGCGGCCAGGCAGATCGATCGATCCGATCGAAGGAGCGGCCTGCCTCTCAACTTGTTTGTGACCCTGACAAAACGCACCCGACCGATCCACCGATGCCTTGGCACTGCTGCCGCGGCCCTTGAACGGTGCCGGGCCTGCAATCGCTTGCCGCATGGAAGCGGAAGCGTTCAGGACCGGCACTCTTGTTCGTCTATGCCCGAGATCGCATTCCGGCGGAACTATACGCTGGTTGGGGGCACGCCGCCGGAGCGTTGAATCTCGGTAGAATCATTGGCTCGGCGCGGGGCGGCTGCTCTCGTAGAGGAACCAGGAACGGCGCTCGGTCTCGTCGATCCAGACTTCCAGCAGGCTGGCGGTCGCGACGTCCGAATAGGAATCGCACAGTTCGTGAACGCGGCGCATTTCGGCGACGAGCTGCTTGTTGTCGCCTTGAAGCTCGGCCAGCATGTCCTGCGGATCGACGTAATCGGCATTGTTGTCGAGAATGCGCTGGCGCTTCGAAATGTCGGAGATCGAGCGGATCGTGGTGCCGCCCAGCTTGCGCGCGCGTTCGGCGATCGGGTCGGTCATGGCGAAGATCTGGTCGCCCTGCTCGTCGAGGAGGAGATGATAGTCGCGGAAGTTGACGCCGCTCATGTGCCAGTGGAAATTCTTGGTCTTGAGATAGAGCGCGAAGACGTCGGCAAGCAGCCCGGCAAGCCCTGCGGAAATGTCGCGCGTGGCCTCGGTGCCGAGATCTGTGGGTGTAGCGAGGTAGCGGTCGCTGATTTTGACCTGGTTGTTCATGGTCGTCCCATTCGCATGCAGGCGACCCCTTGCCGCCCTCTAGGCCGAACGTAGGCGCGGGAGCGGCGCGACCAAGCTGTGCGCTCGGATAGGGTGGGCTGCCCGATGGTTTACGCCGCGGGGTCAGGTTGCAAGGGGTGCGGCTACTCATAATCCGCCGCCAAGCACTTCGTTTCGCTGAGGTCCGTTCTTTCGAGTCGAATGGAGCCGGACCTTCCGCAAGGCGGAAAATCGAAAACCGGGATCGATAAACGGCTATTTTAACTAACTAAACTTTGTGCGCCGCCGCCCGCCCATGTCGGGGTGAATTTGGCGTTATAAAAATGACAAACGCCGTAAATCTGGGATTCGCAACGATTGAAAAACGTGCGACAAAGTATTTCTCCGCTGTCGCAATGTCCCAAAACGGGCAATCATTAAATTAACTAACATTTTATGTTTGCCTCGTGGATTTTCCCTTCCTAAGTCCCCTTCACGCCCGGTGTGGGGCGTCTGGATGCGGGCAGCAGGGGCTGATCGCGCCGGTCATGGATTAAGCGGGGGGCTTAATGAAAACCGTTCGTTCAAGGGTGGCTTGCCGCCCTGCCTTCAGGCGCGCCGGTCTGTGCGCGGCGATCCTGTCCGGCATGCTGATGCCGGGCCTGGCGGCAGAGGCTGCGACCGACGCGGTGGCGATCGATGTCGTCGCGCGGATCAAGGAGCGCTGCGGGTTCGCCTCCGGCGGGCCTGCCAGCATTGCCGCGCCGCGCGATCTGGAAAGCGCCGCCAACTTCTCTCTCGCCGTCGGTCTCGACTGCAACACGCCTTATGCTCTCGGCGTCACCTCGCAGCGCGGCGCGCTGACGAACATGGATGCTGCCGATGATGGCTCCGGCTTTTCGTTCAGCAAGCGCTACCGGGTCTCGCTGGCGCTCGATACCGACCGTGGCATTGTCCGTAGCGCGCCCTGTATTTCCGACGAAATGGCCGATGGCGGCCGCTGCGCTTTCGCCAGCCTGGTGCCGGGCCGCGGCCTCAGGTCCGGCGCGGGCATCAGCGTGGGCCGCAATGCGGTGATCTCGATCGACTGGGCGGCGCAGGCCTTCGCCCAGCCTCGTCTCGCGGCGGGGCATTACAAGGACACTCTCATTCTGGTGGTTGGACCACGCGCATAATTGCAGTCCTCCAGCACGAAGGGCGGGGCGTTGGGTCGGCGCGTCGCTCAATCACCGGCTACCTGTCCCGGTAGCCGGTGCAAGTCGCAAGACCCGCGAAAGCGGTCTTCAATTCTCCGGCGCGTTCCTGCGTCAAGATACCCTAGGAGTTGAATATGAAGCGTTCGATCCTCGCCGCCAGCGCGGCAGCCGTTTTCGCCCTTGCCGCCGGTTCGGCCCAGGCCGCCACCACAAGCATCGACATCAATGCCCAGGTCGACAGCAAGTGCGGCATCTCGTCGCAGGCTTCGTCGATCTCGCTCGGTGACCTCACCGATGCCAATGCCAAGATCCGTTCGACCGTCACCGAGGAAATCGCCCAGAAGCTGACCGACGCCCGCGTCATCGCCTTCTGCAACAACGGCGGCAGCAACGTGAAGGTCGAGCGTGCGGTTCTCGCCCTTCAGGGTGCGACCGGCAACGGTCTGGCCCAGGGCGATTTCGCCCAGTTCATCCGTTACAACCTCGACACCTCGATCAACGGTCTGGCGCTCGACTCGACCTCGACCGACGGCGGTTCGACCGTTGCCCAGCGCTTCGGCGGTCATGACAGCGCCAGCTCGGCCGCTACCCGCGTCCAGTTCGTGAAGGCCGCCAGCCAGGGCGCCGCCGTTGCGACCTCGAACGGTTCCAACCGCACCGCCACCAACTGGTCGTCGCTGACCGATCGTCGGCTGGCTGCCGGCACCTACTCGGGTTACGTCTCGATCGAGCTGACCCCGGCTGCCTGATGACGTCCGGGGGCGGGCCTTCGCGCCTGCCTCCGGCTTCTTTTTCCGAGAACACTTCCATGATCCCGCATCCTGCCCGGCGCGTCCTGCGTCCGCTGCTGTCGTGGCTTGCCCTCCTGGCCACCACCGGTCCCAGCCTGGCGCTGAACGTCCAGCCCGTCGTGGTCGACCTGCAAACGGCAGGGCGTCGTACTTCGGCCGTCGTCACCCTGCAGAACACTTTCCCCGACACCGTGCCGGTGGAAGTGACGGTCCACCCCGTTCGCGTCGTGGACGGCGAACTGCGCGAGGCGGAGGATGTGGGGAGCGACGATGTCCTCGTGTTCCCGAGCCAGGCGACGCTTGCGGGCAACCAGTCGCAGGCGTTTCGCGTGCAATGGATCGGCCAGCCGCTGGAAGGCGAAAGCCGCCATTTCTACGTGACCATCGCCCAGCTTCCGGTTGCCATGCCGGAAAGCCAGAATGCGATTCAGGTCCTCCACCGTTTCAAGGTTCTCGTCAGCGTCGGCACCAACGGCGACACGCCTTCTCTGAAAGTCGTCGAAGCCAAAGTCGGCACCGATGCCGCCGGAAAGCCGCAGCCGGTCCTGACCGTCGCCAACGACGGCACCAGCTACGGCTACGTCGCCACCAACCGCATGACCGTGATCGAGCGCCGGGCCGACGGTTCCGAGGCCTATCGCAAGACTTTCGAACCGGAGGAAATCCGCGAAAGCATGGGCCTCGGCCTCGTGCCCTCGAAGGCCAGCCGGATTTTCCCGATCAATGTCGAACTCCCGGATGCCTCGGGCATGCTGTCGGTCGAGCTGAATTCGGCCGGAAGCAAATGACGCCGTGCCGGATCGCCGCGCCCTCTATCTTCTCGGCCTGGCAGGCCTTGCACCGGGACTGACGCCGTTCGGTTCGCCTGTCGCGAACGCGCGGACGCCCGCGCCTGCGCGCCTGGTGACACAGCCGACGGCCTTTCGCGGCATGACGGCGGCGGCCCTGCCACTTCCCGTCTGGGACGTGATGCCGAGGCCGGTCTGGGAGGCGCCGCCCACGGTGCCCGAGCAGCCGCAGGCATCCGCACAGCGCCTCAACAGCACCGGGCGCGACATTCCGATGGGCGGTCCGCTGACGGACAATGGTTTCGTGCTCGGCGAGGTATCCTACACCCTGTCGGCCGACGACCGAATCCTGGTCGATACTGGGGAGTTCCTGGCCCTGCTGCGCGGCATACTGTCGCCGCAAGCCTGGTCGCGGATCGCCGAAGCGGTGGACGGCAGGCCCGATATCGCCACCACCGAACTTGCGGCGCTCGGCGTGACATTGGCTTACGATCAGGCCAGCCTCGGTCTGACCATGACGCTGGACCCTGCGCTGCGCCAGCGCCAGTCGATCCGGGTCATGGGCGGTTACGATCCCGTCGCGGGGCCTGTCCAGACGCCTGCCGACCTGTCCGCCTACTTCACCGCCTTCGTCAACAGCGACTACGTGCACAAGGGGGCCGGTACCGGCTTCGTCACGCCGAACGTCGTCTTCGACAGCGCGGTGCGGCTGCGGGGACTGGTGCTGGAGAACGAAGGTAGCATCCAGGACAGGTTCCGGCGCGAGGGCACGCGCATCGTCTATGACGACGAGCGGCGCACCGCCCGCTACACCGCAGGCGACCTCGAGCCGGTCTCGCGCGGGTTTTCCGGATCGACCCCGATGGCGGGGCTTTCGCTTTCGCGCGTCTATGCCGACCTCGATCCGCAGCGCAATATCCAGCCGCGCGGACAGCGCTCCTTCACCCTGACCCGCGCCTCGACGGTCGAAACCATCGTCAACGGCCAGTCGGTGCAGGTGACGCGGCTCAACCCCGGCACATACGACATCGGCGATTTCCCCTTCGCGCAGGGCGCAAACGACGTGCGGCTGGTCGTGCGCGACGACAGCGGGCGAGAGAACGTAATCGCCTTCTCGATCAACTTCGACCGCACGCTGCTGGCCGCCGGACTGAGTGAATTCGGATTCTACGGCGGCGTCAAGGCGCCGTTCCGTACCGGCGATCGCCATTACAGCGGCGCGCCGGTCGCATCGGGGTTCTATCGCCGCGGCCTGACCGAGGAACTGACGGTAGGCGCCAACTTCCAGGCCCAGCGCCGGGGCGGCGTGGGCGGGGCCGAAGTGGTCTGGGCCTCGCCGATCGGCACCCTGGCCTTCAACCTTGCCGGATCGCACAATGTCGATGCCGGGCAGGGCTATGCGGTGAACATCGGCTACGAGCTTTCGCGCGTGGGCAGCGGCAGCAATGCCCGCTCGCTGACCGCCTCGGTCCAGGCAACGAGCCGGAACTTCGCGCTGCCGGACAGTCTTTCCGCCAGCAACCCTTACGCCGTGGACATCGGCGCGACTTACTCGCAGTCGCTCGGTGCCGATCACTACTTCAGCCTCGACGGCTTCCATTCGATCGGGCGCGGCCGCAGGCGGGACCAGTCCACTGCCCGAGCCACGTACGGATGGCGGCCCAATCCGCGGCTGCTGCTGACGGCGGAGGCCTCCTATCGCCGCAGCGAGCGCGATTCCGGGCCGGGTGCGCGAATCTCGCTGATCTACCGCTTCGACCGCAGCTCCAGCGTCACCACCGATCTCGATACCCAGCGCGAGCGCGCCCGTGTCAGCTACCAGCGCTCCAGCGGCACCGGGGCGGGATCGTACAACGCCTCGGCCAATGTCGACCGGGTCGAGGATTCGGTGGGCGTCAACGCCGCCGTCAACGTGCTGACCAACCGCGCGGAACTGGGCGCTGCGCACAATACCGCGTTCTCGAACGGCGGCGCCATCATCGACCAGCGTACTTCGCTGCGGGCGGCCTTCTCGCTGGCCTATGCCGGGGGCAGCCTTGCGCTGTCGCGCCCGATCTACGACAGTTTCGCGATTCTGAAGCCCCATGCCTCGCTGGAAGGCAAGGCGGTCTACATCGATCCGCGCAAGAACGAGTACATGGCGAAATCCGGCCTGTTCGGCGGCGCGGTAATGCCGCAGCTGACTTCCTATTCGCCGCGCCTGCTGACGTACGACGTGCCCGAGGCACCCTCGGGCTACGATATCGGCAGCGGCATCGTCCAGGTCCGGCCGCCGTATCGCGCAGGCTATCTGGTCACGATCGGTTCCGATTACTTCGTCACGTATACCGGGCAGCTGTTGAAGCCGGACGGTGCTCCGCTCGAACTCGTGGGCGGCAGCGCCTTCGAAGTGGCGGTGCCGGACCATGCGCCGGTGCAGATGTTCACCAACCGCACCGGCCATTTCGCCGTGCAGGGTCTGCGTGCGGGCCAATGGCGTATCGAGATGCCGACCGACGCGGGCAAGCTCGTCTACCTGATCGACGTGACGACAACGCAGGCCGCCTTGCAGCGCGGCGGTGCACTGAAGCCGGAAGGAACTCCATGAAGATCGTCGCCACGCTCCTGACTTGCGGCGTCGTCGCCCTGGCCCTGCCGCAGGCCGCCAAAGCCAACTGCGCCGATTTTCGCGCTTCCGCCAGCGAACTCACGCTGGACTACGACCCGTTCGACCGTGCCGAGATTGAGCGCGCCTTCACCATCCACGTCCGGCGGCTGGACCCGCGCGTGACCGCGGTGCGCCTCGTTCTCGCCAATCCGGGCGCGATAAATCGCGGCGCCGCGCTGGGCCGCAACAATTCGGTCCGCTACGATATTCGCTGGATTCGCGATACCGGGCGCATGGTGCTGGTCTCCGGCGCCGAGCAGCCGAATGCGACGAACGGCGCGCTCGTCCAGTTCTCGCCGGGGGCCGGGGGCGACAATGTCAACGAGACATTCCGCATCCAGGTTCCGGCAGGGCAGGGGATCGTCGCCGGGAACTACTACCAGCCGCTCGAACTGCGCTTCGTGTGCCTGGCGGGGCGGGATGAACTGGATCGCGGCATGCAGCTCGGCAGCCAGGTCGCGGTCGACCTGACGGTGCCGGAGCGTATCGCCACTTTTGTGGGATCAATGGGCGTGCAGCGCGGCCGCATCGATTTCGGCGAGGTCGACGGTTCGGGCGGCAATCTCACGCGGGGGCTGACGGTGACCGCGCAGTCCACGGTACCCTACGAAATCCGCGTGGCCGAGGAGCGCGGCGCGATGAAGCGTTTCGACGGCGACGATGCCGCGCTGCCCTATGCGCTCAAGGTTTCGGGCTTCCCGGTGAGCAACCAGTCGATGATCGCCTGCAGCCAGACGCCGGCGCCCGGCGGACGGAACCACGGCGTGCAGGTAGAACTTTCGGGCAAGGACCTGCAACGCCTTCCGGCAGGGCAGTACGCGGACGTGGTTACGCTGACTTTTTCGCCACGCCTGGGTCTTTCAGGCGGCGAGGGTTGTTCCTCGGTTCGGCCTTAAAGTTCGTTTGAAAATTCGCTGAAGGCGAATTTGGCGGCACCGGCCCGCGCCGCTCTGAAAATACCCTCATGGGTATTTTCCAAACAGACTCTTAAAACACCTCGCCCTTGGGCTCGGCTTCGAGGCTGAGGTTCATATCCTCTGCGGGCGCCTGGTTGAGGATCAGCCGCAGTTGCCGCTCGCGGAAGGCCGGTGCGCGGTTGTCGACGATGACGGTATGGGTGCGGTCCGAGGCGAGGGGCACGCGGACGCCGCCCACTTCGACCCAGGCATCGACAAGCCCGGCCGGATGGTTCAGCGTGACGGTATAGCCTGCCAGACTGTTGCAAAGCTCGTTCATCGTGCCGAGGTCGTTGGCACCTGCCTCTATCGCATGGGCCGGGGCGGCGGCCATGGTGACGCGGCATACCGTGGGCACGCGGCCCGACACGGCGATCGAAGCCCCGTCATAAGCGGTTGCAGCCGTTGCCGGAATGAGCAACAGGGCCAGCGGTAATGCGTAACGCTTCATTCCAGCCATCGGCATAGGATTCTCCTGATGACGCCGACAATCGCTGTCCGGACTGAAACTACCGTATAACACCATAGTTAAGCGCGCCTTAATCCGGTTTCGGCTTGGTCGCGCCGGGCAGGGCGACTCGCGCGCCCGATCGGTCTGGATAGTATCGAATGACAATGATACAGCGGTCGCCGTCGGCCTCTCCGTCCTCGGCTACGACTTCGTATGGAGCGATGGCGCCGGGACTCGCTGCTGTCCTGACGAGGGATGCCGCCCCGTCCGGTGCGGAAGTCCAGGATGAGGGCTGGTCGCTCGTGCGGCGGCACCTCTTGCTGGCCATGGTATTCAGCCTGATTGCTCTCTGCGCGCTCATGTCTCTCGCCCAGCTGCGCATCGACCCTTGGCGGGCGAGCAACCTGCCGTTCGCCGCCGCCGCAGCGCTGGCGCTGTCCTTGCGGTTCGGCCTGCCTCACAGCGGCTGGCGCCATGCCGCGCCGCTGGCGCGTTTCAGCGAATATGCGGCGCTGTTCATGCTGATCTCGCTGATGGGGGCGACGGCCAGCTATCCGGTCTCCGGGCTGACTCACGGCTATGCCGATGCGAAGCTGCACCGGATCGACCTCGCGCTCCGCTTCGAGTGGGTCGCCTGGTACAAGTGCGTCGCCGCGCATCCTGCGCTGCAAGTGCTGGGAACGGCGGTCTACCGCAGCATTTACGTGACGCCTGCCATTCTGCTCGGTGTCGCCGCGTGGACAGGGCGCCACGACCGGGCCTACCACTTCCTGGCGACGTTCTGGCTGGCGGCCTTCATCACCCTCTGCCTGTTCAGCCTGATGCCCGCGGTCGGGCCGTTTTCCTACTTGTGGCACGGGCCGATCAGCTACATGCCCGAGAGCGAGCTGTGGCAACCCGGCCTGATCCCGGCCCTGCGCGCTCACTCCGTGCATGTGGTGGACCTGGGACAGTTGCGCGGACTGGTCTCGGCGCCGAGCTTCCATACGGCGGCGGCGGTGCTCTACATCGTCGCGGCCTGGCGGGTGCCTTCGCTGCGCTGGCCGCTGCTGACGCTCAATGCCCTGATGCTGCTCTCCACGCCGGTCGAAGGCACGCACTACCTCAGCGACATGATCCTCGGCGCGATCGTGGCCTTGACCGCGCTGGCTCTGGTGCGGCTCTACCGCAAGTGGCTGACGGAGACCGTCAGGGGCTGACCTGCCTCGTCCCGCCGGGCATAGCGGCGGGCCATCGTCGCGCAGACGAACAGCTGGGCCTGGTGGAACAACATCAGCGGCAGGACGATCAGCCCCACGGCGTGGCCGGGAAACAGGATCGTCGCCATCGGAATACCACCTGCCATGCTCTTCTTGGAGCCGCAGAAGACCACGGCGATCTCGTCCTCGATCGGGAAGGACAGGGCGCGGCTGGCCAGCGTCGTCGTCAGGATAACCAGCGCCAGCACCACCAGCGAAATCCCGAGGATCGCCGCCAGTCCCGAGACCGACATCTGGCTCCAGATTCCGGCGACCATGCCCGCGCTGAAAGCGGCATAGACCACCACGAGCACCGAACCGCGATCGACCACCGAGGTCAGCACCGGGTGGCGCTTCAGCCGGTCCGCGATCCACGGACGCACGACCTGTCCGGCGACAAAGGGCAGCAGGATCTGCAGGGCGATGTCCTCCAGTGCCTTCAGCGAGAAGCCGCCGGTGGCGGCGGGGAGGAGCTGCGACACCAGGATCGGCGTCAGCACCACGCCCAGCATGTTCGACAGCGAGGCGCTGCACAGTGCCGCCGGTACGTTGCCCCGCGCGATCGAGGTGAAGGCGATCGAGGACTGGACGGTCGAGGGCAGCAGGCAGAGGAACAGCAGTCCAGTCACGACATCCTGCGGCAGGTGTCCGCGCAGGGCGAGCGAGACGGCGATCCCGATCAGCGGAAACAGCACATATGTGCTCGCGAAGACCAGCGCCTGTAGCCGCCAGTTCGACAGTCCGTTCCAGATCGCCTCGGGCGCGAGCCGGGCGCCGTAGAGGAAGAACAGCGCGGCAACGGCGGCGACCACTGCCTTCTTGGCCAGCACCGCGCCGAAGCCCTCGGCCGGGAGCCAGGCCGCCAGCGCGACGGTGGCGATCAGCAGGATCAGGAAGCGGTCGCCGGGAATGCGGGCGATCAGCGCGGCGGCGGAACGGAACGGTGTCGTCATGGCAGGGCCTTCCTTGTGCAGGCCCGAAGTAGATGTCGCCCTTGTTATGCACAATTGCGATGGTATGGATAACAGTCATCATGTATTGTGATGACGATGGAACTCATTCCCGTCGATCTCCTCCAGACTTTCGTCGCCGTGGCCGAGGCAGGCAGCTTTACCGGCGCGGCGCGCGCTCTGGGGGTGGGGCAATCGACCGTCAGCCAGCAGATCCAGCGGCTCGAACAGCGTACCGGCCGCCGCTGCATCGATCGCAGCACCCACCGGATGGCGCTTACCGCGGATGGCGAGGTGCTGCTGGCCCATGCCCGCTCGATCCTCGACGGCCATGCCCGCTTGCAGAGCTACCTTGCCGCCGTGCCGCTGCGCGGGCGGCTGCGGCTGGGGGCCTGTGAGGACTTCGTGCTCTCGGCCCTGCCGGACGTGCTGGCCGCCTTCGTGCGCCGCCACCCGGACGTCGATCTCGAACTGCGCGCCGGTCTCAGCGAAAACCTTTACGAGGCGTTTGACGCGGGCCTGCTCGATCTCATCTTCGTCAAGCAGCGGGAGGGCGACCGGCGCGGGACGGTCGCCTGGGAGGAGCCGATCGTCTGGTCCGCCCACCCCGATTTCCGCATCGACCCGGAAGAACCTTTGCCGCTCCTGCTCTATCCGCCGCCCAGCGTCACCCGCTCGCGCGCCATCGAGGCGCTGGAGCGGGCCGGGCGGACATGGCGGGTCGCCTTCACCAGCGCCGGGCTGACCGGCCTGAGCGCGGCGGCGCGGGCGGGGATCGGGCTGCTGCCGCATTCGGCGCGGCTTCTGCCGCCGGGCCTCGTCGTGCAGCCGAGCCGCAGCGGATTGCCCGAATTGCCCCGTATCCGCTTCGTGGTGATAGGGCCGGGCGGTGTGAATCCGGTGGTCGATGCGCTGGTCGCGACGATTCTGCAATGGTCGGGCCTGCAATGGTCGGGCGTTCAGGGAGGCCGGTAATCCTGCCTTTGCGATCTATGAGAAAAATTGAATCGGAAGGCGCTCTCCCGGCACTGGATGCCGGGGCCGCGCTTCGCTATTGGCGGCTTTTCCCCCAGACATTGCCGGTTCGGAGATAATGCGCGTTTTGGTCCAGTTTCCTCAATCCTGCCCGGTGATCGGCGCATGATCCGTCTCGAAAGCGTCCACAAGGCGTTCGGCGGCACCCATGCGGCGCTGGCCGGTGTCGATCTGGAGATCGCGCGGGGTGAGGTGTTCGGCATTATCGGCCGGTCGGGCGCGGGCAAGTCCACGCTGGTGCGCCTGCTGAACGGTCTGGAACGGCCGACTTCCGGGCGCGTGCTGATCGATGGCACAGATGTCGCCGCGCTGGACCCCGCCGGACTGCGGGCGCTGCGGCGGCGCGTGGGCATGATCTTCCAGAACTTCGGGCTGCTCTCCTCGCGCACGGTGTCCGACAATGTCGCCCTGCCGCTGCGCATCGCCGGTGCCTCGAAGGCGGAGATTGCCGCGAAAGTCCCGGCGCTGCTGGCGCGCGTCGGCCTTGCCGACCATGGCGGCAAGTATCCGGCCCAGCTCTCCGGCGGCCAGAAGCAGCGCGTCGGCATCGCCCGTGCGCTTGCCACCGATCCCGAGATCCTGCTCTGCGACGAGGCGACGAGCGCGCTCGATCCCGAGACCACGCGCTCGATCCTCGCCCTGATCGCCGATCTCAACCGCGAACTCGGCCTGACGATCGTGTTCATCACCCACGAGATGGACGTGGTGCGCCAGGTCTGCGACCGGGTGGTCGTGCTCCATGCCGGACGCGCGGTCGAGACCGGGACGGTGGCCGACGTGTTCCTCCGCCCGCAGGCCAGCGAGACCCGCGCGCTGATCGACGAGTCCGGCGAACATGCCGAGCCGGTCGGCTTCGACGGCCCGATCGTGCGGCTGACCTTGCATGGCGGCGCCGTGCTCGACCCGGTGCTGACGCGCATCGCGCGGGATACCGGCACCGATTTCATCATTCTGGACGGCCGCATCGGCCGCCTCAAGGATACCAGCTTCGGGAGATTGACACTGGGCCTGCTGGGAGGCGACACCGCCCGCGCCATCGCGGCGCTGCGCGAGAAGGGCGACGTGGAATGAGCACTTTCTTCGTGAACGTCGATTGGGCCGAGATCGCCCAGGCCTGCCTCGATACCCTGACCATGCTCGGCGGATCGCTGGCGCTGACCGTTCTGCTGGGCCTGCCGCTCGGCGTGGTGCTGTTCCTGACCGGGGCGGGACAGGCCTGGGAAAACCGTTGGACCCATGGCGCGCTGGCGTTCGTGGTGAACCTGCTGCGCTCGGTGCCCTTCATCATCCTGCTGATCGTGATGATCCCGCTGACGGTGCTCCTGATGGGCACTTCGCTGGGCGTTGCGGGCGCGATCCCGCCGCTGGTGGCGGGCGCGGCGCCGTTCTTCGCGCGCCTCGTCGAGACCGCCCTGCGCGAAGTCGACCGCAATACCGTGGAAGCCGTGCAGGCCATGGGCGCGACGACGCGGGACCTCGTGTTCCGGGCGCTGCTGCCCGAAGCCCTGCCGGGGATCATCGCCGCCGCAACCGTCACCGCCATCGCGCTCATTTCGTTCACTGCCATGGCCGGTGCGGTCGGCGCGGGCGGGCTGGGCGACCTCGCCATCCGCTTCGGCTACCAGCGTTTCCAGACCGACGTCATGTTGGTCACGGTCGTGCTGCTGCTCGTCCTCGTCCAGTTCCTCCAGGCCGCGGGCGACCGTCTCGTCCGGCATTTTACCCGCAAATAGGATTTTCCATGCAGCGACGCTTGCTCCTTGCCGCCTTCGCCTCCCTGCTGCTTGCCGGTTGCGGCAAGTCGGCCGCGCCGAGCGACCCCCATGTCCTGACGGTGGCCGCCACGGCGGTTCCCCATGCGGAAATCCTGGAAGTCGTGAAGCCGGTGCTGGCCAAGGAAGGCCTCACGCTCGACGTGAAGGTCTTCAACGACTACGTCCAGCCCAACGTCCAGGTCTCCGAAGGCCGGATCGATGTGAACTACTTCCAGACCGGGCCTTATCTCGACGAGTTCAACAAGGCCAAGGGCACCCATCTGGTGCCGATCGCCGGCATCCATGTCGAGCCGTTCGGCGCCTATTCGCGCAAGTGGAAGAAAATCGACGCGTTGCCGGACGGCGCCACCGTCGCCATTCCCAACGAGCCGAGCAACAGCGGCCGCGCGCTACAGCTGCTCGCCAAGGGCGGCCTCATCACCTTGCGCGACCCCAAGAGCATGTCCGCGACGCCCAAGGACGTGGTCGCCAATCCGAAGCACCTGAAGTTCCGCGAGATCGAGGCGGCGACCCTGCCGCGCGTGCTGGGCGAAGTCGATCTGGCGATGATCAACACCAACTACGCGCTCGACGCCGGACTCAACCCGGTGCGCGACGCGCTGCTGATCGAGGGCAAGGACAGCCCTTACGTCAACTTCGTGGTCGGCACCGAGAAGGCCAAGACCGATCCGCGCGTCGCCAAGCTCGTCACCGCGCTGCGCAGCCCGGAGGTGAAGGCCTTCATCCAGCGCAAGTATGAAGGCGCCGTACTTCCGGCCTTCTAAGGATCAGTAGACGCAGATCCGGCGGCTGGTGCCCTGGACCCAGCAGGCCGGATCGCGCTTGCTGCGCGTGAAGGCGCCTTGCGACACGAGGCGGGCGCCGTTGTCGTAATCGACCACAATCCGCGACGGGCTGGTCTTGTCCGCGTAGTAGGCAAGGCCGTCAACGTCGATGGCGAAGCTGCCGTCGCCGTTGCGGGGGTAGAACGTGCAGACCCGCCGCACGCCGTCATCGATCCTGCACTGCGCCGCGCGGCCCTTGCTGATGGTGCCGCCGTTGTAGTCGGCCACCGGCTTCAGCGGCCTGCCAACAGTGAGTTCGTTGCCGTGGCTGTCCTTCACTTGCGCGCCTGCAGGCACGGCGAGCGCTAAGGAAAGGGCAAGAAGGGCGGGCAGGCGCATGGGCGTTTCTCGCTGTTTACAGGCTGTTGCGGCAGGTGATCTCACCGAGGCCGGGCGGCGGCAAGTCCCCAACAGCAAATGTCATGACTCGAAATGGCCGGGAATCGCGCCTTGGCCCGCCGGGGAAGCTCCTCTAAGGGGCCGGGCGAAGAGCGATACAGCAGGACAAGTTCGAACGAGATGACAGTGGCAAAAGACCTGATCCAGCTGGGCAAGCTGGTCGCCGTGCAGCACGGCTGGGCCGAGGCCAAGGCGTTCAAGGCCTACGAGATGGCCGATGCCGACAAGGCGCGGCTGGCAGCCTCGGCGGTCGAGATCCTGAAGGTCTTCTCCAAGGTGGAGCCTGTCGAAGGCGCGCCGATGGCAGCCTGGCTCAGCGCGGCTCTGGCGGTGCAGCTTGAACGGCACCTGTCTGCGCCGGTTCATGTCGTCGCGGGTGTGCTCGCGGTGGACGGAGTGCCGGTCTACGGCCGCCGTGTGCCGGTGGACGGCGCGGCCGTGTTCGGCGCCGAGGACCTCCTCTGGAGCGGCCATGTCTGGGTCATGGTGGGGCCTTACGTGGTCGATATCGGCCTGTTCCGCGCTGCCTATTCCGCCGAATGCCCGGCGGAGCTGGCACGCCACGTCCATTCGGTGTTCGGGCAGGACAAGGGCCTCTACGTCGATCTCTGGCGCCGGACCCGCCATTTCGGCTTGAGCTATGAGCCGCAATATGTCCTGAGCCGCGACGAAGTGACGCGGCTCATGGGCGGCGCCTACCGGCTCATCGCGCCGGATTGAATTTGTTTGGAAATTGGCACGCCGCGAATTTCCAAACGGACTCTCACTCTTTAGCGCCGAACCCTTTCAGCGCCGCGAAGGGGCTGTTGTCCTCGGGCGTGCCGATTCCTGCGGCCTTGCGCGCGCTGTCGGCCTCGGGACCGGTGAGAAACGGGTCGATCGACAGCGCCAGGCTCTGCGCCACCGCCTCGCCGAGGTCGATGTGGGTGCCGCTATAGTCGATCTCGTCGCAGTCGTCCGAATCGAGTTCGATCTCCTCGTCGGGCGCATGGTCGTCGGTTTCCGGCACGAAGCGGAAGAACAGCGGCTCGTCCAGCGAGACCGCGATGTCCTCGGCGGAGACGGCGCAGGCCTGCACGTAGTCGGCCTTGATCCGTCCGCGCGCCTCGACCTTGCGGTCCTTGCGTTCCAGTTCGAGATCGGCCTCGAGCCGGTCGATTCGCACGAGGCCGAAGCGCGCGGAGAGCGCTTCGCGCTCGGCGGCATTGGCCTCGACGATGTGATGGGCCTTGCCCTCGGCCTGACGGATGTCGACCGGGCGGGAGAATTCGGGGTTATGGGCAGGGATATCGGTCATCGCGCAATGCTCGCGTTCAGGAGGTCATGGTCGGTAACGGCATCGAGCTGGCGCGCCAGCACCTGCACCTGCCCGGCAAGAGCCAGACGGTCGGCGCCTTCGATTAGCGTCATGTTGCGGACGAGCACTTCGGCCAGCGCCGCGTCGCCCTGCGGCAGGGCTTCGCGCAGTGCGCCGATGCGCCCGCCGAGCACGCTCATCAGCTTGCCCATGCGCTTGCCCACCACAAGGTCGCCGACGCCGGACTGGCGAAGCTGGCCGTCCATGTCGTCCACGAACAGCTCGGTCAGGTGCACGGAAGGCGTTATCAGCGTCTTGTCACGCTCCATGCGCAGCATGACGAGGGCCAGCACCAGGGTCACCGCATCGAAGCGGCCCGCCACGGTGTCGGCCACGCCGAACTGCGCATACCAGGGCTTTTCGCGGGCGATCTCCACCACGCGGTGCCAGAGCGGACGGACTTCGGCGCGCGGATCGGAACTCTTGCCGACGAGACGGGAAAGCAGGGACATCGGACAGTCTGACCTTTCGTTCATCGGCAATTCTATCGACCTGCCCCAACGCCCATTGCGTGACGGGCTGGCGGGCTTTAAGGCTCGGTGCCGTTATCTGGCCGATATATGGGCCTTGTGCCGGGTGGCAATGCCCGGTGCGGGTTCTGGCCCCGAATGGAGTGGGAAAATGCGCAGTTACGGTCACATGGCTAAGGCGGCAGGCATCGCGCTGGCGCTGGCTGCGCTGACGGCAGGATGCACTTCGGTGCGCGATCACCGCGGTTATCTGGTCGACCAGACGCTGCTCGATTCGGTCCAGCCCGGCATCGACAACCGCCTGTCGGTGGAAAAGACGCTCGGCCGCCCGACTTTCGTCAGCCAGTTCGGCGAGAAGGATTACTACTACATCTCGCAGACGGTGAAGACTCCGCCGTTCCGCCGCCCGCAGACTTCGGAGCAAACGGTGCTGCGCGTGCGCTTCGATGCGGCGGGCAATGTCGTCGGCGTCGACAAGCGCGGCATGGAGCAGGTCGCGCGGATCAGCCCGAATGGCGACAAGACGCCTACGCTCGGCCGCCATCGCGGTCTGCTGGAAGACCTGTTCGGCAATATCGGCCAGGTCGGCGCTTCCGGCATGGGCGGCGGCACTGGGCCGACCGGCCCCGGCCCGAACGGCAGCTGATCCAGACGGGAAACACCGGAGACCAATCGTCCCCGCAAAAACGTCCGCGAAACCACATTGGTTTCGCGGACGTTTTTTGTTGCGAATACGACACGGAATGGTGCGCCTTCACCGCTTGAACCGCGCGAATGCAGCCATATATCCGCGGCATGGATAATAGCGCGGCCAGCCACGGCCTGATCCAGTGGCACGGAACGACCATCATCGGCGTGAAAAAGGGCGACAAGACCGTCATCGCCGGTGACGGTCAGGTCTCCATGGGCAACACGGTGATGAAGCCCAATGCGCGCAAGGTGCGCCGCATCGGCGACGGCAAGGTGATCGCGGGCTTCGCGGGCGCCACGGCCGACGCCTTCACCCTGTTTGAACGGCTTGAGCGCAAGCTGGAGCAGCATCGCGGCCAGCTCATGCGCGCCGCCGTCGAACTCGCCAAGGACTGGCGGACAGACAAGTACTTGCGCAATCTCGAAGCGCTGATGATCGTGGCCGATGCCGAAACGCTGCTGGTGCTGACCGGCAATGGCGATGTGCTGGAGCCGGAAGGCGGGCCGGAAAGCCAGATCACCGCGATCGGCTCGGGCGGCAACTATGCGCTCGCCGCCGCCTGCGCGATCGACGGCTACGAGGCCGACGCCGAGAAGATCGCGCGCCGCGCCATGGCCGTGGCCGCCGACATCTGCGTCTTCACCAACGACCGCGTGACGGTCGAGACCATCTGAGATCATCGACATCATGAAAGACAACCTGACCCCCAAGGCGATCGTCCGTGCGCTGGATGAGCATATCATCGGCCAGACCGAGGCCAAGAAGGCCGTCGCCGTCGCCCTGCGCAACCGCTGGCGCCGCCAGAAGCTCTCGCTCGAACTGCGCGACGAGGTTACGCCGAAGAACATCCTGATGATCGGCCCGACGGGCTGCGGCAAGACCGAGATCAGCCGCCGCCTCGCCAAACTGGCCGATGCGCCTTTCGTCAAGGTGGAAGCCACCAAGTTCACCGAAGTCGGCTATGTCGGCCGCGACGTGGAGCAGATCGCCCGCGACCTCGTTGAGGAAGCGATCCGTCTGGAGAAGGAGCGTCGGCGCGAATCCGTGCGCGAGGCAGCCAGCAAGGCGGCCATGGAGCGCCTGCTCAATGCGCTCGTCGGCGAAGGCGCTTCCGAGGCCACCCGCGCCTCGTTCCACCAGCGCATCACCGAAAACGCCATGAACGAGACCGAAGTCGAGATCGAGGTCGAGGACAGCCCCTCGGCACCGATGGAGATTCCCGGCATGGGCGGCTCGGTCGGCATGATCAACTTGTCCGACATCATGGGCAAGTTCGGCGGCCAGAAGCTGACCCGCCGCAAGATGAAAGTGCCTGACGCCTGGGACAAGCTGGTCGACGAGGAGTCGGAAAAGCGCCTCGACCAGGATGACGTCGCCCGCACTGCGCTGGCCAATGCCGAGACCAACGGCATCGTCTTCCTCGACGAGATCGACAAGATCGCCGTATCGGACGTGCGTGGCGGTTCGGTCAGCCGTGAAGGCGTGCAGCGCGACCTGCTGCCGCTGATCGAGGGCACCACCGTCGCCACCAAGTACGGCCCGATGAAGACCGACCACGTGCTCTTCATCGCCAGCGGCGCCTTCCACGTCGCCAAGCCGAGCGACATGCTGCCCGAACTCCAGGGCCGCCTGCCGATCCGAGTCGAGCTGAAAGCCCTGACCGAAAAGGACTTCGTGCGCATTCTCTCCGAGACCCGCGCGAACCTGGTGGCGCAGTACAAGGCGCTCCTCACCACCGAGGAAGTTTCGGTGGAGGTCACCGAGGGTGCGGTGGGCGAGATCGCCCGGATCGCCGCGCTGGTGAACGAGAGCGTCGAGAACATCGGCGCCCGCCGGCTTCAGACGGTCATGGAAAAGCTGCTGGAGGAACTGAGCTTCGAGGCCGAGGATCGCAAGGGCGAGACCGTGACCATCGACGAGGCCTATGTCCGCGACAAGCTGGATGGCCTGGCAGGCAATGCCGACCTGTCGAAGTATATTCTCTAAGGATTTTGGCGCCGTCCCGGACATGATCCGGGACGGCGTATTTGTTCCTTGAATGTTCCGCCTGATGGGTTAGCCTCTCCCGCATTGTCAGGGAGATTCGCAATGAAGCTGGAAGGTGGATGCCAATGCGGCGACATTCGCTACGCAGTCGAGGGTGAGCCGGAGCACGTCGCGCTCTGCCACTGCAGCGATTGCCGCAAGTCCTCCGGTGCGCCGACCGTGGCTTGGGCCGCGTTCAGGACGCCGGAGTTTTCGGTGATCACTGGGACGGCCACGGTCTACAATTCCAGCGGCAGCGCCATGCGCCACTTCTGCCCGCGCTGCGGCACCGGGCTTTGGTACACCAATGCGGAATATCTGCCCGGCCTCGTCGATATCCAGGTCGCCACGCTCGATGATCCCGATGCCCTGCCGCCCGGCGCCCATATCCAGGTTGCCGAGCGCATCGGCTGGATGAAGCATCTCGGCGAGCTTCCCGAATTCGAGCGCTATCCGGGGTGAGTGCCTCGACGGGCCTTTCCGAGTCTAAGTCCGGCGCGCAGGCGCTCGAACTGGAGTGCGACGGGGCAAGTTTTCATCCGGGGCTGGCGCTGTCGATGCTGGAGGCTCTGGCCAAAGTTCTCGCGAAATGGCCGGACGGCCGCGCGGGAACCCGCATCGCCGGAGATGCCGGACTGGCCCATCTGCTGGGGCCGGATCGTCCGGTCGGCGCGGCACTGGCGGAACTCGCGGAGGCTTCCGTGCAGCCGGTCAGGGCGGTGCTGTTCGACAAGAACGAGCGGGCCGACTGGTCGCTCGGCTGGCATCAGGACCGGACGATCGCGGTTCGGGCCGAAGCCGATCTGCCGGGCTTCGGGCCATGGACGGTCAAGCAGGGCATCCGCCATGTGGAGCCGCCTTTCGCGGTAATCCAGGCCATGCTGACGGTGCGGATTCATCTCGATCCGGTCGATGGCGGCAACGCGCCGCTGCTGATCGTGCCGGGCTCGCACCGGCTGGGGCGCATTCCCGTCGGTGACGTGGAGGCGGTCGTCGCGCGGGCGCCGGTCTTTTCCTGTCTGGCGGAGGCGGGGGATGTCTGGATCTATCGCACGCCGATCCTCCATGCCTCCCACGCCGCAGAGCCGGGGTGTCGCCGCCGCGTCCTGCAGGTCGATTACGCGGCGGGGGACTTGCCAGCACCGCTGGAGTGGCTAGGCATCTGACATTCGATAGCGAGAGAGATGCCCGATGTACCAGACCCCCGAGGACCGCCCGATCTACCGCCTGCTCACCGGAGCCGACGACCGTGCCTTCTGCGAGCGGGTCTCGGAAGCTCTCGCGCAAGGCTGGCGGCTCTACGGTTCGCCGTCGCTGTCGTGGGATACAGCCGAGAACTGCATGAAGGCGGCGCAGGCCGTGGTCTGGCATGAGGCCGACGTCGTGAAGTGAACAATAACCGAATTACGGGATCAGGCGTTCGCCGCGCGTTGCGGCTCTAGGCTGCCGCCGTTTTCCTGCTCGCATAGATCGAGTGCTTCTTCGAGTTGGCCGAGGTCTACCGCGAAGGGGCTTTGCTTATGCCGGTAAATGGCGGGCCAGCCCTGGAACTGCACCTCGTCGTCGAAGCTCGGGATCAGCTGGACGTAGCACGCCACCTTGTGGCCGATCCCGAGGGGGAAGTGATCGTGGTAGACGTTGGGCGGCATGATCTCGATTACCGAGGAAGTTCTGTCCTTCAGCGCCAGGAAGGCCAGCGCCGCGCCGTGGATCGCCACGAGTTGATCGGCGGCCTGCATCAGGGCGATCTGCTGCGCGATCGGGTGGTCTTCCAGATGGACGACGGTGAAGCCTCGCGCCTCCAGCAGAGCGTTAAGCTGCGCACTATTGGTCGGTGAGCGCGGGCCGCGACGGGATACGAAGACCTTGCGGGGGCCAGCGCCGCTGCCGAGGTGATCTGTATAGACTTCGCCGGTATAGCTATAGAGCGGCGCATCGAAATGATCTTCGATGCCGAACTGGGCAAGGCCGCGCGATAGCCGGAAGCTGAGTTTCTCTCCGGAAACCGGGCGATAGGTACAGATTGGCTCGATGCCGAAATGCAGCAGCAATTCTCGAAAGCGCGGTTCGAGCGGGCGGAAGACGAACGCGATCTCTCCTACTGCGCGCCGAGCCAAAAGGCACAGCGGGATGATGTCCATCAGCAGGTGCGAGATATTGTTGGGTTCGATGTGGCGGGTATCGAGGAAGCGACCCGTCTCGATCGGCCTGCTCCAGCGGCCGATCGCGCGCTTGGCGAGGGTGCGTGGGTTAAGGCCTGCCAGATCGGCGGAGCGCCTTGAACAGACCCGCTTCGACAGCAATGTCAGCGAGCCGAATTCCATCGGCCGCGGTACGCCGAGCGTCAGGCGCCGGTCGCCGACGAAAAGGTGCACTTCCACTGGCGTGCGGGGAGGAACGGGCTGGACGAAGTGACGGGAAAAAGGGGAGCCGGTCGCGAGCATCTCTTTCCTGCCGCCTGGTTGTTCGCGGCACCGAGTGTCCGGCGAACCTGCGGCAGGGGCAATCCGGTTGTCGCCCTTGGGATTATTGGGGAGATTACGCCGGAAGGGAGGATGGCTGTGTCTTGGTTAGTCGGCCTGCGCGAGATGCTGGCGAACTGCTGCTTCGGCCATTTGCGGCGCTTCCACGCCCGTTGAAGAAGCGCGGGGGGCAGGCCGGGGCTGGGCGAAAACAGGTCCGGCGATCATGGCGGCGGGGATCAGGGGCGCCAGTGAGGCCATGAGCAGCAGGACGGCGGACATCGGGGGCATTTTCACGCGGGGGTCGGCTCCGGGGAGGTTGTTCCTTGCGGAACCCTCGAAGCCCGGCATGGTTCCCCTTTCCCGCCGCGCGTGTCGTTATTGCGCGGCTTCGATCATCGCTTCTGCCTCGGCTGCCTGCCGCGCCCACATTTCGACGTAGAGGCCGTCCTGCCGCAGCAGTTCGCCGTGGGTTCCGCTTTCGGAAAGCCGTCCTTCGTTCAGCACGAGAATCCGGTCCGAATCCGCGATCGTCGACAGGCGGTGGGCGATCGACAGGCTCGTGCGGTTTTCCGAGACGCGGTGGAGGGTGGCGAGAATGTCCTGCTCGGTGCGGGTGTCGAGCGCCGAAGTGGCCTCGTCCAGCAGCAGGATTGGCGGGTTTTTCACCAGCGTGCGGGCTATGGCCACGCGCTGTTTCTCGCCGCCCGATAGCTTGAGGCCGCGTTCGCCGACTTCGGTGGCGAAGCCTTGCGGCAGGCGGTCGATCAGGCCCATCAGCGCGGCGCCGCGCGCGGCGAGTTCGATATCCGCCTGTGTGGAATCGTCGCGGCCATAGCCGATGTTGTAGCCGATGGTGTCGTTGAACAGCACCGAGTCCTGCGGGACGATGCCGATCGCGGCACGCAGGGACTCTTGCGTCACTCCGGCGATGTCCTGCCCGTCGATCAGGATGCGGCCTTCCTGCGGGTCGTAGAAGCGGAACAGCAGCCGTGCGAGGGTGGACTTGCCCGCGCCCGAGGGGCCGACGACGGCGAAGTTCTGCCCGGCTGGCACCTCGAACGACAGGCCCTTGAGGATGCGGCGGTCGGGCTCGTAGCCGAACACCACGTTGTCGAACACGATCGAGGGCTGCCGGATCGCCAGCGCCGGAGCGCCGGGCTTGTCGGAAACTTCCTGCGGTTCGTCCAGCAGGCGGAACATATCCGCCATGTCGATCAGGCCCTGCCGGATCGTGCGGTAGACCATGCCCAGCATGTCGAGCGGGCGGAACAGCTGGGTCAGGTAGGTCTGCACGAAGACCAGCTGGCCCGCCGTGTAGTTACCCTTGTACCAGCCCCAGACGGTATAGCCCAGCGCACCCGCCATCAGCAGGTTGATCACCACGCCCTGGGCGATGTTGAGCAGGCCCAGCGAATTCTCGCTCTTCACGGCGGCGACGGAATAGGCCCGGGTCGCCTGGGCATAGCGTTCCTGTTCGCGGTGCTCGGCGGAGAAGTATTTCACCGTCTCGTAGTTGAGCAGCGAATCCACCGCGCGCGCCAGCGCCTGGCCGTCGAGCCGGTTCATTTGCTCGCGCAGCTTGGTGCGCCATTCGGTGATCGTGCGCGTCACCCAGATATAGGCGGCGATGGCGACGGCGGTGGCGATCACGAGACCGGGGCCGAAGTTAATGTAGAAGATCACCGCCACGACCAGCAGTTGCAGGATCGTCGGCGCGATGTTGAACAGCATGAAGTAGAGCATCGTGTCGATGCTCTTGGTGCCGCGTTCGATCGTCTTGGTCACTTCGCCGGTCCGGCGGGCGAGGTGGAAGCGCAGCGACAGGCGGTGGAGCTGGCCGAAGACGTTCTCCGCCAGTTCGCGCGTCGCGTCCTGCCCCACACGCTCGAACACGATGTTGCGGAAGTTGTCGAAAGCGGTCTGGATCAGGCGCCCCGCCGCATAGCCGAGCACCATGAGCATCGCCAGTTGCACCAGCTTCGGACCTGTCGCGCCCATCAAGTCGACCGCCCACTTCATCAGATAGGGCAGGGCGAGCTGGGTCGCGGTGGAGAGCAGGATGAACAGGCAGGCCCAGACGATCCGCCAGCGCAGCGCCGGATTTCCGGCGGGCCAGAGGTACGGCATGAAGCGCAGCAGGGTGCGCCAGCCATCATGGCGGGCGCGCGAATCGTTGACGGCGGTATCGGGTGGCATCGGCGCTATTTAGGGTGCCGGGGACGATAGACAATCATGCGGTTGGCGAATGGGCCATGGCTTGCAGGCGTCCCTCACGATCCTTTGGAATTCGGCGTCCTCGAATCCGCCGCTCCCTTCTTCGGTACGTCGAACAGGATGCGCCGCGTCGGGAAATCGATGGCGACGCGCCGGAAGGCCCGCAGTTCGTGCATGCCGAGGAAGATCGCCGGGCGCTTGACCAGTTTCAACTCCTTGAAGGCGGGCGCATCGGCGAAGGCGATCAGTACGTTTGACAGAAACGCATCGTCGATCTGCAACTTTTCCGCAAAGCCCAGGCCTGCGGGCAGTTCGTGTCCCGTCACGGAAATCAGGGTGGTCTGCCCGGCGAACCTGTCGCGCACCGCGCGTTGCAGCGCGAGGTTGCCGATCGTGGTGCTGGAGCCGGTATCGATCACCACATCGACGCGAATGCCGTCGATCGTGGCATTGGTCATGATCAGCCGCCCTTCCTTCTTGCGGGCGCGCACGACGATTTCGTAGCCGCTATTGTCGCCGAGGCTTCTGGCGTCGCCGATGGCGATCGTGTTCTTCGTGAAATCGAGCACGACGCGCTGGCTCTGCAGGCTGTCGGTGCCGACGATGCCGTCCGCGCCGATATGCTGGCGGTCCAGCAGCGGCACTGTAAGGTCGAAGTAGGATTTCAGCCCGATATCCAGCGATTCGAGCCGCGCAGTGGCGACGCTGGTGGTGCCACCCATGCTGATGACCGTCACCGGCGGCCCCTGAACAAGGCCGAGCGTTCCGGCAAGCGCCGAGGAAACCACGGTGGCCTGCGAGCCGGTATCGATCAGGAAGCGATAGGGGCCGCGGCCCTGAAGGCCCACCGCAACCGTCATGCGATCGTCGTTGTCGGTCTGCCCCTGGATCGGAGCGTCCATATCGGTTTCGAGGTGCTGTATCCCGGTTTTTGGGGTCTGGACCGCAAAGGGCACAGGCTGGGCTGGCCCCGGTTGCACAGGCAAGGGCTGAACAGTTGAAGGCTGTGAGGGTACAGGCTGGGCGCCCATAATCGCCAGTTCGGCGAAGAGGAGCGTCAGCCCGAGGGCTGCTCCTGGCATCGTTCTCTCCTGCGCACCGCTATCTTGCGGATGTCGCAGGGTCGATCATACCACCGCGGCGGGCGCTATCCTAACGTTTCCGCATTCCGTGCGTCCCGATCCGGGGCAACTGGCGCGGCGGGCAGCGCGAGGAAGAACGGATCGTGCGTGAGCGAGACCTTGCGTATGAACCAGTCCCCGCTGCCCGCGATTTCGGGAAGGTCATGGGCCTCCAGCAGGCGGGGGCTGGAAGCGCCGCCGGGGAACTGCACGAAGCGGCGGTTTCCGGCGATCCGGTCTGGAAAGAAGCGGGCGATCAGGGTGGGAACGACATGCTCGTCGCAGCAGAGCGTGCCCTTCAACCTTCCGCTGCCCAGAATGCGCGGCAGTTCGCCGGCGAGCATCTCCAGCGCATCGGTGGGCAGCGACCACCACTGCGAGCCATAGGCCCAGGGACCGAACGGCTGCGAACGTTCCCGGCCGAACTTGCCACGCGCTTCGTCGAGCCAGCGCGCAAGGCGGCGAAGCTCCCATGTCGCGGCATAGGCGATCTGGTCCTGCGCGGGATCGAGCCGCAGCCAGCGGGTGTCGAAACGATAAGTCTGCATGCGCTCGGCCCTATGTCCGGGGCGGACCTCGACGTGGCAGAGGCGTTGTTCGAGCTGCGCGGTCATCCGGTCCCGCGAGATCGTCGGCCAGTCGGCGCCGCTGAGGAGGTGGGCATGGTCGCAGCCGAGGCGGACGGCCTCGCGCACCAGCTTTTCGGTGGCGGCGACCTGACTCCAGTGTCCCCAGCGCACCGCTACCGGGTCCGGAACGAGATGGACGCGGCCCGCCGGTCCGGGCAGGCGTTGCTGTAAGCCGTGCCAGAGCGCCGAGCGGCGGTCGGCATGGATCACCGCGAAATCCTCGGGGGCTCCGGCAAGCAGGGTCTCGATCAGCCGTTCGAGTTGCTCCGGCGCATCGTGGGCGAGCAGCAGATAGGCCATCCGCATGGCGGTTCAGCCCGCGCGGCGCGAGAGGATCGGGCGGGAGAGCGCGTCCACCATCATCCGCACTTCCTTCCAGGCGGGGTGGCGCGTCGCGGCCAGGGCGGCCAGCCAGGCGAGCACGCCGCTCGCGCTCAGCAGGAGCAGGGCGAGCAGTCCGAGGTCCATGCCCTGCCAGCGCGCGATCATCAGCGGCACTCCGGCGGCAAGCGCGCAGATGCCGCTGCGCGTGTAGACGGCCATCAGCGCGCCGAAGCGGAACCCGATCAGTCGGCCGAGATAGACCGCGTAGATCGCCCACCAGACGAAGCCGTATACCACACGGCTGATCCCTGCGGCTTCGAGGCTGATGAAGCAGCCCGCGGTCAGGATCACCACGGCGGCGGCAGTGTCGAGCAGGTTCACCCAGACGAGACGGCGAATCTGGCCGAGCAGGAGGGGCACGTCCATCTGCAAGGGGATGGCGACGAAGAAGATCTCGCCCAGCGCCGTCCAGCGCAGCAACGACGCCGAACCGATCCAGTTGGGGCCGTAGAGCAGCATGACCAGCGGCTCGGCGGCCAGCGCCAGCCCGATCATCGCGGCCCAGTTCAGCGCGGTATAGCAGGCGACGAGGTGGAGGTAAGGCTCCGCCAGCGGCTCACCGGCATCGCGCTTGCGGGCGAAGGCAGAGTAGAACACGCTGCCGATCGCGCCGGTGACGAGGGTGGTGAGCTGTCCCGCCAGGGCGCTCGCACGGCTGAACAGGCCGGTCGCGGCGATGCCGAGCAGGCGGCCGACGATGAGGTCCTGCGAACGCTGGCCGATCGCGGCGCTGGCGCTCAGCACGAAGGACATCGAACTGAAGCCGAGCATCGGCCGCACCGATCCGG
>NZ_CM145493.1:0-2500 GCF_055521635.1 Novosphingobium sp. BL-S-20 | reverse complement strand
GAAGGTGCGGTAACACGCACTGGAGGACCGAACCGTTGAATGTTGAAAAATTCTCGGATGAGTTGTGTTTAGGGGTGAAAGGCCAATCAAGCCGGGAAATAGCTGGTTCTCCGCGAAATCTATTGAGGTAGAGCGTCGGATGTATGCCGTTGGGGGTAGAGCACTGGATGGTTGCGGGGGTCGCGAGATCTACCAATACTAACCAAACTCCGAATACCAACGAGACTTATCCGGCAGACAGACGGCGGGTGCTAAGGTCCGTCGTCAAAAGGGAAACAGCCCTAACCTACAGCTAAGGTCCCCAAGTCATCACTAAGTGGGAAAGCATGTGGGAATCCCAAAACAACCAGGAGGTTGGCTTAGAAGCAGCCATCCTTTAAAGAAAGCGTAACAGCTCACTGGTCTAAATAAGGGTTCCTGCGGCGAAAATGTAACGGGGCTAAAGTGATGCACCGAAGCTTAGGGTTCAGATCTTTGATCTGAGCGGTAGCGGAGCGTTCCGTAAGCGAGTGAAGCGGAAGGGTAACCGACCGTGGACGTATCGGAAGTGCGAATGCTGACATGAGTAGCGATAAAGAGGGTGAGATGCCCTCTCGCCGAAAGACCAAGGGTTCCTGCTTAAAGCTAATCTGAGCAGGGTGAGCCGGCCCCTAAGACGAGCCCGAAGGGGGTAGTCGATGGGAACCACGTTAATATTCGTGGGCCTGGTGGTGTGTGACGGATCTCGTGTATTGTACAACCTTATTGGATTGGTTGTGCTTTGAAGAGGTTCCAGGAAATAGCCCCACCGTATAGACCGTACCCGAAACCGACACAGGTGGTCAGGTAGAGTATACCAAGGCGCTTGAGAGAAGTATCCTGAAGGAACTCGGCAAATTGCCTCCGTACCTTCGGAAGAAGGAGGCCCCGGCTAAGCGCAAGCTCTGTCGGGGGGCACAGGCCAGGGGGTAGCGACTGTTTAGCAAAAACACAGGACTCTGCTAAGTCGGCTTCAAGACGACGTATAGGGTCTGACGCCTGCCCGGTGCCGGAAGGTTAAGAGGAGGAGTGCAAGCTCCGAATTGAAGCCCCGGTAAACGGCGGCCGTAACTATAACGGTCCTAAGGTAGCGAAATTCCTTGTCGGGTAAGTTCCGACCTGCACGAATGGCGTAACGACTTCCCCACTGTCTCCAGGATATGCTCAGCGAAATTGAATTCTCCGTGAAGATGCGGAGTACCCGCGGTTAGACGGAAAGACCCCGTGCACCTTTACTGCAGCTTCAGAGTGGCATTAGGATAGAATTGTGTAGCATAGGTGGGAGGCTTTGAAGCACCGGCGCCAGCTGGTGTGGAGCCATAGGTGAAATACCACCCTGTTATGTTCTGATGTCTAACCTCGCACCGTTATCCGGTGCAGGGACCCTCTGTGGCGGGTAGTTTGACTGGGGCGGTCGCCTCCTAAAGAGTAACGGAGGCGCGCGATGGTAGGCTCAGGCCGGTTGGAAACCGGCTGCAAGAGTGCAATGGCATAAGCCTGCCTGACTGCGAGATTGACGAATCGAGCAGAGACGAAAGTCGGTCATAGTGATCCGGTGGTCCCTCGTGGAAGGGCCATCGCTCAACGGATAAAAGGTACGCCGGGGATAACAGGCTGATGATTCCCAAGAGCTCATATCGACGGAATCGTTTGGCACCTCGATGTCGGCTCATCACATCCTGGGGCTGGAGCAGGTCCCAAGGGTTTGGCTGTTCGCCAATTAAAGTGGTACGTGAGCTGGGTTCAGAACGTCGCGAGACAGTTTGGTCCCTATCTGCCGTGGGCGTCGATACTTGAGAGGAGTTGACCCTAGTACGAGAGGACCGGGTTGAACATGCCTCTGGTGTACCTGTCGTTCCGCCAGGAGCGCAGCAGGGTAGCTATGCATGGACGGGATAACCGCTGAAAGCATCTAAGCGGGAAGCCTCCCTCAAGATTAGGTATCTTCGAGTCGTGATAGACCATCACGTTGATAGGCCGGGTGTGGAAGTGCGGTAACGCATGGAGCTAACCGGTCCTAATAACTCTGTTCATGCTTGATGAATCCCACCATCAATGACAACCCTGCCAACAAGCAGCGCTTGTCTTGATGATCGGACGATCATCCAGCCAGATATCAGCTCCACATGGAGCAGCACGGGCAATCGATTAAAAAACAGCACGCCGTCTCCATTGCTTGGTGACCATAGCGTCAGTGACCCACCCGATCCCATCTCGAACTCGGCCGTGAAACCTGTCAGCGCCAATGGTACTAACGCTCAAGCGTTGGAAGAGTAGGACGTCGCCAGGCATTGTAGCCGGCGTGCTGAAAAACCCATCACAATGACAAAGGGCACTAAAGTGCCCCAAAGAGGGCCCTCGAAGGCCCTCTTCGCGTTCCGCTCGAACGCAACACTCGGTGACGCGGGGTGGAGCAGCCCGGTAGCTCGTCAGGCTCATAACCTGAAGGTCGTAGGTTCAAATCCTACCCCCGCAACCACAC